>CAVSRY010000011.1:0-137994 GCA_963730485.1 uncultured Acidobacteriota bacterium | reverse complement strand
AGCTCCTCGAGATTGACCCTCATCGGGCCTGTACGGACTTTCTTCCTGGCCGGTCGGCAAAGGTGGAAACTGTTGCGACGCAGGCGGCTGCGCGAGAGCCACGGAGAGCGGCGCCGTGGCCAGGAACAATGCAATTAGCAGGCGTGTGATCACTGTTGGGTCGGCCGCGGCGGTTGACGGGTTAACGAGCCCGAATCGATGCGACGACCCGTGCGCGAGAGGGTCTGGAAGTGCATCACGTCGCCGGCGACTTCGACGAGCATGTAACTGTTGTCGGTGTCGAAGCCTACTCCAGTCATGGCCGTTTTCTGAATGTCACCGCGCCGGAGCTTGGCCGACCCGCCGGCGGTGAAGTAGTGGATGCCCTTTTGCGGCTTCAGCCGCTCATAGAAATGCTCGTGACCGGCGAAGACCACATTCAGGCCGTACTTGATGAAAAGCGGTTCCACCTGCGTCGCGCAGGTCCACCTCCGATCCGTGCCGTCCGCCTGACGAATACAGGGGTGGTGAAAGAAGGCAATCTTCCAGTCAGAGCCCGACGCGGCCAGTTCCTTGTCCAGCCATTCGAGCTGTTCGCGAGACATGTAGTTGCTGTCGAGCGCGAAAAAACGGACGCCCGGCGATGCCAAGCTTGTCCTTCTTGAAGGAGTAGTAGCGCTTGCCGTTCATGTTGAACCACTTGTAGTAGATCTGGTTGGGATCGTCGTGATTGCCCAACGACGCATAGAAAGGAATCTTCGCGTCGAGCATGGGCTTGTACGGGACTCGAACTTTCGGCATAGTCCTGCGGCCGTTCCGACCCGTACATGTTGTCGCCGACCATGATGACGAACTCGATACGGGAAGACGGCCGTGCGACTGTCCACAACTGTGCCGCGACGTCGTACTGCGGACGCTCTCCGGTGCCGGTATCCCCCAGCACCGCAAAAGCGAATCGACGTCTGCGCGACCGGTGGCGAGCGTTTCATTGGCCGCGACCGCCGGCGCGCCGTCCCGCCCTGCGCTGATCGCTGACGCCGCGATGTCGCGGGACTGCGGCACCGTTTGCGACGGCATGGCACATGCCGCCGTCGACAACCAGGAGCGCCGCCCACAGGTATCGTTCGAAACTGCTCGCCATGTTGCCCTCGACGCGCTGCAAAAGCTCGCCGCTTTTACCTCGGAATGGGAAAGACGTTGCTGAGAATGTCCACGATAACGTTTCCGGTCACGTCGCGCAGGATCAAATCTCGCCCGACCATGCGGTACTCGAGCTCCTTCGGGAGCTCGGGTAGCGCCTTGAGAAGATTAGCCGGAAACGTCGCCAGCGGCAGCGTCGGCGGATAGACCATATTGACCGCGATCTTGACGTCCCTTGGGCAATTCGACGATCAGCGCCTTGCGGTCGGTGACCGGGCGCTTGGCAAAGTCGTCCCGGATGATCTTGATCAGGTGAGGCTGATACTCGCTTGATGAAGAAGTCGCCTTCCTTGGCGTCCGGCCGCTGCTTGATCAGCGTCGCGCCCAGTGCGGCCTCGCGTTTGCGCGATTTCCTCAGGACTCGAGGTTTGCGTGATGGGCGGCACCATCTTTTCGACGTTGTTGTGGAACGTGCACGTATTCCTGCGAGCCGTCGAGGAATGCCTTGGTCGCCGCGCCATGCTCGTTGACGTCGCCGGCGGGCCGGGGCCTGCGCGAACCCGGACATTCCCGTCACAGCCAGAGCAGCCGCACGCTCGCGAGCGGTGGCGCACGCGATGTGGCCGCCATCAACCCGAACATTGCCGGTCTGAGAATCTCATGTTCATGCCTCGTCGTCTCAACGGCTGAGCTTCAAGGATATGCCAGATGCCAGCGGGTCCGGACATCGTGCATCAGGTGACCTCGACGTAGTCGCATGGCCCTCGTCTACCTTGGCGCGCCTTGATTGTCGCTCGTCGCGACCGCGCTATTGCGTGCGATCGTGGAGACCTCGCTGCGGCCAGCGAGGCACGACTCCGGACGTCCGCGTCGTCCTCGTCGCGCCACCGGCGAGAACGGGCAGCTGACGCTCCCCAACGAGCAGAACGTCCGTGAAATTTGCCGTCATCGGCGACAGCGGCCGCGGCACGGCCGAACAACACGAGGTCGCCCAGCAGATGCGGCGCTTCCGCGAGGCGTTCAAATATCGCCTTCGTCCTGATGCTCGGGGACAACATCTACGAAGGCCCGGCGACTCGCTGAAGACTACCGGCTCGAAGTTCGAAGAGCCCTACCGCGAGCTGCTCGGTGCCAGCGTCCGGTTCTTCGCGGCGTTGGCAATCACGACGATCCGCGCCAGATCTCTATCCGCCGTTCAACATGGAAGGCGAGCGCTACTACAGCTTTGCGCCCGCCGGAGGATGTGCTGACGCGGCTGACCACACGTGCGGAGTTCTTCGCGCTCGATTCGACGAACCTGGATCGCGTGCAGCTGCAATGGCTCGATGAGCGGCTGGAGGCGTCCAGACGCTCGACTGGAAGATCGTCTTCCTGCATCACCCGCTGTACACCAGCGGACGCTATCGCCTGACGTCGCGCGCGCATCGCTGGCGCTCGAACCGATTCTGCTGCGCCATCGCGTCGACGTGGTGTTCTCGGGGCACGAGCACATCTACCAGCGCGTCGACCTGCAGAACGGCATTCAGTACTTCGTCAGCGGCGGGGCGGGTTCGCTCCGCCGTCGGCGACGGCGTGGCCGCGCCGTTCATCGCGCGGACCTATGACGACGACTACCACTTCATGCTCGTGGAGATCGAAGACGACGCGCTGCACTTTCAGGCGATCTCGCGGCGAGGAGAGACGATCGACGCCGGAACGCTTGACCAAGGTGCAGCCGCCCTACGCCGCAGGGCACGCTGGTCCGTCGCTGATGGCGGCCACCTTTGGCCTTGAAGACGCGCACCCACTCCAGCGACTGGTGCGGCGGCCGACAGCGAGCCCGCGCTTCTGATCGAATCGTGCGCTGGCGAAGAGCTCCGTCAGTTGCTCGATCGGAGAGCTGCGGCCAGCAGCCCGGCGAGGAATCGCCGGCCGGATTCCGAGATGACCGTGGTGGCGAACGTGGCGCCATCGTAGGGAAGATCCTGCATCGACACGCGGCACGCGGCGCGGTCTTCCCAGATGGGCGTCGCTTCCCAGGCTTCGAGATCCATCTTCCTCGGGCCGAACGTCGCACCGACGTCCTGCAAGCAGCAGAAATGGCTTCGCGCACGTCGCGTCGTCTCGGCCAGTCGCGATCGAGACAGACTAGGCGCTGGTTCTCCGACTTGTTGTCCCAGTGCGCCAGGAAGACCGCCATCAGGCGCAGGCGCATCGACGTGCGCGCGCGGCGCGCCGCCCTTTGCCGATCGACCGCTCGAGCTCGAAGAACGCCCACCCTTCGAGCCGCTCGGTTTCGATCGGCCGCGCGTTGAGCTTGCGCTCGTAGCGCCACCCACTCGAACTCTTCGTAGCTTGGCGTAGTTCGACGACGCGTTCGATAGACGGTTCGGCGCGGGTCGCCTCGACGGCCTTCATGATCGAAAATGGCTCCTCGGGCAGCCGTAGCACCGCAAGCGTTCTGACAAGCGTCACGTGGTCCGCCCCAAAGCCCAGGGTCCGGAGCAGCCGGGTCGTGGCGAGCCTCGGCAGGGCACTTCGCGCCCGTTGCCGTACTTGATCCGAATCTCCTCACCGGTGTCGAGCTCGCAATCGAACTTCGGCGTCGTTCCGCCGAGTCGACATCTTGAACTTGCAGCTCAGCTCGTCCAGATTGAGATGCGCAAAGGACGCGCGGCCGATGGTCGTCTACGGTCGGCGCCATACCTGGGCACGCGACAGCAATTCCGCGTCGTTCTTCGTCGGTGACGACGCGCTTGTCTTTGTGGAGGGGCTCTGCTGTGGCAGTCGGCTCGTCGACGTTCAGCTGGGACTGCTTCATTGCGCATTCGCCTTGTCACCCGAGACCATCATCGCGATGCGCGACTGCCGAAACGCCGCGACCCGACGATGGCTGCAGGCGAGTCGGGTACGGCGGTGGCGCCACATGCGCTCAGCTCTTGCAATGTCCGGGCCTCGACTCGATGCGTGGAATCGCCGGCTGAGCTCGGTCACATGTCATGAGCTTGCTGGAATGCCTGGCTCTGCTCGTTCACAGGCATGTGCACGCTTGGGCTGTCCTGTTCTTGGTTTTACTGTCGCCCGCTTGGGCTGCGCCTGCCGACCCCTCGCCGCTGCCCGCCGTGCAGCTGCCACCAGCAGCACCGCGGCGAACCGGCCCAGGTGCTTCCGCTCGACGAGAAATCGCCGCCGAGACCTCGCGCTGCAGGTGGCGCTGGATCGCGCCGGCTTCTCGCCGGGCGAGATCGACGCGCGCTCCGGGCTGCAACACCGCATCGCGCGCTGGCGGCCTTCAAAGCCAGCAAAGGCGGCCGATCTCCGGCGAGCGACACGGCTTCCGTGATCGTCCTACACGATTCCCGCGAGCATGCGTTGCCTGGGCCCGTTCTCGCAGAGCATCCCGGAAGACATGATGGAGAAGTCCAAGCTGCCGTGCGCTCTCGTACACCTCGGTGCTCGAAGCTGCTCGGCGAGCGCTTCCACGCCAGTCCCCGAAACTGCTGCAGCGGCTCAATCCAACAGCGCACGTTCGTCGAGGGCGAAGCGATCGTGGTGCCGAATGTCGAGCCGTTCGTGGTTCCGCCACCCAAGGTGCTGCGGCGCCCGAGACCGCAGAGAAGCCGCTGGGGCCGCCAACGCCAGCGCGGGCAGACAGCACGGCCGCCGGGCCAACACGAGCCGTGACGGTTATCGTCACCGACGCAGTCGAAGAGCCTGCAGGTGCCAGGACGCCGACGGCGAGGTGCTGTTCCATGCGCCGGTGACCGTCGGCAGCGAGAACGATCCGCTTGCCGGTCGGCGAATGGAAGGTCAACGGCGTCGGCCGCAACCCGGTATTCAACTACAACCCGAACCTGTTCTGGGACGCCGATCCGGCGCACGCGAAAGCCAAGATTCCCGCCGGCCCGAACAATCCCGTCGGGAGTCGTCTGGATCGATCTCAGCAAGGAACACTACGGCATTCACGGCACGCCCGAACCCTCGCGCGTCGGCCACACCGAGTCGCACGGCTGCATTCGCCTGACCAATTGGGATGCGATGCGCATCGCGGAGTTGGTGGAGCCGGGAACGAAAGTCGTTCTGCGATGAAGAAGCGGCGCCGGTCCTTCCTTCGCGAAGAGACCGTCGCGCCGTGGCTCACTCTGGCGGTGATCTCGCGTTGTGGTGGGCCGGCGCATACTTGCTGGGCAAGGAGTCGAACCCGCGCCCCCGGGCGTCAGTGCCGGCGGGCACGACACGACAGCAGACCTGTCGTCTGAAGCCCGTACCGTGACGGAGGTGCACGGCACGCATCCGGCGCTGCACGTGAATCAAACTCGGGTGTGGCTGCCTCCGGCGACGCGGGGGACGAGGTCGCTCGTGCAAGCGAGCGTCGTACGGACGCGTCCGGCGGCGAGACAGGCCCGATTGTGCCAGTCGCGGGCGTCGAAGTCGTCGTCGCTGCGGTCGACCTTTGATGAGCTGCGCGGTGGCGGCAGTCGACGGCACGAAGCGATCGACATCCATCGCGCCGCGTGGAACGCCGGTCGTGGCCGCGGTTGACGGCCGCATTGCCAAGTTGTTCACGAGTGCGGCCGGCGGCCTGACCATCTATCAGTTCGATCCCGAAGAGCGTTTCTGCTACTACTACGCGCATCTTGACGGCTATGCGCCCGACCTCAACGAAGGCCAGACGGTGCAGCGCGGCCAGATTATCGGCTATGTCGGCACCACCGGCAACGCGCCGACCGGACACCCCCATCTGCACTTCGCCATTTTCGACTCGGCCCCGACAAGAGATGGTGGGAAGGCGAGCCGATCGATCCATTGGACCTCATTCGCTGACCGGGCACGATATGATTTGACCCGGGTGCCCTTTCGACTCGTGCTGCTTCGTATCGCATTACTCTTGCTGGCCGGAGTTTCGGCCGTACCCGCCCTTGCGCAAACCGAGCAGCCGCCGGCGACACGCGCCGAAGCGCTGCGGCACGAGCGTGAGAAGAAGCAGCAGGCCCTTTCACCCAATGAGCCGGACGGGTTGCAGCGCACCTTCGACTTCGTCGAGGATCACGCGCTGTACTGTCCTCTCGCGCGAAGGCTTCTACCCCAAGATCGGCAGCCTGACGACCGGGAGTGGCTTTGCCCTCGGCCTCGGCTATCGCGATCGCAACATGTTCGCGCGGCGTGGTGTCGCCGAGTTGTGGGGCGCCGCGAGCTTCAAGAAGTACTGGGCACTGCAGGCCCGTGCGGCTTTCCCGATCTGGCCGGCGACCGGCTCATGGTCGAGGCGGTGGCAAACCTGCGCGATATCCAAGCGAAGCCTTCTTTGGCATCGGCCCTGATGCCGCTCGCGACGATTTCATCGAGTTCTGGTTGCGTACGCGTGAGTTCGCCGCCACGGGCGGGCGTGCGCCTCGCGCCGGCGCTCATCGTCGGCGGCAGCGCGGCGCTGTTCGAGCCCGAGACCGAACTCCTCGGCGTCCTCTCGACTCGACTACGTGCGCACCGGCGCCTTTGTCGAAGTGGACTACCGCGAGCCGCGCAACGCGCGCCGTGGCGGCTGGTATCGCCTGGATTTCCGCCAGTACGACGATCGCCGACGACGGCGACAGGCGGAGCTTCCAGCGAGCCGATCTCGATCGTGCGGCAATTCATCGGCTTTCTCGCCGACCGGCGGGTGATCGCGCTGCGCGGGTTGGCTGTCAACGTCTGAGGCCGCCGACGACAGCCTCGGGATCCCCTTTTATCTGATGCCCACGCTGGGCGGCAACGACACCCTTCGCGGATTTCGCAACTACCGTTTCCGCGGGCCGCATGCGCTGTTGCTCCAAGCCGAATATCGCTGGGAGACTCTGGTCGGGTCTCGATGCCGCGCTGTTCTACGATGCCGGCAAAGTCGCGCTGCGAGCGGTCCGATCTCGACTTCAAGCAGCTCGAAGACGACTACGGCTTCGGCTTTCGCTTCAACACCTCCGAGCGGCGTCATCTGCGCGTCGACGCGGCGTTCGGCAGCCGCGACGGCAAGCACCTGCACATCGTCTTTGGAGGTGTGTTCTGAGAGGGGCGCAGCAGTTCTCGTTGCCGCGTCGCTGCTCCTGGCGTCGGTCATGCTTGGCCACCCAGCCGCGATTCTTCCCGGACGATCCGCTCTGGACCGACGACGACATGGCGCTGGATGCCTCCAAGGCCGCCCCGCAGGAAGACTCCAACGGCTACGACTTCGTCGTCAACTCGTTCCTGAAGCCGGGCGATCGGCGTGACGTGCGCGCGATGAATGTCAACACGCTCGACGAAGTGCCCGACTCGAGCTGGTTCACCAACCGCATCGGCCGTCACGACATCCCGATTGCCGGAGCTGGTGCGCGGGCCCGACCACGCGAGGGCCTGGTCTCACTCGAGGGCTGGATCGTGTCCGGCGGCAAGGGCACCGGCGTCCAACCCGGCTTCCGGATGACGAGATCCTTCCGGGCAGCTCTATCAGATCGAAGTCGACCCTCCGAGTCATCCCGAGTTGGCCAGCGCGGTCGAGATCATGGGCACGGCGTTTTATTACGCGTTCGGCTATGACACCGTCGAAGTTTATCTCTGGCCGAGATCGATGCGGAGTCGCTGGTGATTTCCGAGAAGGCCATGATGCGCGATCCGTTATCCGGCAAGCAGCGCCGGCTCGACGCGATACGGATCTCGATCTGCGTGTTCCGTGAGCGCGCCGCACGGCTGCCCAACGGACGCTACCGCGTGCTGGTCAGCCAGCTTCGCGTCCGGGCAGGCCGCTCGGGCAACTTCCGCTACTACGGCACGCGCTCCGGACGATCCCAACGACATCGTCCCGCACGAGCATCGGCGAGAGCTGCGCGGTGCGCGGGTCTTCGGCGCCTGGCTCAATCACGACGACTCGAGGGGCGTGAACAGCCTCGACATGCTCGAGCCGCGCTCGGGCGGCGGCGCTACATCACAGCACTACATGTTCGACTTCGGTTCGATCCTCGGAAGCGGCACAGTCTACGCGCAGCGGCAACGCGCCGGCAACGAATACATCTTCGAGCAGGCACCAGGCTGGCGGACGCTTGCCACGCTTGGCCTGTATGTCCGGCCATGGATGTTGTTGACTATCCCGACGTACCGCCGATCGATCGGACGCATCGAAGGCGACGCGTTCGATCCGGCGGAGTGGAAGCCGGAGTATCCCGAATCCGGCCTTCGACAACATGCGGCCGGACGACGCGTTCTGGGCCGCGCGTATCGTCTCGCGATTCAGCGACGCCGCGATTCGCGCGATCGTTGAGAAGGCGCAATACAGCGATCCCCGGGCGACCGACTACATGACCGAAACGCTGATCAAGCGCCGGGACAAAGTGCTGAGCACGTGGCTCAACGCCGTCAATCCGGTCGTCGATCTGTCGCTCGCGTCGTCGGGGCAACTGACATGGACCAATGCCGCCGTGGCCGCTGACGTGGCCGAGCCGCCCACGAGCTACACGCTCCGTGGTTCAGGTTCGACAACGCGACGGACACGCGCGCCGACGAGGGCGAGACCCAAACAGTCAGCGCCACGAGTGCGACGGTTCCCCCCGTGCTGCTGAAGGCCGCCGCCGGCGACTACATCGGCGTGGAGATGACCGCGACGCACCCGATGCAGCTAGCTTGGGCGAAGCCGGCCACGTTCTACTTCCGACGAAGCGCGGACGGCTGGACGTGGGTTGGTGCGGAGCGCGAATAGCCGTTGTTCTCGGCGCGCTCACAGTGCGAAGCTGTCAGCGCCGAAAGCCAAAGCTAAAAGAGCTCCCCGTAGTGCGACCAGAGCCACTCCCGCATCTTCTGCCACAGCGGACGCTGGCGCCACGACGCCGCATCGAGCCTGATCGACTTCTGGATGTCGGCCTCGAAGTCGCGCGTCAGCGCCCGCGCCAGGTCAGGATCCTGAACCGCCACCATGAGTTCGTCGTTCAGTTCGAACGATCGATTGTCGAAGTTCGCGGAGCCGATGACGCTCCACACCCCATCCACCACCATCGCCTTGACGTGCATCATGGTCGGTTGGTACTCGTAGATCTCGATTCCGGCATCGAGCAGCGCCTGATACCCGTCGCGGCTGGCGTCCTTGACCGGCATCGCGTCGGTGATATCGCCATCGGTCACGACCCGCACTTGCACGCCGCGCTCGACGGCGGCGCGCAGTGACCACCGCGTGGATTCGTCGAGGATGAAGTACGGGGACTGAATGTCAATCTGCCGGCGCGCGCCGGCAATCGACAGCAGATAGAGCAGCTTGACGTTGCTCGCGCCGCCGGTAGGATTGCTCCACACCACAATCGACTGCGCGCCGGTCTGCTGAGGGGGTTGACGGGGGTCGAGCGCGGGCGCGGACAGCCCACCCGATTCGAGCCAGTTCTCGTAGAACGAGGCCTCCAATCCACGAACCGCGGGGCCCTCGACCTTGAACTGAGTATCACGCCAGTGTTCAGGGCTCTGCGCGTGCCCGAGCCAGTGATCCGCCAGCCCGAGGCCACCGGTGAACCCGACCTCGCCGTCGACGACGAGCACTTTGCGGTGCGTGCGGTAGTTGGCCTCTTCGAGGCTCCAGGGACGAAGCAGGTTGAACCACACCACCTGAACACCGGCGTCGGTCAGTTTCTTCTCCGAGTTGTCTGACAGGGAGGCGCCAAATCCGTCCAGCACGACGCGCACCTCGACTCCGCGCTGGGCCGCCTTGACGAACTCGGTGGTGAACTGATCGCCGACCTCGCCGTCTTCGTAGATGAAGCTTTCGAAACTGATGCGGCGCTTTGCCTGGCGAATCGCGTCGAGCATGGGCGGAAACACTTCGTCACCGTTTCTGAGCACGTCGTACCGGTCGCCCGGTTCCACCGGTGCTCCGACCAGCGAACCGACATATTCCGCAAAGCGAGGGTCGGCGGCGGCCACCGGGCTTTGTACGGTCAGCGTCTCCTGATCTTGCGCAAGCAACAGGAGCAAACTCATCAGCACCAGGCCGATCAAAACCCCCAGCCGCCAGCCACGAAGTATCCATGGTCGAGTCACACCGGCCGCCTCTGCAACTCGCGTTCCTGAGCCTGGTTCTTGCAGTTGACCTGCACGGGATGGACGAGGTGTTGCGCACGGTCATCGTGGGTCATTGGTGCAATGTTCGCCGGGACCATCGCGTTCTTCGCGTTCTGGCGGGCTCGCTCGATCCTTCGTGTGTGGCGCGCGCCGCAGCGCCCGCTCCGGTCCGTGCAGGCCATGATTTGGCGAGATCCAGGCGACGTCTCCCGGCTCGATCTTGCGGCGGGCCCGGGCGGCCACGAGGGCCGGCCGCTGCCCCCCTTTACGTTTCTCGAGGAGCACACAACCGGTTCGCAGCCCTGTGTGTCGGTGCGCGACGGGCGTGGCTCTGTCTGGCGCGTGAAGTGGGGTCACGAGGTCAACGCCGAAGCGCTCGCGACGCGGCTGGCGTGGGCGGCGGGCTATTTCGTTGAGACCACTTACTACGTGGCGGAAGGCCGCCTCGAAGGCGCGACCGGACTGCAACGCGCGTCCGACTGCATCGACGACAACGGCCGATTTCGCGACGCCCGATTCGAACTCGACGAGCCTGGCGTCGAGAAGCATTTCGACGAACACAGTTGGGCGTGGCACGACAACCCGTTCGTCGGCACACGCGAACTGAACGGACTCAAGATCGTCATGATGTGGCTGTCCAACTGGGACGCGAAAGACGTCCGCGATGTAGCCCGGGGGTCGAACACAGCGATATTCGAATACACCTTGCCCAGTGGCCTGCGTGAGGCCCGGTATCTGATCATTGATTGGGGTGGCGCCTTGGGCCGGTGGGGCCGCACGGTCGTCGGTCGCGGCCGCTGGGACTGCCAGGCATTCGCGCTCGAGAACCAAGCGTTTGTCACCGGTGTGAACGGCGAGTACTTGCAATTCGGCTACACCGGTCAACGGACCTCGGACATCGCCGACCGCATCCGCATTTCAGATGCGGAGTGGCTCCTCGACAAACTGGATCGGCTCACCGAGGCGCAGATCGGAGAGGCGGTGCGCGCCAGTGGCGGGACCGAAGATGAGGCGGTGGTCTTTTCCCGCGCGCTGCGTGACCGCCTCGACCGGCTGCGCGAAGCGGCGCGACGCCCCGCCGCGGCCTTGGTGGGCAACGCCAAAGGCAGTGAACATCTCACACGCCATGACACGCCTTGTGAGTCAAGGGCAGGCTCCGGCGGTCCCGCGCTACAATAACGGGCAGATGGCTACCCGGAACCCGCTGGCGCGGGGAAAACGCGAACGCGAGCGCGCTCGTGCAGAAAAACAGAAGGAGAAGGCCGCGCGACGTGCGGAAGCGCGCGCCCGTCGGGGCGGGGCAGATGGGCGCAGTCCCGAGGAAGATCCCGACATCGCCGGCATCGTTCCCGGCCCGCAAGCCAACCCCTGGGGCGACGACGAGCCTGACGAGACGGCCGAGGATAACGAAGAGTAGGGAAGCCCTACTTCACTGGTCGTCAGTTTCGCCGCAAGTCGCAGGTCCTCGACAAGCTCGGCCAGCCCGCGCGCCTCTCCTCCCGCTCCTGCACCCTCAACACAGACGACGGATGCCTCGTCGCGACGACCGGCTACGGCTTGGCTTGCCTGCTGTGAGAGCCATCAACTGCTCGCTTGCCACGTTGATTCCGAATGGCCTGCACGGGCCGAAGCCCCGCGCCCTCCTCAACCAAAGTGCCTCACGGCCCGATGATGACCGCCACCCTGCCGGGACCGTGAATGCCGAGCGTCAACGTCAGCTCGATGTCAGCAGTGCGGCTCGGTCCGGTGATGAAGGTGCAGGACGCCGAGCCTTCCAGGCGATCTCGATACGTTTCGAACACCTCCGCCATCGAGAAGCACAGCTTGGCTCGTTCAACGAGGGCGATGTGAAACGGCGGCAGCAGCGACACGGCTCGCGAGCGGCCGGGTGCGGAAAACATCACGAGCGAGCCGGTTTCCGCCACGGCTGCATCACAACCCGTCACGCCGACTTCGGCCATCGCCAGATCGGCCCGAGGTGCCTGACCCAGAATCGCGTGCGACATCAACACCCCTGCGTGGTAAGGCAAGTGGGCCAGATCCCAGGACAACGCACGACGCCCTTCGATCAGCGTGGTCAGCCTCCCGTGCACATCGGCAACGGAAGATTCCACATAGCATTCGACGCCCAACGCCAGTGCCTCCACTTCAAAGCGGAGGACGCATGCTTCCACGGTCAGACGAGGCGCCGCGAGGATCGACGATGGCTGAACGCGAGGGAGCCGAGACCCGGCCCGTGCTGATTGCAAGCGGTTGAGAATGCGCTCCCTCGCCGTCACCGTGCGCCCCGTTCGCGCCACACCTGCTGAAAGGATTTCGAAGCCGGCGCGATGAGATCTCGCGAGTCGGTCCATGCCCGTCCGGGCCCGGGAGCCTGCGTGATCCACCCGTTGACGGCGCGCAGACGCAGCCCGCGGCGTATCAGCGCCATCGCCGCCCGATACGCGCGCGGACGAGGCGCAACGGCGCCAAACGCTTTCATGACGAGGCGCAGCCATGGCGGTGAGTGCGTGGGCGCCGCCTGCCGGCGCAAGTTGACGAGCATCCGTGGGATGTCGAGCCGAACGGGACACACATCGCGGCAGGCGCCGCAGAGCGAACTCGCACTGGGCAGATCAGCCCACTCATGAAGGCCGCGCATGCCCGGCGTGACGACCGCGCCGACCGGCCCCGGATAGGTATCACCGTAGGCATGACCGCCGATGCTCGTGTAGACCGGGCAGACGTTCATGCAGGCGCCACAGCGGATGCACCCGAGTATCTCGGCGTTCTCGCTCGCCATAAGACGGGTTCGACCGTTGTCGATCAGCACGACGTGCACGGCCTCAGGCCCGCAATCGTCGCCGGCGCGACGCGGGCCGTTGATGAGCGTGGTGTACACCGTCAGCTTCTGGCCCGTGGCGGAACGCGCGAGCAGCTTCAGCAAGCGATCGAGGTCCGCCAGCGTCGGCACCAGTTTCTCGATACCCATCAACACGACGTGCACGCGCGGCAGCGTCGTCACCATCCGGCCGTTGCCTTCGTTGGTGACGAGGCAGATGCTTCCGGTTTCGACTACCCCGAAGTTGGCGCCAGAAATCCCCATATCGGCGTCAAGAAACACTTGTCGCAACTTCTCGCGCGCGTAGCTGCCGAGCGTGGCCGGGTCGTCGCTCATCGGCGTGTGGATGCGCTCGTGCATGACGCGTCCGACGTCCGCCCGCGTCAAATGAATGATGGGAGCGACGATGTGCGAAGGCCGATCGCCGGCGAGCTGGACGATGTACTCGCCGAGATCGGTCTCCACCACCTCGAGGCCGGCGGCTTCCAGCGCTTCGTTGAGGTGTAGCTCCTCCGACACCATCGATTTGCCTTTGGCCACGCGCCGGACATCGTGACGTGCGGCGATCTCGAGCACGAGGCGGTGGCAGTCTGCGGCGTCTTCGGCCCAGTGCACCTCCGCGCCGTTGGCGCGCAGCCTGGCCTCGAAGGTGACGAGGTGTGCCGGCAGATCGCGGAGCGCATCGAGCTTGGCCTTCCGTGCGTGATCGCGGATCGCGTCCGCGTCAGGCAACGACTGGAACGCCAGCGTCCGTCGCGCTCGCAACTGCCCGCTCACGTGGCCCAGTGCCGCTCCCAGCTTGGCGTCGTCCAACGCGCGGTGAACGCGCAGGGCAAAAGTGCTCATTCGATCGCCTCAGCGGCAAGCTCCGCCAGGTGTTGAACCTTCAGGGCTATGCCGCGGCGCCGAAGGCCTCCGCCGATGTGCAGCAGGCAGCCCATGTCACAGCTCACGAGCCGATCGGCGCCTGACGCGCAGACGCTGGCAATCTTGCGGTCGAGCATGCGCGCCGAGATGTCGGCATGTTTGACGGCGAAGAGGCCGCCAAAGCCGCAGCATTCGTCATCAGCGTGAACGTGGCGCAGGTCCACGCCCTCAATCGCTTCCATGACGGCACGCGGCTCGCGATCGATCCCGAGACCTCTCGCGAGGTGGCACGAAGGGTGATAGGCGACCGTCGCCTGCACTTCGCCGAGCGGGCCGTGCACGTGGGCCGCGGCAAACGCGCTGAACTCCTGGCAACGGGCGGCCACGGCATCGGCCCGGACCCGCCAACGCTCGTCACCTGCGAAAAGCACCGGGTACTGGTGGATCAACATGTCGGCGCACGAACCCGACGGGATCACGACGGGCCCGGGCGATCCCTCCAGGACCTCGATGGTGTGGCGCGCCGCTGCCCGGGCGTCGTCGTGAAATCCGCCATTGAAGGCGGGTTGGCCGCAACAGGTCTGCCGCAGCGGGACGTTGACGCTGAATCCAAGCCGCTCCAGCACGCGCACAACCGCGAAGCCGACGCTCGGGAAGAATTCATTGATCAGACAGGTGTGGAACAGCTGAAGGGCAGACATCGAGGGCGACGGCCTATTGTGCCTGACGCGACAGCGACGCGCACAGTGCGGCCATGTCGGGCGGCACCGGAGCCTCGGCCTTTACCACCGCCCGATGGAGCGGATGCCTGAACTCGAGTCGCCACGCGTGCAGCATCTGTCGTGGCGCCCGCGCGCGTCGCGCCTCGTCCCGATACACGCGCTCGCCGATGAGCGGATACCCGAGCTTCTGCAGATGCAGGCGAATCTGATGCTGCCGTCCAGTTTCGAGCCGCAGCTCGAGGAGCGCGGCATTGCGATACGCATGACGCACCCGGTAATGCGTGACCGCATGACGTCCTTCCGATTCGCGGCGGGCGATGCGCCGGCGTCCGCTGACGTATTCGTCTGAAATTGGCGCATCGATCGTACCCTCGCGCGGCGATGGCACGCCGTGGACCACTGCGAGGTACCAGCGGTGAAACTCGTGTGCTGCGAACAGCTCACGCCCCAGCCGATGCGCATCTCTGGAGAGGGCAATCGCAAGCGCGCCCGACGTGTCGCGGTCGAGGCGATGCAGCATGCCGGCATAACCACTCGGGCCCCGCAGCCGTCGCGCATAGTCCTGCGCGCGGCGCAGCACCGTGTCTTCGGTCGCCCTGGCCTCAGGATGCGTTGATACAGTCAGCAGACCGGCTGGCTTGTCCACCACGAGAATCTCTTCGTCCTCGTAGAGGCGCGACAGGTCGAGGCGCGCGCGCGGCAGCGCGGGACGGTCCTGATCGAACGAGATCGCGTGCGACGGCTCGACTTCCTCAGCGGGATTGCGTGTCACGATGTCGTCCACCGTTACCTGGCCACGCTCGATCGCCGATCGAATGCGGCTCCAGGACAAATCGGGCCGCAGTTCGCGGAGCCGTTGATCCAGCCGCATCAAGGCGCCGAGGACGGCGGCACTCGGCGGCGCGTCGCCTGCTCGAACGCATAGGCGAGCTCGATCAGCCGAGGCTCGGAGCAGGCCATGCCGGTGAAGCTGACGCCGTACGGACCTGGCCGCGCCTCGAATCCGTCGGGCAGCGGCGGGGTCGGCGCGTTGGTCACGGTGCCGAAGGGCACGATGACCGTCGGATACCCAGGCTTGGCCGCAATCGCCGATCCCGATCGCCCGGGGAACAGCAGGGCGTCCAGATTCTGCGCCTTCATCACCTCGTCGATGCCGTGTGTAGCGGCCAGCGCCAGGTCGCGCGCCCGATCGGCCTCGTAACGCGCGCGGTCGCGCGTCACGTCCATTTCGTCCGAGATGTCGAGAAGCGACTGCCCATACTTGATCGTCCCGCGGGCCGTGTGGGCGATGTTGAATTTGCGCAACTCGGTGAGCGTCTTCACCGGCGCGGCGGGACCGAGCGACGCGAGCCAGGCGTTGAATTCGCGCTTCATTCCGTACTTGAACACCACCGAGCAGTGTTCGTCCTTGCCTCGCGCGCTTTCGGCGCCAGAGCAGATGTTCCAGGTCAGGAAGTTGTTCTTCGCGTTGGGGTCCACGACGCTCGGGATATCCGCCGGGTCGACGATGGTGGCGCCCTGCGCTTTGAGGACCTCGATCGCGGCCTCCATCACCTTCGTCTGCTCGGGATTGAGGCCGCCGCGCGCCTCCTTCGAACCGGGAGGCGTGGTTTGGGCGTAGTAAAACGCCCGCGGAATGCCGATGCGCGCGCCCTTCAGTCCGTCGGCCTTGAGAAGCGGCGTGTAGTCGCGGTTCGGCGGAGGCGTGCACCGTTCGTGGCCGGATCGTTCGGATCAGGTGATGCCGCTTCGAGCGCACCGAGGAGGATAGCGGCATCGGCGACGAACTTGGCCATCGGCCCGGCCGTGTCCTGATCCGCGGTGATCGGGATGACGCCGTAGCGGCTTATACGACCGACGGTCGGCTTGATGGCGGCCAGCATGTTCTGATTCGCCGGGCTCAGGATCGACCCCGATGTCTCGGTGCCGACGTTGGCCGCCCAGAAATTCATCGGCTGTTCCCGCGCCCGAGCTCGAGCCGCCGGTGTTCAGCACCGGCCGGCCATCGCCGGTTTGCTCGCGCGGATCGCGCCGCGGGTCGTACGGGTTGAGCGCGTAGCCGCTGAGGCCGTTGTAGTTGCCGGGCATCGGCGTTGGCCCGCCCGCCACCCAGTTGGCCAGTTCCGTGAGCGTCGTCTTGGCGATGATGATGGCGCCGGCTTCGCGCAGCAGCCGCGTGATGGTGGCGTCGTAGGGCACCATCAGGCCCTCGAAGGCCACGGCGCCGCCGGTGGTCGGCATGTTGGTGGTGTGAATGTTGTCCTTGAGCGCGATCGGAATACCGTGCAGTGGCCCGCGAATGGTGCCCGCTGCCCGTTCGCGGTCGCGTGCGTCCGCCTCAGTCAAGGCGTCGGGATTGACCGCCAGGGTGGCATTGAAGCGGTCCTCGTACAGCGCGATCCGCGTGAGATATTGCTGGACGATCGCCCGCGAGGTTGTGCGCCCCTCTTCCATCGCCTGCCGGAGTTCGGCGATCGGCGTCTCGACGACGTTGACGGGTTTGGTGGAAGATGGCGGCTCGGCCGGACGACTGCAGGCACTACTCAGAATGAGGACGAGGAACCCAAGTCGGCGCATGACTCGGAATCCTCATCCATCGAAGCTCCGCCGTCAAGGAGCGGAGCTTCAACCACGGCCTTAATTCTCTGGAACGACCGCCAGCCGATTGTCCACGGTGTAGCCCGTCGCGTTCTTACGGGCGATCTGCTCGGCCCGCGCCTTCTGCGCCTCGGACGGGACCGAGCCGCGCAGGATCACGAGCTTCTTGTCCTGATAGGTGTCAACGTCGATGGCACCGGAATCGATTGCCTTGTCGGCAATGATGGCACTCTTGACGTCAACCGTCTCGGCCGCGCCGCGTACCGCAGAGGTATTCTCCTTCGTGTCTTCAACAGCGCCGCGCGCCGTGTTGGCGCACGCCGCGGAACCGGCCACCAGGGCTATAGCGACAAACGACTGCAAAACCTTACGCATCATGATGTCCTCTCAGATGTTCGATGGAATAAAGCCGCGCTCTGCACGTCGGCCGGTCCAGTAGGGGGCACCCCGCCGGGAACGGGCTTGGGCGACGGCATGCTGTCAGGCGGAACAGTCGGCGGCGTTCCCGGCATTGGCGGCTGGGGAGCTGGATTGCCGGGCGGCCTCGGCTGTTCAGGAGATGATGGCAGTGGGCTCAACCACATACGATTTGCATTGAGCAAATCGTGGACCACCTCTCACAACGATTTCTGACGAAGGCTTCTAGTTGCGCAGCATTCCCTGAATTTCGCGAAGACGGGTTTGGATCCGGCGCACGTTGTCGGGGCCCATGCGGAGCAGCTGCTTCTGCGCCGGCTGAAGTGCCTCATATTGCGGATCGGCAAAGGCGTAAGTCGCTCCTTTGCCACTACTGACCCTCAGTGGCTCAACCGTAACAGGCGTCTCAATCAGCGTCTGCAGCGCCACGTCGATTGCCTGGTCCACGCTACCTTCGGTTCGTCCGAGCGCGCGATACGCCTCGTCGAGCCGGGGATGAATGGTACGATAGGCATCGACGACGGCTTTCGCGTCAAGCGATTCGACAATGGCGGCCAACCCGTCGTATCGTCGATAGCTGGCAGGTGAGATCGTGGGCGGCCCGCGGCGAGCGACAGCGAACTCGCCTTGGGGGCGCAACACCGCCACTTCAGCGGCCGGGGACATCCCGCGCGAAATGCGGTCGATGACGTTTGCCATCTGGCGGATCAAGTCGTCGGTGGCGAGCCACCGCGCAAAATCCGGATGTGCGGACAGCGTGCCGAGCAGCGCCCGAAGAAACGTGTCCATTTGGCCGAGCATTGGAAGAGGCCGCGCGGGGTCAGCCGGTTTGGTGACCGCGGCCTCGGTGCTCTGGGCACCAACAGGCGGGGCCGTTTCCGGCTGTCGGTTGGCGCGGATCCACCACCAGGCACCGGCGCCACCGAGGATCAGGCCGGCAACGACGAGGACGACAATCGGCGTCGCCCTGGTTCTTGGTGGGCCCGCAATCTCAACGGGCTGGAGCGGACGCTCGAGGGGGCGCTCATCGAAGTGGTCCATATGGTCCATGATTCCCCTGTAGTTTTTGACGGTCGACCTCGCATCATGGCTTGTGCTGATGCGCGGTGAGAGTGATAGTTGCATTCCCCCGAATTAGTGGCCTAAGGAGGCAAGTAGTGGCACGCGTTCCCAAAAACACCCCACCCACACCAGACGACGCCCCGCGTGCACCGCGCCGCACCCGCCGTCTGAGCAATCCCAAACCGACGCCGGCGGAAATCGCGGCCGAGGCTGCGTCCATTTACCCGGACACTTTCGAGACGCCTCCGTCCCCCGACGAAATCGCCGCCGAAGCCTATGCGATCTACAAATCGCGTGGCGGCGAGCACGGTCGTCACGAGGATGACTGGCTCGAGGCGGAGCGGCGTGTGGCCGAGCGACGCAAGGCCTCATCGCCGCGCTGACCGGGCCACCTCCCTTGTTACAGGCGGCGGTGCAAGTTGACCGCCGCTTTTGTATTCCATCACTGGTTGTGTGAGGATTCCACGCATGACCTGGGTGGAACGCCTCGCACGCGCCATGGAGCGCGTGGTTCCGGACGCAATTACCACGTCCATTCTGCTACTCGTGCTGATGTTCGCGCTGTCGCTTTTCGTCGGCGCAGACGTCACGGTGGCGATGGACGCCTATTATCGCGGGCTCTGGAACCTGCTGACGTTCACCATGCAGATGACGCTGATCCTCGTGCTCAGCCTCATCCTGGGGTCGACGCCCACGTTCAGACGAATTATCGCCGCGGTGTCGCGCCTGCCACGGACGCGTGTCCAGGTGGTAGTGCTCGCCGTGATCACCGGCGGCGTGGTGGCTTACCTCAACTGGGGGTTGTCGATCGCGCTCTCCCCGGTGATTGCGACGCTCTTTGCCCGCGAAGCTGAAAAGAAGGGCATTGTCGTCGATTTCCTGTTCCTGCTGGCCACTCTGGCCGGGGTCGGTTCCATCTGGCAGTTCGGCTTCTCTGGCAGTGCTCCGTTACTGGTGGCCACGCCGGGGCACTTCCTCGAGAGCACCACCGGCATCATGCCGCTCAGCACGACGATCTGGGCGCCGGCCTCGATCATCCTCGTCGTGTCGTTCACCCTCGCGGTCATGGTCGTTGGGGTCGTGCTGATGCCGGCGACGGTACGGCCGGTCTCGATGTTCGTGAAGGACGATGTCTTTGCCGAGCGATGCTGAGGCGCCGAAACTGGCGGCAACGGCGGACGGACCTGACGGCGGAGTGGCTCAGTGGCTCGAGCAGACGCGGCTGGTGATGTTTCCGCTGGCGCTCATGTTGGTCGGCTGGCTCTACCAGCATTTCTTCGTGAAGCAGCTCAGCCTCGATATCAACTCAGTCAACACCATCGTCCTGCTGCTTGGCGTCGTCCTGCACGGGACGGTGGCGCGCTTCACCCGGGCGCTGCAGGACGCGGTCGGCCGCGCTTGGCCGATAGTGCTGCTGTATCACCTCTACGCCGGTGTGGCCGGGCTGATTCAGTTCACACCGGTCGGCGACTTCCTCGTCAACCTGTTCACGCCAATCCTGACGACTCTCTCGTACACGTTTCTCACGGCCTTCATCAGCACCCTGGTCGCGCTGTTCATTCCGACGAGCGGCGGGCAGTGGCTGATTCAGGGGTTCGTCACGGTGGAAACCGCAGCGCTGGTGGGGGTGTCGCCGCAGTGCGGCTTGCTGGCGCTCAGCGTGGGTGACCACATGGGAAACCTGATCACGCCGTTTTGGGCGCTGGTGGGTGCGACCATCGCCGGCATCGATTTTCGCCTGTATTTCGGCTATCGGCTGATCTTTGCCGCATTGTGGTTCGTGATGGGGGTGGTCGCTTTTACGTTTCTGCCGTGTTGACTCGGTGCGGCCGGGGTAGCTCGCTTTTGTGACGTTGGCCCAGGCGCGTTATGATCGGACATGCCGATTTTCGAGTATCGCTGCGAGGGTTGCGGGCGGCAATTCGAGACGCTCGTGTTGAAGGGCACCGTGCCGGCATGCCCGGAGTGCAAGAGCGAGGCGTTGGAGAAGCTCCTCTCAATTCCGGCCGTGAAGTCCGACAGCACCCACGCGCGGGCCCTCAAGGCGGCCAAGAAACGCGACACGAAGCAGGCCAGTGAGATGAATCGGGCCCAGCGGGAATACGAGCTGCATCACAACGACTGATGTTCCGGCCGTAGCAGATCGAGCACCGTCTTCACCGGCGCAAACGTGGACGCCGGAACTTCGACGAAGATGGTGTTCCACCACGCCATCGCACCATTCCACAGCCCCGGCCGCTCGAGCGCCACGAGATTTCGTCCCTCGTGGGACTTGGTCGACAGGAACACGGCGGACGGGTCGACGAACGCTTCGAGGGCGAACGGCCGGCCCGCTTTCGACCTGAGCGCGCAGACGAGGTCCACCGGGTTGAAGTGCGTGGATGATTCGAAAATGCGGCGCTGCGCCGGGTCGTCGAGATTCACCTGCGACCCTTCGACAATCTGCATCGATCGCCGTCCATCGTCGTGCACCACCCAGAACGGTGCGCCGCCCGGCTCGCCCTCGTTCTTGACGACGCCGCACACGCGCAGGGGCCGGTCATCGTCTGACGCAGCTTGACGGCCGACCAGGTATCCGATCAGCAACTGTTTCCAGTGGGCGACCTCGCCACTGCGCTCGAACGGGAGGACGTTGTCGATGTTCTTGATCACGACGATGTCGCCATCGAGCGCCTCGAGATTCTTGAGCAGCGCGCCGTGCCCTGCGGGGCGAAACAGCAGGGTCCCGTCCGCCGTGCGGAACGGCTCGCCGTCCAGCCTAGCCGCCAAAGTATCGGTCGCGGGGTGTTGCTCCGAAAATTGCACCTCGAGGGTCGTTCGACCTGTGCCTGCCGCCGCCACGCGAGGCCCGACTTCGGCTAGCAGCCATTCGAATTCCTCTCGGAATTCCGGTGCGACCGTGAAGTGCGTCCGGGCGACTCCGGCCTGCGACTGCGTGTAGCCCAGGCCGTCGAGCAGCTGCTCCTCGAACGCGGTGCGCAGCACCTGAAGCCGGTGGAACGGGATGAGCGCCTTGGGGAGTTCCGCGTAGCGCATCGTGTGGAGCAGCGTGCGCAAGACGGCTCGCTGGTCCACTTCTGAGACGACCCCACCGCTGATGCGGGCGTGGCGGCGCAGCGGCTCGGCGAAGGGGAATTCATCGAGCCGTTCGAAGAAGGTGCGCACCGCCGGGACAGCGAATGGCGGCTCGTCGGTGGACAGCGCGCCAATCAGGTCCTTGAACATCCGCGTTGCGGCACCCGAGGCCGGAACGAACTTCTGGACCCGACCGGCAGCCGCGGCAAGACGGCCGGCGAGCAGTAGCTCGTCGTGGTGCGAGGGCTCGAGCCGGATGATTCCGTCCCCGACGGTGCACGGCCGCTCCAGCCTGACCGGTCGAGGCGTTTGACGAAGAAGCCGCATCTGCGTTTCGGCTTCTTCGGGCGTAATGCCGCGTTGACGAAGTTGGGTCAGGTCCTGGTCGGTGAACACGGATAAACACGTCGCCGGCCGTTCCAGCGTGGCTCACGAGTGTGTCATGTAACGTTCATCTCCCGCCAGGCGGCTTGACGGTGATCATGAAGTCGCGTGCCGCGTCGAGATCGCTGGTGCTCAGACTGAGCTCGGAAGGGCCGACGGCGACGGTTTCGCCGTCACGTAATTCGACCGAGAGGCGGTAGCGTCCAATTGGCACCTTCATGGTGTAGCCGCCCGTCGCGTTCGTGGAGGCTTTGTAAGCAGCCCCCGTGGTCGTCTCGGTCGCCGTGACCAAACGCCCACTCAGCGGCATGTTGGACCCCGCAGCCCGAACGGCCCCGGAGATCGTTCCGCTCGCCGTCGGCGTCTTTTCGCCGGTCCCGATAACCGCTTGGCGCGGCATACAACCGACCACGACGAGTATCGCAAGGCAGAGGGCGCAGATGGCGAGGAGCCGACGCGGGTTCTCGGCCTGTGGCGTTGTTTGTGGCATCGCGGCCTCTACCGGTAAGGATGCAATCCTGGCTCCAGATGTCAGGCTGCGCTCGAGCTGGGAGTGACCCCGGCGCATCATTAGCAGCCTGATGCGAGCCTGGCAGCCCCCACCAGTTCAAGGTCAGCGCGCGCTGAACGGGGCCGGCAGAGGTTTGATATACTGACTGCTTGTCCCGGCGACCACCGGGGCGTCAGATCATGTTGCATTCCCTGCTTATCGGAGTTTACGTCCTCGTCTGCCTGCTGCTCATCGTCGTCATCCTGCTGCAGCAGGGCAAGGGTGGAGATATCGCGAGCGCGTTTGGCGGCGGCGGCGGCAGCCAGACGGCGTTCGGAGCCCGCGCGGGCGCGACGTTGCTGACCAAGCTGACCACCGGCCTGGCGGCGGCCTTCATCGTGTTATCGCTGATTTTGGCGGCATTCGGCCAGCAAGGCCCAGGATCGGTGGTGGGCGGCGCCGAAGGCCCGGCGCCAGTCGAAACGCCCAAGCCGGCCGTGCCGGGCACGCTGCCGCCGCCGACGAACGGCTCACCGCAGTAAACTCGGCGCCTCACGCAGGCCACCGAGTCCGCGACCTGCTGCGGAAGTGGCGGATTGGCAGACGCCCCAGCCTGAGGGGCTTCTCGCTCGCTGAACCCGCCCAACAGCCTCAACTCCTACGACAGCCCTACCCGCGCAGCGCGATCATCGGCGACACCCTGGTCGCCCGCCGCGCCGGCAGGAAGCTGGCCATCAGCGCGATGAGCAGCAGCGCCGCCGCCACCGCGACAAACGTGATCGGATCGTTCGGACGGACCTCGTAGAGCAGGCTCTGCATCAGCCGCGTCAGCGCGAAGGCGCCGATCAGCCCGACGACGATACCGACGGCCGCCAGCGAGAGTCCTTGCCGCAGGACCATGCCGAGCACCTGCGACCGATCGGCGCCGATGGCCAGCCTGATGCCAATCTCCTGCGTCCGCTGCGACACGAGATACGCGAGGACGCCGTAGATGCCGACCGCGGCAAGCGCCAGTGCGATCGCGGCAAACGCGCCGAGCAGAAACCCGGTCAGGCGCGGCGTCGCGAGCGCGGCGGCGACCACGTCGTTCATCGACCGCACGTTGGCGACCGGCAGGCTCGCATCCATCTGCCGGATCTCGTCGCGGACGGCGCCCGCCACGCTCAGCGGATCGCCGGTCGTGCGCGCGACCACGAACACGCTGCGAATCGGGTCGCCGCCATGCGGTGGCGACGGGCCACTGGATGTGGGGAATGAAGAACTTCTCCTTGATGATCCCGGTCACGCCGTTGTGCCGCTCGTCGGCGACGACGCCGACAACCGTCGCCCACGGACGCGCGGGCGCGCTGCCGAGACGAATGCGGCCGCCGACGACGGCCGCACGGGTCGGTCCAATAGGTGCGCGCCATCGTTTCGTTGACGACGGCCACCGGCACGCTGGCCATCGTGTCCGACTCGGTGAACCAGCGCCCGCGCACGAGGCGCGTCCCCATCGCCTCGAACGCGCCGTGCGACACGACCTGCAAGTCGCCCTTGGCCTCACGTCCCGGCGATTCCTCGAACCCATCGACGTCGATGAAGTAGTCGCCAACCGTGGTCGCCAGCGGCAGGGCGCGGACGATGCCTGCGGCTTCAACGCCTGGCAGCGCGCTCACCCGCTCCTGCAGCTCGTCGAAGAAGTTGACGACGTTCTCATGCGGTGCGGTACCTCGACCCCGGAATCGTCACCCGCATCGTCAGGACGCGATCGGGGTTGAAGCCGAGATCGATGTCGCCAAGCGCCGCGAGCGTCCGGATCATCAACCCGGCGCCGATGACGAGCACGACAGCCAGGGCCACTTCGACGGCGACGAGAGCGCCGCGCAGCCGCTGCCGTCGGTGGCCCACGGTGGCGTTCTGGCCGCCTTCGCGCAGTGATTCGACGAGGTCGACGTGCAGCGTCCGCAACGCCGGCGCCAGCCCGAAGAGCAGGGTCGTCACGACGGCCAGCAGCAGCGTGAAGGCGATGACCGTCAGATCGAGACGGACCGGCGCCAGCGGCGGCAGGCTCGTCGGATCGACGCTCGTCAGCACGCGCAACGCGACGGAGGCGAGCCCGAGCCCCAGCACGGCGCCGACGATGGCGAGCACGACGCTTTCGGTGAACAGTTGCCGCACCAGACGCTTCGGCGAGGCGCCAATCGCCGTTCGCACCGCCATCTCGCGCACGCGCGCGTCGCCGCGCACCAGCAGCAGGTTCGCCACGTTGACGCACGCGATCAGCAGCAGGAAGCCGACGCGCGCCCATCAGCAGCCACATCGCGGGCCGCAACTCGCCGCGAATCTCTTGATCGAGCCCCACCGCAAATGCCGTGAACTGCATCTGCGCGGTCATACGCGCCCTGCTCCGTCAGCCGCTGTGTGATCGCCCGCAGCTCGGCGGTCGCGGTCTCCGGCGTCTGCCCTGGCGCGAGCACGGCCGCCGCGTAGAACTGGTGATTGGTGCGATTGAGATTGCTCGGGCCTACGCGCAGCGGGCGCCACAACGCGGTCGGCTCGGCCGCATCCGCGGTGAAGTCGGTTGGCAGGCGGAAGCCCTCCGGCATGACGCCGATCACCTCCACCGGCACGTCGTTGAGCATGATGCGGCGGCCGATGAGGGTGCGATCGCCCCCGAACTGCGCCTCCCACAGTCCGTAGCCGAGCACCGCGACCGGCGGACCGTTGGGTCGATCGTCGTCGGCGGTCAACGTGCGGCCGAGCAGCGGACGCGTGCCGAGCACGTCGAACGTGTTCGCGCTGACCAGGCCGACGGTGAGCCGGACCGGCTCGCCGGCGTCGGTGAGGTTCTGGGAGGTGTTGGCCCAGAAGGCCACATCGGTCATCGTCCTGGCGAGCTCGCGGTAGTCGAACACCTCCTGGCTCGACACCCAGGTCTTCTCGAAGCTCACCCACTTGCTCCACACCATCACACGCTGCTCGGGAGCGTCATACGGGAGCGGGGTCAGCAGCACCGCCTTGACGACGCTGAAGATCGCGGACGTCGCACCGATCCCCAGTGACAGCGTCACCAGCGCCGCGACCGCGAATCCGGGACTCTTCCACAACCCGCGCAGCGCGCCGTTGACATCTTGACGAAGGGCATCGGTCACGGACATAACGATAAGAAAGATTAGCGGGTCTAAAGGGACATGAGGCGGCTCGGCCTCAGCCCGCCCCCTCCGTGCGGCCCGGACATTGTGACACGGTCTGTCTATCTACCTCCGCGGCTACCAATTCCTGAAACCCGTTGATTCTGTGGTGCTAGGAGACAGGATCGAACTCTCTCTACTGCCTCGGCCGGCGGATTTCACTGGGCCGCGCCGGATCAACCACGAAGACGTCAATGTCGTTGGCGCCAGACCGGAACCGGTCGGGCGGCAGCATCGCCGCCCACCGGAGCCCCCCAGGCCACGCGCGCGTGGTCGCGACGATGCGTCCGTTCAGCGCAACGGCCAGGAGCAGATGGCTGGCGGCGGACGCATCAGCCCCCGCAAACCGGCCGAAGAGCTGGGCGGGCAGCTCGGGAGATCCGAGATTGATCGTCGCAAAAGCCTCTCGCCGCTCAACGATGATCTCGACGTCGTTGGCGGGCGGGACTGGGCCGAGCGACGCCACCTCACGGCCCACGAGCGGGCGCAGCTCCGGGAGGGTGAAGGCCGGCCACGAGTCGTCGCCGAAGACGTCCGACTGCCGTCGAACGAGGGCATCGCGCGCCGACGCGATCTCCTCGACGGTCAGCCGCGCCTTCGCGGCGGCGGAATTGAACGAGAACTGCTTGTCCGGCCGCGGCGCGGCGCGGCCCACGAGGGTTCGGCCGTCGACCCGCCACGGCACTGAGACGCCGAGCACGTGCGCAACCGTTGGCAGCACGTCGATGGTTTCGACGTTCGTGTCGTCGACGGCGCCAGGTGCCGGCCCGTCCGCGGCGGCCGGCACTTTCACGATGAACGGTACCGAGGCGATTTCGGCCGCAGTGTTGCGGCTGAACCGCCGCAGGCGCTCCCCAGGGCGGAACGACACACCATGGTCCGCCGTGATGACGATGAGGGCGCGATCGTAGAGACCGGCCGCGGCGAGGCGGGCGCGGAGCCGGCCGACCAGCGCGTCAGCGACCATGGCCTGGAGAATATCCCCGTGCTGGTGCTGCGCGGCCACCCACTCCTGCGTCGGGCAACGTCTCATTCCGCAGGCCGGCCAGCTGTTGCCTGTTGGCGATCCGTTGTCCGGACGGTAGCCACCGCGTGGGATGGTGCGACACCAGCGTGTGCAGAAAATACAGGCTGGGCTGAGCGTCGTCGGGCGAGATGCGGTTGACGAACGCCTCGGCGATCGCGAGGTCATCCGCTCGGATGGCGCGGCGCCAGTGCTCTCGCCAGTTCCGCACCGGGCGGATCACGCGCGGGCCGGACATTTCATCGCTGTCACCCAGCCTGTCGTCGCCGGCGTCCGGGCCGTCGTCGAAGTTCGCCCAGTTGGCGGTGAGATCCGGCAGGTCCCCGCGGGCGGCAGGCGGCAGGATCAGATGGGCCGTCACGACTGAAAGATCGCCGGCCATCGCCCTCCACCGGTCCCATCGCGGTGCGGGCGTATCGTCGCAGAGTTGTCGCGGACAAAGCGACGTCACCTGCTCGACGACCTCGAGCCGATGGCTCCGGCTGAGGAGCGAAAACAGCGTATCGGGATGATGGCTCGGCGTCGGCGTGCTGCCGCTGACCGGATACCGCCCGGTCAGGATCGGCGGCAGGGCCCAGCGCGTGTAGTCGCTCACGGCGGTCGCGTTGCGGTACCAGACGCCGTCGGCGGCCAGGGCCGAGAGGTTCGGATACCGTGAAGAATTGATCCGCCCCGCCCGATCCATGAGCGACACGGAAGAAAGTTCGTCAAACACGATGACGACGACCGGCGTCATGCGCAACGGCGCCGCTGCGGCTGTCTGCCCGGCGCTGCCACTCGAGACCGCGGGCAGCGCGCTGAGCAGGAACACGACGGGCACGACAATCGCCGCAGGCGACAACACCAGCACGAACATCCGGAACGCGCGCAGCCGGAGCCACGCGACGGCGAACGCGCCGATCGCGAGGATCGTCACGACCGACGAACCCACCCACCCATTGACCCCGAGCCGGTACGCCACCTGGACGACGACGATCGCGCCCAGAACACCGACGAGCGCAGCCGCGACTGGGCCGACGAGCGTCTCGTGCATGGCACGGGCCGCCAGCACGACGGCCGCGAGGATGACCGGCCCGGCGAATGTCAGGACCGCCGCCACGAGGATGGCGTCGGACGCGTCGGCGCGATGCGCGACGAAGAACTCCGGCGCACGCCGAAGAGCATCAAGAAGCGGCTGGGTGATTCCGAGGGCCCAGAGCCCGGCAAGCGCGGCGATCGGTCGGGACAGGCTTTCCGTCACGGCGCGTGGAGGTCCACCGCCACGCGCCATCGCTCGATTCGCGTCGCTCGCTCGCGATGCCCAGAGGCGCCCATGCCGTCGGCGCCGAGGGGAGCGGCGACCTCGCAGGGACCGAGGCGCGCAGCTGGCGAGCGTTGCATGCGGACGCGGGGATTATACAGGGACACTCCGGGTCGTCGGTCGTCGGCGACCTCGAGCCTCAGATGACTTTCGACTTCCTCGCCACCGGATCCCAGCCCAGCACCTTGTTGTCCTTCATCGCTTCGAGCGCGAGGAGGGCGGGCAGCGCCGAGTTGTAGCCGACCTCCATCGACGCGTTGGTCTTACGGTTCCTGACCTTCAGCTTGTCGAGGAAGTCGCGCGTGTGGGCGTGAAGCGGATAGTCCTCCTCCACGCCTCCTCGCGGATTGATGTACACGTTTAGCGCGACGCCTGGCGCCGCCGGGGGCTCCACCCGCGCGACCGCCGCCTCGACCGCCGCCGGCGCCGGCCGCACCCGCGGCCGCCGCAGGCGCGCCCGGCGGCGGCTCAGCCGGGACGCGATTGCGCGTCGTGCTGACCGGCGGCCGGAGCGCCCAACCCATGCGGTTGACCTGCAGAGTCCCATTGTTCCCGTAGAAGTAGACGCCCCAGCCCTCGATGTCCGGCGCTTTCGGATCGGCAAAGTTCGGCCGCGGATAGACGCTGTTGGCGAACGTCATGATGAAGTTGTCGTACTGCCAGGCGATCGAGAACTGGCTGTAGACGCACTCCGGATCGGTGTTCGCGTTCGCGTAGAAGCCGACCGCCGTCGTCTTGAGCGGCTGCTTGTTGTCGGCGTTCATGAACCAGTTCGCGACGTCGATGTGGTGGGCGCCCCAGTCGCCGACGAGGCCGCTGCCGTACTCCCACCACGCACGGAACGACGTGTACCCGGGCTTGAACGGCTTCTTCGGCGCGTCCACCTGCCAGCGCGTCCCAGTCGAGTCCGGGCGGCACCTCGGCGACCTCCTGCCGATTCTGCGAATAGCCGCCGGGCTGCTGGATGAGCACCTGCGTGACGTTGCCGAGCAGCTCCATCTGCTTCTTCGCTTCGATGAAGTGATCCCAGCTCCGCTGCTGCGTGCCGACCTGCACGACGAGATTCGGATACTTGTTATAGGCGTCGAGCATCATGTTGATGCGCGCGATGTTGTTCGAAATCGGCTTCTCGACGAACACGTGCTTGCCCGCGGCGAGTGCGTCGGCCGTGATCCTGGCATGCGAGAAGTCGGGCGTGCCAACGAGCACCGCGTCGATGTCGTTCCGGTCGAGCACACGGCGATAGTCGCCGACGACGTTGAGCGTCTGGGCGAGCGGACGATTACCCTGGAAGCCCTGCTGCTTGGACTCGCGAGACCTCACACCCCATCGTGAACTGCACGTCGTCGTAGCGCGTGAAGGAGTCGAACACGCGGCCGGCGCGGCCGCCCATGCCGATGACGGCCATCCGGACGCGGTTGTTCGCCCCCTGAAAGGCGAACAGGGGCTTGGTCGCGACCGCCGTCAGCGCAACCGCGCCGTTCCTCAAGAATTCCCGTCGGTGCATTGCCTCTCTCCTTGGTATCGGCGTCGTCCGCGCAACGTGCGCACATCGACCGTGTGATCGGCCACGCCGGGCCTGAATTTGTGGGAGTCTACACCCGATCGAAACAGCAGGACGGGACGCTTTTCACGTTGATTGTAAAAGCGTCCCGACCCGTTCTCTGGGGGTATCTTGATGGCGTTTCAGTCACCGAAAGGGGTCACTTCGTGGCTCATCTGGACACTGCTGCCCTTGCACCGGACCGTCGGACGTTTCTGAAGACTATGGGGGCCGCAACCGTTGCGCTCGGCGCAGGAGCGGAGGCACAAACGCCTGCTCCGCGGCCGCGTCTGGGCCTCGACATGTTCAGCGTGGCCATCCAGAACTGGACGCCTTTCGAGCAGATGGACTTCGCGGCGAAGTGGAACGTGAAGATGGTCCACTTCAGCGAGATCCGGTTCCTGGGAAATGCGGACTGGAAAGTCGCGCTCGATCCGGCGAATCTCAAGCGCATCCGCGGCCGGGCCGACGAACTGAATCTCGACGTCGAGATCGGCATGCGATCGATCTGCCCGACCTCGACCCTGTTCGATCCGGCCGTTGGTACGGCGGAGGAACAACTCTCCCGCATGGTGGACGCCGCCAGGATCATGCGATCGCCACTCGTCCGCTGCGTCCTCGGCAGCCAGACAGATCGCCGCGGCGGGATTGACAAGCACATCGACGCGACGGTGCGCGTGCTCAAGAACGTCCGATCGAAGGTCATGGACGCCGGACTCAAGGTGGCGATCGAGAACCACGCCGGCGACATGCAGGCGCGCGAGCTGAAGGGCCTCATCGACGACGGCGGGCCGCGACTACGTCGGCGTCTGCATCGACTCGGGCAATGCGGTCTGGACGATTGAAGATCCACATCTGACCCTCGAGACACTGGCGCCCTACGTCGAGACGAGTCACGTCCGCGACAGCTACGTGTTCAACTCGCCGCAGGGCACCGCCGTGCAATGGTCGCGAATGGGCGAGGGCAACGTCGGCATCGACGACTACATCCGCAAATACGTCACGCTCTGTCCCGGCAAGGCTGTATCGCTCGAAGTCATCGTCAGTGGCACGCCCCGCATGTTCAACTATCGCGACCCGCAAGCCTGGGAGATTTTCAGCACCACGCCGGCGTGGGAGTTCGCGCGATTCCTGGCCCTGTGCGACAAGGGCACGCCGCGGCCGCTGCCACCGCCCGGTCAAGGTCGCGGAGGCGGAGGAGCCGCGGGCGGCCGAGGCGCCGGACCCAATCTCGAAGCACAGAAACGCAACCTCGATGACGTCGAGGCCAGCTTGAAGTGGACGAGTGCGCACTGCTGAGCCTGAGGACGTGAGGTTGACATGAGACACGCGATGTTCGCACTGGCGCTCGGCGCCGCGATGGCTACGGGGTTGTGGGCGCAGACGTCGCCGTCGCGAAAGACGCTCGACATCTACGTCGCCGATACGGAAGGCGGCAAGGCCGCCCTCTATGTGACGCCCTCCGGCGAAACCGTGCTGATCGACGCCGGCAATCCCGGCCCCCGCGATCACGACCGCATCGTCGCGATGATCGAGCACGCCGGCGTGAAGGCGATCGACCACGTGATCCTGACCCACTATCACGTCGACCACGTGGGCGGTCTGCCGGAGCTCGCCAAGCGGATCCCGATGCGTCACTTCATCGACCATGGCCCGACGGTCGAGGCGAAGGAGCAGGTCGCCGGCTTCCAGGAGGCCTACGCGGCGATCTACAAAGCGGCGAAGCACACTGTCGTGAAGCCGGGCGACCGCGTGCCGGTCGCGGGGCTCGACTGGCGGATCGTCACAGCCGGCGCCACCGCGCTGAAGACGGCGCTGCCCGGCGGCGGACAGGCCAACGCCGAGTGCGCGACGTTCGTGAAAAAGGACGCGCCAGTTGACGAGAACAACCAGTCAGTCGGCAGTGTCGTCACCTTCGGTCAGTTCAGGCTCATCGACCTCGGCGACCTGATGTGGAACAACGAATTCGATCTCGTGTGCCCGCGGAACATGGTGGGCAACGTCGATCTCTACATGGTCACGCACCACGGGCTCGACGCGTCCGGATCTCCGGCGCTCGTCCGCGGCGTGCGGCCGCGCGTGGCGGTCATGCAGAACGGGACCCGCAAGGGCGGAACACCGAACACTCTCCAGACCCTTCGCTCATCACCTGGCTTCGAGGACGTCTGGCAGCTGCATTGGTCCTACAACGGCGATGATCGAGCACAACCCGCCGGGCGTGTTCATCGCCAACGGCGTGGACGACCTGCCGGCGATCGCGGGCGTGCTCGTGCCACCGGCGGCGGCGCCGGCGCCTCCGGCGGGCGGACAGGGTCGCGGCTCGGCGGCGAACGCTCACTCCCCGGCGTACTGGATCAAGATTTCCGCGGAGACCAACGGAACGTTCACGGTCACGAACTCGCGCAACAACTTCAGCAGGACGTACGTGAAGTCAGCCGCTCGATGATCGGCTGAGCGGCGGACAACGAGTCCACGACGAACGTCGCGCGCGCCCGCGTCTCCGGCAGCGGCACTCTCCCGCCGTCCGGAATGAGGATCGTCACCATTCCCGCCGCGGACGCGGCGTGGATGCCAGGGCCGGAGTCCTCGAGGACGACGCATTCGGCCGGCAGCTTGCCGAGTCGTTCGGCGGCTCGCAGGAAGATGTCAGGCGCCGGCTTGCCGTGCGTCACCTCATTGCCGCCCACCACGACGTCAAAGTAGCCCCCGACGCCAGCCTGCTCCAGCTTGTGGCGGGCCAGATCGCGGGCCGTTGACGTCGCCACGGCACGCGGAATGTCCCGCGACTGGAGGAAATCCAGCAACTCGATCAGGCCGTCCTTCCGAGGCACGCCGTCACGATCGAGCGTCTCGCGATAGCGCGTATCGGCGAGCACCGACAGCTCGTCATAGGAGAATGTTTCGCCGAACTCCATCTGGAGCATCAGGCGATTGGTCGCCGAGGTACGGCCGACCATCCGCTCGGCCACCTCGTCGTCCAGCGTGAAGCCAAGATCGGCCGCAGCCTGACGCCAGACAGCGAGCGCGATCCGCTCGGTGTCCAGCATCAACCCGTCCATGTCGAAGATGACGGCGGTGACGCTCACGACTCGCCGGGGTCGTCTTCATCGTCGAGCCGGAATTCGCCGCGCTCGACCGACGCCAGAAGATCGTTCGCGCGATCGGCGTCGGCTTCGGAGACGAACACATCGACCCGTCCCAACTCACTGACGGTGACGCCGTGGGTCTTGGTCAGCGATTCGCCGCGAAGCGCGCTGGGAATCCCCGACGCCTCGAGAAAGCCGCGCACCTGCTCCGCCTCGGTCTGGCCGCTGGCGGTGAACACGCATCGTTCCGCGTTTGCCATCGCAAATATTCTACCGGCCCGACGGCAGTTGGCTGAAGAACTTGCGATGCCCGGTCAGGATTCGCTCGGTCTCGGCCGGGCTTGGATCGAGCGACCACACATTGCGCTCGTGCGTCCCACCGAGCATGACGCCGTCGGCGCGGGGCATCATGTAAAGGTCGCCGGGACCGATCGTCAGGTAGTCGACCTCCGGCTGCGCCTTCAGCACGACGAGCTGGCCCTTGATCGGCAGCACGTCCGCGTCGCCAAAGAGCGCTGCCCGCGCCCAGGCCCGTGCAGTTCACGACCAGCGGAACGCCAAGCGACGCGAACTCTCCAGGCTCGGTGAACCGTCGAATGGCGAATGAGCCGCCGCCGGCCCGGTAATCGGTCATCAACGCGGACAGGTAGATCGGCGGCTCGATGAGCATCGTGAGACGCCGCGACACCGTGAACCGGCCGAAGGGATGCTCGGCCGGCGGCACCGGCTCAGCGTCTGGCCTGATGCCCTCGATCAACCGGTCCTCTTCGGACGGCACCGCGAATCCTTCCGCCTCTCCATCCGACAGGCAGTAGTTCTGCCGCCACGACACGCCGTAGCGCGGGCCGGCGAGGCCCTCGAAGTAGGCGTACGCCAGACGCGACGCGCGCGTGAACTCGGTGTCGAAACCTGGCGGCATTCGGTCCTTGTCGAAGACCGAAAATGGCCCCCACGACGCGCCGGCCACGTTCGATGTGGTGTTCGGTGACACATCGGCCGCGTAGATCGCGACGCGGAAACCGTGCTGCTGGAGGCAGCGGGCCGTCGAGAGACCGACCACGCCGGCGCCAATCACCGCCGCGACGCGATGGGGCGTCGCCAGGGCGTGCTCGACCGCCATCATCGCCGTGCCCCACGAGAGCGAGATCCCGCCGCCGCCATGACCGTAGTTGTGAATCACGACGACGTCACCGACGCGATCCACGCTGACGTTGAAACCCGAACGGCGGAACGGCCGCAGGCCGACGACCTCGCGGATCACGCGATCCGGCGAGGCCAGGACGGGCGCGAACTCGCCCGCTAGCGGACGCCCGGAGCCCATAGAAGGTCAGGCATCGGTGCCCTTGACGATCATCACGGCGAACCCGTCGTAGCCCTTCGCACCGACGAGCTGGATCGCGGTCGCCGTGACGCGCCGCTCGACGGCGAGGGCCGCGTTGAATCGCCGGACGCCCTGCACCCTGGCGTCAGCCGTGTGTTCGTCCACCACGGCGCCGTCCCGCACGATGTTGTCGACGACGATGACGCCGCCGGGACGAGACGAGTCGAATGGACCACTCGAGATACTCGGCGTAGCTTGGCTTGTCGGCGTCCACGAAAATCAGATCGAATGGGCCAAGACCTTCAGCGTCGATCGCGGGCAGCGTTTCCTGTGCAGGCCCGACGCGGAGATCGATCCGGTCGTTCGACGGCCGCACGCTCGAAGTTCCGACGGGCAACGTCGGCGTGCCGGGGTCGATCTCGAGCGTGACAATCCGCCCTCCGGCAGCGAGGGCGCGGGCGAGCCAGATGGTGCTGTAGCCGCCGAGCGTGCCGATCTCCAGAATTCGCCGTGCCTGGATCATCTGCGCCATGAGAGCGAGCAGACGTCCTTGCGCGGCCGACACGTTGATGGGCGGCAGACCCGCCGCCACACTATCGGCAAGCGCGGCGTCGAGCGCCGGATCGGGCGGGAAGAGCAAATCGCCAAAGTAGCGTTCGACGGCGGTCCATCGGTCCTGGCTCATCGGTCGCTCGCGCACCGGCCGCCCTTGCCAGTTCGACGTCTTGAGCTCGATGACGTGGCGATCGGGATCTCGAAAGTACAGGCTGCGGCCACCTTCCGGCCAGCTCACCTCGCTCTCGATCGGGACACCGGCGCTCTTGATGCGGTCACGCCATTCGTCGAACGCCGACGGCGCGAATGCCGAAGGCGACGTGCAGCGAGCCTTCACCGTCCGTCGCTGGAATCAACCCGCCGGGCGTGATCGTCGGTCGCACCGATCCGCCCTTCGTGAAGAGCAGCAGCACTTGGTCGGGCGCGACGTCCAGCGCGCACAGCCGCGCCGAGTGATCGGACGCCGGCTTGAGGTCCAGGACACGATCGTAGAACTCGATGGAACGGTTGAGGTTCTCGACGTACAGCGCGGTCTCGAGGATCGTCGCGATGGTCATGACGATGCCGTCTACGCCGCCAGCGGCCGGCCGATCTCCCAATGATGGCCGAACGGGTCGACCACGCGGCCGACGCGCCATCCGTACGCGTTCTCCATGGCCGTGATTTCCTTCGCGCCGGCTGCGACGGCTCGGGCAAACGCGGCGTCCGGATCGGGCACGGTCAGGATCATACGCACGGTGCCACCGCCGAGCGACTCCGGGCTGAAGTTGGCGTGCGCGGGCGATTCGTCGCTCACCCAGAACGTCGCACCGTCAACCGATAGCTGACACACGACGTCGCCATCCGGAGACTCGATCCGATGAAGTTCGGTGGCTCCAAAGGCCTGCTTGTAGAACTCGACGGCCTGGGCGCCGCGACGGACGGAGAGAAATGGAGCGATCGAAATCATGATTCGAGCCATCACGGTAGCGCAACCGGCGGTCGACGCTGCCCGTGCCGTGTCGCCTGCTCGAACGCATGGGCGAGCTGGAGCACGCTCCAGATCGTCTCGATGACGGCCAACGATCTGGACACCAACGGGCAAGCCGCCCGCGGTGAATCCACCCGGCACCGAGATCGCCGGATTGGACATGAGCGTGATGTACCAGCATGACCGCATCCAGTCGATGTAGGTCGCCATCGGCGTTCCGGCAATCGCCGTCGGATACGGCGTTGACACGTCGAACGGCGCCACTTGCGTGACCGGCAGGACGAAGTAGTCATATCGACTGAAGAAGTCGTGGCTCTGCTCGTACATCTGAGCCTGCCTGGCCAGGGCCTTCCCGATGTCGGCGCCAGTCAGCCGCTCGGCCTGGGCGACCTCGAACCTGATGGTGTCTTTCACCCACTCGGGCCTCTCACGCACCAGCGGCGCGTACTGCGCGTAGCTGAATGCGTAACGCAACGTCGAAAACGCCTCGTCGACGCCCGCAAAATTCGGCTCAGCCTGTTCGACCACGCATCCGAGATCTTCGAATGCCTTGCGATTCGCGTCGACGACACGGCGAATCTCTGGTTCGAATGGAACGCCACCGAGATCCCGCCACCACGCGACGCGTACGCCCTTGAAACTCCGGTCGAGCGGGGAACGGAACCGCGCGCCGTCCTCGGCGATGGACAGCGAACTGGCCGGCATCCGGTCCGGCCATCGCACTCAGAAACAACGCCAGATCGGCCACCGAGCGGGCCATCGGACCCGACACGGAGAGCGGCGACCAGGAGCCGACGCCCCTCGGCACGCGGCCCGGCGAGGGCCGGAACCCGACGATGTTGCAGAACGCGGCAGGATTTCGCAGCGATCCGCCCGTGTCACTGCCGTCGGCGATCGGCACCATCCCGCACGCGAGGGCGACGGCAGCTCCCCCGCTGCTTCCGCCGCAGGTCTTCTCGAGGTCGTAGGGATTGCGCGTCGCACCAAAGATGGCATTGAACGTCTGCGAGCCCGCGCCGAGTTCCGGCGTGTTGGTCTTGCCGCAGGTAATGGCGCCGGCGGCGCGAAGGCGCGAGACGATCAGCGCGTCCCGCGTCGGCACGTGGTCTCGATAGAACGGAGACCCGCGGGTCGTGCGAATCCCGGCGGTGTCGACGAGATCCTTGTGCGCGACCGGAAGCCCATGGAGCACGCCAAGAGGCTGCCCGCGCGCCTGAAGGTCATCGGCTCGCGTGGCGTCAGCCATCGCGCGCTCGGCCACGAGCGTGACGATGGCGTTGACTTTGGGATTGACGCGCTCGATCTGCGCCAGGTGTGCGCTCAGGACCTCGCGCGCGGAGACCTGCTTACGGCGAATCCGGGCGGCGAGCTCGGTGGCGCTCAGAGTAGTGAAGGTCCACGCTGCCACCAGCCTGTTCAGCGCCGGCCACGGGCCACGCACCTGCGAGCGCCGCCGCCCCGATCGCCTGGCCGAACGTGCGCCGGCTGACGTCGCTCATATGGTGTCCTCGTTTCACCCGGTTCGCTCGAGGATGTCAGCATATGCGAGGTGCTCCAACTTTCTACGACCAGCCGATCATGGGTGTGCGCGTCGGCCGAGGCCAGTCGAGTCACCCAGCGGCCGCAGCCTCCGGACGCGCCCAACACCAGAAGCTTCATCGAGGCGTCGGCGTCGAATCCAGTGACTTTCCGAGACAGACGCTCGTCTCGGGAGAGAGGCAGTACTCGCCATAGAGCGGAATCGGCGTGAACCCGCACCGCGCGTAGAGTGCCAGTGCCGCGGTCTGCCGTGTTCCGGTTTCGAGGACGACCTGTTGGGCGCCAAGCCGGCGGGCCTCGGCTTCGAGCGCGTCGACGAGCGTGCGGCCGATTCCTGCCCCGCGAAGCTCAGGCTCGACGTACATCCGCTTGATCTCGGCAGTCGCCGGACCGATGAGACGAACGGCCCCGCAACCGACGGGCCGGTCATCTCTGTATGCCACCAGAAACGCGCCGTTCCCGTCGGCGACATCCGCCGGCGCCAGGCCAAAGTGGTTGGCGCCGGGCTCGGGATAGATGCCGCTCAGTTCAGCATTCAGCTTCGGGATCAGCAGGGCGGCTGCCTGGTCGGTGAGGGTCTCGCGCTGAATCACGACCGCCGGGTGCTGACGAGCGAGCCGAATCTCCATTCGGCGGATGAGGCCAGCCTCGACCTTGTAGGCGTGTTGAACCATCTGATCGATCAGTACGGCTCCTGACAGGTCGCGAACGACCTGATGGACGTCGAGCACGATCCACCCGCGGTCGTCCAATTCGAGAAGAATGGGATCGACGTGCGGGTCAACGAGAGCCCACTGACGCGTCCAATACGCGCGGACGCCTTCACGGCCGTGGACGTACCCGCCCTCCATGCCGTTCGGCCACTCGACGTCCGCGTGCATCAACGCCAGCACGCGGTCGATGTCGCGGGCGTTGAAGGCCGCGTAGGCGGCCGCCAGCATGGCGCGCTCCGATTCGGCCGGTCGGTCACCCATGTGCGGCTCGATAGTTCGCCAGAGCGTTCTCAAAGATTCGGCCGCAGTCTTCGAGCGTCGAACACCGGCAGCCGTCGAGCTTTTCAAGCACAGTCCTCATGAGAGCAAGGCGCGCCATCTCGCGGTCGAGCTCCGCACGCTTCGCCCCGGTCAGTCTTTTCCACACGCGACCGGCCGGTTCGCCACCAGCCGCGACCAGTGTGCGAATTTCACCACAGCGTAAACCCCGCGGTCTTTGCCAGGTCGATTGCGCTGAGCCTGACCAGAATCGACGCGTCGTACACACGCTTGCCACCGTGACGCGGTGCCGGCGGCAGCAACCCCTGCGCCTCGTAGTAGCGAATGGCTGAGGCCCGCAGGCCGGCTTTCAGAGCGACTTGTCCGATGGTAAGCACAGCGACCTCCGGTCCTTCAAGGTCTTGACCTCAAGTCCACTTGAACCAGTACGGTGGTCCGTCATGGCCACACCGACCGCAGTTCCCGGGACGCCGCGCATCGTCAAGTTCGCCATCTGGCTCACCTTCTTCAACACGTGGGTCCTGTTCGAGGAGACCGTCGTCGATCGGTACGGCCTCTGGGAGTACATGCCGTATTACCGTGTCGGCCGGCTGTGTTCGTGGGACATCGGCGCGATGGCACTGCTCGGGTTCATCGTCTGGTGGTTCTTCCGCGGCCGGAAGACGGCCTAGCGCGCCGGACGGTTCGCACCTTTGTCTTCCCGCTGACGAAGCCACGCCTCCAGCTTCGCCTCGAACTCTCGTTCCGGCCCGAGAATTGCCGGCGGCGATCGGCGCCTACGCGGGATCGTTGATGACGGGCCAAGGCCACCGTGGCCGGCCGAACAAGTTGTCACCGCGCACACCCTGCAGGATGAGATCCGACATGCCCTCGATCCACCAGGCCTCGACGTCCCGGCCATAGGCGGCGCTGGCTTTCGCGGGCGCTGAGAAGTAGCCGGGCCAGTCGGGCTTCCGAGCGACCTCACGCGATTCGCTGAGACTTCCGACCGAATAGCTGGGCAAGCTCTTGTAGCTGGTCCGAACCAGATCGGGACGAACGGCCAGCACGGCGGACGTTTCTGCGACGCCGCCGTGAACGTCCCGGCCAAACGACGACAGGTCGGCCGCCGAGAAGTGCCTGGCTGCGATCGCCTCACCCTTCGCTTGGATGGCCGCGTCAGCGTTGAAGAGGCCGGAGACGTTGATCATCGTCGCTTTGAACGTCTCGCTGACGAAATCGCATGCGTCGTTGACGGCGATGTGGTGCGTGGGCGCACCATGGCCGTTCATGACGAAAATCCATTTGAAACCGTTCTGGACAATCTGCCCGCCGATGTCCGCGACGACCGCGCGAAGCGTCGACTGACGAATCCCGTACGTGCCGGGATGGATGGCGACGCCACCTATTTGATTGGCTCCCGACGACCCGTAGTGCAGCGTTGGCATCACCACCACGTTCCAATCTGGTAACGACTGACTCACACGCTCCGCGACCCCTCTCGCTTCGTATTCCACGCCGAACGTGTCGCTGGCAATAGGCAGGTGCGGGCCGTGCTCCTCGAGCATGCCGATTGTCACGAGAAACATGGTTCTGCTGCGATCGAGCGCAGCGACATCCTGCCACGTCAGTTCTCCGATCGTGAGGATCCTGATCGGGACTCCGGATGCGTCCCCAGATGCCGGATCCCTCCGATTGCAGGCAGGCAGAGAAAACACACCGCACACGAGCGTCAGAACCACGACACAGCGCGTCATAATCCCCCCGCTGAACGCTTGGCTACCGGCCGTGCTCGACACCATACGGCCTTTACGACCGTTTGGCGGCATTCTCGGCGATTCGCGCCTTCACGATCCTCCGGACCAGAGCGGCAGGCAGGGGCTTGGTTTCCTGAAAACGGATTGTGCCCTTCGCAGTCTCGTAGTCCTTCAACTCTCTCTTGAAAGCCGACACGGTCGTGCCATTCATCGGATAGAAGGCGCAGTGACGTGCCGACGCGCCGAGTGCCACGAGCGGTTTGCCATCAAGGCGGAATGCCGCGAGCCCATAGCCGATGTATTCCTCAGCGCGCGGCGCGGCGGCACGAATCGTCTTCCGCAGTTTCTCCAGCGCAGCACGCTTGCCGTCGTCCAGTGCCGCCAGATACTCATCGAACGTCGTCGCTTTGGGTCGGCTTTTCATAATATGAACCGCTGATGAGACGCTCGGCCCGTCTCACGCATCGCGCTCCGCCGCCGCTATGGGCGCACCAGGATCAGGCGGTGACGTTCCGCAAAACAGTGTTCGTGTTCGATCAGAACGTCAGGAGCAAACCGATCGCAGAAATTCGGCGCGGCCCCCGGTCGCGTCGAGCAGAACTCAAATGAGCCGGCAAACGGGACCGAGACACCCGAGTGCTCCACGATCGTGAACGTTGTCGTTCCAATGAGGAAGTCGATTGCGACGTACGCATTCGTGGAGAAGCGCTCGAAAAGCGTGGGAGACGCGTAGTCATCTGTGGCCAGGTAATTTCCGCTGATACCAATTGCGAACCAGTTGTGAAACTCTCTGAGTCCTATGTCAGGTACACGCACGTCGGTACGAACCGGAATAATCTCCGCTGGCACGACTGAGCGTCGCCTCGTACGATCGCGTCCTCGCTTCCGGTGGAAGACGCGAGCATGAGGGATCGCCGCCGGGATTCGGCAGCACCCGCTCCGACCCGCAAGCGGTGGGCGCGCAGGACAGTCTAGGACCAGGACAGGGACGAAGTCACTCTCTCGGTCGGAGGTCGTAACAGTACCGTGACTTCGCCGTCGCTCGCAATCCGGTCGCCGAAGTGTTTCACGAGTAGTGCCCGCCGAACGTCCAACGCGTCCAGTTGTTGCGAGGAAAGATATCGGCCCAGTGTTCGCTGGAACTGCTCTCGGTTCAGCTCCCGCAATCTGGCGAGGACCGTCCGTGGACACCGCATCAAGCTCCCCGGATCCTCCAGTCTCATACGGGTCCGGAATGCCGCGGTGTGATCGATAATCCAGATGGTCCAGTCCTTCGTAATCAGCAAGTTGTCCCAAACTGTATTCAGGTAAAGCCCGGGACTTGTATCCCGGTAGGTGTTCGAGATCAACTCGTCGAAGACACGCACAGCGTCCACTTGCCTGCTCCAGGTGTCTCGGTCGGGAGGGTCGATGGCTTTTCGTCTCCGATCCAGCTCGTTCATGGCAAACCCGTCGACCCACCAAGTGAGGGAGGCCGGCCGACCTCCCACGAGTCGCTGGACCGATGGCGGGACCAGGTCGAGCACAAGGAGCTTGTCCAGCTCGTAAGCGGCGACGTTGAACCTGTGGTCCCGCCTGGTGGGACCGCTTCCGTCTGCCGTCTCGACCGACGCGTCGTGCTTCCGGAGTCCGTCCTCAAGACTCGCCCGCCAGGATGATCTTCCGTCCGCTGGTGCGTCGGTCACGATTCGACCATTCGACAGGAACGCTTCATTGTCAGCGCGGCTCTCGGTCGAAGCCTTGCCGGTCTGCTGTCGCATCTCGGCCGCCCCAGGCAGCATCAATACGACGATTGAAACCAGAAACCCTCGTAGACGGTGGGACGCTTTCATGACCTCACGCCTTGCAGAGTCCCTTGGGCGTCCAGTCCGGCGCCGGACTCGTATGCGGTTGTGCGGACTCGTGAAGGATGAGCACCAACGATCGTCGCGTCTCCGAGCCAGTCGCAGTCAGTTCCATCGGCGGTCCCTGTGGAACGACGACATGAGCGCCGCCCGCGCGGCCAACCATGGTGCCCTCAGGGGTTTCGAGACAGGTTTCGCCGGTGATCGTGTACCAGGCCTCCGGGACCGGCGTGACGATGCACCCGCGACTTCATGCCCGGACGGAAGACGGCTTCCATGAACTGGGCCGTGTACGCGGTGCCGGGCTTTATCGCGAGCGGGCCGATTTCCGCGACGTGGGTCGCCCCGCCGTCCGCCAGCCGGCGTCGGCGATCGAGAGCAGCCACACCTTGTCGAACGCTTCGACGACCAGCGCCGCGAGCACTCTTTGCCTTCTCGGCGGCCGCACGAGTCGGGAATGTCTCCAGATGCCAGAAGGTCGCCGCGCGCTCGAGCTGACCCAGTGGCTGCGCCGCCAGGATGAAGCACCCGAAGGCGCGCCCGGCACGTTCGCTCGCGGGAATGCAAGCGCCTGCCGTGTCCTGAGTGGCCGTGCGCTGCGACCGAGAACCCGAGCGACAGGATCGCGATCAACCGAAGCTTTTCAAGCACACGCTCGGTGAGTGTACGACGCTTGGACGAGAACTGGTCGACCGCGGCCCGAATATAGGGGCGAAGCTGCCGGCCGGCATAGGCCGCGTACCCGCCTTGCTGTATCTCTCCCAATGTCTGCCTGTAGTGATCCAGAAGCGCCGTGGCGAAGAATGTGGCCGGCACGCGTCGCGCCTATCCGGGCAGACGCCGAGACCCACCGTGCGCCGTCCGGAAGAGCTCGCACCGCAGATACGGCGATCATTGACGATGTCTCAAAGACCGACCTGTTCTGTCGGGCGGATTCTGTCTTGAGCTCGGTCCACAGTTGCGCGATCGTTTCCCGCGAGGGAAGACTCGCGGGCTGCATTGATCGGGCTTCCGTTCGAATGGCGTCCCATTCCTTCCGGAGTCCCGCGACGTCCAGCGGCGGCGTATTGATCGTTGTGGCAAGCCGAGACGAGGTCCGTTCCAGACCGTCCAACATTTGATCGACGCTAGTGAAATGGGTGTCTTTCTCCAGCAGGCCCTGGGCCTTCAGCGCGTCGGCCATTTCCGGAATCAGGTGCCGCCCCATGCCGCACAGGTCCGCCAGTGCCGCGAGCACCCAGACGGGCGACGCGCGAAACGCGACGATGCCGAGCATTTCCACGGCATTGCCCGCCGCGCGCCTGGCGAGAAAGTGATCCGTCAACGCTTCGTCGGCCTGGTAAACGCCCTCCGCGCCTCCCACCTGCTCGATCAGAAACCGGAGCGACGCGTCCACGAGGTTCTGGTACAACTGGCTGCTGCGAATACCTTTGGGAAGGGCGACCTCTCCGACTTCACGCGCGACGCCGGCAGCGACCCCCAGCGTGGCTCGGACCAGTCGCTCAGGAAGTGAGAGCAGATAGGTCTTCATCGTCACCTGGTCGTTCTTATCGCTTCGGCCACCATCGACCGGTCTGCCTGACAATACGCCGACATAGTCTGTCCTCAAAGGTCCGCCGCAGCGTGGGCTCCTCGTACAGGATGACGAAAAACGTGCGTGATTAGGAGGAACGCTCCAGCATAGCCGGCCATCGGAATCGATTGATAAAACAGCGCGGCGCCTGTCAGCGCGAGGCCGGCACCGAGATACATCGGGTTGCGGACGAACCGATAGGGACCTCGAACCACCAGCCGGCGAGGCGGATCGAACGGCGCAGGAGTGCCCTTGCCGGCGAACACGAAGGTGAGGATACACGCGAGCGCGAGCAGCGCACCAAAGGCTCCCAGGAACATGCCGGCGACCTGCCACAATCCGAATTCCGCGGGTCGAACGATCCCTGTCGATGACAAGATCCGATCCGGTAGAAAGATGAGGAAGAGGCCGACGAAGAGCGCCGAGATACGTGGCTGCGCGAGCGAACACAAGCATCATTCGGCTCTGCCGAGGGGCTTGCCGAACCTCCGCCCGGTGAGCGCCCATCCAGCGGCCGGATAGAAGGCGTGCGCGTCGGCGCGATGCTTCATGTCATCGCCCTCTCACGACCCGGTTGTAACCGGTTGTAACCTCGGAGTCTAGCCCAATGGCCAGAACCCGGAACCCTTAACCCGGAACGTTGAACCAGAGAGCGCAGCAGCCCCAAAAACACAACGGGCCGGATGAGTTGCCTCATCCGGCCCGTCGGCCATCCCGCAGCTTGTCACGTTAGTGCGTGACGGTTTCCTTGTCGTCGGCCTTCTTGGCGCCGCCGAGCCCCTGAATCTGGAGGCCGGTTGCAACCTCAGGCTTCGCTTCCTTCAGCACGACCTGGCGGTACAGCTCGGCCATGCGCTTGTTCTCCTGCTCGACCTTGCGCGCGCGCAGCTTCTCTTCGCGCGCCGTCTTGGCGATGCCCTTGTCGTCGAGGTCGTGCTGGATGCCCTTGTTCACCGCCTCGGTGTCGAGCTTGAGGCTGTGCTGGGTCGTATCGAGCGCCACCTTCTTGCCACCGGCGAAGATCTCGTGACGGCCGTGCTCGTCGTACCACTTGGTGAGCGTCGCCGTCATGTGCATCTTCTCGATGATGTTCCGCCAGCCGATGCCCGTGTTGTAGGCGCAGAAGCTGATCTCGCCCTCCTGCGTCGCATACGGGATGATGCACCGCTCGGTGCGGCGGAAGTCGTAGTTGAAGAGATCCTGGAACCACATCCCCGCGATGAAGAGGAAGTTCCAGCGATCGCCGCGGCGGATCTCGATGTCCTTGTCCGTCCGGTCACCTTCGACCCTGCCGTACTTGCCGGTGCGCGCGCCCTTGGTCGCCCCGAAGGTCTTGTCGAACTTCTTCAGGAGGTCGGCCATCTTGAAGTGCGTCGGCGACTTGAACGGGTCGTAGTTCTTCATCAGGGCCAGCGCCATGCCGACGACCGACATCTTCCTGCCGCGCGCCGCGTCGTTGACCTTCGCGATGTCCTTCGCGAGCTGCTCGCCCTTCAGGAACGCCGTCACGGGCACGGCTTCCTTCGTTTCCTTGTCCACCATGACGGCCATGCCGATGCCGCAGTTCGGGTGGCATCCGCAGTTGAGCTGGCCCCAGTCAGACGCGGGCCCGTGCACGAGGTCGGCCCAGTCGGTGAACGTGCCCATGAACGAAATCGGGAACCAGTCGCGCACCGGCTCGCCGAGACCCGTCTGGTTCTTCACGTCGTGCGCGAGGTGCGACAGCGTGTAGCGCTGCGCGTGCCGGCGCTCGTCGGTGATCTCCTCGTCGCGGCCCGTGAACGACACCGGCTGGAACGAGAGGAACGAGATCTTCTTCGGGTTGTCGAGCGCGAACTGAATGATGCGGCCGACCTGCTCGTTGTTCACGCCGTTGACGATGGTCGTCACCGGCACGATGTCCACGCCCGCGCGCCACAGGTTCTCGATGGCCCGGAGCTTGACGTCGAAGAGGTTGCCGACGAGACGATGCGAGTTGGCCGCGTTGCCGATGCCGTCGAACTGCAGGTAGGCATATCGCAGACCCGCCTCGGCCGCCGCCTTGGCGAACTCGGGGCTCTTCGCGAACTCGATGCCGTTGGTCGCCGCCTGCACCGAGTTGTAGCCGACCTTGCGCGAGTAGCGCACGGCGTCGAGGAAGTACGGCGAGAGCGTCGGCTCGCCGCCCGAGAACTGCACCGACATCTGGCGCCGCGGCTTGATCGTGATGGCGTTGTCGAGCAGCGTCTTGATCTCTTCCCAGGCCAGCTCGTGCACGAACCCGACCTGGTTCGCGTCCATGAAGCACGGGTCGCACATCATGTTGCAGCGGTTGGTCAGGTCCACCGTGAGCACCGATCCGCGGCCGTACTTGATCGTCGACGAGCCGTGGTTGTGCAGCTTCTCGTCGTTGTGCGCGCGCATGTCGGAGCCGGGGAACGACTCCTCGAGGTGGCGGAAGAACGCCGAGTCGATCGCCATCACGTCCTCGAAGTGGCCGTGAATCGGGCAATCCTTCACCATCATGATCTTGCCGTCGCGCTCGATGATGGTCGCCTTGATCTCGCCGATCTTCTCGGTGAGCAGCACCTTGTAGTCGCGCTTGCCGTCGAGGATTTCCTGACGGGCCTCGCGCACGCAGACCGGACAGAGCGAGTCGGTCTCGCGCGGCCAGCCGAGCGGCGGCTTCACCTTCTGCCACGACTTCAGGAGCGGCTTCTCGGACCACTTCGGCGTGAACGACTCGTTCTGCTTGATGCTGTTCAACGCGTCGAAGACGACCCAGGCGCCCTTGGCCGCGATGGTGAGCCCCTTCTCGACGTACTTGACCGGCTTATGCATAACCCCCCAGATAAGAAGTTCGAACTTAGAAGTAAGAAGTCAGAAACATGAATGTTTGAACATACATTTCTGACTTCGAAGTTCTGCCTTCTAACTTCGGCGACGCGAGAATATCGCCCGTCGCCGCCTCGGCCTACAGAAATGTGTTCAGCGGGCGGATCAGGGGGGTGAGCGGGCCGAGACGACGGGCGAACTGCCCGCCACTTCTGGCCACCAAGGCGAGATAAATCAACGACTTACAGCTGGAACGAGCCGCGCGGATCGCTTCCGGAGGGCGAACACCACGCGCAAGCCCAGGACTGCCGCCAGGTACGCGCCCCACTGGAGGGGCTCGCTGATGTCGGCTTTCTGGCCCCAGGCGAAGTGCACCACCGCGACGACCGCGGCGACGTAGACCAGTCGATGCAGGCGCTGCCAGTTCCGGCCGAGCCGTCTCATCCACCCGGTGGTGGACGTCAACGCGAGCAGGGCCAGAATCGAAAACGCCGTCATGCCCACGAAAATGAACGGCCGCCGCGTCAGGTCCTCCCAGACGGCCGGGAACTGACAGGTCTCGACGGAGTAACAGAGCTGATCGAGCGTCAGATAGATGACGAGGTGCGCGAACGCGTACACGAACGACCAGACGCCGAGCATGCGCCGCACGCGCTGAATGCGATTGACCTGAAACAGCCGGCGCAACGGCGTGACCGTCAAGGTGAAGAGCAGGATCATGAGCGCGTAGCGGCCCGTCTCATGCTCCATGAGCTTGGTGGGGTCCGCGCCGAGCGCCGACGGGTCGGCGCCCGTCAACACGAGATACAGGCGACGGCCGAGCAGCACGCCCGGCGCGAGGCACGCCAGAAAGACCGCGGGCTTGAAAACGGGCGAGTTGACGACCGCGGCGACCGCTGACGCGAGGCCACGCCAGAGCCGCGCGGCCATGATCAGAAGTTCTTGCGGAGGTCCATGCCGGTGTAGAGGCTCGCGACCTCGGAATACCCGTTGAACATCTGCGTCGGCGTGTTCTTCAGGAATCCCGGAAGCCGGATTTCCCGAGCCTGGCTCCAGCGCGGGTGGCTGCACTGTCGGATTCACGTTGGCGTAGAAGCCGTACTCCTCCGGAATCGCCCGCATCCACGTCGTCTGCGGCTGCTGATCCGTGAAGCGGATGCGGACGATGGACTTGCCGCTCTTGAAGCCGTACTTCCACGGCACCATCAGGCGCATCGGCGCGCCGTTCTGGTTCGGCAACACCTTGCCGTAGAGGCCGACGACCATGAGCGCCAGCGGATGCATCGCCTCGTCAAGCCGCAAGGCTTCGAGGTACGGCCAGTCGAGCACGGAGGATCGCTGGGCGAACATCTCCGACGGACGAAGCAGCGTCGTGAACTCGACGAACTTGGCGGACGGGGCCGGCTCGACTTTCTTCAGGACGTCGGCGAGCGGCACGCCGATCCAGGGAATCACCATCGACCAGCCCTCGACGCAGCGCAGGCGATACACGCGCTCCTCGAGCGCCTTGAAGTTCACGAGATCCTCGACGCCGTAGTTCGCCGGGCTTGCCGACGAGACCGTCGACCTTCACCGTCCAGGGCTTCACCTTGAGAGCGCCCGCGTTCTGCGACGGGTCGCTCTTCTCGACGCCGAACTCGTAGAAATTGTTGTAGGTCGTGATGTCCTGGAACGAGTTGACCTTGTCAGGGGCGACGTATTTCGGATTCCGCGTCGCCGTCAGCGGCGTCAGATTCGCCTGAGCCAGACAGGCGTCGCTCGCTCAGCCCTGAACCAGCGGCCAGGCCGACCCCGGCGGCGACAGCCGTCGCGATGAAATCCCGGCGGGAGCGGTACACTGGCTCGGGCGTGACGTCTGAGTACGGGATGTCCCACGACGTCCTTTTCCTAGTCAACATAGGGCCTCACTCTCATTCTCTGCCGAATCGGGAACCCTGAGATAATTCTCCGGCCACGACACTAACTACGAAGGGTTCCGTCCTTCAGTTACAAACATGACCCAATCCACGTCTTCCATCAGCCTGGCCGAGGCGCTCCAGGAGAAATTGACCACCCGCACCGCCCACGTCGGAGTGGTCGGGCTTGGATATGTCGGCCTGCCGCTGGCCGTCGAGTTCGCGCGCGCCGGCTTCGAGACGACGGGCGTTGACCTGGACCCTGCGAAGGTCGCGGCCATCAACCGCGGCGAATCCTACATCCGCGACGTGCCCGCCTCGGACGTCGCCCAGTTCACGTCCTCGCGTCGTCTCCGCGCCACCGCGCGAGACCGCCGATATCGCCAAGCTCGACACGATCAACATCTGCGTGCCGACGCCGCTGCGCAAAACCAAGGATCCCGGATCTGTCGTACGTCGTCTCCGCCGTCGAGGCCATCGCCCAGCACCTCCGGCAGGGACAGCTCGTGATTCTCGAGTCCACCACCTATCCAGGTACTACGGACGAAGTCGTGCGTCCGATTCTCGAGCGCCGCGGCCTGCGGGCCGGCGAGGACTTTTTCCTCGCGTTCTCACCCGAGCGCGTCGATCCGGGCAACGCGAAATGGACGACGAAGAACGTGCCGAAGGTCGTGGGGGGCACGACGCCTGCGTGCGCGCGGCTGGCCAGCGCGCTCTACTCCGCCTCCATCGACACGGTCGTCGAGGTGAGCTCCCCGCGGGTTGCCGAGATGGTGAAGCTCCTCGAGAACACATTCCGTGCGGTGAACATCGGCCTGGTGAACGAGCTGGCGCTCATGTGCGACCGGCTGGGCATCAGCGTCTGGGAAGTGATCGACGCGGCCTCGACGAAGCCGTTCGGGTTCATGCCGTTCTACCCGGGCCCCGGCCTCGGCGGCCACTGCATCCCGATCGACCCGTTCTATCTCTCGTGGAAAGTGAAGGAAGTGGGCTTCGAGGCGCGCTTCATCGAGCTGGCCGGGCACGTGAACGGCGCCATGCCGCACCACGTCGTGGACAAGGTTGGCGAGGCGCTGAACTCGCACCGCAAGGCCATCAACGGGTCCTCGGTGCTCGTCCTCGGCGTGTCGTACAAGCGCGACATCGAGGACTTCCGCGAGTCGCCCGCCCTCGATGTCATGGCCGCGATGGCGCTGAAGGGGGCGCGGCTGTCGTTCCACGATCCGTACGTGCCGACCGTGGCGGCGCGCGACTGGCCCGGCGGATATGACGTGGCGTCCGTGCCGCTCACGCCCGCGGCCCTCGAAGCCGCCGACTGCGTCGTGATCGTCACCGACCACAACGTCTTCGACTACGACGTGATCCAGAAGCACGCGCGGCTGATCGTCGATTCACGCAACGCGATCAAGACAGACGCCGCGAATGTCTTCAAGCTCGGCGCGCCGAACGTGGCAAGAACTTGATCAAGTTAGAAGTGAGAAGCCAGAAGTGAGAAGCTGCTGGGCGCCTGCCGCGTCAGTTTCTTCTCACTTCTGGCTTCTCACTTCTGAACTTGTCGCGCGGAGCCCAGAAACGCCTCCGCCTCCTTCCAGATCTCGTCCATCGAAGCCGTGAGCTGGTGTCCATCGTCAACAAGACGGAGTGTCACGTGCCTCCGCTCCTCAGCCCAGCCGGCGACCATGTCGGCGCTGACGGATTCGTCCTGCCGTCCCTGGTAGACGAGCGTGGGAAGGACTCGCTGCACACGGAACGCGTCGAAGCGCGCTGCGTCTTCGTAGAGCTCGAACCCGACGTGCCGCGTGAGATTGTCGCCGTAGTGAAAGACCTCGAGACGGCCGGACGTGCGCCACTCGTCCAGGCCGCGGTCACCCAGTTGCCGCAGACGGTTGCCGCCGAAATCGAGCGCCGGGGCGAGCAGAATCAGCCGGTCGATGTCACGTCCCCATGCCGCCTCGGCCGCGTGCACGGCGACGAACGCGCCCAGGCTGGAACCGATGACCGCAACAGGCCGGCCGCGTGCGGCTTCGAGGGCCCGGCGCGTGTCCGCGAGCATCCGCGTCACGGTGAGCGTCTCGAACGCCGGCTGGTTGAAATCCGGACAGGAGAATCCGACGCCGTGCACCGCCAGCTCCTCCTCGAACCGCCGCGCCTTCGACGACGCCGGCGAGGACGCGAACCCGTGCAGGTAGAGAACGTGAGCGACCGGCGTCACAGCATCGTCCGGCAGTCCGGCCGGCAGCGGCATTGAATGGTGGCTTCGCCGTCGGTCCGGTAGTCGTACGTCAGCTCTTCACCGGCTCGCGATGTTGCGGCCCGCGCGAATCCAGACCACATCGCCGATCACTTGCGAGTAGCAGTTCGGTTTGCACGCGTGATTGATGAACCGCGCGATGTTGCCGCCGACGGACGCGTCACGCACGGTGCGTTTGTCCACGGTGAAACACCACACCTCGCCGCGAGCGAGCTGCTTGCGCTCTCGACGCAGGCTTTCCCCGTGCGAGATCTTCTCGCCCGCGTAGTCGATGATGCGTGTGTTCTTCGTGATCGGGAGTCGCGTGTAGACGCCCCAGCCGGCGATACCGGAGCGACGGCGAACGAGAGAGGAACGAGGAACGGGCATTGAGAGAGCGATTCTATCGTTCCCCGTTCCCCGTTCCCCGTTCCTCGTTCCCCGTTCCTCGTTCCTCGTTCGCGCGTTACCGCGCGGGTGACGTTGCGCGCTGGTTCTTGACCTCGAGCTTGTTGACGACCTGCTTGACGTTGGGGACGGCCGCCGCCATTTTCTCGATTCGGCTGCGATCGGTCGCGGACGTCACGTCGCCGGTCAATGTGACGACCTGAGTTTCCACCTTGTGCGTGACGCCGCGCACGTCGGCCTGTGTGAACGCCGCGTCCAGGTTGCGTTCGATCCCGGCGTCGAGATCGTCCGCGACGTCGTCCGCTCTTCCCTCCATGCCAGCGGGCAGTACGCGAATCTCATTGGCGATGACGTCGCGTGGAGCCGCGGCCTTCGCGATCGCCTCGGCTTGCGCCTTTTCCGCGTCGGACGCGACGGATCCCTTCAGCGTGACGACCCCTTTGTCTCGATCCTGATCAACGGATACGTCGTCGATGTGCGCCTGATCGAGCGACTTCTCGATGCTGTCCGCGACGTCTGGCGACGCCGTGTTCTCGCGGTTACATCCCGCGACCGCGATCGCCCCGATCAGACACGCCCCTGCCATCCATTTCTTGTTCATCGTCATCCTCCCCATTGGATTTTTCGCGCGCAGGAGGGCCAGCCCACTCGGGGCTGGAAGCGGCGCGACGGGTGCTGATCGAATGCGGGATTCGTGCCACAGCTGGGACTCGCCATGCGGGCGCACGACGCCTTCTTCATGCCGAATAGAGCCGCGGGGCTGTGTAGCGAACGATGCTGTGACGAACGAGCGGCGGCCGGTGTGTGCCGGCCGCCGCTCCTGGCGGGACTGAGGAGGGGAGTACTCAGTCCTCACACTGACTGTTGAATGCGTCGAGCGACTGGGTCAGGCTGCCCGTCTGGGAGGGCGCCAGCGATCCACCGCCGACCGGCGGAACCACCTGATTTCCGATGAGCGCGTCGGCCGCGGCAATGGTCGCGGCGATCGTCGAGCCGTTCGCGCCGTTCGCGATGTTCAGCTTGGCCGAAACCAACTGATGCGCGAGCGCTACCAAGCCATTTCCGGCGACCGGGTTCTGTTGGAGGATGCTGAGCAGCTCGGCTGCGGAGTAGACGCGGTTGCCGAGCGACAGACCGGCGCCAACGGACGGCCAATTGGAGGTCTGATGCTCCCAATACCCCTGGCCGCGCACCGTGCACGCCGTCACGCAGTTTCCGGTCACGCTCACTGCCGGCTGGCTGCCGACGAGCGTGTAGGGCGTGCCGTCAAGGTTGACGTCGACATCCTGGAACGCCGCCGTGATCCACTATGACTGCCGGCCGCGCACGGCGCGGTCGCATCGAACGTCACCGTGACCGACTCGCCCTTGTCCAGTCGCTTGTTCCCCGCCGGCGCGCGGAGTTGAATGGTCCCGGAGACCAGGCTGACGAGCCACCCATCAGTGGGCGTGCTGTTGCTGACAACGAGGTTGCTGACACCGCTAAAGGCCGCGGGGACGGCCACGATGACGTGCCCAATCGCCTGATTGTTCGACGTCGCCTGAACGCCATCGCACGTAGCCGCGCCGTTGCAGTTCTCAATCGTGATCGAGAACGACGTGGTGCTCCCGGCCGCGACCGAGACCGGGGTCACCTCGGCGCCGTAATACCGAACGGTTGGCGACCCGCCCTGTGCGGCAAGTGAGTCGGGAACCTCACTCGGGCTCGTCATCATGTTGCCCGCGGGATTGCTGCAACCGATGGCTGCGACGGCCACGGCGACCAACGCGACGAATCGAATGGAATAAATAGTGCGTGCAGTCATCACATGCTCCTGTTTGAATTTGAGGCCGCTAACAATCGGGCGCGTCCGGCCCCTGGACGCCGTCCCGGATTTGGTGGGTGCCAGTCGGAAGGAGTCGAGCGCTGGTGAAGTGAACGGCGACGCCCCAGCCCCCTCCGTCCAGCCGTTCGAGGCGAACGACGCGGCCGCGGGCCGCGAGAAACGATCCGGTCGGCAGCGACACGAGACCGAACAGGCAGCGGCCGAGGTCGAAACGACGAAGCAGCCGCGTGTACAGCCCCCAGCGGCTGACGTTGTCCGCGATCGACGCGAAGTCGAAGACGCCGTCCGTATCCCGCCTGCGCAACTGCAATCGAAACGGGCCGTCAATCCGGACGACCGACCGACGCTCGCTCATTCGCTGGGTGCCGCTGCTCACAGACGACAAGGTACGGCCCACGCACACTGCGACGCATGAGCCGCGCGACTCAATTGAAGGGGATGGATTGACCTAGGCGTAGCGGTCCAGGACCGGGACACATGTCCCGGGACATCGGGATGTCAGACGTTTTTGTGCGCGGCGGGACTCGTCAGGCGGTGCTTGACCGCATAGAGCGCGAGTTCAAGGCGGTCAGACACCCGAAGCTTGGCGTAGATCGAGGCGAGATGGTTGCGTACCGTCTTCTCGCTGATGCACAGGGCGTCGGCAATTCGCTGCGTATTGTGGCCCTGCGAAACGAGCGTCACAATCTCGCGCTCGCGCACGGTCAGCGATCCGGCGCGTGCCGCGTGCGAGTCCGGGTCGTGACGCGCGGGCCCGCGCCGCAGCTCCTGCAGGACGAGCGCTGTCGTGCTGCGGTCGGCCCACACCTCGCCAGCGTGGACGCGCCGCACTGCCTTGCGCAGCACGTCGCCGGCCTGCTGTTTCAGCACGACACCGGACGCGCCCGCGCGAATGGCTTCCCGATGCTGCTCGGTGTCGCTTACCCCCGTCAACAGCAGGACGCGGGCGTCACGCTGGCCGGCTGTCAGTTCCGAAATCAGCTCGAAGCCGTTCACCCCAAAAGCCGCGTCCAACACGACGACTGATGGCCGCTCCCGCTCCGCAGCAGCCCGCGCGTCGTCAGCGGTCGCCACCTCGCCAACGACGATGAGTTCAGGGTCGGTCTCGAGGAGCAGGCGAATTCCCTGGCGCACAAGAATGTGATCGTCGACAAGGAGAATGCGGATACCGAGGCCAACCGCCTGCGTCCGGACATGATTCGGCACGCCGTGTGTATCGCGCCGGATACCGGTCACTGCTTCGCTGGCCAGACACACCCACCATCGCATCTATCGTCCGCGGTGGCTTCTTCTCCAGACGAGTGTGCAGCCTGCACGGATATGCGCACTGGATCCACCTGAAGAAGAGATAAACGTCAGTTCGCCGCGTTCCGACAGCGTCGCGCCGCTGTTCGCACGGTCCGCGCCGTCTCCGCGCGTTCGACGTCCGCGTTCGGCGTGGTGTCCGAGCCGTTCCTCTGTGGAACGAGTGAACGGGAACGAGGAACGGTGGAACGTGGCCAGTCAACGGGGAACGGGGAACGGGGAACGATGAGTAGCCTCAATGAAAGTCGTGCGACTCGACTTCCGGCCCGACGCCATCGAGCACATCGACGCGATCGGCCTTGACGGAAACTGCCCCGTCCTGGTTCTGCAGGGTGCCTTCGATGATCAAGTACGGCTCATCGACGATCGTCCGCTTGTACATGGCGAACACGTCGGGCGTGATGATCGCGTTGGCGATGCCGGTCTCGTCTTCGAGTGACAGGAACACAAATCCCTTGGCGGTACCGGGCCGCTGGCGCGTGATCACCGATCCCGCCACGCGGACGCGCCGGCCTGGACGTCCGCGGGCGAGATCGCTGGCGCGCTGAATGCCGCGCGTCGCCAGCGACGCGCGGACGATGGCCATCGGGTGCGGCCCAATCGTCAGCCCCGTCCGGTCGTAGTCCGACTGCACCCGCTCGGCCAGGGACATGGGAGGAAGCGGGCTTGGGGCTTGAGGCTTGGGACTTGGGGCCTGGGGCATGAAACCGGGTGTCGTTCCTTCGGCGTGAGGACAGCCGGTTTCATCGCTATCGACGAGCAGTGGGCCGGCCGGGCGGCCGGCCCGCTCCGCTTGCCAGAGCGCCGTCCGGCGATCCCCACCGAACGCCGCCAGCGCGCCACACTCGGCCAGCACGCGAACTTCGTCCTGTCGAAGCCCGGCACGCGCGACCAGATCATCGAAGGACGTGAAACGCACATCCGTTCCCCGTTCCCCGTTCCCCGTTCCCCGTTCTTCCCTGTTTCTTCCTCTCCTTCTGCCTTTTGCCTTTTGCCTTCTGCCTTTTCAATATGCTGTCCCGCGTCAGCTCTCAATCCCTTCACGATCCGAAGCCCGAGCCGAATCGCGCCGTTCTCCTCGATGCGGCAGTTCCACGACGACACCTGGACGTCCACCGGCGTGAACCGGACGCCGCGCCGCTGCGCGTCCTTGACCAACGTAGCCGGGTGATAGAACCCCATCGGCTGGTTGTTGAGGAGCGCCGTGTAGAAGGCCGCCGGGTAGTGCGCCTTCAGATACGCGCTCGCGTAGACGATGAGCGCGAAGCTGGCGGCGTGCGACTCGGGAAAGCCATACAACGCGAACGACGTGATCGACCGCACGATGTCGTCGGCCGCCGTGCCGTGAATCCCGTTGCGGGCCATGCCGTCGCGCAGCCGCTGCTCGATCTGCTGCATTCGCTTCACCGATCGCTTGAAGCCCATGGCCCGGCGCAGTTCCTCGGCCTCGCCTCCCGAGAACCCGGCGACGACCATCGCCATCCGCAGCAGCTGCTCCTGGAACAACGGCACGCCCAGCGTTCTGCGCGAGCACCGGCTCGAGCAGCGGATGCGCGTAGGTCACCGGCTGATCGCCACGGCGCCGGGCGAGATACGGATGCACCATGTTGCCCACGATGGGCCCGGGGCGAATGATGGCCACCTCGACCACGAGGTCGTAGAAACACTTTGGCTTGAGCCGCGGCAGCGTCGCCATCTGCGCGCGCGACTCCACCTGGAACACGCCAACCGTGTCAGCCGACTGCAGCATCCGGTAGACGGCGGGGTCGTCCGGGGGTAAGTGCGCGAGATCGATCGGTGAAGAAACCGGGTGTCCTGAGCTCGAAGGTGACGACACCCGGTTGTCATGTCCTCATACGGTGCATTGATGATCGCGATCGCGTCCTCGAGCGCGGCCATCATGCCGAGCCCCAGCAGATCCACCTTGATGATGCCGAGGTCCGCGCAATCGTCCTTGTCCCACTGCACGACGACACGCCCGGGCATCGACGCGGGCTCGAGCGGCACGATCTCGTCGAGCCGGCCCTGGCACACCACCATGCCGCCTGAATGCTGGCCGAGATGCCGCGGCAGATCCTGGACCTCGCGCCACAACTTCCCGAAGAGCCGGTAACGCGGATCGTCCGGGTCGAGGCCGGACTCGCGGAGATTCCGCGCGAACGTTTCCTCGGGATCGACGAACTCGAACTGGCTCATCAGTCGCGCGAGCTGATCGACCTCGGCCTCGGGAAGCTCCAGAACCTTGCCGACTTCGCGCGCCGCGCTGCGCCCCCGATACGTGATCACGTTGGCGGTCATCGCCGAGCCCAGCGTGCCGTAGCGCTCGTACATGTACTGAATGACGCGCTCGCGCTGGTCGCCGCTCGGCAGATCGAGGTCGATGTCCGGCCACTCGCCGCGCTCTTCCGACAGGAACCGCTCGAAGAGCAGACCCATGCCCACGGGATCGACGGCCGTGATCCCAAGCGCGTAGCACACGGCGCTGTTGGCAGCCGACCCGCGCCCCTGCACCAGGATGCGCTGCTGCCGGCAGAAATTGACGATGTCCCAGACGATGAGGAAGTAGCCGGAGAGCTGGAGGCGTTCGATGAGATCCAGCTCGCGCGCGATTTGCGCGCGGGCGCGGTCGTGAAGCGGCCGATAGCGATCGCGCGCGCCGACGTGCGTCAGCCGTCGCAAGAAAGACGACTCGGTCTCGCCCGCCGGGACCGGATACTCCGGAAACCGGTAGCCGAGATTGGCGAGCGTGAACTCGAGCCGCTCCGCAAGGGCCTCGGTGCCGGCGAGCGCCTGCGGCACGTCGGCGAACATGCGGGCCATGAGCTCCGGCGGCTTCAGATAACGCTCGGCGTTGGCCGACAACAACCGGCCTGCCCTGTTCAACGTCGTCTTGTGCCGGATACTGGTGAGCACGTCATAGAGCGGACGCGCATCCGGAGCGGCAAACCGGACGCCGTTGGACGCCATGAGCGGCACACGAAACGCGGCGCCGAGATCGATGAGCGACGAGAGCTCCGGCGCATCGGCACGCCCGAGGTGACGCTGCAGCTCGATCCAGACCTGCTGCCGCCCGAAGGTTCCCACGAGTCGATCGATCAGTCCGCCGACGCCGTGACGCTCGGCGTGGAGCGCTTCGCGGCCAACGAGCGCGACGAGGCCGCTCGTCTGTCCTGCCAGATCGTCGAGCGTGACGCGCGACTCGCCCTTTGGCGACCGGAGTTTCGCGCGCGTGATGATCCGGCAGAGCTGGCGATACCCCTCCGCCGACGAGACGAGCACGGGCAGGGTCCAGCCACGCGGGGTCTGTCCCCGCTCACGCAGTGGGACTGACCCCGCGTGGGTCGCGTGGGGCTTGAGGCTTACGGAGCTGGGACTGACCCCGCGTGGCGCAGATCCCCAATCGTCAGTTCCGCACCGACAATCGCTTTGATGCCGGCGGCTTTGGCGGCGCGATAGAACTGCGGCGCACCGTACAGCCCGTCGCGATCGAGCAGCGCCAGCGCGGGATAGTTCAGCTCGGCCGCACGCTCGATGAGCGTCCCCGGCAGCGACGCGCCGTCGAGAAAGGAGAAGGCCGAGGAAGTGTGGAGCTCGATGTACATGGACAAAGACGCTGCATTGATGATTTGAAATTTGAAATTGATGATCCATCGATGATTGAAGAATTGATGATTGCCGATCGGTGGAATGAGCGATCTCGATCCGTCGATTCGAAATCATCAATCCTCCGATCACCAATGAATCATCAATTTCAAATTTCAAATCATCAATGCACGTGCACTTCAATCGATGATTCCCTCGACCTCCCACTGCTCCGTCGAACGATTGCGCGCAATCCGGTACACGTCTCCCGTCGACAGCTCCACATCCCACTCGTCGCGATCCCATTCGGCGCGGTTGAACGTCCACCATCCGCCGGACGAGCGCCAGGGACCGGCACGAGGCCACCACACGACCGCCGGACAATCCGCGGGCCGAAGGCCGCACGCTCACCGGCACGCGGCGCTCAACCTCAACGCGCGCCGCGATCGGCAAACGCAGCCTTCGGAGGGCAAAGGGCAGAGGGCAAAGGGCAAAGGCAGAGGCCAGAGTGTCCGGACTTTTTCCTCTCCTTTGCCCTCTGCCCTTTGCCCTCTGCCCTCCCAGAGTTGCACGCCAAATGTCTCCATCCCGATCGCCCGCGCATCGTGGGTATCGACGAGGATCGGCGCCCCCACGCGCGAAGCGCCCACGAGCGCCGTCAATCGCGCCACGAGCGTCGCGAGCTCCTCGGACGTTGGCAACGTCGGCAGAATCAACGATCCCTGCACGATCGGACCGGGACTGACGTCGAGCTCGATCGTGACGATGTCGATCGCCGCGGGCGGAGGATGTGATTCGAGATCGAGCAGGATGAGCGTTCGCAGGATCCGGGCGTCGGCCATCGGCGCCGGCAGGTTGAGCGTCCGCTCGTGCGTCTCGCGTGTCACGAGCCGCAATTGGGTACGGACCGCGACGGCACCGCGATCGGCGCGCTGGAGCGCCATCGACAACCGCTCGCACGATCGCGCCAGCACGAAGGCGAGTGGCTCGAGTCCTTCGATCGGCCACTCGAGCTCCAGGCGATCGACGAACCCCGGCGTCTCGTCCATCGGCACGAACGGCGCCGCGTCTTCTCCGCACGCGGCTTGATGCAAACGCCGGCCGAGTGGTCCCAACCGCGCGAGAACATCACCGCGCGGAAGCGCCGCCACATCACCAAGCGTGCGAAGCCCCCAGCGTTCAAAGATCGCCAGGGCTTCGGCGATCTCGTTCGAGGGGTCGAGAGTTCGAGGGTCGAGTTCGAAGGGTCGAGGGTGTCCTGAACGTTTCGAACTCCTCGACCCCTTCGAACTCCTCGAACTCTCAGATCACTCAATGCCCCAAGCCACCCCACGGGCAGCCGCGATAACAACGCCGCGTCCGCGACCGTCATGCCCGGACGCGCATGAGCCAGCAGCCAGGCCATCGTGACGGTCGGGGCAACAGCGACACGGGGAGGGTCCGAGGGGTCCGAGGGTCCGAGGGTCCGAGGGTTCGAGGACCTGGAACCCTGGACCGGACCTTCGGACCTTCGGACCCTCGCGACCCTCGGACCATCGTTTCGCCAACGAAAGCACTTCACTCGCAATGGTCGCTGGTGTCCCGATCGTCCGCGAGCACCCAGAGACGTCGAAAACCGCACCAGGGCCGTAGACGCGGACGCGTGGGGAGCACGCGCGCGCGACAGCCAGCGCCACGTCGGCACGCGAGGTCAGCAGACAGCAGAACATCGCGTGCGGTTCTCGAATCCGGCGAACCTGCGGCTCTGATCGCTCGTCCCCGTCCACACGGGAGACGAAGCGAGCGCGATCGACACACCGCGGGCACTGCGGCCCATCGGCTCCTGACCGACGATCAAACCGACCGTAGGCCGGCCTTCATTCGCGTACGCCAGCCGCTTCCAGGTGGCCCATGGCAGCGCGCGCACGTACCGGGACGGCACATCCGACAGATCGAGCGCGACCAGGGAAAACCCACCCGCGCGAATAATCAGATCGAACGCACGGACGGCTCGCGAGACGACCTCCTCGATCAGCGCCGGCCGGGCCATCTCGATCGTGATGGCGGCGCCGCGCACCCAGAGCACGCGGCTGAGATCCCCGCCCGCGCCATCAAGCGACCGAGGATCGAGCCGATCCACCGCGTCGACGATGGCCGCCACGCCACCGTCAGCCGTCGCAGCCGTCAGGCTCGCCAGGAGGACGCTCGTCTTGCCTGACGATCGCCCCCCGACAAGCTCCGAGATTTCACCCTGTCTCCATCCCCCGCCGAGTGTCTGGTCGAGCTGGGGCACGCCGGTGGAGGTGACGTGGACGTTCGTCCCTCCCAGTGCCCAGACCGGCCGCAGAACGCCCCCCAATTTGCGGGCATCGAGCAGCGCTTCCAGCCGTTCTCGGCTGACGGGGCGGGTACGGGCGGCGGATTTCATTTTCGCTTTATTTTCGCCTTTCGCGAAGCAGGAGTATAGACAGCGTGACGCCCGGGATCAAGCCCTGTCTGGCCCGTGGCCTGAGCCTTGAGGCTTGAGGCCGCAACACCCGTCCCAAGCCCCAAGACCCAAGTCTCAGAGCCCGCTATAAGATCCAAAGCCCGTGTCTTCCTCCCCCGCCACCGACCCAGCCGCCGCGCCTGACGCGCCGCGGCCCTGGATCGCACGGGTCGCTGGCGCGTTGACCCACCGGAACTTCCGGATCCTCTGGCTGGCGGCGCTCGGGTCCACGATCGGCACCTGGATGCAGAAGTTCGCCCAGAGCCTGCTGGTCTATGACCTGACCGGGTCGAAGTTTTTCCTGGGCATCGACGATTTCCTGAGTCAGCTGCCGATCCTGCTCTTCATGCTGATCGGCGGGGTCGTCGCCGATCGGCACGATCGGCGCTGGCTGTTGACCGGGTCGCAGTACGTGCAGGCGTTCTCGGCGTTCATGCTGGCGCTGCTCGTCTGGAACGGCTCGATCACCGTCTGGTTCATCTTCGCGCTGTCGTTCATCTCCGGCTGCGGACAGGCGTTCGGCGGCCCGGCGTATCAGGCGCTGATCCCGTCGCTCGTGCCGCGACGCGATCTGCCGAACGCCATCGCCCTCAACTCCACGCAGTTCAATCTCTCGCGCGTACTCGGCCCGGGCGTGGGCGTCGGCATCGTTTCGACGATTGGCCTCGCGGCCTGTTTCGCGGTCAACGGGTTGTCGTTCTTCATCGTCGTCGTGGCCCTGACGGCCCTTCACTTGCCGCCCCACACGCCATCACCCGATCGGCGGGCGCTCGGCGTCGAGCTCCAGAGCGGCCTCTTCTACGTCCGCGACAACCGGCTCATGCTGACCTTGACGATCCTCGTCGGCGTCAGCACGTTTCTCGCGATGCCCATCCTGACGATGCTGCCGGCGTTCGCGACGGAGGTGCTGACGGGCACCGGCACGCCGGAATCCCGGCTGTCCATGTTGATGGCGTCGCAGGGACTCGGCGCGATTCTCGGCGCCCTGATCGTGGGCACGGTCGATACGAGGAAGCACATGGGCCGTCTGCTTCTGAGTGGTGCAGATCGGACTCGGACTCCTCATTGCCGGCGTTCGCGCTCTCGACGTCGCTCCTGCTCAGCCTGGCGCTGCTGTTCGTCGGCGGCATCCTCTTCATGGCGCTCTTCTCGATCAGTTTCTCGCTCGTGCAGTTGACGGTGCCGGAGACGCTCCGCGGCCGCGTGGTGAGCATCTACATGGTGGCGTTACGAGGTGGTGGCCCCATTGGCGGGCTGGTGGCGGGTGCATTGGCGGACCGGTTCTCGGCATCGAGCGTCATGGCCGTCAACGGTGCCGTTCTTGCCGTCGTGGCGGCATGGTTCCTCTTCGTTCGTGGCGGCGGCATCCTGACGGCGACCAGGTCGAGCGATAACAGTTAAGATTCCGCCCGTGGCGCGAGTGCTCGTCGTCGAAGACAGTCAGGACATCGCCGATCTCATTCGGCATTACCTCGAGCGCGCCGGACACACGGTCGATCACCTCGCGACCGGGCGGGAGGTCATGTCGCGCGTGCGGGAGACGCCGGCCGATCTCGTCGTGCTGGATTTGATGCTGCCCGGCATGGACGGCTCGCTCGTGTGCCAGGCGCTGCGGCAGGATGCGACGACGGCGGCCATTCCCATCATCATGCTCACGGCCAGGGGCGAAGAAGCCGATCGGATCCGCGGCCTCGAGCTCGGCGCCGACGACTACGTCGTCAAGCCGTTCAGCCCGAAGGAGCTTGTCGCACGCGTCACCGCGCTGTTACGACGACTGGACCGCGGGAAACCCAAGGAGCGCGTGCTTCGTCACGGCCCGGTCACCATGGATCTCGAACGGCACCAGGTGCGGATCGACGATCGGGAGGTGCGGCTCACGGCGAAAGAGTTCCTGCTGCTGCAATATCTGATCGAACATCGAGGGCGGGTGCTCTCGCGCGATCTTCTGCTCGCCGACGTCTGGAGCTACCAGTACACCGGCGGCACACGCACGGTGGACGTGCACGTCCGCCGGCTGCGCGAGAAGATTCCCTGGCTCGTTGACGCCATCGCGACGATCAAACAGTTCGGCTACAAGCTGGACGATCCTGCCAGCACGTCGTGACCTTTCGGACGCGCTCGTTCGTCGGCGCCCTGCTGGCCTCCTCCATCGCGCTCGCTGTCTCGACGATTCTGGTCGAGCAGGCGTTTCGCCGATTCATGCTCGAGGACGTCGATGCGGGGCTTCTCAACCAGGCGCGCCTGGCCTCCGCGCTGCTGTCGCACCAGGAGACGCTGCCGGATCCCGATCAGGAGGCCGATGAGGTCGGCCGGCTGATCGGCGGCAGAGTGACGTTCATCGATGCCGGCGGACAGGTTCTGGGCGATTCCGACGTGGACCTGGAAGCGCTCGCGTCGGTGGAGAACCATGCCGCCCGCGAGGAGATTGTCGAAGCGCGGCAGTCGGGCGAGGGGTTGGCGACGAGGTCGAGCCAGACCACCGGCATCGACACGCGATATGCGGCGGTCGCGGTCCGTGCGGGTCCGGTCGCGTTCGTGCGCGTGGCGCTGCCGCTCACGGCGATCGACGCGCGCGTCGCCAGCGTCCGGCGGCTCGCGCTCATCGGACTTCTGGCAGGTCTCGGCGCCGCCGTGGCGCTGATCGGCCTCTGGTCAGTGGTCGTCAACCGGCGGCTGCGCGCCGTCGTGGACACGGCCGAGCGTTACAAGGCTGGAGATTTCAGCCGGCCGGCACGCGACCACGGGCGCGACGAGATCGGCACGGTCGCGAACGTCCTCGACGACACGGCGCGGCAGCTTGGCGCCCGGCTCACCGAGATGGCGCGCGAACGCGCGCACATGGAGGCGATTCTGACCGGGATGGTGGAAGGCGTCGTGCTCGTCAACAGCGCCGGACGGCTGGTGCTGACCAATCCGGCGGTGCGGTCCATGCTCCGTCTTCCGGAGCCCGCCGAGGATCGCCACTATCTGGAAGTCGTCCGCCATCCGGACATCGCCGCGCAACTGGCGGCTGCGCTGGGCGGGCAGACGCCGCCACCGGTGGAAGTGCAGCTCGATCGCGACGCCCGCAAGTTTTTCGTCGCGCACGTCGTGCCCGTCGCGCGCGCGCGGGGCGGCGGCGCGGTGCTCGTCCTTCACAACATCACGGCGTTGCGCCACGCCGATCAGGTTCGTCGCGACTTCGTCGCCAACGTCTCACACGAGCTCCGAACGCCGCTGACCGCGATTCGCGGCTCGGTCGAAGCCCTGCTGGACAGTCCGCCGACGCCCGAGGAGTCCGCGAAGTTCCTGACGATCATCTCGCGCCACGCGCTTCGCATGGAAGGGCTCGTGCGCGATCTTGTTGCGACTCGCGCGGCTCGATGCCGGCCAGGAGACGATCGCGCGCGCGGAATGCCGGCTCGAGGGACTCATCGACGGCGTCGAGCGCGACATGGAAGCCGCGCTCGAGGCACGCCGGCAGACCGTCGAGGTCCGTCTGGCGGAGGGCGCGAAGACGGTGCCTGGCGATCCGTCGAAGCTCCACGACGTGCTGCGAAATCTGATGGAGAACGCGTCGAACTACAGTCCCGAAGACGGCACGATTGACGTCACGTCCAGCCGGTCAGGCGACATGATCGCGATCACGGTGGCCGACCGCGGACCCGGAATCCCTGACGCCGACCTGGCCCGGGTGTTCGAGCGGTTCTATCGGGTCGATCGTTCGCGCGCCCGCGATCCGGGCGGCACGGGCCTGGGCCTCTCCATCGTCAGGCATCTGGTCGAACTTCACGGTGGTACAGTCACCGCGGCAAACCGCGAGGGCGGCGGCGCCATCTTCACGGTGAGTCTGCCGGTCAGACGGGAGGCCCAAGGCCTAGGGCTCAGGGCTCGAGGCCGTCGTCTATGAAGGGCATCATTCTCGCCGGCGGATGCGGCACTCGTCTGTACCCGGTCACGCGGGGCATCTGCAAGCAGCTGATCCCGATCTACAACAAGCCGATGGTCTATTACCCGCTGGCCACGCTGATGCTGGCGGGCATTCGCGACGTGCTGCTGATCACGACGCCCGACGATGTGGAGGCGTTCAAGCGGCTGCTCGGGGACGGCAGTCACATCGGGCTGCGGCTGTCATACACCGTGCAGCCCTCGCCCGATGGGCTCGCGCAGGCGTTCATCCTCGGACGGGATTTCGTCGGCGCCGACCGCGTGGCGCTGGCCCTCGGCGACAACCTGTTCTTCGGGCAGGGATTCACGGACGTCCTGCGGCGGGCGGCCGGCCGCACGCAGGGCGCCACGGTCTTCGGCTATCCCGTGCGCGATCCGCAGCGCTACGGCGTGGTGGAGTTCGACGACGCCGGACGCGCGATCAGCATCGAGGAGAAACCCACGCAGCCCCGGTCGTCCTTCGCGGTCACGGGCCTGTACTTCTACGACAACGACGTCCTGGAGATTGCCGCGCGCCTGAAACCGTCGCCGCGGGGCGAGTTGGAGATCACCGACGTCAATCGCGACTACCTGCGACGCGGCGCCTTGTCGGTCGAGCGCCTGGGTCGCGGCGTCGCGTGGCTCGACACCGGCACGCACGAATCGCTCCTCAGTGCGTCGCAGTTCGTCGAGACCATCGAGGAACGCCAGGCGCTCATGATCTGCTGCGTCGAGGAAATCGCGTTCCGCATGGGGTACATCACGGCGGACGCGCTCCGTGAGATCGCCATGCCGATGCGCTCGAACTCCTACGGTCAGTACCTGCTTCGGCTGGTTGAATCCGGGCCAGACGGGAGTGGTGTGTGAAGGTCATCCCGACCGCACTCCCGGAAGTGCTGGAGATCGAGCCGGTCGTGCATCACGATGCGCGCGGCTTCTTCCTCGAGGCCTACCGCGCCGACCGCTACCGGCAGGCGGGAATCGACGTGACGTTCGTGCAATCCAACCACTCGCGTTCGGTGAAAGGCACGTTGCGTGGGTTGCACTGGCAGGATCCACCGCACGCCCAGGCCAAGCTGATTCGCGTCGTCGTGGGCGAGGTGTTCGACGTGGCGGTGGATGTCCGGCCGGCGTCGCCGACGTTCGGACGCTGGGTGGGCGTGACGGTGAGCGCCGCCAACTTCCGCCAGCTCTTCATCCCGGCTGGCTTCGCTCACGGATTCTGCGTGCTGTCAGACGTCGCGGAGCTCGAATATCAGTGTTCGGACGTCTATGACGCAACGTCCGAGCGCGGACTGCGATGGGACGACCCGGATCTGGCCATCGAGTGGCCGGTGGCGACGCCAATCATTTCGGAGCGGGACCGGAATCACCCGGCGTTCGCCGAGCTGAAGCTCGACGCGTCCATCGATCAAGCTGATCACGAAATAGGAGAGCGCGCCGATCGTCGCCGAGGCCGGAATCGTCAGGATCCAGGCCCACACGATCTGCCCCGCGACGCCCCAGCGCACCGCGCTCAATCGTCGGGTCGCGCCGACGCCGACAATCGCGCCCGTGATCGTGTGTGTCGTGCTGATGCCCACACCGAGGGCGGTGGCCGTGTAGATCGCGACGGCCGCGCCCGTTTCGGCGGCGAAGCCGCCGACCGGCTGCAGCTTCGTGATCTTCGACCCCATCGTCTTGATGATGCGCCAGCCGCCGCTCAACGTGCCGAGACTGATGGCCGTGTACGAAATGATCTCGACCCAGATCGGCACGTGGAACGTCGTCAGGTAGCCGCCGGTCACGAGGGCGCCCGTGATGATGCCCATCGTCTTCTGCGCGTCGTTGGCGCCGTGCATCAGGCTGTACGCGGCGGCCGACACGAGCTGCAGACGCCGGAACCAGCGATCGACCCGCGACGGCGCGGAGTGGTAAAAAATCCAGCCGATGGCCGTCATTACGAGCAGGCCGACGGTCATCCCAATCAACGGCGCCACGACGATGAAGATGAGCACCTTCGTCCAGCCGGACATGATCAGTGCACCGAACCCTGCCTTCGTGACGGCCGCGCCCCCATAGCCGCCGAACAACGCGTGCGATGAGCTCGTCGGCAGGCCGAAGTACCACGTGATCAGGTTCCAGACGATCGCACCGATGAGTCCGGACAGAATGACCGCGTAGGTGACGACCGACAGGTCCACCATGCCGCGGCCGACCGTCGTCGCGACGGCCGTGCCCATGACCGCGGCCGCCGCGAAGTTGAAGAAGGCGGCCCAGAGCACCGCCAGGCCCGGTGACAGCACGCGCGTCGAGACGACGGTCGCGATGGAGTTCGCGGCGTCGTGGAAGCCGTTGATGTAGTCGAATACGAGCGCGACGACGATGATGAGGCCGATGGTGCTGAACAACAGGCTCAACGCGAATCACCCGTGCTTGACGACGACGCCTTCGATGACGTTCGCGACGTCTTCGCAGCAGTCGGTGATGCGCTCGAGGTTGTCATAGACTTCTTTCCACTTGATGATCACGATGGCGTCGGTCTCGGTATCGAAGAGCGTCCGGACGGCTTCCTGATACACGCGATCCGCCTCGTTCTCGAGCCGGTTGATTTCCACGGCGTGCGGGTTGACGGGTTTCTTCGTCGCGAGCGCTTCGAGGGCCATGCGCATCCGTTCCGCCGACGCTGAGACCGTGCGACCGAGCTCGCGGGCGCCGGGGCGCACGACCTGAATCTTGTACAAGCGGACGAGCGACGCGGTGTGATCGATCGCGTCCATCACCGTGTCGAGCGTCGTCGCGAGGGCGTAGAGGTCCTCGCGATCGAACGGCGTGATGAACGTGCGGTGGAGGCGCTGAATCGCGTCGTGGGTCAGCGCGTCGCAGCGATGCTCGGCATCCCGGATGGGTTCGACCTTGGCCATATCCGGCGGATCGGTGGCCAGCAGCTGCTCGAGGAGCAACGAGGCGGCCTGAATTTCGGCCGCCATCTTGCCGTAGAGGTCGAAGAACTGCTCGTCTTTCGGAAACAGATTGAAGCGCACGGCCCGGCCTCCCCAGCCGGGCGTCATTGTAACGTCAATGTAACAAACGGCCCGTAACCGACATTTAACGGCCGCGTCACGGGCGGGAAACCTGGGTGCCGTAGTGTGACGACTGTCACATGGCAGCGCCAACGCGGATTCTGGTGGTCGAAGACGAGGTCGACATCGCCGACCTCATCAAACACACGTTCGAACGCTCGGGCGAGGCCCGGGTGGACATCGTGACGAGCGGGGACGCCGCGGTGAAGTCGATCACCGACTCGCAGCCCGATCTCGTCATCCTCGACCTCAACCTCCCTTCAATCGACGGCACGGAGGTCTGCCGCCTGGTCCGGGCGCGTCCGGCGACGGCGACGCTTCCGATCATCATGTTGACGGCGCGCACCGGCGAATCCGACCGCGTGTCGGGCCTGGATCTGGGCGCCGACGACTACGTGACGAAGCCGTTCAGCCTGCGCGAGCTCGCGGCACGCGTGCGCGCGGTCCTCCGCCGGAAGTCCACGGCCAAGCCAGGCGGACTGTCCATCTACCGAGGCAAGCAACTCGTCGCCGACTTCGACGCGGTCATGGTGACGGTCGAGGGCCAGCCCATCCGGCTGACCCGACGCGAATTCGAGCTGCTCCGCTGCCTGGTCGAGAACCGCAACCGGGTCCTGTCGCGCGACCGGCTTCTCGAACGCGTCTGGGGATACGACCGCTTCGTGGAAACGCGGTCCGTGGACGTGCACGTCGGCCGTCTGCGCTCGAAGCTCGGCAGTGTCGGCCCGCAGATCGAAACGGTCGTCGGCCTGGGCTACCGATTCGTCGAATAATCCGGAGGGCTTCGCCCCGCTGTCCCCCTACGCGCTACTCGCGCTCCCCGTCCCGCTCGCGCGGGCTCGCTAGCGCTCGCTCACGTCCGAACCGTATCTCCCCTTCAAGTGATCCCGGACGCCTCTGCCGATTGCGGCGAGGCCTGGCGCGATGGGTGTGCGCGATCGAACGAGCGCATGCGCCACGTTGAGACCGACGATGTTCGCTGCGCGAGCGAACCGGATGGGCCAGGCCTGCGGGCCAACGCGGGTCGCCAGGAGCAAGTGGTTGCGGACGCCGAAGTACAGACGTCTCGGCGAGGACTGACCGATGGACGCGGCGCCTTGATGCTCCACGACGGCCCGCCCGATGCAGACAGTTCGGAATCCCGCACGGCGCGCGCGAAGACAAAATTCGATGTCTTCGAACCCGTAGAAGAACTCCTCGGCAAGGAGGCCGACGGTTTCGAAGACCTCTCGTCGCACCAACACTGCGCAGCCGCTGACCGCGTCGACTTCAGCGAGATCCGGAACAACCACATTGGAGCTGGAAATGCCGTGCAGGCGATGGTGCATCCGGCCGGTCGACACCGCATAGTTCACGCCAGCTGATTCGATTCGGCCTGACGGCCCCTGCCGACGATCAGAGGACCAGCGATTGCGACATCGCCTGCAAGGGCCACGATCGAGCAAATCGATCGTGTCTCCTGTCAACACGGCATCACTGTTGAGCATGAGCACGCGCTCCGCGCCGCGTCCGACCGCCTCCCGAATCCCAATGTTGTAGCCGGCGGAGAACCCTAGTTGCTGGGCGAGACCACCACTGTCACGTTCTGAAGTTCCGCTCGAAGACGTTCCACGGAGTCGTCGCGGGACGCGTTGTCGACAACGATGACCTGGCCAGGCGACGCGTAGGCCTGGATAGATCGGACTGCAGAAATGGTGGTCGCGGGTGTTCCGTAGTTCAGAACAACGGCCCCGAGGCGCATTGGCTTACTCTAGTGCGTCGCGCGGCGACGGGAAATCGTGGAACCCGGTGCGTACTCAGTCGAGTAGGCGATCGGAACCGAGGGCCGCTCGCGCGGCGCCGTGACCTGCCCTACTACGGCGTGTAGGCTTGCCGCCGTCCGATGCGCATCGCCCAAGTCACGCCCGTCTACCCTCCCTATCGCGGAGGCATGGCGCGTGTCGCGTTCGAATATACCGAGCGGCTGCGCGCGCGCGGGCATGACGTCGAAGTCTGCTCACCGCGCAGCTCCGCGTCGGAAACGCTGGGCTTCTCCGTCGCTCCCTTCGACACTCGCCGGCTTCGACATCGTCCACCTCCACTACCCGTTCTACGGCGGCGCCGAGCCCGTCGCCCACGCCAGGTCGTCTGGTCAGATCCGCGCCCTCGTCGTCACGTACCACATGGACGCGACGGCCTCCGGCTTGAAGGGCACGGTCTTTGATGTGCACCGGGAGACCGTCCAGCCGTGGATCCTCTCGCACGCCGACAAACTGCTGGTCAGTTCGCGCGACTACGCGGCCGCGTCGGCGCTCGCGCGCGTCGAAGGTGCGCTCGACCAGGTCCACGTCTGTCCGTTCGGTGTCGATCTCGATCGCTTCCATCCCGGAGCTGAGCCTGCACTGCGCACGTCCCTGAACATCGACGGGCTTTCGCCGGTGATTCTGTTCGTCGGAAGTCTCGATGCCGCACATCGATTCAAGGGCCTCGACCTGCTCTTCACGGCGCTGACCAGGCTGCTGCATCTCTCCTGGCATCTGGTGGTGGTCGGTGACGGAGATGATCGCGCCAGATTCGAGCGCGAAGCCGCAGACCGCGGCCTCGCCTTCGAACCATCTTTGTCGGTGACGTCAGCGACGAACTGCTGCCCCGCTACTATCGTCTGGCCGACGTCCACGTGCTGCCGTCAACGAGCCGTGCCGAGGCGTTCGGTCTGGTGACGCTCGAGGCGGCAGCGACGGGCGTCCCGAGCATCGTCCCGGACCTGCCAGGCGTACGCACGAATGTGATTCATGGGACGACTGGCCTCGTCGTGCCCACCGGCGACGCCGCGGCTCTCGAGGCTGCCTTGCGCGATCTCCTGAACTCCCCGAGCGTCGCGAACAGCTTGGACGACAGGCTCGCCTCAGAGTTGAACGCGAATGCCAGTGGGCGCCGCTGATCGAGCAGCTCGAAGCGGTGTATCAGACTGTCACTCAGGCCCGATAAGGATAGATAGGCCCCGGAGCTAACGCGGGTATCATGGCGGCCTGACGAAATGATGGGCGTCAGTTTTGTCATTCCGGTCCGAAACGGCGGGCGCTGGCTCGACAGCGTGCTGACGGCGGTTCGCGCGCCAGACATGGTCCGGGCCCGATCGAGATCATCGCGATCGACGATGGCAGCACCGATGACTCGGCCGCCATCCTTTCGCGCCACCAGTCGCTCGGCCACATGCGAGTGCTCAATGGGGACGGCGCGGAGCCGCCGCAGCCATCAACCGGGGCGTGCGCGCCGCCGCGTATCCGCTGATCGCCCAAGTCGATCAGGACGTCGTGCTCTCACCAACTTGGCTCGAGCGGTTGGTCAGGAGTTCGATGACCCGCAGGTCGCGGCCGCGCAGGGTCGGTACGTTCCAGGTGCGGAGGCAGACCACGAGGGGTCAGTCCCACTTCGTAAGCAGGGACAGACCCTCAGGTCACCCACTTCGACGGGCGATCAGTCCCACTTCGTGAGCGGGGACAGACCCCTCAGGACATCTGGTCGCGCGTGATGGCGCTGGATCTCGCGCTCCGCTACCGGCGTCTCGCGTCCACGACGAATCACGTGTGCACAGGCAACAGTGTCTACAGGCGATCGGCGCTCCTCGAAGTCGGGCTGTTCGACGAAGGTCTCGGCTACGGCTACGACAACGACCTCAGCTATCGCCTGGTCGGCGCTGGATATCGACTGGCGTATTGCCACGACGCGGAGAGCGTTCACCACTGGCGCGAGGGCGTCGTCGACTACGCGCGGCAGCAATACGGGTTTGGATACGGCCGCCTCAACCTGCTGGCAGGCACCCGCAGCGCGTCGCGGGTGACAATGTGTCGGGCCTCTCGATGATGCTGCAGGGGCCAGTGACGGCCCTTGCCGTCGCCGCGGGCGCGATCGCGGTCGCCGCCGCCGTTGCGGGCACGCCATGGGTGGTCCCCGCGAGCGTGGCGCTCGCGCTGGCTGCGGTACTCATCGCCGAACGGTTCGCGGCCGGCCTGTGGGCCGCCGTCCTGTTTCGCGATCCGGCGGGCCTGTGCTTCGTGCCCGTGCACGCGGTGCGCAACCTCGCGTGGGTTGCCGCCATGACGGCGTGGAGCGCGCGCGCGACTCTTCGGCGTCCGGTCCCGACCGGTCCACAGCATGCGCCCACGCTCGCTCTAGATCCATCCACCAGCTGTGCGCGTCCTGATCCTGATTCCCGCGTTCAACGAGGCCGCAACTCTCCCGGGTCTCGTGGCCGAGATCCGCAGCGACGCGCCGGCCCACGACATTCTCGTCGTCGATGACGGCTCCGACGACGAGACGCGGGCGCTGCTGCCGGCGCTCGGCGTTCGTTGGATCCGTCTGCCGGAGCAACTCGGACCGGGCGCAGCCGTACGCGTCGGCCTGCGCTACGCACAGCAGCGGGGCTTCGATGCTGTCGTGCGTCTTGACGGCGACGGCCAGCACCCGGCGCGGCTGCTGCCCGCGCTCATCGAGCCGCTTCTCGAATCGCCGCGCAGACGTCGTCATCGGCTCGCGCTTCACGCACGCTCGACGATCGCCGTCAACACCGCGCGGGCGGCGCGTCGTTCAAAGATGTCTGGGAATGGTCCTGACCATCTTGACGAGAGGGCGAGTGACCGATCCGACGTCGGGCCTCTGGGCGTTTGGCCCACAGGCGCTGGCCGTTCTTGCCGAGCACCATCCGTCGGGATATCCCGGAACCCGAGCTCAGGTTGTTCCTGAGCCGCAATCAGCTTCGTGCGGTGGAGATCCCGGTCACGATGCGGGAGCGGCCGGCCGGCCAGACCTCATTGACCGCGCGGCGCACGAGCGCCGCGATGGCCCGGCTGATCATTCATCTGCTCGTGGTGCCTCTCAGGGGCGCCGTTCGCGATCGGACCTGATGGATCGCCTTCAGGTCGCCGCCGTCGCGATCAGCATCGCGCTGCTCATCGGTGTGCTGGAACTCGTGCGGCGAAAGAAACTGACCGAGGAATATTCCTTCGTCTGGATTCTCTGCGCGCTGGCGCTGCTGGGACTGTCGATGGCGCGGGGTCTTCTGGATCGGATCGCCCTCGGCCTCGGTATCTTCTACCCGCCGGCGGTGCTTCTTCTCGTCGTGATCCTGTTCGTGTTCGTGGCGTCGGTGTCGTTCTCGGTCGTCATCTCGCGACAGCGGCAGCAGATCGATCGCCTGATCGAAGACACGGCGCTGCTCGATGCGAGGTTGCGAGAGCTCGAGGACGCCGGGCGGGCGCCGGAGAACGAGGCCACGCTCCGGACGACGCTGACGCTAGTCGGACTCCGTTCCGCGTTCCCTGTTCTCCGTTCCAGGTTCTTCGTTCGCGGTCCCGAGAACCGGGAACGTGGAACCGGGAACGGGGAACCCGGCCGCCCGTTCGACCCTGTGCCAGTCCGTGTACGTGGCGCTGTGGACGACGACGTTGTCACGCTCTTCCTTGACCTCCCAACCGTGTCGGCCGCGGGTGACGGTGACGCGTCGAGACGCGTCTGGCGCTTGGAAGCTGCTCGGTGGTCATGCGGGATCAATATCAAGCTGACGCGTTCAGCGCATGTAAATTTGACGTAACTTCGGGCAACATCAAGCTGGTCATTCACTTACAGGACAATCTGCAGTGCCCCTGAGTGGTGCATTCGATACACACATGCAGAACCTCTAGCCGATGGACGTCTACCTCATCGACGGCACGTACGAGCTGTTCCGGCATTTCTACGCGCTGCCCTCCGAAACCGACGACCTGGGCCGCGAGGTTGCCGCCGTGCGCGGTGTGATCGCGTCCATTCGGGGCATGACCAGCCGAGGCGTGACCCATCTCGGGGTCGCGACCGATCGGATCATCGAGTCGTTTCGCAACGAGCTGTGGCCGGGCTACAAGACGAGCGAAGGCATCGATCCGGCGCTCTGGTCACAGTTTCCGATCCTCGAAGGCGCGCTGGTCGCCATGGGGATCGTCGTCTGGCCGATGGTGGAGTTCGAGGCGGACGATGCGCTGGCGACCGCGGCGGTGCAGGCGGCCGCAGACCCTCGCGTGGGCCGCGTCGTGATTTGCACGCCGGACAAGGATCTGGCCCAGTGCGTACGAGGCACACGCATCGTGCAACTGAACCGGCGAACGCGCGTGATTGTGGACGAGAAGGGCGTGACCGAGAAGTTTGGCGTGCCGCCGCCATCGATTCCGGACTACCTCGCGCTCGTCGGCGACGCCGCCGATGGCTATCCGGGCCTGCCGGGCTGGGGCGCGAAGTCAACGGCGGCGGTGCTCGTCGCGCTTCGGCCACATCGAAGCCATCCCTGATGACTATCGCGAGTGGCACGTCAACGCGACGCGGCCCGCGGAGCTTGCGGCGACGCTCGCCCGCGACAGAAGCCGCGCGCTGCTGTTCCGGACGCTGGCGACACTGCGGACGGACGTGCCACTCGTCGAACGCGTGGACGATCTCGAGTGGAAAGAAGACCGGGACGCGGCGGTGCCATAAAATGAACAGCCAATGAACGACGTTCTCACGATCATTCTGGGTGGCGGCCGCGGTACGCGGTTGTTCCCTCTCACTCACGCGCGGTCCAAGCCTGCGGTTCCCATCGGCGGCAAGTGGCGGTTGATTGATATCCCGATCAGCAACTGTCTCCACGCGGGTCTCGAGCGCATCTTCGTGCTCACGCAGTTCAATTCCGCGTCGCTGAACCGGCACATCGCGCAGACCTACCGGATGGACATGTTCTCGGGCGGTTTCGTCGAGGTACTCGCGGCCGAACAGACGCCAGAGGGCGAACAGTGGTTCCAGGGCACGGCCGACGCGGTGCGCCAGGCCGCGCGCCACTTCCGGGAGCTCGACGCGGAGTACTACCTCGTGCTGGCCGGCGACCACATCTACCGGATGGACCTGGCCGAGCTCATCGACTCGCACATCGAGCGGGATGCCGACATCACGATTGCGGCGCAGCCCGTCGCCCCGGATGCGGCGACCGAGATGGGCATCTTCAGCTTCGACACGAGCGGGCAGATCACCGGATTCGAACACAGGCCCGCGGCCGCGCGCCTGGGCGAGATGCGATCGAGCGCGCCGGCCAACTCGCCGGCTGGACTGCTGACGGCCGACAAACCATTTCTCGCGTCAATGGGCATCTACGTGTTCTCACGCGACGTCCTGTACGACGTGCTCGAGCGGAGCCGGGCCGTGGACTTCGGCCGCGAGCTCATTCCGAGCTCGATCGGCACGCACCGCGTCCACGCCTACGTCTATCGCGGGTACTGGGCGGACGTCGGCACCGTCGCCACGTTCTACGACGCCAACATGCTCCTCACGAAGCGCGTACCGCCGTTCGACTTCTTCCATCCCCGGCGGCCCATCTACACGCGGTCTCGATTTCTGCCAGCGGCCAGGCTACACAACTGCCAGCTGGACGAGGCGCTCGTGGCCGAAGGCGCGTACCTCGACAACTGCACGGTGAAAAGCAGTGTGGTGGGGGTGCGCACGGCCATCCACCGCGGTGCGACCGTGACGCAGTCCGTCCTGCTCGGGGCCGACTACTACGAGGACCAGTTCGGCGACCTGCCACTCGGCGTGGGGCCGGACGCCGTGCTCGACCGCGTGATCGTCGACAAGAACGCACGCATCGGCGAGGGCGCCCGTCTTGTGAACGAGCGGAATATTCAGGACGTGGACGGCGACGGCTACTACATCCGCAGCGGCATCATCGTCGTACCGAAGAACGGGATCGTGAAACCGGGGACGGTGGTGTGAAGGTTCGAGGTCGCTGCGCAGGGGTCCGAGGGTTCGACGGGCCCTAAGCCCTAGGCCTCGAGCCTCAAGCCTTCGCGCGCTCGTCCACTTCATGCGAGCGCGCGAAGCATCTTGGGTGTCGCGAACCAGACGAGAGTTCCGCTCTTCGCCGTGGGCGGCCAGTCAGCGACGTCGATTCGGCACACGCCGCCTTTCTTGAACGGCAGCGGCTGACGGGCGCCGACGAGCCAGGCCGCGAGCTCGCCGAGTCCGGGCTCGTGGCCGACGATGGCGATGCTGCGACCCTTGGCGAGCGCGGCCACGGCTTCGGCGACCGCGGCCGGCGAGCCTCCTGGCGCAAGAGCGGGCGCGGTCACGAGGCGGGCGTCCCCGCCGAGACACTTCACGAGGATGTCCGCCGTTTGCTCGGCGCGAACGAGCGGACTCGAAATCACCACATCCGGTGTGACGCCGATTGCGGAGAGCCCCTCGGCGGCGGTGCTCATCCGCGCGGCGCCCTGATGGGTCAGCGGACGCTTGGCGTCATCCGGCCATTTGTCACCGCGCTCGGTGGCGATGGCGTGTCGAACCAGGAAGAGCTGTCGGGACTGGGGCATGATGCATTCTGTCAGGCTTAGGGCTCACGGCTAGGGCTTAGGGCTTAGGGCTTAGGGCTTAGGGTTTAGAGCCTGCACGTTGGTCGCTCGTGCGCCTGCATCAGTCCCAAGCCCTGAGCCCTGAGCCTTAGAGCCCTGGCCTTCGTGTCGAGCTCTGCTTTGGCCATCGCGAGGCGGCTTCCCCGGCGGCGCACACCGAGCTCGCGCCGGATCAGCCGGGCGCACGCCTCGACATCCGGCACGAGCGCGAGCGCCTTCGCGTGGATCTCGCGGCAATCGCGCTCGAGGGCGTCAGCCGCCGCAGACAACGCGGCACGATCCGCTGGGCGCCGCTTCACCGTGTCAATCGCCCGCACTTCCGCGGTGAGCACCTGAATGTCTTGAAGGGATCCGAAGCGACGCTGCGCCCGCTTCAACAACTTCAGCGCGACGGCCACGTCGAACGCCGGCGTCGGCGGCAGCAGCTCGATGGCGTACCGCAGCTTCTTGATCGCGATGCGGAGCGCGTGGAGCCGGTTGGGCACATAGATCGTGCCCGCCGCGGCGGACGCGGCCAGCACTGCGCGGGCGCGTCGCACGATCCTGGCGCTCAGTGCGGCCTCTGAGGATCGATCATCTGCACCGGTCATCCACTTCGACAGCTCGCGGATGTCGTCTCGAACGCTGCCGCGATCCTGTTTGGCAATCTTGGCGACCATGCGCTTCGCGCGACGCTCGCGCTCCCGCTCGAGCCGACGGCGAACGATTCCCGCGAGCTCGGGCGACCAGCCGTGCCGGCGGGCGGCGAGATCGAGCTCGACCAGCGCGACGTCGATTTCGCGGACCGGCCCCAGCGCTCGCGTCATCCGCCTGACGGTACGCGCGAGGCGCGCGGCGCGACTCTTCGGCTCGGCCGCGTCGATGACCGCGAGGGCCTCGCGAAGGCGGCGCGACGCCACGCGCGCGCGATGCACGCCCTTGACGTGGCCGGCACGCGCGGCAGACCAGCGGCGCGCGAGCGAATCGTGCTGGCGCGTCAGTGCGGCGATCAAACCGCCCGCGATCGTCGTGGTAGCATGGCCCATCGGTTCGAGCTTCCGTCCTCGCATGTTACTCCGACGTTACACGCATGCGCATCGCGGCCATCGACATCGGCACCAACTCGCTCCACATGATCGTCTGCCGGATCCGGCCGGACCTGTCGTTTGAGGTCGTCGATCGAGAAAAGGACATGATTCGACTCGGGACTGGCGGCCTCGACGGGCGCCAACTGGCCGAGCCCAGCATGTCGGCGGCGCTTCAGACACTATCAAAGTTCACGCGGATTGCCGCATCGCACGGCGTGGACGAAATCATCGCCGCGGCCACGAGCGCCGTTCGCGAGGCCGGAAATGGCCCTGATTTCGTCGCGGCGGTCCGCCGCGCCGTCGGTTTGCGCGTGCAGGTGATCTCCGGAACCGAGGAAGCGCGGCTGATCCACCTGGCCGCCGGCGTACTCGGCCCACATCGGGAAGCGCACGGCCGTCGTCGTGGACATTGGCGGCGGCAGCACCGAGATCACGGTCGGCACGGCGGAGCGGTTGCGCACGGGGCGCAGCTTCAAGCTCGGCGTGATCCGGCTGACCGAGCGCTTCGTCACGACCGACCCGATCGCCGATCGCGACCGCCGTCGCCTTGTGCGGCATGTTCGCACGTCAGGTCGGTCCGTACCTCGCGCAGATTTCAAGGCGCCGCATCGATCGCGTGATCGGGACCTCCGGGACGATCCTCTCACTCGGCGCGCTCGCCGCGGACAAGCGGCCGTCCGACGACCTGCGGAATCTGCGAGTGAGCGCCAAGGCGCTGTCGCGGCTCACGCGCCGGCTGACGTCGCTCTCGCTCGCAGAGCGACTGCAGATCCCGGACATGGATCCGCGCCGCGCGGATCTCGCGCCCGCCGGCGCCTTGCTGCTCGACGCGATCATCGATGGCCTCGGCGCTGACGAGATTACGCTCTGTGACTTCGCGCTGCGTGAAGGGCTCGTGCTCGACTACATCACACGCAACGCCCGGCACATCCAGACCATCGACCGCTACCCGGACGTGCGGCGCCGCAGCGTGATCGAGCTCGGCGAGCGGTGCAACTACCTGGCGCCGCATGCGCAACAGGTCGCGCGGCTCGCGCTCGCCGTCTTCGACGGCCTGAAAACGCGGCACCGCCTGGGCCAGCAGGAGCGAGACTGGCTCGAGGACGGCGCCCTGCTTCACGACATCGGCACGCACATCAGCTACGAGCGCCACCATAAGCACGCGTACTACCTCGTGAAGCATGGCGGACTCCGCGGATTCGAGCCGGACGAGGTCACCATCATCGGCCTCGTGGCGCGGTACCATCGTCAGGCGACGCCGAAGGCGTCCCACGAGGGCTACAAGTCGCTCTCGAAGCCCAAGCGGCGCGCGGTTCGCGTCCTCGGCGCGATCGTCCGGCTTGCCGAGGGACTGGACCGGAGCCACGCGCAGGTGGTGGCCGGCGTCCGCGTGACCGGGAGCGGCAGGAGGCTGACGCTCGGGCTCAACGGCCTCAGGCGACGCCGAGCTCGAGCTCTGGGCCGCCGAGCGCCAGGCGACCGCCCTCGCCGAAGAGCTGGGGTGCGAGATACGCTGTGAGATTGCCGGTGGTCGCAGGACCCCGGCCACAAAGGACGCCACGAAGCATGCTCGACACCCTCGCCACGCCGCACACCCTTCCCGGCCGCCTGTTCGTGGTCGAAGGCATCGACGGATCGGGAAAGACGACGCAGCTGAGCCTGCTGTCGAAGTGGCTGACGGCCAACGGCCACCGGGTGTTCGTCACCGAATGGAACTCGTCAGCGCTCGTGAAGGCGGCGACCAAGGCCGGCAAGAAGAAGAACGCGCTGACGCCGATGACGTTCAGCCTGCTGCACGCGACCGACTTCGCGGACCGGCAGCTGTATAAGCATCATCCCGCCGCTCAAGGCCGGCATGATTGTGCTCGCCGATCGATACGCGTACACGGCGTTTGCGCGCGATGTCGCGCGCGGCGTCGATCGCCAGTGGGTGCGCGACCTGTATAGCTTCGCCGTCCGTCCGAACCTGGCGGTCTACTTCCGCGTGCCGATCGAGACCTCGCTGGATCGGCTCCTCGCCCGGCGCATCAAGATGAAGTTCTACGAGGCCGGCATGGACATGGGATGGAGCGCCAACGCCACGGAGAGCTTCAAGATCTTCCAGTCCAAGGTGCTCGAGGAGTACGACCGGATCGTGCCCGAATACGGGCTGGAGGTTGTCGACGCTCGACGCAGCATCACCGAGCAGCAGCGGCAATTCCGCGAGATGGTCACCGCGCACCTGGAGAGCAACCCGACATGAGCGATTCGCCGGCACAGGACCTGGGCGCGCACGGCGGCGTCACGCCGGGCCAGTACTACGGTCACGGACTCCCCTACGCGCCGATCGCGGACTACCCGGGCCGCATCATCGCCATCGAAGGCACGGACGGCGTCGGCCGGACGACGCAGATCCGACTGCTCCGTGAGTGGCTCGAAGTACGCGGCTACGGCGTCATCGAGACGGGATGGACCCGATCGCCGCTGATGGCGCCGACGATCGAGCTGGCGAAGTCGAGCAACACGCTCAACAAGCTGACGTTCGTGCTGCTCTACGCGTGCGACTTCGCCGACCGGCTCGAGAAGGAGATCATCCCGGCGCTCAAAGCCGGCTTCATCGTGCTCGCGGATCGGTATATCTACACGGCCATCGCCCGCGCCGGCGTGCGCGGCGTGGACAGCCAGTGGATCCGCCAGCTCTATGGCTTCGCGATCGCGCCGCACCTCATCTTCTACCTGAAGATTGACGCCGACGCCCTCGCCCGCCGCGTGCTGCAGACCGGCGGCATGTCGTACTGGGAGTCGGGCATGGACCTCAAGTCCGGCGACGACATCTACGACAGCTTCCGCGCCTATCAGCGGCAGCTCGTCAAAGAATACGCCGCGATGTCCGACGAGTTCGGTTTCCGCGTGCTCGAAGGCCGCAAATCGATCAACAGCATCCAGGAAGAACTGCGCCGCCAGGTCGGCGAATTCCTCGAAGGCTCCGAAGCCGCGACGGTCGTGAGAACCGAATCGATCTAGAGGCTCAGCTGGGTCTGACGGCCGGGATCGCCCTTCACGGCGACATCCGGAAAATCCGAGAACACGCCGTCCACGCCGAGCGCGACGAACTCACGGACTTCGGCCGCCGGATCGCCGTCGTAGCTCGGAGACAGGTACAGCGGTTCGTTGCGCATCGTCCACGCGTGAACGAAGAGACCGGCGGCGTGGGCGTCGCGCACGACGTGGGTTGGCGGCTGGACGCGACGATTCGGCCCTTCGGGCACGATCAAGGTCTTCTCGGCACCGATGCCGTCCGCATATCGGGCGATGGCGGCCAGACGGTCGGCGGTGACGTCGGCCGGCGACGACGTGAGCTGCACGAGGCGCACGCGGGTCCGCAGGCGGAGATACTCGAGGCTCGGGCGCTCGAACGACTGAATCAACACCGGAGACTCGCGTTCGACGAGCCCGCGCGCCTTCAGGCGGTCGAGCAACACGTCCTCGAGCGGAAGCCCGATGCGCCGGAAGTACGTCGGATGCTTGGTTTCGGGATACACCGCAATCGGGCGGCCGGTTTCACGCCGGGCCGCCGCGGCAAGATCCAGCACTTCGTCGAACGTCGGCACGCCGAAACGGCCGTCGTACTCGTGGGACCGGAACGCCAGCCGCTCACGAGCCCGCAGCGTCCGGATCTCCGCGAGGGTGAAGTCCTCGGCAAACCAGCCGGTCACGGGCTTGCCGTCAATCTCCTTGGTGGTTCGCCGGTTCGGGAACCGCTCGGCGACGTCTGTCGTTTCACCAATCTCGTTTTCGTGCCGCGCGATGAGCACGCCGTCGCGCGTGATGACGAGGTCGGGCTCGATCGCGTCGGCGCCCATCTGGACGGCCAGCTGGTAGGCCTCGACCGTGTGCTCGGGGCGGTATCCGCTGGCGCCACGATGCGCGATGACGAAGAGCGGCGCGTGCTGCGCCAAGCGCGAACGCCGATCACCGCACACAGCAGTCCCGACAGCGGGATCCAGGTCACGACGGGAGCTTACCCCGAACGCCTCACAAGCTTGTGGCGCGCGGGGTCTGGGCTGAATTTACACAGCCGAAACCAGCCACCTCGGCCTTCCGGGATAGAGTGAATTCGTATGGCGGCTGAGGTTTCGCTGCGTCCAAACGTGGTGTCGGCGTCATCCGATCGCACGCCGCTGCCAGCCGCGCCGGTGAAGGTGCGGGTTACGCAGCTGAACTTCTTCTATGGTCCGAAGCGGGCGCTGACCGATATCTCGATCGAGATTCGGGCGAACGTCGTCACGGCGTTCATCGGCCCGTCCGGCTGCGGCAAGAGCACGTTTCTCCGAACGCTCAACCGCATGAACGACATCATCGCCGGCACGCGTGTCGAGGGCTCGGTCAGCATCGACGGCGCCGACATCTACGCGCCGGGGACCGACGTCGTGCAGCTTCGCCGCCGCGTGGGCATGGTGTTCCAGAAATCGAACCCGTTTCCGAAGTCGATCTTCGAGAACGTCGCCTACGGCCTCCGAATCAACGGGATGTTCAAGGGCCGCCGCGACCTCGACGAACAGGTCGAGCAAGCCTGCAGGCGGCGGCACTCTGGGATGAAGTGAAGGATCGGCTGCACGACTCGGCGCTGGCCTTGTCAGGCGGACAGCAGCAGCGTCTGTGCATCGCCCGGGCGCTTGCCGTGCGGCCCGAGATTCTGTTGATGGACGAGCCGGCCTCGGCGCTGGACCCGATGGCCACGCAACGCATCGAGGAGCTGATCTACGAGCTGAAACGTAACTACACGATCGTGATCGTCACGCACAACATGCAGCAGGCGGCGCGGGTGTCGGACGCCACGGCGTTCTTCTGGCTGGGCACCTTGGTGGAATTCGGGCAGACCGACCAGATGTTCACGAACCCCGCGCAGAAGCTGACTGAGGACTACGTGACCGGACGGTTCGGCTAGGGATTCGCGACATGGATACGGAACGTCACGTCAGGCACTTTCAGGACGAGCTCGAGTCGCTCAAGACACGACTGCTCGAGATGGGCGGCCTCGCCGAAGACCGTGTGCGGCTGGCCGTGCGCGCACTCGTCGATCGGGATCCCGCCATTGTCGAGCGCGTGCTCGTCAGCGACCACGACATCAACCTGCTGCACATCGAAATCGACCACCGCTGCTTCACGCTCCTGGCGCTGCATCAGCCGATGGCCGTGGACCTGCGCGCGATCGTGGCCGCGGTCAAGATCAACACCGACCTCGAGCGCGTCGGCGACCTCGCCATCAACATCGCCGAAGCCGTCGCCCGCTACCTCCTGCACCCGCCGGTCAAGGAGCTCATCGATATCCCGCGGATGGCGGTCATCGCGCAGGACATGCTCCGCGACGCCCTGGATGCCTTCGTGCGCCGTGACATCGCGCTCGCCCAATCGGTGCTCGACGCCGACGACAAGCTGGACACGCTGAAGACCATGGTCTTCCGCGAGCTCCTCACCCACATGCTTCGCGATCCCGGCACGATCGAGCCGGGACTCGACCTGATCCTGATCTCGCGCCATCTCGAACGGATCGGCGACCACGCGACCAACGTCGCCGAGGACGTCATCTTCATGGTGTCCGCGCGCGACGTCCGACACCACCAGGACGATAAGTAGGCTTGGGACTTGGGTCCTGCGGCTTGGGCTCAGCCGCCAAGACCCAAGACTCAAGACCCAAGACCCGATCTACCGGTTCGCCGGTACAGGTACAATTGGTCGATGTCGGATGCTCCGCTGTGCGTGTATTGTCGCCAGCGGCCCGCGGAGGTTGCCTGGAGGCCGTTCTGCAGCGAGCGCTGCAAGATGGCGGACCTCGGCCGCTGGCTGTCCGGCACCTACCGCGTGCCCGTTCGGGAGAACGATCCGGACGGGCAGGGCGACGACGACACGCTACCGGAGGATCCGGGGGTGTCGACCGGGGACCCCGAAGCGTAGCGACACGAGAAACCAGACCGCGCCATGGCCGACACCCTGACAGTGACCGACAACCGCACCGGGAAGCAGTACGAGATTCCCATCGAGAACGGCGCCATTCGCGCCATGGACCTTCGGAAGATTCGCCAATCAGACGATGATTTCGGGTTAATGACCTACGATCCGGCATTTCAGAACACCGCGTCCTGCCGGAGCCGGATCACCTTCATCGACGGCGACAAAGGGATCCTGGAGTATCGCGGCTACCCCATCGATCAACTCGCGGCGAACTGCACGTTTCTCGACACGGCCTACCTTCTGCTCTTTGGCGAGTTGCCGACCGCGGAACAGAGCGCGACCTGGACGCAGGCAATCACGAGTCATCGCCGGCTGCCGATCAACGTCAAGGCCATCCTCGAGGGCTTCTACCGCGACGCCCACGCGATGGGCGTGTTCCTTTCGACGGTCGGCGCGTTGTCGACCGACTACCCGGACGCGAAGCAGGTGCTGGATCCGGAGTCGCGCAGCAAACAGATTCGACGGCTCATCGCGAAAGCCCCGAGCATCGGCGCGCACGTCTATCGCCACAGCCTGGGTCTGCCGTATGTCGAACCCGAGGACGATCTCGGGTACATGGCGAACTTTCTGCAAATGCTCTTCAGAAAGGGTGACGCGCCGTTCAAGCAGCAGCCCGTGCTGGAACGCGCGCTCGAGGTGCTCTTCATCCTGCACGCCGATCACGAGCAGAACTGCAGCACGCACGCCATGCGTGGCATTGGCAGCTCGCAGGCCGATCCTTTCTCCGCGCTCGCAGGCGCGGCGGCGGCGCTCTACGGCCCGCTGCACGGCGGCGCGAACGAGGCCGTGCTCCTGATGCTCGAGGAGATCGGATCGGTCAAGAACGTGCCGGCATTCATCGCCGGGGTCAAACGCGGCGATGGCCGCCGGCTGATGGGATTCGGCCATCGGGTGTACAAGTCGTACGACCCGCGCGCGCGCATCATCAAGCAGACGGCCGACGAGGTCTTCGAAGTCACCGGCCGCAACCCGCTGCTCGAGATCGCGATCGAGCTCGAGCGCATCGCGCTGCAGGACGAATACTTCGTCAGCCGCAAGCTCTACCCGAACGTCGACTTCTATTCCGGGCTGATCTACCAGGCCATGGGCTTCCCTGTCGGCATGTTCCCGGTGCTCTTCGCGATTCCCCGCACGGTCGGCTGGCTCGCGCAGTGGGACGAGATGATGCGCGACAGCGATCAGAAGATCGCGCGGCCCCGTCAGATCTACATCGGGCCGCCGCGACGGAACTACTCGAAGGCGTGAGGCTCTGGGCTTGGGGCTTAGGGCTTAAGGCTTAGGGCCAGTGCTGAAAACCCTGACGATTGCGGCGGCGCTCGCTACGACGACGTGGGGAGCTGCCGCACAGCAAGCGGCGGCGCGGTTCGAGGGTGACCGCGCGTGGGAGCATCTCAAGAGCACTCGTCGCCATCGGCCCGCGTCCCTCAGGTTCCACGCAGATCCGGCAGGCCCGCGCCTACATCACCCGCCAATTGAGCGCGCTCGGCCTCAGCGTGCAGGAACAGCCGTTCACCGCCGACACGCCGCTCGGGCGTGTCGAGATGGCGAACCTGATCGTGCGTCTGCCCGGCCGTCGGCCCGACCGCATTCTGTTCACCGGCCACTACGACACGAAGCTCTTCCGCGATCAGGTGTTCGTCGGCGCGAGCGACGGCGGGTCGAGCGCGGCGTTTCTGATTGAGCTCGCCCGGGTGCTCTCATCGCGACCGCTCGAGTACACGACCGAAGTGATCTGGCTGGACGGCGAGGAAGCCGTGCTCGACTGGGTCACGGGCGGACGCGATCATACGTACGGCAGCCGCTTCTACGTGCAGGATGCCCAGAAAGCCAAGACGCTCGTCTCGATTCGGGCGATGGTGCTCGTGGACATGATCGGCGACCGCAATCTCGCGATTCGGCGCGACGGCCTGTCGACGCCGTGGTTGACGGATCTCATCTGGGCGGCCGCGCGCCGTATCGGTCACGGCGGCGTGTTCGTCGATGCCGACGACGGAGGTCGATGACGACCACATCCCGTTCATGAAGGCCGGCGTGCCGTCGGTGGACATCATCGATCTGGATTACCCGGCGTGGCACACGGCGCAGGACGACCTCGACCATGTGAGTGCGACGAGTCTGCAGGTCGTGGGCGACGTCGTCCTCGCGGCACTTCCCGATCTCGAACAGCGGCTCACGTCCGGTCCGCGATGACCGCCAGCGGGATCACCCGTCGACACGTCGTCGTCGCCGCGGCGGTTGCCGTTGCCGCCGTCATCATCCTGCTGGCGATGGGCCGCGTGCCGATCTGCACGTGCGGCTACGTGAAGCTCTGGCACGGTGTGACCTACAGCTCGGAGAATTCGCAGCACATCTCGGACTGGTACACGTTCTCGCACGTCCTTCACGGGTTCGCGTTCTACGCGCTGCTCTGGCTGGTGGCGCGGCGATGGCCGGTCGGATGGCGGCTCGTCGCTGCGGTCGTCATCGAGTCCGGATGGGAAATCCTGGAGAACACCGACTTCATCATCAATCGCTATCGCGAGGTGACCATCTCGCTCGACTACTTCGGCGACAGTGTCCTGAACTCGTTCTCGGATATCGTCGCCATGGCGGTCGGGTTCATCGTCGCATCGCGCGCGCCGTGGTGGCTGACCGTGTGCACGGCCATCGCGTTCGAGTTGTTCGTGCTCTACGTCATCCGCGACAACCTGACGCTCAACATCCTGATGCTGCTCTACCCGCTCGACGCCGTCCGCGTCTGGCAGAGCGGGAGTTAGACATTTGCTATTTGTTATTGGTTATTGGCTATTGCATTGGTGATTGGTGATTGGCTTATTGACGTTCGGGGGTTCGAATCCTCAATAACGAATCACCAATTACCAATGCAATAACCAATAGCCAATCACCAGTGACAAATACGCAAGCCGCTATTTCACGCGCAGTGCGTGAGGAAGTCAGCCATCGACATCATGAGACGTCGGTGTGGCGGAAACGGTTGAGCGAGACCGCGATCGCGAGACCAGGCCGATTGTGAGCCATCCGCCGGCAACGACGGCCGAGGCCCACAGCGTCGCCGCGATCGAGGCCCATCCGCTCGGCCCGGGCCATGACGACGGCCATGGAGGGCGGCGGCACGAGCCCCAGCTCGGACTCGGCGCGAAGCTGCAGGTATTCGCGCGCGCCGCGCGACACGTACAGATCGAAGATGCCGTTCCAGAGCGCGATGCCGACGACCAGCCAGAGAACGGCGATCGTCCGCCTGGTCACGTCAGGCGCCGGTACCGAGGTAGCGAATCACCATCACGGTGATGTCGTCGCTCTGCGCCGCGCCTTTGGTGAACGCGCGGACGGCCGCGACGATCTGCTCGACCAGCGCCTGCGACGAAACGCCTGACGCGCCCCGGGCCACGTCGAGCAGCCGTCCTTCGCCAAAGTCTTCGCCGGTGACGCTGAATGCCTCGGACACGCCGTCACTGAAGAGCACGATGACGTCGCCGGCGTCGAGCTGCTCGGTGGCCTGCGAGTAGGGCGCCGCCTCGAGCAGGCCGACGACAGGTCCGCCCGCTTCGAGCCGTCGGAGCCCCTTCTTGCCGAGGACGATGGGCGGGTTGTGGCCCGCGTTGCAGTACGTGAGCTTGCCCTCGGCCGTGAGCACGCCGAAGAGCAGCGTGACGAACCTGGCTTCGATCCCGCGGCGGCACAGCGCCTTGTTGAACCGGGTGATCGCCGACGCCGGCCCTTCGGATCCGGGCGCCTGGGCCGCGAACATGCCCTGCATCATCGCGCTCATGAGGGCCGCGGGCGGTCCTTTCCCCGCGACGTCGCCGAGCGTGAAGCCGAACGACGTGCCGACCTGATCGATGTAGTCGAAGAAGTCGCCGCCGATCGATCGGCACGGCACGCTCGCGGCCGCCGCCTCGACGAAGCCCATGCTCGCTCGCGGCTTTGGCAAGAGCGCCTGCTGGATCTCGGCCGCGATCCGCATCTCCTGTTCGAGCCGGGCCTTCTCGAGCTTCTCGCGATAGAGGCGGGCGTTCTCGATGGCGACCGACGCTTCGGCCGCGAGGGTCTCGAGCGCCCCGCGCGTGTTCTCGGAGAGCAGCGTCCCGCGTTCGCGGCTGTCGAGGTACAGGACGCCGATGCGACGGTCCTCGCTTTTCGCGTCCGCTGTCTCCACGTACTGCACGAAGTGCAACGGGATGCAGACGACGTGGCGGATCCCGAGCGCGACCGTGCCGGCGTGAACGTTCGCCGTGCCCGTGTCGAACAGGTCGGCCACGACCTTGGCCTTGCCGGTCCGGAACACCTCTTCCGGCACCTTGCGGCTCACCGCGAACGTGCTGTCGGTCAACGTCTGCTTGTCGCGGCCGCGAGCGAGCTTGAACTCGAGCACGTTGTCGGTGCCCGACAGCATGATGAACGCGCGTTCGGCGTCGGACAGATCGATCGCCGCGTCGAGCACCAGCGCCAGCACTTCCTGCAGCACGCGGCCTGAGCCCAGGGCGCGGAAGCCCTCGAGCAGCGACGTGATCTGCCGCAGGTCGTCGCGCGCCGCGGTCGTCGACCGCGTCGAGGTCTGCGCCGCCGCGTCCGCCGACAGAAAGACGAGATCCGCGCCGCCGCCCCGGCCGAGCCGGATCTTGTCGCCCGAGCGCAGCACGCATTCCGCCGTGACCTTCTCGCCGTTGACGTACGTGCCGTACCGCGAGTCGCGGTCGCGAATGCTGATCTGCTGGCCGTCGGAGACGATCTCGGCGTGTTCGCGCGAGACTTCGCTCCCCGGCAGCTTGAGGTCGTTGGTTTCGCGCCGGCCGATCGAAAACGGGAAGTGCTCGATCGTGACGTCCCGGTCGCCGAGCGTGTCGCTGATCTGAAGTCGAGGATGCGCCATCGTTCAGCGGGTCAGTCTACAACACGGCTCGGGCGTGAGGCTCCGAGCCGAGCCGAGGGCTCAGGGCTCACGGCTTAGGGCTTGGGGCCAGCCCCAGGCCAGTGCCGCGACAGCTGAGCCGTGCCAGGCCCTGAGCCTTGAGCCCTAAGCCTTGAGCCTATACTTCGTCCACCATGACCGACTGGGTAGACGATTTCGTGAGCAAGCTGAGCGACGAACAACGCCAGGCGAACACCGCCAGGGCCCATGCCCTTCTGAGTGACCGGCTCATCACCGAGCGCGGGCCCGACTTCTTCAGCCACTGGTCGAGGAGGCCAAGACCCAGGCGGAGGAGCTCAACGCGAAGCTCGGGGCGACGATTGGGGACGTGACATTCCGGTCGCAGGACGACAGCTTTTCCATCGCCGCCGCAGGGCCTGAGTGCACAGCTGACGGTGGTCGTCACCAGCAACCTGCGCAGCCACCAGATTGAGGTGAGCTCCAAGAAAGCAGGATCCGCACACATCCGGCGACGAGGCCCTCGACCCGCTATCCCATCGTCGTCTCGAAGCTCGATCACCTCGGCGTGGAGTTCGACGCCAAGAACATTCAGCACACGCCGCGCGGTATCGTGTCCAACATCCTTCGCGCGCAGTTCAAGTCCGACGACCTGATTCCGCGCTAGCGCGACCGCCTCAGCCAGAACCACGCGGTGCTCAACGCGGCGCGGATCGCTCCCGCGCCCGCCGCCAGCTGAGCTGGTCGAGTCGTCCGGCACCACCAGCGTCAACGCGCCAAGCGCGACGGCCAGCACGCCCGACGCGATCGTGGCCGGCCGCACGCGGCGTCCGGCTGGAGACGCCGAACGGGCTGCCGGCGCCGCCGTCGGAGCGCCGCAGCGGTAACAGACGATGGCTTTCTCGGCGATCGTCGCGCCGCACGCATTGCAAACCATTTAGCGCATCTCAGACTATCAAGAGCTTGGCTTGAGGCTTGAGGCTTGAGACACGACCCAAGCCCCAAGACTCAAGACCCAAGTCCCAAAACCCACGCCACGTATACTGCCACGGCGGTCATGTTTCCCGTTGCCGACGTCATCCCGTCCCGCACGACGCCGTGGATGACGGTCGCGCTGATCGCGGCGAATGTGCTCGCGTTCCTGTACGCGTTGTCACTGCCGGCGGCGGACGCGTACGTCTGGACGCAGCGCTTCGCGTTCGTCCCTGTCGAAGCATCCTGGACAACGGCGACCACCTCGCTGTTCCTTCACGAGAACAGCGTGCACCTCGCGCTCAACATCATCGTCCTGTGGATTTTCGGTGACAACGTCGAGGACCAGCTCGGCCACGGCCGTTTCCTCGCGCTGTATCTTCTGTCCGGCTATGCCGCGTGGGCCGCGTCGCTCTGGGCGACGCCGGCGTCGAGCGTGCCGCTCGCTGGCGCGGGCGGCGCCATCGCGGGCGCTCATGGGCGCGTACTTCGTGATGTTCCCGCGGTCGCGCGTGCTCGTGCTCGTGCCCGCGCGGTCGATTCTCGACGCCATCGAGCTTCCCGCCGTACTCCTCGCCGCGGCATGGTTCGCGCTTCAGATGCTCGGCGGCTCGGCCGGCTCGACGTGCCCTTGCGAGGACTCGGCCGTCGTTCTGGCCGTACGTCGGCGGCGCCGTGGCAGGAATGCTGGCCGTTCGATTGCCAGACGACGGGAACGGCAGCGTGTCGAGTGGTGGGGAGCTTAGCCGGCTTCGCCGGAAGTTTCGAAGTTCGAAGTCTCGTGAGAAGAAAATGGACTTCTGACTTCTCACTTCGAACTTTTTAGTCGTATGTCTCGCGACACGACCGCCAGCTCCGTGAGCAGCTTCTCCAGCTCGCTCTCGTATTGCGCTGCGGGCATCGATCCCTGCCGGCGGCGAAGGTCGTCGACCTGCTCGGTGAGCGCCTGCTGCCTGACGAGAAGCTTCTGCATTTCGGGATCGGTGGAGGTCGCCGCGACCGCTGAATCGAGGTAGGTCAGCGCCGCGACGTTGCCGTCCGGTCCGGTGGCGGGTCCTGTCCGGGGCTTGCCGTCGCCATCGTCGTCGATCGCCGCGGTTTCGGTGGCCATCGTGCCGGCGCGCTCGTAGTGCTGCGCGACGAGCCGGGTGGCGTAGGTGAACGCCTCGAGCAGTGAGATGCGCGAGTTCTTGTCCACGTCCGCCGCGTCCGACGACAAGGCCTCCACAAAACCCTCAGGAAAGACGGTGTGGTAGCGCTGAGACGTCGTGTTCGTGGCCGTGATGATGACGCGGCCGGGTCCGGCCAACGCGCCGATGAACGGAAAACTCGCGCTCGCCGTGTTGACGACCGCGATGCGGCCCGGCACGGACGTGAGCGCCGTCGCCCACTCCGCCACGCTCAGGTCGGGCCCCATGAGATTGAACTTGAGGTCGCTCCCCTGCCCGCTGCCGTGTCCGATCAGGACGATCACGAGCTGGTCGGACGCCGTCATGGACTTGCTGAGGCGCGCGAGCGCCGCCCGCACGGTCGCGGCGTCCGCGCGCTCCTCGCCGGCGCCCGGCTTTTCGGTGAGCACGATGAGGTGCGACGCGTCGTACTTGAACCGATCGCGGAAGACCTTCGCAAGCGAGTCCACCCAGCGACGATGCTGGACGGCGTACTGGTCCTCACCCGAGGCGCCCTGAACCAGCATCGCGTAGCGTGCGCCCTGTGCCGACGCCATGGACGGCAGTAACGCCGACGCGAGCGCCAGCAGAGCGCGGCAACGAACCGGGTGATCGTCGTCGTGGAACGCATGTGCAACTCAGTTCCCTGACGCCGCGATCAGGATGTCCTGTGCTCGCGCGTAGGTCGGCGCGACCTTGAGCGCGAGCAGCGCGGAACGGCGAGCCTCTTCGCGGCGGCCGAGCTTCAACAACGCTTCGGCGACGTCACTGTGGGCTTCGGCAGGATTCGCCGGCCCGAGCGCCACCGTGGCCTGGAACTCGAGCAGCGCTGCCGCCGTCTCGCCCTTCGCGAGGAGCCGGCTGCCCAGCCGCGCGTGGGTGGCGCCGTCGAACGGATCGAGCGCCGCGATCAGCCGGAGCGCGAAATCCTCGTCATCGGTGGCCTTGGCGGCCTGGGCCAGCGTCGCCAGGCGCCGGGCGGCGGCGATGTTCGTGTGGTCGTACGTGAGGAGCTCGCGCAGCCATCGTCGAGCGCGCGCCGGATCGGTCTTCTCATCCATTGCGGCGAGAAGCGCGCGCGGGCTGTCGTCGCCCGATGCCTCGGGTGCGAGCTTCGCCGCTCGCTCGAGCGGTTCGCGCGCACCCGAGAGATCGCCGGCTCGCACGAGCGCGCGCCCGAGCGCGAGCTGACTGAGAAAGTTGCCCGGGGCCTCGCCCGCTCGAGCGCGAAGACCCGCGAGATCCGCCGCATCCACCTGCCGCGGCGGATCGGCCATGGCGGCACGAAGTCCCGCGTACCGCTGTTCAATGAACGCCGCGAACGACTTGTCCACGTCGTCCACGCTACGTCCGAACGCCTTGGCGAACGCCTCGGCGTCCTTCGCGCCTTCCGCGTAGGCCTTCAGAAGGGTTTGCACCGCGGCGTCACCATTGACCGACACCAGGTGCTCGACGACCAGCGACGCCTCGAAGTACGCGAGCGACAGCGTCTCGGGCCGCTTGAATGCGTCCGGCAGCTTTTTCACGCCGAACGTCTGTCCCTTGCCGAGAAGATGCGCGAACTCGAGCGTCAGCTCACGTCCCCACGCGGGATCGCGCCGATGCTCCTCGTAGACCGAGATGCCCTCGGTCAGCCAGCGCGGCACGCGGTAGTCGGACAACTGCAGCGAGAAGACGTGCGCGAGCTCGTGCCACAACGTGCCCTGCCAGCTGAAGTCGCCTGGCGGACGAGCGCGTGGCGAATCCATCGTGACGACGCGGCCGAAACACGCGCCGAGCGCGCCCACGAGACCCGGCAGGCCCATGGTGCGCACGGCAAAATCGTCGTGCTTCGGGAAGACCTCGATGAGGATCGGGCCCTGCGGACGAATGCCGTAGCGCTTCACGAACGTGTCGTAGGCCTCGTCGGCGAGCGGAAACGCATACGTTCGAAGGACCGCGGCCTCCTCGGGCGCGAACTTGAAGATGAAATCGTTGTGACTGACGATCTCGAACTTGTCGATCTGATCGAGGAGGTCGAGCAGATTCTTCGTGACCGCGGAGCTCTTGTCCAGCTCCCACGATTTGTCCAGTGCCGTTCGCGCGGCCGGCTCGTCGCCGGTCCTCATCAAGGCGAGACCCAGGGCGAAATGGGACGCGGCGTCGTCCGGGTCGATCTCGGTCGCTTTTCGCGCGAGGGCCGCGGACTCGTCGAACCGGTAGTCGCGCGCGGCCTGCTCGCTGGCGGAGCGATACCCGAGCGCCGATCCCGGGTCGATTTCGCGAACGCGCGCGACCGCCGGATCGACCGACGCGATGCCGGTTTCCTTGTACGCGACGGCCGCGCGAAGGGCGGCCTCCTCGACCGTCCCTGGCCGGGCGGCGGCCATCTTGTCGAGTGCCTCGCGCGCGCCCGGCGCATCCTCTTCGTCGAGCTTCTGCTCGGCCGTCACGAGCCAGACGTCAGGCGAGTCCGGTGCGACCGCAATCGCCGCCGCCAGGGCCTTGCGTGACGCGGCGGGCTGCTGATCCGCGAAGGCGCGCGCGACGCCGATGAGCGCCGGCACCCAGCGAGCGTCAACCTCCAGGGCCTTGTTGTAGCTCGTGACTGCGTCGCCGTTCTGGTGCCGCTCGAGCAGCAGATCGCCCGTCTCAGTGTGAATGTCCGGACGCGGCTGGTTCTCGATCCGCAGGTAGGCGTCGTACGCGAGTTTGAACTCGCGGCTCGCGCGGGCGGCGCGCGCAAGTCGCAGATAGTCGTCTGGACCCGCAAACGTGCGCACGTCCAGCATCGGATCCAGCCGTCGGCGGCCCTCGGCGCGGCGGCCCATCTTGATCTCGAGCAGGCCCAGTTCGAGCGCCGCGTCACCGAGCGGGGCGGCGGCGGCCACCGGCAGAAGCCGGGTGCGCGCCTCCGCATACTTGCCCTCGTAAATATCGACGACGGCCAGCGACAAGGCTTGTCGAGGCGCGTCGCTCGTGGCCGCGTCGGCGAGACGACGGGCGCCGGCGACGTCGCCGTGCGCGAGCGCGGTGCGGACCTGGCGGACGACATCGCCCGCAGTTCGCGCCGCCGCCGCGTCCCTGGGCGCCGACGGAGCCGACGGACATGACCGCCAGTCCCATGCTGAGCGAGAGGAGCGCGGCACGACGCCAGGCGGAAGTCGATTCGTGCATTACCTCAGTTACGCCTTCCTCTGGTCAGACGTTGCGGAAACTGCCACGCGCTCTGTCCCCTTTTCGATCCGATCTGTGGAAAAGGGCTCTGACCCCACCGTGCGCCCGTCGGCCAACACACTGGACTCGAACTGCACGCGGCGCCAGAGCACGACGCCGAACGCCACGAGCATGATCGGGCCGCTGACCGGTGCTCCCACCATCATAGCCGTGGCGACGAGCTCGCCGACCACCGCCACGTAGTTCGGATGCGCGAGGAACGCATAGGGCCCTGTTCGCACGAGCGGCCGTCCGGGCTGTACCAGCACGCGGAAACTCCAGCGCTCGCCGAGCGATCGAATCGCCCAGTACTTGAGCACTTTGCTCGCGGCAAACAGGACCACACCTGACGCGGCCGCCGAAAATGACGAGGGCCCGTCGCCGGGCATCGACGCCGAGGAGGCTCGCCACGCCCCCTCGATCGCCATCACGACGAACGAGGCCGGGTACAACACGGCCATCGCGCGATAGACGTCGCCCGGCGGCTCGATCGCGCCGGCAGCCCGCAGCCGCCGTTCGTTCCGCAACGACACGCCGCAGTTCGGCGAGCATGAAGCCCACGACCATGGCCGCGACGAATGCGACGCTGCTCAGCGGGCTCATCGAACATCTCCCGCATAGCGGACGGCGCGACGCATCACGGACGGCAACACCCGGGCGGCGACGCTCGCGGCGTCCACTGCGGCCGGGGAACTGACGAGACCTCGCACCATGCGATTGAAACGGAGCTTGCGCCCGAACGCCTTGCGGCGTTCGCGCTCCAGCCGCGAAACCGCGCCGACAATGTCTCCCGTTTCGAGCGCGCGCAGCGCCTCGCGGGCGGCGAGCACGCCGCTTCGTAGTGCGAGGTGCACGCCATCGCCGGTCATCGGGTCCACGAACCCGCCCGCATCGCCCGGCGAGGAGAAGGCCAGCCACGCCCGACCGCGCGCGCCTCGGACGCGAGCGGACCGAGCACACGCACCTCGTCGTCCAGCGCCGCACCTTCAAAGCGGGCCTGCAGGCCCGGATCACGCGCGATCGCGTCGCGCACCTCGTCGATCGGGCGCCTGCGCTCGGTGGGGGTTGCCGGCTTGACGACGCACACGTTCGCGAGGCCGTTGCCGAGCGGCGCGAGGCCGAAGTACCACCCGTGCCGGACGTGCATCTCGCCCAGGTCGCTCATGTCCAACGACGCCGGTGGCGTACGTGCCATACGCCCAGCGTCTCGGCCCGCGAGGCGTGGCGGCGAGGCCGACCGCCCGAGCGAGCGCCGAACGCCGGCCGTCGGCGGCAATCGTGAGGATCGCCGGCATTCGCACGGCACGCCGGTCCGACCCATCGTTGTTGACAATGACGAGACCTCGGACCACGGGAATGCCGGAGTGCTCGTCGGCGAGCGGCTCCCGGGCGACGACGCCACTTTCGAAGCGCGCGCCTGCGGCGACGGCGTGCTCGATGAGCCAGGCGTCGAATGCTCGTCGGGTGAGCGCCAGGGCGGCGGGTGGCTTGCCGTAGACGGCGCGCACGCTGGCGCGCGGTCCGGTCAACTGCATGCCCGACAGCTTGACGGCGCTGTCGAGCACGCCGCCGGTGAGTCCGAACGACTCGAGCAGGCCGACGGCGCCGGGATTGAGCGTGTCGCCGCAGAGTTTGTCGCGCGGAAACCGTTCCCGGTCGATCATGACGACCCGCGCGCCGGCCCGCGCCAGCACCAGCGCCGCCATTGCTCCAGCGGGACCGGCCCCGGCAATCAGGACGTCAAGCATGGCCGCGTGCGATCAGGCGCGCCCCAGCACCAGTGCGCTGTTCTTCGAACCAAATCCCAGACAGTTGCACAGCGCGGCTTCCACGGCCTTCGATCGAGGCGTGTTCGGAATGACGTCGAGGTCGCACTCCGGATCCTGATGCGCGACATTGATCGTCGGCGGCAGCACGCCCGACGACATCGCGAGCGCGGTCGCCACGACGCCAGCCGCACCGCTCGCGCCCTGCGGATGACCGACCATCGACTTGATGGACGAGCCCACCAGCAAGTTGGCGGAACCGCCGAACACCTGTCGGACGCATCTCGCTTCGACGGCGTCGTTCAAGATCGTGGACGTGCCGTGGAAGCTCACGTACCCAATCGACGACGCGGGCCGTCCCGATCGCGTGATGGCCAACTCCATCGCGCGCATGATCTCGCGGCCGTCGGGGTTCATCTGCACGCGGTGGTACGCATCGCAGGTCGAGCCGTAGCCTTCGACGGTGGCGTAGATACGCGCACCGCGTGCCCGCGCGCGGTCGAGCCGCTCGAGTGTCATGAGCCACGCGCCCTCCCCGAGCACGAATCCGTCCCGGTCGCGATCGAACGGCCGCGAGGCCTCCCCCGGCCGTTCGTTGTAGCGCGTGGTCACGACCCGCATCCGGCCGAAGCCGCAGATCATCCCGCGTGTCGCGCACGCATCGGCGCCACCCGTGACGACCGCCTCCGCCTCGCCGTGCCTGATGAGCGCGGCGGCGTAGCCAATCGCATCGGTCGAGCTGGTGCAACCGGTCGACAGAACGTGGCTGACACCGCGCAGTCCCAACGCGATGGAAATCTCGCTCGAGACGATGCCGACGATGGAGACCGGGATGGCATAGGGCGAGACGCGGTGATAGTCGCCGGAGTAGTACTCGCCGTACTGGCGCTCCGCGACGTCGATGCCGCCGGCGCCGCTGCCGACCACGACGCCGAGGTCGGGCGTCTCGGGATCGAGACCGGAATCACGCAGGGCTTCGCGCGCGGCGAGCACGGCAATGCGCGACACCTTGGCGTAGCGGCGCGGATCGGCGCGCCCGTTCGTGTGCGCCTCATCCGCAGCGTGATCACTCCTCCGCCGAGTCGAGCGCGTCGTCTGGAACCGACGCGGCGACACGACAGGTCAACTCAGTCGCGTCGAACTCGGTAATCGCGCGCGTGCCGCTGATGCCGCGCGAAATGCGGTCCCAGAACAGGTCGCGCCCGACGCCATACGGCGACACGACACCAATCCCCGTGATCGCGACGCCAACTGGGCCCATGGTGTTCCTATAATACGGCCCGGTGACCCGCGACCACTCGACCGGTGACGGAGCGGCCCGATCGTTCGCGATCGCCGGTGGCGGTGTGTTCGTGTTCTCGCTTGTCTACACCGCGTGGTCCTACGTGTCGCCGTTCGGCGTCACGACCACCGACTCGACGTCAGTCATCGTTCCCGCGGCGTTCGACATCATCCTCTTCACGGCCTTTGCGCTGCACCATTCGGTGTTTGCGCGGTCCGGTGTTCGCCAGTGGATCGCGGACCGGGTGTCGTCGCGCCTCGAGCGCAGTGTGTACGTCTGGGTTGCCAGTCTGATGCTCCTTGGCGTCGTCGCCGCGTGGCGGCCCGTACCGGGTGAACTCTGGCACCTGTCCGCGCCATGGTCGGCAATGCTCAGCGCGGTCCAGATTGCCGGCGTGCTCGTCACGCTCCGCGCGTCGGCCGCCCTCGATGTCTTCTCGCTCGCCGGCGTGCGGCAGGCGTTCGGCGCGGCGGCGCCGCCGCCATCGCAGCTCGTCGACACCGGACTGTACCGGCTCGTGCGGCATCCGGTGTACTTCGGCTGGGTGCTCATGGTCTGGCCGGCGCCGGTGATGACCGGCACGAGGCTCGTGTTCGCGACGATCAGCACGCTGTATCTGGCGCTGGCCATCCCGCTCGAGGAGCGATCGCTTCGTGGCCAGTTCGGTCCGGAGTACGCCGCCTACGCGTCGAAAGTGAAATGGAAGATGGTGCCGGGAATCTATTGACGCACAGCATGCGATAGCATGCACCCATGTCGCTGAACGAACGGGACTTCTTCACGGAAAAAACCGAAACCCGGCCGATGTCGCTGGCGTGCCCGCAATGCCGGCACCGCGCGGACTACCCCGTCAAGTGGGTCCGCCGCATGAAGAAAGACCGAATCCCACCCGGCGCCGATGAGCGCGACCGCGCGAAGTTCGCGAAGAGCTTCAATCATCTCTATCGAATCGACGACGTCGTCAACTGCGTCCGCTGCCGTCGGCGCTTCGAGATTCCCTCGCATCAGTCGATGGTGCCACTGCAGGACGGCGAAAACTGACGATTGCGTTCTACATCTCGGGCCACGGCTTCGGGCACGCGTCGCGGCAAGTCGAGATCATCAACCAGCTGGGGCCTGAACACGCGCTGGTCATCCGGTCGGCAGTGTCGCCGGCGCTCCTGGCCCGCACGGTCCGCCTGCCCTACACGCTCGTTGCCGGACCGTGCGACACCGGCATCGTGCAATCGTCGAGCGTCCAGCATGACGACACGGCGACGGTGGACGCGGCACTGGCGTTCTACGACACCTACACGGCCCGGGTCGACGACGAGGTCGGTTTGCTTCGCGAGGCGAAGGTCGACCTCATCGTCGGCGACATCCCGCCGCTCGCCTTCGACGTCGCCGCGGCCCTGGGCACTCCGGCCATCGCCATTGCCAACTTCACATGGGACTGGATTTACGAAACGCATCCGGGCTTCGCGGAGCGCGCGCCCCACGTGCTCGAGTCGATTCGTCGAGGCGTACCGTCGGGCCACGCGTGCGCTCGAACTGCCGTTCGGCGCGGGATTCGACGTGTTCCCACGCGTCCAACGGGTTCCGCTGGTCGCGCGGCGACCGACCAGGACCCGTGCCGTCACGCGCGCGCACTTCGGCCTGCCCGCAACCGGCCGGGTGGCCCTGCTGTCATTCGGCGGCTACGGTTTGCCGTCGCTGGATCTCGCCGCGGTCGACTGTCTCGGTGACTGGACGATCGTCACGACCGATCGGACGCGGACCGCAGCCGCGACACCGGCGGCCGTCGTCGTGTCTGAGGACGCGTTCACCGACGACGTGCGTTACGAAGATCTGGTCGCCGCCGTGGACGTCGTGATCACCAAGCCCGGCTACGGCATCATCGCCGAGTGCATTTCCTCGGACACCGCGATGCTGTACACGTCGCGCGGATCGTTCCGCGAGTACAGACCTGCTCGTGTCTGAGATGCCTCGCTACCTGCGATGCCGATTTATCGGTCAGGACGAGTTGTTCGGAGGCAGATGGCGCGAACCACTCGAGGCGCTTCTGGCGCAGCCGCGCGCCGCCGGAGATGATGGCGGTGGACGGAGCCGAGGTCGTCGCCGCGATTGCTCCGTGAGGCTATGACACCGGGTTTCCTTTCCTAAGACACCCGGTGTCCTCGTCAGCCGAGCTCGGCGCTGACGGCCGCCGACGCGCGCGTGGCCTTCGCGCGTGCTTCGTCAACACTCGCGCCGCGTGCCAGCGCCACGCCCATGCGCCGGTGTCCTCGCACGTTCGGCTTTCCGAAGAGCCGTACCTGGGTGTCGGGCTCGGCGAGCGCGCGGTCCACACCATCGAACCGGACACTGTCCGAGTGCCCGTCCACCAGGATCACGCGCGAGGCCGAGGGGCCATGCGTACGGATGTTGGGAATGGGCAGGCCCAGAATCGCGCGCGCGTGCAGCGCGAACTGCGAGAGGTCCTGCGAGATCATCGTCACCATGCCGGTGTCGTGCGGTCGCGGCGACACCTCGCTGAAGATCACGTCGTCACCGCGGACGAAGAGCTCCACGCCGAAGATGCCCCGGCCGCCGAGCGCGCCGGTGATTCGGCCGGCCATGTCACGCGCTCGCTCCAGCGCACGCTCGCTCATCGGCTGCGGCTGCCACGACTCGTGGTAGTCCCCGTGGACCTGAATGTGGCCCACCGGATCCAGAAACGACACCCCTGTGTGATGCCGCACGGTCAGTTGCGTGATCTCGTAGTCGAATTGGACGAAGCCTTCGACGATGACCTTGCCAGCACCGGCGCGACCGCCTTCCTGCGCGTACTTCCAGGCACGATCGGCATCGTCCGCGGATTTCAGGACGCTCTGTCCCTTTCCCGGACGAGCTCATGATCGGCTTCACGACACAGGGAAACCCAATCTCGTCGAGCGCCCGATCGAATTCGGGCCGGCTGGCGGCGAAGCGGTACGGGGACGTGGCGAGGCCCAGCTCTTCGGCGGCGAGGCGACGGATGCCCTCGCGGTTCATGGTCAGGTGGACGGCGCGCGCGGTGGGAATGACCGTGAAGCCATCCGCCTCCAGGCGGACGAGCTCCGACGTGGCGATGGCCTCGATTTCCGGCACGATGGCATGCAGGCCGCTCCAACTCGATGACGCGCCGGAGCGCCGCACCATCGAGCATGTCGATCACGTGGGCCCGGTCGGCCACCTGCATCGCGGGCGCGTGCTCGTAGCGATCGACGACGATCACTTCGACGCCCAGACGCTGGAGCTCGATGACGACTTCCTTGCCGAGCTCGCCGCCGCCGCAGAACAGGACGCGCGTCGCCGACGGGGAGAAGGGTGTGCCGATGGAAACGGTGGACGCGTGCGGAACAGCGGGCATGCGGGCGCCATTATAGGCGCCCGATGCGGGTCAGGCGCTTGGATCTGCGTCTTCGGCCTTCCTCCACGTCATGACGAGCGCGGGTGGAAGGTTCTTGACGACGACTCGGACGTCAGGCTCGCCGCCCATCTTCGCGCTCATGCTGCGGCGAAACGCCGCGGCCGGCGTCATGCCGTAGGAGTGCACATACTGGAACGTCGAGAACGTTCCGCCCGGACGCAGCACCTTCACGACCTTTTCGAGAATCAGCTGCGTCATGGCCTGCGGAAGCGTCGCGAACGGCAGGCCCGACACGATGTGATCGACCGGGAGCAGTCCGCGGTCGGCCGCGACGGAATCCAATTCTTCGGCTGACACGCACACGCAATCGACCGCGGGCCACCGTGCCTGAACGCTCCGGCAGAACTCGGGATCGATCTCGAGTGCGAGAAAGTCGATGTGTGGTCCGAGCCGTTCGACGATCGTCCCGGTCAGCGCGCCGGTCCCGGGTCCCAGCTCGACGATGCGCCCGGGTTGATCGAAGTCCACGTGCTCGACGATCGCGTCGGCCACGAAACGCGAACTTGGCGTCAGCGCACCAACGGTCCGCGGGCTCTTGAGGAAGCGGCTGAAGAGCAGGACGTGCTCACGAAGACCTGTGCCGTTCGAGACTTCACGCATTCGGCGACCTCCCCAGCTCCGTCAGCAGTTTTTCAGTCGTCAACGGCGACCCGTGAAACGAGGTGACTTGCAGACCGTTGACGCGTTGACGAAGCCAGGCGGCGATTTCCAGCGTGATGGCCATGGCCTCCGCCGCCTGATCATCGGTCTGTCGCAATCGTTCCAATACGGTATCAGCGACTCGCACTCCCACAACCTCGGAGGCGAGAAATTCCGCGTGGCGCAGCCCTTCCAGGGCGGCCACGCCCGCAATGATGGGCAAACCCGTGTCCTCGAGCGGACGAAGGGCTGGTTCGAGCGCCGCCACGTCAAGGATCGGCGGCGTCACGAGAAACTCGGCACCCGCGTCCACCTTGTGCGCCAAACGCCGCCACTCGGCCGCCGGGTCGATCGCGAACGGGTTCACGACCGCGCCCACGTGAAAGCGAGTCGGGCGGCCGATGGGTTGCCCGGCGATGTCGAGCCCCTGGTTCAACCGGGTCACCATGTTGATGAGTCCGATCGCGTCCACCTCGAACACCGATGTGGCGTCCGCATAGCTGCCAATACGCGCCGGACTGCCGGTCGTGAGCAGCACGTTGCGCAAACCCATCGCGTGCGCGCCCACGAGGTCCGACTGCATGCGGATCAACGTGCGGTCGCGACACGTGTACTGCAACACCGTCTCGACCTCGGCGTTCTCGATGAGCGCCGAGAGCGTGAGCGCGCTCGCGCGCGCGCCCGACTGCGGGTAGTCCGGCACATTGACCGCGACCGCGCCGAGCTGTCGAAACTTTCGCGCCGCCGAGAGCGAGGTCGCCAGATCGACGCCGCGCGGCGCGGCGACTTCCGCGAGCACGACAAAGCGCCCGGCCTCCAGCGCGGCGGCCATCGCCGACTTCTGCCCGCGCGCGACGGGCGTCACCGGATCCGGCCGCCCGGTCACGGCCGGGCCCGCTGAATCCCGGACAGGTCGAGCGGCCGGCGCCGTCGCGCGCACGGCCTCGGCCATCTGCCGCGTGTGCTCCGGCGTAGTCCCGCAACACCCGCCCACAAGTCGTACACCGGCGCTTGCAAAGCGGCGCGCGTAGCTTGCCATGTACTCGGGCGAACTCAAATAGAGATTTCGGCCGTCCACTTCGCGCGGCCGGCCGGCGTTCGGCTGCGCGGACAGGCGCACGCCGGAGACCTGAGCCATCGCTTCGATCGTCTCCAGCATCGCCGCAGGCCCGACCGAGCAGTTGACGCCGACGACGTCCGCGCCCGCGCGCTCGATCAACGGCACGAACGTCTCGGGCGGGGTGCCATCGAGCGTGTGACCGTCCTCACCGGTCGTGAGCTGGGCGACGATCGGCAGCGACGACACCGACCGCAACGCGGTGACCGCGGCCACGAGCTCGTTCACGTCGATGAATGTCTCGAGGATGAACAGATCGACGCCGCCCGACGCGAGCGCTCGCGCCTGATCGCGGAAGGCTTCGCGGGCTTCGTCCAGGCTCGTCCGCCCCCACGGCTCGATGCGAACGCCGAGCGGACCCACCGAGCCCGCCACCCACGCCCGGTCGCTCGCCGCACGGCGCGCAATCGCCGCACCTTCTTCATTGATGCGCGCGAGGTCGTCCGCGAGGCCAAACGTCAGCAGTTTGTAGCGGTTCGCGCCGAACGTGTTCGTCTCGATCACGTCGGCGCCCGCGTCGAGATACTCGCGGTGGATGGCCGCCACGAGATCCGGATGAGTGAGGTTCAGCTCGTCGAAGCAGCGGTTCAGAAAGATCCCGCGGGCGTAGAGCATCGTGCCCATCGCGCCGTCGCAGACGAGCACACGCCGATCGAGCTCGGACAGAAATCCCTGCATCAGCTGGCGACGGTCTTCCTTTGCGGCCAGGCGCGGCAACACCGCGCGGCCCGGGCGATTCTCAGCGAACAGCCTCAGTCTGGACTGTGGCCGGGACGAGCAGGTCCTGCTTGTCCCAGATGAAGTCCTCGTTGCTGTAGACCGCGAGCTCGTAGTCCTTCCCCATGAAGATGGCGGAGACGGGGCAGGCCTCTTCACAGTATCCGCAGAAGATGCAGCGGGTCTTGTGAATCTGGTAGACCGACGCGTAGCGTGGCCCGGCCTGAACGGTGCCGTCGTTCTCGGCCGCCTCGAGGTAGATCGCGTCTGCCGGACAAGCCACGGCGCAGAGTCCGCACGCCACGCATTTTTCGAGGCCGTTCTCATCGCGCATCAACACCTGTTTGCCACGGTACTTCGGGAACACCGGCACCTTCTCGTCCGGGTAGTTGACCGTGTTCGGCTTCCGGAACATGTGTTTCAGAGTCGTGGCGAAGCCAATGAGAAACGGACGAATCATGGCCGCCATGATAACAAACACTATTCCGGCGCCGAGGGTTTCGGGGGCATTCCTTGGACGTCCGTCCCCCGTTCCCGGTTTCGCGCTCCCCGTTCGGCCTGCAGAACCGGGAACGTGGAACGTGGAACAGGGAACGACGCCTATAAGTCCCTTATAAATGTTATAGTTAACAGTCCTCTGATGCCGCAGGACGCCTCCTCCGTCTCGCAAGTGCCCATCATCCTGATGGCGAACATCGCCGTCGCCGCGATTCTCGCGACGATGCTGGTTCGCTTCCATGGTTTCCGGCGAATTCTCCTGACCGAGAAACGCGATTGGCCCGAGCGGCTGCAGTTTGCGGTCTGGTTCGGCATCCCGCTCGTGGCCGGCGTCGGTGCGCGGCTGCTTCTCCACTACGACGCGGCCGACCTCACGCTCCCCGGAGCGTTCCTCGCGGGCCTGGTCGCCGGCCCATACGCGGGCGCGCTCGTCGGCCTGGGCATGGGACTGCCACCGCTCTTCGCGGGAGAAATCGGCGCGCTGCCCTTTGCCGTGGGCTGTGGCTTCGCCGGAGGCGGCCTTCGTGAGATTTGCCCGAAGGAAGAGATCTGGCGCTTCTCGCCGTTCTTCCTGGGCACGCTCCACCGGTCGGCGTGGCGGCTCATGCGACGCCTCGAGCTCGACTGGCAGGTCATTCTCGTCATGGCCGTCGTCATGCTCGAAGTGCTGCGGCAGACGATCGACCACCGGTTCCCGTCGAGCGTCTGGGACTTCACCCCGACGAGCTCGGGCGTGCGGTTCCTGATGATCTTCACGGCCGTCCTTGGCGTGTCGATCCCGATCAAGATCTGGAACAGCGCGCGAATCGAGCACCGGCTGGCCGAACAGGAAAAGCTGCTGATGGCCGCGCGCATCGAGGCCCTCGCCAATCAGATCAACCCGCATTTCCTGTTCAACACGCTGACATCCATCACCTCGCTCATCCGATCGCAGCCTGAAACGGCCAGGATGCTGATCGTCAAGCTGTCCGGACTCCTGCGGCGTCTGATGCGGAGTCAGGAACACTTCGTCACCCTGCGCGAAGAACTGGCGGCCATGGACGAGTACCTCGACATCGAGCGCATCCGGTTCGGACCGACGCTGGTCGTCGACAAAGTCATTGAACCGTCGAGCCTCGACGTGGTCGTGCCGAGCATGATTCTCCAGCCGCTCGTCGAGAACTCCATCAAGCACGGCCTCTCCCGCAAGGTCGGCGAGGGCCGCATCACCATCCGGGCCAACCATCGCGCCGGACACGTGGTCATCGAGGTCGCCGACAACGGCATCGGGATGCCGAGCGATCGCCTCGAGTCCACGGCCGAACACGGCATTGGCCTGCGCAACGTGAACGAGCGTCTGCAGGTCATCTACGGTGCGAACTGTCAGCTGCGGCTGCAGAGCGTCGCCGGCGAAGGCACGCTGGCGCGCATCGAAATTCCGGAGATGCTCGTCTCCGAACGCGCGACCGCCTGAGCCATGCGTCCGCTGAAGATCCTGGTGGTTGACGACGAGAAGCTGGCGCGGGAGGAGATCTGCTTCCTTCTCGATCAGATTGGCGGATGCGAGCTCGTCGGCGAGGCCTCGGACGGCGTGAGCGCGCTTCGTGCCGCGGGCGAACTGAAGCCCGACCTGATGTTCCTCGACATTCAGATGCCCGGGTTGACCGGCTTCGAGGTGGCGCGGCGGCTGGTCGAAGCCGACCTGCGGTCGCAACTCGTGTTCGTGACGGCATTCGACCAGTACGCCGTCGAGGCGTTCTCGGTGAACGCCGTGGACTACCTGCTGAAGCCGGTGGACGCCGACCGGCTCGAGCAGACGCTCGAACGGGCTCGGCGGCGGCTGGCGTCAGAAGAAACGGCGAAGCTCCCGCTCACGCCGGCCGAGCTCGAAAAGGTAATCGAGGCGGTTCAAGCACGGCAGGGCCGCCGCGATCAGCTGGCCATTCGCGTCGCCGAGCGGTTCGTGCTCGTCCAGGCCGACGAGGTGGTTCACGCCTCGCTGGTGGACGAGGCCATAGTCGTGGTAACAAACGCGGTGTCGGGGACGTCTAACTACAGGACGCTCGACGAGTTGCAGGCGCGGCTGGACCCGGACGTGTTCTGGCGGGTCCATCGGTCGCACCTGGTCAACATCACGAAGATCAAGGAGATAGTCCCTTGGTTCAGCAGGAACTACCTATTGAAGATGAAAGACCCGAAGGCCACAGAAATTCCAGTCAGCCGGGCACAGACCCGACGGCTCCGGGAGTATCTGCAGCTCTAGGATCCGGCGTTCCCGGGTCAGGGTCGATGTTCCCGGCCGGCGCCTATGTCCCGCCGGGGACTCGCGCGATCTGAGCCCGCCGCGCCGCGCCTGTCGCCGTCGGCTGCGCTGAGCCGAATCGGCGAGGAGCTCGTCGCGTGGTTCAAGACGCTCGTCTCGGCCGCGGTCTACGCCACGCTCATCGTCACGTTCGGCTTCCAGGTGGCGCGCGTCGAGGGCCAGAGCATGGCGCCCACGCTCGAGGACCAGGATCGGCTGATCGTGAACAAGGTCGCGTACCGGCTGCACGACCCGCAGGTCGGCGACATCGTGATGCTGCTCTACCCGGAAGATCCCGAGAAGTCGTTCGTGAAGCGCATCGTCGCCGAGCCCGGCGACACGATTCGCAGCGTGGATGGCCGCGTGTTTCGCAACGACGTACCGCTGCCCGACGATTTCATTCCCGAGGACTACCGGATGCCGGACACGTGGGGCCCGGAAGTCGTGCCGCAGGGCTACTACTACGTGATGGGCGACCACCGGAACAACAGTTCCGACAGCCGAAGCTGGGGACGCGTTCCCAAGAAATACATCATCGGCAAGGTCCAGCTCCGGTGGTGGCCGATTAGCAACGTGAGATGGTTCAAGGAATGGGACTAGATCAGGTGCCACGTTCCCAGTTCCGCGTTCCCCGTTCTGACTTAGAACGCGGAACCAGAACGAGGAACCGGGAACGACTACGAGTAGATCGCCTCGATCACGTCCCTGATACTTCTCCACCACAACGCGCCGCTTGATCTTCAGCGTCGGCGTGAGCTCGCCGGTGGCCACGCTGAACTCCTCCGGCACCAGCACGAACTTCTTGATGCGCTCGAACTGGGCCAGGTGGCGATTGACGTCGTCGACGATCGACTGATAGAGCGCGCGCACCTCGCCTGCACCGACACGTGAGCGGACGGTGTTCTCGTCGATCCGCAGCCGGGTGGCCAGCGCACGAAAGTTCGGCGCGATGAGCGCGGCCGGAAAATGCCGCCGGTCGCCGACAAGCATCGCCTCGTTCACCAGGGGATGCGCCCGCAGGCGTTCCTCGATGGGCTGCGGCGCGATCTTCTTGCCGCCCGAAGTGACGAGCAGTTCCTTCTTGCGGTCGGTGATGCTGAGATAGCCGTTGTCGTCGAGCGCGCCGACGTCGCCGGTGTGAAACCAGCCGTCGACGATCACGGCCTGCGTCTGGTCCGGCCGCTCGAAATACCCGCGCATGAGGTTCGGCCCACGAGCCAGCACTTCCCCATCGTCCGCGATTCGCACCTCGAGGTTCGGCAACGGCGGTCCGACCGTGCCGAGGCGAATCTTTCCGGGCGGTGTCACCGCAAGGACTGGCGCGGTTTCCGTCAGTCCGTAGCCCTCCAGGATCGGCAGGCCGACGCCCAGAAAGAAGCTCGCGATGTTGCGATTGAGGGGCGCGCTGCCGGATACGGCCCAGCGAAGCCGGCCGCCGATGCTGTCGCGAATCTTCGCGAACACCTGACGCGTCCGCGATTCGTGATGCCAGAGCCAGCGTCGCGGGAATCGGCCGGCCCGCGGCGATCCGCTCGCCTCGCCGCGCGGCCACCGACAACGCCCAGTCGAAGACCTTGCGCCGGAGACCGGACGTCTGTGCGCCCTTCTCGAGTATCCGCGCGTGGAGCTTCTCGAAGACCCGCGGCACGGCGGACATCACGGTGGGCCGAACCCTCAGGAGATCCCGCGCGATCGTGTCGATCGATTCCGCGAAGATCAACGAGACGCCGCTCGCGAGACAGACACAGGCGACCGTGCGCTCGAACGCGTGGCAGAGCGGCAGAAACGAAAGGGCCGTGTCCTCTTCGTTCAGATCGAGCACGGCGAGCACGCCAGCCACGTTGGCGGCCAGGTTGCCATGCGTGAGCATCACACCCTTCGGCGCGCCGGTCGTGCCGGACGTGTAGATGATCGTCGCGAGATCGTCGGGCCGGACGGCGCGGGCGCGTTCCTGGAACCCGCGCGCGACGCCCCAGCCGTCCACAATCGTCTTGTGGCCGTTCGCCGATACCGTGTCGAAGGCGACCACCGGCACCGGCGACGCCAGTCCCTCCGGAATCCAGGATCGGATCGATCAGCACGATGGCTCGAAGCGACGGCACACGGGGCGCCGCGGAGACGACCTTCTCGAGCTGCGCCGGCGACGAGACAATCGCGAGCGTCGCGCGGCTGTCGGACAGGATGAACGCGACCTGTTCGGCCGACAGCGTCGGATAGATCGGAATCGTGACCGAACCGGCGGTCAGGATCGCGAAGTCGGCGATCAGCCACTCCGGGCGGCTCTCCGAGAGCAGCGCCACGTGATCGCCCGGCGCCATGCCCAGGGTCGAGAGACCAAGGCTGACATCGCGGACGCGGTCCACGAGCTCACGCCCGCTGAAGTGATCGATGCGGTCACCAGCCGAACGGCCGATGAGATCTGGCTTCGAGAACCTTCCCGCAACGAAGAACGGCAGCTCGGCGATGGTGGCAGGCGTGACCGACGGCGTCATGAGCTTCGACGATAGACTCCGCTTCGGCCGCCCCGCTTCTCGCGGAGGCGGATGGGCCCGATGACGATCGCCCGATCCACGGCCTTGAGCATGTCGTACAGCGTCAACGCCGCCACCGACGCCGCCACGAGCGCTTCCATCTCGACGCCCGTCCGTCCGACCGTGCCCGCGCGCGCCACGATGAGGTAGCCGAAGCGCTTCGGCACGAGATCAACGTTCACGTGCGTGAGCGGCAGCGGATGACAGAGGGGAATCAGGTCGGACGTTCGCTTCGCCGCCATGATGCCGGCAATCCGGGCGGTCTGCAGCGGATCGCCCTTCGCGATGGCCTTCCGGCGGATGGCCCGGATGGCCTCGGGGCCCATGTGCACTTCGGCATCGGCGACCGCCTCGCGAACAGTCTCCGCCTTGCCGCCGACGTCCACCATGCGGACGCGGCCGCGCGTGTCCACGTGCGACAGCGTCCGGGCTTTACGTGCGGGCATGCTTTTCTTCACGCGCGAGAAAGAACGACAGGCTCTCGAGCGATACCGTGAGGTCCACGTTCTTGAGCTTCACGGCCGGCGGCACCTTGAGGGTCCCCGGCGAGAAATTCAGGATCGCACGAATGCCGGCCTGCACGACGGTGTTGACCACGGTCTGCGCCGAGTCGGCCGGCACCGCCACCACCGCGATGTCGATGTGCTCGCGCTGCACGATCTTGCGGAATTCGCTGATATCGAAGATTCGGACGCCCCCGCGAGAGCGGCGGCCAATCTTGGCGCGCTCGGTGTCGAAGAGCGCGACGATCGCGAACCCTTCCTGCCGGAATCCCGGGTAGTCGGCGAGCGCGAACCCGAGGTTGCCGGCGCCCAGGATCGCGACGCGCACGGTGCGATCGAGCCCCAGGATCATCCGCAGGTGCCGCCGCAGCTCCTTGACGTAGTAGCCAACGCCGCGGACGCCGAACTCGCCGAAGTACGCGAGATCCTTGCGAATCTGCGCCGCGTTCAGCTGGAACTGCTCGGCGAGCGCTTTCGACGAAATGCTCTTCACGCCCGCGGCATCGAGCGTGTTGAGGCATCGCAAATACACGGACAGACGGCCGGCCGTCAGCTCCGAGATCTGGTCGCCCGGCGAACGGGGCTTGTTCCGTTCCGTCACAAGCGCAAGATACTACGACAGGTACGACGGGTACGACAGGTGCACGGTGCGACAGGTCCAGGAACCTGGCTCACGTCATCTTCATCGGGTTCGTCAATTTGCCTCGGCCAATTCCGCTTCCATCACGTTCCGAACGCGCGCGATGACGCGATCACGATCTTCGTACGAGAAACCGGCCGTCGAGATTGCCGGAAGGAAACGCACCGTGACCGTCGTTGGCCAGATGAGCGGAGCTGCCCTTCCGCATCGCCTTCCGGCCGCCGGTGACGACCACGGGCACGATCGGGGCCTGCGCCTTGATCGCCATCACGAAGCCGCCCTTCTTGAACGGCAGCAGCTCGCCCGTCCGGCTGCGGGTGCCCTCCGGAAACATGAAGAACGCATTGCCCTCGCGTACGGCGCTCGGCCGCCTCGATCCACGGCGTGCCAGCTCTGATCGCGATTGCCGCGCTGCAGCGGGCACGAAGCCCGCCACGTCGAAGGCCCAGACAAGCACCGGCAGCTTACGCAGCTCGGCCTTGTAGAGCACCCGCACGCGCGGGAAAGAGGCTGCGGAGCGCGTAGAACATCGCCGGGCGAATCGACGTTGCTGTTGTGGTTCGCGGCGTAGACGACCGGGCCGCGCTGGAGATTCTCAACGCCCGCGAGATGAACCCGGATGCCGACGAGGCCGAACCCCATCCGCACGCCAAGGCCGGCCGTGGCGTACAAGAGCGCGGGCCGGCCTGTCAGGATTGTCCAGAGCAAGACAGGCGGGCCCGCGATCAACACCCAAAGCGAAACCACGACGGCAGCCGCCGCGGTGCGGAGGGCAGCCAGAATCATACGGAGGCGTCAGGCCCCGGCGGCGGAGCCGGCGTCGAGTCGTCGCGCGCTAGGACGCCCGCGCGGCGCGCCGATGCGGCGCGACACGTGCCGCCGCGGCTGACTTCGCGCGGGTCGGCACTGCGGCCTTCGCGCGCGCCTCGTTCCGAGCCTTGACGGCAAAACACCGCTCGAGCGCCGAGTCGACCTTGACCTCGACCTGCGGCGTCTTCTCGCCGAGCACTTCCGTGATCTCCGAGACCACCAGGAACTTGGCGCGGTCGAGCATCCGCTTCTCGCGGAACGACAGGCTCTTCGACTTGCTCAGGAACGTCAGGCTCTTCAGCACTTCGACGACGTCGTAGATCGACCCCGTCCGCATGCGGTCGGAGTTGTCCTTGAAGCGGCCCTTCCAATTCTGATGGTTGTCGATCTTGCCGTCGCCCAGCAGACTGAACAGGCGCTCGACTTCATCGTCGGTGATCGCGCGGCGAAGACCGACGCCGTCCACGTTATCGACCGGCACAAAGACCGTCGTCTCGTTCGCCATCCGGAGCTGATAAAACCCGCAAGTCGTACCCATGATGGTCTTGGTCTCGATCCGTTCGATCACACCAAGCCCATGGTTTGGGTAGATGACCTTGTCGCCGATCTCAAATGCCACGTGCCCCCCGACTACTGAGGAAAGACGTTCTAGGTTGGCTTTCTGCTAGCAGGAACGTCTCATGATTTTAACCAAACCTGCACGCAGGATCAACCAAAAACCTCGTAAATAGAACGGTTTGTGGGTATATTTCGCTTTATTTTCACCTAGACGAGTCCGCGCGGGACGAGTGCCCTAAGTTGTAGCAATCGTGGCAGTTAAACGGGCTATCGAGCAGGCTTCGGCAGAGGCGCCGAAAAATCACGCCCGGCCCGGGGACCGAGGCGGTCGCGCTCGAGGTTCTCGGGACGATCAGCGACCCTGAAACCGACGCGGTAGATGAGATCCGCGACGCGAATGAGCTTCGGATAGAGGATGCGGTCGGCGGTGTCCGAGTTCGCGTGGTAGTCGTCGTGAGTCCCGCAGAAGAAGAACGCCACCGGGATGCCCGTCGACGGCGTAGCTGTAGTGATCGCTGCGCGTGTAGAAGCTCTCCACGTCGGCCGGATCGTTGAACTCGAAGTTCAGCGTCATCGGACTCGCGAGCGCGCGGTTCGTCTCGATGAGCGCGTTGTGCAGGTCCGTGCTGATCCGATCCGCGCCGATCACGTAGACCGTGTTCTGCTCCGACGATCTGTCGTCCCGGTTGCGGCCGATCATGTCGATGTTGAACATGGCCTGCACCCGGTCGAGCGGCACGACCGGGAACGCGACCATGTAACGCGACCCGATCAAGTCCGCTTCCTCGCCGGCGTGCCAGACGAACACCACCGATCGCCGCGGACGCGGCCCGGTCGCAAAGGTCCGGGCGAGCCCCAGCAGGCCAACCGATCCGGATCCGTTGTCGTCTGCCCCGTTCCAGATCCGGTCCTCGGCGATCGGGTTGTTCACTTTGCCCTTGGCCTCCGACCCGCGCGCGTACCCGACGTGGTCGAGGTGCGCGCCGAAGATCACGTACGTGTCCTTCAGCAGCGGGATCCGATCCTTCGACCATGCCGACGACGTTCTCGGTCAGTTGCGTGGACGTCACGTCGAACGTGTTGTCCACGGTGAACGTCACGGTCACCGCAGGTCCGGCCACGGCAGGGAGGGCTCACCCTTGCTGGCGCGGGCTCTGACCGCGCTGAACGGCTCTCCCCCGCCGCTGAAGATCAGATCGAGCACGCTCTCGTCAGCGGTGATCGAAGGCGCGACGGGACCGTCCACTCGAGCGACGGTCGTGAGCTGGGACGTCTGGATCTCGCCGGACTGCGCGGAGGTCCCGCGCGCGGTCGCGACGTGGCGGCGGTTCGGGAATGAACGTCATGACCGGCCGCGGCGCCAAGCCGTCGCACCATGACCGTCGGCAGGTCGAGATCCTCGCCGGCCGCATCGCGGCGCAGTGACGACCCTGGCCTGCTCGGGCAGATAGACCACCAGCTTGCCGCGAAGATCCTGACGACGGGCGATGTCCGCGGCCGTGGCGCCGGCCAGTCGCGACTCGGCGACGAGCACGAAGCTCGAGAACTCGAGTTTTTGCGACCCTCCGGACTCGAGCGGAAAACTCACGTGGTCGCCGTGGCGAAACGTCTGCGACCGGCCGCCGGCGTGGACGGTCAGTGACGAGCGACGGGTGACCTTGTACGTGCGCTGCTTGACGCTCTGGAGGAACGTGCCCTCGTCACCGAGCGGTTTCACGCCCCAGGAGGCGAGATGATCGGCCACGTAGGTTGCCGCCATTCCGTAGCCTTCGGTGAAGACTTCACGGCCCTGCAAGGCGTCCGAAGCCAGGAAGCTCAACCACGCCCTGGCATCCTGCTCCGTCATCGCCAGGCCGGCCGGCGCCTGCGCGTCGAGTACCGGGGCGTTGAACGCCACCGACGACAGGACGACAAGCGAGCAGCAGGCGCGGGATGGTTCGGGTTCGAACGCGTGTACACGAGGGCCTGAGAACGAGGATACGTCAATCGAGATATATTCGACGTTTCGGACGCTCGGTCCACGCCTTCCGTGCCGGAGTGGCGAAACTGGCAGACGCGCGAGACTCAAGAACGCGACTCTGCGAACCTCTGCCGTCACTGTTCCTTGGGCGAATACGACAGCACGAGCGCCGTGATGTCATCGGCCTGACGGGCCCCCGTTGCGAACGTCTGCACGGCATCCATGATCCGCGCGACTTGATCGGCTGGTGAGAGATGCCCCAGGTCTTCAACGTACGCGGCGAGCCGCTCCTCGCCGAACTCCTCCCCCTTGGTGTTGACGGCCTCGGTAACGCCATCGCTGAAGACGATCAGCCGGTCGCCGTCCTGCAGCTGCACCGTTTCCTCTTCGAACGCCGCCAATTCGAAGAGGCCGACCACCATGCCGCCCCGATCCAGCCAGCGCCGGCCCGATCGGCCGATCAGGAGCGGTGGCAGATGTCCGGCGTTCGAGTAGGTCAGGCGTCCGTCAGTTGTGATCGACGCGTAGAACACGGTTGCGTATCGCGCCGGAACCGGCCGGCGCAGCATGGACTGGTTGGCGAGCGCGAGCGTGGCCGCGGGGCCGCCCTCTTTCGGACCGACCGCAAGAATCGCCTGAAGCGATGCGCTCAGAAGCGCCGCCGGCGATCCCTTGCCCGCGATGTCCCCGAGCGTGAGCGCAAACGTGTGATCAGGCAAATCGAAGTAGTCGAAGAAGTCTCCGCCGATGGCCTTGCACGGCAGTGACGCCGCGGCCATCTCGAACCCGGGGCGCGTGAAGCGACCCTGCGGGAGGAGCAACTGCTGGATATTCGCGGCCGTTTTGAGATCGTCCTGGACGCGATCGAGGAGGAACCCGCGAAAATTCCAGATCCGGCGCTCAGACGCAATCTTCCCGTCGGCCACGGTGCACATCAGCACCATCGGAAACCGCACGTGCGTGCCGGGCTTCGCGAACGCGCCGCCTTCGTCGGTGCCAGAGACCGTCCCCGTCACGAACGCGCGATTGCCCATGATGGTGGTCTCGTCGATCTCCGTGGCCACATCCGGGAACATCGCGAAAAGTTCCGACTCCGCGGCCGCGACCGCCGCGCGCCCTTTGATCGTGCCCACGATCTGGCTTTCGACTGTGCAGTCCTCGGCATAAAGCGCCGCAAACCGCTGGACATCGCGCGCCGCCCACGCCTGATGACGTTGTTGAGAAGCGCCGAGATCGCGTCAGTGGAGCTCATGGCACCATCTACTCTATTGGGCCCCACCGACCATCAACAACACCATCACGAGGCCGAAGATCGTGAGCAAGGTATTACCCACGGTGTACGGCATGCCGTAGCCCAGCGCCGGCACCTTGCTTCGCGCCGCCTCCTGAATCATCCCGAGCGCCGCGGTCGTCGTTCGCACGCCGGCGCAGATGCCAAAGAGGAGCGCGGGGTGGAACCGGAAGACATAGTGGCCGATCAACACCGCGGCGATGAGCGGAATTGACGTCGCGACGATGCCCCACAGAAACAGGCTGAGGCCGACCTGCTGCAGCCCAGCGACGAATCCCGGCCCCGCGTTGATACCCACGATGGCAATGAAGACGTTCAGACCGAGCGTGTTCATCAGCCAGAGCGCCGGTCCGGGAATGTTGCCGAAGGTCGGGTGTACCGTCCGGAAGTACCCGAGAAGCAAGCCGGCCAGCAGCGCGCCGCCTGACGTGGACAAGCTGATCGGCAGGCCGCGCCACGTGAGGCTGACGGCGCCGACGAGGCCGCCGATCACGATGCCAGCGGCGACCACGGCGAGATCGGTGCTCTGAACGGGGCGATCCGCGTAGCCAGCCTTCGCCACGAATGCGTCCACGTGGCGCGTGCTGCCGCCGACCGTCAGGATGTCGCCTCGCAGGATCTCGGTCTCCGGCAGGATCGGCAGCTCGACCATGTTGCGCGTGATGGACTTGAGGTAGACGCCCCGCGTGTACGGCTCGTCCGCCAGCTGCCGCAGCGTCTGGCCGTTCACGGCTTTGCTGCGCACGAAGACGTCCACGATTGTGGCGGGCATGTCGAGCACCGCGCGGTCCTCGACTTCGGGCACAACCTGCTCGACCTTCTCGACCAGATCTTTCAGAGGGCCTGAGATCGCGACGATGTCGCCCGGCTGCAGCACGCTGTCGGCGTCGGCCTCGATGAGGACGTCTCCGCGGCGAATCCGCTCCACGAAGATGCGCATGCCCGGGAACAACTCGCGGACGGGTTTTCCCGTGAGCGCACTCGTCGCGTCAATCTTGTAGGCTCGAAGCGCCAGGCGGCGATAGGCGGAGAACACGCCCGCGTCGTGGCCGACGCTCCCGCCGCCCATCTGCTTCTCGTAGTCGGCGCACGCGGCGGCCAGGTCGATGCCGAGCAGCTTCGGCCCGAGCTGCGCGAGGATAATGGCCGATCCGATCGTGCCGAAGATGTACGTGACGGCGTAGCCAATCGGAATCGCGTCCACGTACGCCTTGGTCTGATCCGGCGGAAGACCCAGCTGGTTGATCTGGTCCGTGGCGACACCGATCGACGCGGAGATGGTCTGCGACCCGGCGTAGAGTCCGACGGCATAGCCGAGATCCAACCCGGCGAGATTCGCGCAAAGCAACGGCACGAGCAGGCAGAGCGCGAGCACGACGAGCGAGAACAGGATCTGCTTCGGACCGTCCTTGCTGATGCCCGCGAAGAACTGCGGGCCCACCCCGTAGCCGACGGCGAACAGGAACATCAGGAAGAACGTGGACTTGATCGGGCCGGGCACCACGATCTGGAGCTGGCCGATGGCCACGGCCACGAGCAGTGTCGCGGTGACCGAGCCCAGGCTGAACCCGGCGATTTTCTTTGGTCCGATCCAGAAACCAATGGCGAGCGCCAGGAACGGCGCGAGCTCAGGATACGCGTACAGTGTCGCGACGAACCAGGTCCAGATGCCCACAACTCATCTCTCGGAATTCCGCTCGTTCATTTAAGGAGCGCCACGATCACCGTGCCCCAAATCGCCAACAGGACGTTGCCTACGGCGTACGCGACGCCGTACCCGATCGACGGGATGGCACTTTTGGCCGCTTCTTGCACGGCCGCCAGCGCCGGCGTTGCCGTGCAGCCACCTGCGCAGACGCCCAGTAGGACGCCCGGATGCATCTTGAACACCCAGCGGCCGACGATCACGCCCACGAGGAGTGCGGTAGTCACGGTGATGGCGCCCGCGGCGAGGAGTGAGACGCCGCTGGTCTTCAGCCCCTCCACAAAGTCGGGTCCGGCGTTCAGCCCGACCACCGCCACAAATCCGGCAAGCCCAATCGATTCGAAGACCCACAACGTGGCGCTGGGAATCCGGCCGAGGAGCGTCGGTTTCACCGATCGCAGCCAGCCGCAGACGAGCCCGCCCAGGAGCACGCCGACAGGAAGACTGAGTCCAATCTCGACGCCGCCAACGTACAGCGCCGGCAGACCAATCAGCGCGCCGGCGACGATCGCCGTGGCGACGGCCGTCATGTCGGTGACGTCGGTGGCGCGGTCCGCGACGCCAATGTGCTCGATCGCGCGCGCGATGCCGGCGGCGGTGCCAACCAGCGTGACGACATCGCCGCGGTGCACCACGGTGTCCGGGAGCGCCACCACCGGCGTGCCGGCGCGCGTGAGCCGGCGCAGAAAGACCCCCCGCGCCGCTTCGGCCTTTCCGAGCTCCCGGAGCGACTGACCGTCGATGGCGGCGTTCGTGACGACGACGTCGACAAGGTCACCAGGAAAGTCCAGCAGATCGCGGTCGTCCACTTCGCGCAGGCCGCTCGTCGGCGCCTCGAGGACGCCGACCAGCACCTCCCTCCGCCCGGAGATCGCCACGATGTCGCCGACCCTCAATTTCCCGATTGAGCCGGTACCCTCGACCAGCTCTCCGTTCCGGCGGAGGCGTTCGACGAAGATCCGCTGCCCGGCCGTCGAGGCTTCGAGGTCGGCCACCGCCCGGCCGATCCAGACCGAGCCGGGGTCGATCGCATAGCCGCGGACTTCCACGTCGCGCCGCACCGAGCTCTGGGCCGCGGCGCCGCCGCGCATCTGTTCCTCGAGCTGGCGGCATTCCTCCACGAGGTCCACGCCCATCAGCTTCGGCGCGAGCTGCGCGAGCACCCACGCCGCCCCCATCACGCCGACCAGGTAGGTGACGGCGAACGCCACTGGAATATTGTTGGTCCAGGCCGCCTGAGTCGCTTCGGAGGCGCCAGACGAGGTAATCGCTTCCATCGCCGTGCCGATCGTCGCCGACTCGGTCAACGAACCGGCAATGAGGCCCGCGGCCGTGCCTGGGTCGTAGCCGAAGAGGCCGGCGACGACATACCCTGCGATGAGGCCCGTGGTGGCGACGATCGCGGCAAGCGCGGCGTGCGCAAGTCCGTCGCTCCGCAGTCCACGGAAGAACGCCGGTCCTGTTCGAAAACCGATCGCGAACAGGAACAACAGGAAAAAGCACTGCTTGACGTCGTCGGAGATTATGATTTCCAGCTGACCGACGACGACCCCCGCGAGCAGCGTGCCGGTGACGGCGCCGAGCTTGAAGCCGCCGAGCGCGATTTTGCCCAGCAAGTACCCAAAGCCGAGCACTAGAAAAAACGCGATCTCCGGGTGTGCCTGAAAGATGGTGGGGAGCCAGTCCGGCATAGGTGTGGCCAGCCCTGCATCAATCGGGCCAGCGATGCTCGAAGTGTCAGAGAAAGAGCAACGGTCGGCGTCCAAGCTCGAGGCTTTTGTCGCGCGATGACCTCGCGCGTTGTTCCGAGCCTTGATTTGGCGCAGGTATCGCCATCGTGCGGCTCTTCAAATGAGATCGCGCCGTCGGCGCGTGACCGCAGGGGGCACCGTCACGACCGGTTGTCACAAAGCGCAGCGGCCACGACAGCCCGTGAGGGATCACAGCCTGCGGTGAACCCTGCTGGCGGTTCGATCCGACACAAACCACGATTTGACAGCGTATGGACGGGGTCGCCCGGCCTGTCGGGTGGCACCCCTCTTGCCTCAATCGCCCATCGATGGCTACACCTGCGACGCACGCCGACCGCCTGTTCACCAATCTCCGTGTGTCGTGCCGGCCTTACTTGGGCGCGATGGCTCTCGGCGCTGTGGTTCTGTTCGCCGAGCCGGGCCTTGCGCAGACCCCGCTTCCGCAGGTCGTCTCAGTGCAATCCGCAGCGACGACGACTGCTGCAGCCCCTTCGCCGGTTGCTGGACAACCCGCGGATAGCACGCCACAAACCGTGGCTCCCTGTCGATTCAAGCGAAGAACCATATGACGGCCTCAACGATTTTTCGCTCGGCGGCTCCGGCGATTCTGTGTGCTGGGCTGGCTCTTGCCATGGGCCAGTCGAGTCCGCTGGCCCAGCAGGCCCCAGCCGCCACGTCCGGCGGCGCAGACCAATTCAACGATTCACACTTCCACCTGACGAACTACATCCAGCGCGGCATCGACGTCCGTGACTTCCTCACGATCATGGGCACGCGGGTGGGTCGCTCGACGCTCTTCGGGATTCCGCTACAGCAGCAGTGGTCGTACGCAAACTCTGGAGAGTTCGCACCCACGTACTACCTGCAGACCGACGCGCCGCTCTACTACTACTCGTTCACCGACGCGTACATCGCGATCGCGTACCGGTCGCTGTCGACCGAGCAGCAGGCTCGGTTCGATCCGATGATCACCGGCTTCAATCCGGCGGACATGTACGCCGTGGATCACATTCGCCGGGTGCTCACGACGTTCCCTGGCGTCTTCACGGGAATCGGTGAATTCAGCATCCACAAGGAGTTCGTGTCGGCGAAAGTGTCGGGCGAAACGGCCAGCCTGACCAACCCGGCTCTCGATCGTGTGCTCGATTTCGCTGCCGAGTCCGGCCTGGTCGTGATCCTCCACAGCGACATCGACATGCCTTTCGCGAAGCCGGACGCCGAGCCGGTCTACCTGAGCCAGATGAAGGCGTTGCTCAAGCGCCACCCGAAGGCGTCGATCATCTGGGCGCACGTGGGTCTTGGCCGCGTCGTCCATCCCGTGCAGACATCCGCCGCGGCCACCGAGCGCAGCCCGGCGCATCTGGCCATCGTCGAATCGATGCTGACCGATCCGGCGCTGGCCCACGTCTCCTTCGACATCTCGTGGGATGAGGTCGCCAAGTACGTGGTCGCGACGTCCGGAAGCCACGGCACGAGCGGCCGCGATCCTGAACCGGTTCCCGGACCGCTTCCTGTTCGGTTCCGACACCGTCGCGCCGGCCGGTGCGCCGCCATATTTCGCGGTCTACGACATGTATGCGCCGTTGTGGCGGGCACTGACGCCGGAGGCCAGCCAGAAAGTTCGACTCGGGAACTATGAGCGACTGTTCGACGAAGGACGACGACGCGTCCGGGCGTGGGAGAAAGCGAACGTGAAATGAACGCACTAATGCAAACAAGAGGAGATTGGCACATGAGACTTCAACAGATGTACCGGTGGGCTGGTACTGTCTGGCTTCCAGCCGCGTTGCTGCTGGCAAGCGCACCTACGACGGCACGCGCGCAGAACGTGGCGACCGCGCCGACGGCGACAGCCGGGGCGTCGATGCAGGCACAGGCGCCGACCGCGCCGAGCTTCGAGATCTACGGATTCGCGATGCTCGACATCGGCCACGACTTCAAACAGATCCACCCGAACTGGTCCGACACGCTGCGCGTCACCAGGCTGCCGTCGTTCGAGAACGAGTTCGGCCGCGACCACAGCACGTTCGCCGGCGTGCGGCAGAGCCGCCTCGGCGTCCGAGCCACGACGCCGACGTCTCTCGGCGACCTCAAGACGACCTTCGAGTTCGAGCTCTTTGGCACCGGTGTCGATGAGGGACAGACGACGTTCCGCCTGCGTCACGCCTATGGCGAGCTCGGTCAGTTCGGTGCGGGACAGACGTGGAGCCCGTTCATGGATCCCGACGTGTTCCCGAACTCGCTCGAGTACTGGGGACCGACCGGCATGGTGTTCTTCCGTAACGTGCAGTTTCGCTGGATGCCGATCCAGGGAGCGAACAGCCTGACGCTGGCCCTCGAGCGGCCCGGCGCGAGCGGCGACCAGGGCGTCTATGAGGACCGCGTCGAGCTGGATGGCATCCAGGGCCGGTTCCCGATGCCCGATGTCTCCGCCGTCCTACAAACACGACCATGGACTGGGGCTATCTGCGCGCGGCCGGAATGCTCAGGCTCATCAAGTGGGACGACACCGTCGACGACGAGTTCGACTTCTCAGACGGCGCGACCGGCTGGGGCATCAATCTCAGCTCGAACGTCAAGGCCGAGCGACAGCGACGTCATCCGGCTGCAGTTCGCGTTCGGCGAGGGTATCCAGAACTACTGGAACGACGCGCCGGTCGACATCGGCATCGAGAACGACTTCGGCAACCCCACCGCGCCGATTCGCGGCGTGGCGCTCCCGATCATCGGGCTCGTCGCGTTCATCGATCACACCTGGAACGAGAAATTCAGCAGCACGTTCGGGTACTCGCGAACGGACATCGACAACAGCGACGGCACAGGCGCCGAACGCCTACAAGGCCGGCCAGTACATGCTCGGCAACCTGCTCTACTAGCCCGGTGCCGAACGTCATGGTCGGAGGCGAACTGCAATGGGGCCGTCGCGAGAATTTCTCGGACGACTTCCACAGCGACGGCCTCAAGATGCAGTTCTCGTTCAAATACAACTTCTGGTACAAGGTTGGAGGCTAGATATGGTGAAGACGATATTTCGAGCTGCGTTCGCGGCAGGGCTCGTCCTGGCGACGATGCCGGCAGTCACCACCAATGTGCGCGCGCAGACGGCCGCCGAAGTCGATGCGGCGCTCAAGGCCGCGCTCACGAAGTACCAGAACATCACGGAAGGCAAGAACGCCGACTACATTCCGGCGCTCGCCAAGGTTGACCCCAAGGTCTACGGGATCTCGCTCGTCACCGTCGACGGCAAGGTCTACAGCCTGGGCGACATCAAGACCGAGGTATCGATCCAGTCGATCTCCAAAGTCTTCACGATGGCGCTCGTGATGGAAGAGTCCGGCGTGGACGCCATCCCGGCCAACATGGGCGTGGATGCCACCGGCCAGGTGTTCAACTCGATCGTCGCGGTTGAGCAGTACAGGGGCGCCGAAATGAACGCCATGGTCAACCCCGGCGCGATCACCGCGACCAGCATGGTCACCGGCGCGAACCGCGACGAGATCTGGAAGAAGATCCTCACGCATCCACAGCGACTTCGCGGGCCGGCAGTTGTCGGTGCAGCAGGACATCTTCAAGTCCGAGGCCGACACCAACCAGCGCAACCAGGCGATCTCGATGCTCATGTTCGCCTACGGTCACATCAAAGCGGAGCCGCTGCGGGCGACCGACATCTACACCGAGCAGTGCGCGATTGGCGTGAACGCCAAGGACCTCGCGACGATGGCGGCCACGCTCGCCAACGGCGGCAAGAACCCGGTCACCGGCAAGCAAGTCGTCAAGACAGAGAACGTGCCCGAGATTCTGGCCGTCATGGCGACGGCCGGTCTCTACGACGACTCCGGCAAGTGGCTCTACAAGACCGGGCTCCCGGCCAAGAGCGGTGTCGGCGGCGGCATCATCGCGGTATCGCCCGGCAAGTTCGGCATCGCCGTGGTGTCACCGCCGCTCGATGAAGCTGGCAACAGCGTCCGGGCGCAGCGAGCCATCGCCGATATCTCCAACGCGCTCGGCGGCAATCCGCTCGCCCCGCGTCCGCGGTAGGACCAAAGGACACGAACATGGACGTTGTGAAACTGCGGGAATACGAGAAGCTCAGTCCGTTCGAGATCAAGGACTTCCTGTCCAAAGCGGCGAACAAGAGCGCCGCCACATCGGCGGTCACCTACCTCAACGCGGGCCGTGGCAATCCAAACTGGATTGCCACGGAACCGCGAGAGGCCTTCTTTCTCCTGGGGCAGTTCGCCATCACCGAGAGCAAACGGGTGCTGGACCTGCCGCCAGGCGTGGGAGGCATGCCGCGCGCGCGCGGCAGCGCCGATCGGATGGCCGCCTGGCTGCACGAACACGCGGACATGCCGGGCGCCTCGTTCCTCACCGCGATGGTCCCATGGGCCGTCAAGGAATTCAGTTTCGACGCCGACACGTTCGTCCACGAGCTCGTTGACTCCATCATCGGCGACAACTACCCGGTGCCCGATCGCATGCTCGTCCACAACGAGCGCATCGTGCACGAATACCTGCAATGGGCGATGTGCGGGTCGCCCAGACCGAAGGGCACGTTCGAGCTGTACGCCGTGGAAGGCGGCACCGCGGCGATGTGCTACCTCTTCAAGTCGCTGAAGACCAATCGCCTGCTGAACGCGGGCGACACGATCGCGCTCGCCACGCCGATCTTCACGCCCTACCTCGAGATGCCGCACCTCGAGGACTACGACCTCAAGATCGTCAACGTTCAGGCGAAGCAGGAGAACCAGGTTCCAGTTCGACGACGCCGAACTCGCCAAGCTGCTCGATCCGGCGGTCAAGGCGTTCTTCGTCGTCAATCCCGGGAATCCCAGCGCCGTCGCGCTGAACGACGAGAGCATTCGGAAGATCGGCGCCATCCTGGCCAAGAAGCCGGACCTGATCCTGCTGACCGACGACGTGTACGGCACCTTCGTGCCGGGGTTCAGGTCTTTGCTCGGCGCATTTCCCGTACAACACGATCGGCGTCTACTCGTACAGCAAGTACTTCGGCTGCACGGGCTGGCGGCTGGGCGTGATCGCCGTGCACGAGGACAACCTGTTCGAGAAGCTGATCGCGAAGCACCCGGAGCCCCTGCAGAAGACGCTCGACAAGCGCTACGGTGCGATTTCGCTCCAGCCGCGCAACGTCAAGTTCATCGACCGCATCGTCGCCGACAGCCGCGATGTGGCGCTGAACCACACCGCCGGTCTGTCGTTGCCGCAGCAGGTGATGATGGCGCTGTTCTCGGTGTACGAGCTGATGGACAAAGACAAGCGCTACCAGAAGGCCTGCATGGAGATCGTGCGCAAGCGGGTGGTGGCGACCCTCGAGGGACTCGAGCTGGATGTGCCGGCCAACGCGCAGCACGACCACTACTACGGCCTGATCGACTTCGAGTTCTTTGCCCGGAAGTACGTGGGCGAGGACATCGTGGAGTGGATGAAGGCGAACGTGCATCCGCTGGACATCGTGTTCCGGCTCGCCGAAGACCACGGCATCGTGCTGCTGAACGGAAGCGGGTTCGACGCACCGAACTGGTCGGTGCGCGTCTCATTCGCCAATCTGGACGACGACGTGTACGACGACATCGGCAGGGCCGTGCGTGCGGTCGCCAGGAACTATCGGGCCATGTACGAAGCGACCAGGCCACGGCGCCGCCGCCATTTCGCAACCTAAGGAGAAGTAGTCATGAGGCATACCATCGTGAAGTCAGCTCGTCGTCGCGGCGGTCGCGGCGACCAGTCTTGCGCTCGCCGCGCAGGCGAAGCTGCCGCGTATCCACGTCCTCGCGACGGGAGGCACGATCGCGGGGGCGCAGGCGAACCCGGGGGACTACGGCTACAAGTCCGGCGCCTACGACATCAACTCGCTCTTGAAAGCGGTGCCGAACCTCGAGAAGCTCGCCGTGATGACGGGCGAGCAGGTCGCCAACATCGGCAGCCAGGACATGAACGACGAGGTCTGGCTGAAGCTCGCGAAGCGGCTCAACGAGGTGCTCGCGTCGGCGCGAGACCGACGCCGTGCTGATCACGCACGGCACGGACACGCTCGAAGAAACCGGCTACTTCCTGAGCCTCGTCACCAAGAGCGACAAGCCCGTCGTCATGGTGGGGTCGATGCGCCCGGCCACGGCGGTGAGCGCCGACGGCCCGGCCAACATCTACAATGGCGCGGCCGTGGCGGGCAGTCCGGAAGCCAAGGGCCGCGGTACGCTCATCTCGCTGAACGACGAAATCCACTACGCGCGTAACGTCGTGAAGACCGACACCACGAGCGTGCAGACGTTCCGCAGCCTGAACCGCGGGCCGGCGGGCGTCGTGCACACCGGCACCGTCGAGTGGTTCCAGCGGATGGACAAGAAGCTCGGCAACACGTCCGAGTTTTCGGTGGACAACCTGACGACACTGCCGCGCGTCGACATCATCTACGCGCACGCCAACATGAGCGCCGACCTGATTGACGCCGCCATCAAGAACGGCGCAAAGGGCATCGTGGTGGCCGGCGTCGGCGACGGCAACATGACCAGCTCCCGCGCTCGAGACGCTGGCCAAGGCGGCCAAGGCAGGGGTGGCGGTCGTCCGCAGCACACGGCTGGCTTCGGGCATCGTGCTGCGGAACAACGAAGTGAACGACGACAAGATGGGTTTCGTCGCGTCGGAGGAGCTCACTCCCGGCAAGGCGCGCGTCCTGCTGCAGCTCGCGCTGACCAAGACGAAGGACCCGCTGCAAATCCAGAAGATGTTCTCGGAGTACTGACCGAACACCACCTGACCGCCGGGGGCCGCAAGCCCTCGGCGGCGCACTTCCACCAGACCAAAACTGCTCGGGGGAGTTTTACGTAAAACGTAAAACTCCCCCGAGCAGTTTTGTCTGCGTCAGTTTTGCTTGGGCGAATACGACAGCACGAGCGCCGTGATGTCGTCGGCCTGACGGGCGCCCGCTCGCGAAGGTCTGCACGGCATCCATGATGCGAGCGACCTGATCGGCTGGGGAGAGATGCCCGAGATCTTCCACGCAGGCGGCGAGCCGCTCTTCGCCGAACTCTTCCCCGCTTGGTGTTGACGGCCTCGGTGACGCCGTCACTGAAGACGATCAGCCGATCGCCGTCCTGCAGCTGCACCGTTTCCTCTTCGAACGCCGCCAGTTCGAAGAGGCCGACCACCATGCCGCCGCGATCCAACCAGCGCCGGCCCGATCGGCCGATCAGGAGCGGCGGCAGATGTCCGGCGTTCGAGTAGGTCAGCCGTCCATCAGGGGTGATTGACGCGTAGAACACCGTCGCATATCGCGCCGGAACCGGCCGGCGCAACATGGACTGGTTGGCGAGCGCGAGCGTGGCCGCAGGGCCGCCCTCTTTCGGACCGACCGCAAGAATCGCCTGAAGCGATGCGCTGAGGAGCGCCGCCGGTGGTCCCTTGCCCGCGATGTCTCCGAGCGTGAGCGCAAACGTATGGTCAGGTAATTCGAAGTAGTCGAAGAAGTCTCCGCCGATGGCCTTGCACGGCAGTGACGCCGCGGCCATCTCGAACCCGGGACGCGTGAAGTGGCCCTGCGGGAGGAGCAACTGCTGGATCTTCGCGGCCGTGTTGAGATCCTCCTGGACGCGATCGAGGAGCAACCCGCGAAAATTCCAGATCCGGCGCTCCGAGACAATCCTCCCGTCGTCAACGGTGGACATCAGCAAAAAGGGAAACCGAAGGTGCGTGCCGGGGCGCGCGTAGGCACCCCCTTCGTCGGTGCCAGAGATCGTGCCGGTCTCGAACGCACGGTTGCCCATGATGGTGGTCTCGTCGATCTCGGTGGCCACATCCGGGAACGTCGCGAAGAGCTCCAACTCGGCGGCCGCAACCGCCGCGCGCCCCTTGAGCGTCCCCGCGACCTGGGTTTCGACCGTGCAGTCCTCCGCATAGAGCGCCACCAGCCGCTGGACGTCGCGCGCCGCCCGCGCCTGATGACGTTGTTCGAGAAGCGCCGCGATAGCGCTGGTGGAGCTCATGGTCGCATGTACATCTATTGGGCTCCACCGACCATCAACAACACCATCACGAGGCCGAAGATCGTGAGCAAGGTATTCCCGACGGCGTACGGCATGCCGTAGCCCAGCGCCGGCACCTTGCTTCGCGCCGCCTCCTGAATCATCCCGAGCGCCGCGGTCGTCGTCCGCACGCCGGCGCAGATGCCAAAGAGAAGCGCGGGGTGGAACCGGAAGACATAGTGGCCGATCAGCACCGCGGCGATGAGCGGAATTGACGTCGCGACGATGCCCCACAGAAACAGGCTGAGGCCGACCTGCTGCAGGCCCGCGACGAATCCCGGCCCCGCGTTGATGCCGACGATGGCAATGAAGACGTTGAGGCCGAGCGTGTTCATCAGCCAGAGCGCCGGTCCGGGAATGTTGCCGAAGGTCGGGCGTACCGTCCGCCAGTACCCGAGGAGCAGGCCGGCCAGCAGCGCGCCGCCGGACGTGGACAAGCTGATCGGCAGGCCGCGCCACGTGAGACTGATGGCGCCGACGAGGCCGCCGATCACGATGCCAGCAGCGACCACGGCGAGATCGGTGCTCTGCACCGGGCGATCCGCGGAGCCGACCGTCGCCACGAACCTGTCCATATGGCGCGTGCTACCGGCGACCGACAGGATGTCGCCTCGCAGGATCTCGGTCTCCGGCAGGATCGGCAGCTCGACCATGTTGCGCGTGATGGATCTGAGGTAGATGCCCCGCGTGAACGACTCCTCCGCCAGTTGCCGCACCGTCTGGCCGTTCACGGCCTTGCTGCGCACGAAGACGTCGACGACCGTGACGGGCACGTCGAGCACTGCGCGGTCCTCGACTTCGGGCACAACCTGCTCGACCTTCTCGACCAGATCTTTCAGAGGGCCTGAGATCGCGACGATGTCGCCCGGCTGCAGCACGCTGTCGGCGTCGGCCTCGATGATGGCGTCTCCGCGGCGAATCCGCTCCACGAAGATGCGCATGCCCGGGAACAACTCACGAACGGGTTTTCCCGTCAGCGCACTCGTCGCGTCAATCTTGTAGGCACGAAGCGCCAGGCGGCGATAGGCGGAGAACACGCCCGCGTCGTGGCTGACGCTCCCGCCGCCCATCTGCTTCTCGTAGTCGGCGCACGCGGCGGCCAGGTCGATGCCGAGCAGCTTCGGCCCGAGCTGCGCCAGGACGATGGCCGATCCAATCGTGCCGAAGATGTACGTGACGGCGTAGCCAATCGGAATCGCGTCCATGTACGCCTTGGTCTGGTCCGGCGGAAGACCCAGCTGGTTGATCTGGTCCGTGGCGACACCGATCGACGCGGAGATGGTCTGCGACCCGGCGTAGAGTCCGACGGCATAGCCGAGATCCAGCCCCGCGACCGTCGCGCACACCAACGGCACGAGCAGGCAGAGCGCGAGCACGACGAGCGAGAAGAGGATCTGCTTCGGACCGTCCTTGCTGATGCCCGCGAAGAACTGCGGGCCCACCCCGTAGCCGACGGCGAACAGGAACATCAGGAAGAACGTGGACTTGATCGGGCCGGGCACCACGATCTGGAGCTGGCCGATGGCCACGGCCACGAGCAGCGTCGCGGTGACCGAGCCCAGGCTGAAGCCGGCGATTTTCTTCGGTCCGATCCAGAAGCCAATGGCGAGCGCCAGGAACGGCGCGAGCTCAGGGTACGCGTGCAGGGTCGCGACGAACCAGGTCCAGATCCCCATTGCTTACCTCGGAATGCCGCTCGTTCATTTGAGGAGCGCCACGATCACCGTGCCCCAGATTGCCAACAGGACGTTGCCCACGGCGTACGCGACGCCGTACCCGATCGACGGGATGGCACTTTTGGCCGCTTCTTGCACGGCCGCCAGCGCCGGCGTTGCCGTGCAGCCACCCGCGCAGACGCCGAGCAGGACGCCCGGATGCATCTTGAACACCCAGCGGCCGACGATCACGCCCACGAGGAGTGCGGTGGTGACGGTGATGGCGCCCGCGGCGAGGAGTGAGACGCCGCTGGTCTTCAGCCCCTGCACGAAGTCCGGTCCGGCGTTCAGCCCGACCACCGCAACAAATCCGGCAAGCCCAATCGATTCGAAGACCCACAGCGTGGCGCTCGGAACGCGGCCGAGGAGCGTCGGTCTCACCGATCGCAGCCAGCCGCAGACGAGCCCGCCCAGGAGCACGCCGACAGGAAGACTGAGTCCAATCTCGACGCCGCCAACGTACAGCGCCGGCAGACCAATCAGCGCGCCGGCGACGATCGCCGTGGCGACGGCCGTCATGTCGGTGACGTCGGTGGCGCGGTCCGCGACGCCAATGTGCTCGATGGCGCGCGCGACGCCGGCGGCCGTGCCGACCAGCGTGACGACATCGCCGCGGTGCACCACGGTGTCCGGGAGCGCCACCACCGGCGTGCCGGCGCGCGTGAGACGGCGCAGAAAGACCCCGCGCGCCGCCTCGGCCTTGCCGAGCTCCCGGAGCGACTGACCGTCGATGGCGGCGTTCGTGACGACGACGTCGACAAGGTCACCAGGAAAGTCCAGCAGATCGCGGTCGTCCACTTCGCGCAGGCCGCTCGTCGGCGCCTCGAGGATGCCGACCAGCACCTCCCTCCGTCCGGAGATCGCGAGGATGTCGCCGACCCTCAGTTTCCCGATCGCGCCGGTGCCCTCGACCAGCTCTCCGTTCCGGCGGAGGCGTTCGACGAAGATCCGCTGCCCGGCCGTCGAGGCTTCGAGGTCGGCCACCGCCCGGCCGATCCAGACCGAGCCGGGGTCGATCGCATAGCCGCGGACTTCCACGTCGCGCCGCACCGAGCTCTGGGCCGCCGCGCCGCCGCGCATCTGTTCCTCGAGCTTGCGGCATTCCTCCACGAGGTCCACGCCCATCAGCTTCGGCGCGAGCTGCGCGAGCACCCACGCCGCCCCCATCACGCCGACCAGGTAGGTGACGGCGAACGCCACCGGAATGTTGTTGGTCCAGGCCGCCTGCGTCGCTTCGGAGGCGCCAGACGAGGCAATCGCTTCCATGGCCGTGCCGATCGTCGCCGACTCGGTCAGCGAACCGGCAATGAGGCCCGCGGCCGTGCCTGGGTCATACCCGAAGAGGCCGGCCACGACATACCCGGCGATGAGGCCCGTGGTGGCGACGATCGCGGCAAGCGCGGCGTGCGCGAGTCCGTCGCTCCGCAGTCCACGGAAGAACGCAGGTCCCGTTCGAAAACCGATCGCGAACAGGAACAACAGGAAAAAGCACTGCTTGACGTCGTCGGAGATTGTGATCTCCAGCTGACCGACGACGACCCCCGCGAGCAGCGTGCCGGTGACGGCGCCGAGCTTGAAGCCGCCGAGCGCGATTTTGCCCAGCAAATACCCAAAGCCGAGCACCAGAAAAAACGCGATCTCCGGGTGTGCCTGAAAGATGGTGGGGATCCAGTTCGGCATGGGTGTGGCCGGAGCCCTGCATCAATCGGGCCAGCGACGTGTGACGCCAGCCGGAAACCGGTCACTACTGGTCGTGCGCACAGGCTGCTGTGGCCACGATGGTCGGTGAGGGGTCACAACAGGCGGTGAACGCGGTTCCGGGTTTCGGGTCCATGGTTTCGGGTTCTGGTTCAGGGTTCATGGGTTAGGGTTCCAAACCTGCCGAAACCCTGAACCAGACCGAAACCCTGAACCAGAACCAGAAACCCGGCCCCATGAACCCGGAACCGCCCCCGCATTACAATCGCGGGGCCGTCACGATTCCCGGGCGGCGGGGCGAACCGTTCCGGCTGATGCTTCAATTCAGTGTTCGTCCGCACCGTGCAGCGGCCGCCCTTGGTCCCATTTGTCTGGCTCTCTGTCTCGTGACCTTCGTCACCGAGGCCGCCGCGGCACAGACGGTCACGGCGACGACCGGCGCCGTCAACGGCGTCGTCACCGACAGCACGAAAGCCGTCATCCCGGGGTGACGGTCCGCCTTTCGGGCACGTCGTTGATCGCGGAGCAGACGACCGTCACCGGGGACACGGGCGCATACAGCTTCTCGGCCGTCCCGCCAGGCGACCACACGCTCACCTTCGAGCGGGCTGGATTCGCCACGGTCGATCCGTGAAGGTATCCAGGTTGCCTCGGCTTCACGGCGACGGTCAACGTGGAGCTGAGCCTTGGCACCGTGAGCGATCTCGTGACCGTCAGCGGCGCCGCCCGTGGTCGACATCTCGTCCACCGCCGTGGCGACCTCTTTCGACGCGAGAGGCTCGCGAGCCTGCCTGGCGCACGCGACATCTTCGCGGTGCTCGCCAACACGCCTGGCGTCGCGATGTTGAAGATGGACGTCGGCGGCAACAGCGCCCTCTCCCTGCAGGAATACACCGCCTACGGTCTGCGGGCGACGACCGGCATTAACCGCAACGAGGTCGAAGGCATTCGGGTTGGCGGCGCCAACGGCCCCAAGACAACTACCTGGCGGACTTCGCGTCCTTTGCGGAGATTGCGATCAAGGCCGTCGGACAATCGGCCGCCATGCCCGTTCCCGGCACGCTGGCCAGTACGTGAGCAAGTCCGGCGGCAACGCCTATCACGGCAGCCTGTACGCGGATTTCCAGAACGACGCGATGGCAGGCCACCAACATCGACGGCGCGCAGATCGCGAGCGGCGTGGCCGGCGGACCAGGTCTGGACGTCGCGCGACGTGAACCGGCTGCAGCGCTTCCACGACTTCACCGCGGATATGGGCGGGTATCTGAAGAAGAACACCGCGTGGTGGTACGGCGCGTATCGCTCCGGCGCGGTCGACGCAGCGATATCCCGTGGCTGCTCGACACCGCGGCCGAGCTTAGGGCGAACGTCGCCACCGGCAAGATGACCTACCTGCTGTCGCCACGCCAGAAGCTCGTCGGCTACGTGCAGCGCGAGACCTTCAAGCAATCGAGTTTCTTTCGCCGCCGGCACGGTCCAGCCGCTCCAGACAGGCGATGCGCTGCCGAGCCTCGTGTTTCCAGTGACCGTGTGGAAGGGCGAATACAACGCGGCGGTGACCGACGCCTTGTACGTGGAAGCTCGCGTCGGCGGCTATCACTCCGACGGAAAGCGAGTTCAAGAGCACCGCCCCGCGCATCCTGGACGTTGGCGCGAACACCGTCAGTGGCGGCGCGGTGGCGCTGGAGCGGCTCATCGACCGGCCGCAAGTCAATGGCTCGGTGAGTTTCCTGCAAGACCGGGTGGGGCGGGAGCCACACGTTCAGAATCGGCGGCGAGTACATGAGCGACCGCGTCGTGACGCCGACCCCCGGGTACGGCAACCCGTGCAACTGCGTGTCGATGCTCAACAACGGCGTGCCGGCACAGGTGCAGATCCAGTTGGGCACGAATGTCTCGAAGAACGACCTCGACGACGGCTGCCGGTTTCGTGGACGACACGTGGCGCGTCAATCGCCGGGTCACGCTGTCGCTGGGACTACGACTGGATCGCTACCAGCCCATCCTTCCCGCGCAGGAAGGACCTGCCGGGCAGCCCTTCCCCGCCGATCAATCCGGTCCTGACGTTCAACAACTGGGGCCCTCGGCTGGGCATGAGCGCCGACCTGACGGGCGACGGCAAGACCGTGCTGAAGCTTCATTACGGAAAATTCTGGGTCTACCCGGCGCCGCTCTTCACGACCGCGTTCAATCCCAATCCCGCCGGGCTGGCCGCGCACACACCTCTGGACCAACGACGCCAACGGGAACGGCCGATGGGACGCGGGCGAAGAAGGCGCGATTGATCTCGGTGGCCGGCGGCAGTGCGTCCACCAGGCTCGACCCGGACATCGAGAATACCTACGTCCGTCAGACCAGCGCCGTATCTCGAGCGCGAGGTGGCGCCGGACTTCGGCGTGCGGACCGGCGTCGTCGCTGAACGCCAAGCGCCAGCCGTACGGCACGATCAACGTCAGCCGGCCGCTCGAGGCGTACTCGGTGCCGATCGACCGTTGTCGATCCGGGACCCGATGGCCAGCCTGGTTCGGCCGACGACGGCGGGACGACTGAGGCATTCAACCTGGCTGCCGAGTCGTTGGGCGCGCCGCCCGTGAACCTGACCACGAACCTGCCCGCAGGCCGACAGCGATTACTACACGTGGGAAATCACGGCCACGAAACGTCAGAGCTGCGGGCTGGTCGCTCCTGGCGAGCTTCACGCACACCTGGAGCCACGAGGCCGCGCTCGGCACGGGCAACGATTTCACACCGAACGCGCTCATCAACTCCGTGGGCAACCAGGATCGGTTCAGGACATGGCAGGCGAAGGTCAACGGGACGCTGAGCCTGCCGCGCGGTTTCCGCGTCGTGCCCGTCCTGCGGCACCAGTCCGGCACACCCTTCGCGCGCACCTTCGTGCGGACGCTCAACTACGGGAACGCCACGATCAAGGCGGAGCCGATCACGGCCAACCGGACACCCAACATCACGATCGTCGACCTGCGCACGGAGAAGACGTTCAGCATCAACGCCGTGCGTGTGATGGGATTCTTCGACGTCTACAACATCTTCAACACCAACGCCGTCCAGACTCTGACCACCAGCTCGGGCGGCGCCTGGTTGCGGCCGACGGCGATCACGGCGCCTCGCATGCTGCGAATCGGCATGCGGTTGGACTGGTAGGCGCGCGCATGAGTTGGGTCACCGTGGTCTGGTCGATGATCGCGTCGGCCTGTCTCACGCTGGCGGTGATCTACTTTCTCGTCTGGTACAGGAACCGCGCGGCGTGGGCCCACTTGTTCTTTTCCGTGACGGCCGCGTCGACGACGGGCCTGCGCATTCTGTGAACTGCTGATCATGCGCGCGGGAACACCTCGAGAGCTCCTCTCGGCGGTCGGCTGGAACCAAGTTCCGCTGTTTCTCTGGCTGGTGTCGATCGTCTGGTTCGTACGGTTCTATCTCGGTGCCGGGCGGCTCTGGCTCGCGTGGACCGTCTCCGGCATGCGTGGGGCTTACCTCTTACTCAATTTTGTAGTGGTCGGGAACGTGAACTACGTCGAGATCCGAGCCTCCGACACATCCCGTTTCTCGGCGAACCCGTCACGCTCCTTGGCGGTGTCCCGAACCCCCTGACGATCTTCGGCACGTTCTCCATCGGCCTCATCCTGGTCTTTGTCGGCGATGCCAGCCTCACCGCATGGCAGCGCGGCGACCGTCGAAAAGCGCTGATGATCGGAGGCAGCGTGGAGCTTTTCTTGTTCGCTGCCCTCGCCATATCCTTGGCGGTGTTTTGGGGGATCTCCAGGCGCCGCTTCTCAACAGCTTGATGTACCTGGGCGTCGTGTCGGTCATGGGGCACGAGTTGAGCCGCGACGTCATCCGCGCGTCCGAGCTCGTCCATGAGCTTCAAGTGAGTGAAGCCGGGCTGCGCGAGAGCGAGGCCCGCATGACGCTGGCGATCGACGCCGGTGATTTCGGGATCTGGATCCGGGACCTGACGCGAAACGAAATCTGGGCGAGCGAGAAATGGCGAGAGTTGTACGGCTTCACGCCAACAGAACCCGTCGAGTTCGACGCCATCCTGAAATGCCTGCACCCCGACGATCGTGAGACCCTTCTACAGGCTCACCGGGCGGCAATGGCAGGGTCGAGTGAGGGCAGATTTCAGACGGAATATAGAGTCGTGCTGCCGGATGGCGGGACCCGGTGGATCTCGTCCCGCGGCCGCGTCGAGCGTGACGGGGCCAATCAGCCGGTCCTGATACGAGGCGCCTCTCGTGATGTGACCGCGCGCAAACACGCCGAGCTCGCGCTTCACGATCTGAGCGGGCGCCTGCTGTCCGCGCAAGAAGAGGAGCGTCGCCGGATTGCGCGGGAGCTGCACGACAACCTGAGCCAGCAGATGGCGGCGCTTTCCATCGGGATCAGTCAGGTGGTGCGCAAGGTCGGAATGGCCTCGGAGCCCGTGGCGAAGTCGCTGCGCGACCTCGGCCAACGAACCGCCGAGATTTCGGAAGAAATCCATGGTCTCTCCCACCGGCTGCACTCATCGAAGCTGGCCTCGCTCGGGCTCGTCGAGGCACTCCGCGGGCACTGTCAGGAAGTCACGACGCACGGGGTCGACGTGCGTTTCGATCACGGGAACGTTCCGCGCGCGCTGCCACACGACGTGGAAACCTGCCTGTTCCGGGTCGTGCAGGAGGGGTTGAACAACGTCGTCAAACACAGCGGCGCGCGCGAGGCCGAGGTCACGCTTCGCGCCACGGGTGATGTGCTGGTCCTCAGCATCGCGGACAGTGGCCGAGGGTTCGACGATGCACCGGACATGAATCGGGACGGCGTGGGACTTGCGAGCATGCGCGAGCGCCTGCGCCTGGTTCACGGTGACTTCACCGTCCGCTCTCAGCCTGGTCAGGGCACCACGCTGATCGCGCGCGTGCAGATCCCCGCAACCGACGGTGTCACGGTCGTTCAATCCGCGTAAGATCTGTCGCCGCGCATGAGTTGGGTCACCGTCATCTGGTCGATGAACGCCTCGGCGTGCCTCACGCTGGCGGTCATCTACTTCCTGGTCTGGCACAGAAACCGCACGGTCGTGGACCCACCTGTTGTTTTCCGTGACGGCCGCATCAACGGCCGGCTACGCGTTCTGTGAATTGCTCATGATGCGGGCGGCCACGCCTCGCGAGCTGCTCTCCGCGGTGACCTGGGCTCAACTGCCGCCTTTGTCTCTGCTGGTGTCGCTCATCTGGTTCGTGCGGATCTATCTCGGCACCGGGCGGCTCTGGCTCGCGTGGACCATCTGCGGCATGCGCGGGGTCTACGTGCTCTTCAATTTCCTGATGCCGCGGAACGTCAACCTGCTCGACGTCCCGACCTTACGGCGGATCCCGTTTCTTGGTGAGCTCGTGACCATCCCGAGCGGTGTACCCAACCCGGTGATGCTCTTCGGCAACCTTGCCGTGATCCTCATCCTGGTCTTCGTCGCGGATGCCAGTGTCACGGCGTGGCGGCGGGGCGACCGTCGCAAGGCACTCCGGTTGGAGGAAGCGTCGAGTTCTGCGTGCTCGCCGGCTTCGCGACGTCCGCGCCAGTGATGTGGGGATACCTGCAAGCGCCGATTGTGATCAGCTTCATGTACCTCGGCGTCCTGACCGTCATGGCGTACGAGTTGACCCGCGATGTGCTCCGCGCGTCGAGCTCGTCCAGCAGCTCCAACAGAGCGAAGCGGGACTGCGCGAGAGCGAGGCGCGCATGAGCCTGGCCGTCGACGCCGGTGATTTCGGGATCTGGATCCGGGATCTGACGCGAAACGAAATCTGGGCGAGCGACAAATGGCGCGAGTTGTACGGCTTCACGCCAGCAGAGCCCGTCGAGTTCGACGCCATCGTGAAACGCCTGCACCCCGACGATCGCGAGAGTTTCTTCCAGGTTCACCGGGCGGCCATGGCAGGGTCGCGTGATGGCAGATTTCAGACGGAATACAGAGTGGTGCTGCCGGACGGCGCGACCCGGTGGATCTCGTCCCGCGGTCGCGTCGAACGTGACGGTTCCGACCAGCCGATCCTCATCCGGGGCGCCTCTCGTGACGTGACCGCGCGCAAACGCGTCGAGGTCGCCCTTCACGATCTGAGCGGACGGTTGCTGTCCGCGCAGGAAGAGGAGCGCCGCCGGATTGCGCGGGAACTGCACGACAACCTGAGCCAGCAGATGGCGGCGCTTTCTATCGGGATCAGTCAGGTGGTGCGCAGAGGTCGGGCATTGCGGAGCCCGTGGCGAAGTCGCTGCGCGACCTCAGCCAACGGACTGCCGAGATTTCAGGGGAAATTCATAGCCTTTCCCATCGGCTGCACTCGTCGAAGCTGGCCACGCTCGGACTCGTCGAAGCGCTCAAGGGGCATTGCCAGGAGGTCACCGAGCACGGTGTCACGGTGCGGTTCGATCACCGCGACGTGCCGCGACAGCTCCCGCATGACGTGGAAATATGCCTGTTCCGCGTCGCCCAGGAAGGGCTGAACAACGTCGTCAAGCACAGCAGCGCGCCTGAGGCCGACGTGACGCTTCGGGCGGCCGGCGATGCACTCGTCCTCACCATCGCGGACCGTGGCCTCGGGTTTCACGAAGCCCCGGCGGCGAGTCGCGACGGGCTGGGACTCGCGAGCATGCGCGAACGGCTGCGACTGATGCACGGGGAGTTCGTCGTCCGGTCTCAGCCAGGCCAGGGCACGACGATTGTCGCGACCGTGGCGATTCGGACGTAGGCTCAGAACCCGGCCACGCGCTCCACGAGCCAGAAGCTGGCGAGGGCGCCAATCGCATACGGCGGAACGCGCGAGAGCCAGGCCGGCTGAGGCAACCCGAAGACGCCGGCGAGGCGCCAGCCGATCGCGATGAGCCCCGACACGAACCCAACGAACATCAACTGCCCGATTTCGACACCCACGTTGAAGAACAACAACGCGATCGGAATGGACGATTGCGGCAATCCCACCTCCGCGAGCGCGCCCGCGAAGCCGAAGCCATGCAGCAGGCCGAACGTGAACGCCACGACCCATGGGTACCGCTGCGTCACGGTGCGGCGTCCCTGCTGCGCATGAAGAATCTCAGACGCGATGAAGACGATGCTCAGAGCGATGGAGGCCTCGACCGGCGGTCCCGGCACGTGCACGAGCCCGAGCGTGGCGCCGGCCAGCGTGAGGCTGTGAGCGGCCGTGAACGCCGTAATCGTCGCGATCAGGCGCCGGGTCCCATCCACGAGAAGCACGAGCGCGAGCACGAACAGCAGTGATCAAACCCGCTCAGGATGTGTTCGATGCCCAGCACGGTGTATGTCGTGACCACTTCGAGCCGGCCGGGCTCGGCCTGGCGACGAAGCGCGGACTCGCCGGCATGATGCGCTCGAGCTGCACGCTGCCGTCCAGGCGCACGAGACGCGCGAGCACGTCAATCCGCGTTTCCGAAAGGTGCGAAAAAAGTACGGCCTTCGCGTCCAGCCCGCCCGGCACGCGGATGCGCCACCGCTGTACCGCGACGCCGCGCGCGAACGTGCTACCGACGTCAGACAGCGCCGTGGTGCCGGCGGGAAACTGCGGCTTCACCTTGAGCGTCGTGGATTCGTCGATGGCAGGGATCTTCCACAGGACATCGTAGGTGTCGCCGTCGATCTGAGTGAGCTGCAGATAGGCCGGCTTGAACTCGTCGGCGTGACCGGGAACGCATCGCGCCCGAAAACAGCGACAACGATCGCGGGCAGGAGCGAGAGCCTTCTCATGGCTGCCGCCGGCAGTGTCGCGTCGATGCTGACCGCGTAGGTGGCACGCATGTTCGTGTAGCTCTCGTTTCGCGCGCGCTGGCGGCGCTCGTTCTCCCACTCGCGCACGACCTGGTCGCGCACGTCGGCCAACTGCGGCGTCACGGCTGGTGTGCGCTCGGAGACACGAACGTAGTGCGCGCCGATATTCCGAGTCGATCGGCCCTGCCCACTCGCCGACGGGCGCCTTCTCCAGCGCCGCGGCGAACGCCTCCCCAAAGCTGCGCGCGACGAGATCGGACTCCATCCGCGTCATTTTCGAGCGGCAGCAGCGTTGGCTGCCCCAGTGTCGACGGGTCAATGCCACGGCCGATCGCGTCACGGGTCACGGCAACGACGCGCTGCACGGCCTCCGGACCTGACGAACCCAGAAAGATCTGTTCGAAGCTCAGGATCGCGGGCCGGGCGAACCGCCGCTCGTGTGCCGCGAGATACGCGGACAGCTCCGCGTCGGTTGGTGTGCGCCCGACGCCTCTTCTTCCGCCATCACTTCGAGCTTCTGGCGGACGCGACGCTTCACGACGATGTCGTCGCGGTCGAGCCCGAGCGTGACGCCCTCTCTGTAGAGGATCTCGTCGCGCACGTACGACTCGATCAGGTGACCCAGCTCGGCGGCGGACGGCTCGCGTCCTCGCGCCGCCACGTGCTGCGTCGTCAGATCGTCCACCACGCCTTGCGTGATGACAATCTGGCTCCCGCTCGGAGTCGCCGGGCGCCAACCACCCGTACGCCACGAAGAGGGCGAGCCCCGCCACCACGAAGTGCAGCAGCGGCTCGGTGAGGAGTCTGCGAATCCCCATACGAATTACTTCGGGCTGTACCAGATGGGCGACGTGAACGCCCGCTCCTGGGTCGTCATCGGGACCTTCGGGTCCGTGATCTTGATCTTGAAGTAGGCCGCATCGTAGGCGGTCCACCGCGGCGTCGGGATCTCGAGCACGCGCAGGTAGTAGAACGCGCGCGTCGTCGGATCGAAGTCCGGGTCCGTCCACACGGTGATGAGCTCGGGATCGCCGATCGTGTTTGTCCACGACGCGTTGGCCACGTCCACCGTGTTTCCCACGGGCGTCAGTTTGCCGTTCACGATCCGGCGCCGGTCCTTGTCGCCCCAGACGACGTCGTAGATCTTTTCCTGCGGCTTGCCGTCCTTCCCGACCCAGCCCTTGATGATCTGGATGCGATCGAGATTGCCGCCGAATCGGTCCTTGAGCGCGGCGATGAGGAACGTCGGCGCCTTGCCGGCGGGTGCGGCCGGGAGATCGCCACCCATCGGCACACCTTTGGCGTAGCCTGCCACCGCCGGCGAGCGCGTGACGTCCGCCTGCGTGAAGTCGTAGCCGCCGAAGAACCGGACGATCATGCGCGGACCGCTCGTTGCGTAGGTCTCACGGCGCATCATCGCGTCCCACAGTTCCGCGCGCGTGTTGCCGGTGGCCCACACGGCGGTGTATCCCGCCGCCGTCATCTCCCAGCCCTTCACAATGCGGTCGGGGCCGAAGTTCATTGCGTCCTCATCCCACCGATCGGGTCTCGGCTCGGCACTCGGGAACTTCGCGAAGAAGTTGTCCTCCTCGGCGGCCGCGAGGCCGTTGTGAGTGTCAGTTCCGCCCGCCATCCCGAACTTGAACGGGTTGGTACCCAGATCCTGTTCGACCTTCAGGCCGTTCTTGAGCGCTTCGCGGGCGTATTCGTACTGGATCTGGCCCGGCTTCTTCGGCGTCTGCGTCAGGTTGCCGCGGTCCCAGAGCTCCCACGCGCCGAATTCGTCGGTCGTCGACAGCGACGGGTGCGACTCGCTCTGCCCCTTCATCTGAACGGCCTCGAAGAGCGGCTCCCACCGCTGCCGCTCGTCGGCCCAGGCCTTCGTCAGCGGGTCGCCGCTGAACGTCGTCAGCGCGAACATCCGGCCGTTCGAGAGATTGCCGTTGTGCGGAATCGCGAGGATCTTGCCGCCCGTGGTCTTCTCCCATTCGGTCATCCACTTCCAGAGGTCCTCGGGGTTCTCGCTCTGGAACGTGGTGTACGGCAGCACCCTGTCGGCCTTGTCCTTGCCGTCGCGATAGATGATGTTCCGGTGCAGGTTGTCGCCGCCGCCGGCGTTCGATGTCCACTCGTACGCGATGAACGAGGTGAAGCGCCCCGGTTCGTTGTACTTCTCCGCGATCGCGGTGTTCTTCGCCCAGACGCTCTTGGCAAACTTCGGATCCATGATGACCGGCGGCAGCTTCTTGTTCGACTGCGCGGCGATCAGTTCCATCACGGCCTTCTTGGCTTCCACCGGACCGCCGCCGAACATGTCGTGCCACCGCTTGAGGGTCGGGTCGGCCATCATCTCGGGATTACCGGCCTTGATCTCGGTGATCACGCCCATCATGTCGGAGTGATCCGTGATCGCGACCCAGTCGAGCGGCTGTCCGAGCTTCACGGGCTGGCCGCTGGTCGCGGTGACTTCCTCGCCCCGCGCAAAACGCGTCGCCTCTTCGGGACCGAGCGTCGTGCCCGTGCCGCCGGCATCGACCGACCACGACGTATGGACGTGTTCGTCACCAAAGTACGGGCGCTCGGGATAGCGCCGGCCTGCGTACGGCGAGTAGCCCGGCTCCTTGTGGAATGTGGCCGGATCGACCGGCGTAATCTCGCCGCTGTCGGCGCTCAGCGTGCCGGCGCCGGTCGACGGACCGCCGAGCTGCACGGCGTCAGCCGCGGGCGTATCGCCGGGAGTTTGTGACCCCCCGCAGGCCACCGTGAACAGCACAGCACCGATCGCGAGGTACTCGATGAATGCACATGGGACAGGTCCTGTTCATGAAGTCCTTAGAGGACGTGGCGCGAAACCGTAGTTCCGCGTCCACCGCGGCGCGACTAAATCAACGCTTTTCTAAGGTGCGAGTGGGCGGTGACCCGAGTTCTGA
>CAVSRY010000010.1:0-71702 GCA_963730485.1 uncultured Acidobacteriota bacterium | reverse complement strand
TCGCGGTCCGTTCCGGTCACATGGGTGACGGATCATTCCGGGAGACATGGGTAACGGGCTGAACGGATTCTGGATCGGGTCGAGGCGACAGGTCTCGTCGTCGAAGTAGCCGAGGTCGGAGTCCATGAAGGTGGCCAGCCAGAGGTCGGTCACCTTCCTGTGAACGTGGCGGCGCAAGGCTACGAATGCGCACTCAGCGTTCCTTGCGCTGCGCGGTCGCTCCATGCGGCCCCACACTCGCGCTAAGCGCGATCCAGCCGCGCCTCGGCGCCGACCCAAAGTATCGGAAGCATCTTCTACGAAGTCGTAGCCGTGCTTCGCCAGCAACTCGCGACGGCCGTGTAGTCTTGCGGGCTCAGGTGCTTGTGCTCGTACAACAGCAGATCAGGTGCGTAGCGCTCAAAGTCTATTAGTTGATGATCTCGAAATCGAAGCCCTCCGCGTCGACATGCAGCAGGTCGAGACTGCGAACATCGTGTTTCCTGCACAACGAGTCCAAGGTCATGCATTGGACTTCTGTTTCTACGATGCGATTCTCGATGTCCGGGATGTGTTCTGCGTGCTTGGTCAGATTGGAGCGAAGGAAGGAGCCTAACTGGTCGTACCATCCGGAAGCGCGTCGGTCGTATGAGCAAGGTGGTAAAAGCCACGCTACCAACCGTTGGACCAATTGCGACATTCTCCAACGCCAAATTGTGGAGTGATCCGCGGTTCGCCCGCAGGCGCGCGAAGACGTAGGGCACGGGCTCGACCAAGATTCCACTCCAACCATGAGCACACGCATTTCGTTTGAGTGGATCGCCATGGTCGCCATCGTTCGAGCCGATCTGGATGAAGAATACCTCGCTCCGCTCCGCCGCAAACGCCGAGAGCACGCTCGCTATGCGGTGACCCTTTCGATTAGGCGTGAGCCATCGCCATAGATTGCGGGCCATCCTACCCCATGGCCTCTGGTTGGGTAGAAGCCGCTCGCCTAGCCTGCGCAACATTGGCATGGTCTATTCAACACAGGTCCGCCGTGTCTGCGGCGCGCATTGTCAGGGCATTGGCGACGGGCAGTCAAGCCTCGACTATGGTGCTCATCCCCGACCGCCACGCCCCCCTGGCTGGGCCCTCCCCGAGCACTGGATCAGCCTACGCATGAACACGCGCCAGCCAGCCAAGGGGTGAAAGCTGGGACAAATGCCGTATCAGGCGGGCCAAACCAGAGTTGCTCGCCCCCACGGAGTCACACTCCTTCGATGGCACGCCCTCCGAGAAGGGGCCAGTGTGTCACCATGTCTCCGGAATGAACTGTTACCCTTCTTTCAGGAAGGGCACGCTTCGCTCGGCCTTGGCGGTCGGGTGGTCTTCAGGCATCGCGCGACGAGCAGGCTCGTCGCGACTTGGCACGAATCCCACCCTCTCCGCCATTCGACGGCCGAGTCGAATGCCCTGAGCGATCCAGCGATAGTGGGCGAGTCGAAGGGCTAGTCCAGTGCGGCTCGGAGGGGAGAACGTCTCCGCTATGATCACCCGGCCGCTGAATCGCTCGAATTCGGCAGTCGTTGTTCTGTTACGGAGACGTTTGCGAGAAGGAGTCACAGATGCGACGAATCACCCCGCGCCAGGAAGCGCTATTGGCAGCCATCAGCAGCGCGTTCGCCGGCGTCAACGTGCACTGGGACGAAGAGCGCGGCGTGGCATCGTCGCTTCGCGGTCCACTGGTGAGCGGCGCCATCTCGGATGCGGACGCCGTGTTCCGCAAGTTTCTCGATGATTACGCCGGGCTGTTTGGGCCGCCGGATCTCACGTCGAATCTTCGCCTGCTTCGCGATCGAACTGACGAGATCAAGATGCGACATCTCGAATATCAAATGACGCATCCCGCGCCCAAAGGCAGCGCAAATCCCGGTCAGGAGCTCGAGGTATGGGGCGCCAAGGTTGCGGCGCATTTCAACGCGGGCGGGCGACTCGTTGAAGTCCAGTCAAGCTGCTGGCATGAGGTACAGGAGCCTGCCGGCCCCACGATGGACGTCAAGGCGCTGCGCGAGAGCCTGTTTCACGCCGCGGAGACTGCGCCGGGCTTTATCTCGCTCGCCGCGCGGATGCGAGAGTTTGGAGAGGACTCATTTCCTGTGATGCAGCAGCCTCGCATGGCGCTGCATCCGTGGAAGGGCGGGTTCCGTTGGTGCTGGATTACGTACGCCTACGTCCCGATGGACGTCGAGGAACCAGGCGGTCAACCGACTGGTCGGACGGCGCTCGACCTCGCACACGTATTTGTCGACGCGCGCACTGGCGAACGCTTCCTGGTGACCCCGATGCGAATGAGCGCGGAAGTGGCCGACACCGGATCGGGTGTGGGCTCGACGCCGCTGGGCGGACCGTTTACGACGCGTTCACTGAAGATCGTTCGCGAATCGGGCACCAACACTTACCGCCTGCGGGATACGACGCATGCCCGTGACATCGTGACCTACGATGCCGCTGCGAGCGCGAGTTTTTCAGACTCGTACGAGATCGCGGATGGAATCCGCAACGCCACCCTGCCAAAATCCGAGGACACCGACGGCAACAAGACGTGGAGCACCACTGCCGCGACAACGCAAAACGCCGACCGAACGGCGTCGCAGCAGCCCGAGGTGGATGCGCACTTCCACGTGGGCGAGATCTATGAGTGGTACCACGCGCTGGCGGGGTCGCGGGCAGGCTGGGACGACGGAGAGTATTCCGATCCACCCGTTCCTGCGGGCCAGGCGGTGAGCGTGCTGACCCACGCGTACGACGACAGTGCAGCAACCAGTCGCTCGGTAGGTGCCTACTTCAACAATGCCCTTCGGCTGGGTAAGTGGTATGCATTTCTCGCGTTCTTCGACGGCAATCCGACGCAGGCGTCTGGTACGAATGCGCGAGGCTTCGACTATTTGTCAGGCTCGAAGTGGGTGGTTGCCCATGAATACCAGCACGGCATCACGAACTTTTCGTTCAAGGACTACATGGGCAACCCCGGGCTCAGCAAATGGGATTGGCTTGGGGCAGTCCACGAGGGCCTTTCCGATGTGTTCGGGTGTCTGTGTTCCGAGAACTGGGTGCCCGGTCCGGAGTTTTCGAATGCCGGCACTGGTGTTCCGCAATCTCGCGTATCCGCGCGATGCCAACTCGTGGTCGAACATGCCTGGCCCACTTCCCAATGGCCTCAACAATCAGCAACAGGGACCATTTCGCCGACCGCAATCTGGGTAGCGGCTTTTTCGAAGAGTACGACCGAGGGACGATCCTCGCGCATGCGGCGTATCTGATGGCTGCGGGCGGCGTGCATCAGCGCGCGAGTCGCTCGCCGGTGTTGATTCCCGTGTACGGCATGGGGAAGGAGTCGCGAGGCGGGCTGAGACGTCTACAAGGCGGCACGAATCTGGTACCGCGCCCTGACCTATTACTTCAGCACGCATGGCGCACTCACCGGCATCCCCACTGACAGCGAGAGCGCATTCCGCACGTTGCGAAACGGCTGCGTGTCGGCCGCCATCGACCTCTATACCGCCAACTCCATCGAACATCTCACGACCGTACTCGCGTTCTACGCGGTGGGCTTGCACCCCGCCGGAACGAATTACGGCGCGGATCCCACGTTCTTGCGCTGGGGCAACGATTGGAAGACGTCACGCCCCTACATCGGGCTCAACGGTCCCGACTGGGCGAGCCTTGATCTGTTTGTCAACAACGGCGGCGTGTCCGAGTGGAACGCCCTCGTCAACATCGACGATGGTGGGACACCGACGGACTATGAGAACACGGTGTACTGCCGCGTGCGCAATGTCGGCGATCAGGCCGCCAACAACGTTCAGGTCACATTCGAGTACGCGCGAATCAGCAGCGCCGGGGTCACCTGGCTGACGGTCGCCGATGCCAATGGTGATGCCCAAACGCTGAACGTGGGCACGCTCGCGGCTGGAGCGTCGAACTTTCCCGAGAGCGATCAAAACAGCCCGCCGGCGTCCGCGTCGGTCCAGTGGTATTTGCCGCCAATTCCCGCGGGAGAGACGGTCGACCATTATTGCCTCAAGGCGACCGTTACGTCGACAAACGACGTAAATCCACACAACAACTGGGTGCAGTCGAACATCGCGTTTGTGGAATACACGCCGCCAGTGCCGTTCCGACTGACCTTCCTCGCTGGGAATCCCGGGAAGCAGGAGATCGAGGTGCGTCTTCAGCACACCCATACGCTCCCGGACGGCTGGACCGTCAAGATCGAGGGGCTGAAGCGAGGGATGCGGCTCAAGCCGGGCAGGAGCCATCCGCTCGTTGTCGTCATCACGGCGCGCAGTGGAGCGGATGCCCTCCTCGAGCCGCCGTACGACGGTCAGGTCATTGGCAAAATCACCGGATCCCTCGTCGGGACGTTTGAGGGGACGCTGACGCAGGTGAACGTTCGAGAGAACGGCATCGAAGGCGTGCTGGCCGGCACGCTGCTGGACCTCGGTTCGCTGAATGGACGCTTCAGTGGAACACTCGACCGAAGCACTGGCGAGCTATCTGGAACCGTCACTGCTGGCTATCAATGCGCTGGAACAGCGCTGTCGCGTTCCGCGTGCCTTCGCCTGGACGGCTGCCTGCGGCCGAATCGGCGTGTCGACATCGCACAACTTGTCGACGACGTACCGATCGGTGGAGTGACCGTGCAGGTCCAGGTGCCGATACCCAAGGGGGCCTGCGCGATAGCGTTCCCGCCAACGACCACAACCGTTCCCCGCAGGCGGCCACGGCGGGCCACGAAAGCGAAGTCAAAGAGACGGCGGCGCAAAGCGACGCGTTGATCGAGCGACGCTGAGTGCTCGAATGAGGCTCATGCAGGCAAGAGCATCGAACCACAGATCAGGGAGCCTTCTTGCCGTCCAACGCTTCAATCGTCGCGGTTGAGGGCGGCCGCTGCGCGGTGAGGCGGGTTGCCGCCGTCTCCGCTGCCCCGAGCACGCGTAGCAGATTACCCCCGGCGAGCTTCTTGAGGTCGCCGTCAGTCCAGCCACGGCGGATCAGCTCGGCGAAAAGGTTGGGGAAGCGGCTCACGTCCTCGAGTCCCGTGGGCTCGTCCGTGCTGCCGTAGAAGTCGCTGCCGATGCCCACGTGATCGTGCCCGGCGATGCGGGCGACGTGGTCGATGTGGTCCGCGACCTGGGCCAGTGTTGCCGCCGGGGCCGGGCCGTGGACGGCAGCGTAGTCCTTCTGCAGCTTCTCCATCTCAGCGGCCGTCTTGGCGTTCACGAGCAAGGGCTCAAGACCCTTGCCCCAGGCCGCTGTCGCGGCGGAGACGAAGGGCGGAATGAATGTCACGTTGACGACGCCGCCGTTCCTCGCCATGCGGACGAGCACGTCGTCGGGGACGTCGCGCGGGTGATCCACCAGGGCCCGGGCGCTCGAGTGCGAGAAGATGACCGGAGCTTCCGAGATGTCGAGTACCTGGCGCATCACATCTGGCGAGACGTGCGAGATGTCGACCAGCATGCCAAGCCGGTTCATCTCGCGCACCACCTCGCGCCCGAACGGCGTCAGTCCGCCGTGCGTCGGGGTGTCAGTGGCCGAGTCGGCCCAGTCGTTGTTCTGGCCGTGCGTGAGCGTCATGTAGCGGACGCCGAGCGCAAAGTAGGCGCGCAGCGCGCCGAGACTGTTCTCGAGCGCCTGGCCATTCTCCATGCCGAGGAACGAGGCGATCTTGCCTTGCTGACGGGCGCGTTCGACGTCGGCGGCGCGGGTGGCAAAGAGGAACGTGTCCGGGTAGGCGTCGATCATCCGACGGGCAAGCTCGATCTGCTCGAGCTGCGTGCGGGCCGGGTTCGGCAGTCCCGAGGGAATGAAGACGCTCCAGAACTGGCCGGAAACCTGGCCCTCGCGGAGCCGCGGAATGTCGGTGTCGACCGTCGCGCCGCGCTGACGGAGGTCGACCCGGGACAGATCGCTCGCGAACTGCTCGCGCAGCGTCATGGGCAGGTCATTGTGGCCGTCGACCAGCGGCGTGCTCTCGAGAAGGGCGCGCGCCCGCACCAGCGCGGCGTCCTGGGCGGAGAGCCACGAGGCGCCGGCGCCGATGGCGAGAACCACGGCGACGGAGATGACGCGTCGTTTCATGAAGTCTCCGGCGACATTATGTCTCGGCGAACTCGAATCACAGGTCAGCAGACGGATCGGTCAGCGGGCGCGTGATCAGTTGCGGCGGGTCGCTGCGACCCCCAGACTCCTGGTCCGGCGGCCGCGGAATCGCGCGCCGGTTGGCAGTCCGCCAGCCGACACGACGATTGCGCTGTACCTGTTTTGTACCTGATACTCAGGCTTTGAGTGGATTTGGTGGATTGAGGGCTTCCGATCGGGCCTAAGTCGTTGATGGGCGCGAGGATCGCGGGAACGAATCCCACCCTCTCCGCCAAACACACCTCCAACGTGACGGCTCCGGCCGCCATTCACAAAGAACGCCCGCCGCGGGCAGATTCTTGCGCCGGTCAGATTGCCCAGACGGACCTGGAAGCAATGAGCGCACGTGCGATCGTCAGAGCGATGCACCGTCCAGAAACCCGTGCCTCCCTTGACGGGGAGTGTACCTGTGGGCACGCGCCAATAATCAACGCCGTCAAGTTCGCCAGCCTCGCGCGATAGCGCGACTATAATGCGCCGATCGCGCCGGCCCCCGATAAGCCGCGATTAGAAGGATCACCGTGCGCCCGAGACTCTCCGTCGGACTGTCGATCGCCGCCATCGCCGTCTCGGCCGCGTCGTGCGAGCGCGTGCCGGCCTTCGAAGCACAGCCCCAGGCGACCGCCGCGCAGCCTCCGGCTCGCATTGTGGCAACTCATCCCCTCGATCCCCTGACCGAGGACGAGATTCGCACGGCCGTGCAGCTGGCAAGGGCCGACCCGCGCTTCGCTAGGACACCGTTTCCGTCGATCACGCTTCAGGAGCCTCAAAAGGCCGACGTCCTCGCCTGGCAACCGGGCCGCGCGCTGCCACGCCACGCGATGCTGGAGGCGATGACCGAAGACAAGGTCTTCGAGCTCGCGGTCGATCTTGCCGGCCAGAAGCTGGCCGCGGCCGTCGAACGCCCGGGCGCCGGCCCCTCGATTACGTTGACCGAGCTCGAAGCCGTCCAGCTCGTGCTGAGCCACCCCGAGTTCAAGGCCGGTCTGGCCAAGCGCGGCATCACCGACATGCAGAAGGTGTTCTGCGCGCCGTTCTCGGCCGGCTATTACGGCAATCCCGCGCACGAAGGCAAGCGCCTGGTGAAGGTCGGCTGCTTCGACACCCGGAAGTCGACGACCAACCTGTTCGGCTGGCCCATCGAGCGGCTCTACGCGCTCGTCGATCTGCGAGCGCGCGCGGTCTTGAGCGTCACCGACCAGGGCGTCGTCCCGATCGCCGAGGGCGATCTCAACTATACCGAGGCGTCTGCGGGTGCCCTGCGCGAGGCACGCAAGCCCACGCACCTCGCGCAGCCGGGTGGCGCCAACTTCCAGATCGACGGGCACCAGGTGACGTGGGGCAACTGGCGCTTCCACGCGCGCATCGACCCGCGCGTGGGGACCGTCATCTCCCTCGCGCGCTGGAAGGCTGCCGGCGGCGAACGATCGGTGCTGTACCAGGGATATCTGTCCGAGATGTTCGTGCCCTACATGGACACGGACTACGGCTGGCAGTCGCGGACCTACTTCGACACCGGCGAATACGGCGCCGGGCTCCTCGCGTCGCCGCTCGTGGCCGGCGTGGATTGCCCCGCGACAGCCCGGTTCCTGCCGGCGGTGTTCGGCAACGACAAGGGCGAGCCGTTCACCACGCCCAACGCGCTGTGCATCTTCGAGCGCAGCCTCGGCGAGCCGGTCTGGCGCCACTACGAGCTGATGAATCAGACCTACGAGGGGCGCGCGAACGTGGAGCTCGTGGTCCGCATGGCCACCACGATCGGCAACTACGACTACCTGTTCGACTGGGTCTTCTCCGACGCGGCGGAGATCGAGGCCAGGGTCGGCGCCACCGGCATCGACGCGCTCAAGGGCGTGGCCTCACGGCGCATGAGCGATGCGTCGGCGGCCGAGGACACGCGGCACGGCACGCTGGTCGCGCCGAACCTGGTGGCGGTCAATCACGACCACTACTTCAACTTCCGTCTCGACGTGGACGTCGATGGCCAGGGCAACACGTTCAACCACGACGTCTACAAGACGGTGCCGATGCCCGCGGATTCGCCGCGCAAGAGCATCTACGTCATGGAACGGCGCCTCGCCTCGACCGAGAAGGACGCGCAGCTGGAAACCGGCCACGGACCAACGCGGGTCCGCATCATCAACGAAGCGCACACGAACGGCGTGGGCAATCCCGTGTCTTACGAGGTGCTCGCCGCCAACCACGCGCGCCTGGTCATTGACCGCGCGGACTGGCCGGCCAAGCGGGCCCGCTTCCTCGAGCACGACATATGGGTGACGCCGTATTCACCAACCGAACGCTACGCCGCTGGACAGGACATGCTGGGCAGCAAGGGCGACGATGGTCTGGCGGTGTGGGCGGCGCGGAATCGACCCATCCGCAACCAGGACATCGTGCTCTGGGTGAACCTGGGGATGCACCACTTGACCCGTGCCGAGGACATTCCGGTGATGCCGATGATCTGGCACTCGTTCAAGCTGCGCCCGCACAACTTCTTCGACCGCAACCCGGCGATCGACTTGCGCAAGGACGCCACGGCGCCGACGACGCACTGATGAACACTTCTGGGCAGGAGCCTCGACGCGGCCCAGCGGCTGGACGATTTGTCGGCCGTGCCCGGCAATCGTCTGGAGGCGCTGGTCGGGGACCGGAAGGGGCAACACAGTATTCGCGTGAACCAGCAGTACCGGATCACGTTCCGATGGGAGGGGCATGATGCGCACGACGTCCGTTGCGAGGACTACCACTGAGAGCATTCCGCGTGAGGCCTCCAGCCTGGGACCGGCGATTCACCCTGGCGATATCCTCCTCGAGGAGTTCCTGAAGCCGCTCGAGATGACGCAGGCCGCGGCGGCCAAGACGCTGGGAATCTCGACCGTGCGTCTCAACGAGCTCGTGCGGGGCAAGCGAGGGTGACCGCCGACACGGCGCTACGTCTCGCGCAGCTCTTCAAAACGACGCCGCACTTCTGGATGCACATGCAGGCCAACTTCGACCTGAAGGCGGCCATGGTTCGCCGGCAGGCGCTGAAGCTAGCCAAGAAGCCATAGGCGATCGCGCTGTGCGTTTCGGGCCGCGGTGGTGCAGTCCGTGCATCCCTGGTGCTGGCAGGTCGTGCGCCAGGAACTCCAGCACCGCGTCCGGCGCGGGGTAAAGAAACCCGCCAGCGTCCACCTCGAGTCTGCCGATGAACGGCGGCGACGCTTCGTATTCTTGCAGATCGGCCGTCGACTCGCCCGTATCCGCCGCCACGCCGCGATGTGAACGAGCCGGCCACCTCCCACGCACGCGGCCGCCTTCTATGAGATGGTGGATCGGCGGAATCGAGTGGGTCGTGGGAACGCCGCGCGGGTGAGGCGGGCCCCGAGCCGGCCTGCCAGTCCGCCGCCGACGGCATGAAGGCCATCACCTACGCACGGTACGGACCACCCGAGGTGCTGCAACTCGCCGACCTCAGCACGCCGGTGCCCAAGGACGACGAGGTCCTCATCAGGGTACGCGCCGCCGAAGCCACGAAGTCCGACTGCGAGATGCGCAGCTTCAGGTTCTCGGTCCGCTGGTTTTGGCTGCCACTGCGCCTGACGCTCGGCGTACGGCGGCCGCGGCGCCGGGTCCTCGGCGCCTACTTCGCTGGTGAGGTCGCGCGCGTGGGCAGGGACGTGGCCGACTTCAAGTTGGGCGACCAGGTATTCGGCGCGTCCGGGCTTCGACTGGGCGCGTATGGCGAATTCATCGCCGTGCCCGCGCGAGCGACGATCGTCGAGAAGCCCCGGAACATGAGCTTCACGGATGCCGCCGCCGTCCCCATGGGGGGACTGAACGCCCTGCACTTCATGCGGCTGGCCCGCATCCGCCCTGGCGACCACGTGCTCATCCTTGGCGCCGGCGGCAGTATCGGGGCGCACGCTGTACAGATTGCCAAGGCGATGGGCGCCGAGGTCACGGGTGTTGATCACGGGACCAAGGCGGAGTTCCTCCGGCGCTTAGGCGCCGATCACGTGGTGGACTACCGGATGGAAGACGCGCTGGCCATGGCCGGGCGCTACGACGTGGTCTTCGACATGGTCCCGGGCAGCTCGCTCGCCGCCGCCATCCGCGCGCTCCGGCCCGGTGGGCGCTATCTGAACGGCAATCCGCGCCTGTCGGTCCTGATCTGCGCCCCATTCGTCCGTCGGTTCACCAGCAAGACGGCGACGTGCGCGTTTGCGCGGGAGACGAGGGATGAGCTGCTGGCCTTGAAGGCCATGATCCAAGAGGGCGCGATCGCGTCGATCGTCGACCGAGTGCTGCCGATGACCGAAGCAGCCGAGGCGCACCGGCTCGTCGAGTCCGAGACGCGTCGGGGGGCGATTGTCCTCGCCATTGGCCCGGAGGGGTCGGAGCCCCCAGCCGCCAGGTGAGGTGCCAGCACCCGACTGCGAGGGCGGCGAGTCAGAGGGTTCGTCAGGAACGAATAGACGAGGGTCGCCAGTATTTTCAGAACGCGGTCGGCCAGGTTCGGAACTTGATGGTGTGCTCCCTCATACCTGATGCTGTGACGCGCAATACCTGGTCGAAACGTCCGACCATTGTCAGATGAATCGTGTCTCCCAGCCGAACCAGTGTGATGCCGGCATCGTGCCTCGTCAGGACGAGATCGCTACGCCGGAGGCAGGACGTCGAACGTGACGGGCTTCGATCGCGGAGTGCCGTCAGCGCCGACAAGCACGAGTTCGAGGCCGCCGGGCACCCGCGTCAGCTCGGGCGGGACTTTGGTGGTGAGCAGGGTGTGTGCGCACCACCGTCGGCAGGATGGTGCCGTCCAGCCGGATGCGCCAGTTAGGCGCCGGCCGTCTGGCCGTTCGGACCCAGAGCGCGGAGCTGCCGTCGGGCTGAACCTCGAACGGTTCGCCGCACCGCACGGGACTCGGCCCGTACGCGACGATCTCGATCGGATCGTCCGCAGGCACGTGATAGAAACCGCGGGTCCACGACTCGATCTCGGGCCAACTCGCGTCGAGCAATTCGGAGACATCGTGAGTCGCCGACGCGCGGGCGTGCGCGAGGAACGCATTCAGGAGACGCCCGCGTTCCGCTGGTGTCAGGTCGGTGACCGGCAGGAAATGCGCCGCCGCCGACGGCGACGTCAGGCGCTCGATTGCGGCCATCCACAGCAGTCGCATCCCCTGCGCGGTCGTCTCGACGCGCAGCGCCGTCTCGAGCATCTGCGCGCAGTGGATAGCCCACGCGTCGAGCCGCGTGTCACGAGGCAGCACCCAGAAAGCCGATTCGGTGTTCGCGTCGTGGTAGCGCTTCCAGTACAGCGGCAGGGGAAGGTGATGGATTTCGCCGCTCAGCGCGACCGCAGCGATCCAGCATATGTCGCAGCCGAAGCTCACGAAAGGATTTGACGGAATGTCGCCTGCCTGACGGACGGCATCGATACGCGTCAGCCCCCGGAAGGCAAACGCGGGAAACTGCTCGTGAAGAAACGTCATGAGGCGCATGAACGGGCTGGCGCCGAGCACCGACGCGGGCTGCTCCATGGTGCCTTCAATCCGCCCGAATGGCACGAGCTCGCCGCACACGAGCGCCGCCGACGGATGGCTGCGCGCATGAGTCAGCAGCACCTCGACGTAGTTTTGCGTCGTCAGGTCGTCCTGCTGGTGGAAGTACCAGTAGTCGCCCTCGGCGTGTCTCATGAGCCAGCTGATGTTGCCGTTCCAGCCGAGACGTTCGGGCTGAATCACAAGCCGGAATCGCGAGTCGGAAAGGAACGATTCGCAGATGGCCTGACACACCGGGTCAGGACCGTCGAGCGATATCAAGACGTCGAAGTCTCGATGCGTCTGCGCCTGGATGCAGCCGAGCGTCTCACGCAGCCATCGCTCGCCGCGATAGACGGGGACGCCGATCGTCACGTGCTGACTCATCTCTAGGGCCCTTCCGAGGCAACGCCTTGGATAATACTAACGATCGTGGGTCGCGTGGCCGTGCTTGGAGCGGGCATCATGGGCGCATCGACCGCCCTCTATCTCGCGCGCCGCGGTTTTGTCGTGACGCTCGTCGATGCGGCCGGCGCGCCCCTCGATCGGGCGAGCCGCTGGAACGAAGGCAAGATTCACCTCGGCTACCTCTACTCGAACGACCGATCGCTCGCGACCGCAAGGCGGCTCATACCTGGTGGCTTGGCGTTCGCCGACCTTCTGGGCGAGCTCATTCACTGCGACGTTCGCGCGCTCGCGAGCGTCGACGACGAAATCTACCTGATTCACGCGGCGTCGGTCGTCGATGCCGACACCGTGGGCCGGTACTTCGACGAAGTGAGCCGTCTCGTGTGCGAGCAGCCGGACGCCGGCCGGTACCTCACCGACTGCTCACGTGCGATGGCACAGATGCTCACGCGCGCAGAACTCTCGGCGCTCACGACTTCGAGCCAGATCGTCGCAGGCTTTCGCGTGCCTGAGCGGTCGGTGCCCACGACGATCCTCGCCGAAGGCTTTGTCAACGCGCTCAGTGCCGAGCCCGCGATTACGCTGGCGCTGTCCACGCGGGTGCAGAGAGTAACCGCAGCCGAGACGAACCGGCAGTGGCGCGTCGAGGCAACGCCAGACCTCTCGGGCACCTTCGACGTCGTCGTCAACGCGCTGTGGGAGGGGCGGCCGGAAATCGATAGGACCGTCGGGTTCGAGCCCGAGGCACCGTGGTCGCATCGGTACCGCGTATCGCTCTTCATCGAGACTGCCCGTGCCTTGCGCTTCCCGAGCGTGCTCATCGGCACGGGGCCATTCGGCGACGTCAAGAATTACGATGGCCGCCACTTCTATGTGTCGTGGTACCCGGCGGGCTTGCTGGTTAACAGCCAGGACGTAACGCCAGTGCCGCCCGGACCGCTCGACGCCGCTGCGACTGCGAGTGTCATCGACGCCGTGCGCGCAGGTCTCACGCCTCTCGTGCCGTCCGTCGCCGCGGTCTTTGAGTCCGCAAGCCGGGTGCAGGTCCGCGGAGGGTGGGTCTTCGCACAGGGCCAGGGGGCGCTCGACGATCCGAAGGCATCGCTACACCGCCGCGATCGCTTTGGCGTGCGGCGTCTCGGCAGCTACATCTCCGTCGACACTGGGAAGTACTCGACCGCGCCCTGGCTGGCCCGCCGTCTCGCAGCGGAGATCGCCCAAGAAGCGTTCACATAGCTGGCTCGCATGCCCACGCCAAGCCAGACCTTGGGAGCTATGGCGAGTTTTGCCCTCATGATGGTGTGGGACGTGCCGCTTGGCTAGGCTAGGGCCAGGCTCGCGAGGGGAGAGCGCGGCGCCCGGCAGTCGGCTCGCTGCAGAGGAGAAAGGGGCTGAGGCGTGAACGAAACCCTTCCGACGGGAAGGAAGCCACGAGTGACCTGGTGTTCGTCGTCGCCTACGAAGCCGAGTCCACCTTGCGCCCGGTGCTGGCGCGGATACCTGACGAGGTCTTCGATCGCTGCGACACGGAAGTGCTGGTGATCGACGACTCATCGAAAGACCAGACGTTCGAGGTCGGCCTCCGCACCGCCTCGGACAGTCGCCATCACATCACCATCCTTCACAATCCCGTCAACCAGGGCTACGGAGGAAACCAGAAGCTCGGCTACCAATACGCCATCAGAAACGGCTTCGATTTCGTCGTGCTCCTGCACGGCGACGGGCAGTACGCGCCGAGAGTTTATTCCGGCGCATGCTCGCGCCGTTGATTGCCGACGAGGCCGACGCCGTGTTCGGGTCGCGAATGCTCACCCGGCTCGGAGCATTGAAGGGCGGCATGCCGCTCTACAAGTTCGTCGGAAATCGAATCCTGTCCTGGATTCAGAACGCCCTTCTCGGTACGACCCTGTCGGAGTTTCATTCCGGCTTTCGAGCCTATCGGGTGTCCTCTCTTCGCCGCTTGCCGTTTCAGGTACAACAGCAATGGCGTTTCATTTCGATACCGACATCATCATTCAGCTGGTTGCCGGTCAACACCGAATTGTCGAGATTCCTATTCCCACCTATTATGGGACCGAAATCTGCCGCGTGAACGGGCTGCGATACGCGAAAGATGTCGTGACCACGACGTTCGCGAGTCGTTTGCACTGGCATGAACGTCTTCTACAACAGAAAATTTGACGTCCACGATCACGGCAACACGCACTACGCGCTGAAGCTCGGGTACGAGTCCTCGCACACGATGGCGTCGAGTGCGGTGCCCGCGGGCGCCCGCGTGCTGGATATCGGCTGCGGCCCTGGGCAGTTCGCCGAGGTGCTTGGTACGAAATGCGCCACGGTCGATGGCGCCGATCAATTCGCGCCGGTCGATGCCAGCGTATTCGACGAGTTTTTCCTCTGGCGTGAAGGTGACATCCTGCGCGCCAACCTTCGCGACTACGATGTCGTCCTGTTGCTCGACTTTATCGAGCACTTGAACGATCCCGCGGCGTTTCTCGATCAGCTTCGGCAGAGTGCGAGCAACATTGACGGCCGGCCAGAGTTCGTCGTCACGACTGGCAATGTCGTGTTCGGCATCGTTCGTCTACAGGCGCTTCTCGGTCAGTTCAACTACGGGAAGCGCGGCATCCTGGATTGACGCATACGCGGCTGTACACGTTCAAGACTCTTCGGCGGCTGTTCGAGCAATCCGGCTTCATCGTCGACGAAGTCGAGGGTGTTCCCGCACCATTTCAGTTGGCACTCGGGTCGGGCGCACTGGCACGCGTGCTCGTGTGGCTCAACTCGGCCCTGATACGGGTGTCGAAGGGCTTCTTCGGTACCAGATTTTCCTGCGGGCGGTGCCGACCGCCACCGTCGACGCGCTCCTCGACCACTCGATCGAGGTGAGCGCGACACGAGCCGCCCGAAGCGACGGCGCGCTCTCCCGATGAGGTCGGTGACACCTCGGCGTTTCCGTAGGATCATCCATTTTCGACCATGACCCAGCAGGAACTCCGGGTACTCCGTCGACTATCACTACTGGGCAAGGGACCGCATGCTCGCGGCCGTCGATCCACTCAGTCTCGACGAGTTCACGCGCGATCTCGGCAGCAGCTTTCGATCCGTGCGCGACACCTTGTCGCACCTGCACGGCGCGGAGTGGATCTGGCTGTCGCGGTTTCAGGGCACGTCGCCGGACAGCCTCCTGCCACACCAGCGGTTTCCCGACCTCGCAGCCGTGCGTGCCGCGTGGGCGGAAACCGAAGTTCGCGTGCGCGCACTGGTGGGCGGCCTGGATGAGGCGGGCTTCCTGCGGGTGATTCGAGTACCGCCTGCTCAGCGGCCAGCCAGCAGCGAACCGCGCGTGGCACATCGTGCAGCACCTGGTCAATCACGCGACCTATCACCGCGGGCAGGTGACAACGATGTTGCGCCAGCTCGGCGCGGCACCGCCGGAAGCGCTGGATTTGATCGCGTTCTATCGCGAGGTCGGAAACTGAGGCATAGGCGACGAGTTGCTGTTGTATGTCGGTCCAAGTGACAACCCGCCGGCCGCCGAGTAATCGAGGCCAACGGTTGGCGCGTGCGAGGCGGCAGCGGCTCAGTTCCCTTTCACCAGGCCGCGCAGTTCTTCGGTCAGCCCCGACACGGCGGTCTCCAGGTCGGCGCACACGGCATCGATGGACGACAGATCGCCGGCGCGCGCGACCTTTTCCAGGCGCCGGGCACACTCGAACGCCTTCCCTTGTGAGAACAGGCCCGCGGCGCCCTTGATCGCGTGGGCGGCCGCGGCAACCTCGTCCGCGTCGCCGGCGCGCGCGGCTTTGCGCAACCGTCCGAGCATGGTCGGCGTGTCCGCCAGAAACACGCCCACGACGTCCGCAACGAGTGTGGCCTTTCCGCCGAAGCTCGCCAGAGCGCGGCCCGATCCACCGTCTGTGCGGGTTCAGGCGCCGAGCCCGTCGTCACTTCCCGCAGCCGACCGACCCGATGGTGCAAGGAACAGGTCGATGGCCGCAAACAGCTCCTGCGGTCTGAGCGGTTTCGACACGTACGCGTCCATTCCGGCCGCCAGACACTGCTCGCGATCGCCCGGACATCGCGTGAGCGGTCAGCGCAATGATGGGGACGTGGCCGCCGGCGTCGCGCTCGCGCGCGCGGATGGCGGCGGTGGCCTCGAGCCCGCCCAGTTCCGGCATCTGCACATCCATCAGAATCACGTCGAACGGCTGTGCGGCGCTCGTCTCCACGGCTTGACGACCGTTCCCGACCACGACGACCTGGTGGCCGCGTTGCCTGAGCAGAGCGAGCAACGAGCTTCTGATTCGTGGCGTTGTCCTCCGCCACGAGCACGCGGAGTGAGTGGGCCTCGCGAAGCTTCGCTCGGGACGCGCGCCGCGGGCGCCGCGCGCGCGGCGCGGCGGTGGGACGGGGAGCCGCGAACGTCGTCACGATGGCGTCCAGCAAGTCCGACTGCTTGACCGGCTTGGTCAGCGTCGCGGCGAAGGTCGCCGCGCCCGCCTGCCCTCGGGGCCGCACGAGTCCCGCCGACGTGAGCAGAATCACCTTGGTCGTCGCGAGCTGTTCGTCGCGCGGCGATCTCGGTCGCGAGCGTGAAGCCATCGACATCCGGCATCAGCGCGTCGGTCAGCACCAGGTGGAACGGCTCGTCCGCGGCCGGCGGCCTCGCGCAGCGCGGAGAGCGCGCCCGCCACGCCGTTCACCGCCACCGCGCGCATCTGCCAGCTGGCGAGGATCTCCGAGAGAATGAGGCGATTGGTCGCGTTGTCGTCGACGATGAGCACGCGGAGGTCGCGAAGATTGACCGGCTGCGGAGAGCGACTCGCGCAGGCGTCCCGATGCAGACCGAAGTCGGCGACGAAATGGAAGCGGCTGCCCTTGCCGACCTCGCTCTCGATCCAAATCCGCCCGCCCATCAGTTCCACGAGCTGCGCGGAAATCGTCAGGCCGAGTCCGGTGCCCCCGTAGCGCCTCGTGGTGGAGGCATCGGCCTGCACGAACGCGCCGAAGATGTCCCAGAGCTTGTCCTGCGCGATGCCGATGCCGGTGTCGGTCACGCGGAACCGGAGGGTCACCGCCTCGGCGGTCACGTGGTCCACGGCCACGTCGACGATCACCTCGCCCTTGTCGGTGAACTTGATCGCGTTCCCAACCAGATTGAGGATGACCTGCCGCAGCCGTCCCGGCGTCGCCGACGAGCGCGTCGGGCACGTCCGGCGCGATGCGGCACGCCAGCTCCAGCCCCTTCTCGGCGGCTCGCGGGGCCAGCAGCTTGACGCCGTCCTCCACCGTGTCGCGGAAGTGAAACGGCGTCTGTTCGAGCGTGAGGCGCCCGGCTTCGATCTTCGACACGTCGAGGATGTCGTCGATGATCGTCAGCAGCGCCTCGGCGGACTCTCTGGCCGTGCTGATGTAGTCCCGCTGTTGAGGCGTGAGCCTGGTGTGGAGCGCGAGGTCCGTCATGCCCATGATCGCGTTCATCGGCGTGCGGATCTCGTGGCTCATGTTCGCCAGGAACTCGCCCTTGGCCACCGTCGCCTGCTCGGCGCTCTGTCGTGCGACCTCGAGCTCCTTGACCAGCTCGCGCCAGGCGGCCGGCGTTCTGCTCCTGCTCGAGCTTGGCGCGCTCCATCTCGTGCGCGTACACGCGCAGCGCCTCATCCGTGGCCTTGCGTTCGGTGACATCGCGCGCGGCTGCGTAGATGATCCCCTGCTTCGGGAAGGGCGCCGCGCGCCCACTGCAGCCACTTGTACGATCCGTCGCTCGAGCGATACCGGTTCTCGAAATCGATTACGTGCCCGCCGGTCGTCAGCGCCGAGAGCGCGTGGACAGTGGCGGCGCGGTCATCGGGGTGGACGAACTCCATGAACGGAGACGCGCGGAGCTCGGCCTCCGAAAAGCCGAGCACGCGCTGCCAGGCGGGATTGAGCCGGATGAAATAGCCGTCGAAGGTCGCCACGCAGAAGAGGTCGAGCGACAGCTCGAAAAAGCGGTCGAGCTCTTCGCCCGCCCACTTGCGCTCCACGTACAACCCGATCTGACTGCCGACGGTCGTCATCATGGCGAGCAGGGCCGGCGTTGGCTCGAGGATGTCGCGGCTGAAGAATTCCATCACGCCCAGCACGCTCGTGCCCTGCAGGATCGGAAGGCCGAAGGCGGCGTGAAGACCGGCCCGCTCGGCGACGGGCGCGCGAGGGAAATTCGCGTCGCGGGTCACGTCCGGTATCCAGGCGGGCTGGCGGGAAGCCCACACGCGACCGGGCAGGCCGACCCCGGGCGTGAACGTCGATTCCAGCGTGGCGGCGGCGAACTCCTTGAACGGCAGCGACGGCGGCTGCCACATCCCGACACACTGCAGGACGTTTCGCGCGCGGTCCACTTCCCATAAGGCGCCGTACCGCCAGCCGAGCCCCTCGCAGACGGCCTCGAGCATGCGCGGCGCCGCCTCGACCAGGGTGGGCGATTCCGCCAGCGCGCGCGCGGTTTCGAAGAGGATCTGCTGGTACGGGCTCTGGGGGCCGATGGCGTCCTTGCCGGCGGGCCGGGCGGCGGGGATGGCTCGTTCATGCGTTCACCTCACCTTTCGACCGACGTCAGCATTACACTACGACTTCCGCCGTCCTAGCGTCTTGCTTCACTCAACGGCCGCTCAGCGGCCTGGTTTCCCGGGGGCTCGCGATGGCTGCGAACACGGCTGCCCGCCGGCGCATCCTGATCGTCGACGACGATCGCGCGCTCCGGTCTCGTCCTGTCGGAGCTGCTCAGCGACGCCGGTCACACCGTCGATCAGGCGGCCGACGGGCGCGAAGCGCTGCGGCGGCTCGACGCTGGCGCGTTCGACATCGTGCTGCTCGATATCGGTCTGCCGGACCTGAGCGGCCTCGACGTCCTCGCGCACGCGCGCACCGTGGCATCGCCGCCGATCGTCGTCATGATGACGGCCGACGACACGCCGGAGACGCTGCTCGCAGCCGTCCGCCAGCAGGCCTACCGCTACCTCCGCAAGCCCTTTGCGCCGACCGCGATCGTGGAGGTCATCGACGACGCGATTGCCTCGGCGCCGTCGGCGGCGCTGTCGATCGAGGTCGTGTCGGCCAGGCCCGAATGGGTGGAGCTGGTCGCGCCGTGCGTGCTGGAGATGGCGGACCGCATTCAGTCGTTCGTGATGCAGCTCGAGACCGAATCTGCCGGAGCCCGTGCGCGAATCGGTCGCGCAGGCCTTTCGCGAGCTGCTGACCAACGCCATCGAGTGGGGCGGCAAGCTCGATCCCCAACGGAAGGTCCGGATCTCGTGCGTGCGCGCCAAGCGCATGTTGATCTACCGCATCGCCGATCCCGGCGAGGGATTCGACATCGACAAGCTGCGCCATGCGGCGATCAGCAATCCCGACGGACTCCCCGCTGCAGCACGCCATCGTGCGCGAGGAACAAGGCCTCCGGCCCGGCGGCCTCGGCCTCATGATGACGCGGTCGCTGGTGGACGAGCTCATCTACAACGAGGCGCGGAACGAAGTCGTGTTGATCAAGTACCTCGACTGACTGGAGGTGTGTCGTGCCAGGACTCCAGGGAATCACCGAACGCAGAGTCGGCGACGTCACGATCCTCGAGCTCGAAGGCCGGCTGGTGCTCGAGGAAAGGGAAATTCCGCTGCGGGACTACGTCAACCGGCTCGTCGCGGAGGGCCGCGTCAAGATCGTCCTCGACATGAGGAACGTGACGCGCCTCGACAGCGCCGGCATCGGAATGCTCGTGAGCAAGTATCTGACGGCCTGTGGCAAGGGAGGCAGCCTCAAGTTGCTGCAGCCGACGGTCCACAGCCGCTACCTGTTGGAGATCACGAAGCTGTCCACTGTGTTCGAGATCTTCGAGTCGGAGGACGAGGCGATTCGGAGCTTCGACGTCGAGCCTGCGTGACCGACTAAAATCGAGCTCTCTGGCGGCGCACCTGCCCGCGATTCGCCCGACTCATCCGCCCAGGGCCGCCGAATTACGGGCCAAATCGGCCCTTTTTGGGCCCGCACGCCCGTTTCTGTGGTTTACCGCGGAAATCGGGTATAGTGATAGGTCGATATCAGTCTTTCCTGAGCACCCTGCCGTTCCTCGTCAACTCCACTTCGACGGCATCTCCCTCATCAAGGCCGGCATCGCTATGACACTGCGTGACATGACGTCCGCAGGTGTTCCAATTGGAGTTCTCACATGTCAGCAATGAATGGCACGATCAAGCGGCTGGTCCGCGACAAGGGTTTCGGATTCGTGGCGGCGTCCGACGGCACCGAATATTTCTTTCACCAGTCTGCGTGCGTGGATGGCGGGTTCGACCAGCTGCGTGAAGGCCAGGCGGTGACGTTCAAGAAGGGTCAGGGCCCCAAGGGTCCGCGAGCCGAAGACGTCAGGGTTGCCTAGCTGTGTTGATGCCGGGGGGTCGGGTGTCGGACTGGTTCCAGACGCCCGATCCAACTGTCGCTTCTCGCTCCCGCCTGACATCGTCTAGATCCGTCAAGTCCAAAGCGTCGACGCACTAGCCGGTAACCGTGCCCCGAAATTCCATGCGGTGGCCGGCGTCTAGGGAGATGTCATGCATCCCCTTCGTACGCGATTCCTCGCCATCTTCTGCCTTCCCGTCGTGTTGCTACTGGCGCCCCTGGTCCATCCGGCGTCCGCTCAGGAAAAACCAGCTCCCGCCGTGGAGCTCGCCGCCGGCGCGCTGCTGTTTTCCGACGATGCCGTTGTGGCCGAGGGCTTCGTCGGCGGGTCGGGCCGCGTCTATCTGACGCCACGATCAGCGTCGGCCCGGAGATCTCCTACGTCAGCGGTGACAACCATAGCCACTTCATCCTGACCGGCAACGTGACCTTCGATCTCGTCCAGCCGACCGGCGGCCGACCGCGCGTGGTCACACCATTCATGACGCTCGGTGCCGGATTGTTTCGGACGAGTGAGGTGTTTCCCGATATCGAGACGTTCACGTCCACGGAAGGCGCGTTCACCGCCGGCGGCGGGGTCAGAACGCTTATCGGACGACGTGTGTTCGTCGGCGCTGAAGCCCGTGTCGGATGGGAACTACACGTCCGGCTCAATGCGCTGTTCGGGATTCAGTTCGGCCGTTAGCGTCCAGCCTCGCGAGTCTCGTCTGACAAAATAGGAAGGACGTGCCGCTGACGCAGTTTGAAGCGCCCGTCCAGCGCTGGTTCACCGCGGTGTTCGACGCACCGACCGCCGCGCAGACGTCCGGTTGGCCCGCGATCGCGGCCGGTCAGTCCACGCTCATCCTCGCGCCCACCGGATCGGGGAAGACCCTCGCCGCATTTCTCTGGTGTCTCAACCGGCTGATGTTTCAGCCCGTCCCGGCCGAGCGCGAACGCTGCCGGGTGCTGTACGTCTCGCCGCTCAAGGCGTTGGCCGTCGACGTCGAGCGAAACCTGCGCGCGCCGCTCGTCGGTATCAGCCAGGCGGCTGCCTCACTCGGCGTTCCCGTGCACGTGCCAGTCATCGGCGTTCGCTCAGGCGACACGCCGCAGGCCGAACGGGCGCGTTTTCAGCGGCATCCGCCGGACATTCTGATCACGACGCCCGAGTCGCTCTATCTGATCCTGACCTCGAACGCCCGCGCCGCCCTGGCCGCGGTGGAAACGGTCATCGTCGACGAGATCCACTCGCTCGTGCCGACCAAGCGGGGCGCGCACCTCGCCCTGTCGCTCGAGCGGCTGCGAGGCGATCGCCCGCGCACCGCTCCAGCGGATCGGCTTGTCGGCCACGCAGCGTCCGCTCGACGAAGTGGCCCGGTTCCTGGGTGGCGTCGAACGTCCGTCGTCGCGGCCGAGAGCCTCGCGCGAACAGGAACAGGAAGAACGCGTTCGACGAAGGGAGCCGCCCACGAGATTCACGACGAGTTTGCCGCCTCGGGCACGGCCGGGTCGACCTACCGGCCCGTGACGATCGTGGACGCTGGCATTCGTCGTCCGATCAAGCTGCGCGTGGAAGTGCCAGTCGAGGACATGTCTCGACTCGGCCAGGTGCTGGAGGTTGCGAGCGGACCGGCATCCGCAACGCAGCGTGCGTCGATCTGGACGGCCATCCATCCACGGCTCGTCGAGCTCATCCGCGCGCATCGATCGACGCTCGTATTCGTGAACAGCCGGCGGCTTGCGGAACGGCTCGCCGCGGCGATCAACGAGCTCGCCGGCGAAGTCATCGCCCGGTCGCATCACGGATCGCTCGCGCGCGAGCAGCGCGTGGAGATTGAAGATCGCTTGAAGGCCGGCGCGCTGCCCGCGCTCATCGCGACCTCGTCGCTCGAGCTGGGCATCGACATGGGCGCGATCGATCTGGTGGTTCAGATTGAAGCCCCCTCGTCTGTTGCAAGCGGTTTGCAGCGGATTGGCCGAGCCGGCCACCGCATCGACGCCGTCAGCGAAGGCATCATCATTCCGAAGTACCGCGGAGACCTGCTGGCATCGGCGGCTATCGCGAAACTGATGCACGAGGGCAAGGTCGAAGCGTCCCGGTATCCGCGCAACCCGCTCGACGTGCTGGCGCAACAGATCGTCGCGACCGTCGCCGTGGAGGATCAGCGGGACCAGGCGCTCTTTGACCTGGTCCGGCACGCGGCGCCCTTCGAGTCGCTCGGTCGATCGGCATTCGACGGTGTGCTCGACATGTTGTCCGGCCGCTATCCGTCTGATGAGTTTGCCGAATTGCGTCCGCGTGTGACGTGGAACCGCGCGACGGGTGCGCTGAGTGCCCGCCAGGGCTCGAAGCGGCTGGCGATTGCCAATGCCGGCACCATTCCCGACCGTGGCCTCTACGGTGTGTTCCTTGCCGGCGCAGGGCGACCAACCGTTCGCGTCGGAGAGTTGGACGAAGAGATGGTGTTCGAGACCAAGCCGGGCGAGGTGTTCGTGCTCGGTGCGTCGAGTTGGCGAGTCGAGGACATCACGCACGACCGCGTCCTCGTGACGCCCGCGCCGGGCGAACCCGGCAAGATGCCGTTCTGGAAGGGTGACCGCGTGGGACGGCCGATTGAGCTCGGTCTGGCCATCGGACAGTTGACGCGCAATATCTCGCGCTGGCCCCAGCCGGCCGCGGTGTCGCGCCTTGTCCAAGAGCACGACCTCGACCAACTGGCGGCCGAGAACCTGGTCCGATATGTGGGCGACCAGCGTGCGGCTGGAGCCGTTCCTGACGCGGACACCATCGTCATCGAACGGGTCCGCGACGAGCTCGGCGACTGGCGCGTGTGCGTGCTGTCACCGAGGGGCGGCCGGATCCATGCCCCGTGGTGCATGGCGGTGGCCGGTCGGATCCGTCGTGAGCTCGGCATCGACGTCGAAACGCTGTGGGCCGACGATGGCTTCGTCGTTCGTTTGCCGGACGCGGATGTGATTCCGGATTCCGAGTTGATGCTGATCGATCCGGAAGAGGTCGAGTCGCTGGTGCTGCAACAACTCGGAGGCACGGCGCTGTTCGCGGCGCGATTCCGGGAAAACGCCGGCCGGTCGCTGCTCCTGCCGAAACGACGAGCCGGATCCCGCGCACCGCTGTGGCAACAACGCAAGAAAGCCGGAGATCTGCTCGCGGTTGCTGCGCGGTTCGGTTCCTTTCCGGTGGTGCTCGAAACCTATCGCGAATGCCTTCGCGACATCTTCGACATGCCCGCGCTCGTGGACACGTTGCTGCAGGTACGAAAGCGTGCAATCAAGGTCGTCGTCGTCGACCCGGAGACGCCGTCGCCGTTCGCGGCGTCGCTGCTCTTCGGCTACGTCGCCAATTTTCTCTACGACGGCGACGCGCCGCTGGCGGAACGGCGCGCGCAGGCGCTGTCGGTCGATCAGACACAGCTTCGCGAGCTGATTGGCGACGCGGAGCTGCGCGACCTGCTGGATGCGGGAGAGATCGCCGCCGTCGAGTTGCAGCTTCAACATCTGTCGCAGGAACGGCGCGCGCGATCGGTGGATGCCGTCCACGACATGCTGCTCGAGGTCGGCGACCTGTCCGCCGACGAGATTCTGGCCCGGACCGATCCAGACGTCGCCGCGCGCGCGTGTTCTGAGCTCGTGGCGGCGCGGCGCGCCATCACGCTGCCCGTCGCCGGCCAGATTCGCTACATCGCGATCGAAGACGCCGCCCGCTATCGCGACGCGCTCGGCCTTCCGCTGCCGCCGGGCGTCCCTCAGGCACTGCGCGCGCCGGTCGAGGACCCGACGGGGGATCTGATCTCACGCTATGCCCGGACGCACGGTCCATTCCACGCGGTCGATGCCTCGCGCCGCTTCGATATGCCGGAGCCCGTCGTGCGCAGCGCCCTGTCCAGGCTCGTCGGGCGCGGCCGCGTGCTCGAAGGGGAGTTCCGACCGGGTGGCTCCAGGCGGGAGTTCGTGGACGCGAACGTACTGCGCCAGTTGCGGCGACGCTCTCTGGCTCGGCTGCGTCGCGAGATCGAAGCGGTCGAACCGGCGGTCCTCGGGCGCTTCGCGGTCTCGTGGCATGCCATCGGCGGGCGCCGCAGCGGACCGGATGCGCTGCTCGACGTGATCGAACAGCTTCAGGGCGCTCCGCTTCCCGCCTCGATCTTCGAGTACGAGATTCTGGGCGCCCGGCTCGGACATTACTCGCCCGACTGGCTGGATGCGTTGGCCGCCGCCGGCGAAATTCGCTGGGTCGGGCTCGAGCCTGTCGGCCCGCGGGACGGCCGCATCGGGCTCTATCTGACGGACCAGATGGCGGCGCTCCTGCCCGAGAAGGCCACGGACGATCCGACGGAGGACGAACACGTCATCCTGCAATGGCTGGCTCGGCAAGGCGCATCGTTCTTCGATCCGCTGCACGCGGCGGCGGGCGGAGGGTTTCCCGCCGGCACTGTCGAGACGATCTGGAAGCTCGTCTGGCATGGTCTTGTGACGAATGACACGTTCTTTGCTCTGCGCGCATACACCGCGCGACGCGATTCGCGACGTGAGGCACAACGCCGCAGGCCAGCGGAGGTTCCAAAGTTTCGATCGCGACGGCTCGTGCCGCCCGCGGCGGAAGGACGCTGGTCGCTCGTTCACGGCGGCGGCACCGTCACGGGCGCCGAGCGGATGACGAGCATCGCGAGACAGCTGCTGGCAAGACACGGCGTACTGACACGCGAGGCGCTCGTCAGCGAGGGTGTGAAGGGTGGCTTCAGCAGCATCTATCCCGCGTTGAAATCGATGGACGATGCCGGCCGCGTGCGGCGTGGATATTTCGTCGCGGGACTGGGCGCCACGCAGTTTGCGCAGCCAGGCGCGCTTGACATGCTGCGCTCGCTTCGCGAGCCCCCTGTCGACGCACAAACAGCGGTCCTTGCCGCGCAGGATCCCGCCAACCCGTACGGGTCGTCGCTCGTCTGGCCCGCGCCAAACCTCACGCGCACTGTCGGTTCGACCGTGATTCTGGTCGACGGCGAGATGACCGTCTATCTTTCGCGAGGAAACCGGGAGCTCACCCTGCATCTCCCGGACGACGAGCCGTTCAGGACCCGTCGGGCTCGCGCCGCGGCGGCACAGCTCATGGCCTTCGCCAAGGGCGATTCGCGAGGCCGCCGGCGCAGTGTTCGTCACGACGATCAACGACGAGCCCGCGACCACTCACCCGTTTGCGGAGTTTCTCGTGGAAGCTGGCTTCGTGCGAGCCGGGCTCGGCCTGCACGTGCCACGGCCGACCGGCGGCGGCGACGATGCCTGAAGGCGACACGATTTTTCGCGCGGCCAGGACCCTCCATCGCGCGCTGTCCGGTCGCGTCGTGGAGCGTTTCGAGACGGCCCTGTCGCAGCTCGCCGTCGTCGATCGTCGCGCGCCCATCACGGGACGGTCGATCGTCGACGTCAGCGCGCGCGGCAAACACCTTCTGTGCGAACTGTCGGACGATCTCGTCCTGCGAACGCACATGCGGATGCACGGCAGCTGGCATCTGTACCGACCGGGCGAGCGATGGCGTGCGCCGAGGCGCGACGCGCGCATCGTCATCAGCACGGACGAGTGGATTGCCATCGCCTTCAACGTCACCGACGCGGAGTTTTCAACCGCGAATGAACTCGCTCACCACGCCCGGTTTGTCGGCCCTTGGACCGGATCTGTTGTCGTCGTCGTTCGACCGCGACGAGGCCCGCCGTCGGATACGCGACACGCCTGCTCGTCATGTGGCCGACGCGATGCTTCGACAGCAATCGATGGCCGGCCTCGGGAACGTCTTCAAATCCGAGGTCCTGTTCTTGTGCGGGGTCTATCCTTTCAGCCGCGTGGAGGACGTCAGCGACGAAGTGCTCGATTGCCTGATCGACCGCGGACGCAAGTTGATCGCGCTCAACGTTCGTGAGGATTCAATCGTGGGTGGCCAGAGGACCGGCCGCAACACCACGGGCCGTCTGAATCCTCGCGAGCAACTCTGGGTGTATGGCCGGGCGAACGCACCGTGCCTAAAGTGTGGAACGGGAGTCTCATCCGCCAATGAAACCGATGGGCGACGAACATATTGGTGCCCGTCGTGTCAGCCATCGAACGTGACCGCTCTGAAAAGCTGAGGTGTTGGCGGGAAGAAACTGCACGGCGTTCGGTGAGGTTGTTCCCGAATCATCCGGTATTGTCCTTACGCCACTGGCATGATCTTTGACCTTCATCGGGGCAATGCTCCCACATCGATGAAAGACCTGAAGGAGGGATGTTCTGATGAAGCGCAATGTTTTGAGTGTGATGGCCAGTTTCATTATCGCGGGGACTCTCGTGGGAGCGCAGAACGCGCCGGCGCAGGATCAGGCCCCTGCACCGCAGGCGCCCGCAGCGCCAGCGTCGGCGCCGCAGGCTCCGGCGCCAGCAGCCGCGGGCCCGTCGCAGGACAGCCCGGATGACACAACGTTGAAAGGCTGCCTGATTCAGGGTTCCGGTCCGACGACCTTCATCCTCGAAAATGCCAAGCTCTCGAGCGATGCGGCCGACGTCAAGGGCAAGAGCTACGTCGTCGAGATTTCGGCGCAGCCGGACCAGATCAAGTCCATCATCAATACTCACGTCCAGATCGTGGGAACGGCGGCCAAGGATTCGAGCGCCTCGTCCGCCGACGAGAAGAAGCGTGACGAGAAGGATCTGCCGAAGCTGACCGCGAAGCGTATTACCCGCCTGGCAGCGACCTGCCCCGCCAGCGGCGACTAACACGGCTGGAGGCACGAGCGATTGGGCTCGTGCCTCCAGGTCGTTCACTTCTTCATCCAGATCAACCAGATCAATTAGTCATGACGTAGCGTCGCGATGGGATCGATCCATGCCGCACGAAGAGCCGGCATCAACGCCGCCGCCACTGCCGCCATCGTGATGAACGCGAGGCTGCCCGCGTAGGCCATGGTATCGAACGGATTGATGACGCTGACGAGTTGCGCGCCCATGTTGCCGGGTGAGCCCGACGGCCGCTGCACCGACAAGATGACGCTCGACAAGGCCCAGGCCAGCCCCACGCCAATCGCGAGGCCGATGCAAACCAGTCGAAGCGCCTGCCCGAGCACCTGTCGCGTCACGGCGCCCGCCGTGGCGCCCAGCGCCATCCGGACGCCGATTTCCTTCGTCCGTTGCACGACCAGATACGACAGACGCCGAAAATTCCCGACATCGTGAGCGCGAGCGCGATCGAGCCGAGCACGACGACGATCCAGAACACGACCTGCAGCGGGTACGTGCCGATCGCCATCACGGAGCGCATCATCATCACCATCCCGATGTTCGGATCGATCGCGGTCAGTCGGCCGACGATCGCGCGCCTGGCGACGTTGGCGTCCCCGTTGACACGGAGAACGATCGTTGCGTCGGCAGTCGTCACCGGTGAGGGAAGGTAGACCCGTGCCTCCGGGTGCCCCATGGGGTGGCCGGCCACGTTGCGAACGACACCGATGACGACGAACGTCTGCGACGAGAGGGCCGCCTCTTCTTCGCGGCCGAAGCGCTCGCTCGGGTCCCGCGTCAGCTGCAGGACCTGGCCGATGGCGTTGCCGTCCGGCCAGAACTCTCGAGCGGCCGTTTCCGAGAGCAACGCCACGGCCGCGCTCGACGCCGCTTCGGCTTCAGTGAACTGTCGGCCGCTCACGATCGGAATCCCGAGCACCTCAAAGTAGTCCGACGAGATCAGTCGATAGTTCGCTGGCCGTGGGTCTGATCCGCCGGCGGGCACTCCGGAGGCGGTGCGTGCGCGGTTGAGCAGGGGCGGCCCGGGCCAAGACGCGGCAAATCGTCGCGACTGAGGGATCGGCGGCAATCGCCGCGACCAGCGCCGGGCGCGATCGCTCGTCGAACTCCATCAGCATCGTGTCGTCCACCCGGATGCCGGGATTGTCGGGCACCGACCGTTGGGCCGCTCGCAGAAAGATGCCGGCGCAAATCAGGAGGAGCGCCGACGCCGTGACCTGCACGATGATGAGCGCGCTGCGGGTTCGATTGGGACGCGGATCCTTGCCGACGTCGCCGCGCACCGCGCGGATGAGATTGGTGCGGCTGATCTGGAGCGCTGGCACGAGGCTGAAGACGGCCGTGGACATCACAGCCATCACCAGGACGAAGGCGACGACGCGGAGGTCCATTGGTGCAGAGACGTCGCCAATGAACTCGGTCAGTTCCGGAGGCATGGTCGTCAGCAACGCCCAGATCGACGCGTCGATTACCACGCGCGAGATCGCGAGCGCACCGATCGCGGCCACCAGCGCGAGCAAGAGACCCTCCGTGAGAAGTTGCCTCACGATCCGTCCGCGCGAGGCGCCGAGCGACAGGCGAACGCCAATCTCGCGTTGCCGGACGAGGCCACGGGCCAGCAGCAGGTTGGCGACGTTGGCGCAGGCGATGACGAGAATGAGGCCAAACGCGATGAAGAGCGGCGAGAAGCCCAGCACGACGCCGGCGGAGAGTGGCGTCGCCGTTCGCCTGGACTCGAGTTGCACCGTCTCGGGTTGCGCGCCGGCCGGCCGGCCCTCGGTGGTCTGAGCCGCCCAGATCGCGAGGGCCGCGCGCGCCGCTGCGCGCGACATGCCAGGCTTCAGCCGCCCGATGACCTCCAGGCTCCAGGGGTTGTCACCAGGCGTATGCCGCCGCACCTCGCCAAACATCGTCAGCGGCACCCAGCAATCGGGGCCGAACGTGTCGAGTCCCAGGAAACCCTCCGGCGTGACGCCGAGGATCGTGAACGCAAATCCGTTGATCGAGACTGAGCGGCCGACGACGTTCGGATCGGCGTCGAACAGGCGGCGCCAGCCTTGTTGGCTCAGTACCGAGGACCGGCTCCGAGCCGGCTCGAGTTGCGTCCGCCGGGGAAAGCGTGCGCCCGAGCGCGGCGGGGACACCCAGCATCTCGAAGTAGTTGCCGGTGACGAGGTGCACGCCGGCCATTCGCCCTTCGATGCGGGTCTCGACGCTCAGCAGGCGCGCGGCGACTTCCGAGAAGACGTCGGTCTCGCGGCGTAGCGCCTCGTACTGGCGCAGCGTGAACTCGGTACGTCCCGACCGCCCCGACTGCTTACGTTCGGCCACACGACGCCGACGAGCTCCTGCGGATCGCGAACGGCATCGACGCGCAGCACCATGCGGTTGAAGACGGTGAACACCGAGGCCGTGAGGCCGAGCCCCAGCGCCACGGTTCCGACAATCGTCAGCGCCACCGTCGGCGTCCGCCGGAGCGCCCGCCACGCGTAGACGATGTCGCGCACAGTCGTCTCGATGAACGTCACGCCGCGCGCGTCACGGCATTCGTCGGCCGCGATTGAGGACGACCCGAAACGCATGCGCGCGCGGGCGCGCGCCACGTCCACCGGCAGTCCAGTTCTCGCCTCCTCGTGGGCCTGTCGCTCGAGATGGAAATCGAGCTCCTCGCGGAGGTCGCGCTCTGCGCGGCGGGGCGACAGGAGAGCGCGACAGCGCAACCAGAGATCTCGCGCGTTCATGTGTCGGACGTCGACACTAGCCGACGCTGGTGTCGAATGTCAACAAGACGCGTCGCGCTACTATGGGCGAGCCGTGATCAAATTTCTGCTGCCTGCGTTGTTGTTGTGTGCTGCGTGCCGCCACGCGCCCGCGCGCGTTCCCGAATCCACAGCTGCCGGAGCGGTGCCGTCTGCGGCGACGCCCGGACCAGTTGAGCCCGGTCTCGAGACGTTTCTCGCCGATGTGCCGCCAGCACTTCGCGGCAAGCGCGTGGGGCTCATCACGAACCACAGCGCGATCGACCGGGAGAGGGCGTCGGCCATCGATCTGATCGCGCAGCACAAGGACCTGAAGCTTGTGGCGTTGCTCGCGCCCGAGCACGGCATTCGTGGCGACCTTCAGGCGGGCGTGAAGGTCGCGGACGAGAAGGATCCGAAAACTGGCGTTCCGGTCTACTCGTTGTATCTCGCCGAGGATCGTGGTCCGACCTCCGAGATGCTGAAAGACGTCGATGTGCTGGTCTACGACCTCCAGGAAGTCGGCGGGCGTACCTGGACCTATGTCTCGACGATGGCTCTGTCGATGCAAGCGGCCGTCAGGAAGAACATTCCGTTCGTCGTGCTCGACCGACCGAATCCCATTGGCGGTGAGATCGTCGAAGGCGCGCTGCTCGATCCGAAGTTTCAGTCATTCGTGGGGATGTATCCGATTCCGGCGCGCCATGGCATGACGGTCGGCGAGCTCGCCACACTGTTCAACCAGAAGCATGGGATCGGCGCGAACCTGATCGTCGCGAAGGTTCGACACTGGCGGCGGTCCCAGTGGTCCGACCAGGCAGGTCTGCCGTGGATCAATCCGTCGCCGAATCTTCGGTCGCTGGCGGCGCTGACGAGCTACCCCGGAACTGTGTACTTCGAGGGTACGAACCTCACGGAGGGCCGCGGGACGGACCGGCCCTTTGAACAGATCGGTGCGCCGTGGCTCAACGCGTCTGAAGTCGCCCGGACCATGAACGAGATGGGATTGCCCGGCATCCGTTTCGAGGCCACCACCATGCCGGTCGCTCCGACTGCCGCGAAATTTCCGGGGCAGACCATCGCGGCGATCCGTTTCGCCATCACAGATCGGCAGGCGTACCGGCCGGTTCGCGCATCCCTTCTTCTGATCGATGCGATTCGTCGCCGGCATCCGACCGAGTTTGCCTGGAGGCCGTCGATCGACCGGTTGACAGGATCAGACAAGGTCCGGCTCGCGATCGACGCCGGCACGCTCGGGCCGTTGCTCGATCAGTGGGACCGGGAGGCCGCCGAGTTTCTGGCGAGCCGGAAACCGTACCTGTTGTACTGAGTCGTCGCGAGGACGCTGTCGGCTCCTCCTGGGGTGTATAGTCAGCTCGCCAAGGTTCATCCCCGGCAGAAAGCCCAGGACCCATGAAGATTCTGCCCCTCGTACTCTCGGGACTGACGATCCTCTCAGGAGCGTCGACGGTCTCCGCGCAAGCAGCCAACACCGACATCTATCACGTCGGATTCATCAAGGCGGCCCCCGGTCAGGCACTCGCGGCGGCGGCGCAGCTCGAAAAACAGGATCCCAAGGCGCCCATGCAGGGGCATTTCGTCGTGCTGCGTCACCAGGAGGGCGACGACTGGGATTTCTGTGTGATCGAACACGTCGGAACCAAGGCGACCGTGGAAATTACGCCGCCAACGCCACCGTCGTCCGCTCCTCCGGTCAATGCGTGGCACAGCGATACGTTCGTCGTCGGACCATCGTGGGCCGAGTTTCAGCGTGTCATGGGCACGGCCCCGGGTGGGGTGTACATCGTGTCAACACAGCTGGCCGTTCCCGGACACCGCGACCAGCTGGTGGCCACACTGAACCAGGTGAATTCGGCCGCGAAGGTCAAATCCGCGCAGATCCTGTTCACGCACCTCGAAGGTGGCGCGTGGCAATACCTGAGCGTCACTCGGTACGCCTCGTGGTCGGACCTGGCAGCTGACCGTGCCACTGCCGCGTCGTCGAAGGAGTGGGCGGAGGTCCGTGCGCACTCGGCCTCGCACCACGACACCATCGCCGACCGCGTGAAGTAGAGAAGACCGCCCGAGCCTTGGCCGTGCCGTGAAACTACTCCTGCCGGAGTGCGTTCACCGGCTCGGTCAGGGCCGCGCGAGTCGCGGGAATCAGCGCCGCGAGGCCGCGACAGCCAGGACGATGGCCATCACGATTGAGAGCGTCAGGGGATCTGACGGCGATACGCCGTACAGCATCCGGGACAGCACGCGGGCCGACCGCGATCGAGACCAGCGACCAGGCCACAAAGGCAGGCCGAGACCGACGACCCGTAACCCCTGGCCGAGAAACTGACGGACGATCTCGGTGCGAAGCGCACCCAGTGCGAGCCGCAGTCCAATTTCGCGCCGACGGACCGTGACGGCATAGCTGAGTGTTCCGTACAGTCCCACAATCGCCAGCGTCAAGCGCCGTGAGCGCGAAGAGCGCCAGCAGCGTCGTGCGCAACCGATTCTCCGTGAACGAACCTCCGATCCGCTCTTCCAGTGAGGCGAGGTCATAGACCGCCCGAAGTGGCTCGAGCTCTTTCAGCCTCAGTCGAATCGTCCGTGCCATGACTGCGGAATCAGTCTCCGTCCGAACGAGGAAATACGGCGTCGGATTCGGCGCGCTGAAACACGGAGTACACGACGGGCCCCGGAGGTCGTTCGAGGCCGCGCTCGCGGGCGTTGCCGACCAGGCCGACGATGCGTTCGGGTGGTGACGAACTCCCGGGTGTCGACAAGTGGAGTCCGACGGGCTCCGGCCGTTCGGAGAGGTACCGTTCCACGAATGCACTGTTGACCATCACGTCACGCGCGCTGCCGATGGGCTGGCGAGCACATGGCTCACCCGCGCACGATCGGGATCCGCATCGTTGCGAAATATTCCGGTGAGACCGTGCGGCTTTCTGCAACGAGGCTCGTCGCACCGTCGTCCGCTCGCCCATCGGCAAGCTGGAACATTGACTCGTTACTGCGCGGGGAGGCCGGGCAGAAAAGGTTGCCGTGGCGGCCATGTCGATGCCCGGCACGGTCCGAAGTCCCGACAGCGTGTCATCGATACGACGAACAAGGCGTGGGCGGTCGGAGGTCTCAGCCCAGCTTCCGCTCATGCGGAACGTCAGCACGTGGCTAGAATCGAAGCCGGGGCTGACGCGCGACAATTCGTGGAAGCTTCGAACGAACAACCCGGCGCTCGCGAGGAGCGTCACCGAAAGCCCGACCTGCGCGCCGACGAAAAGCCATTGCAAGGAGTGACGCGAGGAGACTTCGCCGCAGCCGCTGCCGCTCGATGCGCCGAAGGCGCCATGGCGGCCCGCGCCGATGGCGGGCAGCAGGCCGCAGGTGAACGCCACCGCCATCGTGACGGCCAGTGTGTCCGTCAGGATTCGCCAGTCGACCTGTAACTCATCCATCCGGGGCATGTCTCCCGCGGTAAACCGAAACGCGGCGGACGCTCCCACCGCGGCAGCGACGCCGAGCGCACCGCCGGCCAAGGCCAGGACTCCGGCTTCGGTGAGCATTTGAATGGCGAGCGTGCCACGCGTCGCGCCAAGCGAGAGACGGACGGAGGTCTCGTGCCGTCGCTCGGTCGCGCGTGCGAGGAGCAGGGCCGTGACGTTCGTGCAGGTGATCAGGAGCAGCACCGGGACGGCGCCGAACAACAACCAGAGTGACGCACCGACGCCGCCGACGGTGGCTTCTTTGAGCGGCGTCATCGCCGCAGCGATCGGGCGATCGGTCTTCGGATACTGTTCGCCAAGCTGTTGTTGAACAGCCGCGAGATTCGCGCGCGCTTGTTCCAGCGTGACCCCCGGCTTGAGGCGGGCGATACCGGATACCAGGTCGCCGACCGCACCTCGGCGAGGCCGGGACCCATCGCCACGGGGGCGAAGCCCCCGCCTGCCTTCCGTTTGATGAAGCGAACGAGTGAGCGAATGAGCCGCGCGGACGGAGCGGGGCTTAGGGGCGCCCGCGAGAAAGCGCGTTGGGGGGTGCGCGGGAGCGAAGCCCCCGCCTGACCCGCCTGCCTTCCGTTTGATGAAGCGAACGAGTGAGCGAGTGAGCCGCGCGGCGGAGCGGGGCTTGGGGGCCCCCGCGAGAGAGCGCGTTGGGGGGTGCGCGGGGGCGAAGCCCCCCGCCTGCCTTCCGCTTGATGAAGCGAACGAGCGAGCGAGTGAGCCGCGCGAACGGAGCGGGGCTTGGGGGCCCCCGCGAGAGAGCGCGTTGGGGGGGCGGCGCGGGGCGAAGCCCCCCGCCCGATCAGACCGCTCGATCGAGCCCGACTCGATGCTTCGCTGTTCGGCTTCGAGGATGCGCAGGCCGGTTACCGCCTGGTCGGCCGTGACGAGCACGGGCGAGCGGCCCGTGCCGACGCAGTCCAGAAAGTAGGCGATCTCGGCTTCATAGCCGTCACCGGCGAGATCGATCTGTTCCGAGGTGCCGTCCTGGCTGACGATCAACTGGTGCTCGCGGCTGATGTCGAAGTCCGCAGTCGCCTGCTCGAAGTTGACGGTGTAGCGCATCGTGAATGAGAACCCGTTCGCCATGCACCACGATCCTTCGGCGCTGACGAGGGCGGGTCCGCGATCGTAGAGGTACTCGGTCACGATGTGATCCGTGCGGCCGCTCGTCTTGCTGTAGCCGCGGCTGAAGCACCGCGTCGGGCTTGCCGAAAAGGTGAAAGACGAAGTCCGTGTCGTGCACGTGGAGGTCGAGCAGCGCGCCACCCGACATCTGACCGTTCGAAAACCATCCTGGCGGCATGGACGCGACGCGACGGAACGTGGCGCCCATGACCCGGCCGTACCGTCCTTCGTCGACGGCCTGCTTCAGCCACTGCCATTGCGGCCAGAACCGCATGCACATCGCAGGCATGAACAGGCCCTTCGCGCGCGCCGCGGCCTGCGCAATGCGCGCCGCCGACACCGAATCGAGCGCGAGAGGCTTCTCGCAGAGGACGTGCTTGCCGGCCTCGAGCGCGGCGACCGCCAGCGTTTCATGCGCGGGCGTCGGCACGCAGATGTCCACGACGTCCACGTCCGGATGGCGAATCAACGCCTGAAAGTCCGTCGTTCCCGTGATGCCCGTCATGTCGAGCGAGTCGGCCGAGCCGGCAATATTGCCCCAGCCGCCCGAGAAATCACCGCGGGCGCGTTTCGCGTCCTGATCGGCGATCGCCACGAGCCGCGCACCCGGCACCTTGCCGTAGGCGCCGATGTGCATGCGCCCCATGAAGCCGAGACCGATGATGCCGATGCGTGTCATGTCGCTACCTGAGCACCTGCTGCACGAACCGGTGAGCGGTCTGAATGTCCTCGACGCGCGTGGGGCCGGCTTCGCGCTCGATCGCCAGCGTGCCGGTGAACCCGCTCTGGAGAGTGTCGCGAAGAACGCGCGCCAGTCGACCTCGCCCGTGCCGACGACGACCTCGTCACCCCAGGTGCCCGGTGTCCTGGTCCGCTTGGCGTCCTTGATGTGGCACGACGCGACGTGCGGCAGCAAGCGTGTTCAGCCCCGCGATGGGGTCGCCCTTGTCGTACAGGATCAGATTGGCCGGATCGAAGTTGACGCCGACGTTCGGACGATTGAGCGTGTCGAGGAAACTCCGGAGCGACTCAGCCTCCTCCTGGCCCGTTTCGAGGCAACACGTCAGCCCGTGATCGGCAAACAGGTCCGCGACCTTCTCGAGGCGGCCTGGTCAGCTTGGCGTAGTCCGGGTCGGTCGGATCGTGCGGCAGAAACCCGGCGTGAAACGTGATGTGGTCAAGACCGGCCTGGCTGACCATCGGCGCCATCCGCCGGAAGTTGTCGAACGTCTGCGGCCACGTCTCGTCGGGCACGATCCCGCCGGTCTGCCTGATCGAGTCGAGCGTCGAATAGTCCTCGCCCACGGCGCCGAACATGCCGCTCACGACGGTGATTCCCAGATCCGTGAGCTTCGAGAACCCGTCCACCCACTCGCCGCCGAGGCGAATCGGATCGATGGCGAGCTGCGTACGTCGAATGCCGATCGTATTGAGATGACGGGCGAGCTCTGCAGGCGATTCAGGGCGGAGCGACCAGCTGCACACCGCCAGCCGGTCAGACAGCGTCGTGGACATTCACGGAGAATACCGGATCACCGCGTCGATGTCCGCGACGACAGGAAAATGGTCCGACGCGAGCCGGGCCGCCGGCGTCGCGTGAACCGAAATTCGCTTCAACGACGCTCTTGGCTGCACCCAGATACGGTCGAGGGGCACGACGGGCCAGAACGCTGGAAACGATCGCGGCCGTGGCGGACGACCAAGGCGATGGTCGAGCACGTGAACGACCGACCGCCCCGGCAGCCAGTCGTTGAAGTCTCCAAGGACCACGACCTGTGTGCTGCGAACCGAGTCGAGGTACTCGAGGATTTGCCGGACCTGGAACCGGCGTTCGTGGACGCGCAGGCCCAGGTGCGCCGCGAGGACGTGCAGCGTCGCGCCGCCCACGTCGATCGTGGCCGCGATCGCCCCGCGCGGCTCCCGGCGCTCCATCGACAGGTCGATCCGGTGGATCTCGACGATCGGATGCCGCGTGAGCAACGCGTTGCCGAAGCAGTGTGTGGTGTTTTTTCGCGTCGGCCCCAGCGCGCACTCATACCGGTCGAGCGTCGTCAGCACGACCGGCGTGCGCGTGTCGATGGCGACGCTGGCCGGATAGGTGAATTCCTGCAGCGCGACGACGTCCGCGTCCAGCTCGCTGATGACGGCCGCGACCCGATCGGGATCGTGACGCCCGTCGGTGCCCACGCACGCGTGCACGTTGTAGGTCGCGACCCGGATCGCGTGTGGCGCCGCCGCAGGCATCAGCCAAACTCCGCCCGTTCGCGATGTCCCGACACCGACGGCGCGAATTGGCGAATCAGGAGGATCGTTCGCAATCCGTAGGCGACTCCCGCAACGGCAAGCCCGGCAGCTATGGTCGACAGACCATTCCAGAGGGTCGGATGCAGCAGCGTTGTGCGGAGCACCGCGCCAAGCCAGACGAGCGCGGCGACGGACGGTGCAAGCCCAATCACGGTCCCTGCGAGGTAACGGCCCAACGGGACGCGGCCGGCGCCGCAGAGCAGGTGAATCGCGCCCGCGCTCGCGACCGCCCGAGAGCCGAAGGACCGCAACGCCCGCCACGCCGCGTGCGCCGAGCTGACGAGCGGATCGATACGACCGGCGGCTCATCCACCGACTGAGCTTGACGGTGCCGATCGTACGACCGGCGAGATAGCCGATTGCCGCGGCCGCGAGAGATCCGGCCAGCGCGACGACCCCGCCGCCAGGTCCGCCGAAGGCCACGCCCGAAGCGATCGCGAGAACCTCGAGCGGAATGAGCGCCAGGCCGCCCATGACAAAGATGACCACCCCGGTCACGAGAGAGAGCTCAGGCGGCCGGAACCAGCCCGAGGAAGCCCACGCCACGGCGCCGGCTGCCACGATCGCCACCGACGGCACGATCCAGATTCGTAAGGCACTCGGTGCAATGGTCGCGTCGACGGCCGGAACGGACTCATCGACTGATTCGCCGAAATCGAGCGGTTCCTCCGGATCGACGGCACGCCGGACCGCTGGTGAGGGCGGGGGAATCGGTTCAGCAGGAAGCTCAATCCGCGCGAGCGTGTGGTCCGCCCGATCGTGCGCATCGAGAAGCGCCCGGAGCGATCCGGCGCGTTCGATGGCCGGGCCGATCTCGTCGACCTCCAATCCCAGGTGTTCGGCAATCAGACGATCGCGAATCCGTCGAATCCCATCTCGCACATCGCGAGCGCCGCGAGCCTCGACGGCAAGGTCACATTCAGTGTCCATCCCCATCGAGCGGTGTGAGCAGTTTGCCGATCCAATCCGCACCAGCTCGTCGTCGACAATCATGACCTTCGAGTGGACGAAGGTCGCGGAGTCGCGCGCGCGCGAGGCGACCGGTGCGACGAGCCGCAGCCGCTTGTGGGGATCGGAGGCGATGAGCCGACGGAACAGGTTGTCGCGAATGGCCCCGACGGTCTTCATCTCGAGCCAGCCGTGGCTGTCCCTGGGCACGGCGATCACGACCTCGGGACCCTTTGGCTCGGCCAGCCGCTCGATCAGCGCGGCGGTCAGCGTCGCGTTCGTGAAGTACTGGTTCTCGATGTAGATCGTTCGCTTTGCCGCGGCGATCGAATCCAGGAACAGGTCCTCGCATTCCCGCACCGCCGCCCGGTCATCCGATCCCGGCATCGTCCGGCTGATGGCGACGTTGACGTCGGTGAGGTCGGGCGTGATGTCGGAGGGCCAGCGTTCGTCTGTGGACGCGCCCATCGACGGCATGCGCTCCGCGCCAAGCGCCCGCCATCGGTCGCGTGCGAGCACTCCAAGGCTGGCGGCCACAGGGCCGTCCACCATGGCCTGGACTTCGTGGTACGGCCCATACTCCTTGCCGGTTGGCGTCTTGCGCAATGGTTCGTCAGGCCGGTGCGCGGTCGTGTCCCAGCGGTGGCTCGTCAGATCGATGCCGCCGCAGAACGCCAGCTGATCGTCGATGACGACGACTTTCTGATGATGTGAGGCGCCGAGCGGGTGGCGATCGTCGAACTCGAAGTGGACGCGTTTCGGCATCGCCCAACCGAAACGGAATCGCGAGAACGGATCGCGCTCGAGCGTGAAGAGCAGTCCGTAGTCCCAGGTCAGGATGTAGCAGCGGAGGTGCCGCTGCCGGCGCACGACGTACTTGAGCAACCGATCGAAGCGGGTAGGAACCTTCGACGGCGTCGCGCCGGGATCGAGATCGATTCCCGCCGTCATATCCCAGCCGAGGATGAACACCGTGCGACGAGCCGAAAGCAACGCACGGCGAACCAGGCGGAAATAGTCCGCCGCGTCCTGGACCGCGTAGAAACGGTGCGCTCGATCCAGTCGCCAGCAATTCCGTCCAGGTCGGAGGATCGCCTGGCTCATGCGGTCTGCCCCGGCTGCCGGAGCACGCGGTTGATGAACCAGGCCAGTGTGAGCGGGATCCCGATGAAGACGACCGCGCCCAGCACGGTCATCGGCGACGGACTGTGAAGAATGTTCGTCAGCTGATAACCGAAACCAGCAAGCGCGACGACGATCGCGGTCATGCCGAGGACGGTGCCGACGATGAAGTCACGATAGCTGACTCGAGATGCGCCGGCCACGATGTTCGCGATGAGAAATGGCGCGGGAATCTTGCGCAGGAGGAAGACGGCGAGCGTCCCGTTTCGCTCGAGCGACTGCACGATCCGCGTGACGCGCGTGCCGCCGACGCGCTCGATGCGCCCGAGCCCGGTCCACCGGCCGATCGCGAATCCGATGGACGCGCTCGCCAGGCGATCCAGCCATCGCGTACAGCGGACCCGAGGAACGGGCCGAATGCCACACCAGTGGCCGTGATCAAAAGGAGAACGGGCACCATCGCCAGCCCGAGCAGGCTGAACGCCAGCACGACGAGCGGCGGCGCGTACCACGCCCGTCGATGCGGCGCGAACCACTCGGAGAAGTCCTGAAGTGTCACCGCGGCCACCGCCGGCGCCCCGAGCCATCCAATGAGGGCGAGCGCGATGATGACGACCAGAACCACCGCAATACGAATCCACGTCTGCCGATTGACGCCCTTGCGGTCGCGCATTCGGGAAGAAATGTGCAATGCGTGTGCCGGGTCTCGTTCTCGTCCTGGGTCTACAATCCGACCCGGCTGTGACTTCGCTGATAGCGTCCGCCGCGGCCGGCATGCTCACCCTGCTGGCGTTGTCGTCCCAGACGACCGCGGCGACGTGGGAGGAGCTGGAAGCGCGAAAGTTCGTGATCTCGGGCGTCGAGATCGTCGTGAACGACGTCTTCGATCTGTCCCGGCCGTCCGAGAACAACTGGATCAGCAAACTGGCGAACGCGGCGCACGTCGAGACCCGCGACCGGGTCGTCGCCCGCGAGCTTCTGTTCGCCTCCGGCGAGCCCGTGGATGCGGAACGCATCCGCGAGACCGAGCGAAACCTGCGCCGCCACGCGTTCATCCGTGACGCGCGCATCGTGCCGGTGCGGGTGGGGGACAGTGCGGTGACGGCCCGCGTCGAGATCGACGACGCCTGGAGCCTGCTGGGGAACGTCGATCTGACACAGACAGGTGGCAACCTGGAATGGAGCGCCCGCGTCGACGAGGTCAACCTGCTCGGCACTGGCAAGCGCGTGTTCTTCGAGCACGAGGAGAACATCGAACGTAGCGCCAACGAGTTTGGCTATGTCGACCCGCAGTTTCTGGGCTCACGCTGGGTCCTCTCGGCCGCGTACGGAGACTTGTCCGACGGATCCTCGCGCGTGCTTCTCGTGGAACGCCCGTACTTCTCCATCGAGACGCCCTACGCCGTCGGCGGATTCATCACCTCGTCCGATCGACTGCTCACCCAGTACAACCACGGGGAGGCCGTCAACGTCATTCCGGCTCGCCGGACCTCGGCGAGCGCTTTTTGCCTCGCGCGCGTACCGCGTGCGCGACCGGACGGCGTATCGCGTCGGGCTGGCGTACCGGGCGGACGAGAGCGAGTACGACGCGCCGGTGGTGTTCGGTCCCCGGACTGCTGCCGGTGCCCGACACATCGACGCGCCGCGTGCGCGGCGTGTCGGCGACGTGGAGCATGGTGCAGGACCGGTCGGCGGCATTTCGAGAACCTCGCGCGAATCGGCCGGACCGAGGACTACAACCTGGGTTGGGCGCTTTCCGGGTGCCGGTGGTTACTTCGCAACGGCGTTGGGGAGCGTGACGAACGCGCCCTTCGGCGAGGCGACGCTCAGAAAGGGATGGTCATCGGGCTCCGGCGAGCCTGATGTTCGTGGACGGCTGGGTCAGCGGACGGCACGAGTCCGACGGGTGGCGCGATGCGGCCAGCCGGCGCCGCGTTCACCGTTTACCGTCGCGCAGGCCGGGGTCAGACGTTCGCCGGGCAGCTGAGCGCCGTCGTCGTCGACGCGTCCGGACTCGGCCGACTGGCTGTACCTCGGCGGCCGCGACGGCCTGCGAGGCTACGTCGATCATTTTCTGGCCGGCGACCGGCGCGTCACCGCGTCGATCGAGGATCGAATCATCACGCCCTGGCGGCCGATGGGCCTGCTGCAGGCGGGCTTCGTCGCGTACGTGGACGCCGGCGCGATCCGTCGCGCCGACACGGGCGCCTGGAGCCGGACATACGCGAACGTCGGTGCGGGCCTCCGGTTCGGCCTGCTCAAGAGCGGCCGGGGCAATCTCGTCCTCGTCTCCGTCGCGATGCCGATCGTCCGCGAACCCGGCATCGATCGCCTGCTCCTCGTGCTCGGCAACTCCGTGGGGTTCTAAGGGACGAGAAACCAGTGGTCCGAGGGTCCGAGGGTCCGAGGTCCGAGGTCCGAAGGTCCGACGGTCGAAGTTCCGAGCGGACCCTCGAACCCTCGGACCCTCGGACCTTCGGACCCTCGAACCTTGGACCTGCGCAGTTACGACATGGCCCGTGGTCATCCGCGAAGAGGACTTCGTCGCAGCCTCGCTGGCGCGCTGCAATACATCTCCTACTACCATCCGCGCGACTACATCCGCGCCCTTGGCGCGGCGTACGAACGAGAAACCTCGCCCATCGCGCGTGACGCGATCGCCCAGATCCTCACGAACTCACGCCTGTGCATGGAGGGACACCGGCCCGTCTGCCAGGACACCGGCATCGTCGTCGTCTTTCTCCGCGTCGGGATGGACGTGCGGTGGGACGCGTCGATGAGTCTCGAAGACATGGTCAACGAGGGCGTCCGGCGCGCGTATCTCGATCCCGAGAATGTCCTGCGCGCGTCGGTCGTGTCGGACCCGCTTGGCGCGCGCCGGAACACGCGGGACAACACGCCCGCGGTGATTCACACCACCATCGTCGCCGGGAGCACGGTCGATGTTCGCGTGGCCGCCAAAGGCGCGGGCTCGGAGAACAAGGCGAAGTTCACGACGCTCAACCCGTCCGACGACCTGGTGTCGTGGGTGTTGCAGGTGGTGCCGGCGATGGGCGCCGGATGGTGTCCTCCGGGCATGCTCGGCATTGGCGTCGGCGGCACGGCCGAGAAGGCGATGCTTCTCGCCAAGGAGTCACTGCTCGATCCCATCGACATGCCCGAGCTGAAAAAGCGCGGCCCGTCCAACCGGATCGAGGAGCTTCGCATTCGAATTCACGACGAGGTGAACGCGCTCGGCATCGGCGCGCAGGGCCTCGGCGGCCTCACGACCGTGCTCGACGTGAAGATCCTGGACCATCCGACGCACGCCGCGTCGCTGCCGGTCGCCGTCATTCCCAATTGCGCGGCGACTCGACACGCGCACTTCGTCCTGGATGGATCGGGTCCGGTCGAGCTTCCCGCGCCCGATCCCTCCGACTGGCCGGATGTCGTGTGGGCGCCGGCGCCAGGTGCCCGGCGCGTCGACTTGAACACCGTCACCCGTGAGGACATGCAGACCTGGCGAAGCGGGGATCGGCTCCTGTTGTCAGGCAAGCTGCTGACGGGCCGGGATGCCGCGCACAAACGCATTGCAGACCTCGTAGAAAGGAACGAACCGTTCCCGCCCGGTCTCGATCTCCGCAACCGGTTCATCTACTACGTCGGTCCCGATCGATCCGATCCAGGGCGAGGTGGTCGGTCCTGCCGGCCCGACGACGGCGACGCGCATGGACAAGTTCACGGACCTGATGCTCGGCCACGTTGGCATCCTCGGCATGATCGGCAAAGGCGAACGCGGCCCGGCCGCCGTCGCAATCGATCAAGGCGCACAAGTCCGTCTCGCTCATCGGCGTCGGCGGCGCCGCGTACCTCGTCTCTCGAGCGATCAAGTCCGCGCGGATGATCGCGTTCCCGGACCTGGGCATGGAGGCCATCCGCGAGTTCGAGGTCGAGAACATGCCGGTGACCGTCGCTGTTGATTCGGAAGGAAACTCGATCCACGAAACGGGGCCCGCCGAGTGGAGATCGCGAATCATGCGGTTGAACGCCGATTTAGCCTGGTCAGGCTCATGGCTCATGGCTCATGGCGCCCTGAGCCCTAGGCCTTGAGCCCGAGCCATGATTCAACTCATCGTCCTCAACGCGATCGGAAATCCCACCAGCAGCAGCCCTCCAAGATAGAGAAGCCCGAACAACAAGCCGAGCTTCCAGAAGTCCCGCGTGCTGATGTATCCGGTGTGGAACCAAACCGGCGCCGGACCGGTGCCGTAGGGCGTGAGCACGCCCATCACGCCGATCGTGTACAGAAGCATCAGCACCACCGCCGGTGTCACGCGCGCGCTGCCGAACGCGACGACCGCGGCCAGAAAGGCCGGCAGCACGGCGACGGTGTGCGCCGACGTGCTGGCGAACAGATAGTGGAGGAGGAAGAACAGCGACACGATGCCGACGCCCGCCGCCATCTCCGGGATCATCGACAGCCGCGCGGCACTCAGGTTGGCAAACCAGGGAATGAAGCCGACCTCGGTCAGCCCGTTCGCCAGCGCCAGCAGCGTGGAAAACCAGACCAGCACGTTCCATCCCGCCGCGTTGCTCAGGATGTCGTTCCACGTCACGACACCGGTCAGTAGCATCAGTGAGATCACGATGAGAGACACCGTGACAGCGGCAACGAAGGCGCGATCCGAAGATCCAGCCGGCCAACGCGACAATCGCGAGAATCGCCATTGTGATCTCGCGCCGCGACACCGGACCCATCTGACGCAACTCCGTCGCGGCCCATCCCGCCACACGCGAGCCGTTGGTGATCGACGGCGGATACACGAGGTAGGTGACGAGCGGCGTGAGCACGAAGAGCACAAGGCCGACCGGCAGGAACCCCAGCATCCAGCCGGTCCAGGTCACGTCAACCTTCGCGATCGTTCGCGCCATCTCGGTGGCCAGGAGGTTGGGCGCCTGGCTCGTGACGAACATCGAGCTCGTGAGACACGTCGTCGCGAACGCGACCCAGAACAGGTACGCGCCAATCGCGCGCGGATTCTCCGTCGGCGACGAGCCGTACAGCGGCGGGATGTTCTTGACGACGGGATAGATCGTGCCGGCGCTGCGCGCGGTGTTCGACGGCATGAACGGCGACAGCACGAGATCCGACAGCGCGATCGCGTACCCGAGGCCGAGCGTTCTCGATCCAAGTCTGGCGACGAGCGTCAGTGCGATCCGCCGGCCGAGCCCGGTCACCTCATATCCCAGCGCGAACGTGGTCGCGGAGAACACGAGCCAGACGACCTCGTTGCTGAATCCCGAGAGCGCCCAGCGGACGGATTCGGCAGGTGTCGGTTTGACGAGGCCGAGCCCGGCCGCGATGCTGACGCCCAGCACGCCGACGGCCGGACCCGGCAGCGGCTCAGTGACGAGGCCGGCAATCACGAAGACGAACAGCGCGAGATAGCGCCAGGCGCCGGGCTCCAGGCCCGCAGGCACGGGCAGCACCAGCACCAGACCGCCGAGGCCAGACGGCACCAGCCATCGCTCAGCCGCATCGGCTGAGCATGCTACTGCGTTGTCAGGCTCGGAGCTCAGGCTCAGGGCTCAGGCTCCGCACCAGGCCCCAAGACTCAAGCCCGCTGTCCTTAGTCCAGCGCGGGCTTCAAGTGATCCATGAGCGCGACGAGGCAGACGATCTTCCACTCAGCGCCCACGCGCTCGACCACCCGGATCTCGCGGATGGGTTTCACGGTCTTCCGATCGCCGATGTACTTGTCGAACGTCACGAATGCGGCGTTGCCGTAGTGGCGGAAGACGAAGTTCTCGCGGACCATCGGTCTCGTGTCAGGCGCCGGGTTGTTCTTGATGAACTCGCGGATTCGCGCGCTGATGGTGTCCCAGCCGAGCCGGTGCGTGTAGGTGCCGTCGGCGTTGTTCCACGCCTGCACCGCCGCGGGAACCTGGACGAACGTCGAGGCCCAGCCGTCGAAGTCGCGGGCGAAGAATCGGTCGGTTTCGGCCAGCAGGACGCGCCTGATGGCGTCTTCGTCACCCGGGCTCTGGGCCAGCGCCAGGGGCGCAAAGACTCGCCGTGTGAACCGCCACGAGCATCGCCAGCACCAGCAGCCGCTTCATGGTCACCTCCCGTGTCGGTCTGTGACGGTCTGGTGATGCTACCATCCGCGCACATTCGTACAGGGAGGTCGGCATGTCCACGAATCGCTTTGTACTGGCGACGCTGGCGGGCGGGATCGCGGTCTTCATTGCTCGGCGGCTTGATCTACGGTGTTCTGACGGTCGGCTTCTTCGAAGCCAACCAGGGTTCGGCGGTCGGCGTCATGCGGCGAGACGCCTGACTACGTGCACCTCTTTCTCGGGCAGCTCGTCTTCGGCGCGCTCCTGACGGTGATCATCGGCAAGTGGGCCGGGCAGTCCGGACGCGGGCGCCGGTCTTCGCCTTGGCGCGGTCGTTCGGCGCGCTGTTCGGATTCGCGATCGACCTCACCATGTTCGGCGTGACCAACATCTCCAACATCACGGCCACGCTGGTCGATCCCTTCTTTGCGATGATCCAGATGGGCATCGGCGGCGCGGTGGTCGGCGCGGTCCTCGCGAAGGTGAGGTAAACTGCACCGCCCGCCCGAGCGTCCATGAGCCCAAGCGATCCGTCCACGACCCGCGTTGGCGTCGTCCGTCGGCTGTTCCAGCCGATCGTCGAGCTGCGGGATGGCGAGAGCACCACCGCGTTGCTCATGTTCGCCTACTCGTTCCTGGCGATGACGGCGTACAACATCGTCAGGCCGATCACGCGGTCCAAGTTCATCGCCGATCTCGGCGCGGACAACCTGCCGTGGGTCCAGCTGGCCGCGGGCCTGCTGATCGGCGTGATCATGACCGGCTACGCGCATGTGATCTCGCTCGTGCCGCGGCGATGGGCCATCCCCGTCACACAGCTCGGCTGCGTGGTCGCTGCTCGTCATGTTCTGGGTGTTGTTCACGATCGGGTACGCGTGGGTTCCAGTCGCCTTCTACGTCCTCGGCCTGATTCTCGGGCCTGCTGCTCATCAGCCAGTTCTGGACGCTCGCGAACGACATCTACGACGCGCGCCACGCCAAGCGGCTCTTCGGGTTCATCGGCGGCGGCGCGAGCCTCGGCGGCGCGATGGGCGCGGCCATCACCGCCAGCGTCGTCGAGCACGTCGGCACCGATCAACCTGCTGCTCGTCAGCGCGGCGGTGATGGCGAGTTGCCTCGCGCTCGCTGATCTTCATCGTCCGGCGGGAGTCCGGACGCCGGGCGAGTCGTCGATCGCCGTCGAAGCCGAAGGCGTGGGCGGCGCCGAAGCGATTCGCCTCTTGCGCGAGTCACGTCACCTGCAGCTGATCGCGATGATCATCGGCTGTGCCGCGATGGGCGGCGTCATCATCGAGCAGCAGCTCAACATGGCGGCGGCCTCGAACCTTGGCGAGGACGCGGACGGCATCACGAAGTTCCTCGCGCAGGTCACGGTCTACCTGTCGCTGATCGGATTCCTGATCCAGGTCAGCTTGACGAGCCGCATTCACAGCATGCTGGGCATCGGGTTCGCGCTGCTCATCCTGCCCGTCGGCCTCGGGACGTCGGCGATCGTGATGCTGTTCAACGCCGGCTTGTGGGCGCCGGCGATCGCGCGCGTGGCCGACGCCTCGCTTCGCTACACCGTGGACAAGACCACGCGCGAGATCCTGTTCCTGCCGCTTGCCGACCGCGGTCAAGTACCGCGCCAAGCCGTTCATCGATGTGACGATGGACCGGTTGGCCAAAGCGCTGGGCGCGCTGACGGTGCTCGTCCTGATCAAACCGTGGGGCCTCGCGCTGAACTGGCAGCAGCTGAGCTACGCCAGCCTGACGCTCATGGCGCTCTGGGTCGTGCTCGCCCAACGCGGCAAGCGCGAGTACCTCGCCGACGTTCCGCCGCAGCCTCGCCCGCCACGACGTCGAGGCCGCCGGCATCCGCACGCTCAACGCCGACCTCCAGACGATCGAGCTGCTCGTCGAGGAGCTGGCGCATCCCGACGAGATGCCGCGTGCTGCACGCGATCGACCTGCTCGAGTCGCTCGAGAAGCGCCGACTGATTACGCCGTTGCTCCTGTATCACCGGTCGCCGCTCGTTCGGGCCCGAACCCTCCGGTGTCTCGAGGCGCTGTCTTCGGAGGTCGCGGCCAGCTGGCTGCCGGCCGTCGAGCGGCTGCTCGCGGATGAGGACGCCGACGTTCGTGCCGAGGCCGTCCGTGCGATCTCGACGATTCGTGGGCCCGAGGCGGCGTCGCTCCTGCGACGCCACCTGACCGACGGCGATCCGCGCATGGTCGCGACGGCCGCCGTCGCGCTGACCGCCGGCTCCGATCCGAATGACGTCAGCGCCGCGACGGCCGCGCTGCAGGCGCTGGCCAACGACGCGCGCGAAACCGCGGTCCCCGCGCGCATCGAGGTCGCCCGCGCGCTCGGCGACGTGCCGGGCCCGATCGCGCGCGACCTGCTGATACCACTCATGTACGACCGCAACGTGCAGGTCGCACAGGAGGCGGTGCGAAGCGCCGGCCGTCTGGGCCGCGACCAGGCGTTCTTCGTCGCGCCGCTCGTGTCGCTCCTTCGCCATCGGGTGCTGAAGAGTGACGCCCGTGCTGTCCTCATTGGCTACGGCAGCGACATCGTCGAGCCGCTCGCACACTTCCTGAAAGAGGAAGGCGAAGACCTGTGGGTCCGCCGGCATCTGCCCGCGACACTGGCGCGCATTCCGTCCCAGCGGACGGTGGACGTCCTGGTCGACGCCCTGTCCGACCGCGACGGGTTCCTTCGGTACAAGGCGATCACGGCGATCGAAGCGCTGCACCGCTCCAACCCCGAGCTCGTCGTTCGCCGAGATCCCGTTGAGGCGTTGGCCATGGCGGAAAGCCTGCGGTACTTCAACGCGCTGACGCTCCACGCGAACTTCGTGCACGGCGGGGATTTTGAGTCCGATTCGCTCCTGGTCCGTGCGCTCAACGAAAAGCAATCGCGCAGCCGCGAGCGTGTCTTCCGGTTGCTCGGCCTGATCTACTCGCCGGGCGACATGCGTGCCGCCTGGATGGCGCTCGAACGCGGCACGCCGACCGAGCACGCGAGCGCCGCCGAGTACCTCGACAACGTGCTGTCCGGCGCGCTTCGTAAGCGCGTCGTCCTGATGATCGACGACATGCCGATTGACGAGCGGGTGCGCCGCACGAACCTGCTCTTCCGAACGCGACGCCGAACGCGCTGAGGACACGCTGGCGCAGCTCATTCATGATGACGACCAGGTGATTGCGGCGTGCGCGATTCACATGGCCGCCGAGCGCGGGATCGCGTCGCTGACCGATGACATCGAGTACGCCCTGGCGCATCGCGACCCGCGGGACTGGTACGTCTTCGAATCCGCGTCGTGGGCGCTCGCCGGCTCCCGGATGTCCGCCGACGATCGACGCGCGCGCTGGAACGAGCCCCTCCCGACCGTCGAGCTCGCGAAACGCCTCCGCGGCGTGCCGGTGTTCGACTACGTGTCCGTGGACGAGCTGTTCCGCTTCGCCGGCACGTCGCGACAGGTGCGATACGACCGGGGACGCACGGTGTACGACGCGGGTCTCGTGCCGAACTCGCTGCAGTTTCTGATCGACGGCGAAGTCCGCGTCGACAACGGCGCGCGTATCGTGGCGCCCGGGCCGCTCGCGTTCGAGGAGCTCCTGGCCGGCCGGCCGTTGGGCAATGCGATGTCGGCGGTGGACGTCGCCGTCACACTCTCGCTGACGCAAGACGAGTTCCTCACGCTCGCGTTCGACAACCTCGATGTGGCCCACGGACTGTTCCGGCTGGTGTTGAGCACGCGTGGCGGGGTCGACTTGAACGGCGTGACCCGGGGCGTCATGCCCGACGTCGTTCCCCAATACTCCGCGGACGGTCTGCAGCCGATGGAGCGCGCGTTGCTGCTTCAGGCGAGCCCCTTGACCGTCGGCGCAACGAGCGCCCAGGTGATGCGGCTCGCGATGATCGCCCAGGACGTGCCGCTGACGCTCGGTTCGGTGATCGTCCGCGAAACCGACGACCCGGCGATCTATCTGGTCGTGTCGGGTGCCCTACGCGTGGAGGTCCCGGGCGCCGAGCCGCTGACGGCGCGGACGGGCGATGCGGTCGGCCTCTACGAAACGCTGGCCGACATGCGATTCGAAGCCAGGATCACGGTTGCCGAGGCCGGCGTGGCGCTGCGGATCGACGACCGTGACCTCTTTGACGTGCTCGCCGCTGACGTCGAACTGCTCCAGGGGTTGTTCAGAGCGCTTCTGGCCCTCGAGTCGCGGGCCCGTGCAGTAGAATCAGCCACTCTGTCGGCCTAGCAAGAAACCCGGAAGGGAGACGTCATGAGAATCGCGAGGCGGTTCGTCGGTGTGGCGTTGATTGCCATACTTCACGGCTTGTCGACATCGGCCGCCGCGCAGACCGCGGCCCCGGAGCGGGTGAGCCTGACGCCGGAGCAGATGGAGAAGTTCCTGCTCGAGGCCAAGATCCTCAATTCTCGGGCGGCCGGCAGCGGAACCACGGGAACGCTGCGCCTCACGCTGTCCGACGGCACGGTGACCCACGATGCGCAGGCCCAGTTCATCGAAGTCGAGCAGGCGATCTACCGCGTGCAGGGCTACACCGAGTTCAACTTCAGGGACTGCTACTGCTTCAACATCGCGGCGTACAAGCTCGCCGTTCTGCTGGGTATCGACAACGTCCCGATGTCCGTCGAGCGGAAAGTGACCGGCAAGCCCGCGGCGGTCACTTGGTGGATCGACGACGTGGCCATGGACGAGGAGGGTCGTCGGCAAGAAGTCGGCGACCGATCCCGACCCGCGACGGTTCGAGCACTACCGGTACCGTCAACGCGTGTTCGACGAGCTCATCCAGAACCGCGATCGCAACCTCGGCAACACTCATCTACACAACGGATTGGACGACGTGGATGATCGACCACACGCGTGCGTTCCGTCTCAACAAGGACCTTGGCAGGCCGGACGAGCTGATCCGCGTCGAACGGTCGCTCTACGAGAACATGAAGAAGCTGACCGCCGCGTCACTCGCGGCCGCCGTGGGCAAGCAGCTTCGGAAAGCTGAAGTCGAGGCCCTCATCGCGCGTCGCGACGCTCATCATCAAAGCTTCGACGCCCGCATCGCGAAGTCCGGCGAAGCGGCCGTCTTGTACACCTACCCGTAGAACTCAGCTACTTGGCGACGCTGCCGGCAGCGATCCCAGCGGTTCGCGCCGTTGTTCGTAGATCGCCGTCACGCGGTCGCCGCGGATCTCGAGCGCGGACGCCACGCCCTGCGGATAGAACGTTCCGCCGAGCATGCCGGTGTCGATCGGAAAGACCCGGTTCTCGAAGCGCGGCGCGATCGGTGAGCCCGTCACGGGCGTGTGTCCGACGACGAGCGCGCGCGCGCCCAGCGTTTTCAGAATCGCGCCGACGTCCGGCGGTGCCGGTCCCTGCACGAGCCCGCGATACCAGAGCGGCCCCGTTTCCTTCACGGACAACATCGCCAGAATCTGCTCGTGCGTCGGATCCGGCGTCGTGACGTCCTGACGAACGCCGGCGTTGATGCCGTCGCATCCAAGCGCGGCGGTCTCCGGATCGACGCCGCCGTGGACGAACGCGACGCCGTTGATCATGACCATCGCCGAGTGCTGGCGCAGCCAGGTCCCGTACTCGCCCGTCGGGCCGAACGCCTGGCGCATTTCGACGTAGCCGAGCGGAATCTCTTTGTGGAACTGGCGGCGGAACGCGTCGGCGTCGAACGGCTGCTGGCTGGCACGGGCGCGCTTGGCAGCGTCTGCTGACAGGATCGTGTAGAGGCGCTCGCGCACTTCGTCGGAGTCATGCCGCCGAAAGGCCGCGTACTCGGCCGCGCTCACGTCGGTCCATTGCCCGACGATGCGCATGACCTCGTGGTTGCCGATGAGCGCGTGCACCTGGCCGCCCGCGCGGGCCGCATCGCGTTCGAGCTGCCGGAGCAGATCCAGAACCCGTCGCGACGCCGGGCCACGGTCCAGCACGTCACCGGTCTGCACGAGAATCGATCGCCCGCCAGTCCACCGCGCGCGTCCGTCGACGAGTCCGGCCGCCCGGAGAATCGCGACGAAGCGGTCGTAGGCGCCGTGCACGTCACCCACCGCGACGATGCGTTCGGAGGTCTCGATGCGGCAGACAGATGCCGGCGGCGTGGATTGAGTAGCGGCTTGGACAGTCGCCACCGCGACGGCGGTGACGGCGAGGGCGATGAACGTGCAGGCCCTGAGTCGCCTCAGCATACGAATTCATTTTCGCATGCCCCGCGTGGTACACCTCTTGCTCCGAGAATCAGGGCTCCCGTGAACTCAGGAGGCGCACGATGACAACGCGAGACGCACTGGTTGCGGAGCTCGACCTCGAAAGTCCCTTCACCCGCCGAACGCTCGAGCGCGTGCCGCTCGAGAAGCGCGCGTGGAAACCTCACGATCGATCGATGCCGCTGGGCGACCTTGCCACCTTTCTCTGCGTGATGTGGAGCTGGGGCGTCGTCGTGATCGACCGGGATTCATTCGACCCGTCGGCGAGACCCGATGCCGGCAAGCGCCCCGAAGTTCCGGCGACCACCGAGGCGCTGTTGACGCTGTACGACGACAACGTGGCAGCGTTCCGATCGGCTCTCATGCGTACGACCGACGACCACCTGCAGTTGAAGTGGAGACTCCTGGTCAAGGGTGAGGAATTCTTTCACCAGCCGCGCTGGATCGTGCTGAGCACCTTCATCCTCAATCACGCGGTTCACCATCGCGCACAGCTCGGCGTGTACCTGCGACTCAACGGCGTCGCGGTCCCGGCGATTTACAACGATTCGGCGGATGAGCAGGGTGGCCTGTTCAGGCCCAACGGCTCGCGGCGGCCGATGGCGTGAGTCGCCGCGGGGTCAGTTGCGATCTTCGTCAGCACAGCTCGCGGAGGGAACGTCGCGCGCGTTCGACGACTCGCATCTGTTCGAGCGTCGCCTTCAGAGAGTCGGCCGTTGCGTGTACCGCATCCACGGCCGCGTCGCGGGCGGCCTCGGCCGCTGATCGGGCGTCCTCGGCGGCGCTCCGTGCGGCCTCCGCGGTCTCGCGCCGGAGTTCCTGCTCCCCCCGCGTTTCTTCGGCCAGCCGTCTGGACCGTTCCGCCTCGTTTCTGGCGGTCTCGGCTGCCGTGAGAGCCGTCATCTGGCTCCAATGGCTTGTGATCGTTCGGCATGTCGTCTTCCCGCCTCGTCCTGGCCGGCGCCCTGGTGGTACGGGTTCGGGCTACTGAGCGCGGGCGGCCGCCACCAGCGGAGCGTCCACCGCGGATCGCGATGTCCTGAATGAGCGGTCGATCACCACGAGGTGAATGAAGTTCAGCCGATAGAACAGGCGCTCGGAGAATGTGCCGGCCTTGACGCGATCGATCAGCGACACGGTCGTGCCCGAGATCAAGCGGGCCGCGGTCGACGGCGTTTTCGCCCGCTGGAGGTCATCGATCATCTCGACGAACACGTTCTGAAATTCCGGGGACATGTCCTCGACGTCGGTCAGAAAGACGCTGCCACCGGTCGTGGCGTCGAAGACCGCGGCCCAGCGTTTCTTGATCGTGCGCGCCGTGGTGGGCCAGGCCCGGACTCGGACCGGCACGAAGGGCCCAGCCGCGCGCGGGCCGGCCGCGTGAATACGGCGCGCGATCCGTTCGACCTCGTGCCTGGTGGCGGCCGTGATCAGCAGCGGCGCGTCCGATCGCGCCGCCATTGCCTCGTCGTCAACTCGGTGCTCGGTCGTGGCCGGATCCATGGCAACTGCCCCCTCTTCGACGGACGCCATCGTAGGGGTGGGCCGCCGCGCTCGTCTGTCCCGTTCTGCACACGGCCTCCTGACGCTGCGTGTCATGCTCCACGGATGGAACCGGGAGCATCCTCCCGCCGAGCCACGAAGGGCGCCGCGGCGTTCAATGTCCAGGCGTTCCTCAAGACATCCGGCGTGGCCAAGAAGATCGTGAAGTACGGGCCGGGAGAGACCGTCTTCGCGCAAGGAGACGTCTGCGAGGACGTCCTCTACGTTCAGACGGGCAGCGTCAAGCTGTCGGTGCTGTCGAAGACCGGCAAGGAGGCCGTCGTGGCGATGCTGGGCCCCGGCGAGTTCTTCGGGGAGGGGTGCCTTGCCGGCCAACTGGTTCGGATGGGCAGCGCGACCGCGACCACCGCGAGCGACATTCTGCTTGTCCGCAAGGACAGAAATGGTTCGCCTGCTGCACAAGCAGCATGCGATGTCCGACCGGTTCATCGCCCACATGCTGGCGCGGAACGTTCGCATCGAAGAGGACCTGATCGACCAGCTCTTCAACTCCAGCGAGAAGCGCCTCGCGCGCACGCTCCTGCTGCTCGCGCGCTACGGACAGCCGCACAAGCCGATTCGTGTGGTTCCGCAGATCTCACAGGAGACGCTCGCGGAGATGGTCGGCACGACGCGCTCCCGGGTGAACTTCTTCCTCAACAAGTTCAAGAAGCTCGGCTTCATCGAGTACAACGGTCAGCTGCCGATCACCATCAATAGCTCGCTCCTGAGTGTCGTTCTGCACGACTGACGAACATCGCCGTCGGATCGGACCGCCGAGACAGCGGCAGGCGCGCCTGCTGGCGGTGCTCCTGCTCACGCCGGTCTTCGCAATCGCGGCAGCGGACCGCGAACGGCAAGGCCTGCAGCCGCCGCTCGGCGATTCTGTCGCCGCACTCGAAGCAGGATCCATACTGGCCGGCATCGAGCCGACGAGCGCCGCGTCGATGCGCGTCAGCGTGTCCGACCGCATCTGGATCAGCGCCAGGTCCATGTCACCCCGCGTGCGGGCGTCGGCGTGATCGAGTCGTCGCCGGCGCCTCGCCCAGAGTCGACCCGACCGTCGCGGAGCGTGCACGTCGTCGTGTACCTCGCGGCGGCGCGCGCTCAGTAGCAACTTCACATTCGTCCTGTCTTTGCTGGCGTCGATCATTCTGCCTCCGTCCCGATTCAGAGGCGGCGAGCGTAGCCCGTGACAGCGTCTGGCGCTGTTCGAAAACGCACAGGCGCCGCCGCCTGAGGGCCGTATACTCCCAATCGACGTCGCCCTTCGACGGTGTGGCTCCCTATCCCACGAGTCCCCGTCGCTGTCGGTTGCCCACGTGACGGCCACGTCCCATTCATCAGTTCGTCAGGAGTTGTTCATGAATCGTGTTCGTTCCGGCCGCGTCAGTCGCGCCGTGACTTGTGTTTTCAGTGTCATGGTGCTTTGCACGGCGTTCCCTGCCGCGGCTCCCCATGACGAGGTGTCGGACGTCGGAGTGCAACCTCCAGTGGGGCGGCCAGCCTGCCGTGGATAGCCGGCGAATTGCCGCTCCTGGCCCTGACTGGCTTTTTTGTCTGGCTGCCAGCTTTTCGCTTCGACGCCTGTGGGTTCGGGATGCCCGTGTGCTCAACAAGACAGACGCCGGGACGGCCGTTCGCTACGATCGATGACACTGAAAAGGGAGACCGCTCTGATGACCACACTCATCCTCGTCCTCGTCGCGCTCTGGCTGCTTGGGGTTGGGACGTCCTACACGCTCGGGGGCCTGATCCACGTCCTTCTCGTCGTTGCGGTCATCGTTGTGCTGCTCCGGGTAATCCAGGGCCGCAATCCCATTCGCGGCTAGCGACGATGGCCGCATCGGCTCTCGTGCGGCCGAGCATGGCAGAAGCGACCTGACCCGATCACCTGACAGGAGCCTGGCGCGCGCGCCAGGCTCAGGATCATCAGCCGGCGGAGCCGGAGGCGTCGGACGCGGCAGACGTCGAAGGTCCTGACGGCGCCCGGTTTCTCAGCCCTGCCTGAGGTGGAGGAACAGGACGACCGATGCGGCGAGGAGCCACAAGACAAGAAGGGCGATCAGAAACGTCGAAAGCAGAATGATCTCCTTGCCGATCGTAACGCGCCGGTCTGGCCGTTGACTGTGCACAACTGAGCAGACAGCTCGCTGAGTGGACGATAGTCTTCTCGGATGTCACAGGCTGCTCGTTCCCGATCATCCAGCTTCGAGCTATCCCTCCTGGCGATCCTCTTCATTCTTCTGTCGGTCGTGGTCCTCACAACGAGCGATCCCAGTGTGCTCGAGACCGGCTGGCTGGGGAGATAGCACATCGGCGGTCACGTTTGTGCAATTTGGAACAGACCGCGGATGGGACGCGCCACAGACTAGGTGTCAGCATGGGATGGATTACCGGACCGGACTCGATCGCGCAAGGCCGCGGCCCGGAAACCACACGAGGTGTAGCTTTGACAGCATTTCGGTTCCGGCTGACTATCGGCGCTCTGCACAAATACCTGGCCGAGCGCTATGCGGACAACGTGGTCCTGAGGTTCGCTGAGATCGAGGACCTACTGGGCTTCACGCTGCCGACGGCCGCGAGTATGGAGCTGGAGTGGTGGGCGCCGAGGCGACGAGGGCTCACGCGATCACCTCAGGCGCGAGCGTGGACACGGCCGACAGGACGGCGACACCCAACCTGACCGCACGGACCGTGTATTCGAGCGGGTGCGCGTCTGAAGTCCTCAGTCGTGGAGCACGATGCTCAGCAACGAGTTGTGGATCTTGATCCCGCCGTTGTACTCGATGAACCCGAGCTTGCGGAACTTGTTCATGAAGAAGTTGACGCGTGACCGCGTCGTGCCCACCATTTCGGCCAGGATTTCCTGCTGCACTTTGGGGATCGTGCGGATCGGGGTATTCTCCTTCCCGTACCGCGCCAGCAGCAGCAGCGCACGGGCCAGGCGTTTCTCGCTCGAGTTGAACAACTGATCGACGAGGTCTTCCTCGATCCGGATGTTCCGGGTGAGGACGTGGGTCAGGAAGCGATCCGAGAACTCGGTTGCTCGTGCAGCAGGCGAATGATCTCCGGCTTCGCGATCGCGAGGACGCGGGTCGGCGTGACGGCCGTCGCGGTGCCCATGCGGACCGGCTGCCCGGCCAGGCAGCCCTCGCCGAAGAAGTCGCCGGGATCGAGCATGGCGATCACCGCCTCCCGGCCGGACTTGGACAGGACCGAGAGCCGTACGCTGCCGTCCTGGATGTACAGAACATCGTCGGCCGCATCGCCCTGTGAGAACACGGTCGCCTGGCCGGGTAATTGACGACTTTCCGGCTCAAACCCGCTGAGTCCAGAAACGCCTGCGCGTCGAAACGTGCACGCCGCCGCGATGCTGGCTTGCGGTTCATAGCCGTTCCTCCCGCGCGGGACGAAGATTAGCACGCGGCCGAAGCGCACCCCGTCATCGAACGGTCTGTTCAATCGAGGACAGAAAGCGTGGCCCGAGGCCGGGTACGCTGCATCGACGTGACCACGACCGCACCGGCACACGTCCTCCTGCACGTCCGTTGCGCGCACTGCCAGAGAGCGATTGAGCTCGAGTGCAAGGGCCTGCAGGGCTTCTGGGGCTACAACACGTACAACGAGTACTTCTGTCCTCACTGCCGGAAGCAGAATCACCAGTTGTCCTCCGGCGCCATCGTGTCGGTTCGGGCGCCGACGTATGACGTTGTGGAAACGGACGCCTTTCCTAGGTCCAGACCTCGGCTATCCTCTCGTCACCCGGCTCGTCCCTCCCCGGAACGGGGTGGAAGCATGGATACAACTCAAAGGCCGGGAACGATCCCATCACCACCCGCATCGTCCGTACCGTCGAGGACGGCCTGGTCGAAGCTATCGATTGGCTTGTTCCGCAGATCCCAGGCACGGCCAGCGTGCCCGGTCGATGGGAGCTCGAACAGATAGTGGCTGACCCGGGCGCGATCCTGATCGTCGCCGAGTGCGCGACCGTCATCGTCGGGATGCTGGCGCTCGTGGTGTTCAGGACGCCGACCGGCCTCCACGCCAGGATCGAGGATCTTGTCGTCGATGATACGTCGAAGTGCCAGGCGTGGCCGAACGGCTGATTCGTCGGGCGATGAAGACGAGCTCGAGCCGCGGCGCCCGAACCGTGCAGGTGCACTGTCCCACGTCGAAGAGTGCTGTCGGACGGATGTACGAAGAGCTTGGCTTCGAGCGGATGTCGACCACCGCGTATTCGTACAAGCTGTCGGGCTGAGCTACCGCGCCGCGCCGGCCGCGGATCTCGACGCGATGTACGCCTTCGCGAATTCCTCGAGGTGGGGAGCATTCACCAGCCCCACTTTGCGCGCGTCTTCGAGCGCCCGATCCCACGTCCATCCATCGCGCACGACGCGCCTGATGAGCCAGAACGCGCCCACCCGGATCGCGGCCGTGCAATGGATGAACATCGGCCGGTTCGCCGGGTCGTCGGTGATCTTCAGGAACTCGTCCACCTGCGCCGCCGTAGGCTCACGGTACACGACCGGGATGTTGAAGTACTTCAGGCCCGCCTGCTCGACGGCCTGACGTTCCTCGTCGGCGCGATGCTCGCCGGGCGTCCTGAGATTCAGGACGGCCCGCACGCCTTCGGCCTTCAGCCTCACGAAATGTTCGTCACGCGGCTGTCCACCCGTGCAGAAGTCGGTCGAGGCGCGGACGAAGTTGCGGATCGTCGACGTGCTCGAACGACTCGGGGCCTGTTGCCGGTGCCTGAGCGAGAAGGAGCAGTAGGGCGACTAGAGTCATTTGTTATTGCTTATTGGCTATTGGTTATTGCATTGAGCTATTGGTGATTGGCTATTGATCAATAGCGAATCGCTCAATAGCCAATGCAATAGCCAATAACCAATAAGCAAATATTACTATTTACTCAAGAACACCTGCGTGCCGTACGCGGTCGCGACGGCGATGTCGGGCTTGCCGTCCTTGTTGATGTCCGTCACCTCGAACGCCGAGCCCACGCCCGATCGGTTGTGGACGAGCTCGGGCACGAACTCCGCGCCGCCGGGCGCCTTCGGGTTTCGCACCGTCCGGTAGATGTAGATCACGGCAGGCCCGTACGGATCCGGTCCGTTGTACGTCTCGAGGTGCGACCAGTACCGCTTGCCGACGATGAAGTCGGGAATCTTGTCGCCGTTCATGTCCGCGAACCGCGCGGCGTGCGCTTCCGAGAACACGACGTTGCCGGCGTTCTTCGTCGAGTAGTCCGTCGCGATTTCGTGGCGCTCGAATCTCGCCGCTCTTCTTCTGCTCGAACCAGGCCAGGCCCCATCCGTGCACGCTCAGGCTCGAGACGACGTCCGTCAGGCCGTCGCCGTTGACGTCGTAGACGCCCATCTCGGTGCTCGCCGTGCCGAAGTTCCCCGATGGAACGCCCACGGCGTCGACCGTCGCGCCGCCGGCCGGCTGCTCGAACCAGCCGCTGATCGTCACGATGTCGGCGCGGCCGTCGCCGTTGACGTCGCCGACGCCGCCGAGCCCGTGGATGTTGCCCTTCTGCCCGGCGGGCGCGACGTTGTAGACCTTCCACTCCGCCGTCGGGTTCGCCGGGTCCGGCTTCGCCCAGCCGTAGCCGTTGGCCATGCCGAAAACCATCTCGGGCTTCTTGTCGCCGTCGACGTCGGCCATCAGCGACCGCCTCGGAGTTCGGCGTCGGCAGCACGGTCGTGTGATCCCAGCGCCGCGGTTCGCCCTTCGGGTTGACGTACAGATCGATCGGCCGAGTGCCGAGCTTGCGATCCCATCCGGACGCCAGAATGTCGGGCCAGCCGTCGCCCGTGTAGTCGTAGGTGAAGTTGACCATGTCGGGCGCGTACTCGGTCGCCGGGTTGTAGACGCGGTCACTGCGGAAGATCCGGCGGACCGTGAATGACGGTCCGAGGTAGTAGAACGGGCCCGAGATGATGTCCATCGCGCCGTCGCGGTTGATGTCGGACGACACCGCCGACCAACCGTAGTAGAGCTCGGTGAGCCGTTGGATCGTGAAGCGGGAGTTGACGACTTCATCCGGCAGCTCCACGGCGTTGATGTCCTTCCACGCGACGTCCTTGTACCGGACTTCGCCCGTGCCGCCGACGTAGAGACCGATCGCGCCGAACTGCGCGGTGTCCTGATCGGCGAGTGGTCCCGCGGCGCCGGGCCAGCTGCGCACGGTGTCACCCCAGAGATTGATCTTGATCGGGTTCCAGGCGTTCGGCCGTGAGCGAAGCCGCGGCGGCCGTCGCGCCGGCCGAGCCAGGCGCGGGCGTCGGGCCGATTCGGCTGCGGCCCGTCTCCTTGCCCTGCGCGTCGAGCGTCACGCGGTACTGCACCATGTCGCCGTCGCTGAACGACACGTAGACGCCGCGCATGCCGCCGTTGGCCATCTTCTCGCCGCGCAGCAGGACGCCGGCCTTGCACGGGCCCGCGCACTTCAGGTTGGCGAAGAACTGCAGGTCCTGCAGCGGCTTGTCCATCAGCAACCAGCCGCCGGCCGGGTCCGTGGCGCGGCCGATGAGCTCGCCGTTCTCAGCCTTCCACGTGGCCGGACCGACGACCCGCCAACCAGTCAGGGCGGAACCCGTAAAACGGCCGTCCGCCTGGAAGTCCGGCGGATTCTGCGCGCCGACGCCGAGCGTGGCCAGCATGACGGCGGCAAACGCCCAGGCCAAACGAACGACAAGCGGGCGACGCGTGAAATGGAACGTCCTCATGTGCACGTCCTCCGGAAAAAGGTGCCCCAGAGCTTACCGCAGTCCGCGGGCGAGCAATGCCTGGACTGCCGCTGCGCCCTCAGCGGGCACTCCCTCATGCGGCCAGCGACCGGCGTGAACCCTCATGGATGACACATCAGCCTCCGTTGCCCGGCGTATGTATACTCGGGTTTATGCGATGGATTTCGGCCGTCGTCGCGTGCGTGTGGCTCGGACACTCGGCCGTCGGGCTCGCGTGTGCGATGTCATGCGCGCACGAGTGACCACCCGTCCCAGGCCGCTGCACCCGTCCCTCCTGTTCATGCTCTCGCTCATCAGCATGACGTGACGATGCCGGACGCTGGGGCACTGTCGCCCGTTCGCACGCCAGCCGGATCCGTGGGTGCGCCGTCGCATCATGCCTGCAACGAATCGCAAGATTAGCCGGTACGCCTTGCCGTTCCTTCCGGTCAGCGCGTCGAGAAAACGGCGCGTGTGAAAACCGGCGCTCACGGCGTTGGCGCTCGTGCACAGCGGCCCCGTCGTGTCCTTCGTCGATCGGTCGCACAGCGGACCGCGCCTTCTCACCGCCGAGGTTGGCGCAACGCCCGCTCGTCCTGCGCATCTGATCGCAAGAAAGGACGTCGGACGTCTTTTCCAGTTGGTACTGAGGAAAGACACTCGACGTCCTTTCTTGTCTTGTTTGTTCCCCTCACGTCCGTTCGCCAGCGTCGTCGGCCGCCGTTTCCGGCTGCGTCGTCGTTCAGGGAAGGAGCCCATCGTGAAAGGCCTGAGAGCAACGCTGCGTGCCGTGATGATTCTCGTCGTGCTGGCTGGGTGGCAGTTGCCGCCGCAGTCTATGCGCTCGCTGGCCGCGGGCTGAGTGCTCGTGTCGGCGCCGTCGGCGCCTGAGGCCTTCGCCGCGCGCGCGGCGCGATATCTGGCCACACCGCGCGACGTTCGCGACCGGCCCAATCCGATCGAGGCAAGTGATGCGACCTTCAACGAAGGCATCGAGCACTTCGCCGACCACTGCGCGACATGTCACGCAAACGACGGCAGTGGCGACACGGCGATCGGCCGCAACCTCTATCCGCGCGCGCCGGACATGCGGGCCGCGCAAACGCAGAACCTCTCCGACGGCGAGTTGTTCTCGATCATCGAGAACGGCGTTCGCCTGACCGGGATGCCGGCGTGGGGCAATGGGACGCCCGAGAGCGAACGGGCCAGTTGGGTGCTCGTGCACTTCATTCGGCGGATTCCGAAGCTCACCGCTGACGAGATCAATCGGATGAAGGCGTTGAATCCCAGGACGCCGGCGGAGTTTCAAGCGGAGGAAGCGGCGAAGGCCGGCAAGGAACCGCCGCCCGCGCCGCCCCACAGCCACGCGCACACGCACTAGGCACGAGCGCATGACCACGAAAATCGCGTCAGCTCCGTCTCGCCGAACGTTCGTGAAAGGACTTGCGGTGACGACCGCCGGCTTGCTGTCGCGCACTGTGTGGGCGTCGGCCGGCCATCGGCTACCTCAAGGCATGTTGTTCGGCTCGGAGTTCGACCTCCGCATCGGCGAGGCCGTCGTCAATGTCACCGGGCGTCCGCGAACCGCGTTAACGATTAACGGCTCGATCCCTGGCCCGACGTTGCACTGGCGCGAAGGGGACAACGTGACGATCCGTGTGTCGAACGCGCTCGACGAGGACACGTCCCTCCACTGGCATGGGATTCTGCTGCCGGCAGGTATGGACGGCGTGCCCGGGTTGAGCTTCCCCGGCATCCGTCCGGGCGAGACGTTCACGTACCGGTTCACCGTGCGGCAAAGCGGCACGTACTGGTACCACAGCCACTCAGGGTTTCAGGAGCAGAAAGGACTGTACGCGCCGCTCTGATTCAGGCGGCCGAGCCAGAGCCGTTCCGCTACGACCGCGAGCACACCCTGATGCTCACCGACTGGACCGACGAGGATCCTGCGCGCGTCTTCGCGAAGCTGAAGAAACAATCGGACTACTACAACTTCCGGCAGCGGACCGTCGGCGATTTCTTCAGCGATGTCCGACGCGACGGGTTCATGTCGACCCTGGCGGCGCGGTCGGCATGGGGCCGGATGCGCATGAACGACCGCGACCTGGCCGACGTCACCGGCTCCACGTACACCTACTTGTTGAACGGGCAGCCGCCGTCCGGTTGGACGGGGCTGTTTCGGCACGGTGAGCGCGTGCGGCTTCGACTGATCAACGGATCCGCGATGACCTACTTCGACCTGCGGATCCCCGGCCTCAAGCTGACGGTCGTCGCGGCAGACGGCCTGCCGGTGCGGCCCGTGCAGGTTGACGAGCTGCGGATCGCCGTCGCCGAAACCTACGACGTCATCGTCGAGCCGGCCGGCGCCGACGCGTTCACGATCTTCGCACAGGCGATGGACCGAACCGGGTACGCGGCAGGAACGCTGGCCGTTGCTGGCGGCAGGGCGCCCGTGCCATCACTCGACGCACGCGTCAGCCTGTCGATGTCGGACATGGGGCACGACTACCGCCACGAACGATCCGCATGCGGGCCACGCGCATGCCTGTCACGACGATGACGCATCCGGCGACCGAGCGCGGTAATCCGCTCGTGGACATGCAGGTCGCCAAAGCGACTGCACGACTTTCTGACCCTGGCATTGGTCTTCGCGACAACGGACGGCGCGTCTTGACGTACGCAGACCTTGCCAGCGCATTTCCGGACCCGGATGGCCGTGAGCCGGAAAGAACGATTGAGTTGCACCTGACCGGCCACATGCAACGGTTTGCCTGGTCGTTCGACGGCGTGAAGTTCTCGGACGCAGAGCCGATCGTGCTCACGCACGGCGAGCGGGTACGTTTCGTGTTCGTGAACGACACGATGATGACGCACCCCATTCATCTTCACGGGATGTGGAGCGATCTCGAAGATGACAACGGACAGTTCCTGGTGCGGAAGCACACGATCGAAGTCCCGCCGGCGAGCCGGCGTGCCGTCAGGGTGACCGCCGACGCACTCGGCCGTTGGGCGTTCCACTGCCACCTGCTGTACCACATGGAAGCCGGCATGTTTCGCGAAGTCCGAGTCGAGGAAGGCGGGCATTCGTGAACCGCTGGTGCACAGGCCTCGTCGGATGTCTCGTGATGTTGTCGCCTGCTGTCGTCTTCGCTCAAACGCCGCATCCTGCAGACGGCACCCACACGGTCCACGACAGCGCGATTCACACCTTCGTTCTCGTCGACCAGTTGGAATGGCTGGCGACGAGTCCTCGCGCAGCTGGCTGGGATGCGAAGGGATGGATCGGCAAGGATCGAGACCGGTTCTGGTTCAGGACAGAAGGTGAGGCATCGACGTCTCAACTCGATCGAACGGAGACACATCTCTTCTACGGCCGCGCCGTTTCCCCGTGGTGGGACCTCGTCGCCGGCATTCGCAATGACGATGGCCCGGGTCCGGCGCGCAACTGGGCGGCGGTTGGCGTGCAGGGACTGACGCCCTACTTCGTCGAGATCGAGGCGACCGGATACGTTGGGGCCGCCGGACGCACGCACGCTCGACTCGAAGCCAAGCACGAGCTGCTCGTGACGAACCGTCTCATCGTCCAGCCGCTCGTCGAGATCGAAATTTACGGCAAGGACGACCCTGAGCGGCTGATTGGAGCCGGGCTCAGTTCCGCAGACGTTGGCCTCCGGCTCCGCTACGAAATCAGGCGCGAGTTGGCACCTTATGCCGGAATCTTGTGGAGCCGCCGTTTTTTCGGCACAGCGGACCAGTGGCGTGCGGCAGGGCAGCGGGAGAGCGACACGCGACTCGTGGTCGGACTTCGGTTCTGGCAGTAGTACCGGGAGGGCATTGATATGCGTTATTTCACGCTTTTGTTGGTCGCCATGCTCGGGACGGCCGTGATGGCTCAACAACCGAATCCGCGTCAGCAACCGGGCGCGACGATCGCGGTGTTCGCGCCCGAACAACACGATCTGTACGATGGCCGATTCGTGATCTCTGCCGGCCGCATTCACATGATCGGCGGCTTGAACGATCGCGGTCGGCTGGGACCACATGGACAACGAGGCCAAGTCCGTCCGTCCGGTCGGTGGCACCGCGGAGATCGACGTCGACGAGAAGGCCAATACCGGGCGCTTCGAAGCGCGTCTCAAGATTCCGGAGGGCGATCTCGTGCTGACGATCGATCGCTTCAACGAATTCTCACCGTGCCAGAACGGCGGTATCGTCGGCTTCCTCCACGAGCACGGCACCGACTCCGGTTGCGGCGACAACAACTGGCCGAAGACGTTCGTCTATCTCGCCGGCTGGGGATACGGACGGGCGACGCTGAACGCAAGCCGCTCTATCACGACTACGAGATGCACTTCATGGTGACGCAGGGCATCCGCGATCGAAAGACTTTGCGTGTGAACTACCCGATGGCCAGACAAGCAGCAGCCGGCCGGCGAAGTAAACCCCGCCACGCAGCAGATCGATTTCTACATCCGGAGTCCGCAGCAGAATCCGAAGAATCGTCCCGCGCGCGAGGTGTTCCTGCATTTCTTCGGAATGGAGATCACCTGGAAGTAGAGGGTTCGGCCGTCCTTCTGTCGACGCCCGGTCCACGCCGCCGCGCCGAGCACGAGGACATTCGCGGCCACGACCGGCGCCGCCCCAATGAGGACGCCGTAAAGGACCCACATGAGCGCGCCGGCCATCTGGACGCGCCGCAGGTGCTCGGGGCGCGCGCAGAAGTACGAACCCACGAACACCGCCGTCGCAACCCAGCCGAGATAGGAGGTCATGCCACTTCGTCAACCGTGACGCGGTCCGTGCGGGCCTTTTCCCATTCACTCAGGCTGAGGCCGTGGGTCTCGAAGACCCGGCGGATCTCGCTCGGACGCCTGGCCAACCGTTGTTCGAGCACGGGCACCATGACCGCAAACGCGCTGTCGCTGAGGACGGTGCTGCGCGCGATTCGGGCAAGCTGCTGGTTTTCGGAGACCGCAATCGTGAAGCCATCGCGGTTGTTGACGTGCAGCATCACGTGGACGTCGGAGCTGCCGTCGCCGACGTAAATCGTGCGATCGGGCGTGACGCCGAGGCGGCATTCGAGCTCGTCGAGAACGGCAACCTTTCCGTATCCGGCAGGAACGCGCGTGATCGACGACACCTCACCCGTGCGCGGGTCGTGATCGAACTCCGTCCCGAAGATATGCGCGGGCTCGACCATACCGGCGAGCGCGGACTCCACCAGTGCGCGCGGCGCCGCCGACACCACGAAGAATGAGAAGCGGCAGTCGTCGAGGCCGTGCGCGAGAAACTCCGCCAGCGCTGCGATGCCGCGCTTCAAGCCGACGCGCCGTCCGGCCTCGACGAGGTGCTCATGCCGCACCCCGCGGAACTCGGGATCGTGGCGAATCAGGTAGGCGAGCTCGCCGCCCTGCTGGACCAGGTTGCTGCGGGCCAGGCCGTCCACCTTCTGCTCGAAGTTCGACACGCCGAGCATCTCGGCCAGCACCAGCCCCGAGTCGTTGAAACTCAGGGTCTTGTCGAAGTCCGACGCGATCAGGAAGTGGCCGGTGTTTGTCGCTCGCATGTTAGAAAGCTCCTGATGGAGCGATATTGATATATCAACATCTTGTAGCGACGATACCCGACGGGTTAGCTTCAGTCAATGCACGAAAATGGCCGTAAATGTCAATATTTGTGGACAAAATTGGCGAGATTGCACGTCGATTCACAGCAAGTTGATATATCATTTACACCGATGAAACGTCCGGCTCCGCGATCCGTCAAGCATCGGGAGGTCTTCTCGTCCCTTCGCCGGGAAATACAGGCAGGCACCTGGAAGCCGGGCGGCCGCCTGCCGAGCGAGGCCGAGCTGGGGTCGCGCTTCGCCGTCTCGCGGATCACCGTCAGCCGCGCGGTCAGGGACCTCCAGCAGGCCGGCCTCGTCGAACGCCGCGCGGGCTCCGGGACCTTCATCAAAGGCAGTGGTCCGGCGACCGATGCGCTGACGTTCGGGTTGCTGATTCCCGACTTCGGCGAGACCGAGATCTTCGAGCCGATCTGCCACGGCATGATGGCGTCGCCGCGCGCCCGTGACCATGCACTGATCTGGGGAAGCGCGAGCGGCGCCGGACGTGTCGAAAGAAGAGGCGGCGTGGCAACTGTGCCACCAGTACATCGACCGGCGGGTCGCCGGCGTGTTCTTCGCGCCGCTCGAGCAGACGTCCGATGCGGATGAATGGAACCAGCGGATCGGCCGGGCGCTCGAGGAGGCGCGCATTCCGCTCGTGTTGCTGGATCGCACCTTGCGTCCCTATCCCGATCCCGGCCGCCACGACGTCGTCGGCATCGACAATCGGCGCGCGGGTTTCGTGATCACCGATCACGTCCTCAAGCTCGGTTGTCGTCGCATTGCGTTCGTCGGCACGCTGCACGCCGCGGCGACCGTGGACGCGCGAGAAGCCGGGTATCGCGAGGCCTTGTTCGAGGCGAACGTGCCGTTGGAGGCCGGACTGGTGCAGCGTCTCGACGTCGACAACGCCGACGAGGTCGCGGCGCTGATGACGTCCGGCAGTCCGCAGGCCATCGTCTGCGCCAACGATCGGACCGCGGCACGAATGATGACGACGCTCCAGCGACTCGGCCGCCGGATTCCGCAGGACGTGCGGCTGGTGGGGATCGATGACGTGGATTACGCGCGCTTGCTGCCGGTGCCGCTGACGACCCTTCGTCAGCCCACGCACCAGATCGGCGACACGGCGCTGTCCATCATGCTCGAGCGCGTCGCTCGCCGCGATCTCGTGCCGCGCCACGTCTATCTGCAGGCGAAGCTCGTCATTCGCGCGTCCTGCGGCGCGCAAGGCGCAGCGTGGTAAAGGGGTCGGGACGATATTTCCGCGCATCTCGGAAAATTCGTCTCCGACCTCTCTTTCACGCCGGCTTTCGCGCGATGAAGATCTCGTACTCTCCTGGCTCGAGCTCCGAGTGATCGACCTGGACAACCGCCGGTTCGAATCCCGCGTCGACGAGCCAATCCAGCCAGTCTTGCCGGGCGAACAACCCCTGAACGATGCCGATCGTGCTCGACGTGCACCGCGCCGTTCGGTTCGCGGAGCAGGATCGCATAGTCGACGACGAAGTGCGTGTCGCTCGGGTCGGGGTCGGTGGTCCACTCGAGGTACCGGAGTCCGCGGCCGTCCGGCGCATCGTGGCCGCCGTGGCTCGACGAGGTGCTGAAGTTCTCTCGAACGTGATCGGGCGCAAACAGCACCACGCCGCCCGGTTCGCAGTGGATGAACGCGGTCGCCATCGCGGCTCGGAGATCCCGCTCCGACGTCATGTAGCACACCGCGTCGTGAACGAACACGGCATCGAATCGCCGCTCGAGCCGCACGGTTCGCATGTCGCCCTGGACGTGCTCGCAGTCAGGGTTGAGCCGCCGGCTCACGGCGAGCATTCCGGCCGACGGCTCGACGCAGTGTCATCGTGAAGCGAGCCTTGAGATGCGACGCGTTGTTCCCGCCACCGCTGCCGAGCTCGAGCAACGTCCGGAGCGGACGCCTGGCGTGACTGAGAAGCGCACGCTGATAGATGGCGGCTTCCTCGGCATATTCCTCGGGCGGAGACAGCAGTGGCCACCACTCCGCCAGGTCGCCATACATCGCCAGCGTGTCCATGATCGACACGTTATCAGGGCACCTGACGTCAGAGAATTGAACTGAACCGATGCCTGGCACCGTTCTAGACCCGGTCTGCGGGATGACGATCGATCCGGCGCACGCCGCCGGCCAGGTCGACTACCGCGGCACGCACCTACTACTTCTGCAACCCGATCTGCCGCGAACGATTCGAGGCGGACCCCGAGCGCTACCTCGATCCCGCACACGCGTCCGCGGCGGCGATGCCTGGTGACCCGAGCGCGAGTACACGTGCCCGATGCACCCTGAGGTCCGCCAGCGCGGACCCGGGGCCTGCCCGAAGTGCGGGATGGCGCTCGAGCCGGTGGACGTCACCGAGGACGTCGAGAACCCCGAACTGGACGACATGTCGCGGCGCTTCTGGTGGTCCGCCGCGCTCACGGCGCCGATTCTCGCGTTGATGGTCGCGGAGACTGCTGCCGGGCGGCCGTGGCCACGCCTGATGGCGTCGCCGGTCGTGAGGTGGATCGAGTTCGCGCTCGCCACGCCGGTGGTGCTGTGGGGCGGCTGGCCGTTCTTCGAGCGCGGGTGGGCGTCGATCGTCAACCGCCACCTGAACATGTTCACGCTCATCGCGCTCGGCGTCGGCGCGGCCTACGGCTACAGCGTCGTCGCGACGCTGGCGCCCGGCCTCTTCCCGACTCGTTTCGCGACGATGGCGAGCGCGTCGCCGTGTACTTCGAGCCCGCCGCCGGTCATCACGGTGCTCGTGCTCCTCGGCCAGGTCCTGGAGCTGCAAGGCGCGGTCGCAGACGAGCGCGGCGATCCGCAGCCTGCTCGGTCTCGCGCCGAAGACGGCCCGCCGCGTCGCGCTCGACGGTCTCGAGATCGACATTCCGCTCGCGGACGTGCACGTCGGCGACCACCTGCGCGTTCGCCCGGTGAGCGCGTTCCCGTGGACGGCGTCGTCGTCAACGGCGCGACGACCGTCGACGAGTCGATGGTCACCGGCGAACCGATCCCGGTCGAGAAGACGGCGGGCGCGCCGGTGACCGGCGGCACCATCAACGGCACCGGCATCGATCGTGATGGAGGCGCAGCGCGTCGGCGCGCGACACGCTGCTGGCGCAGATCGTCCGCATGGTCGGCGAGGCGCAGCGGTCGCGCGCGCCGATCCAGCGGCTGGCCGACGCCGTGTCCGGCTGGTTCGTGCCCGCTGGTCATCGCGGTCGCCGTCGCGACGTTCGTCGTCTGGTCGTCGCTCGGGCCGGAGCCGCGTCTGGCGCACGCGCTCGTCAACGCCGTGGCGGTCCTGATCATCGCGTGCCCGTGCGCGCTCGGTCTCGCGACGCCGATGTCGATCATGGTCGGCACGGGCCGCGGCGCGGAGGCCGGCGTCCTCGTCCGCGACGCGGAGGCGCTCGAAGTCCTCGAGAAGGTGACGACGCTCGTCGTGGACAAGACGGGCACGCTGACGGAGGGCCGCCCGACGCTCGTGACCGTGAATCCGATCGGCGGTCACGACGAAGCCGACCTTGCTCGCACTCGCCGCGGGCCTCGAGCGCGTCAGCGAACACCCGCTGGCCGCCGCCGTCGTGCGCTGGCGCCGCCGAGCGCGGGATCGCGCATCGCGAAGGTGACCGATTTCGTCTCCGACGACCGGCAAGGGCGTCGCCGGCTCGGTCGACGGTCATCGCGTCGCGGTCGGCAACCGCGCGCACTTGCATGCAACGGCGAGTCTCGCGACGCCGGACGTGAGCTGCCGCGCTCGCCGATCGCGCCGAGTCGCTGCGCCGCGAAGGTCAGACGGTGCTGTTCGTCGCGATCGACGGGCGCGCTGCGGGCCTGCTCGGCGTCGCCGACCGCGTCAAGCCGACGACCGCGGAAGCCATCCGCGCTCTCCAGCAGGATGGTCTGAGGATCGTGATGCTGACCGGCGACAACCGGACGACCGCCGAGGCCGTCGCGCGCGCGGTCGGCATCGATCGCATCGAGGCCGACGTCCTGCCCGGATCAGAAGGCCGAGGTCGTCAAGCGCCTGCAGCAGCAGGGCGAGCGCGTGGCGATGGCCGGCGACGGCATCAACGACGCGCCGGCGCTGGCGCAGGCCGACGTGGGCATCGCGATGGGAACCGGCACCGACGTCGCGATGGAGAGCGCCGGCGTCACGCTCGTGAAGGGCGACCTGCGCGGCATCGTGCGCGCGCGGCGCCTGAGCCGCGCGGACGATGCGCAACATCCGGCAGAACCTGTTCTTCGCGTTCGTCTACAACGTGCTCGGCGTGCCGATCGCCGCCGGCGTGCTGTATCCGTTCGTCGGGCTGCTGCTGAGCCCGATGATCGCCAGCGCCGCGATGACGTTCAGTTCCGTCTCGGTGATCGCGAACGCGTTGCGGTTGAGACGAGCGGAGCTGTGAGATCGTCGAGCCCGAAGTCCGAACTTGCTACTTCTGACTCTGTCTGACTTCTGCTTCTACCTTCTGGCTTGTCGCGCTGCACGCTCTTCCTTCAGAAACCGAATCCCCTCCCACGCAATTGACTCGGGCGTCTTCTCGATATCCCGCCAGATCGCGGCCGCCGAGCTGAGATCGCCGAGCGCGAAGCCGAAGCTCTCGATCATCAGCCAGCCGTCGTACTTCACGTCGCGGATGGCCTGAAACACCGACGGCCAATCGACGTGGCCGCTGCCAGGGATGCCGCGATCGTTCTCGCACGTGTGCAGGTGCTTGAGATGCGGCGCCGACGCGACGCAGGGCGGCCGCCATGTTCTTCTCCTCGATATTCGCGTGGAAGGTGTCGAACAGCAGGCCGATCGACGGATGGTTGACCGCGTCGCAGAGCGCCACGCCGTCCGCGGCGGTGTTCAGGAAATAGGTTTCGAAACGGTTGAGCGGCTCGAGTGGCGAGCGTGACGTCGTTCTCGACGAGCGTGTCGGTGATCGACTGGTAGCCCTCGATCGCACGCTGCCACTCGTCCGCCGTCCGGCGCCGGCCGGGCAGTTCGCCAACCGGGCAGTAGAGCGGGCCGATGATCAGCCGCGCGCCGGCATCGGCGACCGCGCGAATCGAGTCGCGAAGGTGCTCCACGGTTCGGCGCCGCACGTCCGCGTCGTCGCTGATGAGGCTGAGGCCGCGGATGAGCGCCGACGCCACGGTCCGCTCGAGGCCTTCGGCCTCCGCCGCGCGGCGGATGGCCGCCGCGGCGAACTCGGCCGGCCGGAACAGCGCGACCTCGATGCCGTCGAACCCATGCGCCTTGATCTCCGGCAGCAGATGGAAGTGCGCGGGGCCGAACTCCGCCGTCCAGATGTATGTGTTGATGCCGTATTTCATGGGGCACATCCTACTGCCGGTCGGAGCGACGACGACGTCGGCACGCGAGAGCGAGCGAGCGCGTCGGGGGTGCGCGGGGGCGAACCGCCTCTTCACTTGACAGCCGGTGAATGGGGCGAAGAATAGGGCCTGCAGCCCTCACTGCGGAGGTTCCCATGGCCGTTGTCTTCACAGGTCGTCGCTGGATCGCGCTCGTGCTGGCGGCCGTCGCCGTCGTGGCGCTGACGCTGCCCGTCCGCACCGCGAACGTGCGCATCGTCCTCATCGCCGGACGGCCCAGCCATCCGCCGGGCATGCACGAGTTCCGCGCGGGCTCGATGCTGCTGCAGAAGGCGCTGACGAGCGTGCCCGGTGTCACCGCCGACGTCTACACGATGGGCTGGCCGACGAAGACCGTGGACGGCAAGACCGTCGATGACAACGCCGCGCTCGACACGGCCAACGCCGTGCTGATTTTCGCGGACGGCGGCAAAGGCCATCCCGCCATCCAGGGCGATCGGATGAAGGTGATCGACGCGCTCGAAGCGAAAGGCGTCGGACTTGGCTTCGCGCACTACGGGGTCGAGGTTCCGGCTGGCCCGACTGGCGACGCGATGCATCGCTGGAGCGGCGGGTACTACGAAACGAACTTTTCAGTGAACCCGATGTGGGCGCCGGATTTCCAGACGTTCCCGGACCATCCGGTGACGCGCGGCGTCGGGCCGTTCGCCACGCACGACGAGTGGTACTTCAACATGCGCTGGGTCGCCGGCCAGCGGCCGCCAAGGGCAAGATCACGCCGATCCTCATCGCGAAGCCGAGCGACGATGTGCGCGACGGGCCGTACGTGTCGCCGCGCGGACCGTACCCGCACATCATCGCGGACAGCGGCCGCGTCGAAACGATGATGTGGGTGTACGAGCGGGCCGAACGGCGGCCGCAGCTTCGGATTCACCGGCGGCCACACGCACACGAACTGGGGCGACGTGAATCAGCGGCGGATCGTGCTGAACGCGTTGCTCTGGATCGCGAAGGCCGACGTGCCGGCGGCGGCGTCGTGGACAAGATCACGGCGGCGGACCTGACGATGAATCTGGATCCGAAACCGCCGGCGAAGTAACGACCGGCCGGAGAGCGTTCGTGGGG
>CAVSRY010000009.1:0-181083 GCA_963730485.1 uncultured Acidobacteriota bacterium | reverse complement strand
ACCCGCGCACGGCGGATGAGATGACGGCGATTCGAGCGCAGCGTCAGCCCGACGGTACCTGGCTCCAGGCGGAGCGCCATCCCGGCCGGGTCTGGTTCGACGTGGACGTGCCCGCCGGCGAGCCCTCGAAGTGGCTCACGCTCATCGGCGCGCGCGTCCTCGCGTGGTGGGACTCGGGGTAGCCTGCTCAGACCTCGTCCGTGGCGCCCGATCATGCGGCTCGCTCGCCGCGGTTCCGGCGCAGGGTCCGACCGACCCCACCCGTGAGCGCCGTCCCCATGACGATCGAGCCCACGAAGACCGGCGCAAGCCGGTCAAGGCTTACGGCAGCGTCGAGGGCGAGCACCGCCAGGATGCTGACGATGGTCGCGTTCACGAACCGAGGATCGCACCGGCGAAGAACGGCGAGGGCGGCGCGAGGATGCCGGCGATGGCGAACACGAACGCTGCCGGGGCGGCGACGGCCAGCTGAAGGTAGCCCGCGGCCGCCTTCCGCGGGCAGGCCCCCCGGCACGAGGCCCGCCCAGCGACATCATGCCCACGATGAGGCCCACGACGAGCAGCGTGACTCCGACCAGGAATCCCGCCGACCTGATCATCGCTACGTCGTCGCCCGCCATCCGCCCTGCATCGCGGCGCCCCTCACCCTCACTGCCGCCCGACGTCACCAGCCGGACCTCACCGGCCAAGGGACTCCAGCGACTCGATCGTCACCAGGCCGGTCGGTCGTGCACGGCGGTCTGGCGCTCGAGCCGGACGCGGCACGAGAGCTCGGCGTCGAACACGACGAGGGCGACGCGGAGCGTCTCCTCCTCAGCCTCGGCGTTCGCACGTGCATCGTCCAACTGGTTGAGCACGTCCGCGCCGATGCCACGGGCTCCCCACTTGCAGTCGTACGCCTCGGCCGCGCCCGAGCGCTCGACGGTCACGTCGTAGGGGTGGATCTCCGCACGGACCCCATCGAACAGGATGCGCCGCTCACGACGGATTCTCCGCGGCGCCGGACGCGGCGACCGAGCAGCTCGACGGTCAGCGCTTCGACGAGCGCGCCGCGCAGCTGGTCGCGCGTCTGGTCGCCTCGGTCGGCGATGGCCAGCGACACGGTCAGGATGGCCTCCGAGCGCTCCCGGACGGACGGCTCGACGGTCGGCCCGAACAGCGTCGGGAACATGGTCCGCCAGCCATCGGGGTCGAGCGTCTCACCGTTCATCACGGCCCTGGCCAGCACGCCGCTGTGCGAGCGTCGCATCGGCGAGGAGGCCAGCCGCCCGCGCGACCACGGGCTCTGCCTGGATGGTCGCGTAGGTGATGGCGCGGGCATCCTGCGCGGCATCCTGGAACCTCATGCGCGCTCGCCCAGGGCGACCAGCACGACCTGGGGGAACGTCGAGAGCCAGTCGATGGCACGGTGCGGGTCGCTGATCCGGCCGATCTCATCGATGGCACGGCCGATGGCCGCCTCCTCGAGCGCGGTGACAGGCTCCGAGCCCCGCTCGTCGATGAGCGCCCTCGATCCGCTCTCGCCATGCCGCGGCGAGGTCGGTGACGTACGTCCACTCGTCCTCGATCTCCTCTGCGAGGCTCCGAGGTCCTCGTAGGCCGCCAGCGCGACCTCTAGAAGGTGTGCGACCGTCATCGCCTCGCTCATCCCCGCAGACTACGCGACGACGCCCCCAGGGACGACCTCAGAACACCGTCTCGATCTTCCCGATCACGCGGCGCTCCTCATCGATCGTGAGCAGCGTGCGCCACTTCTCGAACGCCTCGCATGGATGCGAGATGCCCATGCCGACGAGGTCGCCGACCGAGAGCGCCACGTCCGCGTCGAGTCGCACGTGGGCGTGGTGGTCGTTCATCCCGACGACGCTGGCGGTGCCGTCGAGCTCGGCCAGCCGCCCGTCCGCCGTCCGCGCCAGCAACGGCACGGGGAGGCCGAGACGCGATGGCGCCTCGCGGTGCCCGACCCCGAGGATCGCAAGACCGGCCTCCGGACGAGACAGCACCCGGGCCCACAGCTCGAGCGCCGGGCGCAAGGGCTCGCCACCGGGGAACCGGTCCGAGTCCGCGGAGAGCGGCGAGAGCCCTGCGTACGCACCCAAATCGTGGGTGACGTACACGCCGGAGCGGACGATGAGGTGCCAGCCCGGCAGCCGGGACGGGCCCAGGAGCGCGAGCACCCGGTCGATGAACGCGCTGCCACCGGCCGACACGATCGGGCGCGGATGGTCGACCCGGGGCCGATGCTCGTCGGCGAGCGTCGCCACCAATCGAGGAAGCGATCGACCGCCTCGGATCCAGGCTCGCCAGGTCGGCACCACCGACGAGGCCCTCGTACGCCTCGAAGCCGCGGAGGGACACCCGCGGCTCGACCGCGGCGATCGCGTCGAGTGTCGCGACCAGCGCGGCCCGGTCCCGCACCCCGGCGCGCCCGCCTGGGTACCCGATCTCGACGAGCGCGTCCACCGGCCGTTCGAGCCCGGCGCGAGTGGCAGCGTCCGCGAGCCCGGCGACCCCCTCGGGGCTGTCGACGAGGACGAGGACCTCGATGCCGTCGGCGACCAAACCCATGACGAGGGCGAGCTCCAGCTCGCCGAGGATCTGGTTCGCGATAGGATCCGCGTCGCGCCCGCATCGCGCGCGACGAGTGCCTGTCCAGGGGTCGCGACCGTGATGCCCCAGGCACCGCCATCGAGCTGTGCGCGGAAGACCTCGCGGCTCATCGTCGTCTTGCCGTGCGGAGCGATGTCCGCGCCGTGCGATCGGCAGTAGGCGTGGAAGACGCGGATGTCGTGGAGCACGTCCGGCCAGCGCACGACCAGCTGCGGGAACGCGACCGAGCCCCCGAACAGGCTCACGCGGCCGGCATCGGCCGCCGGCTCATGACCCGCAGCCGCATCGACTGCCGGCAGGGGAGCGCGGATCGCGGTGTCGACCGCTGCCTCCGTACGGCTGGGGTCGGTCGGGGACGCGCTCAGGTCAGCCGGCCGGGGACGGCGGTGCGAGCGACGCCGGCGTCACGCCCGGCGCGAGGTGCGTCGCGAACCAGTCCGTCACGTCGACCCAGGCCGCGGCCGCCTGGGCCGGGTCGTAGCGGCCACCGGTGTCGTTGAAGAAGGCGTGATCGACGCCCGGATAGACCCTGATCTCGTGGATGAGCCCGGCGGCTTCCAGCGCTGCCCGGGCCCGCTCCTGGGAGGCATTGACCCGGTCGTCGAGCTCGGCATAGACGCCCATGACCGCGGCCGTGTCGCCGCTGAAGTCCGGAGCCTCGGGAGCCGGTCCGTAGAACGGGATGGCGGCCGCAAGTCGGGGCTCGCCCGCGTCCAGGAGAAGCCAGACCATCGCCCCGCCGAAGCAGAACCCGATGATCCCAAGGTTGCGCGCCCGGCACGCGCCGCTGGAGCTCGTCGAGGCCGGCGCGCATGTCCTCGACGAGTCGCTCGGCTGGAGCCTCGCCGAGGATGCCGCCGATCGCGCCCTCATCGGCGATGGCCGCAGTGCCGCCCTCCTCGGACAGCAGGTCGATCGCGAGCGCCGCGTAGCCGGCCCCGGCGAGCCGCTCCGCGACCGAGCGGATGTGGTCGGTCAGGCCGCGGTTCTCGTGGATGACGAGGACGCCCGCCGCCGGAGTCGGCCGGCGACGCGAGATGGCCCTGGAGCTCGCCACGCGGCCCGGGGAACGTGATCGCCTCTCCCTGGAGGCCCGGGCTCCCGGAGGCAGGGCCGGAGCGGCACCGCTCGCCGCCGTGCCTCCGGGTGTCGCGCTCGGAACGTCCGGCGACTGGCCGCTCGCGGGAGCGGTCGCGACCGCCAGGGTCGCAGCGGCGGCGGAGGCGGAGATCCCAGGAGCGCGAGCCGCCGGAGCGCCTCACGCCGCGTGATGAGCCCGTCCGACCAGTCCTCCACGACCTCGGAGGTGAGATAGCCGCGGAACGCCATGTCCGAAGGATACGACGCGTGCCGTCCAGCGTCGCCTCCCCGCCGTCGGTCGGCCGGGCGCGCCGGGCGAGTCGGCGCCTTGCGACCCGTCGACCGCTGGTGATAAGGTCCGGGCGCATCAGCCTGAGAGCGCGGGGCCCCAGACCCAGCGCCGCGGGCTGATCGTCGTTGGAGGCCTGCCGTGCGCATCCAGCCTGTGTTCTTTGCCGTGCTCGTGAGCATCGCAACGGCCCTGTCGTCGACGAGTGTCGTGCTCGCGGCGCGCGTGGGGGTCCAGAGCCCGAGAGACCCGTCGACGCTCGACGCCAGCCCACGCCGGATCGCGATCGATGTCTCGATCACCGACGGACACCAGATCGCGACCCTCGATTCATTCCGTGCCGCCATCGGCGGGCGGGCGCCCGCGACGTGGACCATCTGGAGCGACTGGGGCGACCCGGCCAAGCGGGACTTCCCGACGCGACGCGGCGTCGCGTGCGCGGGAGCGGGGTGCGACGCCGCTGATCTGGTGGCAGCCGGTCGACCCGAACGCCCTCGCGAGCCCGCACTACGCCCGCCACGCCAACCTCATCGCCGGCCGACACGACGACTACATCCGCAGTTTCGCGCGGGCGGCCAGGGACTTCGGCAGCCCCGTCATCCTCCGCTTCGCCCACGAGGCGAACGGCAACCACTTCCCCTGGGGCGTCAAGGGCTTCGACAACACGGCGGCGTCGTTCGTGGCGGCCTGGCGACACGTCCACCGACTCTTCCGGGAGGTCGGCGCGACGAACGTCAAGTTCCTCTGGAGTGTCGCCAAGAGGGCCTGCCCGGGAGGCTGCAACCCGTACACAGCGTTCTACCCGGGCGACGCGTTCGTCGACTACATGGGCTTCAGCAACTTCAACTGGGGAGCCCAACGCGAGAGTGGGTAGCCGATGGTCAAGGGGTTCAGGACGGTCACGAACCTGCGTCGCAGATCTCCCCCAAGCCGATCATCGCGGCCGAGAACGCGAGCAACGCGCAGGGCGGCGACAAGGCGGCCTGGATCAGGGAGGGCTATCGGGCCGTGTACGCCGAGCTGCCCCGCATCAGCGCGATCATCTACCTGGACGTCGACCTGCGCCCGATCGGCCATCCCGACTGGCGTCTGGGCAGCCCCGCTGCGGCGCTGGCCGCCTATGCGCGAGATCGCCGCCCTGCCCGAGTTCCAGGGCCGACTGCCGGGCACCTGAGCCCAGGACCTGCGCGTCCGCCGCGGGCGGGTCTGCCACCGGGCCGCTGTGCTAGCCTCGACGCGGTCGACGGCGCCGCGGGTGCCACCCTGTCGGCCGCGGGGACGGCCGGCGTCACCCTACCGCCCCTCCTTCGACCCTGCCGTGCATCGGCGCAGGTCCCCGAGCGCGTATCGGGAGTCGCCCACGCGTGAGCTCCGAGTCGCCGCGGCGGAGCCCGGGACTTCATCCGCGACATCGTCGCGGCGACCTGCGCGACCGGCCGGCACGGTCGGTCGTCACGCGCTTCCCGCCCGAGCCCAACGGCTACCTGCACATCGGCCACGCGAAGTCGATCTGCCTGAACTTCGGCATCGCGCAGGAGTTCGGCGGCCGCTGCCACCTCCGCTTCGACGACACCAACCCGACGAAGGAGGAGCAGGAGTACATCGACGCGATCGAGGCCGACGTGCGCTGGCTCGGCTTCGACTGGGGCGAGCACCTCTACCACGCGTCCGACTACTTCGAGCAGCTCTACGACTGGGCCGTGCACCTCATCCGGCGCGGCAAGGCCTACGTCGACGACCTCTCGGCCGACGAGATCCGCGAATACCGCGGCACGCTGACCGAGCCCGGCCGGAACGAGCCCCTGGCGCGACCGGCCGATGGAGGAGAACCTGGACCTGTTCGCGCGCATGCGCGCGGGCGAGTTCCCCGACGGCGCGCGCGTGCTGCGCGCGCGGATCGACATGGCGTCGGGCAACATCAACCTGCGCGACCCGGTCCTGTACCGGATCCTCCACGCGCCGCACCCGCGCACGGGCGACGCCTGGTGCGATCTACCCGACCTACGACTTCGCGCACGGCCAGTCCGACGCGATCGAGGGCATCACGCACTCGATCTGCACGCTCGAGTTCGAGGACCACCGGCCGCTCTACGACTGGCTCATCGAGAACCTGCCGGTGCCGTCGCGGCCGCGCCAGAACGAGTTCGCGCGGCTCAACCTCACCCACACGGTGCTCTCGAAGCGCGTCCTGCTGCGGCTCGTCGAGGAGGGCCGCGTGCGCGGCTGGGACGACCCGCGGATGCCCACGATCTCCGGCCTGCGCCGGCGCGGCTTCCCGGCCGAGGCTATCCGCGACTTCGCGGCGATCGATCGGCGTCGCGCAAGCGCGACGGCGTCGTCGAGATCGGCATCGCTCGAGCACGCCGTGCGCGACGTCCTCAACCGCACGGCGCCGCGCCGGTTCGCGGTCCTGCGGCCGCTCAAGGTCGTCATCGAGGACTACCCCGAGGGCCAGGTCGAGATGATGGACGCGCTCAACAACCCCGAGGACCCGTCGGCCGGCACGCGCCAGGTGCCGTTCTCGCGCGAGCTCTGGATCGAGCGCGACGACTTCATGGAGGACCCGCCCAAGCAGTTCTTCCGCCTCGCACCCGGCCGCGAGGTGCGGCTGCGCTACGCGTACTTCGTGACCTGCAGCGAGGTCGTCAAGGACGCGGCGGGCGAGGTCGTCGAGCTGCGCTGCACCTACGACCCGGCGACGCGCGGCGGCGATGCGCCCGACGGCCGCCGCCCGAAGGCGACGCTGCACTGGCTCTCGGCGGCGCACGCCGTGCCTGCCGAGGTCCGTCTCTACGACCACCTGTTCGCGCGACCCGACCCGGGCGCCGACGGGCGACCTCTTCGCCGACCTGAACCCGCGCTCGGAGGAGGTGCTGCACGGCGCTTCGTCGAGCCGGCCGCGCCGAGGCGCCGGTGGGCGAGACCGTCCAGTTCGAGCGGCTCGGCTACTTCTGCGCTCGACCCCGACTCGACGCCCGGACGCCCCGTCTTCAACCGCACGCTGACGCTCAAGGACACGTGGGCGAAGGTCCAGGCCCGCGGTAGCAGGAGCGGTCGCAGCGATGACCTTCGCATGGGCATCTGCATCTGGACCCAGCAGGCGAGCTGGCCCGACATCCTCGCCGGCGGCCGAGCTCGTGGACGACCTCGGCTTCGACCACCTCTGGACGGTCGACCACCTGATCGCTCCCCAGGGCGAGCCCGACCAGCCCATCCTCGAGGCCTGGTCCGTGCTCTCGCGGCTGGGCCACGCGCACTCGCCATGTCAAGCTCGGCCTCTTCGTCGGCGCCAACACGTTCCACCATCCCGCGGTCACCGCGAAGCTCGCCACCACGCTCGACCACATGAGCGGCGGGCGCGCGATCGTCGGGCTCGGCGCCGGCTGGTTCGAGCGCGAGCACGCCGCGTACGGCCTCGAGTTCGGGACGAGCCCCGGCGAGCGCATCGGCTGGCTCGACGAGGCCGCCGGGATCATCCGGCGCCTGCTCGACGGCGAGCGCGTGACCGCGGACGCGCCGCTATCGGTGGACGACCTGCGCCTCCTGCCCGACCCGATCCAGCGCGCGCCTCCCGATCGATCATCGGCGGGGGAGGCGAGCAGAAGACGCTGCGGGTCGTCGCGCGGCACGCCGACATGTGGAACGCGTTCGGGCACCCCCGAGACCCTCGAGCGCAAGATCGCCATCCTCGGCGACCATTGCCGCGAGGTCGGTCGGGACATCGCCGCCATCGAGCTGACCGTCGGCGCCAACGTCGTCGTCCGCCGCGACCGCGCGACCGCCGAGGCCGTCTACGCGGAGCAGCTGCGCCACAACGAGGCCACCGCGGAGACGAACGTCACGCAGCCGCACCAGCGCTGGATCGGCACGGTCGACGACATCGTCGACGCGCATCCGCGCCTATATCGACGTCGGGGTCCAGGGGCTCATCGTCGAGATGCCCGCCCCACTCGACCCCGAGACGATCCGGACCCTGGCACGCGACGTCCGGCCGCAGCTCGCCTGAGCGGCCGGTCGACGCGCGGCCGGCTGGAGCGGCCCATCGGCCCGACCGGGGGCATGACCGTCGGGTCCGACCGCCACCCCATCGGGCTCATACGCCGCGACCGCTGCCCGGCCGTGTACTGGCAGCAGGGCTGACCCCGGCCTCCCATTGGGGCCGCGTGGTACGCGATCGGGAAGGAGGGGAGATGGCGCCGACCCAGATGATGATCGTCGCGGGAGCCGCGGCGACGGTCGCCGACCTCGGCAAGGACGAGTCGTGGCTCAAGGACTGGCTGGCCGAGGAGCCCGCTGCGGCTCGGCATCGGCGACGTCTCGATCCTCGATGGCGAGCCGGTCCAGGGCGAGGACGGCAACCCGGCCTTCCTCGCCGCGGACGACGACCCGCTACTTCAGCGTCAACGTCAAGCTCGGCGAGCTCGACGCCTCGCATGGCTTCAACGTCCTCGACAGCTGGGCTCGCAACCGCGTCCGCCATCCCGACAAGACCCACGTCGCCGTCCTCGTCACCGAGACGCTCGGCGACCGCTACGACACCGCGCTGAAGGCGCTGTCCGAGCACCTCCCGCTCGTCGTCGTCGAGCTCCAGGCATGGCGCGGCAAGACCGAGATCCTCGTCGTCCCGCGGGTCGTCCTCGCGAGCGACGACCTGCGCCTGCCGAAGGCGGCGCCGCAGCGGACCGTCGATCTGGCCGAGACGCGAGCGCCCGACGCGCGACCGACGGCCGCACGCGACCGGCCGTCGGGGAGAAGCCCGAGACGAGCGCGCCCAGAAGGCGCCCGACGGCGAGATCGGCGACCCCTGGAAGCTGCCCAAGCGCGACGCCGCCCCGGTCGGCGTCAACGGCGCCGCGAAGTCGCCCCGCGGGGCCTAGCGCCGACCGCGGCTCGGCGGCACGCCGAGCCACGGTCTGCCGGGTCGGCCGGCACGCCGAAGAGGCCGACCGCGTCGATCTCGTTCCAGCCGGGCACGTCGGTGTCGATCGTCACGCGCAGCCGGTCGGTCACACGTCGCTCGTCTGGAGCGGCGGGCTGAACCCGACGACGAACTCCGGCGAGTCGTCGGAGCCTTCCCACAGCGTGACCCAGTCGCCCGTGCGACGTCGACCGCCTCGACGAGCGTGACGAAGCCCGTCGCCCGACGACTCCCAGATGACGACCTCGGTCGGGCGTCACCGCGACGTCGTAGCCGAGCTCGATCCACTGGGGACCGACGTCGGCGCCCGCCGGCGCCCAGGCCGTCGCGTAGTCGCCGTACTCGGTGGTGTCGGGTTCGCCGGTCGCCTGGCCGCGCTCCACGGTCGGGCGTACATGGAGCTCGCGGTCGCCGAGCTCGCCCACTGGAGGAGCGGCTCCCCGCCCGACGGGCGCCGTCGGTCGGCTGACGCGGAGGAGCGCTCGGCTGTGCCGGGCGTGGGCGATGCCGTCGGGCCCTCCGATGGGCCTCGGCGCAGCCGCTCGCCGGTGCCGGCGAGGGCCGTCGTCCCGCTCGAGAGGCGCGCCGCTCCAGGTCGAGGCGAGGGTCGGCGAAGCCGGCGTCGGACTCGAGCAGGATGCCCGGCGAGGATCGTCTCGTCGTCGTGCGTCCAGACGCTGATGTAGGCACCGTTCGTCAGATGGCAGAGCACGCGTCCATCGGCCTGCCCGTCCTCGTCGCCGAAGCGCCCTCTGTCGCACCCGATCGCGCAGCCGGGTCCGGCATCCGGCGTCGATCGCCGACTGGTCGCGGAGCGCCTCGTACGCAGCCGTGAGCGACGCCCGTCGGCGAATCGCGAGTAGAAGACGAGGCCGTCTTCGACCTCGCACTCGACGGCCGTCCCATGCCGTCGAGGAACGACTCGGTCGGGCGGCACGTCTCCGGATCCCGCGGGGACCTGGTTCATGAGCTCGACGGCCTCGGGGCAGCATCGAGGCCCGGTCGACCGGCCGCGGTGAGGGTGACTGGGCCGCGACGGCGACCGCGCCGACGACGAGCGAGACGCGTCGCGCGATCGCGCAGCGTCGACGATGCCGACCGGACCGCATGTGGCCTCCTCCTGCCTGCGCCGCTGGATCGGCACCCAGTATCCACGGGCGTCAAGCCGCCGCGGAGCGCGGTGAAGTCGCGATCGAGTGGTGGATCGGTCGTGGGTGTACCGTGCGTCCGCGAACGGCGCCCCACCCGACGGGGCGCCTCGCGACCCCGAGGCTCGGGCAGCGTGGCGCCCCGGGACCAGACGGTCCCACGACCGAACCGCCGACGATGCGGCCCTGCTCGAACGAGCCGGGCCGCCCGTTCGGGTGCCCGCGGCCCGGATCCGCCGCGCCGCCGGCGATGCCGGGCCGCGTGCCGCCGCGCGACGGGCCCGAGGCCGGGGCCCGCCGCGGACCGCCGCCGCTCCAGCCGGTGTCGAACCCGCCGGTCCGCCTCCACCCTCCGGACGGCGGACCGCCGCCGACGCACGAGGACGACGGCCACTTCCGAACGGACGTCGAAGGCCTCCGCGGTGTCGCGATCGCGCTCGTCGTCGCCTTCCATGCGGCGCCGCGCTCCTGCCCGGCGGCTTCACCGGCGTCGACGTCTTCTTCGTCATCTCGGGCTTCGTCATCACCGGGCTGCTCGTGCGCGAGCTCGAGCGGCGGGGTCGCATCGACCTGCCGAACTTCTACGCGCGCCGCGTGCGTCGCCTGCTGCCCGCCGCGGTCCTGGCGCTCGGCACGACGCTGCTCCTGAGCGCGCTGGATCATCCCGCCGCTCGAGCTGCCGCGCGTCGCGGGCGATGGGGTGGCGTCGGCGCTGTCCGTCGCGAATATCCGCTTCGCGCTCGCGCAGGGCGACTACTTCGAGGCGGTGTCATCGCCCTCGCCGTTCCTCCACTACTGGTCGCTGAGCGTCGAGGAGCAGTTCTACCTCGTGTGGCCCGTGACGCTGCTGCTCGCGTTCCGCTTCGGGCACCGGCGGAGCGTCATCGCAGCGGTCATCCTCGCGATCGCGATCGCCTCGCTCGTGCGCCGCGATCTGGCTCACCGACATCGCCGCGAGCTGGGCCTTCTACTCGCTCCCGACGCGCGCCTGGCAGCTCGCCGCGGCGGCCTGCTCGCGATCGCCGCGCTGCACCGCTTCCGCTCACGGCGGTGGAGACGGCGCTCGCGCTCGTCGCCTGGCTCGGGCTCGGCGCCGTCGTCCTGGGCAGCGTGCTCTCGACGAATCGCTCGCCTATCCGGGCGCCTGGGCGCTCATCCCGACGCTCGGAGCGGCGGCGCTCATCGCGGGCGGCGACCGCGCCCTCAGCCCGGGCATCCTCCTGCGGACCCCGCCGATGCGGTTCCTAGCAATCAGTTGCTATGTCGCTGCTCGACAGCGTATTGCTGGCGGCGGGCATGGTCAGCATGATGTTCGGCGCCGGCGCGATCGTGATTCTGCCGATCTTCTACGGCGTGCTCGGTTTCGTTGGAGGCGCCATTGTCGCGTTTGCCTACAACCTGATCGCCGGGTGGACCGGCGGCATCGAGCTCGAGGTCCAGTAGTCCCTACTCGTGCCGGAGCGTGACGGCAGGGTCCACGCGCAGCGCGCGGAATAGCGGGATCGCGGTGGCGAGAACCGCCGCCACGGATGTGATCGCAACGGCGCCGAGAAGCGTCGCAGGGTCGCGCGGGCTCAGTCCGAAGAGGAACGCGCTGAGCACCGGACCGCCGAGCAGGGAGAGCGCCAGGCCTGCCGCGAGTCCGATGAGAAGCGGCACGCCGGCCGTCGAGCCAGCAATTGGATAATGTGGACCGGTCCAGCGCCGATTTCGCGCCGAACGCCGATTTCGCGCGTGCGCTCTGAAACCACGTAGGAGAAGACGCCAGCGATCCCCACTGCGGCGAGGATGAGCGCAACGACGCCAAGGCTGCCGGCGATGGCGGCGCCGATCCGCGGGCCCTGGAGTGCATCATCAAGGCTTGCGCTGACGGCACGTTCGCTGACGACCGCGTTCGCGTCGAGCCCCGCCACAACAGCCCGAACACGATCGACGACAGCCGAATCTTTCCGGACCACGAGGTTCGGATTACCACCCTCGATTGGCTGATAGAAGGTCGGTTCCACTGTCGTCAGCTCGTCGATGTGCGCGTCGGCCACGACGCCACTGACAGTCTTGTCGTTGAATCGCTGACCAACGGCGTTGCCGTCGGGCCATAGCAATCGCGCGAATGCTTCGTTGACGACGACCTCACCGTCGACTGACGGGTTGAAGAGTCTCCCGCGAAGCGGAACGCCCATCACGGCGAAGTACCCTGGGGAGACGACGTGGAATCGGACGCGGCGCGCGGCGTTCTCCGGTTCGTCCGGACGCTTTGCGCCGGTCACCATCCGGCCATTGCCGAACGGCACCAGGCCGGTCATCCCAACCGGGTCGATCCCCGCTCGGTCCAGCGCATCAATCAAGGCCGCATTGAACAACCCTCGCGCCTTGTCATCAGTGGCTCGCCGATCGATCGAGACGATCGACACGCCATCGACGTTGAACCCGGGACTCAACGTGGCGGCTCGTGCGGCGCCCGAGCCATCGACACGGCCGCGACGACCAACGCGACGCTGATGGCGACTTGCAGCGAGAGAAGCGTCGCGCGCAAACGAAGACGGCCGTGGCCGGTGATCCGCGGGTTGGCGGCCGCGCGTGTCCCGCGAAATGCCGGTGTGAGCCCGGTGACGACGGCCGTCACGACGGCCATGGCCACTGAGAACATCGTGAGGGCCCAATCCGGGTCGAAGGTCAGGTCTTCCGCGGCGCGGGGCGGCTGACGAAGCACGATGCCCGGCAGGAGGGATGCCACGACGAGCGCGACGGCGCTGGCCGCGAGCGCGACGACCAGCGATTCGGTCATGAGCTGTCGGATCACGCGGCCGCGCGAAGCGCCGAGCGATAAACGGATGGCAATCTCCGGTCGTTGGGCGACGGCGCGCGCCAGCTGAACGTTACCGAGGTTTGCGCACGCCAGCAGCAGCACGAGGAAGACGCCGGCCGAGAGGAGCGCGAAAATCTGCACGACCTGCGGCGCGCCGCCTCGCGGATAATTCAGGTCCCGCGTATCGGTCACGAACATGCCGCGGTTGTCTCCGGGCTCGTCGGGCAACATCGAGGCGCGGAACTGGCGGTCAAGCGCGCTGAGCTCTGTTGCCGCGGTGGTCCTGGCCGCGCCCGGACGCAGGCGGCCCGCAAGCTCCACGCAACAGTGACTTGGCTTGAAGAGAAGCTCTCGCGAGAAGGCGTCCGATGGGAACAGGACCGGCAGCGCGGCAAATGGGAACCAAGCCTCGGGTGTTCCGCGCCCGACCGAAAGAAAGTTGCCACGCGGCGTCACGCCGACGACCGAAAAGCGCTGTCCATTGACCCCAATGGTTTGACCAATGATGTTCGGATCGGACCCCAAGCCTGATTGCCAGAAGGCGTGCGACAACACGACGACGAGCTCGGGGCGGCCAGGTTGATCTCGTCCGGCATGAAACCACGCCCGAGGGCCAGCGGTAGGTGCAACGCGCTGAAGTAGTTCCCCGACACAAAGTCGCCGCGGATGTTGGCGCCGCCGGGCTTGGAGCCGTCCAGGACCAGTTCGGCGGCCTCTCTCGATGTCACGAGATCGACGCTTCTTGCGCGCTCGGACAGGTACCGGGACTCGACGAACGACACGTTGACCACGTCGCCCTTCGGCCGAACATGGAAGGCGCGAATCAGCTCATGCGGTGCCGGCAGTGACCATGGTTTCAGTAGGAGCACGTTGGCGACGGAGAAGACCGCGGTGTTGAGGCCGATCGCGACGACCAGGATCGCCAGGGTCGTGAACGTGTACATCGGACTCCGGCGCAGCCGCCGAACCGCGTAGCGCAGGTCCTGCCAGACGCTCTCGAGCCAGGCCGCAATCCAACGCGCCGCGCAGACTCGCGTTCGAGTGTGACGTTACCCAGCGCGCGCGCCGCGTGACGATCGGGCATCGTCGTCCGCCAGCCCGCGCGCGACGAAAGTCCTCCTCGGCCATCGCGCGATGGACGTCCAGCTCGCGCTTCAGGTCACCGTCGAAGCCACGGTATCTGATTCTGGCGCGCGTCGTCGAAGCCACTGCATCTCGTGCCCGCCTTAAGCCTTGGTCCTAGGCCGTATCCAGCACTTGCCGAATCGCCGCGATGAGCTGGTCGAACTCGCGACGCTCATCCGCCAACTGTTTCTTGCCGGCTTTCGTAAGGGTGTAGTAACGAGCCCGGCGGTTGTTGTCGGACGGGCCCCACTCGGCGTCCACGTAGCCGTTGAGGAGCAGGCGCTGCAGGGCAGGGTAGAGCGAGCTTTCGCCGACCTGCAACACCTCGTCGGACAGAGCTTTGAGGCGCTGCGCGATGCCGTAGCCGTGCATCGAGCCGCGCGACACGATGCGGAGGATCAGCAGGTCGAGCGTGCCAGGCAACAGATCGGGTGGAGCGGAACGGGCCATGACCTCTCCCATCGACTAACGATGGGAGTATCCGCCGCCCCGCGGTCCGCTGTCAACTCCCATCGCGTGCCGATGGAAGCGGTGACGTTGTGGATCTGCGATTTGCGATTGCGGATTGACGCATTGCGGATTGAGCGATCTCAATTCGCAATCGCCCGATGCTCAATCACCGATGCAATCCTCAATCGCAGATCGCAAATCCGCAATCGATCTTAGTCGTCGCCTTCTTCTGACGCCTTCGAGGCGACGTCGTCGAAGTCCTCCGGTGGCGTGACCGGCTCGTCGTTCGGGTCGTCGTAGAGTCCGCCCATGCGCCCGGTGTAGCGCTCCTTGATCGGACCCTTGGGGCCGCGCTCCTTGGCATCCCACCGTTTCTCGCTCGAGGCGCTCTTCTTCTTGGGGGGACCGAAATTCTTGCCGGGAATCGACGGAGCCGATCCCGGAGGGCCGGATCGGAAGCCCCGCCCCAGGCGGCCGTGGGGCCGAACCCGCCGCCCATTGGCGGCCGCGGACCGCCGAAGCCGCCGCCACCACCACCGCCACCGGGTGCGCCGCCGCTCGGCCGGAAGCCGCCAGGCTCGCGCGGGCGCGCTTCGCTGACCGACAACGAACGTCCCATGAACGGCTGCTGGTTGAAGCGCTCGATGGCCTGCTCGGCAATCGCCCGGTCGAGGAACTCGACGAAGGCGAAGCCCCGGGGCCGCCCGGTTTCGCGATCCACCGGAATCACGACCTGGGACGGCGCTCCTACCGCCGCGAAATGCGTGCGGAGATCCGCTTCAGTTGCCCCGTAGGGCATGTTGCCTACGAACAGACGTACAGCCACGGACTGTCCTCGCGTGTGGAATCAGGGATACCCAAAGGGTGAATTGTCCTCAAATGCTCGCGCCGCCACGAACGTTGGTTGTCACAGGTCGATGAAGCTTGGGATGCGGTCGCTTGGGGGTGGGCTGGGATGAACCGGGGAAAGAATAGCACTCAACAGGGCAGAGGGCAAAGGGCATCGGGAGGGCAGAGGGTAAAGGGCAGAGGACAAGAGGCGAAAGGTCAAGAGGCATTCTGCCGGCCCTGAGCCGTGAGCCCTAAGCCCCGAGCCCAGCTTGAGCCTCGGTCGTGTCCGGGTGCTACGATGTCTGTTTGCATCCCAGCCTGGACATCGCACTGTAGACACCATGTCGGAATCCACGGTGTCGGCGGACCACCCGGCCGGCACGCTCGTCGTTCGGGGCGCCCGCACCCACAACCTCAAGGGCGTTGACCTGACGCTGACCCACCGCACCCTGGTGGTCTTCACGGGTGTCAGCGGGTCGGGCAAGTCGTCGCTTGCCTTCGACACGATCTACGCGGAGGGCCAGCGCCGCTACGTGGAGTCGCTGTCGGCCTACGCGCGCCAGTTCCTCGAGCGGATGGAGAAACCTGACGTCGACGGCATTGACGGCATCGCGCCGGCGATTGCCATCCGGCAGAAGAACAGCATCCGGAATCCGCGCTCGACCGTCGGCACGACCACCGAGATCCACGACTACCTGCGCCTGCTCTGGGCCCGCATCGGCCGGACCATCTGCCGGCAATGCGGCCGCGAGGTCGAACGCGAGTCGCCTGAGGTCGTCGCGACACGGCTGTTGGCGCTGCCCGAAGGGGTCCGCCTGCTCGTGGGCTTCGACTATCCGGTCGTCAGTCTGACCCCGCCGCCCGCGCGTCCGGACACGGAGCCGGACGAAGAGCCGACGACGGACGAGGAGGTCGCGGCCTCCGCAGAGCCGGACGCCCCCGGCCTTCCGCTGCATGAAGATCCGCTGACGACGACGCTGAACACGTTGAGGCGCCGTGGATTTGGCCGCCTGCTCGTGGGCGGCCGCGCCATGTCGTTCGACGAGCTCGGCCCGGCGCCCGAGGTGCTCGTCGGCGCCGCGTCCGTCGCCGTCGTCGTCGATCGGCTGCGCGTCGCGCCGGACGTGCGGACGCGCCTGACCGACTCGATCGAGACCGCGTTCCACGAAGGCGACGGTGCGGCCTTCGCCGTCGAAGTCGACGAGGCGCGGAGTGCCCGTCACGACGCATCGGTTCAGCGAACGGTTCGAGTGCCGCACGTGCGGCATCCCGTACGAGGTGCCGGAGCCGCGACTGTTCTCGTTCAACAACCCGTTTGGCGCGTGCCCGACATGCCACGGGTTCGGCAACATCATCGAGCTCGACATGAACCTCGTCGTGCCCGATCAGGCACTGTCGGTCAACGACGGCGCGATTGAGCCGTGGACGAAACCGCACTATCGATCGTCGCTCACGCAGCTGCGTCGCGCAGCCCGGCAACAGCCGGTGCGACTCGACGTGCCCTGGCGTGACCTCACCGACGACGAGCGCCGCTTCATCGTGGAGGGCGAAGGAGAGTACGAGGGCGTTCGCGGTTTCTTCCGCCGGCTCGAGCGCAAGAAATACAAGGTCCACGTCCGCGTGTTCCTCAGCCGCTACCGCGGCTATCTGACCTGTTCCGACTGCGGAGGCACGCGGCTCCGGCGCGAAGCGCGTGACGTGCGTGTGGGCGGAGAGACGATCGATACGATCTGCGCGCTGACCGTGAAGGAGGCGGCCGCGTTCTTCGAGCGGCTCACGCTGTCCGATCACGATGCGGCCGTCGCCGAGAAGATCCTGCACGAAATCCGCCGCCGGCTGGGTTTCCTGACCGACGTGGGACTCGACTACCTGACGCTCGACCGGTTGTCGTCGACGTTGTCCGGCGGCGAGTCGCAGCGCATCAATCTGGCGACGTCGCTCGGGTCGGCGCTCGTGGACACGCTGTACGTCCTCGACGAGCCGTCAATCGGCCTCCATCCGCGCGACAACGAACGGCTCATCGCGATTCTTCTGCAGCTCCGCGACCAGGGCAATTCCGTCCTCGTCGTCGAACACGACGCCGACATGATCCGCGTCGCCGACCAGGTCGTGGACCTCGGTCTCGGCGCGGGCGAGCAGGGCGGCCGCATCATCTACTCCGGCTCCTTCCAGGGCCTGCTGGCTGACGCGCGGTCGCTGACGGCCCGCTACCTGCGCGACGAGCTGGCCATTCCCGTGCCGGCCGTGCGGCGGCGCTCCGGACCGCAGCGCCTGGTCGTCAAGGGCGTGTCCGAACACAACCTGAAGGACATCGACGTCGAGATCCCGCTCGGTGTGCTGACGTGCGTGACCGGCGTGAGCGGCTCGGGGAAGTCCACCCTCGTGCACGATGTCATCTACGCGGCCGTGAAGCGGTCGAAGGGGGATTGGGATCGGCGCGTCGGCACGCACCGGCGGATCGACGGCGCGGAGTTCGTGACCGACGCCGTGCTGGTGGATCAGCAGCCGATCGGCCGCACCCCCCGGTCCAACCCGGTGACCTATCTCAAGGCGTTCGACCCCATTCGGGAGTTGTTCGCCGCCACCAAGGACGCGCGGGCCCGCGGGCTCACGGCCAGTCACTTCTCGTTCAACGTGCCGGGCGGCCGCTGCGAAGCCTGCGAGGGCGAAGGCACCGTGCGCGTCGAGATGCAGTTTCTCGCCGACGTCTTCGTACCGTGCGACCAGTGCGACGGTAAACGGTTCCGGCCGCAAGTCCTCGAGGTGAAGTTCAAAGGGAAGAACGTCGACCAGGTGCTCGACCTGACGGTGCGCGAAGCGCTGACCTTTTTCGCGGGAGCGGTCAAAGTCACGCGCCGGCTCCAGGTGCTCGACGAGATCGGACTCGGCTACCTGCGCCTCGGACAGCCGGCGACGACGCTGTCCGGCGGCGAGGCACAGCGGATCAAGATCGCCTCGCACCTGGGATCGCAGAGCGGCGATCGGGTGCTCTACGTGCTCGACGAGCCCACGACCGGCCTTCATTTCGACGACATCGTCAAGCTGCTCGCGGCGTTCCGGAAACTGCTGCTGGCGGGCCACACGCTGCTGGTGATCGAGCACAACCTCGACGTGCTGAAGACCGCGGACTGGATCGTGGACCTCGGACCGGAGGGCGGAGAAGCGGGCGGCTACATCGTGGCGGTCGGCACACCTGAGCAGGTGGCGGCGGTGCGGTCGTCGTACACCGGACAGCATCTTGGCCGCGTGCTTGCGGCCGGACGGGAGCATGCGTACGCTGACAGGCATGAGGCGTGACCCGCGTCTTGTGCAATTGTGTGCAGCCGCCGTTTCTTACTGGACGCTCACCGGCGCCGTCGCCGCGCAGCCGCAATGGCAGGACGTCATCCGAAATCTTCGGCATCCGAACGCCGAGACGAGACTTGACGCGGTTGAGCGACTCGGCCGCGCCGGCTACGTCGCCGCCGTTGATCCGCTCGCGCCTCTTGTTCGCGATCCCGACGATCGGGTCCAGGCCGCCGCGATCGACGCGGAGCTGACGTTCTTCCTTTCCGATCGCCTCAGCGATCGTCGCATCCTCGGCGTCGGCGGCTCGAAGAGCCGCGCGCAGCTCGCCTTCGAGGGTGGTCCGCTTCTCCGGACGGCCGTGCCCGCGCCACCATCGCTCGTCGACGTCCTGATTGCGGCAATCCGGGACGAAAACGCGCGCGTGCGTTTCGATGCGGTCCATGCGCTCGGGTTCATCGCCGAAGCGCCGCTTGCCGCCAGACCAGTTGCGGGCGCTCACCGATGAATTGGACCACTACGATCCCGTGATTCGGGCCGCGACGGCGCGGGTGCTCGGCCGGTTGCGCCAGCGCGACGCCGGAGATCGGCTGCTCGTGGCGGTGGACGACTCGAGCCAGTCCGTGCGCCAGTTTGCCGTCGAAGCGCTGGGCTTGGTGCGCGAAGACCGCGCCCTTCCGAAGGTCCGCGATTTGATTGCGCGCGCGGGCAACCGCAACGTGGACGGGCTGGCGCTGACGCTGGCGCGCATCGGGGCGCCCGACGATCTCGCCTATTTCAAGTCGCATCTGGCCGACCGGAGCGCTGGGGTGCGGCGTGCCGCAGCCGAAGGCATCGGCCGCATCGGCGACCGCGCCTCCGTCGACGCGATCGATCAGCTCGCGACGACTGACCGCGCGCCGGCCGTCCGGTTGGCCGCGGCGTTTGCGCTCCACCGCCTCGGCCGCAGTCCAGTCCCATGCGATCGCGTCCATGCTCGCCGACGACGAGCGGACCGCCCAGGCGCGCGACTATCTGTTCGAGTTGGGCCGCGACGCGCTGCCCGGAGTCCATGAGGCGTTCAAGGTCGCCGTTCTCTCGCGGCATCGAGCGGACCTGGTCCAGGCCATCGGGTACCTCGGCAGCGCCGCGGATCTTCCCGACCGTTCAGCCGCTGCTTCGCGACCCCGACGAACGCGTCCAGCGCGCGGCCAATGCGGCGGTCATTCGCTTGAAGCGGGCCAACTGATGAGGCATTGATGAATTTGAGATTTGAGATTGATGATCCATTGATGATTGCGGATTGATGATTGAGAATTTGGGATTGAGACCGTCTGGCGTTCGTCACCGAGGTCTCAATCGTCAATCCGAAATCCCCAATCCGCAATCGATCAATGGATCAGCAATCTCAAATCTCAATTCATCAATGCCAGTAGTTCTGCCCGTGTCTTTCTACGACCGCCCGACTCTCGAAGTCCTGGACGACATCATTGGCAAGGTCCTCGTGCATGAGGTGCGAGGCGTGCGGACCGCTGGCGTGATCGTCGAGGCCGAGGCGTACGTCGGCGAAGACGACCCGGCCTGCCACGCGGCGCCGGGCCCGACGTCACGCAATCGGCCGCTGTACGGACCGCCCGGCCGTGCCTACGTCTACTTCAACTACGGCATGCACCATCTGGTGAATGCCGTGACCGAAGCGAAAGGCGCTCCGGCGGCGATTCTGATTCGGGCACTCGAACCGCTCGAGGGACTTGGCGCGATGCGGCGGCGACGGATGCGTCGCCGTGGACCAGAAAGCCGGACGCGTGCGATCGAGAACGGCGATCTCTGCCGCGGGCCCGGCAATTTGACCGTCGCCCTCGGCATCGATCTTCGTCAGAATCTGGCCGACCTGACGTCGGGCCCACTCGCCATCGAAGATCACGGCCTCCGGCCGGACCGGCTGGCGCGATCGAGGCGCATTGGTATTCGCGTCGGAACTGAGCGGGAGTGGCGATGCTGCTGGGTGGGGAAGACCGTCTCGGGGCAGAGCTAGCATGTATCATGTAGGGTGTAGGCCATGTAGAAAAGCCTTCTACATGAACCACATGTCTACATGTTCTCATGCTTATCTCGCTCGGCCGCGCATCTGCTGCTCCGACCGGCTCTCGACCGGAATCGTGAGGCTGACCCGCTTACTCTCGCGCTCGATCTCAACGCGCGCCTGCGTGCCGGGCTTTGATTTGGCGACGAGCGTCTCGAGCTCTTCGACGCTTTCGACGCGTTGCCTCGTTGACGCTGAGCAGGACGTCGCCGCAGCGCAGGCCGCCGCGATATGCCGCGGAGGCCGGGTCGATCCGATAGACGAGCGGCCCGGCGACGTCGACACCGTAGGCGCGGCGGACGGCCTCGGGCTCCGCCCACTGCACGTAGCCGATCGAGCCCCATGGCACCGAGCCGGTCCGGACGAGCTCGGTCATGATCTCGCGCGCGAGGTTCGACGGGATCGCGAAGCCGATGCCGAGATTGCCGCCGCCGCTCGGATTGAGAATCATCGTGTTGATGCCGACGAGCTCACCGCGCGCGTTGATGAGCGCGCCGCCCGAATTGCCCGAGTTGATGGCGGCGTCCGTCTGAATGAAGTCCGTCACGCCGCCGCTCTGCGAGCGGCTCTTCGCCGAGATGATCCCGAGTGTCACCGTTCCGCTCAGTTGGAAGGGGTTGCCGATCGCGAGCACCCACTCGGCGACGCGCAGCTTGCTCGAATCGCCCCAGGGGATCGTCGGCAGGTTGCTCGCCTTCACGCGCAACACCGTCAGGTCGCTCAGCTCGTCGATGCCGACGATCTCCGCGTCGCGCTCGCGCCCGTCCGTCAGCGTGACCTTGACTCGCGCATTGCGGCTGCCGATCACGTGCGTGTTGGTGAGAATCAGACCATCGGGGGAAACGACGACGCCCGAACCAAGGCTCTGAGAGGTCTGCATCGACGGCGGCTCGCCGAAGAACAGCCGACCACGGATCCTCGCGCCGGACGACGTTCGTGGACGTGATGTTGGCGGCGCCGTCGAGCGCGGCCTCGGCCACTGACGACAAGATCCGGCAGGGTCGCGGCAGCCGGCAGCGCGACGGTGCCGCGAGCCGGCTGGGACCGGCTTCGCCTGTTCCTCAGCGGGTGCCGCGGCTGGCGCGGCATCCGCCGGAGCGCTGGTTGCGGCTCGCGACCGCGAGCCCACCCAGGAAGAACCCGCCCGAGAGCAGGACGACGAAAGAGCGCGGCAGCAGTCTTGTTCATGACATCAGGTCTCGATCGTGATTCGCCGCGGTGAGAGTTTGGGCGCGACGACCGTCAAGACACCGTTCACGAGGTCCGCCGTAATCCGATCGTCGGCGATGGGCACCGCGAACCGGAACGATCGGGTGAACGGGCCGTGCCCGCGTTCGAACTGCTGGTAGCGTTCGGGACAGCAGGCATCGCCTGGCCGTTCGCCCCGGATGGTCAGCACGAGGTCGCGGTAGTCCACCTGAACGTCCGCGCGAGCGAGGCCCGGCAGTTCGACCGTCAGGACGTACCGGTCCTCGAGCTCGGTGAGATCCACCGGCGGTATCCAGCCCGGCGTCGCCTGGCCGAACAGGTTCTCGAGTCGCTCCTGCATCGTGAGCAGGTCGCGCATCGGATCCCAAGGCATCAATCCCATCCTACTAGAGAAACAAGACATCGGGTGTCCTGGCCGGAGAAGGAAGACACCCGATGTCCTTTCCATCTAAAATGGTGAGTTGATTCAGCTAGACACCGACAACACCTATGAGCTCACTTCAAGCCACGCGCCTTCGGAAGGGAATGCTGATCAAGCACGAGAACAACTTGTGCCGCATTCTGGAATTGCAGCACATCACCCCCGGCAACAAGCGCGGCCACGTGCTCTGCAAGATGCGGGACATCCGATCCGGCCGCCTGATGGACAACAAGTTCCGGGCCGAAGACGACGTGGAGCGGGCCACGCTGGACGAGCACGAGATGCAGTTTCTGTACAAGGACGGCGACGCGTTCCACTTCATGAACACGGAGTCCTACGAGCAGATCCATCTCACGCAGGAAGTCCTCGGCGACGGCGCGCTCTACTTGCTGCCGGACACCTTGATCAAGGTCGAGTTCTACGAGACGGAGCCGGTGGGAATCGAGTTGCCGTTGACGGTGGATCTGAAGGTCGCGGACACGGCACCGGGCATCAAGGGCGCCACGGCGTCCGCCCAAATCAAGCCCGCGACGATGCAGACGGGACTCGTCGTCAACGTGCCGTCATTCATCAATACGGGCGACGTCGTCAGGATCAATACGGAGACCGGGGAATACCTGGGGAGAACCTGATCAAGGTCAGAGGTCAGAGGTCAGAGGTCAGAAGCAACTAGGCGCTCGGGGCAGTGTCAGCGAGTTGCTTCTGACCTCTAACTTCTGACTCTCTAACCTTCACCATCCCATGGCCCACTGCAGGAAGCTCTTCCCTCCGACAGCCATGGGATCACTGAGCCAGTCGGGCGGGGTCAGCCACACGAACGCCAGGATGGCGATGACCCAGAGGTCGTAGGCGAGGGTCGCGCGCTCGTCGGTCCAGTAGAACGCGCGGACGAAGAAGCCAATCGGACCGGAGCGGCGCGGCTGCGGCCGCTTGTTCAGCTCGAGATACGTGTACTGAATCCGGTTGACGACGGTCACGACCGAGAGGACGCCGATGACCCAGAGGACGGCGGCCATCCGGTTCGTGAACGCGCCGATCATGAACAGCACGATGCGCTCGGGCCGTTCCATGAAGCCGACCTTGCACTTGGCGATGAGCGACTCGGCGCGCGCCCGCGTGTAGCTCGTCATCGTCGCGAAGACCATCGCGATGGACGTGATGAGCACGTAATCAGTGTTGCCGAGTGACGCGTACAGACAGATGAGACCGACCGAGAGTGCGAGGTCGGAGAAGCGGTCGATCACCGAGTCCCAGAAGCCGCCGAACTCGCTGACCTCGCCCGTCTCGACGGCGACCTTGCCGTCGATGAAGTCGAAGATGTTCGCGACGATCATGATCACGCCGGCCGAGCGGAAGTGGCCCATCGCGAGCGCCCAGCCGGCGGCGACGTTGATGAGCACGCCCGTGAACGTGAGAACATTTGGGTGGATCCGAAGCCCAACGCAGATGGCGATGATGAGCCGCAGAGGAAAACTACACGCGCGGCCGATGGCGCCAGTGAAGGTCACGAGGTCCGCCACAGCGTAGTCCATGGCGATTCACGATCTCAAGGGTCAGATCGGCCGTCTGCCTCAACAGCCGGGCGTCTATCTGTTCCTCAACGCGTCCGGCGAGACGCTGTACGTCGGCAAAGCCCGCGTGCTTCGCGACCGTGTGCGCAGCTACCTGGCGGCGCTCGGGACCAGTCCGCGTATCGATGCGCTGCTGGGTGCCGCGTCCGCGGTCGAGGTGATCGTCACCGATTCGGTGGTGGAGGCCCTTGCGCTCGAGAACCGGCTCATCAAGCAGCGCAACCCGCGGTTCAACATTCTGCTCCGCGACGACAAGACGTATCCCTACCTGCAGTTGACGATGACCGAGCCGGCGCCGCGGTTGCTCGTGGCCCGCCGCGTCGAGCGCGATGGGAACGTCTACGCCGGCCCATTCATGCCGGCGGCGGTCGCGCGCCGGACGATGTCGCTGGCGCACAAACTCTTCGGCATCCGTTCGTGCAACGAAGTCATCGACGGGAACCGGCCGCGGCCCTGCCTCGAGTACGACATCGGCCGCTGCCTGGCGCCGTGCGTCGCGGCGATCTGCAGTCTCGACGAGTATCGTCGCGCGGCCGAACAGGCGCAGCTGTTGATCGAAGGACGGCAGGACGAGCTGATCTCGGGCCTGTCGGACGAGATGCGCGAGGCGGCCGCGACCGAGCGGTTCGAGCGCGCCGCGCACCTGCGGGATGCGATCAAGACCATCGAGACGCTTCGGGACCGGCACAACAAGGTCGAATCGCCGGCGATGGGCGACCGCGACGCGTTCGGCATCAAGCTCGGAACCGCCGGCGCGGTGGTCCAGGTGTTTCAGATGCGGCGCGGCCGCGTCTGCGACCGCATCGAGCTCGTGACCGAGGCCCGCGACATGTTGTCCGGGTCCGACGTCGAGGTGCTCACCGCCGCGGTCCAGCAGTTCTACGGCGAGCGGCAGGCCCCGCCCGAGGTCCACATTCCGTCGCCGTTCGAAGACGAGGAGCAGGCCGCGATCGAAGCATGGCTGTCGTCGGCTGCCGGCCGGCGTGTCCGGCTTCTCACGCCCCAGCGGGGCGAGAAGCGGGGGCTCGTGGACCTGGCGGCCCGGAATGCGGCGCTGGCGTATCAATCGCACTTCGGTGAGGGTGCGACGACGGCCTATCAGGCCCTGGAGACGCTGCGCGAGGTGCTGCACTTGCCGACACTGCCGCGCCGGATCGAGTGCTTCGACATCTCGACGTTCCAGGGCCGCGAGACCGTTGCGTCGATGGTTGTCGCGTTCGAGGGACGAATGCGCCGGAGCGAGTATCGGAAGTTTCGCATCTCGCTCGTCACGCCCGACGACTTCAGGTCGATGCACGAGGTCGTCCTGCGGCGCTATCGTCGCCTCCTCGCGCAGGGCGGACCGTTCCCTGACCTGATTCTGATCGATGGCGGCAAGGGACAGTTGTCCGCCGCCTACGCGGCGCTCGCTGAGCTCGGTCTCGAGCGTCTGGTCGCCGTCGGCATCGCGAAAGAGGAAGAGCTGTTGTTCACGCGGGACCGGGCCGATGGCATCGCCCTGCCCGCCGAATCGCCCGCGCTCCGCCTCGTGCAACGGATTCGTGACGAAGCGCACCGGTTCGCGGTCACGTTTCACCGCCGGGCCCGGACGATGCGTGATTTTCGGTCGGAGCTGGACGACGTCCCGGGCATTGGCGCGAGACGTCGGCGTCAGCTGCTGACGGCGTTCGGATCGGTTGCCGGCGTCAAGCGCGCGAGCCGTGCCGAGTTGGCGTCGGTCGTCGGCGCGAAGGCGGCGGACGCGGTGCTGCGACACTTCGCGGAGGGCTTAGGGCTCAAGGCTTAGGGCTCACGGATCCGACTCGCGGCTTAGGGCTTAGGGCTCGACGTGAACCCTGATAGAGTTTTGCCGCTTGGACTTGATCGCTTCCGCCCTTCCGTTTCTCGTCGTTCTGATCCTGTCGCTTTCGTTTCATGAGGCCGCGCACGCATGGAGCGCCGACAAGCTCGGCGACCCGACCGCGCGATTGCTGGGGCGGCTGACGCTGAATCCGCTGGCGCACATCGACTGGATTGGCACGGTCTTGTTTCCGCTCATCGCGGCGATTTCGAACCTGCCGCTTGATCGGTTGGGCCAAGCCCGTGCCAGTCAATCCCGCTCAACCTCCGACACCCAAGGCGGGACTTCGCCATGGTCGCGGCGGCCGGGCCGCTGAGCAACCTCCTGCTCGCGTTCCTGGCGCTGATTCCGCTGTCGCTGCTGAGCACCGGCGAGGTCACGGGCTCGGTGCTGCTCGACTTTCTGCGGGGCTTCATCCAGCTCAACGTCTTCCTCGCAGTATTCAACCTGATACCCGTGCCGCCGCTCGATGGCGGCAATATCCTGGCGGGGCTCGTGCCGGAATCGGCGGCTCGGATCCTCGACCAGCTCAGGCCGTTCGGCATCTTCGTCCTGTACGCGTTGCTCCTGAGCGGCGTGCTGGTCTGGATCTGCCGCGCCCGTCAACGGCTTTCTCGTGCGGTGGCTGCCATGACCGCCCGACCTCGGGTCTTGTCCGGGATGCGGCCGACCGGGCCGCTGCATCTTGGCCACCTGGTCGGCGCTCTCCAGAACTGGACGCGCTTGCAGGAGCAGTACGACGCGTACTACTTCGTCGCCGACTGGCACGCGCTCACCAGCGACTACGCGAGCACCGGGCGGATCGTCGAGTACGCGCTGGACAACGTCGCGGACTGGATTGGCGCAGGCGTCGATCCCGAGCGAAGCACGGTCTTCGTGCAGTCGATGGTTCCGGAGCACGCGGAGCTCTATCTGCTGCTCCAGATGATCACGCCGATCTCCTGGCTGGAGCGCGTGCCGACGTACAAGGAGCAGATTGAGCAGTTGTCGGACCGCGACCTGTCGAACCTCGGTTTCCTGGGCTACCCGCTGTTGCAGACGGCCGACGTCATCATCTACAACGCGCACTACGTGCCGGTGGGCGACGATCAGGTGCCGCACCTCGAGTTCTCGCGTGAGGTCGTGCGGCGGTTCCACAATCTTTACGGCGAGGTGTTCGTCGAGCCGCAGCCCCTGCTCACGGCCACGCCTCGGCTGCCTGGCCTCGACAACCGCAAGATGAGCAAGAGTTACGGCAACACGATCGATCTGTCGGATTCGCCCGAGGCGGTCGTGAAGAAAGTCCGCCAGATGTACACGGATCCGAAGCGGGTCCGCGCCGACATCCCCGGTGAAGTCGAGGGCAATCCCGTATTCGTCTACCACGACGCGTTCAATCCGAACCACGCAGAGGTGGAGGACTTGAAGGCCCGCTACCGCACAGGCAAAGTCGGTGACGTCGAGGTCAAGACCAAGCTGTCGGCCGCGATCAACGCCATGCTCGACCCGATTCGCGAACGGCGCCAGGCGGCGCTCAAGCGTCCGGGTGATTTGCGCGACCTGGTCATGACGGGATCGGCGCGCGCACGTGCCGTGGCTCAGGACACGATGGCGCGCGTGCGCGACGCCGTGAAGCTGAGGTACTGAGTCGCCATGTCCGACGCTGAACCGCTCGACTTCGAGTCGATTCTCGGCGACTACCCCGTGCGCCTCGAGATGTTCGAGGGGCCGCTGGATCTACTGCTGCACCTCATCAAGAAGAATGAGGTGAACATCTACGACATCCCGATCGCGCTCGTGACCCAGCAGTATCTCGAGTACCTCGACCTGATGTCGGAGCTGAATCTCGACGTCGTGGGCGAGTTCCTCGTCATGGCGGCGACGCTGATCCACATCAAGTCGCGCATGCTCCTCCCGCGGCCCGATCCGTCGCAGGAAGATCCGGACGAAGACCCGCGCGAAGCGCTGATGCGGCAGTTGCTCGAGCACCAGCGCTTCAAGGCCGCGGCGGAACTGCTTCACGAGCGCGAGATTCAGCGGAGCGCGCAGTGGGGGCGGCCCGACGGCCGGATCTCGGAGGTCGTGGGCGAGGCGCCCGAACCCGAGGTCGAGGTGGATCTGTACAGCCTCATGGCGGCGTTCCGTCAGGTGCTCGAACGGGCGCGCCAGCGGCCGCGGGTCATTCTGCCGCCCGAGCAGATGTCGATCGAGACGCGGATCGAGCAGTTGACCGCGCGTCTCTCGGAGACCGAGGCCTGCGGATTCGAGGATCTGTTCGGGGACGTGCAGACCCGCGCGGGCATGATCGTCACGTTCCTCGCGCTGCTCGAGATGATCCGCCTCAAGCTCGTGCGCGTGTTCCAGCAGGGCAACTTTGGTCCGATTCGCGTCTACAAGCGCGCGCGCCCCGCCGGCGCGCCGACCTTCGGAGAAGCGCCGTAATGTCAGATCTCAAGGCCATCGTCGAAGCGCTGATTTTCGCGGCGCCGGAGCCGATCACCATCAAGTCGCTCGTCAAGCTCCTCGACGGCGAGTCGAAGGACGACATCGTCAAGGCGATTGACGACTTGAAAGAGCAGTACAGCCGCCCGGGCGGACTTCAAATGGTCGAGGTGGCGGGCGGCTGGGAGATCGTCACGCGGCCCGAGCTGCACGAGTGGGTCCGCCGGATGTTCCACGAGCGGACCACGCAGAAGCTCTCCGTCGCGGCGCTCGAGACGCTCGCGGTCATCGCCTACAAACAGCCGGTCACGTCCCCGGAGGTCGCCGAGATTCGCGGCGTGAACGCGGCGGGCGTGCTGAGCACGCTGATCGAACGGAAGCTCGTGAAGATCGTCGGCCGCAAGCAGGTGGTCGGCCGCCCGTTCCTGTATGGCACGACTCGGGAATTCCTCGAGCGGTTCGGCCTGAACGACTTGACCGATTTGCCGAAGGTCGAGGACATGTCGGAGCTTCTCGGATTCGAGCTCCCCGCATCGGTCGCCGAGCCGGCGCCACAGACGGCGCTCCCGTTTGAAAAAGATGAAAATGAATCCGTGCATTGAGGATTTGAAATTTGAAATTGATGATTCATCGATGATTGATGATTGAGGATCGCGCCATTGTCGATTGAGTGACTCTGCTACGCAGGTTGTTTCGATCATCAATCCTCAATCATCAATCTCAAATCATCGATGGATCATCAATTTCAAATCTCAAATCATCAATGCGACTAAACAAGATTCTCTCCGCGGCCGGTGTCGCGTCGCGGCGTGCGGCTGATGAGCTGATCAGGCAGGGCAGAGTGGAAGTCAACGGACGGGTCGTTGACGCACTCGGGAGCCAGGCGGATCCGGCGCAGGACGAGATTAAGGTGGACGGGCGCCGGCTGAAGCGCACGTCGCCCGAACGCCGGTACCTGCTCGTCTACAAGCCGCGCGGCGTCGTGAGCACGCGATCCGATCCGGAGCGGCGTCCGACCGTCATCGATCTCGCCGTCGCGCGCGGATTCACGGGCTATATCTATCCGGTCGGCCGTCTCGATTTCGATTCGGAGGGACTGCTGATCCTGACCAACGACGGCGATTTCGCCGACCATGTCTCGCATCCGCGTCACGAGCTGGAACGGACCTACGACGTCGAGGTCGAGGGAGTGCCCGACGACCGGGATCTCGAGCGACTACGCCGGGGCATCACCATCGAAGGCCGTCGGACACGCGCCGGCGGACGTGCGCAAACTGGGATCGTTCGAGAGCCGGCAGGGACCGCGGTGCCGGCTGGAAATCACCATCCGCGAGGGACGGAACCGCCAGGTCCGCCGCATGTGCGACGCCATCGCGCACCCCGTCAACCGCCTGCGCCGTATCCGCATCGGCCCAATTTCCGACAAGCGCCTCAAGCCCGGCCAGATCCGGGAGTTGACCCCGGCCGAGGTGCGAGCGCTTCTTGGAGAGAAAGGCGCACGTCACGTTCGACCGTCGAACGTCAAACCGAGAAGCTAGGAGTTTGTCATTCGAAGTTCACGTTGACGCGCGTGTTCACTCTCCGATCGCATCCTCGAGGTCGCGCCAGAAACGAACCAGCCGCCACCAGTCGGACGCCGACACGCTGGTATCGATGCCGACGTGGGACAACACGGGAGTCAGCAGCCAACGGACGGTCGGTGTGCCGTGCGTTTCGAGGTACCGGGCAAGACGTGGCGTTTCGGACGGCGGGATCACCGTGTCGTTCTGGCCCTGGAGAAGAAAGACGGGCACGTGAAGTTGCCGGCGACCGTTCCGGCGAAAGGGCGGGGTCCTTCGCGAGCTCGGCAATGAAGGGGCGGATCGCCGCGCCGAGGGCAGCCACGTTGCGTCCGAGGACCCAGTCCATGATCTGCTGGGATCGCGCGGGCATCGCGTCGCGGAGCCGGACGGCTTCTGCGAGTTGACGCTGGGTTCGGGTCCGTTCCGGAGATTCATCCGCGGACGCCTCCAGGAACAGAACAATCCCGCGCGCGAGGCCGGCAGCTTCGCCTGGTGGCACGAGATGCGGCACCGCCGCGAGCGCCACGACGGCCACGCTGTAGTCGTGCGGCGTGCGCGCCGTGCCGTCCGGCAGCCGCCCGGTGCACAGGTAGTCGAGCACCTGGCCGAGATCACCGTGCCCGCCGAGCGACACCGCCGCGTCCAGATGCCCGGCGAGCGACGGGCGCCCGGCGGCCACCAGCGCGAGACCCCCCGCGAAGCTCACCCCTGCCAGGCTGACCCGTCCGTTCGGCGCGAGACTCCGGTTCGCCGCGATCCAGGCGGTCACGTCCTCGGCCTCGTCCGTCGAGCGGCCGACGATGCGAAATGCTCGCAGGTCCGGCAGGGGCACGCTCACGACATTGATGCCGGCGCCGGCCAACCGCGTCGAGAAACGCGTCAGGCGAGGCTCGTCGAGTCCGGCAGCATGCACACCCGGCAGGACCACGAGCGTACGGTCGGCGCCGCCGGACGGGCGATCGATGCGGGCGACGACGGGACCATGCCGGGTCGGAACCGTGATCCTTTCGGATGACGTCGCGGCGGCGCGCACCGGCACGATCGGACGGGGGAAGGCCGTCCATCCGCCGAGATCGAGCAGGAGCGCGACCGTTCCGACAGTCGGCCAGATTGCGAAAACGCTCGCCATCACGGCGAGCGCGACGACGATGGCGACCCAGCGCTTCCGGCGAGGCGACATCCCGGGAATAATACGTGCTGCCTCATGTCACCTCGCGAGATCATCGTCGCTATCGACGGCCCTTCTGGAGCCGGCAAAGGAACGGTCGCGCGCACGATTGCCGCGCGGCTCGGCTACCGGCACGTGGACACGGGCGCGATGTATCGCGCGGTCGCCTGGAAGGCCGCGCACGACGGCGTCGACCTTCAGGATGGAGCCGCCGTCGCGTCCGTCGCCTCGCTCGCCTCGTTCGAAGTGAACGACAAGGTCGTCATTGACGGTCATGACGTCACCGACGCGATCCGCACGCCCGCGATTGACCACTCGGCCGCCATCGTCGCGCAGCATCCGCCCGTCCGGGCCGTGCTCGTCGAGCGACAGCGGCGCTACGCCGCGGGCGGCGGGATCGTCATGGAAGGACGCGACATCGGGTCGGTGGTGTTTCCTGATGCGGATGTGAAGGTCTATCTCGATGCGGATCCGGGCGAACGCGCGCGGCGCCGGTCGGCGGATGCCGCCCACGCGGCGGGCCGTGCCATTGGACGTGATGGCGTCGCGGAAGCGCTCGAGGTCCGGGATCGGATCGACCGGACCCGGACGGTGTCACCCCTGAAGATGGCCCCGGATGCGATTTACATCGACACGACGAACCTGGCGGTCATGGACGTCGTGAAACGGGTCATGGAGCTCGTGGAGAAGGCAAGACAAGTTGGAAGTTAGAAGCCAGAAGTTAGAAGTCAGGGACGGACGGCCCGGTTCACGGGAAGCGCCCAGTAACTTCTAACTTCTGACTTCTGGCTTCTACCTTCTCACTTCTCACTTCCGTCATGAGGCCAGTCGTCTGAGGAGGCCGGGTCGAGCTCCCAGCGGTGACGGTCGCGGTCCGCAACTTTGTCGCTCGCTCGAAGCTCCTCGGCATCTTCGTACACGACACCGAGCGCCTTGCCGATTTCGTCCACCCTGTCCTGGCCGGGCGTGGGATTGTCGCCGCCTGGTGCCTCGTCGCCGAGCGCGTAGGCGTCCTCCCAACGGGCATCGAGATCGCCTGCGGTGAGCGTTGGACTGGTTTCCGTGTGGCGGGCAAGCGACGCCTTCAGTTCCTCGTGCCCGGAGCGGGCTGCGGCGGCGGCCCGGTCGTCGGCTTCGGTGCGATTGTCCGACGCCGAAGGGAGCCGCTCGATATCAGCCAGCCGGCGACGCTCTCGGTCGAGCTTTGGTGGCGCGTGGGGGACTCGACGGGCTCCGCCGGCCTCGGCGGAAGGCGGCACGACGGCCGGAACAGGACGCCTCGCAGGACGCACTTTTGGTCGAGTCACCTTAGATTTGCGGATCGGGCGGGTCGTCCGATTGCCGACGACTTTCTGGAGGTCTTTGCGGTCTTTCGTCGAACCGACGCGGCCGTCCGCGTCTTGCGCCGGCCAGTCGCTCGTCGTGCCCGCTTGGCGGCGCCGGTCCGACGGGGTGAGCGCCTGGTCGTCTGGCGGGCCTGGCGGGATCGCTTGGATCGTCGAGCCGGTTTCTTTCGAGCCATGGCGTCATGCCTCCGCCGGTTGATTTCGATGTCCTAAGTACCGGATAATTCGACGCTTATCGCATTTACTGCGAGCCAACCCTACAGCCTGCCGAAGCTGCAATTCGGCGCAGAACGCCCGTTGAGGAGGATCCGAAACGAAATGAGTTCAGAATTGACGAAGAAAGCATCATCCCAAGGAGGTGTGAAGACCCTGCCAGGCTTCTCGACATACTCCTCAGCGCAGGACGGCGCCGAGTTGGATCCCCAGGAATATGCGCGCCTCCTCGAGTTTTACGATACCAGCTTCCGCAACATCGCGGAAGGTGAAGTTGTCAAGGGCACCGTCGTGAAGGTGACGCCGACGGAAGTCATTGTCGACGTCGGCTTCAAGTCCGAAGGCATCATCCCGGTCGAAGAATTCATCGATGAAAGCGGCCAGGTCACGGCGCAGCCGGGCGACACGGTGGACGTGTTGCTCGAGCGCACGGAGGACCGCGACGGCTATGTCGTGCTGTCGCGCGAGAAGGCCGAGAAGATGAAGATCTGGGACGAGGTCGAGAAGGCCTACCAGGAACGGAAGGTGGTCATCGGCCGCGTGATCGAACGTATCAAGGGCGGACTGGCCGTGGATATCGGCGTCCGCGCGTTCCTGCCGGGATCGCAGATTGACGTGCGGCCGGTGCGGAACCTGGACGCGCTCAAGGGGCAAGAGCTCCGGATGCGCGTCATCAAGGTGAACAAGAAGCGCGGCAATATCGTGCTGTCCCGCAAGGTTCTCCTCGAAGAGGAAAACGCTGAGAAGAAGAAGACCACGCTGGACACGCTGGCGGAGGGCAAGTCGCTCCGCGGCACCGTCAAGAACCTCACCGACTACGGCGCCTTCATCGACCTCGGCGGCATCGACGGTTTGTTGCACATCACCGACATGTCGTGGGGACGCGTGACCCACCCGTCGGAAGTCGTGCGCGTCGGTGACGAGATCGACGTGGTGGTCCTCAAGTACGACCCGGGCACCGAGCGCGTCTCGCTCGGCCACAAGCAGCTCGTGCCGGATCCCTGGGGCAACGTGATCGAGCGTTACCCGGTCAGCATCCGCGTCTCGGGCAAGGTCGTCAGCCTTACGGACTACGGCGCGTTCATCGAGCTCGAGCCCGGCGTCGAGGGACTGATTCACGTCTCCGAGATGTCGTGGAGCAAGCGCGTCAAGCACCCGTCGAAGATGCTCAACGTCGGCGACGCGGTCGAGGCGATGGTGCTCGGCGTCGATCCGGGCGCGCGTCGCATCTCGCTCGGCCTCAAGCAGGTCGAGAGCAACCCGTGGCACGAGCTGGCCGGCAAATACCCGGTCGGCACGACGATCACCGGCAAGGTGCGTAACCTGACGGAGTTCGGCGCGTTCGTCGAGGTCGAGGAAGGCATCGACGGGCTCATTCACATCTCGGACATGTCGTGGAGCAAGATCAAGCACCCGTCCGAGGTGCTGAAGAAGGGCGACACGGTCGAGGCGCAGGTGCTCAGCATCGACGCCGACAACCAGCGTTTGTCGCTCGGCCTCAAGCAGCTGCAGACCGGCATCTGGAAAGAGTTCTTCGACAAGCACCACGTTGGTGACATCGTGGACGGCAAGGTGGTGCGGTTGACGAACTTCGGCGCGTTCGTGGAGCTGGCCGATGGCATCGAAGGCCTGATTCACGTCTCCGAGTTCGATTCGTCGCAAGGCGGCGAGAAGCTCGAGCTCAGAGCCGGCGAGAGCTATCAGATGAAGATCATCCGTCTCGTGCCGGAAGAGCGAAAGATTGGTCTCAGCATCCGCGCGCTGAAGGACGAGGAGTACCGCGCCGATTGGGAAGCGTACTCGGAGACCACCGGCCGGCCGGAAGTGACGCTCGGCGATCATTTCAAGCACTTGAAGTAGGCGTTCGTTCCGCGTTCCCCGTTCCACGTTCCCCGTTCAGATGGCCAGGGCGGTGAACGGGGAACGGGGAACGAGGAACCGGGAACGGAAACCGCTTCATCCGCCGATGACCAAAGCCGAACTCGTCGAAGAGGTGTCGCGCGTTTCCGACCTCACGAAGAAGCATTCGGAGGTCATCGTGGACACCGTGTTCCAGACGATCGTCGAAGCGCTCCATCGCGGCGACAAGATCGAGCTTCGCGGATTTGGCAGTTTCCGGCTGCGGCGGCGGGAGCCGCGCAAGGGGCGGAACCCGAAGACCGGTGACAAGGTGGACGTGCCGCCGAAGCGCGTGCCGTACTTCAAGCCCGGCAAAGAGCTGAAGGACCTCATCAATAAAGCGGAAGGGGATCGCGACCCTGACCCGGACGCGCGATAGGGTCACCGGAAAGTCGCGCGCATGGATCGGCTGTTCACGCCCTGGAGGCTCGCGTACGTGAGCGAAGCCAGCCGCTCCGATCCGGGCTGCATCTTCTGCGACGCCCTCGCGCGAATCGACGAAGAGCCGCTCGTCGTCCATCGCGGCCGGCGAACGTTCGTCATCCTCAACAAGTATCCGTACAACAACGGCCACGTCATGGTCGTGCCGCACCGCCACACCGGTGAGCTCGGCGCGCTCGACGCCGACGAGCTGGCCGAGATGATGGCGCTCGCGCAGCTCGTCGAGAAGGCCCTGACGGCGATGTACCGCCCGCATGGTTTCAACCTGGGTCTCAACATCGGCAAACCGGCCGGCGCCGGCGTGCTCGACCATCTGCACCTGCATGTCGTGCCGCGCTGGAACGGCGACACGAACTTCATGACGGTGTTGGGCGAAACGCGTGTGCTGCCGGAAGAACTGGGCGCGACGGCGGATCGCTTGCGCAGCGCCCTCGCGCAAGTTAGAAGTTAGAAGCCAGACGTTAGAAGTTCTGGCGAGGCCCTGAGCCGTGAGCCCTAAGCCCTAAGCCGCGCCATGGATTTTCGCCGTCTCCGCCGACACCCAAGCCTTTGTCGATCGTGCCGCCGCGTTTGCGCGCGATCGGGTCGAGCCGCTCGCGGCCGAGATCGACCGGACGGCGGTCTATCCGCGTGCGCTCGTGTCGGAGGCGGCGGCGCTTGGTCTCATCGGCGTTACGGTGTCGGCCGAGTGGGGCGGCGCCGGCCTCGATTACGTTACGTACGCGCTGGCGGTCGAAGCCGTCGCGGCGCACAGTGCGACGGTTGCGGTCATCCTCGCGATCAGCAACTCGCTCGTGGCCGAGCCGATCGGGACGGCCGGCACCTCCGAACAACGAGAACGCTGGCTGCGTCCGCTCGTAAGCGGCCAGATGCTCGGCGCCTTTGCCATCTCCGAGGCCGACGCGGGCTCGGATGCGCACAATCAGCAATCCACTGCGCGACCCGACGGCCGCGGGTGGGTGCTGTCCGGTCGAAAGACGTGGGTGGCGAACGCCGAACTGGCCGACGTCGCGCTGGTCTTCGCGCGCGTCGAGGGGGCGCCGGCCGACCGATCGATCACCGCGTTCCTCGTGCCACTCGATGCGCCCGGCGTCTCGCGAACGCCCCTGGACTCGCTCGGCGTGCGGGGGCTTGGCTGCGTCGATCTCGCATCTCGACAACGTTCAGGTCAGTGCCGATGCAAGGCTCGGCGAAACGGGTGACGGCTGGCGCATCGCGCTGGACGCGCTCGCCGGCGGGCGTGTCGCGATCGCCGCCCAGGCGCTGGGTGTCGGCCGATCCGCGCTCGACGACGCGCTCGACTATGCGCGGAAGCGCCACGCTTTCGGCCAGCGCATCGGCGATTTCCAGGCGATTCAGTTTCAGCTCGCGGATCTGGCCACGGATCTCGACGCCGCGCGGGTGCTCATGTGGAAGGCGGCCGACTCACGCGCGCGCGGCTCAGTCGCGGCGATGGAAGCCGCGATGGCGAAGCTCCAGGCCTCCGAAGCCGCGCACCGCGCCGCCGATCGGGCGATGCAGATTCAAGCCTCAGCCGGCTACCAGCGCGGCTCGCGCATCGAACGTCTGTTCCGGGACATTCGCGCGGCGGAGATCTATCAGGGGACCTCTGAGGTCCAGAGGTTGGTAATAAGCAGGCACCTGATAGGAAATTGATGATTTGAAATTTGACATTGATGATCCATCGATGATCCGGCGATTGGGGATTGATGATCGTGATGCCCGCACCTGTGTGCGGCGAGGCTTTCAATAGCCCGATCCCCAATCATCAATCGCCAATCATCAATGGATCATCAATTTCAAATCTCAAATCATCAATGCAGTAGCTGCTTCGCAATCGTCAGCAGCTGCATGTTCGACGTCCCCTCATAGATCTGCCCGATCTTCGCGTCCCGGTAGAACTTCTCGACACGGCCGTCTTTGACGAATCCCTGCCCGCCGAGCAGGTTGACGGCGAGTGACGCGGTGCGCTCCGCGACTTCGGAGGCGACGAGCTTGCATATCGCGGCTTCGGTCAGGAACGGCCGCTGGCTGTCGCGAAGGCGGGCCGCGTTGTAGACGAGCAGGCGCGCCGCCTCGACGTCCGCCGCCGCGCGCGCGATCTGAAACTGCACGCCCTGGAACTCGGCGATCGCGCGGCCGAACTGCTTGCGCGCCGTGACATGCGCGATCGCGTGTTCGAGCGCGCCGGCGGCCAGCCCGAGCATTTGCGCGCCGATGCCGATCCGTCCTTCGTTCAGTGTTTCGATGGCGACCTTGTAGCCCGCGCCAACCGACCCGAGCACGCGCGAGGCCGGGAGGCGGCAGCCGTCGAACACGACCTCGCACGTGCTGGACGCGCGAATCCCGAGCTTGTGTTCGCGCCGGCCGACCGTCAGGCCGGGCGTCTCGCGGTCAACGAGAAACGCCGTGATGCCGTGGTAGCCGGCGGCCGGATCCACGGTCGCGAAGACGATGAACAGATTGTGCCTCGGCCGCGTTGGTGATCCAGAGCTTCCGTCCCTCGAGGACGAACGAGTCGCCGTCGGCGCTGGCGCGGGTCTGCAGCGCGAAGGCGTCGCTTCCGGCCTCCGCTTCGGACAGCGCGTAGGCGCCGACGTGCGAGGCCGCGAGCCCGGGCAGCAGTTCCTGCTGTTGCGCGGGCGTGCCCCAACGGAGGATGGCATTGATGACGAGTGTGTTCTGGACGTCCACGAACACGCCGACGGCGGGATCGATGCGCGACAGTTCTTCGACCGCGAGCACCGCGTGGAAGAACCGTCCGCCCTGTCCGCCGAGCGACTCCGGCACCTGAATGCCCATGACGCCAAGGGCGAAGAGGCGGTCGATCACGTCGGGCGTCAGGCGCGCCTGTTCGTCCATGTCGCCCACGAGCGGGCGGACGACGCGTGTCGGCGAATTCGCGGATTGAACGGCGAAAGAGTGATTCGTCCTCGCCGAGGACGGTCAGCGGCGCTGGCGACGCATCATCCGCCCGGCCCGTCATGGAGCCGGATGGTATCATTGGCTATTCGCGTGCTTCGCTACATCCGCGTCGTCGCGAGCGTCCTCCTCGCAGGGGTCTGCCTGGTCAGTCAGCCGGCCGCGCAGCAGCCTGCGCCTGCAGCCGCCGGCAGCCGGCACCGCGCCACACCGCAGGGACCACCGCCCGTCTTCCGAAGCGGCATTGATTCGATCAGTGTGGACGTGATCGTGACGGACAAGCAGGGCCGTCCGGTCATGGATCTCACCCAGGCGGATTTCGAGGTTCGCGAGGAAGGGAAGCCGCAGGCCATCGAGGCGTTCAGGCTGGTGAAGATCGACGGCGATACCGAACGGCCGACCGTACACGCGCGACATCCTGTCGTCGGCCGATCACGCCCGCGAGCTTGCGCGCGAAGACAATCGTCTGCTCGTCATCTTCCTCGACGACTACCACACCCGGCTGCAGAACGGCTGGAACGTCCGCGAGAAGCTCGCGCAGTTCGTCAGCCAGCTTCAGCCGTACGATCTCGTCGCGCTGACGACGCCGCTGCGTCCGGCATCCGCGCTGACGTTCTCGCGAAATCACGAAGCCACCGCCGCCCAGATCATGAATTTCAAGGGGCGGAAGTACAACTATCAGCCGGAGCATCCGCTCGAAGCGCAGTATCACGAACGAGCATCCCTGCGATCCAGGAACGCATGCGCAACACCTGGACGATGTCGTCGCTTCGCGCGTTGTGCGAGTACATGGGATCGTTCCGGAACGGCCGGAAGACGATCCTCTACGTCAGCGAGGGCATGTCCAACACGTTGCCGCCGGGCGTGCAGACGACGGGTGGCCCGCGTCTCGATCCCGTACACGCCGCTCGGAACGTTCGGGGCGCCGGATGCCGGCAGCAGCATGAACAGCCAGCAGCTGCTCGAGTCGATGGAGCTCGTGATGGACCTGTCGTATGCGCGTCTTCAGCGTCGCGAACCGCACGAACACGGCGATCTACACGATCGATCCGCGCGGTCTGGCGAACTTCGAGTACTCGGTCGCCGACTCGGTCGGGTTCGACATGGATAAGCGCATCCTGTCCCAGACCACTGACGTGCTGCGGTCGATCGCGGACGAAACCGACGGCCGGGCCATCGTGAATCGGAACGACCCGCTGCCGGCGCTCCAGCAGATGATGCGCGACGGCAGCGCCTACTACCTGCTGGGCTACACCTCGTCCGCCGGATTCCGCGACGGCAAGTTCCACAAGATCGACGTACGCGTGAAGCGCCGCGACATCGACGTTCGGGCGCGAAAGGGCTACTGGGCGGTCTCGGCTGAAGAGGTCGCGCGGGCGACCGTCGCCGCCAAGCCGATGGTGGCGGAGGACGTGACATCGGCGCTCGGCACGCTGGCCGATGCGTCGTCGTCGGCGCGCCGTCAGCCGGTGTCGCTCTGGCTCGGCGCCGCGAAAGGACCGGCTGAGAAAGCCCTCGTCACGTTTGTCTGGGAAGCGGCCGACGTCGCCGCGGCGCCGTCCGAGCGCGTCGAGTACCTGACGATCACGGCCGAGTCCGGCCAGGGGCAGACTCTCTACACCGGCCGGGTCGATCGCGACGCCGCCTCACAGACGCCCTCGGGCCAGGTGTCATTCGAGGCGCCGGCGGGAACGGTCCGGGTCCGCGCCGATCTGACGCACTCGACGGGTCGACGTCTCGAGTCTACCGACGTCACCCTCGAGGTGCCGGATTTCTCGTCAACGCAAGCGCAAATCACGACGCCGTTCGTCTTTCGAGGACGCACCGCGCGGGATCTTCAACAGCTGCGTACGCTGCCGTCGCCGATGCCGACGACGGTCCGCACGTTCGCCCGCGCGGAACGGCTGCTCCTGCGCTTCGCCGCGTACGGACCCGGCGGCACCGCGCCGACGCTGACGATGAGGGTGTTGAACAAGCAAGGCGAGTCGATGGCGTCCATGCCTCCGCCAACCCTCACCAAGGACCAGACGTTCGAGTCCGAGTTCAGCCTGAGCGCGTTCCCACCGGGCGAGTATCTGATCGAGATCGCGGCCGACGCGAGCGGGGCCACCACGAAGAAGCTGCTGGCCATTCGCATCTCCGGATAGGTCGAATCCGGGTGTCTTCGTTCACTGTGTAAGAAACCCGGTTTCTTCATGTCATTCACCGCACCATCTCAGGCCGCGAGATCAACCAGCGCTACACCGCCGACGACACGCAGGATGTCGAGTACGCCCGCGATCTCGGCGATCCGGGCGCGTACCCCTACACCCGCGGCATCCATCCCACCGGTTACGCCGGGAAACTGTGGACAATGCGCCAGTTCGCGGGGTTCGGCACGCCTGAGGAAACGAATCAGCGCTACCGGCAGCTCCTGGCCGCGGGCGGCACGGGCCTCAGCGTCGCCTTCGATCTCCCGACGTTGATGGGACGGGACCCGGACGACGCGCTGTCGGCCGGCGAGGTCGGGCGCTGCGGCGTCTCGGTCGCCTCGCTCGCGGACATGGACGCGCTTTTCGACGGCATTCCGCTCGGCGATGTGACGACGTCGATGACGATCAACGGGCCGGCGGCGATTCTCTTCGCGATGTATCTCGCCGTCGCTGAACGCCAGGGCGTGCCCTGGAAGCAACTGTCGGGCACGATCCAGAACGACATCCTCAAAGAGTTCATTGCGCAGAAGGAGTACATCTTCCCGCCACGACCGTCGATGCGGCTCGTGACCGACGTCTTCGCCTTTGCTGCCGCCGAGGTGCCCGCGCTGGAACTCGATCTCGGTGAGCGGGTATCACATCCGCGAAGCAGGCGCGACGGCGGTGGAGGAACTGGCGTTCACGCTGGCCGACGGCATCGAGTACGTCGCCTGGGGCATTGCGGCCGGCCTCACGGTGGACGCGTTCGTACCCCGCATCTCGTTTTTCTTCAACGCGCACAGCGACTTCTTCGAGGAGATCGCCAAATACCGTGCGGCGCGGCGCATCTGGGCCCGAGCTCATGCGCGAGCGGTTCGGCGCGACCGACGAGCGCAGCTTGAAGCTGCGTTTCCATACGCAGACGGCCGGCGTCTCGTTGACGGCCCAGCAGCCGTACAACAATGTGGTGCGGACGGCGCTTCAGGCCTTGTCGGGCGTCCTGGGAGGCACCAATTCGCTGCACACCAACGCGCTCGACGAAGCCCTGGCGCTGCCAACGGAGGACGCCGCCCGGCTCGCCCTGAGAACGCAGCAAATCCTGGCGCACGAAACGGGCGTGACCGCCGTCGTCGATCCGCTTGGAGGCTCGTGGTTCCTCGAGCGGCTCACGAGTGACATGGAGACCGAGGCGATGGCGCTCATGAGCCCGGATCGATCGGCTTGGCGGGATGGTGGCCGCGATCGAAGCCGGCTTCCCGCAGCGCGCGATTGCGGACTCCGCCTACGCCTTCCAGCGAGCGGTTGAGTCCGGCGAGCGGGTCATCGTTGGCGTGAACGGGTATGCCGACGAGAATGTCGAGCCCGTGCCGACGCTCTCAATCGATTCGAGAGTCGCCGAACAGCAGGTCGCCCGTACGGCGGCGACCCGGACCCGGCGGGACGCCGCCGCGGCCGCGCGTGCGCTGGCGAGCCTCGAGCATGCGGCCCAGGGAGCCGCCAACGTGATGCCCGCTCTGATTGACGGGGCGCGCGCCTATGCGACCGTCGGCGAGATGACCGACGTGCTCCGCAGAGTCTGGGGTGAGTACCGAGGAAACGCCGGCGATCTAGGTTCGGAAGTGCGGAAGTGCGAGGGTGCGGAGGTTGGTACCGGGGTTCGAGGGTTGGTACGGAGGTTCGGCGTTGTGCACGTCCGTGCCACCTTCGAACCGCCCTCCGCACCTTCGAACCAACCTTCGCACCTTCGACCAACCTTCGCACCTCCGAACTTCCGCACCTCCGCACCTTCCGCCATTTTCTCTACAATAGGGCACACATGCGTCGAACGCGGGTTGTCATTGCCAAGCCGGGCCTCGATGGCCACGATCGCGGGGCCAAGGTCATCGCCCGCGCCCTGCGCGATGCCGGCATGGAGGTGATCTACACGGGCCTGCGGCAGACGCCTGAACAGATTGTGTCGGCCGCCCTGCAGGAAGACGCGGATGTCATCGGCTTGTCCATCCTCAGCGGCGCACACCTCCACGTCGTGACCCGCGTGCGAGAGCTCTTGCAGGCGCAGGGCCTGGACGACGTTGTCGTGCTCGTGGGCGGCATCATTCCGGACGCGGACGTTCCCGCGCTGAAGGCGCTGGGCGTTGAGGGCATCTTCCCGCCGGGCAGCCCGATGCAGGCCATCATCGACTTCATCAACGCCGCGGTGCGCACGCGCGCGGGCGCGGTGTGACGATGCCCATGGCGACGCTCCTCCTCGTCGACGACAGCGTCACGATTCAACGCGTGATCGAGCTCACGTTCGCGAACGAGAACGTGCGCGTGGTGTCGGTGGGCGATGGACGCCGTGCCCTGCAATGGATGGATCGGGAAGCCCCCGACGTCATGCTGGTGGACATCGACGCGCCCGGAAGTGGACGGGTATGCCGTCACGAGCCATGTGCGGCAGTCACCGCGGCTCAAGCACGTGCCCGTGTTGCTGCTCGCGGGCGTGTTCGAGCCGGTGGACGACATCCAGGCGCGGGAGGCTGGAGCGGACGGCGTCCTCGCCAAGCCGTTCGAGCCTGAACAACTCGTGAGCCGCGTGCGGTCGCTGCTCGAGCACGGCACGTCTCGGTCAGCGGACGTCGCCGTGTCCGAGGGGCAACCGCGTGCCCGGGTCGTGACGCCGTTCCCCGGTGTGGCGCGATTGTCGGTGGCGCCATCGCCGGCCGCACTCGAGGAGTCAGAACCCGTGGCGAGAGCCGGACACGATGGCCGTGAGGCGGCGTTGCCGTCCCGCGTGTCGCTGGCCAATGCGTTTTCGGCGCTGCTGGCCGCCGAGCAATCGGCCCAGACGGCGGCCGGCGCCGGCGCAGACCGCGCTGCCGGACGCCGTGGTGGAAGAAGCCGTTCGTCGCGCGCTCGTGCGCATGACCGACAGCATCGTCCGCCGCATCGTGGTCGAAACCGCCGAGCGGTTGATCCGCGAAGAGATCGAAAAGATCAAAGCTGATTCGGAGTAACGTTGCCACACTCGCCGCGTGTTCCTGACAAGCCCGCCCTCGAAGGTCTCGAAAGTAAATGGAAGGACCGCTGGGAGACCGATGGGGTGCATCGGTTCGACCGGTCGGCTCCGCGCGACCGCGTCTACTCGATCGATACGCCGCCGCCGACCGTCAGCGGGTCGCTGCACGTCGGGCACGTGTTCTCCTACACGCACACGGACGTCGTCGCCAGATTTCAACGCATGCGCGGCAAGGCCGTGTTCTATCCGATGGGGTGGGACGACAACGGTCTGCCAACCGAGCGCCGGGTCCAGAACTACTACGGTGTCCGGTGCGATCCGTCACTGCCGTACGACGCGGCGTTCACTCCGCCGGCGAAGCCGGACAAGCATCCGATCTCGGTCTCGCGGCCGAATTTCGTCGAGCTCTGCGTCGCCCTGACGGGCGAAGACGAGAAGGCGTTCGAGCATCTCTGGCGCCATCTCGGGCTGTCGGTGGACTGGTCCCTGACGTACGCGACCATCGGACGGGATGCACAGCGCGTCTCGCAGCAGGCGTTTCTTCGCTTGCTCGGCCGCGGCCAGGCGTACCAGCTCGAGGCGCCGACGCTGTGGGACGTGGATTTCAAGACGGCAGTCGCGCAGGCCGAGCTCGAGGACCGGGAGATGCCAGGCGCGTATCACCGCCTCCGCTTCGCCCATGCCGACGGGGCCGGCGCCGTGGAGATCGACACGACGCGGCCGGAGCTCGTGCCGGCCTGCGTCGCGCTCGTCGCGCATCCCGACGACGCCCGCTATCAGCCGCTCTTCGGGCGCGAGGTGCTGACCCCGCTGTTCAAGGTCCCGGTGCCGGTCCGCCCGCACCCGCTGGCCGATCCCGAGAAGGGGACCGGCATCGCGATGATTTGCACGTTCGGCGACCTCACGGACGTGGTGTGGTGGCGCGAGCTGGGCCTGCCGGTGCGGGCGATCCTTCAGGCGAACGGTGCGCTGCGGCCGATTACCTGGGGTGCAATCCGGCTGGGAAGCGCGCGACGCGTCCGCCGCACAAGTCGCGTACGACCAGCTGGCCGGGCTGTCCGCGTCCAAGGCCCGCACGAAGATCGTCGAGTTGATGAAGGCAAGCGGCGAGCTCATCGGCGAGCCGCGGCCGATCACGCACCACGTGAAGTTCTACGAGAAAGGGCGATCGCCCGCTCGAGATCATCACGAGCCGTCAGTGGTTCATCAAGACGATGGAGGTGCGCGAGCCGCTGCTCGCGCGCGGGCGGGAGCTCCACTGGTATCCATCGCACATGGTCTCGCGTTATGAGAACTGGGTGAATGGATTGAATGGCGACTGGTGCGTCAGCCGCCAGCGGTTCTTCGGCGTGCCGTTCCCGGTGTGGTATCGCGTCCGGCCAGACGGCACGACCGACTACAACGCCCGCCTGGTGCCCGACGAGAGCCAGTTGCCGATCGATCCGTCGACCGACGTTCCGGCCGGATTTCGCGCCGATCAGCGCGGCGTGCCCGGCGGGTTCATCGGTGACCCCGACGTCATGGACACGTGGGCGACATCGTCGCTGACGCCGTTCATCGTCTGCGGATGGGAGCGCGACAAGGCCCTGTGGCAACAGACGTTCCCGATGGATCTGCGACCGCAGGCGCACGACATCATCCGGACGTGGCTGTTCTCGACCGTGCTTCGGTCGCACCTGGAGGAAGGGAAGCTGCCCTGGGCGAACGCGGCGATCTCCGGATGGGTGCTCGATCCCGATCGCAAGAAGATGTCGAAGTCCAAGGGCAACGTCGTCACGCCGATGGCGCTGCTCGAGGAGCACGGCTCCGACGCGGTTCGCTACTGGGCGGCGAAGGGCGGGCCCGGCGTGGACACGGCGTTCGAGCCGGGACAGATGAAGGTCGGCCGGCGGCTGGCCATCAAGCTCCTGAACGCGTCGAAGTTCGTGCTCTCGCGCACCGAGCCGTCCGGGCCCGTGTCGGAGCCGCTCGATCGCGGGATGCTGCAGCGGCTCGAGTCGCTCGTGACATCGGCAACCGCTCACCTCGAGGGTTACGACTACGCGGCCGCGCTGCGCGAGACCGAATCGTTCTTCTGGTGGTTCTGCGACGACTACATCGAGCTCGTCAAGCGACGGCGAGCGCGCGACGGTGGCGACGCGGCATCGGCAGCCGTCCGCGGCGACGACGGCGCTCTCGGTGCTGCTGCGGCTCTTTGCGCCGTATCTGCCTTTCGTGACCGAGGAGGTCTGGTCGTGGTGGCAGGACGGGTCGGTCCATCGGTCGACATGGCCCACGGCCGCTGACGTCCAGGTTGCCGGAACGGCCCGCTCGCCGGCGAACGACGATGCGGTGCACCAGGCGTCGGAGGTGACGGCGAGCCTGCGCCAGGAACGATCGTCGAAAAATCTCGGTTTTGGTGTTCCGGTGCGCGCCCGGATCGCCTTGACGCCGGCGCACGAGCCGCTCTGGCCCGCGATTTCGCGCGACGTGCTCGAGGGCAACAACGTGGCGGCTGCCGACATCTCGTTCGCGGCCGAGCAGGTCGCTGTCACCATCGAGCCGCACGCCGCCGATGCCTGATCGGCTCGATCCCGTCGACGTACCGACGGCTGGTGCGCGAGGCCCTGGCTGAGGACGTCGGCCCGGGCGACGTGACGACCGCTGCCGTCGTGCCGGCGGACGTCCGCATGTCCGCGGCGATCGTCGCGAAGAGCGCCGTGCGTGATCGCCGGCCTCGACGTCGCGCGTGAAGTGTTCGCCGCGGTGGATCCCGCGATCGAATTCGTCGACTGCGCGTCCGACGGCGACCTCTGCCAGCCGGGCGATCGCGTGGCGACGGTCGACCGGGCCGGCGGCGGGCATCCTCACCGCGGAACGAACGGCGCTGAACTTTCCTGCAGCACCTGTCGGGGATCGCCACGCGGGCGCGCGAGTTCGTCGAAGCCGCGGGCGGCGGCATCAAGATTCTCGACACCCGCAAGACCATTCCCGGCCTGCGAGCGCTGGCGAAGTACGCCGTGCGTCTGCGGCGGTGGCGCTGAACCATCGCGTGGGCCTCTACGACGGCATCCTGATCAAGGACAACCACATCGCGGTCGCCGGCGGCGTCGACCGAAGCCGTCCGCCGCGTTCGCGCGACGCGGATCGCCTTCTGCCGATCGAGGTCGAGGCGGACACGCTCGACGAAGTCGACGCCGCGGTCGCGGCCGGCGCGGACATCGTGATGCTCGACAACATGGACGACGAGACCGTGCGCGCCGCGATTCAGCGGATTGGCGGCCGCGCGCGCGTGGAGCTGTCTGGCGGCATGACGGTCGAGCGCGTGCGCCGGCTTGCGGACAGTGGAGCGGATTACGTGTCCATCGGCGCGATTACTCACTCGGCGCCGGCCGTCGACATCAGCCTCGATATCATCACCGAGCACCGATCTTCAGCCGATGGCTGATCCCATTCCTACCGACCTGGCGGCGGCGTTGTCGATGTCCGGAGCACCTCGGCGCGTTCAGCCGAGTGACGTACCACGCGGAGATCGGATCGACGAACGACATGGCGCTGTCGATGGCCACGAACGGCGAGCCTGAAGGTGCCGTGGTCATTGCCGATCAGCAGCAGGCCGGACGCGGCCGACGCGGGCGCGACTGGTTCTCACCGTCTGGCGCCGGCGTGTATCTGTCGGCGATCGTGCGCCCCAAAGGCGCGGCCGGCTCCGTGCCGATTCTGACGCTCGCAGCCGGCGCCGCGGCGGCCCGCGCCGTTCGATCCGTTGCGGCGCTGCCCGTCGGGCTGAAGTGGCCCAACGACCTCGTGATCGGCCGGCCATGGCGAAAGCTGGGCGGCGTGTTGTGCGAGACCGCCGGGCACGGCGCGCGAATTGACGCGGTCGTCGTCGGCATCGGGATCAACCTGCTCGAGACTGCGTATCCTCGTGAGATCGCCGACCGCGCCACGTCCATCGAGGCTGAGCTGGGGCGTCGGGTCGAACGCGCGCCGGTGGTCGTCGCGATTCTCGAATCGCTGGCCACGGTCGTGGACCACTTCCACGCAGGTCGCCTGAGCGCGATCTGTGATGTGATGGCGCGGCTTCGCGGCGCCCAGTCTCGGTGGCGCCGCCGTTCGCTGGGCCGATCGCACCGGCGAGCATCGGGGACGCGCACGCGACATCGATGGCGACGGCGCGCTTGCTCGTCGAGTCGGGCGGACGAGTCGAGCGTCTGGTGGCTGGCGAAGTGACGTGGGAAGGACTGTCGCGTGAATAGCGGAACGGAGGCCGACGCCACTGGCGTGGATATCGGGGACTTCTGCCGGCGCGTCGAGGAACACCTGGCCCGGGTGAACGAGGGCCAGATCATCAGGATTGTCGGGCCGGCGTTCGAGCTGGCTCGGGGTTGGGCGCTCGAAGGCATGCCGCTCAGCATCGTCACCCACGGCATCGACCTGAAGGCCGAACGGCACCGCGCGGGCCGGTCCACGCGTCCGCTGCGGCTCGAGTTCTGTGAGGCTGACGTTCGCGAGGTGTACACACGGTGGCGCCGCTCCGTTGGGTTGAGCGGACTCTCCGCGGGGCCTGAAGGCGCGGTCGAACCTGCTGAGCCCGGGAGGCGTCCGTCGCTGTCGCGGCAGATGGATCGCGCGCTCGACAAACTCTCGCGTGTCGCCGGCCGGCTCGACCTTGCCGAACCGTTTCGCGACGAGGTGAGCCGGTCGATTGCCGAGCTGTCGACCATTCGCGAGGCGGCTCGGACCGCGCGTGGCGACGCCAGAAAGGAACTGACCGCGCGGCTGCCGCCGATCGACGCGGCCCTCATCGCGGCAGGCCGCGACGCCATCGGTTCCGATGTGCTCGAGCGCCTCCGCGGCGATGCAGAGACCGACCTCGCTCCCTACCGCCCGACGGCTGTCGCCGGACCTGTGGCGCCGCAGCGTCGATCGCGCGCTCGATCAACTCGTGCGCGATCACCTGGGCCTGCCGACTTTCACGTTTGACGCCTAGCGTGTCCACTCTCGATCTTCAGGTCGAACGCGCGGTGGCCGGTGGCCGCATGCTTGCCCGCCACGACGGCATCATCGTGCTCGTCGCCGGCGCGATTCCGGGCGAACGCGTTCGCGCGCGCGTCGAGCGCAAGACGAAGAGCGTCATCTTCGCTCGCGTCGAGGAGGTCCTCAGCGCCAGCCCGGCGCGTCGACCCGGAGTTGCTGACCCTTCCTGCGGCGGGATGGACTACGCCCACATCGAGTATCCCGAACAGCTCCGGTGCAAGAGCGAGCTCCTCGTCGATGCGCTGCAGCGCATCGGGCGAATCACGCGTGCCCGGTGACGTGTCAGTCGCCGGCTCACCCGAGCAGGGATATCGACTGCGCGCGAAACTACACGTCGCCGGAGGACGCGCGGGGTTCTTCCGCGAAGGGTCACACACGCTCTGCGACGCGACGGCGACCGGGCAGCTGCGGCCCGAAAGCGTCCCGGCCGTCGATCGGCTGCTCGGTGGCACTCGGTGGTCGCGCCAAGGAGTCGCGACGGTTGTGGTGGCCGAGAACGTGACGGCGCGCCAGCGCGTGCTGCACCTCGAGGGCGCTGGACGGCGGGTCTCTGGACGGTCTCGAGATCGGCGCGTGGCAGGACGCCGACGTCACGGGCGTCACGGCCCTCGTCCACGGCCGGGTCATCGGTCTGGCCGGCGCCGCGACATGTCACCGATACCGCGACCGACATTTTCGGAGACGACGCGCCTGTGCCCGCGAACACCACGTGGACGCGCCAGGCGGCGTCGTTCTTTCAGGCGAACCGTTTCCTCGTCGGTGCGCTGGCCAGCGCCGTGCTCGACGGCGTGGATGGCCAGCACGTCGCCGACCTCTACGCGGGCGTCGGGCTGTTCGCGGTCGCGCTCGCCGCGCGCGGCCATGACGTCGTCGCCGTCGAAGGCGATCGGGTCGAGCGGTCGTGACCTGGCCACCAATGCGGAGCCTTTCGGTCGACGCGGCTCCGGCCGATCCGAACGTCGGTCGAGGATGCGCTGCGGCAGATCGGCAAGGAGCGTTTCGACGCGATCGTGCTGGACCCGCCGCGTACCGGCGTCTCGCCAGCCGCGCTCGACGCGGTGATCAGTCTCCGAACGCCTCGGCTCGTCTATGTGTCGTGCGATCCGGCGACGCTCGCGCGCGACAGCGCGCGGCTCGTGGCGAGCGGCTACAATCTGACGTCGCTCCGTGCGTTCGATCTGTTTCCCAACACCGCGCACGTCGAGGCGGTGGCGGGGTTTGAAATGAGAATGGGGTCAGGTCTTGAATTGACTGTACCCTGTCGCCTTTGTCATGTCAACTTGGAGCACCGTACAGTCAATTCGACGACCTGAGCCCCATCTCATGACCTACGTCGCATTGATCCGAGGTATCAACGTTGGCCGCGCGAAGCGCGTCGCGATGGCCGACCTTCGCACCCTTCTCGAAGGGCTCGGCTACCGCGACGTGCGAACCCTGCTGAACAGCGGCAATGCCGTGTTCACGGCACCCAAGAGTGCCGACACCGCTCTCGCCTCCCGTATCGAGGAGGCCATGACCCGGAAGCTCGGCGTCACGGCAAAGGTCACCGTCGTGTCGGCATCCGACCTGCAGAAGGCCGTTGACGGGCTGCCGCTGTCCACGGAAGGTCGGGATCCGTCGAGGTTGATGGTCGGATTCTTTCGAACGCCGGCCGACGAACGCCGCATCGACGGCCTCGTGCGGCAGAAATGGGCGCCCGACGAAGTGGCGGCGGGGCCGCGGGTGGTCTACGTCTGGTGTCCGGACAGCATTCTCGAGAGCCGCGCTTTGGAGGCCATCGGACGCGCGGCCGGAGACGGCATCACGACGCGCAACTGGAGCACGGTGACGAAGCTGCTGGCGATGGTCAGGCCTTGAACACCTCGCGCAGGCGGCGAGCGACGATGTCGGCTTCGCCACGCTGCATCTGCCAGATGCCGATCGAAACTTCCTGATCGGCCGCGGTGGCCTGCGAGCCGCCCGGCACGATCTCGATTGAGGGTTCGCCTTCCTTGAGCTGACGACGGAGGTCCGCTGCGGTCACCGACAAGTCAGCCAATTTCCATGTCAACCGGACGGTGGGGACGTGGTTCGCGATCGGTGGGACATATACCTCGGCCTTGACGGCCGGTTGGCGTGTCGCGGCGGCGACGATCGTCTCCGCCCGTCGCTCCCATTCCTTCCATTCACCGTCGGCATCGCGGCTGAGATACATCTCGACGGCGACCATCATGCCGAGCATCTCTTCCTTGTTCACCTTGAACCCGCGGCCGATCGTGTCGCCGTTCGGCGACGAGTTCATGCGGGCCGCTTCGATGAGGTCCTTGCGGCCGAGGAGCAGCCCGGCGCTCTGAGGACCTCGGATGCCCTTGCCGCCCGAGTAGGTGACGAGGTCGAAGCCCATCTTGTTGTACCTGGTGAGGTTCTCCGTCGGCGGCACGTCGGCGGCGGCGTCGTTGAATGTCGGGATGCCGTGCTTCTTGCCGAGCGCCACGAACTCCTCGACCTTGACCTGGCCGCGCGGGTCGGCGTCGTTGAAGAAGAGCATCATCGCCGTCCGGCCGCTGATCGCGCCTTCGAGCTCCTCGCGCGTCTCCACTTCGACCATGCGGACGCCGCAGTTGCGGACGGCGTGGTCGTAGCCGTAGCGGTGCGCGCGCTGAACGATGACCTCGCTCTTCATGTCCGTGGCGGCGATGTCGGGGAGCCGTCGAATCCAGTCGGGGTTCTTGCCGGCGACGCAGGCGGCCGTGCCGAGCGTGAGTGCCGCGGCCGCGCCCGACGTGACCATCACGCCTTCCACGCCCAGTCGCTCCGCGAGCCGCTTGGCGATCGCATCATGCAGATCGTTCAGCGGCACGTAGCGCTTCGACGCGTACTCGATGGCCTCCACGACCTCCGGCTGCATGAGCGAGGCCGTCAGCACCGTGTACGTGCCGGCCGCGTTGATGAAAGGCCGGACGCCGAGCTCGCGGAAGTAGTCCCGTCCGGCCGCCGCGACGCGCGCGCTGGCGGTCGAGGAGGCGAGAAGACCGCCGACGACCGGCAGTCCGGAAAGCGTCTGCAAGAAGCTGCGTCGGTTTGGCATCGTGGGTTCCTGGTGGCGCGATTGTATGCCGGAAGTCCGGATCGCCTACGACCGCGTCTGCCGCCGGCCGGCAGCCGCGCTGATCAGTCCCTCGAAGAGTTCCGAGAACTCGCCGGTTCGCCAGTAATTCTCCGGATGCCACTGGACGCCGACGCAGAAGCCGCGGCCCGCACGTTCGATGGCCTCGACGATCCCGTCCGGCGCCGTCGCGGACACGACGAATCCGGGCGCGACGGTCTTGACCGACTGATGGTGCCGGCTGTTCACGGCCACGTGGCCGTTTCGTTTCGCGGCGCCTTCGAGCAGGCCGGCGAGACGCGTGCCCGGCACGAGCGCGACGTCGTGGGCGCGCGCCTTCTTCACGCGCGCCGGTTTCGGCCGGCGGTGGGTGAGTGACTCCGGCAGGCTCGTCGGGATGTCCTGCACGAGCGTGCCGCCGGCGACGATGTTGAGGAGCTGAACGCCACGGCAGATGGCGAGAAGCGGGAGGTTGCGATCGAGCGCGAGCCTGGTCAAGCCAATCTCGTACTCGTCACGTTCGGCATCGATCTCCACCGTACCGTGCCGGTCGGCTTCGCCGTATCGCGACGGATCGACGTCGGCGCCGCCGGTGAGCAGAACGCCATCGCACCGCTCGAGCGCGTCCGGCAACGCATCGCGCTCGGGCTTGAGGACCAGCGGCTCGCCTCCCGCCCGTTCGAGCGATTTCAGGTAGTCCGGCTTCGGAAACGCAACGCCGATCACCGGACGCTCATCGATTCGCCGTTCCACGTTCCCTGTTCCTCGTTCCCCGTTCACCTGTTCCACTCGGACTCCTCGCACCTCGGACTCCTCGAACCCCTCGAACCCCGTCGAACCCTCGACCCCCTCGAACCCTGGACCCTACATCCTGGAAGGCACGTCACATCCCATCAAATCGAGCGCCCGGGTCAGCTGCCGGCGCGTGTACACGACGGCCGCCGCGCGCCAGAGGCGCGCATCCACACGATCTTCCTTCATGATCTGCTGGCGGTGATAGAACGCGTTGAAGGACTGCGCCAGGCCGAACGCGAACTTCGCGACGAGCGACAACTCGAGCGAACGGACCGCGATCTCCACGACCTCGTCGAGGCGCGAGGCCTCGAGGACCAGACCCCAGAGCTCGTCGGCCTCGTCGCCCTCGGCGATCGGATCCTCTGACAGATCCGGAAGGCGGCGCACGATCTCATCCTCGGTCGTCCCATCGCGTTCGGCGAGCTTCGCGAGGATGTTGCCGGCCCGAACCGTCGCGTACTGAAGGTACGGCCCAGTCTCGCCTTCGAAGCTCAGCGCCTCGTCGATGTCGAACGCGATGACCTTCGTCCGCGTGAACTTCACGAGGAAGTAGCGGAGGGCGGCGGTCGCAATCACCCGGGCCGCGTGATCCCGGTCCGCGCCATGCATGTCGGGATTGCGCTCGGCGACTTCGGCCGTGGCTGAGCTGATCAGCCGATCGATCAGGTCATCAGCCTTGACGCCGAGGCCCTTGCGGCCGGAGACCTCGACAAACGGCTTGCCCTCCGACTCCTGGTCGCCATAGCCGAGCGCCCGGGCCGTCGCGTGTGACAGCGCGACCATCTCGTACGAAAAATGCGTCGAGTTCGCCGCCTGCTCCGTGAACCCGATGGTGCCGAGCGCCTGCTTCGAGCAGCGCCTGAAGGTACGACTGGCGCGTGTCGATGACGTTGTACACCGCCGAGGCGCGGCCGAACGCCGGCGCGTGACCATTCTCCGACGGCGACGACGTCGTCGCCCAGACCGTCCGGCCGTCGCGCGACTCGAATGGCCGGTAGTGAAAGTCCCGGCCGAGCAAGCCGAACTTCCAGAACTGATTGGCCATGTCCTTGCCGACATACGTGACCGTGCCGTTCGAGCGCACGATGACCTTCTCACGCTGATCGGCCTCGTCCTCGTCGCCGGGCGCTTCGGTGTCGTCAGCGCCTGGCGCTTCGGTCCCGTCACCGATCGGCATGACCCAGCAGCCCTTCAACCGCCCGTCCTCACGCAGGTACACCGCGCCAGTCGCCTTCAACTGCTCGAAGGCCGTCGTCCAGAAGTGCAGGCGAAGGATGTCGCCTTCCCAGGTGAGGAGGTCGTAGCCGACGTTCAGCCGCGCCATCGTGTCCAGATGCGTGCGGACGATCCGGTCGGCGACGACCGCGGCGATCTCGGCCAACGCGTTGCCGCCTTCCTCGATCGCATGGAGCGCCGCGCTCCGGATCTCGAGGCGTGCCTTGTCGGCCGTGTACCACTCCGTCACTCGCGCGTAGAGGTCCCAGCAGTAGTAGTCGAACCGGATGGCAGGGTCGGCGATGAGCGATTGCACGCCGGCCAGGTCCCGTCCCTCCAGCGTGGTGAAGCCGACGACCACGTCCGCGACCTGTACGCCCGTGTCGTCGATGTAGTTCTGCACTTCAACCGCGCGGCCCTGAAAGCGGAGGAGCCGCACGAGCGTGTCGCCGAGCGTCGCATTGCGAAGATGCCCGATGTGCGCCGCCTTGTTCGGGTTGATGGCGGTGTGTTCGACGATGACCTTGCCGCCGGATTCGCGTCGAGCCCGCTGTTCGCTCCGGAGCCACTGTCCGGTCAACGCCGTCCGGTCGAGAAAGAAGTTGAGGTACCCGTTGGGCGTGGCGTCGACGCGTGCCACGCCGGCAATCGGGCCGACCGCGTCCGCGATCTGCTTGGCAATCGCGCGCGGTGCCTGCCGCAGCCGGCGCGCCAGCTCGAACGCGATGGGGACCGCCAGATCGCCGAGCGCGCGCTTGGGCGGAACATCGATCACGATGGCCGGCTGATCGTCGGGCGCGATCGAAAACCTGGTGGCGAGCGTGTCGGCGAGCGCGGTGCGGACGGCAGCGTGAACCGGCAGAATCATCGAGGGCGATATTGTACTCGTGCGTAGTCCTCGGGCGTGTTGACGTTGGTCAGCAGCTCGTCGGCCGACCCGAAGCGATCGAGCTCGGACGGCGCGATCTCGGCGAGGCGCAAGGCCGTGCCGAGGTCGCTGGCTTTGAGTCGTCCCGCCTGAATCTCCGCGAGGATCGCGGCGCGCGCGTGGCGCTGATAACACGCGACGAGCGGTTCGACGCCGCGTGTCGTGCGCACCCACGCGCCATCGGCCGGCTCGGCCCGCCGAACGAGCTCCGAGAGCAGCCGATCGTCGAGGAAGGGCAGATCGCAGGCCACGACGAGCACGCGATCGCCCCGTGCGGCGTCGAGCGCGGTGTAGATTCCGCCGATGGCGCCGGTGCCGGGTACGCGATCGACGTGGACCGTGAGACCGAGGTCCGCTGAACCGCTCCGGATCGTTGCGCCACCACGAAGACCTCGGCGGCGACCCGTTGCAGAACCTCGACCTGTCGAACGATGATGGAACGGCCATGCACGACCAGGCGGCTCTTGTCCTGACCGCCAAACCGTCGCGCCTGGCCGCCGGCCAGAATCGCGGCCGACGTGGACCCACGCTGCATGAACCGATCATGACAGAGGCCCGAATCGGACGTCTCCTGGCCGCCTGCCTTCACGGCGCGATCGCCGAACGGCTGCCGCAACGGCTCGAGTTCTACGAACACTGGCTCACGTCCGACGGCCTGCGCGACGGCAACATCGGCCAGGCGCCGATCTCGGCGGTCCTGGGATTCCTTCGCACGGAGGGCGCCGCGTACGACGAGGTCACGTTTCGCGCAGGCGAGCTGGCCGCGCTCTGGACGGTTGCCTCGCTGTCGCCGTCGAAGCGGCGCTGGATCGGCTGGTTGCCGCGGACGTGGCGCGCGCGCGCGGCGCTTCGCGTGGCAGCCGGCATCATTCGCGCGCTGCAGAGCTCCAGCCGCGCATCCACGCGAGTACGGCGAAACTCCGCCCGGGTTGAAGTCGTCAGCTCGTTGTTCTGCTGCCGTCCGCGAGACGCAGGCGACTCCGCTTTGCCGGTTTCTATGTGGCCGTCGCGGTCGAGACCCTGCGGCAGTTCGCGATTGGCGCCGTCGGCCGCACCGAACGGTGCCGTGCCGTGGGCGGGTCCACCTGCCTCGTGGTTCTGGAGTTGAGCGACGCAGAAATCGCACCGGATCCGGCCCTCGCCGCATGAAATATCAGCACGACAGTCTTACTGTTCGAACGCAGGCCGCGATCGCCCTGCTCGTCATCCTGATCCTGCCGGCGGCCGTCGGCGCTCAGGCGGCGCCGGGCTCGCGCGTCCTCGTCATGCCGTTTGCGGCCGACGTCGAAGCGCAGGCGCCTGGCGGCGCCGGCACGTCGCTCTGGCTCGGTGAAGCCGCTGCGGTGCTGCTCGGCGAGGGTCTCGCCAATGAAGGGGTCGGCGCGCTCACGCGCGAGGAGCGGATCGCCGCGTTCGACCGTCTGCAGCTGCCGATGTCCGCGGCGCTCACGCGCGCGACGATGATCAGGGTGGGCGAGCTGACCGGGGCGTCCGATCTCGTGTTCGGCGAAGTGGAGCTCGGCGACAAGCTGCGCGTCCGCGTGCAGGCTCATTCGCCTCGGTCCGGGAGCAGAACGGCCGTCGGTCGAGGACGCGGCCACGCTGCCTGAGATCTTCACGCTGTTCGACCGCGTGTCCCGCCGCGTCGCGGACGTGACGGGGCGTCTCCGCCCGCGGGCCACGCGCGCCGCGGCCCATCTTCCGCTCGAAGCCTTCGAGCTCTACGTCAAGGGGCTCGTGGCGGGGACGCCGGCCGTCGAGCAACGATTTCTCGAAAGCGCCATGCGAATCGCTCCGATGGATCCGCGCATCCAGCTGGAGCTCTGGAACGTGTACGCGGCGCAGGACCTGGACGATCGCGCGCTCGAGGCCGCGAACTCCGTTCCGGCCGCGTCGCCGCTCTTCCGCCGCGCGCGATTCGCGGTCGCGCAATCGCTCATCGCTCTCAAACGATTCGACGGCGCCATGCACGAGCTCGACGCGCTGTACAAGGCCGAGCCGGCCGCCGCCATCTCCAACGCGCTGGGGATCGTCCAGCTTCGTCGGGGCCCGGCCGAGGGCACGAACCCGTCCACCATGTACTTCGCCAGGGCCGTCCGTGAGGCCCCGGCGAACACGACGTACCTCTTCAACCTTGGCTACGCGCATGCTCTGGCGTCGAACAACGCCGAAGCGCTGACGTCGCTTCGGGAAACCGTGCGCCTCGATCCGACCGATGGGGATGCGCACCTCGTCATGAGTGCCGTGCTCGGCAAGACGCCGGAAGGGCAGCGCGAGCTGGAATTGGCCCGTTCGCTGGGCGCCTCGCTCGATCCGAGCCTGGCCGTGCCTGGCGGCCGGGTGCCGGCAGGCCTCGAACGAGTGGATGCTGGATCTCGGCGCCTCCCCGGCGGCCCGGCGGGCCCAGGCCGCTCCCGTCCAACGCGACCAACAGGAAACAGCGGCGTTTCACCTGGCCCGGGCGCGAACGCTGGTCGATCAGCGTCGCGACACCGAGGCCATCGAGGCCCTCCGGCGTGCGATCTACCTCTCGCCTTACGCCGATGAGCCGCACCTGCTCCTCGGCACGCTCTACCGACGGGCTGGCCGGTTGCCGGAGGCCATCGACGCGTTCAAGATCGCGATCTGGTCTCGTGAGACCGCCGCGGCGCACGTCGCGCTGGGCAACGCCCTGCTCGATTCGGGTGATACCGAAGGCGCGAAGCGGTCGGCCGAACGGGCGCTGGTGCTGGCGCCCACGTCGGAGCCGGCGCGCGAGTTACTGAAGCGTATTGGCGGCTGAGACGCGTGTTAACATCGACGCCCACGAATGCCCGATCAAAACGTCCGTGAGATCCAGCTGGGAGGAAAGCAACTCGTTTTCCTCTTCATGGCGTCGGTCGTCCTGGCCGTCGCCATTTTCCTGCTTGGTATCTCTGTCGGTCGCGGCGTCGGCACGCCGGCGACGGAAGTCGCCACGGACGCCCCGGCCGCCGTTCCCCCTGCGCCAGCGGAGATGCCTCCGCCGACTCAGACGTCGCCGGCCGACCTCGGCTACCACGACAAGCTTCAGGATCAGACGGCGCCGAAGGCACAGGCCGCGCCGCGCGATGAGCCCGCGAAGCCTGCAGCAACGGAGAAGCCTGCAGCAACGGACACGACGTCAGTGCCGGTGAAACCGCCGCCGGCGCCACCGGCCGCGAGCTCCGCGCCGCAGACGGCCGCAGCACGACCCGCTGCGGCGCCAGCGGCAACGCCCACGCCGTCCACCGCGAAGCGCGCGGCGCAGTCGGCCGGCGGCGGATGGTTCGTGCAGGTCGCCGCGTTCAAGTCGCGGGAAAACGCCGATCGGCAGGTCAGCTCAGCTGAAAGCGAAGGGATACACCGCCATCGTGCAAGCTGACCCGGGCTCCTTGTTCCGCGTGCGGATTGGACCGTTCCAGGAGCGCACCGAGGCCAACCTGACGGCCGAGCGGCTCCAGCGCGAGGACAAGATTCGCGCGTCTGTCGGCCGGTAATCCGCGGGTGACGATCCAACCGACAGCCTGACCCGTGAAGACTGCGCTGGCCGTGCTGTCCGGCGCGCTTCTCGCCGGCAGTTTTCCGAAGTTCGGCACTCCTGCCCTCGCGTGGATTGCGCTCGCGCCGCTCATCGTGTCCGTCGTGTTGGCGCTCGGCGAGCGCCGCGCGCCCTCGCGCACGTTCGGTCTCGGCGTCCTGTCCGGGCTCGTCTATTTCAGCGGCACGTTGTACTGGGTCACGGGGGTGATGAACACCTACGGCGGACTGTCGTTCGTCGTCTCCGTGCTCGTCGCCCTGCTGCTCGCCAGTTACCTTGCGCTGTACGTCGGTCTCTTCGCTCTCCTCGTGCGGATGGCCGCGCACCGCTTGGGCGTGGCGGGCGTCTGGCTCTCGCCGTGTTTCTGGGTCGCGACCGAGTGGGCGCGCTCGACTGGGGGAGCCGGATTTGCCTGGGCCCCGCTCGGATCCTCGCAGGCGACGGTCATTCCGGTCGTCCAGGCCGCGAGCGTCGTCGGCGTCTACGGTCTGTCGGCGCTCGTCGCCCTGGTCGGCACTGCCGCCGCTATCGTCGCGCTGACACGCGATCGCGTGCAACGCGGTGGCGCGATCGCGGTCGCGCTGCTGCTCGCCGCTGTCGTGGCGGGCGGGCTCCTGCGTGTGAACCGCGGGGTGTTGCTGCACGAGGGCGCATCGTTCAAGGCGGGTCTTGTGCAGGGGTCGATCAATCAGGAAGACAAGTACGATCCCAAGCTTCGCGACGTCATCCTGGGGCGCTATCTCGACCTGAGTCGTCAGGTGATTGGCGAGGGGGCCGACCTCGTCGTGTGGCCCGAGGCCGCGACGCCGTTCTATTTCGATCTCCAGGCGAATTTCGCCGCGCCCGTTCGCCGTCTTGCCGTTGAAGCCAAGACGCCGTTCTTGATCGGAACCGACGAGTTCGTCCGGGCGACGGCCGATGAGCCGGATCGCTACTTCAACGCCGCCGTGCTGGTCGGACGCTGACGGCAGATCTCGCGCGTCGTACCGGAAGATGCAGCTCGTGCCGTTCGGCGAGTACGTGCCGCTCAAACGCCTGCTGTTCTTCGTCGGCCCGCTCATCGAGGCGGTGAGCGATTTCTCGGCGGGGACGGAGCCGGTCGTGTTCGACGCAGACGGCCGCCGATTCAGTGTCGCCATCTGTTACGAGTCGGTGTACCCGTGGCTCGCGCGCGCGTTCGTCTTGCGTGGCAGCCAGTTGCTCGTGACGATCACGAATGACGCCTGGTTCCAGCGATCGTCGGCCGCGTACCAGCACTTCGAGCAGGGCGCGATCCGCGCGGTCGAGGAAGGGCGATATGTCGTTCGAGCGGCGAACACCGGCATCAGCGGCGCCGTGGATCCGTACGGCCGCGTCTTGACGCGGACGGATCTGTTCGTGCCGGCGGCGGTGACCGCCGACGTCCGGCTTCTGTCGGGCCGCACGTGGTACAACCAGCTTGGGGACATCGTCGTGTGGATGTCGCTCGTGGCCACCGCGATGGTGTGGCTGGCGGGTTGGCGACGGCCGGCGAAATCGTGAGATAGGGAGACAGTTCGACATGACCATGACGTTGGACGAGTTGGTCCGCATGCACGCGGGCCTGGCCGAGCGCGCCACTGACCTCCGGAGGGGGCTTTGACGAAGCCCGGCTTCTCCGCGAACTGACCGACATCGAAGCCGAGGCGTCCGCGCCGGACTTCTGGAAGGATCCGGCCAACGCCCAGCGCGTCCAGCAGCGCCGCCGTCGTCTCGAGGACGACCGGACGCTTGGCGGAAGCGCTGCGGAAGCAGGGCGATGACCTTGGTGTGCTGATCGATTGGGCGCGCCAGGGGGAAGACGTGACGGCGGACCTCGAGCGCGGGCTCGAGACGTATGGCCGGGACATTCAGACCGGCGAGATCCGCACGATGCTGTCGGGCGAGCTCGACCGGAAGAACGCCATCGTCACGATTCATCCCGGCGCCGGCGGCACCGAGTCGCAGGACTGGGCCGAGATGCTGCTCCGCATGTACACCCGCTGGTCCGAGCGCCGCGGGTTCAAGCGCGAGGTCATGGACTATCAGCCGGGCGACGAGGCCGGCCTCAAGAGCGTCACCGTCACGATCAGCGGTGACTACGCGTACGGACTTCTCTCAGCGGAAGCGGGCGTTCATCGCCTCGTGCGCATTTCGCCGTTCGACCAGGCCGCGAGGCGTCACACGTCCTTTGCGTCGCTCTACGTCTGGCCGGAACTGCCCGACGACATCGACGTCGAGATCGACGAAAAGGACCTGCGCATCGACACGTTCCGGTCGAGCGGCGCCGGCGGCCAGCACGTGAACGTCACCGACTCCGCCGTGCGCATCACGCACCTGCCGACGGGCATCGTGGTGTCGTGTCAGAACGAACGCTCGCAGCACAAGAACCGTGCGTCAGGCATGAAGGTGCTGCGCGCCCGTCTCTACGACCTGAAGCTGAAGGAACAGCAGGCCAAGCTCGACCAGCTGGGTGGCGAGAAGAAGGACATCGCCTTCGGCAGCCAGATTCGCAGCTACGTGCTGCACCCGTATCAGATGGTCAAGGACCACCGCACGAAGCACCAGGTGGGCGACATCAACCGGGTGCTCGACGGCGACCTCGACGAGTTCATCAAGGCGTATCTGATGAAACGTGCCCTCGGCAAGTTGGAAACCGCGGCCGAGGAAGACTGAGACATTTGTTATTTGTTATTGGTTATTGGCTATTTGTGATTGGTCATTGGCCATTGGTCATTGATCGCAGCCGGTTGCTCGACTGCGCGCGGCAGCCGCACGCCAATAGCAAATGACCAATGGATCAATGCAATAGCAAATAGCGCAATAACCAATGACAAATGGCTATTGCGGCTGTGTCCCTGCAATGAACACTTCCGGCCCGCGAGCGGTCGACACCGTCACGATGTTGCCGGGCCGTTCGAACACGGGCGGCTCGGCGTGCGCCGGGCGCTGGCGCGCGATCCAGGATTTCATGATCTCCTGCCAGATCGGCAGGGCCGCGACGGCGCCGGTCTGGTTCGTCCCGATCGGCTTCTTCTGATCGAAGCCCACCCACACGCCGACGGTGATGTTCGGGTCGAAACCGATGAACCAGGCGTCCGAGTAGTCGTCGGTCGTGCCGGTCTTCCCGGCAAGCGGCCAGTCGAGCACCTTCGCGGCCTGACCGGTCCCGTGCTGAATCACGCCTTCGAGCATGCTGGTCGTGATGTATGCCGTGTCCGCGCGAATCGCCTCGTGGGGCTCGGCGCGATGCTGTTCGAGAATCGTGCCGTCGCGGCCGACGACCTCGAGGATCGGGATCGGCGTCATGCGCACGCCCTGGTTGGCGAACGCCGCATACGCAGCGGTCATCTCGATGAGCGAACCTTCCGCGGCGCCGATGGCGACCGAGAGGTACTCGGGCAACGGCGAGGTCACGCCCAGGCGCTTCGCGTAGTTCACGACTTCGCGCGGCCCGAGCGCCGCCATCAGCCGAACGGTCGGCACGTTGCGTGAGTCTTCGAGCGCGTCACGCAGAGTGATCATCCCGCGGTACTCGCGATCGTAGTTCCTCGGTTCGTACGGCGGCTGGTTGGGACCGGCGGTGAAGCTCGCCGGCGAGTCGTCCAGCAAGGATTGCGTCGTGTAGCCGCGATCGATCGCCGCGGCGTAGACGAACGGCTTGAACAGCGAGCCCACCTGCCGCTGGGCCTGCGTGGCGCGGTTGAATTGACTGCGGTCGAAGCTTTCGCCGCCCACCATCGCGAGAATCTGGCCCGTTCGATTCTCCAGCGCGACCATGGCGCCCTGGAGCACCGGGATCTGCTCCAGCGCGAACGTCGCCGTTTCCGTGTTATCGAGCTTGAGCACGCGGACTTCGATCAGGTCACCGACGCGTCCGAGTTCCGTTGGCTTTCGTCTCGTCCACTCGTAGCCCGCCTTGTCCACCGTGCCGGTCAGCCGCCCGGCGCGTACGCGGAGGCCTGACTCTGTCACGCCCGCCACGATTGCTGGAATGACGTCGCCGACTTGGATGTCTCGCGTCCAGCGTGGGTGGCGGTAGTTTTCGACCGTGCGCTGTTCCGCCAGGACGTTGCGCGTGGGTTTTCGATATCCCCGCAGTTTGTCGAGACGCCGGACTCCGGTGTCCAGGGCCACGGTCGCGGCGCGTTGGAGCTCCGGATCGAGACCCGTCCGAATGACCAGCCCGTTTTCGTACAACGCCTTGGCGCCGTAGCGTTGTTCGAGTTGCGCCCGAATGGTCTCGACGAAATAGGGCGCGCTCGAGGGTGTCGGAGTCGGCTGTCCATGCGTCACGATCGGCATGGCCTTCGCCGCATCGGCCTCGGCCTTCGTGATGAAGTCGTTGTCCACCATGCGATCGAGCGCATAGTTGCGGCGTTCGATCGCGGCCGCCATGTTGTTGTAGGGGCTCTGCCGGGCATTGCTCTGATGAATGCCGGCGATCATCGCGGCCTCGTTGAGCGTGAGGTCCTTCACCGACTTCGCAAAATACAGCTGCGAGGCCGCCTCGACGCCATAGATGCCGTGTCCCCAGTACATCTTGTTGGCGTACATCGTGAGGATCTCTTCCTTCGTGTAGCGCTTCTCGATCTGAAGGGAGAGGAGCATCTCCTTGATTTTGCGTTCCGGCGTGAACTCGTCCGTCAGAAACAGCTTTCGCGCGAGCTGCTGGGTGATCGTGCTGGCCCCGCCGCAGCGCCGGCATCCCGTGGCCCGCCGCACGGCTGCAACGAGGAAGCGACGAACGTTGATTCCGCTGTGGTGGAAGAACGAACCGTCCTCGGCCGCGACGAGCGCGTTGCGCAGCACGGGCGGAATGTCGGCGTACGAGACGATCACGCGCCGTTCGGTGGCGAACTCGCCGACGACGGCGCCGTTGCGTCCGACGACGCGGGTGATCGTGCCCGGCGTGTACTCGTCGAGCGCCGAGATCTGCGGGAGGTCACCGGAAAACGCGAAGAGTACGCCGCCGGCCGTGCCCGACACCGCGGCGAGGAGGAAGAGCGCCGCGATGCCGAAGTTCCGGGCGAGGCGCCCGGTCAATCGGTTCATGGATTAACAGTGTACGGCAACCGGCCCGCGTGTCAGCGGCTGTTTCGGCTGCGCGCCTGGCCCCGGCTCTCGGACGATCGTGTCGGGGTTGGGCCGCTTCGCTCGACACGATCGGATCGGCTCGGCGCGGAGCGTTCCATCTGGGGCGATTGCGTGGGCGCCATCCGGATCGACCGACTCGGCGCAGCTCGTTCGACCGGCTCCTGCCTGGGTGCGGACCGCTCGATGCGCGGTGCGCGTTCGTACGAGGGCGCCGACGCGCGCGGCGAGGAGGGGAAGCGCCCGACCTCGCGTGAGGGAGCGCTTCGCCCCTCGGTGTTGCTCGGGGCGCCCTGAGCGGAGCCGAAGGGCCGCTGCATCGGGGCGCTCTCGTAGGGAGACGAACTGAACCGGCGGTTCATGACCCGCTCTGATGGCTGGGGCACCGGTGCTGATGACATGGACCGCCGGCCGCCAGCCGCCGGCCCGGACGACGATCCGGAACTCGAGCCCGAACCTGAACCTGAGCCCGAACCCGAGCCCGACCGCCGCTGAACCCGCGGCAGGAGCCGGGCTCGGATTCGAGCGCGACCGAGGGCTGGCCGAACGCACCGTGCGCCGGGCTATCCGCAGAGCCGCCATCGTCGGCCGACCGCGAGCGAGGTCCGGTCGGTCCGCATCGTGGACGGACGCTCCGAAGGGCCATCGTCGGGGCCGGATGGCCGCGTCACGGGATTCGACGGTCGCCCCGGCGTCGCGGCGACACGGCCTCGAGCGACCGCCGACCGCGTCTCATCCCCGCCGACACTGGACGGTCGAGTGCTGAGCGACGCGGCCGACGACGAGCTCGCCGACCGCGGCACGGCGAAGCGGCCACCCGAATAGGTCGGCGCACGGAGCGGTTCGATCTGGCGCGTCACGGCCGCGGGACGGACTGGAGAGCTCGCGTGCTGCGTGAATCGTCCGCCAGACAGCGTCTGCGGCGAGACGGCCCAGCGGCTGACCGCGACCCGCGAACCGAATCGGTTGGACGGGAGCACCGTCCACCCGTAGCGTCTGTCACCGCCGTAGTGATTGATGTTCGTGACCGAGATGACCGGCCGATTGTCGAAACCGAGCGGGCACCATCCGAGATAGCCGGGCGCGCTGGCCCACGAGACCCATCCCGGGCCCCATCGGCGTCCCGGAATCCAGTACCAGCGATTTGTTCCAAAACCCCAGCGGCCGTAGTGATGCGTGGGCCAGGTCCAACGACCGCCGCCCACCCACGTCCATCCAAATGAGCCGTAGAACGACCAACCGCCGTCGTAGTACGGCCGCCAGTCGACGGCGACCGTCGGATACCAGACGTAGCCGTAGCCCTGCTCGTACTCCCAAGAGCCGTCATGATCGAACGCGCCGCCGTACTGCCGAAGCTCGGCCGGCAGGTATTGCGCCGAACGCGCGCCGGTGCGATAGCGCTGCTGATCGTCCACCCAGCGATCGAACGCGTCCCACGCCGAGACGTTCGTGGCGTACGGGAGCGAGGGTTCATTGCGTGCGTTTGCGCGTGCTTCAAGACCGGTCCGGATCAGCGTGCGGCCACCGGCGGATTCGAGCTCAGCCGTGCCGCGCAGCACGGTGACGTGAACTTCAGGTTCGCTCGATCGGTTGTCGACGAGGATGCGGTATTCGCCGGCTGAGCGGAGCCACGTGATGGTGCCGGCGGCATCGACGCGATACGCAAGGTCGGCCCCGCCACGGGCGATCGCCATGCGGATGCGTCCCGCCTGGACGCGCAGCAGTGACTCAGAAAGAAGATCGACGTCAGTGTTTTCATCGAGGGCCAGCGCGCTACCATCAGAGAAGAGCACTTCGACCCTCCCGCGCGCCGTGCGCAGACGATCGCCGGCAAGCAACGGGACGTTTTCCTCCGCGGTCTCGCGCTGCCCGTCACGTTCCAGTTCGGCCGTGCCGTCAACCACGGACACGTGGGCAGGGATCTGGTCTGACCAGTCTCTGTTTTCGTCGACCGGGAGTTGATCGCGAGTGGAAGGCTCGGGGTATTGCTGACCGCCGGCGGCACGAGCGGCCGGAACAGGCGCCAAGACCGCGGCAAGCGCCACGGCCAGAAATTGAAGAGTGATGGGCCTGACTCGAAGACGACGGGTCATCGCTGCTTACTCCCCGGCAGGTCAGGCAGGCTTGGCTGATTCCGATGATACCCCCTAAGTGCATGCACCCCAAGGCAGAAATAATTGACAACACGACACTCAAGAATCTATCATCTAAGTCACTAAACATCGTTCCGGTTCTCGGAGAGGGAGAGAGTTATGAGCAAGATTATCGGGATCGACCTGGGCACCACGAACTCCGTCGTTGCGGTCATGGAGGGTGGCGAACCTGTGGTCATCACCAATTCGGAAGGCGGCCGGCTGACGCCGTCGGTGGTGGGCTTCACCAAATCCGGCGAGCGGTTGGTCGGCCAGGTCGCGAAACGCCAGGCCGTCACCAATCCGGAGAACACCGTCTTCTCCATCAAGCGCTTCATGGGCCGACGCTTCGACGAAGTGTCGGAGGAAATGAAGATGGTGCCGTATCCCGTCGTGAGCGACGGAGAGCGTGTTGCCGTCAGCATCAACGCCGATGGCACGGACAAGAAGTACTCGCCTCCCGAAGTCTCCGCGATGATTTTGCAGAAACTGAAGACCGCGGCTGAGGACTATCTCGGGCAGCCGGTCGCCAAGGCGGTCATCACGGTCCCCGCGTACTTCAACGACGCGCAGCGCCAAGCGACGAAGGACGCCGGTCGCATCGCCGGCCTCGAAGTGCTTCGCATCGTCAATGAGCCGACGGCTGCCGCGCTGGCGTACGGCCTCGACAAGAAGAAGGACGAGACGATTGCGGTCTACGACTTCGGCGGCGGCACGTTCGATATCTCGATTCTCGAGGTGGGTGAGGGCGTCGTCGAAGTCAAGGCGACGAACGGTGACACGCATCTCGGCGGCGACAACCTGGACCAGCGAATCATCGAATGGATCGTCGGTGAATTCCGCAAGCAGGAAGGGATCGATCTGTCGAAGGATCGGATGGCGCTACAGCGCCTGAAGGAAGCGGCGGAGAAGGCCAAGATGGAGCTCTCCTCGCTGATGGAGACGGAGCTGAACCTGCCGTTCATCTCCGCCGATGCCACCGGGCCGAAGCACCTCACGATGAAACTGACGCGGGCGAAGTTCGAGAGCCTGGTCGACGACCTGCTGCAGCGGACCGTGGGGCCATGCAAACAGGCGATCACGGACGCGGGCGTCACGCCGCATCAGATTGACGAAGTTGTGCTCGTCGGCGGGTCGACCCGTATTCCGAAGGTTCAGCAGATCGTCAAGGAGCTCTTCGGGAAGGACCCGCACAAGGGCGTGAATCCTGACGAGGTCGTCGCCGTCGGTGCGGCCGTGCAAGCCGGCGTCCTCTCGGGTGAAGTGAAGGACCTCCTGCTGCTCGACGTGACGCCGCTCTCGCTCGGTATCGAGACTCTCGGCGGCGTCATGACGACGCTGATTCCGAGGAACACGACGATCCCGACGCGCAAGAGCGAGGTGTTCTCGACCGCGGCCGACAGCCAGACCAGCGTGGAAGTGCACGTCATGCAGGGCGAGCGGCCGATGGCGCGTGACAATCGCACGCTGGGCAAGTTCCACCTGGACGGCATTCCCGCCGCGCCACGTGGCATGCCGCAGATTGAAGTGTCGTTCGATATCGACGCGAACGGCATTGTGAATGTGCAGGCCAAGGACAAGGGCACGGGCAAGGAACAGAAGATCACGATCACGGCGTCGAGCGGTCTGAGCAAGGAAGAAGTGGACCGGATGATGCGCGATGCCGAGAGCCACGCTGACGACGACAAGCAGCGGCGTGAGGACGTCGAGGCACGCAACCGCGCCGACCAGTCGGTGTACTCCGCCGAGAAGTTCCTGAAGGAGTCCGGGGACAAGCTCGAGGCGGCCGATCGGCTGGCGATTGAGTCGGCGATCAATGACGTGAAGAACGCGCTCGATTCCAGCGAGCCGAAGTCCATTGCGCGCACGCTCGACGCGTTGATGCAGGCGCAGCAGAAGGCGGCGGAGCGGTTGTATCAGGCGTCGTCGCAGCCGTCCGCAGGACCAGGCGAAGGGCCGTCAGCCGGCGCGGGACCGACCGGCGAGAATGGTCAGGCCGATGACGTCATCGACGCGGAGATTGTGGACGAGAAGAAGTAGGCGGAGTTCCGAGGGTCGAGGAGTTCGGGAGTAAGAAGTGGATCTGTACACGTTGCTTGGAGTCGCGCGCACGGCGTCGTCAGCCGAAATCGAGCGGGCGTTCCGTCGGCTGGCGCGCCGCTATCACCCGGGCGTGAATCCGGGGGATCGGGTCTCCGAGGCGATGTACCAGCAGATTCAAGAGGCCTACGCCGTACTCGCCGACGTCACGCGGCGCCGCGAGTACGACCGCGGCGCGCGCGGCGAACCGGTGGTCGAAGCGACCATCACGTTCGAGGGGTTCGACTTCGAAGCGCCGGCGGAAGGCCCGCGGGCCGCGACGTTCTCCGAGTTGTTCGCGGACGTGTTTCAGCACGCCGCGCAGGAAGCCACAGCGCCGTCGCGTGGTCTGGATGTCGAAGCCGACCTCCAGATCTCGTTTCGCGACGCCGCGCGCGGTGCCGAAGTGGCGCTGTCGGTCACGCGGAAAGAGCGTTGTGGGACGTGCCTCGGCCGGGGGCGTGTGGTGCGCGCCACGGCAGGTTGTCCGGCGTGCGGCGGATCGGGTTCGCGGCGATGGGCTCGGGGACACCTTGTGTTCACCAAGGCGTGCGACGTGTGCGCGGGTCAGGGACGCATCGACAACGAAACGTGTCGCGACATGCGCGGGCGCCGGTACGGGGTCGCGCACTGAGGTGATCACGCTGTCGATTCCCGCCGGCGTCGAGGCGGGTGCCCGTATCGCGGTGCCCGGCCACGGGCACGCCGGCGCGCGCGGCGGACCGGCGGGGGACCTGTACGTGACGATTGACGTCGGCCCGCATCCGTTTCTCCGGCGCGAGGGTCGAGACCTGCACGTGACCTTGCCCGTGGCAGTGCACGAAGCGGCGCTCGGCGCGCGTGTCGAGGTTCCGACGCTCGACGGCACCGTGCGGGTGCGTATTCCGCCCGGCACGGCCTCCGGTGAGCGTCTCCGGGTCCGAGGTCAGGGCATCGGGTTCGAGCCGAACCGCACCGACGACGAGGTGGGCGACCTCGTGGTCGAGGTGCAGATTGTGCTGCCTCGAGAGCTGGACGAGGAGTCCCGGTCACTGTTGCAGGAATTCGGCCGTCGCAATGGCGACGATGTCCGCCGGACGTTATTCGAACAGGCGTAAGCACGGCCCACGCCGGGCCGACGGTGTTCTATGGCCACCAAGCAAGGAACCGGACGCGGCTACTACATGATCAGCGCGGTCGCGACCCGGTACAACATTCACCCGCAAACGCTTCGGTTGTACGAACGCGAAGGGCTGCTGAAACCTTCACGAACCGAGGGGAACACGCGGCTGTACTCCGACGAGGATCTCAAGGACCTCGAAACCATCCTGGCGTTGACACGCGACCTCGGCGTCAACCTGGCCGGCGTGGAGATCATTCTCAACATGCGCCGGAAGATGGAACGCATGCAGAGCGAAGTCAACGAGTTCATGCAGTACGTCAAACGTGAGCTCGCGCGAGGACTCGGCGATTGGGAACAGCGTCTCAACACGGCGCTCGTGCCCACCTCCGGCGTCAAGGCCGTCACCGACATCAAGAACGAGAACGAACTTCTTCGTTCGCGCGACGTCTGATCGCGCGCGCGTTTCATGTATCCTGTGGGCGCAATGTCCTGCGCCTCCTGCGGCGGAACGGGCTGGCGCCCTGTCGAACGCGATGGTGTGAGACGAGTGGAGCGCTGCGCGTGTTGGGAAGACACACGCACCTCGAAGCTCGTCGCCGACGCCCGCGTGCCGCCGCGTTACGCGCGTTGCGACCTCGACAACTTCATCCTCTACCAGAACGAGCGGCTGCTTTCGGTCATCAATCGCGCGAAGAAGTTCGCCGACGAGTTTCCTGCCGTCTCGAAGGGCCTGTGCCTGATCGGTCCGCCCGGGATTGGGAAGACGCACATCGCCGTCGCGGTGCTCCGGAAGGTCGTCACGACGCAGGGAGCGCGGGGACTCTTCTACGATGTTCGCGACCTCCTCCGGATTATCCGATCGACGTACAACCCGGTCGTCCGCACCGCGGAAATGGACATTCTGCGGCCCGTCATGGAGGCCGACCTGCTCGTCCTCGATGACCTCGGCGCCGAGAAGCCGTCCGAGTGGGTGGAAGAGACCGTCAACCTCATCGTCAATACGCGGTACAACGAACGGCGTCCGACCATCTTCACCACCAACTACGAAGATGTTCCCGACGATGCCGATCTCGACGCGCTGAAGGTACGCGTGGGGTTCAGGCTCTATTCACGCCTCCACGAGATGTGCGAATTCCTGGAGTACGACGGCGGCGACTACCGGATGCTTCCGGCCAACGGCGGCGCCGACGACCTCACGACCCTTTGGAAGAAACGGGGTCAGCGGACTCTTCCGGCGCGCGCGTACCGGTCGGCCAGGGCCGAGATCCGCGAGCCCGCCGCGAACCGCGAGCCGCGCGACCTGAAGTGGCCGGGCGGCAAGGCCGGCCGGTAAGAACAGTCAAATCGCCGATTCAATCCCCAATCGCAGATCGCAGATCCTCAATGTTGGGTCTCTATCTCCATATCCCGTTCTGTCAGTCCCTCTGCAGTTACTGCAACTTCAACCGCGGTCTGTTCGATGCCGAACTGAAGGCCCGGTATGTGAGCGCGCTCCGACAGGAGATCGAGGAGGCGGGCGACGGCCGAGCCGCAGACACCGTCTTCTTCGGCGGCGGGACGCCTTCGCTCCTCGAACCGACCGAGGTTCGTGAGCTTCTCACGGCATGTTGTGACGCGTTCGACCTCGCGCCGGACGCCGAGGTGACGCTCGAAACGAATCCCGAGACCGTGACTCCCGAGAGGATGGCGGGGTTTCGTGCTGCCGGCGTGAACCGCATCAGCTTCGGGGTGCAGTCCTTCGACGATGACGAACTGAACCGTCTCGAGCGGGTGCACTCGGCGAGCCGGGCGGTTGAGGCGGTCAGCGTCGCCCGGGCCGCCGGTTTCGACAACGTCAGCCTCGACTTGATGCTGTGGCTGCCGGGCCAATCGCCGGCATCGTGGCTGCGGACGATCGGGCGCGCCGTCGAGCTCGAGCCGGAACATCTGTCCATGTACCTGCTCGAGCTCTATCCCAACGCTCCCTTGAAGGAGGCGATGGCACGCGCCCAGGCCGGCGACCCCGTGCGCTGGGCGCAGGCGGCCGAGGACCAGGCGGCGGACATGTACCTTGAGGGCCTCGCGCTCGCCGATTCGGCCGGGTACCATCAGTACCGAAATTTCCAACGTCGCGAGACCGGGCCGCGAAAGCCGCCACAACCTCAAGTATTGGCAGAGTGGCGCCTGGCGCGGATTTGGCTGTGGAGCACACTCGACGGTCGACGCGCTTCGCTGGCGCAATGTCAGTGGCACGGCGGGATACGTCGATCGGCTGGGCCGGGGTGCCACGGTGCGTATCGACGTGGTGCCGCTGTCACCGACGTCCCGGGTCGAGGAGGCGCTGTTTACCGGGTTGCGACTGTGCGAAGGTCTTGACCGCCGGAACTTTCAGGCACGCTTCGGTGTCGACCCCTGGCAGAGGTATGGGCCGACCCTTGAGCCGTACGTTGACGGCGGGCTGATGTGGCTCGCCGGGGATCGCTTCGGCTTGACGCGTCGTGGGATGCTCGTCGCGAATTCGATTCTGGCAGAGTTTGTGTAACCGGATCCTCACCGCACGATTCCGCTGCGGGCTCGAATGAGGGTACGATATGGTAGTCCGGCTTTTTTAATGCCGCCCCGGAGGGCAGGAGGCAGTTCACATGAAGTTCGCGGATCGCGGGTCGGCACTCAGCCGGCGAATTGTAATGATTCTTGGAGTCGTGGCCGTTCTGGCGACGGCGCGCGTGGCGTCGGCGCAGGCTGCTGGGGCCCAGGACGACCAGTTCCAGTTCAAGACCCCGATGGGGTGGATTCTCTGGCAGGTCAAGGGTGACAAGACGGCTGACTTCGAGTCCGCCTGGGTCGCCATCAAGACCAAGTTCAGTGCCTCGGACAAGCCGGAGCACAAATCGGTCGGCGAGAGCCTGAAGATGTACAAACCCGACACGCCAGCGGTCGATGGTGGACCGGGCGTTGGCCCAGTCGCGTTCTACTACTTCGTCGTCGACCCCGCATCTCAAACCCAGAGCTACAACCCAACGGCGCTGCTCTACGAGACCGGGGATCTGTTTCCTCGTGCTGAGGCCGACGCGATCTTCGAGAAACTGAAGGGCGCGCTGCTCGGTCTTGATGCAAAGCCGCTGAAGCGGATTCAGTAGGCCACGGACCGTCGGCATCCGCCGGCGTCGACTTCAAACGGGACGTTCTCGCTGCTGCGCGAACGTCCCGTTTGTGTTTTCAGAGGAGAACGCGATGCGACGAGGCTCTCGGAGGTCCATCGTGTACGCGGTCGCCGCCGTGCTGGCTGGCGGCATCGTGAGTCAGGCCCAGGCGCCTCCGCGACCCGCCGCACAGGAGTACGTGTTTCCGACGGGTGCCGGCGTGCTCTTCTTCCACGTCCGGCCGGAACGCGCCGACGACTTCGAGGCCATCGTCAAACGTCTCGCCGAGGCGCTCGATCGCTCTACCGACCCCGTACGGCGGCAACAGGCCGCCAACTGGCGAATCTACCGGTCTGCCGAAGCGCCGCGCGATGCGGTCATCTATCTGTTCTTCTTCGATCCGGCTGTCAGCGGCGCGGATTACGATCCGATCAAGGTTCTGAGTGAAGATGCGCCGGCCGAGCTGTCCAGCCTGTTTGAGCGCCTGCGCGCCGACATCGTGCGGGTCGAGCGAATGGGGCTGAACAAACTACGTTAAGCGTTCCCGGTTCCCCGTTCCTCGTTCCCCGTTCGTAGTCTAAGAACCCGGAACGCGAAACGGGGAAGGGACCGACGCGATCTAGAAAGTGATGTTCGCGCCGGCGTAAATCCGATGCGGCCTATTGTAGATGGGGCTGCCGCGTAGGTTGAAGAGGCGATAGTCGATGCGCAGCCGAAGCGGTCCGACCAACGGCATCTTCATGCCGCCGCCGATGTTCGTCCCGAAGTGGGTATCGGATCTCTCCTCCAGCGCTTCGCGATAGAAACCGCCGCCAGCCGTCAGATAGAACTGCGTCCGCGTTGGCGTCTGGATGAGTCCGTTGATCATCCCCGTCCGCAGGCGTGGCGCCAGCTCTTCAGGGTTCTCCGACGTGCTCGCGTACTCGAACTCGAAGCCCACGATGACCAGGCTGACGCCCACGGCGAATCCCGCCACGGAGCGGGTCGCTGGCTTTGGGGAGAATCCCAAGAACGCCGTCGCGTCTGCCGCCGCCGTCGTCGGCAGGATACTGACCAGAAGAAGCGCGAGCGCGCAAATCGTCTGCCGATGTTTCATGGTCGGCTTATCGGACCGTCGCGGTCGAAGCTGTCGTTCTCACTCGCGTCCTTCGGCGTCGTCGCGACGCCCAGGCACCCCGATCCCAGCATAGTATCTGGTCATGAATCTCACCCCCACCGACGACCAGCAACTGCTGCGCCGCACGGTACGGGAGTTTGCCGAGGCGGAGATTCGGCCGCACGTGATGGCCTGGGACGAGGCGCAGGCGTTTCCGAACGAGCTGGTTGGCAAGCTCGCGGCGATGGGGCTGATGGGCATCCAGGTGTCCGAAGACGAGGGCGGATCGGGGATGTCGGCGGTGGACTACTGCATTGCCATCGAGGAACTGGCGAGAGTGGATCCGTCCATCGCGTTATCCGTGGCGGCGCACAACGGCCTGGCCGTGGCGCATCTCGCGATGGTCGGCACGGCCGAGCAGAAGGCGCGCTACCTCGGGCCCCTCGTCCGCGGCGAGATGCTCGGCGCTTGGGGCCTGACTGAAGCCGACTCCGGCAGCGATGCCGGCGCCATGCGGACCACCGCTCGATCGGACGCCGGCGGCTGGGTGATCAACGGCACCAAACAGTTCATCACCCACGGCCGCACCGCGGGGCTTCTCGTGGTGATGGCCGTGACGGATGCGAGCCAGGGCAGTCACGGCATCTCCGCGTTCATCGTTGAGCGTGGCACTGCAGGGCTCAAAGCCGGGCGCCATGAGAACAAACTCGGGATGCGCGCGAGCGATACGAGCGAAGTGATTCTCGACGACGTTCGCGTGCCGGCGGCGAACGTGCTCGGAGCAGTCGGCCGCGGGTTCGTGGACACGTTGCGCGTGCTCGATGCGGGACGCATCGGCATCGCGGCACTCTCGGTCGGCCTTGCCCAGGGCGCCTTCGAAGCCGCGCTGGCCGTACGCCAAAGCAAGACGCCAGTTCGGACGGCCGATCGCCACCTTTCAGGCCATCCGGTGGAAGCTCGCAGACATGGCGACGCGGATCGAGGCCGCCCGCTTGCTCACCTACCGCGCCGCATGGCTGCGGGACCGCCGCGAGGAACGCACCTCCACGGCCTCGTCGGTGGCGAAGCTCTACGCCAGCGAGGTGGCAGTTCGCGCCGCCGAGGAATGTGTCCAGATCCACGGCGGCTACGGCTTCGTGAAGGATTACCCTGCCGAGAAATACTTTCGCGACGTGAAGCTCTGCACGATTGGCGAGGGCACGAGCGAGATTCAGCGGCTCGTGATTGCCCGGCAGCTTCTGGGCCAGTGAACGTGTCCGTCTCGCTGGTCACGGGTGTACTCGAGCGAGAACCGCGGGCGGTGGCGCGCGCCCTGAGTGCCGTGTCCGACGATCCCGTCGCCGGACCGGCGCTGTTGGCAGCCATCCGGGGCCGCACGGGTCGCGCGCTGCTCGTGGGCGTGACCGGACCGCCAGGCGCCGGCAAGAGCACGCTCGTCGATCGGTTGATCCGGGAACTTCGAGGCACGGGGCGCACTGTCGGTGTGCTGGCGGTCGATCCCACGAGCCCGTTCACCGGAGGCGCGCTGCTCGGTGACCGCGTGCGGATGCAGGCGCACGCGTCCGATTCCGGCGTGTTCATTCGCAGTCTCGCGACGAGGGGACAGCTCGGCGGTCTGTCGAGCGCAACGTCCGGCGCCGTTGATGTGCTCGACGCGGCCGGGTTCGATGTCGTCATCATCGAAACCGTTGGGGTTGGTCAGGACGAGCTCGACATCGCCCGCCTCGCCGACATCCGCCTCGTCGTGTTCGTGCCGGACGCCGGCGACGAAGTCCAGGACATGAAAGCCGGTCTCATGGAGATCGGCGACATCTTCGTTGTGAACAAGAGCGACCGCGCGGGCGCCGATCGCGACGGTGGCGTCCCTCGAAGGCGCGCTGCGGCTGACCGGCGGGCCGGACGACGGCTGGATCCCTCCGGTGATCGCCACGGTCGCGACCGATGGCACAGGTGTCGCGGCTGTGGTCGAGGTGATCGACCGGTTTCGCGGTGAAATGGCGGCTGCGATTGCCGAGCGGCGGCGCGTGCGATCGTCCGATCGGGCGTTGGCGCGACGCGATGCGGCGCGACGTGAGGATCGATCATGTCGGCGTCGCCGTCGCGGATGCCGCCCCATTCCTGTCGTTTCTGTCGCAGGCGTTTGGCGCCGGTGCCGAACCAGCCATCGACGCGGCCGCGCACGGAGTACGCGTGCAGTTCGTCCACCTCGGCGGGAGTTCGATCGAGGTGCTGGAGGCGCTCGGCGCCGAGTCGCCGATCGCGGCGTTTCTGGCGCGACGTGGCCCGGGGTTGCACCACATCGCGGTCGAAGTCGACGATCTCGACGCCGCGCTCGCGGACTTGCGTGCGCGGGGCGTGCGTCTTGTGGATGAGACGCCACGGCCGGGCGCGGACGGCCGGCCCGTCGCCTTCGTTCATCCGTCGGCGACGGGTGGCGTGCTCGTGGAACTGATTGCAGGGGAGCCAACTCAACGTGCAGTTCGGTGAATTCGAGATCACGTCCTTGTCCGACGGGAACTTCCGCCTCGATGGCGGCGCGATGTTCGGCGTCATTCCCGCGGACGATGTGGAGCAAGCGCACGCAGCCGGACGACCGGCACCGCATTGTGATGAGCATGCGGCCGCTCGTCGTACGAGCCGGCGGAACGACCATGCTGATCGACGCGGGCGTCGGCGACAAGCTCGGCCCGAAGGCCGCCGACATCTACGGGTTCGATCGGTCGCGTCACCTCGACCACACGCTCGCCGACGCCGGGCTCGCGGCGAAGGACATCGACATCGTGCTGGCGACGCATCTGCACTTCGATCACGCCGGTGGATTCACGGCGCGGAATGGCGACCGCATCGCGCCGCGCTTTCCGAATGCCCGGTACCTCATCCGTCGCGGCGAGTGGGAGGACGCGACCCACCCGCACGAGCGCAATCGCGCGAGCTACCTCGCCGAGAACTACGTGCCGCTGCTGGATGCGGGACGCGTGGAGTTCATCGAGGAGGATGGGGAAGTGCTGCCGGGGATCAGCGTGTGGCGCACGGGCGGTCACACCATGCACCACCAGATCGTCCGCTTCGAGTCAGAGGGCCGGACGGCAATCTTCGCTGGCCGATCTGCATCCCGACGGTCGCGCACGTGGATCTGCCGTGGATCATGGGCTACGACCTGTACCCGATGGACACGTTGGCCTACAAGCGGCGGTTCCTGGCCGAGGCGATTGCCGGTGAGTACGTTATCTTCTTCGAGCACGATCCGTCTGTCGCCGCCGGCATCATCAGAGATGACGCCGGCCGGCTGTCGGTTGAGCCCATTTCGCAGCTGAGAAGCGCGTCGAGTTTCGAGTCCTTCCTGTCTATGTCGTCCACACCACGAGTTGGCATCATCGGCGGCAGCGGTCTGTACGACATGGCCGAGCTGACCGACCGCGAAGAGCGCGTCGTCTCCACCCCGTTTGGCGAGCCATCGGCGCCGTTCGTGTTGGCGACGCTGCGCGGACAGCGTGTCGCGTTCCTGGCGCGGCACGGCATCGGGCATCGGCTCCTGCCGAGCGAGCTGAACTTCCGCGCCAACATCTATGCGATGAAGACGCTCGGCGTCGAATGGATTCTGTCGGCGAGCGCGGTCGGCAGCCTGCGAGAGGAACTGAAGCCGCAGGATCTCGTGATCCCCGACCAGTTCTACGACCGCACCCGCGGGCGGGTCAGCACATTCTTCGGCGACGGGCTCGTGGCGCACGTGGCCTTCGCGCATCCGTTCTGCGGTCCGCTCAGCCGCATCCTGCACGCGGGCGCCCAGGAGGCCGGAGCGACCGTCCACAAAGGCGGCACCTACGTGTGCATGGAAGGGCCGCAGTTCTCGACGGTGGCCGAGTCGAATGCGTATCGGGCGTCCGGCTTCGACATCATCGGGATGACGAACCTGCAGGAGGCGAAGCTCGCGCGTGAAGCGGAGATCTGTTACACGACGCTCGCGCTCGTGACCGACTACGACTGCTGGCATCCGGACCACGATTCCGTGACCGTCGAGATGATCATCGCCAACCTCACTGCCAACGCCTCGATGGCGCAGCAGGTGATTGCCCACGCGGTCGGCCAGTTGCCGATCGCGCGCGATTGCGAGTGCGCGCGGGCGCTGGCGACGGCCATCATCACGCGGCGCGACACGATTCCCGCCGCCACGCGCGAGAAGTTGAAGCCGATCGTCGGCAAATACCTTTCCTGATTCCATGCGCATCATCGTCACCGGATCGATCGCGTTCGACTACCTGATGTCGTTTCCCGGGCGGTTCACTGAGCACATCCTGCCCGAGCACCTGTCGCGCATCAGTCTGAGCTTCCTCGTGGACAGCATGGACAAGCGCCGCGGCGGCTGTGCGCCGAACATCGCCTACACGCTGGCGTTGCTCGGCGAGCGTCCGTATCTCATGGCGACGGCCGGGCAGGACTTCGAGGACTACCGCCGGTGGCTCGAGGCCGCCGGCGTCGACACCTCACTCGTGAAGCAGGTCCTGGACAAGTTCACGGCCTCGTTCTTCTGCAGCACGGACTCGGAGAACAACCAGATTGCGTCGTTCTACACCGGCGCGATGGCCCACGCGGCCGAGTTGTCGTTCCGCACCGTCGGGCCGGTGGATTTCGTGACGATCTCGCCGAACGATCCCCGGGCGATGACGCAGTACGCCGAGGAGTGTCGCGCGCTGGGCATCGACTTCATGTTCGATCCCGGCCAGCAGTGCGCACGGATGTCGGGACCGGAACTTGCCGACGGGATTGCCGGCGCCTCGATCGTGATTTGCAATGACTACGAGTTCGAGCTGCTGAAGGAGAAGACCGGCCTCGACCTGGCCGGCATTCTCGACGTGGCAGCGATGGTCATCGTGACGCGCGGGGAGGCCGGTTCATCGGTCATTGCCCGTGATGGCGAGAGCCAGGTGCCTGCGGTCACGCCGTCGCGCATCGTGGACCCGACCGGTGTCGGCGACGCCTTCCGTGCGGGATTTCTCAAGGGGCTCGCGCAGGGCGCCAGTCCGGTCGTGTGCGCCCAGATCGGCAGCGTCGCCGCGACCTACGCGCTCGAACACCTGGGCGGTCAGAGTCACGCCTACACGATCGACGAATTCGAGCGCCGCTACGCCTCGCACTTCGGCCCGCTGCGGTTGGCGCGCGGCGACTGATGGCCCGAGCGCTCGCGGCGATCGCGGTGTTGTGGCCGCTCGTTCAGGCCGCGACCGTCGCCGCGACGATCCACGGTTCGGACGGCGCGCTGACGGCGATGGTCCAGATCGTGGGATCGCGCGTCTGCCATCAACGGCCCGAGCGCTCGTTTCACACGTCCGGCGTGCAATGGCCCGTCTGCGCTCGATGCAGCGGCCTGTACTTCGGTGCGGCAGTGGCGCATGGTTCGGCTTCGCCGCGCGGATGCGACGATGGGTCAGCGGCCGTGAAATCGCGATCGTCCTCGTTGCGCGAGCCTGCCGACCGCCGTCACGTGGATTGCGGAATGGGCGTTCGGCGTGCCGGTGACGAACGTCGCGCGCGCGTTCGCGGGCCTGCCACTTGGCGCGGCGATCGCGGCTACGGTCGTTGCGGTTGCGTCCTCGTCACCGAAGGTCAATCAGGTAAACTGACCGGGCATGATCGGTCTGGCGATTGGCGCCTGGCTCGTGCCGGGCGCGGGCCACTTCCTTCAGGGTCGAACCCAAAAGGCCGTCATCTTCTTCGTCACGCTCGTCGCGATGTTCATGATTGGCATCGCGAGCGGCGGACGCCTCTTTCCCTTCCAGCCCAGCGATCCTCTGGTGTTCCTCGAAGCGGTCGCCGAGTGGATGGTCGGCTTGCCGCGCCTCATCGCCGGTGTCAGCGGCTTCGGCGCCGGTGAAGTCACGGCGCCGGCCTACGAGTACGGCAACACGTTTCTCATCGTCGCGGGCCTCCTGAACGCGCTCGTCGTGCTCGACGCCATCGACTTCGCGAAGGGCCGAAGGCGGTCATGACTACGCACCTGGGGATGATGGCGTTGTTCGCCGCCTGTGTGTCGATCGTCTTTGCCGTGCTGATGCGCGACCAACCTCGCGAGCAGTTGCGCATGGGCGGGCGCCTGTTCGGCGGGTTCGTGGTTGGCGCCTACGTGACCGGCTGGATCCTGATTGGGCTCTTCGGGTGACCGGATGGCTGTGGCGGTGGGGGCCCGCCCTGGCATTCATGGCCGCCATCTTCGTGGCTTCGGGTATCCCCAACCTCGGACCGCTTCCCGCCAACACCTCTGACAAGGTCGCGCACTTCGTCGCGTACGGTCTCCTCGGCGTGCTGCTCACACGCGCGTTCGCCGGCGCGGCGTGGGTCGGCTACACCGGCAACGCGGTCCGGCAGGCGTGGGTGACCGCCACGCTCTACGCGCGTGACCGACGAACTGCATCAAGCCTTCGTTCCCGGGCGCACGCCAAGCGTTGGCGACTGGGTCGCGGATGCCATGGGCGCGGCCCTGGGCGCCGTCGTCGCGCTGGGCGTCGCCGGGTGGGCGCGCGGACGGCGCGCGAAAGAGCGCGAAGTATAATTTCGAGCGAATGACGTCGGTTGCGCTCGTTGTCTCCGAGTACCACGCGTTCATCACCGACGGACTCGAGACCGGGGCGCGCGGCGCTCTGGCCGAAGCGGGTGGTCGGACGATGCCGTGGAGACGTTCCTCGTGCCCGGCGCGTTCGAGCTGCCCCAGGCCGCGCAGCGGGTCGCCGAGTCGCGGCGCTTCGCGGCGGTCGTGTGTCTCGGCTGTCTGATCCGCGGCGAAACGCCGCACTTCGACTACATCGCGCAGGCGGCGTCGGCGGGCATCATGCGCGCCGCGCAGACGACGGGCGTGCCCGTCGCCTTTGGTCTGTTGACGACGAACACCGTGGAAGAGGCCGTCGCGCGTGCGACGCCGGGCCCGGCGAACAAGGGACGCGAAGCGGCCATGGCGGCCGCCGCCATGGTACGGCTGTACGCCCGTCTCTCCGGGGACGACAGCGATCGCGACTGGGACGGATCGTGACCGGACCGCGGCGCCACGCCCGCGAAGCCGCGCTTCAGATTCTGTACTTCTGGGAAGTCGGACGCGCCGAGCCGGACGCGGCGATTGATTCGTACTTTGCCGAGCACGCGCCTGACGCCACCGACGCGGTCATGACGTTCGCGGTCGAACTGGTGCACGGCACGATCTCGGAACTTGCCGCGCTCGACGCCATCATCGAGCAGCACTCCCAGCACTGGCGTCTCGGACGGCTCGCGGTCATCGACCGGCTGATCCTGCGGATGGCCGTCTGGGAGCTGCGGCACGGGACGGACACGCCGCCCGCGGTCGTCTTGAATGAGGCGATTGAGCTGGCGCGCCTGTTCAGTTCGCCGGACGCGGTTCGATTCGTCAATGGCGTGCTCGACGGCATTCGGAAAACACTGGAAGAGAAGAGTAGTTAGGTCATGTCCAACGAAGAGGAGCAATTCGCACAGCGTCTGGCCAAGCTGGAGGAACTCCGCCGGCTGGGCGTGGCGCCCTATCCGACACGGTTCGAACGGACCGAGACGGTCCAGTCCGTGATCTCGACGTTTGGTGCGAGCGAGGCCGAGGCGCTCGAGGCCGATCGTCCGAAGGTCGCGGTCGCCGGGCGTGTCCTCGGCGTGCGCAGCTTCGGCAAGGCGAGGTTTCTGGTCCTGTCCGACGGCCTGGAGCGACTCCAGGTCTACGTCCGGGCGGACTCGATGGACGAGCGGAGCTTTCAGATCGTGACCCACGTCGATCTCGGGCGATCACGTCGGTGTGGAAGGGCGGGTGTTCCGCACGAAGACGAAGGAGCTCACGATCTGGGCCGAACGCATCGAGTTCCTCGTGAAGGGGCTGCTGCCGCTTCCGGAGAAGTGGCACGGCCTGACGGACATCGAGACGCGGTATCGCCAGCGATATCTCGACCTGATCGTCAATCCCGAGTCGAGGAAGGTGTTCGAGACGCGTGCGCGGGTCGTCGCCGCGATCCGGCGCTTTCTGGACGCCAGGGGATTCCTCGAAGTCGAGACGCCGATGATGCAGCCGATTGCCGGCGGCGCGCTCGCACGGCCCTTCGTCACGCATCACAACACCCTGGACCTCGAGCTCTACCTCCGTGTCGCGCCGGAGCTGTACCTGAAGCGTCTGGTCGTCGGCGGCTTTGAACGGGTGTACGAGATCAATCGTAACTTCCGTAATGAAGGGATCTCGACCCAGCACAATCCCGAGTTCACGATGCTGGAGTTCTACGAGGCCTACGTGGACTATCACCACCTGATCACGCTGACCGAGACCATGCTTTCGCACGTGGTCGGCGAGGTCACGGGAAGCACGGACGCGCGGTTCGGCGACGAGATCGTGTCGTTCGCGCCGCCCTATCAGCGGCTGTCGCTGCGCGCGGCCGCCGCCGAGGCGGCCACCGAGCGGCTTCGGGACGCGGGAACGCACGGCCGCCGTGCTCGTCACCGAAGCGGATCTGCGCGATCGCGCGCGGGCCGCCGAGGTCGCCCAATTGCTCGGGATCGAGGTCGCGCCGGCCCACGGCGCCGGCAAAATCGCCATGACGCTGTTCGAAGCGCTCTGGGAGGACCGGCTGATTCAGCCGACGTTCGTGTACGACTTTCCGACGGAGGTCTCTCCGCTGTCGAAACAGAAGGCCGACGATCCGGACACCGTGGAGCGCTTCGAGTTGTACGCGGGCGGTTTCGAGATCGCCAACGGATTCAGCGAGCTCAACGACCCGGCCGAGCAACGCCGCCGGTTCGAGGCCCAGCTCCGTGATCGCGCGGCCGGTGACACGGAGGCCCATCGCATGGACGAGGACTACATTCGCGCCCTCGAGTACGGACTGCCACCGACCGGCGGGGAAGGCATTGGCATCGATCGGCTCGTCATGATCATCACGAACAGCGCGTCGATCCGCGACGTGATCCTGTTCCCGCTGATGCGTCCAGCCAGGGACGACGATGGGCAATGACCCAATAGCCAATAGGTCAATGCCAATAACCAATAGCCAATAACAAATAGTAAATGTCGTTCCCCTGGTTCATCGCGCGCCGCTATCTGACCGCCCGCCGCCGGCAGGCGTTCATTTCGCTGATCTCGGCGGTGTCGATCGCCGGGGTGGGTGTCGGGGTCATGGCGCTCGTCATCGCGCTCGGCCTCATGACCGGCGTCCAGACCGAAATGCGCGACCGGATCGTCGGCGCGACCGCGCACGTGTACGTGAGTCAGGTGACCGGCCAGCTCGACATCTCGCCGGCGCGCTGGACGCGGCCGGAGGTGATCGGCGCGTCGCCGGCCATCATCGGCTTCGGCGTGCTGACCGTGCCGCCGTCGGTCTCGCAGGGCGTGACTCTGAAAGGGCATCGATCCCGAACGCGAGCCGAGCGTCACCGACATCGGCTCGGCCATGGTCAGCGGATCGCTGAAGGCGCTGACCCATCGAACCGTCGCAGCAGAAGGACGGCGTCGTCCTTGGCGAGGCGCTGGCGCGAACGCTCCGCGTGGGCGTGGGCGACACCGTCACGGCGGTCACGCCGGAGTTCGAACGGACGCTGGGCGGGCTTGAAGCCGCGCTTCCGCGCGCTCGAGGTCGTGGGCATCTTCAGCCTGAACTTTCACGAAGTCGACAGCACGCACGCGCTGGTCTCGATGCAGACGGCCGCCGACCTCCTGAACCGGGAGGGGCCCGACATGATGCAGCTGCGGCTGGCGAACATGGACGATGCGATCGCCGTGCGTGAGTCGTTGCAGCAGGAGCTCGGTGCCGGATTTCTCGTTCAGGATTGGACGCAGCTGAACCAGCCGCTGTATTCCGCGCTGTGGCTCGAGAAAGTCGCGATCTCGCTGACGATTGGCCTGATCGTGATGGTCGCGGCGCTTGAACATCGTCGCATCGCTCGTGCTGCTCGTCATGGAAAAGAGCCGCGACATCGCCATTCTGAGGACGATGGGTGCGTCGGCGGGCGTGATTCGCCGCATCTTCATCTACCAGGGCCTGACGATCGGCCTGGTCGGAACGATCACCGGTACGGTGCTGGGCCTGATTGCGTGCGCGATACTGAATCGCTACGAGCTGATACGCCTGCCGTCCGACGTGTACCAGATCACGCATCTCCCATTCCTCGTCGAGGCCACGGACGTCGTGATTGTCGTGCTCTCCGCAATCGGCGTGTGTCTCCTCGCCACGTTGTACCCGTCGCGCCAGGCCGGCCGGATCGATCCGGCCGAGGCCTTGCGGAACCAGTGATGGCATTCGTCGAAGTGCGCGGGCTCGTGAAGTCGTACACGGGACCGGGTGGCCGTCTGGAGGTCCTTCGCGGCCTTGACCTCGACATCGCGCAGGGCGAGATGGTCGCGATTGTCGGAGCGTCCGGTGTCGGGAAGAGCACCCTCCTTCACGTCATCGGGGGACTGGACGCGCTCGATGGCGGCATGGTGCGCATCGGCGACGCGTCGATCGATCAGATGGACGATGAAGCGCGCGTGCGATTCCGCAACCAGCACGTCGGATTCGTGTTTCAGTTTCATCATCTCCTGCCGGAATTCACGGCCATCGAGAACGTGGCGATGCCGCTGTTCATCGCCGGCCGGCCCGGACGCGAGGCGAAGACACGTGCCGAGGAGTTGCTGGGCCGCGTCGGACTCCAGCATCGGCTCGAGCATCGGCCGGGCGCGTTGTCCGGCGGCGAGCAGCAACGCGTCGCCGTCGCACGCGCCCTCGTGTGTCAGCCGTCCGTGCTCCTGGCCGACGAGCCAACGGGCAATCTGGACGAAACGACCGGCGCCGATTTGCAACGGCTGCTCCGCGACATGCATCGCGAACATGGCCTGACGTCGATCATCGTCACCCACAATCCGACGCTTGCGGCCTCGTGCGATCGGATCGTCCGCCTCGAAGGCGGACGTCTCGTGGCAGCAGAAATGCCCGCCTGATAACCGCCTCAAATGGACTCCAGCGGACACTGACGACACGCCCGATCACCGTTCTGATCGCGACATTTTCTGCCGTTGACGAGACTTCTGACGGCAAGTAAAGTTCGCCGGCTAACGGCAGCATGACCCTGCCGCAAAATAGCTGCTGTTTCGAGGAGAGTGTGCCGTGAGTCCAAAGACCCAGCGTCGCGTATTCGTGAGTCTCCTGATGGTGGCGTTGACGCTGCCGGCAGAAGTTGTCCTGCTGAAAGCCCTGCAGGCACCCAATGACAAGGTCGCGGCCACCGAATGGGCCGCGGATCTGGACGGCGCGTCGCTCGATGCCGCGGCGGAGTCGATCCAGTCCTACTCTGTCGCCTATCGTCGCGCGATCATGGGCGCACTGTCGCCCAACAAGCGTGCTGCGGTCTGGCGCGATCACATTGATCAGTACATGGCGAGCCACCGGCGTCTGGATGGCGCTGCCGTTGGGGCGCTGAAGGCTGCCCGCGCCGCGCTGACGCCGACGGTGCTTGGCGAGAAGGCGACGGCGGCCGAGCGCGCGGCTCTCGAGGAGGCCGGTAAGCAAATCGACGCCGCACTCGGCGAGGAAGAATCGAACTACGTCACCCGGGATCTCGGTACCCGCACGGCAACCCTCGCCGGCGGCGAGCCACTGCTGGACAAACTGGCGAACTACGCCCGCAACCAGTTCATCCTGATGGCGCGAGCTCAGCGACTGTGAATGCGCGGCCGATCGGGACTGCGGCTACTATGTCGCCTACTGCAACACCAGTTACGGTTGCAACGTCGGTACCGGCTGGCCGATGTGTGGCTATTTCTGGAACACGCCGTGCAACGGCATGTGCAGCGCGCTGTAGAATGCGGCCGTCTGGTATCTGAACGAGGAGCACGCGGCTTACGTCTGAGTCTCCAGTAGCTCCCCTTACTCGTTGACACTGGTGTTGCTGAACCATGCCAGTGTCTGACCAGCGGGACGCGCGCATCGGGCGCGCAGCGCTGTGGTTCGCTGCCGCGTGTGTCGTCGCGCTGGCGGCCACTGTCCTGGTGCTCGCTGTCCCGGCGCTCTCGGACGAGTTGCGCGGTGATCGGCAGCCTGTCGCCTACACGGTGGGCGACAGGCTGGATCTCGATCCGGCGACATTCACGTCGTCCGCTCGAACGCTCTTTCTGTTCTCTCAATTCTCGTGTGGTGCGTGCCAGGCTTCAAAGCCGACCATGGCCGCGATCGTCGCCGACCTCGCGAAACGGCCGGACACGCAGGTCGTCCTCGTCGTTCCCGACGCGGTGCCGGAAGAAGAGCGTCTGTTCGCGCTGGAGCTGGGTCTCGATCCGTCGCATATCCTGCGAACTGACCTCCGCCGCCTGCGCCTTCGTCAGGTGCCGACGGTGGTGCTGGCAGACGACTCCGGCAAGATCCTGATAGCGCGCGAGGGCCGGCTGACCGAAACCGACCGCAGTGACGTGCTCGAGATGGTCCGCGTTTCACTCGCTCGGCCGTGACATGAGATTTCTGGGATTCGTGGTGTCGTGGGTCGGCCACGCCTTGCTTGTCGTAGGGCTGGTCAGAATCGCGATCGACGCGTCGCGCCGGCGGGACCGCGCCCGCGTCGATGTTCTCGTTGTCTTCGGTTTGCTTCTGGCTTCCAAGGTGCTCCCTGTGTGGGAGCTCACGCTCCTGGCCGGCCAACTACTCCCGGTCGCCCTTCTGCGACTCATCAGGCAGTTTCGGCCGGTTCGGCGGGAGTGGATCCAGTGGATTCTGATCGTCGCCGCCGTCGCTCCGATTGCATCGTTCTTTCTGCACGACGATCTCGCGAGGGCTCTGGGACGCGTCACGGCTCTCTATTCGGCGGGCGCGATGGCGGCTGTCGCATATCTGCTCTTTCGCGAGGCGCGACGTTCTGTCGGCGTCAAGGCCACTCGAATCCTCCTGGCTTCGTGGGGCTCCGCGTTGTTGAGTTGTGCAGGTGCTCTCGCCAGTGTGGCCGGATGGTCCACGGAGCTGGGAGTCGCGGTATTTCCGTTTCTCCAGGGAGTTCATGGCCTCGCGCTGATTTGTTTCTACTTCGCGTTCGCCACGCCGCGGCCGCTTCTGTCGCGCTGGCGCCGAGCGGAGCAGGCCAAGTATCTCGAAACCGTCAACGATCGCGACCCTGAAGAACGCGGCAAACATGCCAGTGACGACGTGTTCCAGGCGGCTGTGCGCGGCGGTGGCGGTGCCGTCACGTTTGTCGCGCTCCGACCTCCCCAGCGCGTCGAAAGCGATGGAGATCACGGCCGCCAGCGACCGGTCGCTCCTCGGGCGTGAGATCGGAAGGGGAGAGGGGCTCGTGAACCGGGCGCTCGACGAGGGCGTGGCGATCGATGGGCTCCCGACCGAGTGCGAACCTGAGGTCGCGCGCGCGATTGGGCCCTATGGCGAACGCGTGCTGGTTGCGCCGATTCGTTCGTCCGGACACTCCTGGGGCGTCGTCGTGGTCGCCCAACGGCGCGGGTCGCTCTTTCCTGAAGACGACCTCGCGATGCTGGCGCAGGTGGCCCGCAACGCCGGGACCGCGCTCGACCACGCCCAGCTCATCACCGAACGGCGCGAGCAGGAACGCGCGGCCGCCGACCGCCGCCTGCGCCAGGTCGAGTCCCGCGTCGAGTTGATGCTCGACAGCATCAAGGACTACGCGATGCTCGTGCTCGACGCGGCCGGCCGGGTCGCGGGCTGGCATCCGGGCGCGCAACACGTCTTTGGCCACACACGTGAGGACGTCGTGGGCCTGTCGGCCGCCGGACTCTACGATTTGACGCCGGCCGAGTTTGCGGAGTGGCTGGACGAAGCGCGCGTGTGGGGCAGCGCACGGCGTGAGGCGCGATGCCGCCGGCTCGACGGGGCAGAGTTCATCGGGACGACCGTGATTCGGCCGCTTATCGAGGACGCCGGTAGCACGCCCGGGTTCGTCGTGGTGACGCACGACGTGACGGATCGCCGGAATCTCGAAGAGCGTCTACGGCAGGGCCAGAAGATGGAGGCCATCGGCCAGCTCGCCGGCGGCGTGGCCCATGACTTCAACAACCTCCTGACGGCCATTCTCGGGTACGCGGACTGGCTGTCCATGGAGCTCGCCGGCGACCGGCGCCAGGAACAGGTCGCCGAGATCCAGAAGGCCGCCGATCGCGCGGCCGACCTGACGAAACAGCTGCTCGCCTTCAGCCGCCGGCAGATGATGCAGCCGGCGCCGCTCGACTTGAACGATCTCGTCGAGGATCTGCTGCCGATGCTTCGGCGCCTGGTTGGCGATCGCATCGTGATCAACGACGAGCCCTCGTCGATGATGCCGGCCATCATGGGCGATCGCGGACAGATCGAGCGGGTGCTCGTGAATCTCGTGGTCAACGCGCGAGACGCGATGCCGAACGGCGGCTACCTCACCATCCGCACGTCCGACGCGTGGATGGACGAAGGGTGGTCGACCGTCGGTGCCACCGAGCTCGTGCCGGGACCGCACGTCGTGCTCGAGGTCGCCGACACGGGCATCGGGATGGACGCGCGAGACGCGGCGCCGCGTCTTCGAACCGTTCTTCACGACGAAGGAAGTCGGGAGCGGTACGGGCCTCGGTCTCTCGACGGCGTACGGCATCGTGCAGCAGATGGGCGGCGCGATCGACGTCGAGAGCGAACCCAATCGCGGCGCGAGGTTCCGGCTGTATTTCCCGCAGGCGTCCGAGCCGGCGATCGCGTCGGCGCGCCGGATTCCGCCGCCCGATCTCGGTCGCGGCAACGAGACCGTGTTGCTCGTCGAAGACGAGGATGCCGTGCGCCGGTACCTCACGCTCCTGCTCGAATCGCACGGCTACCAGGTGATCGCGTCCGAACGCGCGACCGACGCGCTGGCGCTCACGCAAGAGTTCGGTGGTCGCATCGATCTGGTGATCAGCGACATGGTGATTCCCGGCAGCACCGGGCCCGAGCTTCTGCGCCTGCTCGGCCAGGCGCGGCCCGGGCTGCCGGCGCTCTTCATGTCGGGGTACGCGGACGCGGCCGTCGCGCGCCACGCGCAAACGGTGAGCGCCGATCGGCTGCTGCTGAAGCCCTTCTCGTCGACCGAGCTCCTCACGAAAATCCGCCGGATCCTCACGGCCGCCTGACCAGTTCTGCACACTCCGGCCGGCCCGATCGGCCGATGCCGTATAATGTTCACGGAAGCCATGCACGGCCTGCCTTCCGGCGGACGTTTGGATGTTTGAACGCTATACGGAGCGCGCGCGTCGAGTTCTGTTCTTCGCGCGATATGAAGCGACCCAGCTCGGCAGCACGTCGATCGAGACGGAACACCTGCTGCTGGGGCTGATTCGCGAGGGCAAAGGCCTGACGAGCCGGATCTTCGCCCGGTCCCATCTCTCGCTCGAGAACATCAGAAAAGAAATCGAAGGCCGCACCGTCTTCCGCGAGAAGGTGTCCACCTCGGTGGAGATCCCCTTCAGCGCCGAGACCAAGCGCGTGCTCCAGTTCGCGGCTGAAGAAGCCGACCGGCTGCTGCACACCTACATCGGCACCGAGCACCTGCTGCTCGGCATCCTGCGCGAGGAACGCTCCGTCGCCGCGGCCATCCTGTACGACAAGGGCATGCGGCTTGCCAGCGTCCGCGAGGACATCGTCCAGCTCCTGAACGAGAAGACGGCGCCGGTCCGCCCGAAGGAAACGCCGCTCCTCGCGGAGTTCAGCCGCGACCTGAGCGAGGCCGCCGTCAAGAATCAGCTCGACCCGCTCGTCGGGCGGGGCGTCGAGCTCGAGCGCCTGCAGCAGGTGCTCTGCCGCCGCACCAAGAACAACGCCGTGCTGATCGGCGAGCCCGGCGTCGGCAAGACCGCCATCGTCGAAGGATTGGCTCAGAAGATCGCCTGCGGTGACGTGCCGCACTTTCTGGCCGACAAGCGCGTGCTCGCGCTCGACATCTCGCTCATCGTCGCCGGCACGAAGTATCGCGGCCAGTTCGAAGAACGGCTCAAGGCGATCATGAAGGAGCTCACCGAGAACCCGAACATCATCGTGTTCATCGATGAGCTGCACACGCTTGGTGGGCGCCGGATCCGCGGAAGGTTCCCTCGACGCGGCGAACATCCTCAAGCCCGCGCTGTCGCGCGGCGAGATCCGTTGCATTGGCGCGACGACGCCGGCCGAGTACCGCAAGTACATCGAGAAGGACCGCTCGCTCGAGCGGCGGTTCCAGGCCGTCAAGGTCGATCCGCCCTCGGAGAAGGAAACCGTCCAGGTGCTCATGGGCATCAAGGACCGGTACGAGACGTTCCATCACGTCGAGTACCTCGGCCGAAGCCATCGAAGCGGCGGTCTACCAGTCGAGCCGCTACATCACCGACCGGTTCCTGCCGGACAAGGCGATCGATCTGATCGACGAAGCGGGCGCGCGCGCGAAGCTGCGCGAGGCCGAGTTCAGCGCCGAAGTCGGCGAGCTGAGCCGCATCGTCCGCACGGCCGTCGAGCAGATGGACGGCGCCGTGACCGAGCGGAACGTCGAGAAAGCCTGGCTCTACCGGGACCAGGAGCTTCAGGCGCGCGAGAGCCTTCAGCTCGTCCGCGAGCGCCTCGACGTGCAAATCGAACGCCACGCGCATCTTCATCGGCAAGCACGAGATTGACGAAGTCGTGTCGAAGTGGACCGGCGTGCCCCTGACGTCGGTCACCGAAGACGAGGGCGGCAAGCTGCTCCGGATGGAAGAGGAGCTCCACCGGCGCGTCATCAGCCAGGAGAAGGCGATCTCGGCGCTCTCACGCGCCATCCGGCGGTCCAGGGCCGGGCTGAAGAATCCGCAGCGGCCCGTCGGCAGCTTCATCTTCCTCGGACCCACCGGCGTCGGAAAGACCGAGCTGGCGCGCGCGCTCGCCAACTTCCTGTTCAGCAGCGACCACGCGCTGATTCGCTTCGACATGTCCGAGTACATGGAGAAGCACTCGGTCTCGAAGCTGATTGGTTCACCCCCTGGCTACGTCGGCCACGAAGAGGGCGGTCAGCTGACCGAGAAGATCAAGCGGAACCCGTACTCGGTCGTGCTGCTCGACGAAATCGAGAAGGCGCACCCGGACCTGTTCAACATCCTGCTGCAGGTGTTCGAGGATGGCCATCTGACGGACGGGCTCGGCAACCGCGTCAATTTCAAGAACACCATCGTCATCATGACGTCCAACATCGGCGCCCGCTTCATTCAGAAGAAGGCGTCGATGGGATTCCAGACGCCGGACTCGCGCGAGATTCAGAAGTCGGTCACCGAGCTGGTCCTCGGCGAAGTCAAGCGCACGTTCAACCCCGAGTTCATCAACCGCGTGGACGAGATCATCGTCTTCGAGCCGCTGTCGGATGACGACCTCCGCCGCATCGCGCTGCTGCTCATCGGCACGCTGAACGACCACCTGGCGGACCGGCAGCTGCGGATCGAGGTGACGCCCGAGGTGATCGACTGGGTCATCGAGATTACCTGCCAGGACCGCTCGTACGGCGCCCGGCCGCTCCGGCGGGCCATCCAGCGCTACATCGAAGACCCGCTTTCCGAGGAGCTGATTCGCGGTCAGCTGCGGACGGGCGTCGATCGAGATCTACATGGACCACGGCACCCTGGCCTGGCGCGAGGCCGGTCAGAGCGAGGCCGGCCGGCGCCTGGCGGTCACCGTCTAAAACGACACCGTGGTCACGCCCCACCCTGGTGCGTGATAATTAAGGCGTTCGTGACAATGACCGAAACTGTTCGTCTTGTCTGGGCGGGCCTCCTGGCCTGCGTCCTGCTGTCCGGCGGCCCGGCCTGGGCCCAGTCGGCTCCGGCGACGCCGCCCGCCCCCGCCGCTGAACCCGTAGAACCCTGCGGCGACCCGGAGCGGTTGCCGCCGGCGAATTCCCCGCCGCTCGTCAAATGCGTCGAGCTCCGCGCCCATCCCGTCAACGAGACGATGGTGCCGCTCGAGACCTATCAGTACTACATCCGGATGCCGCTCACCCGGCCCAGCCAGAACCAGTGGGCGCCGTACAGCGAGACCGCCATCCTGAGCGACTTCAAGGGCCTCTGGGGCACCGGCTTCCTCGACAACCTCTGGGTCGAGGTCATCGAGGAGCCGTACGGCAACGGCATCTCCGCCAAACACGTCGTGTTTCACATCGAGGAGCGCAATCGCGTCAAGGCGGTTGACTACGCGCCGGTCGGTGAAAACGCGAAGCTCAGGATCGCGGTCTCGAAGATCGACGAGGCCTTGAAGGAAAAGAACGTCGAGGTCAATCTCGACTCGTTCGTCGACGAGGCCACGATCCGGAAGGTCAGCGGCGTCGTGCGGGATCTCTACGCGCAGGAAGGCTATACCGACGCGCGCGTGGAGCCGACCCTGCGTGAAGTGGCCGGCGGCGTCAAGCTCGTGGACCTGCGCTTCAACATCACCGAAGGCCCACGGGTTCGCATCACGGAGATCGTCTTCGACGGCAACGAGGCGCTGACGCGACACCGAACTTCGCCGGAAGATGAAGGAGAACAAGTCGCCGTCCAAGCTGCTGTTCTGGACGGACGGCACGGCGTACCGCGAAGAGAAGTTCGCCGACGATGCCGAGGCGGTATCCGAGTACTACAAGAACGAGGGCTACGCCAGCGTCCAGGTCGGGGCCCCGCAGGTCGAGACGATCGACACGAGCGATGACGGCCGCACGCGATGGATCCGGCTGCGCGTGCCGGTTGAAGAGGGCAGGAAATACACGGTCGGAACGATCGAGATCACCGGGAACCAGGCGCTTCGCACCGAGGGCATTCGCAGTTTCATCACCCTGAAAGAGGGAGACGTCTTCAGTCTCGAGAAGCTGCGCAAGAGCTTCGAGAAACTCAAGGAGATGTACGGCGCGTTCGGGTACTACCAGTGGGCTCCCGACACGGAGATGAAGCCGCGCGGGATCGACATGGAGACGGGGAAGCCGATCGGCGAAGAAGAGCCGCCGCCGATCATGGATCTGACCGTCAAGATGAACGAAGGCAAGCAGTTCTTCGTCAACCGCATCACGTTCACCGGCAACCACACGACGCACGACGCCGTGATTCGTCGCGAACTGCGGGTGGCGGAAGGCGCGGTGTTCAATGGCGAGGCGCTCAAGGGCAGCATCCGCCGCCTCAACCAGCTCGGCTACTTCAAGCCCCTCGAGGGCAATGAGAACGAGATGGACGTGAAGCCGACGCCGGACACCGACGACCACGTCGACATCACGCTCAAGGTCGAGGAGCAGAACCGCAATCAGCTCGCGTTCGGTGCGGGCATGTCGCAGTTCGAGGGCGTGTTCGGCCAGCTGTCGTACCAGACCAGCAACTTCCTGGGACGCGGCGAGACGGCGAGCGTCTACCTGCAGAAGGGCGCGCGCGCGCAGCAGTACCGGCTGGCCTTCAGCGAGCCGTATCTCTTCGACCGGCCGATGACGGTCGGCATGGACGTCCACAGCACCGAGTTCGCCTATCCCAACACGTATACGCAGCGGTCCACCGGCTTCAGCTCGGTGCTCGGCTTGCCGGTGAGCAACTACACGCGCGCGTTCATCGGCTACAGCTATGAGGAAGTGAGAGTCTTCGACGTCAATCCGGCGTATCTGTCGCCGCTGGTGTTGGCGACCAACCCGATTCTCGCCGAGTCCCTGCTGGTCGACCAGGGCGGGCGGCGGAGGGTGAGCAAGATCTCGCCGCGCCTCGTCTACGACACCGTCAACCAGCCGCTCTATCCGACCGCCGGCACGCGGTATTCGCTGGGGTTTGGCTTCGCGGGCATCGGCGGGAACACGAACTACACGGAAGTGAACGCCGAAGGCACGTGGTATCACCGAGTCAAGGGGCCGATGTCGTTCGGCCTTCGGGCGCTCGGGCAGTACACGCGGCCCTACGGCAGCACGAAGACGCTGCCGATTTTCGAGAAGATCTTCCTCGGCGGCGAGTACAACATCCGCGGTTACGACATCCGCACGGTGTCGCCGCGCGATCCGATCACCGGCATCGTCACGGGCGGCAACAAGGCGCTCGTGTTCAATGCCGAGTACTACGTGGACATCGGTCAGGTGCGCGTGCTGGCGTTCTACGACGCCGGGCAGGTTCGCGACGTCGGCGACAAGTTCATCTGGACGGAGCCGATCGTCCAGATCAACTTCCCGCCGCCACCGTTGGTTCAGAACCTGGACTTCGTCAACCCGCCGCAACCTCTTGACCGAATTCGGCGCGATCACCGCCGAGATCGTCGGCCACGCGAGCGCGTTCAAGACCTCAACGGGCGTCGAGGCGCGGTTCATGGTCCCGGTCCTCAACATCCCCTTCCGCCTGATCGCGGCCTACAACCCGCAGCGGTTCGGCGTTCTGGACCACAACCTCCAACCGACCGAGAAGTTCACCTTCCGGTTCGCGGTCGGGACAACGTTCTAGATCGGGTTCCGGGTTCCTGGTTCAGAGTTCTGGGTTCTGGTTCAGGGTTCCATGTTCACGTTCGGTGGCCCGAGCGCTGAATCCGGAACCAGAACCTGGAACCTGGAACCCTGAACCTGGAACCCTGGAACCGTTCGACCAGTCTTAGTGATGCTTGATCGTGACCGAGAACTCGATCGGTCCGGTCAGCTGACCCGTGTCGTACACGCGGGCGCAGAGATTGCCGACGCCGTTGGCGAGGCCCGCCACGCCGCTGCCGACCGCGGCGTTGTCGTTGAAGGTCACCTGCTCGCAGGACGTGCCGTTCCAGGTGCCAAGCGAGACGCCAATCGCGATCGTCGGCGTCGGCTGGATCGAGTCGATGATGGCGGTGACCGTGCCGGCGGCAACGGTCTGGAATGGTTTGGTCGCGCCGCCGTTGACGGTCAGCGTTCCAGTGAATGGCGGCTCGGTAATCTCGGTCGGTGTGGGATCGATCGGGGTAATTGTCTTCGCTGTCGCCGCCGCATCCGGCGCCCAGAAGGGCCACTGAGAGGGCCGCGCAAAGTAGCCGTCGGTGCATGCTGTCTCCTCGAATCACCGGTCCTGGAGCAACGTCCATGCCCGGCAACCCGTTAAGTGTAACCGGCCGCCGAACAAAAGGGGATTGCGCCGGTGTCTCCACCATAGGACGCCGCGCGGGGCGCGGCGGGCGGCCGGGCCCGAGCCGGGCACGGCCACGGGCCCGCGCGGACGTCTGATAGGATGTGGTGATCAGTCGGAGGCTGCCGGGGCAGAAGGGCCCATTCGACAGCCTCCCGTGAAGGTGTCGCAGATGATGCGCATGATGATTGGCCTTGTTCTTGGTGCCCTTGTGCTGTCGGGCACCGCCGGCGCGCAGGCGCCGACGCCAGAAACCCACGGCTCCAGCGGCGCCAGCGCCGCAGGCGCCGGCGACCGCGAAACCCACCGTTCCAACGCCCCGACGCCGCCTCCGGCTCCAGTTCCGTTCCCGGCGGACGCCAAGGTCGGCTTCGTGGACATGCAGTACGTCATCTCCGAGTCGAAGCTGGGCAAGGCCGGCATGGAGAAGATTCAGGCCCTCAGCGCGAAGCAGAATACCGAGCGGACCCAGCGCACCACGGAAATCCAGAAGCTCCAGCAGGATCTGCAGGCGGGTGCCTCGGTGCTGACGCCGGCGGTCATCAACGAAAAGAACGCCGATCTCGAGAGAAAGACACGTGAGGCGCAGTTCCTGGCGCAGTCGCAGCAGGCGGAGCTCGAGAGCCTGAACAAGCAGCTGCTGTCGGACTTCGAAACGAAGGTGCTGCCCATCGTCGAGCAGATCCGGGCCGAACGCAAGCTCTGGCTGATCTTCACCGCCGACACGCCGATCGCGGCCGGTCACCCGGGCCTCAATCTGTCGCTCGAGGTCATCAAGCGGCTCGACTCGGCGCCGTAGCCGGTTGCCACAGCACGCGCGCTGACGTCGAGCCGTGTGACGCGTTCCCGCGACCTGCCCGCGTCCGTACGCATGAACATCCCGCTCGTTCTCGATCGTCTTTCGTACCGCTATCCGGCCGTGCTGGTGGATGCGGTCACGGAACACGAGCCGGGACGCCGCATCGTGGCCGTGAAGAACGTCACGGTCAACGAGGAGTACTTCCAAGGCCACTTTCCGGGCACGCCGCTGATGCCGGGCGTGCTGATGATCGAGTCGCTCGTGCAGGTCGCGACGCTGCTCCTCGCCGACGGCCAGACCAGCGGACGGCGTGCGTGGCTGCGCGGCGTGGACAATGCCAAGTTCCGTCGCCAGGTCGTTCCAGGCGACCGGCTCCAGCTGGCCGTGACGCTCGGACGGCGGCACGGCTGCCTGGCCCGGGCGGCGGCTGCCGCGTCGGTGGACGGCCAGACCGTGGCCGAAGCGGACCTCGTCATCGTCTTCGAGCCGACGCGCCGGCGGCCTGCGGCGAGACGGCCGCGGACGGGCCAGCGTCAATCCACGAAACGGCCATCGTGCATCCAGGTGCGGTCGTGGGCGAGGGGTCCGTTGTCGGCCCCTATGTCTCGATTGGTTCCGAGGTCCGGATCGGCAAGCGCTGCCGGATCGGTGCGTCGTCCATCGTGGACGGGTGCACGGAGATCGGCGACGACACGGAGATCTACCCGTTCGCGTCAATCGGCCTCGCGCCGCAGGACCTGAAGTTCAAGGGCGAGCCGACACGCCTCGTGGTCGGCCGGCGTAACGTGTTCCGCGAGTTCGTCACCATCCACCGCGGCACCGCGGGCGGCGGCGGCGTCACGACGATTGGCGACGGCAATCTGTTCATGGCATACGCGCACGTCGCGCACGACTGCCACGTCGGCAACTCGAACATCTTCGGCAACGCCGCGACGCTCGGCGGCCACGTGACGGTCGAGGACTTTGCGACCATCAGCGCGTATTCCGGCGTGCACCAGTTCTGCCGCGTCGGACAGCACGCGTTCATCGGCGGCTACACCGTCGTCACGCGCGACGCGCTGCCATTCGCCAAGACGGTCGGGAATCGGGCGCGCATCTACGGCGTGAACACCATCGGTCTTGCCCGCCGCGGGTTCAGCCCCGATGCCATCGGCAAGCTTCGCCGCGCGTACCGGCATCTCGTGCAGCACAACACGAGCCGCGCGCTCGAGCTCATCGAGCGCGACCCGACGCTCTCGGCGCCGGAAGTGAGCTATCTCGTCAACTTCATCACCTCGGCCCGCCGCGGCGTCATCCTGCGCCGGCCCTCGCTCAAGCGCGTCGATGACGTGATGGACATCGAGTAGGGGAGCGACGCGCGAGCCATGCCGATCGGGCTGATCGCCGGCAACAGCACGTTCCCGTTTCTCGTCCTCCGGGCGGCCCGTCAGATGGGCCACGACGTCACCGTCGTCGCGATCGAAGGCGAGGCGTTTCCCGCCCTCGAAACCCTGGCTCGCGAGCTCGGCGGCACGACGTTCCGCTGGGTACCGCTCGGACAACTGCAGGCGTGCATCACGGCGCTGCGCGAGGCCGGCGTCTCGCGCGCCGTGATGGCGGGACAGGTCAAGCACGTCAAGCTCTTCACTGACGTCCAGCCCGACGCGTTGATGACCTCGGTGCTCCGATCGCTCGGTGCGGCCAACACCGACGCGTTGATTTCCGGCGTGGCGGGCGCCCTGGTGGCGCACGGCATCGCCTTGATGGACTCCACGGCCTTCCTTGCGGACTTGATGGCGCGGCCCGGTGTGCTGACCGCGAACGCGCCCATCCGAGGGCATGCAGGCGGACTTCGACTTCGGCTACCGTGTTGCCGACGCCATTGCCGGTCTCGATGTCGGTCAGACCATTATCGTGAAGAACCGCGCGGTCGTTGCCGTCGAGGCGATGGAAGGCACGGACGCGGCGATTCAGCGCGCCGGTGCCCTTGCGGGAGCTGGCGCGCGGGCGATCAAAGTCGCCAAGCCCTCACAGGACATGCGCTTCGATGTTCCCGTGGTTGGCGTCGCGACGATTGCCGCGATGCAGGCGGCCGGCGTGGATGGACTGTCCATCGATGCCGGCAAGACGCTCGTGCTCGACGGCGACGCGTTCGTCCGGGCGGCCGATGCCGCCGGTATTGTCGTGGTCGGCCGGAGACGCGCATGAGCGCTCCCTCCGGGCGGCTGCGCGTGGCCGTCATCGGCGTCGGCCATCTCGGCCGCCATCATGTCCGGCTGCTCGCCGCGATGCCGCGCGTGGAGCTCGTTGCCGCCGTCGATCTCGTCGGCGAACGGGCGCGTGCGGCGGTCGAAGGCACGACGGCGGAGGCGCACGAAGACTACCGCGCGATCCTGGGCCGCGTGGACGCCGTCACGATCGCCGTTCCGACCTCCGGTCACCTTGCGATTGTGATCGAGTGCCTGCAGCGGGGTGTCCACGTGCTCGTGGAGAAACCGATGGCGTCGTCGATCGCGGAGGCCGATGCGATGGTCGCGGCCGCCGAATCTGCCGGCGTGCAGCTGGCCGTGGGGCACACCGAACGGTTCAACCCCGCGGTGCAGGCGGCACTGCCGTTGCTGCGACACGCGCGCTTCATCGAGGTCCATCGGCTGAGCGGGTTCCCGGAGCGCAGCCTGGACATCGACGTCATTTTCGACGTGATGATTCACGATCTCGACGTCGCGCTGGCCATCGACGGAACGGAGGTCACGAGTGTCGAGGGGGTGGGCGTGCCCGTGCTGACGTCGCGCATCGATATCGCCAATGCGCGCCTGAAGTTCGAGTCCGGTTGCGTCGCGAACATCACGGCCAGCCGCATCAGCCGGGACAAGATTCGAAAGCTTCGATGCTTCCAGCCGGACATGTACGTGTCGGTGGACTACGCCGCTCAGGAGCTCGAGGCCTGGCGTCTCCGCCGGATACCCGGCAGCCGGCCGGTAATCGAAGGTGGGCCGCGTCGACGTGCAGAAGGACGAACCGCTTCGGCGTGAGCTGGCGGATTTCGTCGAGGCGGTCCTCGACGGTCGGGCGCCGGTTGTCACTGGACAGGACGGACGGCGGGCGCTGACACTAGCGGCGCGCGTGGCCGACGCCATCGGCGACGGTCACCCCTCACCGGAACAGACGGCGACCGCGGACCTCTCGCTCATTCAGGCACTGTCCAAAGAATGTTTCCTGATATCACGTCGTTCATCGCGGAGCTCGATCGCCGGAAGGAGCTGGCGCGCATCAGCGACCGGGTCAGCCCGGATCTCGAGATCTCCGCCGTCATCGACCGCGTCTGCAAGTCACCCGGCGGCGGGCCGGCGCTCCTGTTCGAGCAACCGGCTGGGGCGACCATGCCGGTGGCCGCGAACCTCTTCGGATCGATGACGCGCATCTGTCTCGCCCTCGGCGTCGAGAAACTCGACGAGCTGGCCCACGAGATCGAGGAGCTGACGACGCCGCCGCAACCGCGAGGCTTCATGGACGCCCTGAAGCTGATGCCGCTCGCCAGCCGGTTGACGGACTTGATGCCGAAGACGGTCAAGGACGCGCCGTGTCAGGAAGTCATCAAAATGGACGGCGGACTGGACGAGCTGCCGGTCCTGAAGACCTGGCCGGATGACGGCGGCCCCTTCATCACCCTTCCGCTCGTCATCACGCGCGATCCCGAAACGGGCATGCGCAACATCGGCACGTACCGCATGCAGGTGTACGACCGGCGGACGACCGGCATGCACTGGCAGCGGCACAAGGGCGGCGCTCAGCACCATCGTGTCGCCGAGCGGCTCGGAAAGCGGCTCGAGGTGGCCGTCGCGCTTGGCGCCGATCCCGTCCTGATCTATTCGGCGACCGCGCCGATGCCCGAAGGGCTCGACGAGTTGATGCTCGCCGGCGTGATCGGGAAGCGGCGCGTGGAGATGGTCAAGTGCCGCACGGTCGATCTCGAGGTGCCCGCCAACGCGCAGATCGTGCTCGAGGGGTACGTCGAACCCGGTGAACGCCGCCGCGAGGGCCCGTTCGGCGACCACACGGGGCTCTATTCGCTCGCCGACGACTTTCCGGTGTTCCACTTGCAGTGCATCACGATGCGCAAGTCGCCGGTCTATGTCACGACGCTCGTCGGCCGGCCGCCGATGGAGGACTTCTACATCGGCAAAGCCAGCGAACGGATCTTCCTGCCGCTGATTCGCAAGACGCTGCCGGAGATCGTGGACATGCACTTTCCTGCCGCCGGCATCTTTCACAACATCGTGCTCGTGTCGATCGACAAGCGCTATCCGGGCCATGCGCGTAAGATCATGAGCGCCTTCTGGGGACTGGGACAGCTCATGTTCTCGAAGTGCATCGTCGTGGTGGACAAGGACGTCGACGTTCACAACGAGGCGGAAGTCGCGTGGATTGCCGGAACGCACGTCGATCCGGCGCGCGACATCGAGATCACGCGCGGTCCGGTCGACGATCTCGACGACGCGGCGATGTTCCCGTCGTTTGGCGGGAAGATGGGCATCGACGCGACCAGAAAGCTGCCGGCTGAGGGCGTGACACGCGAGTTCCCCAAGCGCTTGGCCACGACCGAGGCGGCGCGCGCTCGGGCCGAAGAAATCTGGGCGCGGATCTGCAACGAAATGACCGACGGAGATTTCGAACAGAAAGCTGCGGCCGGCGCGCCGTTCAGCGCAGACGAGGCGGCGCGCGTGTTGGCGTCACCGGACCTGACAAGCGTTGGTCATCTTGGTGAAGTGGCGCGCAAGCGCGCGTCGGGCGACGTCATCACGTTCAGCCGCGTGGCTGAAGTGCCAGGCGGAGCCTTCCCCGCGTCAGCGGGCGAGGCCGGCGAAGTGCGTCTCACGGGCTCCGTCGCGTCGATTGACGAGGCCGTCGAACTGGTCAGGCGAGGACGCGCATTCGCCGGAACCATCCCGCTGACCGGCTTCTCCGCCGCTCATCTCTTCGAGGTCATGCGGCCGAAGCGCTGGACGCACTTGAATCCTGCGCGCGGCGGTTTCGCGAGGCCGGGCTCGACGGCGTCGCGGAGTGTCCTCTCGACGCATTCGCTGACGTCGACGAGGTGGCCTCGGTCGTGCGCGCGCTTGAGCGCGGAGGGCTGGCCGTCTGGCGTCTGACCATCGACCGCGCGTCGCTCGGTGAGCGACTCCGCTGATCGAGCGGGCCGCGGCCGTCCGGGCGACGTCGAGTGGCGTTCAGGCGTTCGCGCCACTGCCGCGGCATGACGCGGCCGACCAGCCCGCGACTGGCTACGATGACGTGCGCACGGTCGCCGTGGCGCGTCTGGTGTGTTCGACGATTCCGTACATCCAGGTCGATTGGCCGCTGTACGGCCCGAAGCTGGCCCAGGTGGCGCTGATGTACGGCGCCAATGACGTCGATGGCGTGGCCGCGACAGACGCGGCCGGTCTCGGGGCCCGGCGATCGCCGATCGAAGACATCCGCCGGCAGATTCGCGCCGCCGCAGGAGAGCCGGTCGAACGCAACGGCCGCTACGAGCCCACGTCGTGACTGGTCCTGTTCGGCTCGGCGCGGTCAGCTACCTGAATGTTCGGCCGCTCGTCTACGGACTCGAGCGGAGGCCCGACGCCGTCACGCTCCGATTCGACGTGCCCTCCGCGTGCGCGCGCCTGCTCGCCAGCGGCGAGATCGACCTCGGCATGATCCCGTCCATCGCGTGGCTCGACAGGCCCGGCGATCGGATTGTGCCGCGGTGTCTGCATCGGGTCCGACGGGCCGGTGGCGTCGGTGGCGCTCTTCACGAAGAAGCCCCTCGGTGAGGTGACGAGCATCGCGCTCGACACGTCATCCAGAACGTCCGTCGCGCTCATTCGAATTCTTTGCGCGCGGCGGTTCCTAATCTCGCCAGGATTCGTTCCGCATTCGCCGGACCTTGGTGCGATGCTCGCGTCGGCCGACGCGGCGCTGATCATCGGCGACATGGCGCTCTTTGCGGACCACCGGGCACACGCGGCCGAAAAGATCGATCTCGGGGCGATGTGGACCGAGATGACGGGGCTGCCGTTTGTCTGGGCGTTCTGGTCCGGCCGGCCGGACGCCGTGAGGGCGGACACCGTGACGTTGCTCGAGGCCGCTGCAGAAGACGGCATGGCGCACTCGGACGCGATTGCGGCAGCGTACTGTTCGCACGATCCCGCCCGCGTGCCGACGGCCCAGCGCTACCTTCGCGAGAACCTGGCGTTCCGGCTGACGGCGAGGGCGCTCGACGGCCTGCGCACGTTCTACAGCGAGGCGGCGCGTCTTGGTCTCGTTGACCGGGCCGCCGAGCCCGCGTTCTTCGACGCCGGCCAATCAGCCATAATGGGGACCGATGCCGGTCGGCCACATCGCTGAGCGCGTCGATCGCGGCAGCCGCATTTCGCGCGACGAGGCGCTCGAGCTCTACACCTCAGCGCCGACCCGGCTGCTGGGTCGCCTGGCCGACGGCGTCCGCCGCCGCAAGCATCCCGGCGGCGTCGTCACCTACATCATCGACCGCAACGTCAACTACACGAACGTCTGCATCGCGCGTTGCCGTTTCTGCGCGTTCTACCGCCCGGTCGGGTCGAGCGAAGGCTACACGCTGGGTTTCGAGGAGATCTTCAGAAAGATCGAAGAGACGATTCGTCTGGGCGGCGCGCAACTGCTGCTCCAGGGCGGTCACAACCCTGACGTTCCGTTGAAGTGGTACGAAGACCTGTTTTCGGCGGTGAAGCAGCGCTTCCCTGATTTCCGCCTGCACGCGTTGTCGCCACCCGAAGTCATCCACATCTCGCGTCTGTCGCAGTTGCCCGTGCCGGCCGTGATCGACCGTTTGGTCGAGGCCGGCCTGGACAGCATCCCGGGTGGCGGCGCCGAGATCCTGGTCGATCGTGTCCGGCGAATCTTGAACTGCTACAACAAGGCGACCGCTGACGAGTGGCTCGACGTCATGCGCCACGCGCATCGCGCCGGCCTCCGGACCACCGCGACGATGATGTATGGGACGGTCGAGACGCTCGAGGAACGCCTCGAGCACTTGTTTCGGCTGCGCGATCTGCAGGACGAAACGGGCGGATTCACCGCGTTCATCGCCTGGAGCTATCAGCCCGAGCACACCGAGCTCGGCGGCGTCGAAGCGACCGGTGTCGAATACGTCCGGACGCTCGCGCTGGCCCGTCTCGTCCTCGACAACTTCGACAACCTGCAGGCGTCGTGGGTCACGCAGGGTGGAAAAGTCGGGCAGCTCAGCCTCGCTTACGGCGCGAACGACATGGGCAGTGTCATGATCGAAGAGAACGTCGTGCGGGCCGCCGGCGCCGAGTACTGCATGGACGAGTTCGAGGTCGTGCGGAACATCGAGAACGCCGGGTTCACGGCGAAACGCCGGAACATGCACTACGACATCCTCGGCGACCCGGTCTTCCGACTTCGTGATGTACCGCGTATGCACGAGCTGGCCGTGGCCCGGTCCGACGGCGAGGCCGGTGAGGCCGAGGATCTTCGAGCCTACGAAGCACGAAGTGCCGACGCCAAGCGTCGAAGGAACTGACGATCGCACGTTCGACGATCATTCGGTCGCGTTGGGTTCTGCCAATCGATCGACCGCCCATCGAAGGCGGATGGATTGAGGTGGCAGGCGGCCGAATCCTGCGCGTGGGTGGCGGCACGCCGCCTGTGGCCGCGCGCGACCTCGGCGATGTCGCGATCCTTCCTGGCCTGGTCAACGCCCACACACATCTGGAACTGAGTTGGCTGGCTGGCCGCGTGCCGCCGGCCGGCACGATGGATCAGTGGATCCGCACGCTCATGCGCGTCCGGCGGGAAGGTGCGCCGGGCGGCGCCGCCGCTGAAGTGGCCGCCGCGCTCGACGCGGCCCGATCGATGCGCGCGACCGGCACCGTGCTCGTCGGCGACATCTCGAACACACTGACGACGGCAGGGATGCTCCGCGAGGCTGACCTCGGTGGTGTGGTGTTTCACGAGCTGATCGGATTCTCCGTCGCCACACCGTCTACGCTGGTGCGGGACGCGTGGCGGCGCGTCGATGAGTGGGACAATCGGCTGACGGCGGCGACCGCCGGTACCGGACCTCGACAATGAACCCGCGCCGATCGAGTTTTCCGTTGTCGCCCACGCGCCCTATTCGGTCTCGCCGGCGCTGTTCGGTGAAATTGCGAGGAACGCTCGCAGCGCGCCCCTGGCGGTCCATCTCGCCGAGTCACCGGAAGAGGTCGAGTTCCTGCGCACCGGGCGCGGGCCGATTCGCAACATGCTGGAGGCGCTTGGCGTCTGGACCGACGCGTGGCGCGTTCCCGCCTGCGACCCGGTGCAATACCTCGCCGAGGTCGGGTACCTTCGTCCCGGCGTGATGGTCGTTCACGCGGTGCATCTCTCCGACCAGGGACTCGAACGGCTGCGCCAGGCCGGCGCCGTCGTTGTGACCTGCCCACGCAGCAACGAGTGGGTGGGAGCCGGACCGCCACGTCTCTCGCATTTCTACGCCGCCGGTGTGCCGGTTGCCGTCGGCACCGACAGCCTGGCGTCCACGTCGTCGCTCAACATGTTCGAGGAGTTGTCCGAGATGCGGCGGATCGCTCCCGAGGTGACCGCCGCCTCGATTCTCGAGAGCGCGACGCGCGTGGGCGCGCGGGCGTTGGGTCTGGGTCGCAACTACGGCACGATCGCGGCGGGCAAGCGCGCGGCGCTCATCAGCGTCGAGGTGCCGCGCGGGATCACTGATGTGGAAGAATATCTCGTCGGTGATGTGCCGGCGTCGTGTATCCACCCCGTGACCGTCTGACATGCTGGCTCGCCTCCACACGTACGCGTCGTTCGTACGCTTCAGCCACTCGGTGTTTGCCCTACCGTTTGCGCTGACCGGCGCGCTGCTGGCGTTCAGGCTCGTCCCATTCGGCTGGATGCGCGTCGTGTGGATTGTCGGCTGCATGGTTGCCGCCCGCAGCGCGGCCATGGGGTTCAATCGGCTCGTTGACGCGTCGTTCGACGCACGGAATCCGCGGACCGCGATGCGGGAACTCCCGCAGGGTCACATGTCCCGGCGCGAGGCCGTCACTTTCGTCGCGATATCGTCGACGGCCTTCGTGCTGTTCGCCGCCCAACTCGGCCCGACGTGCCTGTGGCTGTCGCCGGTCGCGCTGGCGATCGTGTTCTGGTACTCGATGGCGAAGCGCTACACGACGTACACGCAGCTGTATCTGGGCCTCGCGATGGCCGTCGCACCGGTGGGCGGTTGGATCGCCGCCGGCGGACCGGCGCGTTGGGATCCCTGGCTGCTCGGCGTCGCGATCGGCACGTGGGTCGCAGGCTTTGATGTCTTGTACGCGTGTCAGGACGTCGAGTTCGACCGTCGCGAGGGATTGCGGTCGATTCCGGTCCGCTACGGCGTGCCGCGGTCCCTGTGGATCTCGCGCGCGCTTCACGTCGTCACCGTCGTGTCGCTTGCGACGCTCGGCGTGATCTCCGGTCTCGGCGCCGTCTACACTGCTGGTGTCGTCATCGTCGCGTTGCTCCTCGTCTACGAACAATCGCTCGTGAGCGCTGACGACCTCTCCCAAGTCAAGCGGGCGTTCGATATGAACGGATGGGTCGGCGTGCTGTACTTCGCCGCGACGGCGCTCGACGTGTACCTCGGGAAGGGAATGACCGGGTGAGCGAGACGCCGGGCGGTGCGCCGCCGCATCGCGGTCGGTGTGACAGGAGCGAGCGGCGCGATCTACGCGGTGCGGACGATGGCCGCGCTCCTCGAGATTGGATGCGAGCTCGAGGTCGTGTTCAGCGACTACGGCCGGCGCCTGTTGATGGACGAGCTCGGACCCAACGCCAAAGGTCGAGCGACTGCAGGAACTGCTCGTCGAGCGCTATGGCGAAGCCGTGCGCACAGGCAGTTTCGTCCTGCACAGCAACCGGGATCTGGGCGCGACGCTGGCGAGCGGCAGTCACCGGTGCGATGGGATGGTGATCGTGCCGTGCTCGATGAAGACGCTCGCCGGTGTTGCGCACGGCCTCTCGCGCAACCTCATCGAGCGCGCTGCCGACGTCATGCTGAAGGAGCGCCGGCGTCTGGTCCTCGTGCCCCGTGAGACGCCGATGAGCCTTCCTGAGCTCCGCAACATGGTGGCCTGTGCGGAAGCGGGCGCGATGATTCTGCCGGCCATGCCGGCGTTCTACCAGCAGCCGGCGACCATCGACGACCTGGCGTCGTTTCTGGCCGGAAAGATCCTCAACGCCCTCGGGTTCGAACAGACCCTGTTTCCGGCTTGGAAGGGCGAGTGACGACACGCAGGCGACGGGCGCGAGCCTGTCGAAAGAGCCCGAGCGCATCGCGCGGATGTTCGACGGGATTGCCCGCCGATACGACCGGCTCAACCATCTGCTGAGCGCCGGCCTCGACCGGCGCTGGCGGCGGCACGCCATTCGCGAACTGAAACTCACGGGTCGCGAGCGCGTGCTTGACGTCTGTACGGGCACGGCCGATCTCGCCATCGAGGCGGCGACGTCGTCGAGCGGTCACGCGCGCGATGTCATTGGTGTCGATTTTTCGTCCGAGATGCTCCGGCTGGCCCAGCGAAAGATTCATGAGGCGTCGCTGGCAGCTCGCATTCGCCTCGCGCGCGGAGACGCGACCCGATTGCCTCTACCCGACTGGTCGGCCGACGTCGCCACTGTGGCCTTCGGCATCCGCAACGTCGTCGATCCCGTTCAGGCGTGCCGCGAGCTTCATCGTGTGCTCGTGCCTGGAGGGCAACTTGCCATTCTCGAATTCGGCGCACCCAGGATCCCGGGCATTCGGACGATGTACTTGTGGTACTTCAAGTACGTCCTGCCCCTCGTGGGCCGGGCGATCTCGCGGCATTCCGACGCCTACAGTTACCTGCCTGAGTCCGTCATGCACTTTCCCGCTGGAGAGGCCTTCGCCGACTTGCTCCGGTCCGCGGGATTCGACGACGTGCGAAGCCAGCCGCTGACCTTCGGCATCGTCTGGCTGTACATCGCCACCAGAGGCCCAAGACGTGGCCGGGTGAATTTTGCGAGGAACGAAAATTCACCCGGCCACTTTTTCCATTTTCCAGACCTGCGCTTCGACCGATACGTCTAAGGGGGTGCCACACCCTGCCGGGGCTCACGGGACGCGTGTGCCCACAGCCGCTATACTGCCAACAAAGCGCTGATGTACCTAGACTTGGAGGATTATCGGCCTGACACCCCGCGGGTGCCGTCTGTCATTTCGGTCCGCGAAGGTGTCCTGCTGTCGCTCCTCCTCCACGGCCTCATGCTGCTGGTCATCCTGTTCGGCCCGACCGAGTGGTTCGAGGCGGCGGCCGAGCAGGTGGTTCCCGTGCCCGTCAACAAGGAACCGCTCAAGTACGTGCAGATGCTGCCGGCGATCGATCGGCAGGAACTGGCGAAGCTGCAAGCGGAACTGTCGGACATCGATCGCCGGAGCGCGACCCGCGAGCGCGCGCCGGTGCCGCAGAACGAGGCGCCGCTCTCGCGCGGCAATACGCCTGAGAAAGTCGTCGGTGGGCCGCCCGAGCCGCCCGAACCGGCAGCCTCGCCACCGCCGTCGCCGCCCGCTGAGCGTATTCCCGGAGAACAGTGCCGGGCTCTACACCGAGGCAAGACAACCATCGCCGCCGACGCCGCCGGCGCCCAACGTGGGACGGGCGCTTCGTAACCTGCAGCAGTATCTGCAAGACAGCAACTACGACAACGCACTGGGCGGCGCCACCGACCAGAACGCGGACATTCAGTTCGACGCGAAGGGCGCGGACTTCGGCCCCTGGCTTCGTCGCTTCGTCGCACAGGTGCGGCGCAACTGGCTCATCCCTCAAGTCGCCGAGCTCACCCGGGGACACGTCGTCATTCAGTTCACCGTCCTGCGAAACGGGGCGATCGTCGACCTGCGCGTCGTGCAGCCCGCCGCGATCGACGCGCTGACCCTCTCCGCGCTGAATTCGATCAAGCTGTCGAATCCGACCGCCGTTCTTCCGCCGGATTTCCCGGACGACCGCGCGCCATTCGTCGTCACGTTCCGCTACAACGAGCCGGTCAGGGAAAGTCCCTGATGCGGCTCGTCGCAGTCGTTGGCCCGACGGCCAGCGGCAAGAGCGCACTGTCGCTCGCGATTGCCGCGGCCTTCGACGGCGAGATCATTTCCTGCGACTCGACGGCGGTCTATCGCGGCCTCGACATCGGCACCGACAAGCTCGACGCCGGACAGCGCCGTGGCATTCCGCACCACCTCATCGACGTGGTCGAGCCCACCGAGGTGTATTCAGCCGCGCGCTACGGAGTGGACGCGGCCGCCGCGGTGGCCAACATCTCCGCGCGAAGTCGTCTCCCGATCGTCGTTGGTGGGACGGGGTTCTATCTCCGCGCCCTCGTTCGCGGAATATTTCCAGGGCCTGGCCGTGATGAGTCGCTGCGCGCGCGTCTCAACGGCGTCGCGGATCGCCGAGGTGTGGAGTCGCTGCATCGCTGGCTGACGCGCGTTGACGGAGCCGTCGGGACGACGAATTCAGCCGCGGGACAGCAAGCGCCTCGTTCGCGCACTGGAGGTCTACCTGCTGACGGGGCGGCCGCTGACGGATCACTTCTCGGACACCGTCTCGCCGGCTGGTGCGCTGGAGACGCTCGACGATCGGTGTGAACGTCCCGCGGCCGGCGTTGCTCGATCGGGTGAGCCGGCGGGTAGACGAGCAGTTCGAGCGCGGCGTCGTCGACGAAGTCCGCCAGCTCGTCGCCCGCGGAGTGCCACTCTCGGCCCACGCGTTCAGCGGCCTGGTCTACCGCCAGGTCGTCGACTACCTGAACGGCGTCCGGGATCTCGCCGCCACGCGCGAGTTGGTCGTGCGAGAGAACATGCGCTACGCCAAGCGCCAGGTGACCTGGTTCCGCAAGGAGCCCGGCGTGATGTGGCTCGAGGCGCCCGGGGAGACGCCGGAGGCGCAGCGTCAGGCGCTGGCGCTGGTCCGCAGAGTTCCTGGCCGGCCCTAAGCCCTAAGCCTGAGCCCCAAGCCCTGAGCCTGCCTACGATACGATTCCTCTCGATGTCCACCATCCGCGAAGACCTGGAGGCGCGCGAGCGGGAGTTTCTCGCGCTGCAGGCGGCGAAGAGCGCAGACACGAAGGGGCGCCGCCGGCCGGAGCCCGAGGATCCAATCCGTCCGGCGTTTCAACGTGACCGGGATCGGGTCATTCACTCCAAGGCGTTCCGACGGCTGAAACACAAGACCCAGGTGTTCTTCGCACCGACGGGCGATCACTACCGCACCCGGCTGACGCACACGCTCGAGGTCTCGCAGATTGCGCGGAGCATCGCGAAGGTTCTGCGCCTGCACGAGGAGCTGACGGAGGCCATCGCGCTCGGCCACGACCTGGGACATCCGCCGTTCGGCCATGCCGGCGAACGCGTGATCGATCGGCTCGCGCCCGGCGGCTTCAGTCACTACGCGCAGAGCCTCCGGATCGTGGACGTCCTCGAGAACGGACGGCTGGGGTTGAATCTGACGTGGGAGGTGCGCGATGGCATCGCCCACCATTCGAAAGGCAAGCACGGGCTGCCCGTCGGCGCGCCGAAACAGGATCGGGCGAGCACGATTGAGGGACAGATCGCGCGGGTCGCCGACATCATCGCGTACGTGAACCACGACATCGACGATGCGGTGCGAGCCGGCGTGCTCGCGGAGGACGCGCTTCCGTCGTCCGCGACGGCCGTCCTCGGTCGCAGTCCTCACAACGGATCAATGCGATGGTCACCGACGTCGTCCATCGGACCCTCGACGGCGCGCTCAGCGAGATCCGGATGAGTGACGAAATCCTGGGCGCGACGCTCGAGCTTCGCGAGTTTCTCTTCGCCGCCGTCTACGAGAATCCCGTCGCGACCGCAGAGTTCAAGAAGGCGTCAGGTGTGCTCGGCGGCATCTGGGAGGCCCTTCATTCCAAGCCTGAGCAGTATCTGGATGCGACGACCATGGCCGAGGAAGGCGTCGACGTCGCGGCGAAGGACTTCCTGGCGGGCATGACCGATCGATACGCCGTGTCGCTCTTCGAAGAGTTGTTCGTCCCGCGATCCTGGAGCGTGTAGTCCCTGAACACCCCTGCCCGCGAGCCACGCGCCTGGATAGTGACCGCCGGCATGATGGCCGTGGTCGCGCTTCCGCGCCTGCGCCTCCTGCCGTTCAACGAAAATCTCTACGGGGACGCCATCTCGCGCACCGAAATGGGTGAGCGCTGGATGGCGAATCCGCATCTGATCACGGCCTTCGGCGACGGCGCAGGCCAGTACGGGCCGCTGCACCTCTACCTGGTCGGACTGGCCACGGCGTTCGCCGACCGCGAAATCGCCGGCCGGATCGTCAGTCTGCTCTGTGGCGTGCTGACCGTCGTGCCGCTCTACCGGCTGGCTCGTCGCCTCGCCGGATGGCAGGCGGGTGTCGTCGCGTGCCTGGGCCTTGCGGTCTGGGGGCTTCATCATCCAGTTCTCGACGACGGCCGCCAGCGAATCGGTCGCCATCTTTCTGATGCTTTCGGCCCTATCTGCGTTCGCTTCCGCGCTGGAGACCGGCCGCTCGCGCGGTCTCGTGTGGGCCGCCGTCTGGCTCAACCTCGCCGAAGCCGTCCGCTACGACGCATGGATGTATCCACCCGTCCTCGCGGCCGCTGTGCTCCTGATCGGCTCGCATACTTCGCTGAGCCGGCGTCAGCTCGGCGGCTTCGTCGCGGCGTGTCTGTTGTTTCCGGTCATGTGGATGATCGGCAACTACCAAATGCATGGCGACCCGACGTTTCCGTTTGACTACATCAACGGCGAACACAGCCGCTGGGCGGCAACCTACGGCGGGTTCTGGCGCGAGCTGTGGCTTCGAGCGCAAGGCATCGGGTTCTGGCCGGTGATGGCGTTGGTGACACTGACACCGGGCGTGGCGGCGTTCAGCTTCGTGGGTATCGTGGCCGTCTGGCGCGAGCGCCGGACTGTTCGCTGGGTCATCGTGATGCTCTCAGCGCCCATCCTGTACTACGCCGTTCGAACCACGATCTTCGGCGATTTCGTTCCGTTGACGCGCTTCATGGCCGTCTCGCTCGCGTTGATGCTCGTCTTCGTGTGGGACGGCCACCGTGTGGCAACCCGGTGGTGGGGGAGTAGTGCGAGCGCGTTCGCTCGCTCGGGCCGCGGCTGTTCTCGCGCTGGGAGTCCCGGTCGTCGATCGGCTGGGTCACCTTCAGACACGATGGCCTCGTTCCGAACGTCATCCGACCGATCAGTCCGGCGTCGACCAATCGTCGAGCCGTGATGTCTGCCGCCGCATTCGTGCGTTCGACGGTCGTCCCAGGCGCGAACGGCCTCGTTGTGGATACCGACGAGAAGACCTTCCTGGACCTGCCGCTGGTCTTCTATAGCGGGCTGCTCGAGGAGCAGGCGATACGCATTCGCCAGCCGGCCGACCTCTCCCGCGTTGAACGTGAGCGGCCTGGCTATGTCGTCCGGTTGGATGGAGGCAGCCTCATCCATCAGGAGGCCGTCAGGCTGTCAGGCAGGACCCTCGAGCTTGACGGAACGGCCTACGACGAGCTGGACGGGTTTTCTGCCCCGGTGCACGTCTACCGGCGCCGGCCCTGAACGGCCTGGCCAGGGCCTGAAACCGGGGCGATTTCAGCCATCGCCGTTCTTCAGGGGATGGTAAGATGACGGTTTGCCCGGCCTGTCGGGTTCGGCACCATGAGCATGCTTTACGATGTCAGCCGGCTCCGTACTGGCACAGACCGGCTGACGCGGCGTTTCGAGCCGTCCGAGTTCCCGGTCGAGGAAGAGTTTCGCCTCGGGGCGCCGGTGGATCTCGACGTGGAGATTCACAAGGACGCCACGAAGGTGCGGGTGACCGGGCGGGTGGCGACGACGCTGCAGCTGGATTGCAGCCGGTGCCTCGAGCCGTTCGATATCCCGCTCGACGCGGCGTTCGATGCCCTGTTCCTGCCGGCGGTCGCGAATGCGGGCGCGGGCGAACAGGAAGTCGCCGATGAGGATCTCGGCGTGTCGTTCTACAAGGACGAAACGCTCGATCTCGCCGAGCTGATGCGCGAGCAGTTCTACCTGGCGCTGCCGATGAAGCCGCTGTGCCGGCCGGATTGCAAGGGGTTGTGTCCGGTCTGCGGAATCAATCGCAACCGCGAGACGTGCACGTGTCAGACGGAGTGGACGGACCCGCGTCTGGACGCGTTGAAGCGGTTGACCGGCAGACAGTAGATTTCAGGACGAAGATTTCCGATGCCTAATCCTAAACGTCGCCATTCCAAGACACGCACCGCCAAGCGCCGCACGCACGATGCGCTCAAGCCCATCGGCACGAGTGAGTGCCCACAGTGTCACGAGCTCAAGCTGCCGCACATCGTCTGCAAGAACTGCGGGTATTACCGCGGCCGGCAGGTCAGGGCGGTCGAAGAAGAATAGGCTCCGACAAGTTCGAAGTTAGAAGTTAGAAGTCAGAAGCTACTGGCCACTTGCGGTTCCGAGAAGACATGCACGGCCGAAGGCCGTCAGTCACTTCTGACTTCTGGCTTCTAACTTCTAACTTGTCCCATGTCCACCCATGTCCACTGTCATCGCCGTTGACGCGATGGGCGGGGATCGGGCTCCCGGCGCGGCCGTCGAAGGGGCCGTGCTGGCGGCGGCGCGTGCGAGCATTGGTGTCTTGCTCGTCGGCCCGGAAGCGATTCTCGATGCCGAGCTCGCGCGGTACGATCCGGCGGCCCGCGCCTCCATTCGCGTGCTCGACGCGCCGGACGTCGTGGCCATGCACGAGTCGCCGCTGCCTGCCCTGCGGCGAAAGCGCCGGTCGTCCATTCGCGTTGCCGTCGACGCAGTCGCCGCTGGTGACGCCGCCGCGATGTTCAGCGCCGGCCACTCGGGGGCGACCGTGCTGGCCGCCCACGCGGCGTTCGGCGTCGTGTCGGGCGTCGATCGCCCCGCGCTCGCCGTCACCATGCCGACGCTCGCCGGCGCCGCGGTCCTGCTCGACGCCGGCGCCAACCTCGAGTGCCGCCCCGACCATCTCGTCCAGTTCGCGACGATGGGATCGGCCTACGCGGCGGCGTCGCTGTTGCTCGAGCGGCCCCGTGTCGGGTTGCTGTCGATTGGCGAAGAGGCCGAAAAAGGCAACGACCTCATTCGAGAGACGCACGCGCGGCTGCGGAAGGCGGACCTGAATTTCATCGGGAACATCGAGGCGCGCGAGCTGTTCACGGGCCGCGCCGACGTGATCGTGTGCGACGGCTTCACCGGCAACGTCGCGCTGAAGGTTGGTGAGGGGCTCGTCGAGGCGCTGACGGAAATGCTCCGTGAGGAGCTTGGCGGCGCGCTCGTCTCGCAGATCGGCGCACTCCTGTCACGCCGCGCGTTCGAACGGTTCCGCCAGCGCGTGGACTACGCCGAGTATGGCGCGGGCCTGCTGCTCGGCGTGCGCGGTCTGACGCTGGTTGGCCACGGCCGATCGTCGGCGCGGGCGGTCGAGAGCGGCATCGCGATGGCCGTCAGGCTCGTCGAGGGGCGCGTCGTCGAGCGTGTGACGGACGCGCTTGGAGTTGGCCTCTGACCGCGAAGTGTGCTGAAGTAGTCAGGTTGTCATGACCACGATGACGGGCCGCGTGGCCCTCGTCACCGGCGCGTCCCGCGGCATCGGCCGGGCGATCGCGCGAGGGCTGGCCGCGCGAGGCGCCATCGTCGTGGCGGCGGCGCGCGGCGACCATGCGGCAGCCGTCGTGGCCGAGATCGTCCAGGACGGCGGACGTGCCGAGTGCATGACGCTCGACGTGACCGACGCGGCGGCCGTGCAGGCCGCGATCGCGAGCATCCTGGAGCGCCTGGAGCGGATCGATATCCTCGTGAACAATGCCGGGATCACGCGCGACCAGTTGATGCTGCGGATGAAGCGCGACGACTGGGACGCGGTGCTCTCGACGAACCTCACGGCGGCGTTCAGCTGCACCCAGGCGGTCCTGAAATCGATGGTCAAGCAGCGATCGGGGCGCGTGATCAACGTGACGTCGGTCGTCGGGCAGTCCGGCAACGCCGGTCAGGCCAACTACGCGGCGTCCAAGGCCGGCTTGATTGGCTTCACCAAAGCGCTTGCCCTGGAGGTCGCGTCGCGTAATATCACGGTCAATGCCGTGGCCCCGGGCTTGATCGACACGGACATGACGCGCGGGCTCGCAGGCAGCACCCACGACGACTGGGCCGAGCGGATTCCGCTCAAACGGCTCGGAACGCCGGAGGATGTCGCCGCGGCGGTCGCGTTCCTTGCGTCCGACGAGGCAGCGTATATTACGGGACACGTGCTCGCCGTTAACGGCGGCATGTACATGTAGCGCAGGAGGACTGAATGGCGGTTGCGGATCAGGTCAAGAAGATCATTGTCGAGCAGCTGGGGGTCGATGAAGAGGAAGTGACGCCGGATGCCTCGTTCGTCGACGATCTTGGCGCCGACTCTTTGGACACGGTCGAACTCGTCATGGCCTTCGAAGAGGAATTCGGCATCGAGATCCCGGATGAGGATGCCGAGAAGATCACCCGCGTGAAGGAAGCCATCGAGTACATCGAGGGCCACGCCAAGAAGAAGTAGGCCGCATTGACGAGGCGAGTAGTCGTCACCGGCGTCGGCTTGCTTTCCTCGGTCGGCATCGGAACCGAGGCGAACTGGGCGGCCCTTCTTGCCGGCCAAAACGGCATCGGGCCCATCACGCACTTCGACGCGAAGGACTTCTCGGCGCGCATTGCGGGTGAGGTCAAGGGGTTCGACCCCCTGCAGTACCTCGACCGGAAAGACGTCAAGAAGATGGACGTCTTCATCCAGTTCGCCGTGGCGGCCGCGGAGTTCGCGGTCAAGGACGCGCGCCTCGAGATCACGCCGGAGAACGCCGACACGGTCGGCGTCTTCATCGCGTCTGGCATCGGGGGGTTCAGCACGATCGAGCGCGAGCACCTCGAGCTCATCAACGGCGGTCCTCGCCGCATCTCGCCGTTCTTCATTCCCGCGTCGATCATCAATCTGGCGGCCGGACAGGTGTCGATCCGGTTTGGCGCGCGTGGTCCGAACCTCGCGACGTGCACGGCGTGCACCGCCTCGGCGCATGCCATCGGGGAGTCGTTCGAGATCATCCGGCGGGGCGATGCCGACGTGATGATCGCGGGCGGCTCGGAGGCCTCGATTACACCAATGGGCGTCGGCGGGTTCGCCTCCATGCGGGCGCTGTCCACGCGCAACGACGATCCGGCGCACGCGAGCCGTCCGTTCGACAAGGATCGTGACGGTTTCGTCGTGGGTGAAGGCGCCGGTATGCTCATCCTCGAAGAGCTCGAGACGGCGCGCCGACGCGGCGCGACGATCTACGCGGAGGTCGTCGGCTACGGTCTGTCCGGCGACGCCTATCATCTGACGGCGCAGCCGCCGGATGCGAACGGCGCCGTCCGGTCGATGCGCATGGCCCTGCGGAAGGCCGGCATCACGCCGGCCGATGTCGACTACATCAACGCGCACGGCACCTCGACCCCCATCAACGATCCGACCGAGACGCTCGCGGTGAAGACCGTCTTCGGCGATCATGCGTACAAGCTGGTCATGTCGTCGACCAAATCCATGACCGGGCATCTGCTCGGTGCCGCAGGAGGGCTCGAGGCCGGCATTTGCGCGCTGGCGGTTCGGGACCAGATCGCGCCGCCAACGATCAACCTCGAAGCTCCGGACCCGGCGTGCGATCTGGACTACGCCGCCAAGACCAAACGGCCGCTGGCCATTCGCTACGCCCTCTCGAACTCGTTCGGCTTCGGCGGCACCAACGGGACCCTCGTCCTCAAGCGATACGAGTAGTGCGCATCGCCGTCTGCCTGAAACAGGTCGTGACCCGCGAGTCGCCGGTCAGACTCGATCGGGCGGGTTCGTGGATCGATGAGGCGCAAGCCGGCTGGGAACTGAACGAGCCGGACGCCTATGCGCTCGAGGCGGCCTTGCGTCTGCGAGAGCAGCACGGCGGCGAGGTCGTGGCGGTCTCGGCCGGTCCCGCGCGTGTCACCCAGGTCCTTCGTGAGGCGCTCGCCCGCGGCGCCGATCGCGCCATCCACGTCGCCGGCGATCACCTCGCCGCCGCCGACTCGAACACGACGTCACACGCGCTCGCCGCCGCCCTCAGGGACGACACCGCCGATCTCGTGCTCACCGGGCTCCAGTCCGACGACCAGGGCGCCGGCCAGGTCGGCGTGATGCTGGCTGAGTGGCTCGGCGCACCGCACGCATCGATCGTGATGGCTATCGAGGTGAGCGGCACGACGCTCAGGGTCAAGCGGGAGCTGGAGAACGGCTGGTCGCAGTGGCTCACACTGCCGCTTCCGGCCGTGCTCACGATCCAGAGCGGCATCAACCAGCTGCGCTACGCGACCCTCAAGGGCATCATGGGCGCGAAGAAGAAGGACATCCGGACGGTCCCCGCCTCGCCCGGCACGCCCTCCCAGCGCATCGTCCGTCTGTTCGTGCCGGAACGGGCCAAGAAGACAGAGATGATCGGCGGAACGCCGGCAGAGGCTGCGGTGGAACTTGTGCGCACCCTGCGCGACCGCGCTCGGGTCATCGAGGGTCGGTGACCATGGCAATTCTTGTCGTTGCCGAAACACGTGAGCATGGGTTGCACCCGGTTTCGGTCGAGGCCATCGTTGCAGCGAGTCGATTCGGCGGCCCAGTGGAAGTCGTCGTCCCTGGTCACGACATCGAGGATGCCTGTCGCGAGGTGTCCGCGTACGACGTCGCGAACGTGACGGCGCTCGTGCATTCGGCGCTGGTGGAGTACACGGCCGACGCCTTCGTGGGTGCGCTCGCTGCATTCATCTCGCAGCGTTCAGTTGAGTGGGTCGTGTTTTCCCACACGTATCGCAGCCGGGATTTCGTGCCGGCCCTTGCCGCGAGGCTGAGCCGCGGCCTCGTCACCGATTGCACTGCGATTGCTGCCGCCGCTGACGGCGTCCGCTTCACGCGGCCGATGTTCCGCGGTAAGTTGAACGCCGACGTCGTCCTCGACGGACCGCCGCCCGGTCTCGTCACCTGCCAGGTCGGCGCATTTCGCGCTGACGAAGCGAAAAAGGCGACTGCCGCGGCGGCCGTCACGCGTGTCGATGCGGATGTGGACTCATCCAAGGTTCGACAGCGTCCCGAGCCCGCGATTCGCGAAGCCCGCCAGACCGTCGACTTGTCGCAGGCCGACCGCATCGTGGCTGTCGGACGCGGCATCAAAGCGCCGGAGCACCTGGAGCTTGCGCGCGCGCTCGCCGAAGGCCTTGGCGCCGAGGTCGCGGCGTCCCGGCCGGTCTGTGACGCCGGCTGGCTGCCCATGGACCGTCAGATTGGCAGTTCGGGACAGACTGTGGCGCCGCGGCTGTACATCGCGCTCGGCATCTCCGGCGCGATTCAGCACATCGTCGGCATGAAGGGCGCGCGGACGATTGTGGCGATCAACAAAGATCCTGAAGCGCCGATCTTCGAGGTGGCCGACTACGGTATCGTTGGGGACCTCTTCGAGGTCGTGCCCGCGATGGTCGCGGCGCTGAAAGCGAGCCGTTGAAGCGGCGCTGAAAGCCAGCCGTTCAAGCGGGCGCTGAAAGGATGACGAGTCGGTCATGCGGGTCGTCGTGGCATGCGCGCTTGTCGCAGGGCTGCTCGCCCTGGCACCTGTCAGCGTTGCCCAGACGCCACCTGCGCCGGCGAAGTCCGGATCGGTTCCGCGCGGTCCCACCACACGAGAAGCACTCGACCAGTACCTGAAGGGTGACTACGAGGCGGCGGTCGGCAGTCCGCCGAAGCTGGCGCGTTTCAATTTCGAGGACGCTGAGCGCTGGATCACCGCCAGCGGGCAGCCGCAGGTAGAGCGGCGGCAGCTCGCTGCGGCGCTCTACGCCCTCGAGTACGCGGGTGTCCGGCAGGGCGTGCTGCCGGCGATGCTCAACTGGGCGCGGGGCGTGTTGAGCCGTCAGCCGCCGCGTGCGATCGAGGCGTTGTGGCTGCGCGCGTCAATCGCCATCTCCGAGGGGCTTGGTCGATGGACCTTCCTCGTCGAGGGGGTTGGCCAGACCACGGCGTCCGGCAAGCCTGGAGCGGCGCCGACCGCGCACATTCGATTCGCGCGCACACGGTTCCCGGACGACCCCCACTTTCAGATGGCGGAGGCCCTCGGGGCGGAGAGGTCGGCGGCGAACACGCCGGACCGGCTATCGGCGACCCTTTCTCAGAGCACGACTGGATGGGACGCAATCGCCGCCCAGCGGCTCGAGGCCGGGGGGCCGCGCTTGGCCGAACGCACGGCCGACCTGGAGCGAGCGGCTGGGCTGCTCGAGCGCCTGACGTCACACGAGACGCTGGCTGCCGAAGCGACCCTGCGGCTGGGCCACGTCCGCTTGCGGCAAGGCCAGTCTGACGCCGCGCTCGGGCATTTCGACCGGTTGCCGTCGCTCACCAAGAATGTGCCCGTACGGTATCTGGGGCACCTATTCTCAGGGTGGACCTTGGGAGCCCTGGGGCGGACGCAAGAGGCCGCAGTCGCCTACCGCGCCGCGCTCGGTTTCGTCCCGCGGGCACAGTCTGCAACGTCTCTTCTGGTCGCGCTCCTCGTGAAGAGCGATCAGCTATCCGAGGCCGAGGCGGCTGCGGAGGAGTTTCTGGTCGCCGACGTCGCGCCCTCGGATCCCTGGCGCACGTACTACGTCGGTGATTTCTCTGAATACCCCCGCCTGGTCCGTCAGCTCAGAGAGGCGCTCCGATGAGGCGCACCTTCGTCGCCCTGACCGCGGGCGTCGCGATCGCGATATCGGCGTCACCACGCGCGCAGGGACCCGTGTTCAGCGCCAGCACCGGTGTCGTGCCGGTCTACGTGTCCGTCCGCGCCGGTGGCGGCACGGTGGGAGAGCTGCAATCATCGGACTTCGCACTGACCGATCGTGGCGTCACGCAGACCTTGGGGTTGGTGTCGTCGGACTCCGTTCCGATCGACGTCACGCTGGTCGTGGACACCAGCAGCAGCGTGATCAACAGCCTGCCGCTGTTCCGCAGTGAGGTGCAGGCCATCGTCGGTCAGCTTCAGCCGAATGAGCAGATTCGGTTGATCACGTTCGATGCGGAGGTCCGGCAGATTCTGGCGATGCAGGCACCGTCCGAGCGGCCTCCAGTGCAACAGATTCAGCTGGGCGACACGACGTCGCTCGCCGACGCGCTCGCCTTCGCGCTGGCGCGCGCGCTCAGATCGGACCGGCGGCACCTGGTGTTCGTGTTCACCGACGGCTACGACACGTCGAGCATCCTCGGCTACGGCGCGCTGCCCGAACTGGCGAGCCATACGGATTCGATCGTGCACATTGCGCTTGTGAGACCGTCGGGCACCGACCTGCCGTCAGTGGGAGCGATCGGAGCGCTGGCTTCGGCCGCGGCGCGCACCGGCGGCTCGCTCTACCAGCCGACGCAGAACGTGGGCGGCATCGTCACGGCGTTCCAACGTGCCATCGAGGACTTCCGGCACAGTTACGTGCTGTACTTCACGCCAACCGACGTCGCGGCGTCAGGCTGGCACGACATCTCCGTCAAGGTGACGAAACCTGGCAACTTCGAAGTGCGCGCGCGTGAAGGCTATTTCGGCAGATAAACCCCCGCTATGATTCGTGCGTGGCTGAACGCGAACAGCTGGATGTCGACGTCCTGATCGTCGGTGGCGGTCCCGCGGGCTTGTCGGCCGCGATTCGTTTGTCCACATTGCAGAAGACCGAGGGTGGCGAGCCGCTTTCGGTCGCCGTGCTCGATAAGGCGCCTGAGCCAGGCGCGCACGCGCTCTCAGGCGCGGTCCTGGATCCGTCGGCGCTCCGGGACCTCGTGCCGGACTTTGCGGAGCGCGGTGCGCCCCTCTCGTGTCCGGTCACGACCGACGCGGTGTACTTCCTGACGCGCCAACGCCGTTGGCGCTTTCCCTGGACGCCGCCTCCGCTGGTCAATCACGGGCACTACGTCATTTCGCTCAATGCGTTCGTGAAATGGCTGGCAGGCGTTGCGGAGGCCGGCGGCGTGGATTTGATCACGGGCATCTCGGCATCGGAGGTGCTGCACGATGGACCGCGTGTCACAGGCGTCCGGACCCGCGACCTTGGCTTGAATCGGAACGGCGAGCCGGGGACCTCGTTTCAGGCAGGCGTCGACGTTCGAGCCAAGGTCACGATCTTCTGTGACGGCGTTCGGGGCAATCTGACAAAGACCCTCATCAAGGACCACGATCTCGGTCGTGGACGTCTGCCGCAGGTCTACGCGCTCGGGCTGAAGGAACTCTGGGAGCTGCCCGCTGGCCGCCTCGCCCCTGGTGCGGTGATCCACACGTTGGGCTATCCGCTGTCGCCACGCGAATTCGGCGGTGGTTTTGTGTATGGGCTGGAGCAGGGCCTCGCGTCGGTCGGACTCGTCGTGGGGTTGGACTACCCGGACCCGATGTTCGACCCGTACCTCGCGTTCCAGACGTTCAAACAACATCCGCTCGTGGCCGGGCTCCTGAAGGACGGGGCACGGGTGCGCTACGGCGCCAAGGCCTTACCCGAGGGCGGCTGGCACACGATTCCGAAGGTGCACCTCGATGGTGCATTGATCGCCGGCGACGCCGGCGGGTTCCTGAACTCGATGCGGCTGAAGGGGATTCACCTCGCCATGCGCACTGGCTTGCTCGCGGCCGACGCGGCGTTCCGCGCCGTCCGGTCCGGCGACACGTCAGAAGGCGCGCTGAAGGGCTACCAGGATGCGATCGATGCCGGCGGCGTTCGGCGTGAACTGTATCCCGTGAGAAACGTGCACCAGATGTTCGAGAAGCATCTCGTCACGGGCCTCGCGTTCGCTGGATGGTCGCTCGTGAGCGGCGGCTGGTGGTTTCGAGATCCCGTTCCATCGCGAGCCGGTCACGAGCATATGAGGAAACGCGACGGATCCGATCGCCGCCGGCGATAATCCCAGGCCTGCCGCGACCATCGATCGCACGTTGACCTTCGATCGCGTGACGAGCGTGCACTACTCCGGCACCCGTCATCGCGAGGACCAGCCGTCGCATCTCATCGTGCACGATCTCGACATTTGTCGGACTCGCTGCGTCGCCGAATATGCGAACCCCTGCACGCGCTTCTGCCCGGCGCACGTGTACGAAATGGTGGATGACGGACAGGGCGGCAAGCGCCTGCATTTGAACCCGTCGAACTGTGTTCACTGCAAGACGTGCGACATCATGGACCCGTACCAGATCATCGACTGGGTCCCGCCGGAGGGCGGCGAGGGCCCTCGCTACATCGGCATGTGATGTTGTCCACATCCAGGCGTTGGCAGGTCGCCGCGATCTCGGCGGTTGGCGTCCCCGTAATCGAAGCGCTGGGCGGGACGTACAACTGGCGCGAGCGCGGACGAGAGGTGCTCGACGACATCGCCCGGCAGGGGCGCCAGCCGATTTTCGCCTTCTGGCACGGACGGATTCTGACCGCGACCCTCTACTTCCGCGATCGCGGAATCGTCGTCATCACGAGCGAGAACTTCGACGGGGAATGGATCGCGCGAATCATTCGGAGATTCGGCTACGACACGGCCCGCGGGTCGACCTCGCGCGGTGGTGCGCGCGCGTTGGCGCAGTTGCGGCGCGAGATGCGTGCCGGTCGTCCTGCGGCGTTCACGATTGACGGTCCGCGGGGCCCGGAGCGCGTGGCCCAGCCGGGCGCCATCTGGCTCGCCAGCGCGACTGGCCAGCCGATCGTGCCCTTTCACATCGAGGCGGCGTCTTTCTGGAGCGTGAACAGCTGGGATCGCCACCAGGTCCCGAAGCCCGGCTCCGACGTCGCGATCGCGATTGGCGATCCGATGGACGTGCCGACGGAGGCCGACGAGTCGGCGATCGAGCGACATCGGCAGGAGTTGGAACGCGCGCTTGCGCGGCTGGAGGAGCGGGCGAAGGGAATGTTGGAGTAAGGCAAAAGGCAAAAGCACAGAACGTCAGGTTGGCAACACTCGCGGAAGCATGGCGCCGGTGTGGCGTCTGTATGCGCGATAGTCTTCGCCGAATTTTGCAATCAGCTGTCGCTCTTCAATCGGCACGACGACAAATCTGAACACGACGAAGGCGACGAGCGCGAAGAGCAAGACCAGCCAGCTCGTCAGTATCAGCCCGAGCGCGAACAGCAGCAGAGTGCCCACCGTGTAGAGCGGATGCCGTATCCAGCGGTACGGACCGTGTTGAACCAGGTCGTGCCTCGCTTTGGTCAGGACGGTCTCGCTGACGTTGCGGCCGATTGACGAAAAGACCCAGTACGTTCCGGGGATCACGAACATTCCCGTCACGACGCCGGTCCAGGCCACCCACTCCGGGGCCGTGAATGTCGCCCAGCCCATGACCCCCGGAACCAGTGCATGCGCAAGGACGGAGCCGAATGCCCCGAGGCCGCCCGCCGCGCGCGCCGCCAGGACAAGCCCGCCCTCGCGTCTCCGTTCGATCACGCCGCTCAGTTTCCTCGCCTGAACGCGGTAGTAGCCGGAGATCGTCAATGATCCAAACAGGACGACGAGTGCCCAGAATCTCAGCATGATTCCATACGCGGTCACTGCTCTTCAGCGATGCGGCGGTCGAGCGATTTCGACGCCGTCGCCGCGTAGACGCGGCAGGCGTTGGTGTCGATAAAGGGATTGGTCTCCGGTTGCTGTGCGCGGAGGGCCAGCTTCTTCGACATGCCGGCGAACTCTGGATGAACCGTGACCAAGATGTCACAGGGCAGAGCCGCCACCTTCGCGATGCTCTGGCGGAACGACTCGACGCGGCTCGGATGCGTCGCGTCGCCGGTGAACCGGAAGCCGGGCAACGACACTGAGTTCAGACTGTCGGCATAGACGAGGTTCAGACACCTCGAACCCTCGCAGGACCGCCACGTCCACGTCGTGCTGCCCGGGGTGTGGCCAGGGGTGAAATGCGCGGTGATCGCGAGCGTGCCTATGCGCAACACCTCGCCGTCAGTCACGACGCGAACGGATTTCGCCGGCGGAAAGGCACTCGATCCAGCCTGTGGGTCGTCGGAGACCGGCTTGCCTTGCTCCAGCGCGCGGGCGCTCGACGGACTCGCCGCGACGACGGCGCCCGACGCGCGTTGGAGTGCGGCAATGGCTCCGGCGTGGTCGTAGTGGGCGTGCGAGTTCACGATCAGTTTCACGTCCTCGGTGCGGAAACCCATCGCGCGAATGTTCTGATCGATCAATCGCGCCGACTGCGGGAGCGCAGCGTCCAGGAGAATAAGGCCGTTGGCCGACGTGATGAGCACCGCGGAGAGACCGGCGGTGCCGACGTAGTACGTGTTCCCGAAGATGCGAAACGGCGCCTGCGGCGCATTCCACGCCTCGCAGGAGTCGCACGTGATGGGCGGATCGGACACGATCGAACGGCCGGCCTTGCGCGAACGAAACGATCGCTGCCAGCGCGATCACGGGGATTCTGAGCGTCATCGTTGTCGCATATCCTAACGTCTCACGAACCGCTCGGACCTCTCGGACCCTCGGACCACATGATTCTCTACTCCTCCCCCCGTTTCGCCGAACACACGACCCCACCCGGACACCCGGAAGGTCCGGAGCGGGCCGGCGTGTTCGACGCCACGGCCGAGGCCTTCTCCCAAGCTGGCGGCACGGTGCGGCCCCCTCGGCCCGCCACGGTTGAGGAATTGACCCGTATTCACAGCGTCGACTATCTCGACGCGCTGCAGAAGACGGCGGGTCGTGCGGCCATGCTCGACCCGGACACGTTTACGAGTCCGGAGTCTCATGAGATCGCGCTGCTTGGTGCCGGCGCCGCGGTCGATGCCGCTCGCGAGGCCTACGACGCGGGCATCTCGACGTTTGCGCTGGTCCGTCCGCCCGGACATCACGCCGAAGCCGACCGCGCCATGGGCTTCTGCCTGTTGAACAACATCGCTGTCGCGGCTGCGGCCCTTCGAGCCGGCGGCGTCGAGCGCGTCGCGATTGTCGACATCGACGTACACCACGGTAACGGAACGCAGAACTCGTTCTACGACGACCCGACGGTCCTCTATATTTCGAGTCACCAGTTTCCGTACTATCCGGGCACCGGCGCCGCAGAAGAAACCGGCGTGGGCGCGGGACGTGGCGCCACGCTCAACGTGCCGCTTGCCGCCGGTGCGACCGACGATGTCTATCTCCGAGCGTATGAGAGCCGGGTGATTCCGGCGATTGACGCGTTCAAACCGGAGATCCTTCTCGTGTCCGCCGGGTACGACGCGCACACGCGCGATCCCCTCGCCGGCATGCGCCTCACCGAGTCGGGATACTCGCGTCTCGCAGGCCTGTTGAAAGACGCGGCCGATCGACATTGCCATGGACGAACGGCGTGGGTCACCGAGGGCGGTTACCACCTCGACGCGTTGCGGGCGTGCCTGGACGCCACAATCAGCGTGCTAAGGTAAAAGGTCAACCTACCTACTGTTGTGACTGACTATCGCCCCAGAGAGATCGAGACGAAGTGGCAGACGCGCTGGCGGGACACCCGGGCCTTCGAGGTCACCGAGGATCCGTCTCGTCCGAAGTTCTACTGCCTCGAGATGTTCGCCTATCCGTCCGGCCATGCCCACGTCGGACATGTCCGCAACTACATGATCGGCGACATCATGGCGCGCACGATGCGGATGCGCGGCTACAACGTCCTGCATCCGTTCGGGTGGGACGCGTTCGGCCTGCCCGCTGAGAACGCCGCGATCAAGAACAACGTCCATCCGAAGACCTGGACGCTCGACAACATCGCGCACATGAAGGGCCAGCTCCAGCGCCTGGGCATCAGCTATGCCTGGGAGCGCGAGATCGCCACCTGTCTGCCCGAGTACTACCGCTGGAACCAGTGGCTGTTCACGCGCATGTTCCAGAAGGGGCTCGCGTACCGGCGGCGGTCGAACGTCAACTGGTGCGAGAGCTGCCAAACGGTCCTCGCGAACGAGCAGGTCGTGGACGGTGGCTGCTGGCGGTGCGGGACGCCGGTCACCATCCGCGATCTCGAGCAATGGTTTCTGCGCATCACCGCCTACGCCGACGAACTGGTCGATGCACTCGGCACCCTCACGGAATGGCCCGAGAAGGTGCTCACGATGCAGCGCAACTGGATCGGCCGATCCGAGGGCGCTCGCATCCGGTTTCCGCTGATTGATGTGCATGGCGCGGCGCCCGACCAGGCCGTCGAGGTATTCACGACCCGGATCGACACCATCTACGGCGTCACGTGCGTCTTTCTCGCGCCGGAGCATCCGCTTGTCGATCGACTGGCCGCGGGCTCGCCAAATGAGAAGACGCTTCGAGCGCGTGCCGCGGCTTCCGCGCGCAGGACCGCTCGGGGCGGATGACCGGTGAGGTCGAGAAGGAAGGTGTCGACACCGGCTACGAGGTGGTGAACCCGTTCACCGGCGAAAAAGTGCCGCTCTGGGTCGCCAACTTCGTGCTGGGCGAATACGGCACCGGCGCGGTCATGTCCGTCCCGGCGCACGACCAGCGGGACTTCGAGTTCGTCCGGAAATACGGCCTGCCTGTTCGCGTGGTCATTCAGCCGGAAGGCGGGGGGCTGTCGAGCGACACCCTGGATGCCGCCTACGAAGACGACGGCACGCTCTCGGATTCTGGACCGTATTCGGGCCTCACGTCTCAGGAGGCACGGAAACGCATGACGGCCGATGCCCGGACGAAGGGCATCGGACAGGGCGCCATTCAGGTACCGACTGAAGGACTGGGGCATTTCCCGCCAGCGGTATTGGGGCACGCCGATTCCGATCATTTACTGTCCGGAGTGCGGCCTCGTGCCCGTTCCCGACGACCAGCTGCCCGTCGACGCTGCCCGACGTGGTCGAGTTCACCGGGCGCGGCGACTCGCCGCTGCGGCACGTCGCAGGAGTTCGTGAACGTGCCGTGTCCCGTGTGCGGACGGCCCGCCCGCCGCGAGACGGACACGATGGACACGTTCGTGGATTCGTCGTGGTACTTCTACCGGTTCTGCGACGCGTCGAACACCGAGCTGCCGTTTTCGCCCGAGAGCGTGAAGTATTGGGGCCCGGTCGATTTCTACAGCGGCGGCGTCGAGCACGCCATCCTGCACCTGATCTATTCGCGGTTCTTCAGCCGCGTGTTCCGGGACGTCGGGCTCGTGGGCATCGACGAGCCATTCCACCGGTTGCTGACCCAGGGCATGGTGTTGCGGCACGGCGCCGTCATGTCCAAGTCCAAGGGCAACGTCGTCGATCCGGACGACATGATCGGCAAGTACGGCGCCGATGCGCTGCGGCTCTACGTCATGTTCGTCGCGCCGCCCGAGAAGGAAGTCGAGTGGTCCGACGCTGGCCTCGAGGGCGCGTTCCGATTTCTCAGCCGCGTCTGGCGGATCGTGGATCACGTCACGCCGGCGCTCGCCGGAGCGGGCGCGCCGGCTGGCATGTCACTCGACGACGGCGAGCGCGCGCTCCGGCAGAAAACGCACGCGACCATCGGCCGCGTCACGCGCGATATCGATCCGCGCATGCACCTCAACACCGCCGTGTCGGCGCTCATGGAGCTCGTCAACGAGATCTATGCGTTTACGGAGCCTCGTGGTCTGCGACCCGTCGGTCGCGAGGACGAGCCGCCGGCCGTCATTTCCCGCCCGGAAACCGCGGCCGTGCTGCGCGAAGCCTGTGAGGCGCTGGTCCTGATGCTCTCGCCGTTCACGCCTCACCTGGCGGAGGAGCTCTGGGAAGGCCTCGGCCACACGAGCGGCGTCGTCGCGGCCGGATGGCCGGCGTACGACGAGGCCGCCGCCCGTCAGGACCTGGTCGAGGTACCCGTGCAGGTCAACGGGAAGGTCCGGGCACGCATCCAGATCTCCCAGGACGCGTCGGAGTCCGAGATGGAGGCCGCCGCCCGTGCCGCGCCCGCGGTCGCGCCGTACCTCGAGAACGCCGAGATCGTGAAGGTCGTAGTCGCCAAAGGCCGCCTCGTGAACATCGTCGTCAGACCTGCAAAGGGGACGTCATGACGGACCGATTGGTCTCGCTGTCGCTGGCCTTCGGTGTGGCAGTCGCCGGTCTGGCGGCCTCGTCATGCGGCTACGCCCTGGCGGGCCGTGGCAACGCGCTGCCTGCGGACATCACCATCATCGGCGTGCCGTATTTCGTGAATCAGTCGATCGAGCCCGAGATCGAGCGCGTGATCGGCGACGCCGTGCGCGCGGAATTCCAGAGCAAGGGGAAATACCGCGTGCAGCCGGAAGAGTCGGGTGTGGATGGGCTGCTGACCGGCACCGTGATCGCCGTCGAGCTTCGCGCGACCGCCTACACGCCGGAGCGATTGCCGTCCGCGTTTGCGATCATCGTCACCGCCAGCGTCGAGTTCAAGAACATGCGCGACAACGAGAACGTGCTGTGGTCGAATCCTTCGTTCCGCGTGGCCGAGGAATATCAGGTGACGACCGACAATAACCTGACCGACGTCACCGCGTTCTTCACCCAGAACCCCAACGCGAAGGAGCGGCTCGCGAAGCGCTTCGCGCGCGACGTCGTCACCGCCATCTTCGAGGCGTTCTAACGCTCGTGCCTGCCATCGACCTCGCCACGCTCAAGAAGCACGTGGCGGATCGCCGCCTTGCGCCGGTCTATGTGCTGGTTGGCGAAGACGTGAAGCTCGTCGATCGCATGGTGGACGCCATCGAAAGCACGGTCGATCCTGCCGACCGGCCGTTCGCCGTCGACCACGTGTATGCGGGCGAGGCGAGCGGGTCGCCGGTGAATATCGTGTCGTCGGCCCGCGGGCTGCCGATGCTCGGCGATCGGCGTCTCGTGATCGTGCTGCGTGCGGAGCGCCTGCTGAAGCCGAAGAGGGCAGGGAAGCCTGTCGAAGGGATCGAGGAGGAAGCCGAGCGAGGACGCGTCGGGCGAGGCGCCCGACCTCGAGCCGCTCGAGGAGTATCTGGACGCGCCCGTCGATACCACCGTGCTCGTGTTCGTGGCGGCGGACATGGACCGGTCGCGGCGCCTGACGAAGAAGCTCATCGCGAAGGCGACGATCGTGGAGTTCGGCGGACTTGCCGCGGACGGCGCCGCGGCGCGCCGTGAGGGACGCCGGACGGCGCAGGAGTGGCTTCAGGAGGAACTGACGCGCTCGGGGCGCGCCATCGACGCCGACGCCGCCCGCCTGCTCGTGTCGCGGGCCGGGCACGACATCACGAAGCTGCGCGGCGATGTTGAACGGCTGCTGCTCTTCACCGAGGGCCGTAAGCGCATCTCGGCGGACGATGTGATGGAAGTGGTCGCCGATGAGCAGACCGTGGACGACGACTGGGCGGTCATCAACGCCATCGCCGACGGCGACCCTGCGCGGGCCCTCGTCGAGACCGGGCGCCGCTTCGACCGCGGCGACTCGCCGCATCAACTGCTCGGGCAGTTGCGATGGTGGGTGTCCTCACGGCTGGCGGAGGGCGACGCGTCCCGCGTGAAGCCGGCGATGGACGCTCTGCTTCGGACGGATCTGGCGCTTGAAGAGCTCAGGAGGCGAGGAGCGCGTGCTCCTGGAACGACTCGTGGTCGAGCTGACCGGACGCCGGCTCCCGGCGTCCCGGGGCTGGCGCTGAAAAAGGGGTCGGGACGCTTTTTACGTTCGACGTAAAAAGCGTCCCGACCCCTTTTCTTACTTGGCCAGGCTCTTCGCCAGCCGCGACTTGTAGCGGCCGGCCGCGTTGTCGTGGATGATGCCCTTGCCCGACATCTTGTCCACGAGCGAGTAGGTCTCGCGGAGCAGGGTCTTCGCCTTGTCCGTCTCGCCGGCGGTGACCGCGCTGCGAATCGCCTTCAACCCGGTCCGGAGCTTCGACCGCAGTTCGCGATTGTGCGCGGTGCGCTTGAGGGTCTGGCGATGAGCCTTCATCGCCGATGCATGTCGCGTAGCCACGTGCTGTCCTTACCTGCGGGCCGAGCCCGCCAGAAGCGGTCCATGAGCGGACCGCGAACACTTGAGTATAGAAGAAACCGGGTTTCTTGAGGAGAAACCCGGTTTCCTCCGTTCTCAGTCGCCCTGCTTTTCCGACCGGATCCGGCGACGTTCCCGCCGGTCCGCTGTGCCCAGGTCGCGCCGGTGGTGCGGTCTGGCGACCCGCAGAAGGTCCAGCAGGGCCTGTTCCTCCGGCGATGGCGGCGGGGTCGTGTCTTCGTAGAGCGAGCGGGCCTGCGCCTTGGGGATGTGCTGGTCGAACACGGCCCGCACGACCACCCGCTGCTTCCGTCCCAGCGTCCTGGTGATTTCGACGATGTCTCCGGCCTTCACGTCCCGGTGCGGCTTGGCCGAGCGCCCGTTGACGTCCACCTTGCCGCCCTTGCAGGCCTGCTGAGCCTCGGATCGCGTCTTGAACAGACACGCGACGTCGAGCCAGACGTCGAGGCGGATCGATTCAGTCAATGGAGAAAGACCTCTGCCACGGAATTGAGGATTTGTAATTTGAAATTGATGATTGCATTGATGATCGGGCGATTGCGGATTGAGGATTGAAACCCACCGGCCTTCCGACCGATCTCGATCCGCAATCACCGAATCCCTCAATCTCATCAATTCAATCCCCAATCGCGATCGCAGATCCGCAATGGTTCGACCTATCCGGCACCGAGCGCGCTGGTCGACCAGTTCTTTGGCGCGCGCGAGGACGCTGATCGATCCCCGAAGGGTCCTTGCCCCCCGCTTCCGCGAAGTCCGGCCGCCCGCCGCCGCCTCCACCGATCAGCGGCGCCAGTTCCTTGACGAGCTGACCGGCCTTGACGCGGCCGGTGAGATCCTTCGTCACCGATACCAGCAGCTGCGCCTTCCCGTCGTTCTCCGCGGCCAGCACGACGACGCCGGTCTTCAGTTTGTCGCGGAGCGAATCGGCCAGGCCGCGCAGCGCGTCCTTCTCGAGCCCGCTGACGCGGCGGGCGACGAGCCGCGCGTCGCCAATCGCGACGCTGTCGTCCTGATCGGCTCGCGGGCCACCCATCGCCACCTTCGTCTTCAGCTGCGCGTTCTCGCGCGTGAGGCGCTTCACCTCCGCTTGCAGTCGAGCGACCGCGTCCGCCAGTTCGGGTAGCGGGCACGCTCAACGCCGCCTGGGTGCGGGTGAGTGCCGCGTCGCGGGCCTGCAGATATGCGACTGCGCCGGCGCCCGTCAGCGCCTCGATTCGGCGAACGCCCGCGGCGACGCCGGACTCCTCGGTGATCACGAACGGACCGATGTCGCCGGTCGCCCGTGACGTGAGTACCGCCGCACAGCTCGACGCTGAATCCGGGAACCGTGACGACCCGGACACGATCGCCGTACTTCTCGCCGAAGAGCGCCATCGCGCCGTCACGAATCGCGTCCTCGGTGCTCCGCACCTCGGTGTTCACCGGCGTGTTGCCGTAGACGTGCTCGTTGACCACGCGCTCGATTTCCCGCGTGTCGTCGTCGGTGAGCGCCTCGAAGTGCGAGAAGTCGAATCGGAGCCGGTCCGGCGCGACGAGCGAGCCGGCCTGACGCACGTGGGTGCCGAGCCGTTGCCGGAGCGCCGCGTGGAGGAGGTGAGTGGCCGTGTGATTGCGCCGCGTCGCGTCGCGAGCGCCCGCGTCAACGCGCGCCGTGACCCTCACGCCGGGCGTGAGAGAGGCCGCGACCGCGACGCGATGTGCCGCGGGCGCCGCCAGGCGCGAGGCGTGACATGCCGGTGACGCTGCAGGCGCGTCCGTCAGACGTGACGAGCTGGCCGGTGTCGGAGACCTGGCCACCGGACTCGACGTAGAACGGCGTGCGGTCGAGCACGACGAATCCAGTCGTCCCGCGTTCGAGCCGCTCGACCTGCCGGCGGGCGTCATCGAAGAGGGCGACGACCGTCGCATCGGGCACTTCGGTCGTCGTGATAGCCCTCGAACCCATCACCCACAGCCTCGACACGACGCCGCTCGGCGTCGCTCGCATACTCGAACGAGACGCCCTTCTTCGACTCGAACGTGCTGCCGGCGCGGGCGCGCTCCCGCTGCGCCTCCATGGCCGTCTCGTAGCCTTCGCGATCGATGGACGAGCCCACGCTGGCCGGCGAGGTCCTCCGCGAAATCGAGCGGGACACCGAGCGAGTCGTAGAGGCGGAACACCGCGTCGCCCGGCACGACGGAAGCGCCGGACGCCTTGATGCGATCCAGCAGTTCCTCGAGGCGGGGCAGCCCGCTCGTGAGCACCGCATCAAATCGGTCCTCCTCGGCGCGGACGGTACGGACGATCGCGTCGCGCTGGCGGACGAGCTCCGGATAGCTCGCGCCCATCTCGCGCACGACGACGTCCACGAGCGCGTGCAGGAACGGCTCGCTGAGACCGAGCTTCTTCCCGTGCCGCATGGCTCGCCGCATGATCTTGCGCAGCACGTAGCCACGCCACTCGTTCGACGGCAGGACGCCGTCGGCGATGAGGAACGTCATCGCGCGCAGATGATCGGCGACGACCCGCATCGAGACGTCCGGGTGGTCGAGCGGTCTCGTCGTGCCGGTGTAGGTGCGGCCGGCGCGGTCCGCGATCGCCCGGAGGATGGGCTGGAAAAAGTCCGTGTCGTAGGTCGACAGCTTGCCCTGAATGACCGACGTGATCCGCTCGAGGCCCATGCCCGTGTCGATCGACTTCGCCGGCAGCGGCGTCAGCGTGCCGCCTTCGCCGCGGTCGAACTCCATGAACACGTTGTTCCAGACCTCGACGTACCGCTCGCAGTCGCACTCGATGCCCTTGCAGACCGGCTGATCGCAGGGATGTGCGTTGCCGCGGAAATACATGATTTCCGAACAGCGGCCGCAGGGCCCCGTCTCGCCCATCTGCCAGAAGTTGTCCGCGAGGCCGAGCTCGGTGATGCGCGACGCCGGCACGAACTTCGTCCACAGCGTCGAACGCCTCGTCGTCGCGCGGAATGCCCGGCCTCGCCCTTGAAGATGGTCGGAAACAACCGGTCCGGTTCGAGCTTCCAGACCGTCGTCAGGAGCTCCCACGCGAACGCGATCGCGTCCGTCTTGAAGTAGTCGCCGAACGAGAAGTTGCCGAGCATCTCGAAGAACGTGTGATGCCGGTCGGACGGCCCCACGTTGTCGAGGTCGTTGTGCTTGCCGCTCACGCGCATGCACTTCTGCGCCGTCGTGGCTCGCCGGTAGTCGCGTCGCTCCTTGCCGAGGAACAGGTCCTTGAACTGGTTCATCCCGGCGTTGGTGAAGAGCAACGTCGGATCGTCGGCCGGAATCAGCGACGACGATGGAACGATGCGATGTCCCTGGCGCGCGAAGTAGTCGAGAAAACCCTGACGAATCTCGTGACCGGTCATGTGAGTGAAGAGATTGTATCGGCTTGGGGCTCGAGTCTTGCGGCTTGGGTCGATACCGGAGCATCGGCCGGGCCAGGCAGCCCAAGACCCAAGACTCAAGACCCAAGACTCTTTAAGACTTTCGCAATCATCGCCGATGAGAAGCCCCGCCTCAGCAAGCTGATTGAACAGCCGGCGTCGGCCTGCGGGCGAGTCGTCGATGGTCCGGCTCTTTCGCTCGATGAACCGTTTGATGGCGTTGACGTCCTCGTCCGGCGGAATTCGGCGAGGGCCTCGCGGGTCAGTTCGCGCGAGAAGCCGCGCGCTTCGAGCTCGCGCTGAATGCGCAGCCGCCCGCGGCCCTTCAGCCGGCTGGCGGTGCGCACGTGCGCAAAGGCCGCCCGGCGGTCGTCCACCGAACGGTTGTCGGCGAGGCGTTCGACCGCGGCGTCGACCTCGTCGCGACGCGAAGCCGCGATCGATCAGCTTGGTGGTGAGCTCGGCGCGGCTCAACTCGCGCCGGCTGAGCATGGCGAGTCCTGCCGAGTACGGCGTCCGGCTCGGCGCCGTTCTACGACTTCCGACCAGCGGCCGTCGCCTCTGCCTGGCGCGCCGGAATCTCGACCGGCGTCAGCCAGTTGTGACGGTCCGGCACCACGCCGTTGACGTAGTCGAAGAACGCGTTCTGCAGCGCGGTCGTGACTGGGACCGCGGTGGCCCGGTCCGATCTGGATGCGATCGACGGAGCGAATCGGCGTAATCTCGGCGGCCGTCCCGGTGAAGAACAGCTCGTCGGCGATGTAGAGCATCTCGCGCGGCAGGTCCTGCTCCTTCACCTGGTATCCGAGATCCTGCGCGAGCGTGACGACCGAGTCGCGCGTGATGCCCGGGCAGCACCGACGCGCCCACCGGCGGCGTGTAGACGACGTCGTCGCGCACGAGGAAGAGGTTCTGGCCGCTGCCTTCACTGACGTGGCCTGACGGGTCGAGCGCGATGCCCTCGGCGAAGCCGCCGAGCACCGCTTCCATCTTGATCAGCGCGGAGTTCGCGTAGTTGGCGGCCGACTTCGCCATCGCCGGAAACGTGTTCGGCGCGCTGCGGGCCCACGAGCTCACGCAGACGTCGACGCCCTTCTCGAGCGCTTCGGGGCCGAGGTACGCGCCCCATTGCCAGACGAGGATCGCGGCGTCAACGGGACACGTGCAGGGGATTGACGCCGAGCTCGTTGTACCCGCGATAGATGATCGGGCGGATGTAGCACGCGTCGAGCGCCGTTCGCCTTGACGACGTCGATCACGCCGCGCGTGAACGTCTCGCGGTCGAGCTCGTAGTCCATCCGGTAGATCCGGGCCGAGTCGTACAGCCGCCGCATGTGCGCGTCCAGCCGGAAGAACGCTGAGCCCTTGGGGGTCTTGTAACAGCGTGCGCCCTCGAAGACCGCCGATCCGTAGTGGACGACGTGTGAGGCGATGTGGATGGTGGCGTCCGTCCAATCGACGATCTTGCCATTGATCCACACCTTCGCGGTGCGGTCGAAAGCCATGTGCGACTCCTAAAGGGAACCGGGCCGGATTGCCGAGGCCGCCGCCTGGAACCCTGCCGGACTCGATCTTACCAGTATTACTTACTGGTTCTCGCCACAGAACGGGCACCGCCCGCCGCGTGTCGGCAGGGGCTTCCGGCACTGCCAGCAGAACCGTCCGCCGCCGATTTCGCGCGTCCGGTGCCGCGACGTCGCCGGCCGGCGGGTGCCCGCCGGACGGGCGCCCTCGGCCGCAGCCGGCGCCGCCACGGCGGCCGGCGTGACGCGCGGACGAGCTCGCTGCGCGCATTCAGGATATCGGTCAGCAGGTCCTCGGCCCGCTGATACCGGGCCGAGACGTCCGCCCGCAAGCGCGCGCATCACGATGTCGTCGATCACCTTGGGGATCGCCGGGTTGCGCGTGCGGGGAGGCGAGACGAGCTCACCGCGGCGAAGGCGCTCGAGGTCGCTCGGCGCCGGCGTGTCGTACGGCAGGCCGCCCGTCAGCATCTGATACATCGTCACGCCGAGCGAGTAGAGGTCGGACGCGAACACCGCCCGGCCCTCGAACTGTTCGGGCGCCATGTAGGGCGGGCTGCCGATGACGGTCGTGCCGTGGGCGGCGATCTCGAGGAATCGGGACGTGCCGAAGTCGCCCACCTTGAGCAGGCCGCGGTCGGTCACGAAGACGTTCGCCGGCCGGAGATCGCGGTGGATGACGCCGCTCTTGTGCGCATGCTCGACGGCGTTGGCGATCTGGCACGTGTAGTCGAGCGCCGTGGCGAGCTCGAGCGGGCCGCGCTCGTCGATGATCGTCTCGAGCGTCTCGCCCGGCACGTACTCCATGACGATGAAGAACACGCCGTCCTGCTTCTCGGCAGTCGTCACGCCGACGATATTCGGATGGTTCAACGAGGCGAGCAGGCGAGGCTCGCGCAGCAGCTCGCCGAAGTCCATGTTCTGCTTGTGCGGGACCTTGATGGCGACGCGCTTGTCGATCCAGGTGTCCTCGGCAAGATAGACCGTACCGAAGCCGCCACTGCCGACGGGCTCGAGCAATCGGTACTTGCCGAGCGTTTGGCCGCGAAAGACCATGACCGGTGAAAGTATATCGATCTGGTTCACAATCTGCGCGTGCATCGCGTCCACGCGCCTGGCGCTCAGACCGCCGTCCGTACTCGTGACGGGCGACCGAGGTCCACCACCTGACGCGCGTGCTGCGCCTGTCGGCCGGCGATGACGTCGTGGTGTTTGACGGTCAGGGGCGCGAATGGTTGGGACGCATCGCGTCCGCCGCGCGGTCCGGTGTCACGATCGATCTGCTGAACGAACGAACGGGCGTTCGCCGAGCCGCCGGTGCATCTCACGCTTGGCGTCGCCGTGCTGAAAGGGACCCAGCTGGACGAGGTGGTCCGTGACGCGACCATGCTGGGCGCCTCCCGCATCGTGCCGTTCGTGTCCGCCCACGTCGCCGTCTCCGAGCGAGCGTGGAAGAACCGATCGACCGACCGGTGGAGCCGTGTCGCGAGCGCCTCCGCCAGTCAGTGCGGCCGGGCCGTCGTGCCGGAGATCGGCGACGTGTCGCCCTTCGACGCGCTGCTGTCCGCGCGTGGCTTCGATCTGGTCGTCATGTGCGTGGAGCCGGCATCAGCCGCCGCGCGATCTGTGACCACGCTGCCGCGTGCCGAACGAGTCCTGCTGCTCGTCGGTCCGGAAGGGGGATGGGCGCCAGGCGAGCTGGAGCGCGGCCGGGCCGCGGGCGCAGTGTTCATCTCGCTTGGACCGCGCATCCTTCGAGCGGAGGCGGCACCCACCGTCGCCCTGGCCGCGCTGTGGACGCACTGGGGGTGGAGCTAGGCGCGAGGCTTGGGGCTTGAGTCTTGAGGCCTGGGGCCTGAAAGGCGCAACGCCACCCAACCATCCTCATCACCACGATCCGACATCGTGAACCGCGCGCCTTCGAATGCCCGCAGCACGTTGTCGTCCTCTCCGATTTGAAACCCGCTGACGATGAGCGACCCGCCTGGCGCGACGAGCGATCCGAGCGCGGACGCAAACCGCTCGAGCATCGCGCCGGTGAGGTTCGCGAGGACGAGGTCGAAGCCGCCGCCGAACTGGTCCGAGGCGTCAGCGAGATCGACGACCTGCAGTTCCACCGCCGCGTCCGCGCCGTTGAGCTCGACGTTTTCGCGAGCGGATGTCAGAGCGTCGGCATCGACATCGATTCCGATCACACGTGCCGCCCCGAGACGCCAGGCCGCAATGGCGAGGACGCCCGAACCGGTGCCGACGTCGAGCACCGACTGGGCGTCGTGACGCCACGGATTGAAGCAGCTGCAGACAGAGACGCGTGGACGCGTGATGGCCCGTCCCGAACCCCATCGACGGCACGATCGTGACGACGATGTCTTCGTCCGACGACGCCGTATCCGCACGCGCCCACGGGGGCGTCACGACAACGCGGCCGACACGGATCGCGGTGAGCGACGCTTGACTGCGTTCCGCCCAGGCTTCGTCCGAGATGGAGACGGCACGTGACGCTGGCTTCTGGAGCGAAGGCGCGAGCGATCTCGAGCGCGCGATTGCGCCGGTCATCGCTCGGAAAGAACACCGCAACGCCCGAATGAGCGCTCTTCGACCGCAGTCGGTCCTTCGTCATCCAGCGCTGCGATCAACTGATCGATGCGCTCGAGTCGACCGGCGCGGGCCACTCGATTTCCAGCGCGGGAAACAGGCGATCCATTTGCTATTTGTTATTGGTTATTTGTTATTGGGCATTGTGCCATTGGTCATTTGCTATTGCGACGGTTGCGCCGACGGCTCGACCACAGTACCGGCAATAGCAAATGCCAATGCAATAACAAATAGCCAATAACCAATAACAAATGGCGAATCGGCTTAGCCGAACAGGTCCTTCACCTTCTCGAAAAACGGCTTGTCCCTGTCGGTATCGGGCGGCGTGGCCTCGATGGTCTCGACGGGCATCGTGTGACCGAGCTCGGTGACGAGCTTCTTCTGATCCTTGCTGAGCTTCTTGGGCACGTCGACCACGACGCGCACGTGGAAGCTGCCGCGCCCGCGGCCGGTCACGCTCGGCATGCCCTTGCCGCGGAACGCTGATGACCGAACCGCTCGGCGTTCCCGCCGACACGTCAACGGTGAGCGGCCCGGCGGGCCCCTCGACCTTGAACGATCCGCCCATCGCCATCGTGGGATAGGGCACCGGTACCTCGACGAAGAGGTCATCCTCTTCCCGGCGGAACACGGGATGCGGACGGACGTGGATGACCACGTAGAGGTCGCCGGTCGGACCACCAACCGCGCCGTGCTCGCCTTCGCCGTGCAGGCGGAGCCGCTGACCGTCATCGATCCCCGCCGGAATCCGAACCGTCACGCGCCGATCGCGGGCGACGCGCCCGGTGCCGCGGCAGGATGGGCAGGGATTGCGGACGATCTGGCCGGTCGCGCCGCACTGGCCGCACGGCCGGGCGACGACGAGGAAGCCCTGCTGGAAGCGCAGTTGGCCGGTGCCGCGGCACTGAGGGCAGGTCTCAGCTGACGATCCCTTCGCGGCGCGCGTGCCCTTGCACGTCTCGCACGTCTCCTCGCGCGGGATCTGGATCGTGCTCTCCGTGCCCGCGAAGGACTCTTCGAACGAGATCTCGAGGTCGTAGCGAAGATCGGCGCCTCGGCTCGGACCCGCGCGACGGCCGCCGCCGAACCCGAAGAAGTCGCCGAGGATGTCCGAGAAGTCCGCGAAGATGTCCGCGTTGAAGCCCGGACCCTGGCCGCCGGCACCCTGCACCCCCGCGTGGCCGAAGCGATCGTAGCGCGCGCGCTTCTCCCCGTCGCCGAGGACGGCATAGGCTTCGGCCGCTTCCTTGAAGCGTTCCTCGGCCTCCTTGTCGCCGGCGTTGCGATCCGGGTGGTATTTCAGGGCCTGCTTGCGGTAGGCGCTCTTGATTTCCTGCTCGTCCGCGCGCCGCTCGACGCCGAGGACTTCGTAGTAGTCCCGGCGAGCTCACGCCTTGGCCACCTTGACCATCGGGCGCGCGCACCAGTCGTTGACCGGCGCGATAGCCGCGCCGCACTTCGGCGGTGATCTCGCCGTCCGGCCGGCCATGGGCGGGCTCGTTGGCGACGGCCTCGTGCCACTCCGGATCGAAGATCTGGCCCGACGACGTCGAACGGTTCGACGCCCCGGCGACGAACCACGTCGAGCAGTTGACGATGGATCAGCTCGATGCCCTCGCGAACGCTGGCGTTCGCCGTTCGAGTCGATCGGTGCCGCGAGCGCGCGCTCGAGGTCATCGAGCACCGGCAACAAGTCGCGGATGACGTCCATGCCGGCGGCTTCGGCCCGCTCGCGACGCTCACGATCCGTCCGCTTGCGATAGTTGTCGAACTCAGCCGTGAGCCGGAGCAGCCGGTCGTAGTAGTCGTCGCGTTCGCGACGAACGACTTCGTCACCGGTTGCGGCCGAAGGGGTATCCACGGAACTGACTGGTGTCTCGTCGTTCTGCATTGGGCGTTACTGACTCTCGAGAACCCGGCTGACGGCCTGCGACACGCCATCGACGATCGAGATCGCTCGCTGATAGCGCATGCGCGTTGGGCCAATGACGCCGACGGTCGTCGTTCGGTCGCCGTCCTGGACGGTCGAGGCGACGAGACTGAAGGCGCGAAGGTTGGGCGACGGATGTTCGGACCCGATGATGATCGTCAGCCCGGATGCTTCGATGGACCGCGTGAGCAGCTCGACGAGGTGATCCTTCTCTTCGATCATCCGGAAGAGCACGCGGAGCGCCTCGACCATGTCTTCACGGTCGGCGGCGTCCACCAGGCCTTCCATCAGGAACGACGCGCCCTGGACATGGAGACGTTCTTCCGGCTCGGCGTGTTCGAGTCCCTGCTGAGCCAGTTCGAGCGAGCGCTTCATCAGGCGGTCGTAGAGCAGGCGCTCTTCCCGGAGCCGCCGGACGATCGTTTCGCGCGCTTCGGGAAGCGTCATGCCCGAGAACTCGCTGTTGATGTAGTTGGCGGCCTGTGTCAGCGACGCTGGCGCCGTACGGTTCGTCCGTTTCGATGACCTTGTGAATCACGTGGCCGCCGGTGCCGACGACGATGACCAGCACGCGGCGTGCCTTCGAGCACCGCGAAGTCCAGGTGATGCAGCCGGATCGTCGGGTTCGGCGGTGCGATCGCGAAGCCGACCTGCTGAGACGCCCGCGACAGCTCGTGCGACGCATGTTCGAGCAGGGTGCTCACCGTCGCCACGCGTCGCAGCCTGGCCTCGACCTCCGCGCTGGGACGGGCCTTGCGGCGCGATTCGAGGAGCGTGTCGACGTACAGCCGGTAGCCGGAATCCGTCGGAATGCGGCCGGCCGACGTGTGCGGCTGCCGGACGAGTCCTTGTTCCTCGAGCGAAGCCAGGATGTGCCGGACCGTCGCCGAGGAAAGGCCCAGCGCGCTATGGCCCGCAAGCCACGCCGACGACACAGGTTCTCCCTGTTCGATGTAGCCCGCGACGAGGCTGGCGAGAATCCGTCGGTGTCTGGCAATCATGCTCTTAGCAGTCTCCTGGAGAGAGTGCTAGCCCAAAGTATAGCAAACAGGGCAAAAGCGGCTGCCCGGCTATCGGATCACCCGCCGGAAAAGTCCACCGAGCCGCGACAGGATCGACCCGACACCCGCCGCCGTGGACCTCGCAGGACTTGGTGGGGGCCGTTCCGGTAATGAACGACTCGTTCACGACCCGCGGGCAGTTCGGAGTGGCCAGCTGTCCGGTCTCCGCGTCGATGGAGGCGAACTCGATGCCGTCGGGCGCCTCGAACTTGATGTTGGGCCGCCCAGCCAGCGCCCGCTTCATGAACGCCGTCCACATCGGGAGCGCGGCCTGCGACCCGCTCAACCCAATAGGCTGGTTGTCGTCGAAACCCACCCAGACCGCCGTGAGCAGCTCGGGGGTGAACCCGATGAACCAGGCGTCCCGCAGGTCGTTCGTCGTGCCGGTCTTGCCCGCGGCGTCGAGGGCAAAGCCCTGCGCTCGCGCGCCAGCGCCCGTGCCTGAATTCAGCACGCTCTGCATCATGCTCGTGACGAGGTAGGTGACATCCGGGCGGGCGACCGAACGAGTGGCAAGTGTCTCGGTCTGCTCGTGTCTTGCCGTCGAGGACAATCCGTGAGACCGCCTGAAGGGGCCGGACGGAGCCTCCATTCGTGAACAACGTGTAGGCCTCGGTCATCTCGAGCGGCGTGACTTCGAAGACGCCCAACGCGATCGACGGGAACGCGCGGGCGGTCGCGCCGACGCCGGTCCGCTTCCACAGCGCCGCGACCCGGTCGAAGCCGACCGTCTCGGCGACCTTCACGGTGGCGACGTTGCGGGAGTGGGCAAGCGCCCGGCGCAACGTGATCGGACCGTCGTACTCGTCCTGGTAGTTGGCGGGCGCGTATTCCTTGTCGCCGTCCTGGAACACGGTGGGCTCGTCGACGACGATGGACGCGGGCGTCAGATCCGCGCGTCCCTCCTCTGCCATCGATTCGAACGCCGCGAGATAGACGAACGGCTTGAAGACGGAACCCGGCTGCCGCCGGGCGAGGATGGCGCGATTGTATTGAGACGAGCTGTAGGCACGGCCACCGACGAGCGCGAGGATCTCGCCGGTCCGTGGATCGACGGCGATGAGCGCCGCCTGCGCCTGCCCGCGCCGCTTGCGGGCCGCCAGCTGCTTGTCCACCTGCGCCATGCCCTCGACGAGCGCTTCCTGCGCCAGCCGCTGCAGGTGCACGTCGAGCGTCGTGTAGATGTCCACGGCGGCATCGCGCTTCAACAGCCCGCCGTACTTCTCGTCAATGAGCGAGCTGACGTAGTCGACGAAGTACGGCGCTTCGTTGTCGAACGCGCGGCTGGCGACGATGAGCGGCTCGCCTTGCGCCGACTTGGCGTCGTCGGCCGGGATCACGCCGGCCTCGGCCATGCCCGCGAGCACGACGTTGCGGCGTTCACGGGCGCGCTCCGGATTCCGCAACGGCGAGAAGCGGGACGGCGTCTGGATGATGCCGGCGAGCGTCGCGGCCTCGGCGAGCGTGACGTTGCGCACGTCCTTGCCGAAGAAGACGCGCGCGGCCTCGGGAATGCCGTGAATCGCGAACGGCCCGCGCTGTCCCATCACGATGTCGTTGAGATACAGCTCGAGGATCTGGTCCTTCGTGAAGCGCGACTCGAGCACGAGCGCCATGAACTGTTCCTGGACCTTGCGGCGCAGGGTCTGCGCCGGCGTCAGGAACGTGTTCTTGACGATCTGTTGCGTGAGCGTGCTGCCGCCGACCAGATACGACCGGTCCTCTCTGAGATTCGTCACGAACGCGCGGAGGATGCCGATCGGATCGACGCCGGGATGGTCGTAGAAGCGCCGGTCTTCCGTCGTGAGGACGGCCTCGATGAGCTGTCGCGGGATGCTCGCGAGTGGCACGTATCGGCGACGCTCGCCCGCGGCGAGCGCGGCGAGGAGCGGGGCTTCCAGCGACGACGCGTTCGACTTTCTTGCCGTCGCCGCCCGTGAGTCGGGTGATCACCGTAGAGTTGGCGCGTGCGTAGTCCACGCGGACGAGCGCCGCTTGTCCGCGTTCCAGGTTGCGCGGCACGACGGTGACCGTCGTGTTGCTGACGCCGAACTCGCCGGGCGCCTTCGGCGCGGCGCGCTCGGCGTAGCCGACGTCATTGAGGCGCTGGACGAGCTGCGCCTGCGACAGCCCGAGGCCAGGTTTGAGCTCGAACGCGCGCCCGAAGATCCGTGGCACCGGGCGCTGTTCGCCGGACAGGCGCGCGTCGATCATCCGGCCGTACGAGACCCACAGCCAGGACACCACGACCGCGACAAACGTGATCACGAACGCGCTCGCCACGAGCGAGTACCTGCACCCACGGCTTCAGCGGAGGCGTGAAGATCGCGCGGATGCGCCCGAAGAGCGTCGTGGGCTTCGGTGCGCGCCGGGCGGGGCGCCGGGAAGTCGGACGGGTCGCCACGTCCGAAAACAGTGTACGGCAATTCCGCCCGATGGCGCTTGACATGCGAGGATGCGGCGCATACTTTCGGCTCGCCCGATGTCCTTCGCCCTCGAATACCTCCGGCTCGTGCTCCGCGAAAACTTCGAAGATGCGAAGGCGCTGTTCATCGAGCCGTTGATGGCGATTCACTACGCGCACCTCGCGATGCTGACTGAACGGGGCATCGTGACGCCCGACGACGCGCACGCGATTCGGCAGGCGCTCGGCGCCATCGATCGTGACGCGCTCGAACGCGCGGGCTACGACGGATCCTGCGAAGATCTCTTTTTCTATGTAAACCGTCTTCTGGCCGAGGCCTGCGGGCCGGAGGTCGCCGGCCGGCTCCATACCGCGCGCAGCCGCAACGACATCGACATGACGATGTACCGGATGCTGCTCCGCGAGTGGATTCTGACGCTCGCCGAGGCCGTGGTCGAGCTGCGGAAGGCGCTGATAGACGTGGCGGATCAGCACACGCATTCGGTGTTTCCCGCCCATACGCACGGTCAACCGGCGCAGCCGACGACCGTGGCGCACTATCTGCATGGCCGTCATCGAGAGTCTCGAACGAGACACGGTCCGTCTTCGGTCCGCGTACGCGACCGTGAACCGCAATCCGCTGGGAGCGTGCGCGATCACGGGCACGGGGTTTCCAATCGACCGCGACCGTACGAGTGACCTTCTCGGCTTCTCGGGACCGACGGGCAATACCTACGGCAGCATTGGCGCCGTCGACTATCTGCTCGAGCCCCTGAGCGCGGCCTCGGTGCTGGTGATCGGCCTCGGGCGCTTCACGCAGGACTTGTTGTTGTGGGCCACCGTGGAGATCGGCTATCTGCGGCTGCCGGACGGGTTCGTGCAGGTGAGCAGCATCATGCCGCAGAAGCGGAACCCGGTGGCCCTCGAGCACGCGCGCGCGTTGTTCTCGAAGGCGCTCGGCGAGCTGGGCGCGGTCGCGCAGGTACCGCACAACACGCCGTTCGGAGACATCGTCGATACGGAGGACGATCTGCAGCCGCTCGTGCGCGGCGCGTTCAGGGATGCGACCCGCGCCGTGTCGCTGCTGGCAGCGACAATGGCGAAGGCCGAGTTCGACGTCGCACGGATGCGCGAGCGCGCCGGCGCGGCGTGGGTGACGGTGACCGAGCTGGCCGACGTGCTCGTGCGCGATCACGGACTGTCGTTCGGCGAGGCGCACGAGATCGTGAGCGACGTCGTGCGTCGTGGGCGCGACGGCGCCCAGCGCCGCCAAAGACGAGCCGGCGGCGCTCCTCGCGGCCGCCGCCCGGGCGCGTGGGCACCGCATCGAATACGCGGCGGACGATCTCGCCCGCATCCTCAGCCCAGAAAACTTTGTCGAAGTGCGCCGGACGCTCGGGGGACCGTCGCCGCAGGTGGTCGCTGCCGCCCTCGAGGACGCGCGGAAGAGTCTCGAGACGGACAGCGCGCAGTTGGCCGCCTCGCGCGCGGTGCTCGCCGATGCCGCTCGGCGGCGTCTTACAACGTGACGAGGTAGTGACAGGCCGCCGAGACCGGCAATTCCTGCAGCAGGCGATCGACGAACGCCTCGCCGTAGCGGTTGGCGAAGAACGCGACGTTGAGCAGACGTTCCTGCGGATGTCCACCCGGGAAGGCGAGGTCACGCGTGCGCTTGAACTGGCGGCGCAGCGTCTCGTCCTTCTTCTTGCTGGCTTGAACAATCTTGCTCTGAAGGTGATGGATCGTTTCCGTCAGCTTCGCGGCGGTCGTGTCGACCGCGCCCGAGAGAGTGGGATCGACCGCCTTGACCGCCTCGCGGAGTGCCGTGGTCTGCTCGCTGATGTGCCGTTCGGTCGCGTGAATGAGCTGGTCGATTGATGCGGGAAGTTGACGCTCGAGCAGATGGTTGAGCACCGACTCGTCCTGCGCCTGAAGGGACTCGAACGGCGACGTCGTGCTTCTCGAGGAATCGCGCGGACGGTGAATCGAGAATGGTGGCGCTCGCCCGGGAGTGAAGGAGCGGCGGTTCGACGCCAAACGCGCGATACACGCCGCCGAGCTGCGCCTGGTAGGCGAGCTCGCTTGGGCCTGCGATGTAACAGATCGTCGGGAACAACTTGTCCTGGACGATCGGCCGCAGGATGACGTTGGGACTGAAGCGTTCGGGATGCGCGGCGGCCTCGGCCTCGAGCTCCTTCGGCGCCCGAATGGCCGTGCCGATCGCGTACCCGCCGTCACGAATCTTGATCGGGCGTCGTCCCGACTCGTCCAGATAGAACAGATTGACCGCGTCATCGGCAGGTTCGACCTGAGGCGGATGGCCGAGCGCGGCCATGGACGCGCCGGCGCCCTTGACGAGCGACGACGTTCGCGCCGGCGCGCCAAGCTCCGCCACGAACAAGCTCGCGACGGCCGGCTTGACGCGCGGGTCGGCCGCGTCGAAGACGACGAGGCCATGTCGTCCCAGGAGCTCATCAATCCAGCCGGCGAACGCCGCGCCGATCGTGGCGCCAGGGTGGTAGTGCCGTTTGAGCGACGCGACGAGTTCCTGAGTGAACTCCGTGGCCGGCAGCGTCGCGGCCCACGCGGCCACCACTTGGTCGACATTCTCGTCCAGCACCAGCGAGCCGACAGGATGCGAGCCCGCGCCGGGCGGTGACGGCAACGTCACTTCGGCCACGTTGAAGTCCGCGTCGAGCGTCGTGGCAGTCCGAATCTCTTCCCAGTCGTGATCTTCGGCGTCCACCCAGAAGACGGGCACGACCGGCACCCCGTGCTCGGCGTGGACGTGCCGCGCCAGCTGGATGGCCGTGACCGCCTTCAGAACGGTGTAGAGCGGCCCGCCAAATGCCCCGGCCTGCTGGCCGGTGACGATGGCCACGCTCGAAGGGTCGGCGAGGGCCGCCGCGGCCTGCCGCGCCTGGGCAGGTGCCCCCCGGCGATCGAGCTGGTCGGCGAGCACGCCGGCGACGAGCGCGCGATCGCGCGGCGCGGCCTGAACGCGGGCAATCGTGGCGCGCCACGCGTCGGTATCCGCCGGATTTCCGGCGAACAGGGACGACAGCGTACGCGAACCGGTCGGCGTAGTCGGCGACGATCGGCCGCACCCACGGGCAGCGGCGCAAATCGATCGCACGACGGACGAGGCCGTGCGAAAGCGTCGCCTCCGGGCGCTGGGCCATCCCAAGGAATCTACTACACCCGACACGCGGTCGTTTCGTTCGCGCTCGCACGCGACGCCGCCCTCGACAAAACAATGCGAACCGGCGTGTTAGGATTACCGAGTCCTCGGGCGTTTAGGACCAGAGGGAGGCACCGCGCTGCACTTCGACGAGTCCGGCAATTTCAGCGCGCCTGCTGCGTTCGGCACGTATCGCGTGCTTCACCAGACCGGCAGTGGCGTTCTCGGCCCGGTGTTTCGTGCGTTCGATTCGCCGCGTGACCGGCTCGTTGCGATCAAGGTCTTCCGGCTCGAGGTCCTCCCTGAACAAATCGTCCGGCTTGCCGATGCGCTGCGCCGGTTGCAGTCCACTCCGCCGGTCCATCCGCTGATCGTTCCGCTGCTCGACGTCGGACTCGAGGGCACGACGCCGTACGTCGTGATGGCGTTCCAGCCTGGAGAGACGCTCGACATCGTGCTTCGCCGCGCGATGCCCATGCCGATCGACCGGGCCCTCCGCATCCTCCGCCCGCTCGCGGCGACCCTCGTGTCGGCGGGCGGAGCCGGAATCCTTCACGGCGCGTTGCATCCGCGTGACGTCTTCGTCCACGAGGATGAAGACGGGCTCGCGGGCGTGACCGGGTTCGGCATCGTCCAGGCGCTCGAAACCGCGGGGATGAGCAATCCTCTGCTGCGACGGCCGTACGTCGCGCCGGAGCGGGGTAGTGCGGCCGTGGGACGCGCGCGCGGACGTTTTTTCGCTCGGCGTGATTGCGCACGAACTGCTGACCGGCCGGCGGCCGGCCGCAAGTGGCGAGCAGGATGGCGTGTTCGCGAAGGAAATGGCGCCAGAGCATCGCGTGCGGCTCCGGAAGGTCCTGTCGACCGCCCTGGCCGATTCGCCTGAGCAGCGCTTCAGCTCAGCCGACGCCCTGATTGGCGCGCTCGACGAGGTCGGCCAGCGCTCATCCACGGCCCCGTCCAAGGCGCCGGTCGCCGCCGGCCATCGTAGAGAGCAAGAAAGACCTCGGAGGTCTTTCTCTCGAGAAGACGCGGAAAAGGCCTCCGAGGTCTTTCTTGCGGCGCGGTCAGCCGACGAGTTCCTGCCCGGAGGAGCCAGTCGAGCCGGTTGTCGCCACGCCGGTGGCAACCGCGAAGGCGGACGAGGTCGCGCCGGTCATTGCACCCATCGAGACTCGCTCACGTGCGATGATCGTGCCGGCAGCGGCGCAGGCACACGAGTGGCTCGACACGGCGCTCGCATCTCCGTCCTACGAAGTGCCGGCGGGTATCTTCGACACTCGCCGCCACTCCGCAGCCCCGCCGTTCAGCGGTGCTGGTGAAGACGCTCGTCTATGCCGCGGCGGGTCTGCTGTTTGGCGTCGGTGGAGGGCTCTTGGTCGCGCGGACCTGGTTCGCCGCGCCCGTCCAACCGGCCGCCGAGCCCACGAGTATCGTCGCCCGGGTGCCGCGTTCAGCCCGAGCCCGCGCCCCCTGCCGAGACGGACGCGCCGAGGCCCGCACCGGCGCCGACCCCCGCTCCAGTGACGCCGCCGGTCGCACCAGCGGAACGGGAGCGGTCTGACCCGCCCGCCGCACGTGACGCCAGGCCGGCTGTCGCCGCTGGCCGCCTTGTCGTGCGATCTCAGCCGTCCGGCGCGCTCGTGACGATTGACGGCCGGCACTTCGGCGAGACCCCGGTCGTGGCGAAGGGCCTGGCGCCCGGCACGTACGCCGTGCGCGTGGCTCGTCCCGGCCATGTCCCGCGCACCGAGCGTGTGACGATTCGCGCCGACGGCGCCCGTCCGGACGCTCGATGTCACGCTCGCGCCGGGCTTGGAATCGACGCCAACCGTGGCGAGCACCTCCACACGCGGCGCAATCGATGTAGACTCGCGTCCGCGCGGCGCGCGCGTCATCGTGGACGGCCGGTTCGTCGGCCTTGCGCCATTGCGGTTGGCCGACGTCGGACCGGGCGATCATCAGGTCACATTGGAACTTGGCGGATACCGGTCCGCGACGGGTCGTGTGCGCGTGGACGCGGGACGTACCGCGGCGCTGACGACGACGCTGCGCGCGGTTGAATAAGAGCACAGGTGCGACGGGTACGTCAGGTACGACCGGTCCCAGGAACGAACTATCGCTGGTCATCGTTTCTCGTTGGGCAACCCTGATCGACATTGGAGCGAACGAGCGAAGCGAGTGAGCCCGCGCGAACGGAGCGGGGCGTTGGGGCCCCCGCGAGTGAGCGCGTAAGGGGGTCCGCGGGGGCGAAGCCCCCCGGGAGAAGAATATTGGAAGCGGTGCTAGCGCTCGAGAACGGCGCGTGGTTTCGGGGGTTGTCTGCCGGCGCGCCCGGCGAGACATCCGGCGAAGTCGTGTTCAACACGAGCATGACCGGATACCAGGAGGTCCTGACCGACCCGTCCTACGCCGGTCAGATCGTCACGATGACGTGTCCCGAAATCGGCAACTACGGGATCACGGACGAGGACGTCGAATCGCGCGGCATCCAGGTCGCGGGCTTCATCATTCGCTCCGAATCGCCCATCGCGAGCAACTGGCGCTCCGAAGGGCACGCTCCGCGAGTACCTCGTCCGCAACAATGTCGTCGCCATCTCGAACATCGACACGCGTGCGCTCACCAAGCTGCTGCGTTCGTCGGGCGTCATGCGCGGTGTCGTCGCGACCGGCAAGCCGGACCCTGAGAGCTCGTCGCGCGCGCGCGCGGCATCCCCCAGATGGAAGGCGCCGATCTCGTGCAGGGTGTGACGTGCGACACGCCCTTCGACTTCGTGGCGCCGAAAGAGGACGATGAGTTCGCAGTTGCGCCGGCGACCGGAAGACGCACGCGCCGGCTCCGCATCGCCGCGTACGACCTCGGCATGAAGTGGAACATTCTGCGGCGGTTCTCGGCCTACGGCTGCGACGTGCGCGTGTATCCGGCGAAGACCCCGGCGGCCGCGTTGCTCGCGACGAAGCCCGACGGCGTGTTCCTGAGCAACGGTCCCGGCGATCCGGCGGTGCTCGACTACGCGATCTCGAACGCGCGCGCGCTCATCGAGAGCAACGTGCCGACGTTCGGTATCTGCCTGGGCCACCAGATCCTTGGTCTGGCGATGGGCGCGCAGACCTTCAAGCTCAAGTTCGGGCACCGCGGCGCGAACCACCCGGTGAAAGAGCTGCGTTCGGGCAAGATCGAAATCACGTCGCAGAACCACGGATTTGCCGTGGATCCCGACACCGTGCCGCATGACGTCGAGGTCACGCACCTGAACCTCTACGACGGCACCATCGAGGGGCTGAAGCACACCTCGCGTCCGGTGTTCTGCGTGCAGTACCATCCCGAGGCGTCGCCGGGACCACACGACGCCGACTATTTGTTCAGCGAGTTCATGAACGTGATGGAGACAAGAAACCGGGTTTCTTAGACACTGTTCAAGAAACCCGGTTTCATTGCACATGCCTCGACGTACCGATCTGAAACGGATTCTCGTCATCGGGTCCGGTCCGATCGTGATCGGACAGGCGTGCGAGTTCGACTACTCGGGCACCCAGGCCTGCAAGGCGCTGCGTGCCGAGGGGCTCGAGGTCGTACTGGTCAACAGCAACCCGGCGACGATCATGACCGACCCCGACACGGCGGATCGCACGTACGTCGAGCCGCTGACCGTCGAGGTCCTCGAGCAGATCATCGCGCGCGAGAAACCGGACGCGCTCCTGCCCACCGTCGGTGGCCAGACCGCGCTCAATCTTGCCGTCGAGCTGGCGGAGAAGGGCGTGCTCGAGCGCCACGGTGTCGCGCTGATTGGCGCCTCGATTGCCGCCATCAAGGTCGCCGAGGATCGCCTCCAGTTCAAGGACGCGATGCGGTCCATCGGTATCGAGGTGCCCGACAGCGCCTACGTCGGCATCCCTCGAAGACGCGATGGCCGCCGGCGAGCGCATCGGCTATCCCGCTCATCATCCGGCCCTCGTTCACGCTCGGCGGCGTCGGCGGCGGGATCGCGTACAACGTCGAGGAGTTCCGCGACATCTGCCAGCGCGGCCTGTCGATGAGCCCGGTCCACGAGGTCCTGGTGGAGCAGTCGGTCATCGGCTGGAAGGAATTCGAGCTCGAGGTCATGCGCGACGGCGCGGACAACTTCGTCGTCATCTGCTCGATTGAGAACATCGATCCGATGGGCGTGCACACCGGCGACAGCATCACCGTCGCGCCGGCGTTGACGTTGACCGACAAGGAATACCAGCGCATGCGCGACGCCGCGCGCCGCATCATCCGGCGCGTCGGGGTCGAGACGGGCGGATCGAACATCCAGTTCGCGATCAATCCGGCCGATGGCCGGATGGTCGCGATCGAGATGAACCCGCGCGTGTCGCGGTCGTCGGCGCTCGCCTCGAAGGCCACCGGGTTCCCGATCGCCAAGATCGCGGCCAAGCTGGCGCTCGGCTACCGGCTCGACGAAATCAAGAACGACATCACGCGCACGACGCCGGCCTCATTCGAGCCGACGATCGACTACGTCGTCGTGAAGGTGCCGCGCTGGGCGTTCGAGAAGTTCCCGCAGGCCGATCGCACGCTGACGACGCAGATGAAATCGGTCGGCGAGGCGATGGCCATCGGCCGCACGTTCAAGGAAGCATTTCTCAAGGCGTTCCGATCGCTCGAGCACGGCAAGAGCGGGCGGCTGTTCGGTCAGAGCCAATCCCGGCGAGCCGTACGCCGAAGAGGACGCAGCCGCGCTGCATCAGGCGCTCGCGATTCCCACCGATCGCCGCATGTGGGCGCTCTTCCGGGCGCTCGAACGCGGGTGGAGCCTCGACGAGCTTCACCGCGATCACGCACATCGATCCGTGGTTCCTGACCCAGTTCCAGCAAATCGTCGAGCTCGCGCGCCAGGCCGAAGCCGTCGGGCGCACGCGACCTTTCGGACGATTTGCTTCGCGACCTCAAGCGCGCCGGGTTCGCCGATGCCGACCTCGGCCGGTTGTCCGGGATGGACGAGGACAGTGTGCGGGCCCGGCGGCTCGAGACGGACATCGTGCCCGCCTACAAGCGCATCGATACCTGCGCCGCCGAGTTCGAGTCCTACACGCCGTACATGTACGGCACGTTCGAAACCGAGTGCGAGTCGAACCCCTCGTCGAAGCCGAAAGTCGTCATTCTCGGCAGCGGACCGAACCGGATCGGGCAGGGCATCGAGTTCGACTACTGCTGCTGTCATGCGGCATTCGCGCTGCGCGACCGCGGCTACGAAACCGTGATGATCAACTGCAATCCCGAAACGGTCTCCACCGACTACGACACGGTGGATCGGCTCTACTTCGAGCCGCTGACCTTCGAGGACGTGTTCGCGATCATCGAAAAGCGAGAAATCGGCCGGCGGCGACGTGGCCTGCGTCGTCCAGTACGGCGGCCAGACGCCGTTGAAGCTGGCTCTGCCGCTGCAGGCGGCCGGCGTCCGGATTCTCGGCACGTCGCCGGACTCGATCGATCTCGCCGAAGACCGCGAGCGGTTTGCGCGGTTCCTCTGGGACCTCGGCATTCCGCAGGCCGCCAGCGGCACCGCGACGTCGCCGGAGGAAGCGCAGGTGGTCGCCGCCGAGATCGGATTCCCGGTGGTCGTGCGTCCGTCCTACGTGCTCGGCGGCCGCGCGATGGCCATCGTGTACGACATCGCGGCGCTCGACCGCTACATGCGGCACGCGGTCCAGGCCTCACCCGAGCATCCGATCCTCATCGACAAGTTCCTCGAGGACGCGACGGAGATCGACGTGGATGCGCTCGCCGACGCCAGCGGGCACGTCGTGATTGGCGGCATCATGGAGCACATCGAGCAGGCCGGCATTCACTCCGGCGACAGCTCGTGCGTGGTCCCGCCCTTCAAGCTCGCCGAGGGCCACGTCGCGACCATCCGCGACTACACCCGCCGCATCGCACGGCGGCTCAACGTCGTCGGGCTCATGAACGCGCAGTTCGCCGTGAAAGACGACGTGGTGTACGTCCTCGAGGTGAACCCGCGGGCGTCGCGCACGGTGCCGTATCTATCGAAGGCGACCGGCGTGCCGCTTGCCAAGGTCGCCGCGAACCTGATGGTCGGCTTGACGCTGGCGGAGCAGGGGGTGACCGCGGATCTCGAGGTGTCGGGTTGTTTCGTCAAGACGCCCGGTGTTCCCGTTCGTACGTTTCCCCGGCGTGGACACGCTGCTTGGGCCGGAGATGAAATCCACCGGCGAAGTCATGGGCGGCGCCGAGACGTTCGGATCGGCGTTCGCGAAAGCGATGATGGGGGCTGGCCAGCAGCTGCCGCAAAGCGGCACGGCGTTCATCAGCGTCAACAACCAGGACAAGCCCGCCGTCGTCCCGATCGCCCGCGAGCTTGCGGCGCTCGGCTTTTCACTGGTGGCGACACGCGGAACCGCCGCCTATCTCCGCGCGCACGGCCTCGACGCCTCCATCGTCTTCAAGATCAACGAAGGCCGGCCGCACGTCGGTGATGAATTGCTCAACCGCCGCATCGCGCTCGTCATCAACACGCCGCTCGGCCGCGAGTCGTTCTTCGACGACCGGCAGGTGCGCAGCGTCGCGATGCTCCAGGGCGTGCCCGCCATCACCACTCTGACTGGCGCCGCCGCGGCCGTCAGCGCCATCCAGGCGCTCAGGACGGAAGGACTGAGCGTCAAGTCACTGCAGGAGTATCACCGGGAGCTGGCGAAGGGCTAATAGCCCGATAGCCAATCGCCAATTGCTATTGGTTATTGGCTATTTGCTATTGGTGGATTTGTTATTGGTCATTGGCTATTGCGAGGGCGAAACCGTCTCGCCGCTTGTGCACGCCGCGCACTAGTTCGCTTCGAGGCGGCCAGTATCTTCGCGAGTTCGCTTTCCTTCCTTGAGCAGCTTGGCGAGTCCGTCTCCGTTTGACAGTTCTGAGTCCCTGAGAAATTCCAGCCAATAGAGGCTCTCGTCACATTCTTCGAGCGCGATGCCGAGCTTGGCGCGGAACTCGGCATGCGACCTGGCAACACATGCGGAGCGATAGTTTGCCGCGGCCGAGGCTGCGGCGCGGGACACCTGGCAACGCGGCATCACGGCTGGCTAGTGAAGTCAGCAGAGGCCGAGAGAACCGCGACACTGCAGCGGCATACGTTGCCGATCGATCTCGGAGTTCCTGTGCATTCACGACGGTCAGCGGAGCAAGCCTCTTGCCATGTCATGGCAGCAGACGGTAGCTGAGAACCTTGCCGAAACGAGGAATCGCTTCCAATTCCTGCCACTCCCCGCAATAACAAATGTCAAAATGTTCAATCCGCAAATAGCAAATTGCCAATAATCAATAGCAAATGGCTACCGACGCCTCTCTCATTACGGAACACTTCATCCGCTCCTCCGGCCCGGGCGGCCAGAACGTCAACAAGGTGTCGACGGCCGTGGAGTTGCGCTACGACGTGGCGCGGTCGACGCTGGCGGACGACGTGAAAGCGCGTCTTCGGCAGCTGGCGGGGAGCCGGATGACGACCGACGACGTGCTCATCGTGCAGGCGCGCGAGCACCGGACGCAGGCGGCAAATAGGGAGGCGGCGCGGGCGCGGCTCGACGCGCTCATTCAGAGCGCGAGCAGACGTCCGCGCCGGCGTCAGGCCGACCAAGCCGACGACTGCCGCGCGCGAGCGTCGATTGACTGAGAAGAAACACCGCGGCGCCGCGAAGAAGCACCGCGCGCGTCGTCCAGACGACGACTGAGGCTGGAAAAGAAAAGGGGCCGACCTGACGGTCGGCCCCTCGACGTACTGGCCCGGGCCCTAAGCCTTGAGCCCTAAGCCTTAGTTGAATGCAAACTTGAAGAGCAGTTCGAATGTGGTCGTCTTGATCTTCTCGAAGTCGCCCTCGTCCGAAATCTCGTTCAGTCCCCAGTTGCCGCGACCCTCAATAGCGACGCGGTAGAACTCGATGCCCGCTCCACCGATGATTCCGATGTCGACGCCGCCGAACTCGTCGGCGCTCGGAAAGTCCACGCCGTTGCCTTTCTGGCCGAGGTTGAAGGTGAACGACGGCCCGACGACGATATACCCGCCTACGCTGTTGCGGCTGCGGAATCCCGAAGTTGATATGAAACGGCGCGGCGATCTGGAAGATCTCGAAATCAACGTCGAAGTCCTCTTCGCCCTCTTCCTTGGATGTCGCCTTTCGGACGCCATAGATGAACTCTCCGACGAAGCCGACGCGGCCATTGCGGTTGCCGCCAATCCACCCACCAACGCCCCAGCCCGTGCGGCTCTTGATGTGATCGTCGGACTCATCAATGATGTCGATGGACGGCCAGGTGAGCATGCCGAGCACGCCGACGGCAATGCCCGATCCTCGTTGTCGTTGACCTGGACGGCCTGGACTTGGCGAAGGAAGCTCGCGCCGGTCCGTGCTTTCGGCGCGATGTTCGCCACGGCCGCGTCGTAGTCGAGGTTCATCGCGGTAGAGGCTACAGACTGTTCACCGGTCGGCAGGGCCGACTGGGCTTGTGCAGAACCCGACAGGACGAGGGATAGACCGAACGCCGCCAACGATGCGTACACAACCCGGCTCACACCTGAACGCATAATCTCCCCTTTCAATGGATTGCATCTCTCGGCACTGACCGCCCGTCCGATCAGGCCGATTCGAGAATACACGTAAGGATACACCCGCCCCGCCAGCCGCCTTGCAGAAACTGCCAGCCAAGATTTGCGGAATCTCCACAGAGTTTTCGGCCGATCGCGTCAGGAGCGTGAGCCCAGGCCGATCGGCGTGAGCCTGGCTCTTGCACGGAGTGCAGTGGCGTGAAGATCGGGCTGGTGCTGGCCGTCGCCGTCCTGTCGGGCGTCGCGTGTGGTGTGGTTCGGCCCGAACCCTCCGCCGCAGCGTGCCTATCGGCGGCCCTGGCGATCGCGAGCCTGGCCGCTGTCGTGCCGGCGCGCTTGCTGGCGTCCTGCATTTGTCGTCGCTGCCGCAGTCCTGGCATCGATGGCGCACGGTGCGACCGCGCGCGACCGCGTGCTCCACGCGCCACTCGCGCTCTGGAGCGGAACGGAAGCCGATCCGCGACGACCATCGGTCATCGTGAACGGGCGGCTCGTCGACGACGCGACCGCGATCGATCCCGGAGTTCGTTTGCTCATCGATGTCCACAGCATCGACGACGACCGCGGGTCTCATGTTGTCGGCGGACGCATTCAGGCATATGTCGGCGGCGACCTTGCCGCCGGATTGATACGTGACTGGACCGCCGGCCGTTCCATTCGCGCGCCGATGACGCTCCGACAGCCACAGGTATGGCTGAATCCTGGTGGCCCATCTGAGCGGTGGCAAGTACTCCGTCGCCCGTTCGTGCTCACGGGTAGCGTCAAGAGCGCACTCGTCGTTCACGTCGCGCCGGGGCGATGGTGGGACGAGTGGGCCGCGGCGGTGCGCGCGCGCGTGCGCCAACGGGTCGCCAGCCTCTTTCCGGATCCAGACGATCCCACCGGCGCCGTCGTCGTCGCTATTCTGATCGGCGACCGGTCGTGGCTCGACAATCCACTCGAGCGTCGCTTGCAGGTCGCCGGCACGTATCACGTGATTGCGATCTCCGGCGGCAACGTCGCGCTGCTGACGGCTGGCATCTATCTCGGCCTGCGACTCGTCGTGCGATCGGCTCGTCTCATCTCCGGCCTCACGATGGCCAGCGTCGTCGCGTACGGGTGGATCGTCGGCGGCGATCCGTCCGTGACGCGGGCTGTCGCGGTCGCGCTGGTGTACCTGGCGATCGGCGTCGATCGGCCTGGTGCCGCCGGCTCTGAACGTCCTGGCGGTCGTGGCGGTCATCGTGACGCTGGCCGACCCGCTCACCGTCATCGACGCGGGCGCGTGGCTGAGCTTCGGCGCGACGTTCGGCATCATCGTCGGCGCCGGCCGGATTGTGGCCTGGCACGACGCGCGCTGGCCGGGACTGACCACGCCCGCGTTGGGACGCCGATGGCTCGTCGGACTGTGTGGCGCGACACTCGCCGCTGAACTCACGCTCTTGCCCGTCGCGGCGACGCTGTTCAACCGGGTTGGTATCGCAGGGTTTGTCCTGAACATTGTCGCGATTCCGATGATTGCCATCGTGCAGGTCGCGGGCATCGTCGGAATCAGCGTGCTTGGCGTGTGGGAGAGCGGAGCGGGGCTGGCAGGCGCCGTCGCTCGGACTGCGACGGGCGTGCTGCTCGGATCCTCGACGCTCGTCGACATCGCGCCCTGGCTGTCGTGGCGCGTGCCGCCGCCGGCGGGAGTTTCCGTAGCCGCTTTCTACCTGACGGGCCTTGCGTGGATTGCGGCCTCACGAAGCACGTCCCGCCGTGCGGCTGGAGTCGCGTTTGCCGTCATGGTGTTCGTCGTGGCGTTCGAGCCGGCGACCGCGCTGAAGCAACCACCGGCTGGATGGCTTCGAGTGACGATGGTGGACGTGGGCCAGGGGGACGCCATTCTCGTGCAATTCCCCGGCGGGCAATCGCTGCTCGTCGACGCAGGAGGCGCGGGCGCCCGGTTCGACACCGGTGATCGAATCGTCAGTCCGGCCCTCTGGGCCAGCGGTGTTCGCCGTCTCGATTGGCTCGCGATCACTCACGCGGACCTCGATCACATCGGCGGCGCCGCAGCCGTGGCGTCCACGTTCAAGCCTCGAGAGATCTGGGAAGGTGTTCCCGTGCCGAGAGAAGCAGAGCGGCGGCGCCTCATGCAAGCATCGCCCGTCTGGCGCGAGTTGCAACGCCACGATCGCCTGCGGATCGATGACGTGATCGATCGAGGTGCTGAACCCGCCGCTGCCGGACTGGGAGCGGCAGCGTGTGCGGAACGAAGACTCCCTTGTCCTGCGATTGCGCTACGGCGATGTGGAGCTCCTTCTCACCGGCGACGTCGGCGCGGAGACCGAGCGCGTCCTCGCGGCCAATCGCTTGACGGAGGACCGCGCGCCTCTTCGAATCCTGAAAGTCGCCCACCACGGCAGCCGCACGTCGTCGTCCGCCGGGTTCATCGAGAGGTTCGCTCCGCAGGTTGCGCTCATCAGCGCGGGACGGGCCAACCCCTTCGGTCACCCGGCCCCGGAGGTCGTCGAACGGCTCGGCGCCATCGGCGCCCGGGTGTTTCGGACCGACCGCGATGGCGCGGCGGTCATCGAGACCGACGGGCGGTCGCTGACCGTGCGCTCGATGCGCGGGCGGGCCTGGACGATGCGCGTGTGGCGGACGCACGCTTGACCTCGTTCCACGCCGCGTCCAATTCCTCCGCGGTCGCGTCGTGCACGCTGCGGCCCTGACGGGTGAGCAGCCGTTCGACGTCGTGAAACCGGCGCGTGAACTTGTCGTTTGCGCCGGTCAGGGCGGCTTCGGGCTCAACGCCGAGTTTTCGCGCGAGGTTCGCCAGCGCGAAGAGCAGATCGCCGAGCTCCTCCGCGGTGCGCGCGCGTCCTTCCGACAACGCGTCTCGAAGTTCGCGGACTTCCTCCTCGATTTTGTCCATGACGGCCGCCGCGTGCGGCCAATCGAAGCCCACCGTCGCCGCTCGCTTGCCGATCTTGTGCGCGCGGAGAAGGGCCGGCAGCGAGCGCGGCACGCCGGCGAGCAGGCCCACGCGCGCCTTCGCGGCGGACTGCTCTCTGGCTTTGATCCGTTCCCACTCCTCGAGCACGCGTTTGGGCGAGCGAAGCGTGCTCCGGCCGAGCGGGACGCCCGCAGGCCGTGAAGACGTGCGGGTGCCGTCGAATCAGCTTCGACGTCACCTGGCGGATCACGTCTGCGACTTCGAAGCGCCCGGCTGCAGCCGCGACCTCGGAGTGAAACACGACCTGGAACAGCACGTCTCCAAGTTCGTCACGCAGGGCCGCGAAGTCCCGGCGTTCGATCGCGTCGAGTGCCTCGTACGTCTCCTCGAGCAGGTACGGCCGAAGGCTGCGATGTGTCTGCCGCCGATCCCACGGGCAGCCGTGCGGCGAACGCAGCGTCGCCATGATTTCGACGAGACGCGCGAAGGCCGCGCCCGCGCGGGCGCCTTCGCCGCGACGCGTCGGCGGTGTCGATCGCGTGCGCGGAGCGCCGGCGAGGCATGCGGGCGGCCATGCTAGCATGCGAACGTTCGTGCGTGTTCTGTTCCTCGGCACCGGCACGTCGCACGGCGTGCCCATGATCGGCTGCGACTGCGACGTCTGCCGTTCCACCGATCCTCGCGACACGCGTTTCCGCCCGTCCCTCTACCTCGAGCTCGATGACGATACACGCGTCCTGGTGGACGCGACTCCGGACCTGCGGTCGCAGGCGCTCGCGCACGACATCCGGCGCGTGGACGCGCTCATCGTGACGCACGCCCATGCCGATCACATCATGGGGCTCGACGAGATCCGTCGCTTCAATCACATGACCCGCCGGTCGATGCCGCTGTACGCCGATGCCCGGACGCTCGACGCTATCCGCCGGACGTTCGATTACGCGTTCGACGCCGGTGCGCCGGCCGGCGGCGGTGTGCCGCAGCTCGATCTCAGGACCATCGACGGTCCGTTCCAGTTGGGCGCGGCCGGGATCGTGCCTGTGCCAATTCGGCACGGCCGCTGGCAGATTCTCGGGTTTCGCTTTGGGCGGTTCGCGTACCTCACCGACTGCAACGACGTGCCCGCATCCTCGCGACCGCTGCTCGAGGGACCTCGACGTGCTCGTGCTCGACGCGCTGCGGCGCCGGCCGCACCCGACGCACTTCACGCTGGCCGAAGCCATCACCACGGCGGGTGAGATTGGCGCGCGGCAGACCTACTTCACGCACATCGCACACGACCTGGGTCATGCCGCTGACGTCCGCCGAACTGCCGCCGGGCATGGCGCTGGCGTACGACGGGCTCTCGATTGAAGTGACGTAGCGGTTCCAGGGTTCCAGGGTTCCAGGGTTCCACGGTTCCCGGTTCACGGTTCACGCGCGAGGACACTGAACCCAGAACGTTGAACCCTGAACCAGAACCCTGGAACCTGGAACCTGGAACCGTGGAACCCTGTCGTACCATGTCCCCGATGCAGGTCGTGTCTTTCCCCGACGATCAGCGGCCCAGGTGGCCGCATCCGGTCGTCGCGCTCGGCAATTTTGATGGTCTCCATCGTGGCCACCAGAAGCTCGTGGACGAAGTGCGCCGCGAAGCTCGTGAGTGTCGCGGCACCTCGGTCGCGATGATCTTCGATCCCCATCCACCCCGTGTGCTGCGCGCGGACAAGGCGCCGCCGCTTCTGATGACGCTCGATCAGAAGCTCGAGGCGTTCGAGCGCGCCGGTCTCGATGCGGTCGCCATCGTCCGCTTCACGAAGGAGCTCTCGCGATGGGAGCCGGAGCTGTTTGTCGAGACGGTGCTCGTGGACTGGATTGGCGCGGCGGAAGTCTGGGTCGGGACGAACTTCCTGTTCGGCCGGGACCGTTCCGGCACGTTCACGCTGCTTCGTGCGCTCGGCGAAGACCGGGGCTTCCGCGTCGAGAAGATCGAGCCCGTTCGATACAAGGACTTCGTGGTGTCGAGCACGCGGATTCGACACCTGCTGGCCGAGGGGCGCGTGGACGAAGCCGGCGCCCTTCTCGGGCACCACTATTTCGTGGACGGTCGCGTGATGCACGGCGACGGCCGCGGCCGGACCCTGGGCTTTCCCACGGCGAACCTCGAGACGGCGAACGAGCTCGTGCCGGCGCACGGCATCTACGTGACGATGGTCGTCATCGATGATACGTGGCACCGCGCGGTGACGAGCATCGGCGTTCGGCCCGACGATCGGGGAGGGACCGGTCACCATCGAAACGCATCTGCTCGACGGGGTCTACGACCTCTACGGGAAAGACATCCGGCTGGCCTTCGTGAAATGGCTGCGACCCGAGGTGCGCTTCGACGGTCTGGACGCCTTGCGCGCCCAGATTGCTCGCGACTGCGCCGACGCCGACGCGCTCTTCGGCCAGATGGCGATTTGACGACGTGGGCCCGACCCCGACGCCCTGACGACGGACCCCGAACTGCTAGAATCGTCCGGCCGATGTCTTCTGAGTTCACACTTCGAGTGCCGGCCGATCCGCGGTTTCGCGGGTTGGCGAACGATGTGGTGGGGCGATACGTCGACCTCGCCGGCATTCCGGAGACCGAGCGAGACACGCTGGCGACGGCGCTGGCCGCGGCCATCGATGGGCTGGGCGCCGCGCCCTCCGAGGCGATCGATCTCGCCTGCACGGCCAAGCCCGCGGGTTTCGACATCACCGTGCGTTGCGGCGCCCGTTCCGCCGTGGTGCACCATCCGCATCCGGCCGCCAAGCGCTGACCGGACCGTTCCATTCAGCCCGATGCGCCTGTTCAACACGCTTTCGCGATCTGAGGAAGAGTTCGCGCCGGCCGACGGCAAGACCGTCAGGATGTACACGTGCGGGCTCACCGTGTACGCGCGCGGACACATCGGCAACTTCCGGACGTTCGTGAGCCTTGACGTGCTGCGGCGCGCCCTGAAGTATCAGGAAGGCTATGAGGTTCGGCAGGTCACCAATTTCACGGACGTGGACGACAAGACGATCGCCGCGTCGGAGGCGGCCGGCGTGTCGCTCCGCGAATACACGGATCGCTATATCGAGGCGTTCCGTGAAGACGCCGCGGCCATGGGGCTCGAACCCGCCGAGGAATATCCCCGCGCGACCGACGAAGCGAACCTCCGCGCGATGACCGGCATGATCGAGCAGCTCGAGGCGCGCGGACACACGTACCGGTCCGAAGGCTCGATCTATTTCCGGATTGCGTCACTGCCGGCCTACGGCAAGCTCGCGCGCCTGGACCCTGAAGGCATCCAGGCTGGCGCGCGCGTGGACTCGGATTCCTACGGCAAGCAGGACGCGCGCGACTTCGTGCTCTGGAAGGCGACGAAGCCTGGCGAGCCGACCTGGGACTACGGCGTCGGTCCGGGCCGGCCCGGCTGGCACATCGAGTGCTCGGCCATGGCGCTTCGGCTGCTCGGCGATCCGCCCATCGACATCCACGGCGGCGGCATCGATCTCATCTTCCCGCACCACGAGAACGAGATCGCGCAGTCGGAAGGCGCGACCGGTCATCCGTTCGTCCGATTCTGGGTGCACGTCGAGTTTCTCAACCTCGACCACGAGAAGATGTCGAAGTCGCTCGGCAACATCTTCACGGTCCGCGACATCCTCGAGAAGGGCTACCGCGCGTCGGCGCTGCGCTACCTGCTGCTCTCGGTCCACTACCGCAAGCAGCTGACGTTTGGATGGGACGGCCTGGATCAGGCGGAGGCGTCACTCACGCGGCTCACCGACTTCCTCGCGCGCGTTGACGGCGTCGCGGGAGGCTCGGCGCACCCCGAGGTCGCCAGCCGGGCGGCCGAGGCCAAGAGCCGCCTTTCGGGAGCACATCGCGAGCGATCTCGAACGTGCCGGGCGCGCTTGGCGTCATTTTCGACTTCGTCCGCGAGATGAACGCGGCGATGGACGACGGGCGAGTGGGCGCGGCGGATGCGACGCTGATTCGAGAGACGGTGGGCGAGTTCGACCGGGTCCTCGGCGTGCTCGACCTGCGCCGGCGCGAAGACGCGCGTCCGCCGGTGCCCGTGGACGAAATCGAGCGGCTCATCACCGAACGGCGTGAAGCGCGCCGGGCGCGCGATTTCGAGCGCGCCGACGCGATCCGCCGCGATCTCGAGGCCCGGGGCATCATTCTCGAGGATTCCGCCGCGGGCACCGGTGGAAACGGAAGTAAGATCACGGGTACGACAGGTGCGACAGGTACAGACAGGTCCGAGGAACGAGCTGACGTTCGTCATTCTTTTCGCAGGACGAATCGGCTTCAGATCGACGTTTCTGCCGAAATCGAGATTGCCGCGTCGCCCGCGGACATCGCGGGCGTCATGTTCGATCCCGAGCGCGAGCCGGATTGGGTGAAGGCGGTCACCGGTGTCGAGCTCGTGGACCCGGCGCTCGAGCCCGGCGCGCGCGTCAGGCGCGTCGGCGCGTTTCTCGGTCAGGAGCTCGCGTGGACCACCGAGGTCGAGGCGGTCCACTTTCCGCATGTGCTCGCCCTTCGAATCATCGAAGGGCCGTTCTCCGGCACCGTCCGCTACGACATCCAGCGATCGGCCGGCGGCTCGCGCGTGCGCATCCGCAGCGTCGGCGACGTCACGCGTCCCGTGCTCGCCCCGGCCGCGTTGATTTCCGGCCCGATGAAGGCGCGCGCTGCGCTGGCGCGACCTCGAACAGCGAGCTCAGAAGCGTAGTATCGGTCGAGAAGGTCCAGTCAGTCAACGGCATCGATGCTAACTCAGATCACTTCGACGAACCGTCTGATCCGATCAATCGCCGCCTGCGCCAACGGCGCCATGATCGCGTATCCGGCGGCGTTCGGGTGCAGGTCGTCGTTCGTGAGCTCCGACTTCATCAACCCGGTGCTGTCGACCATCGCCGGCACGTAGTCGAGATAGATGTGGCCGCGCGCCTGCGCGTACTGCCGCATCCAGTCGTTCAGCGCCTTGATCCGCGCCATCGGGCGCAGCGTCGTCTGCGGCACGCCGTTCGCCGCGACGTGATAGTTGCTCGTCGGCAGGACGCTCGACAGGACGACCTTGATGCCGCTTGCCGCCGCGATCTCGCTCATCGACATCAGGTTGTTCTGGATGTCTTCGTCGGTCATCGGGCCGGTGTTGCCGGCGATGTCGTTCGTGCCCGCCGAGGATCACGACCGCCTTCGGCTTCAGGTTGATCACATCGGGCCGCATGCGCACGAGCATCTGCGGCGTGGTCTGCCCGCTGATGCCACGGCTCACGTAGCGCTTGCCCGGGAAGAACGCACCGAATCGCTCCTGCGGCCACACGTCCGTGATCGAATCGCCCATGAACACCACGTCGACCGATCCGACGGTGCGGTTCGCGTCACGGTACCGGTTGAGCTGCGAGAAGTCGCGAAGGCGCGCGTCGTTGGCCGCGACGCCCCGGAGCGCCGCGGAGAGCTCGGGGCACCCGACGAGCGCGGGCTGGCAGCGTGGACTGGGCCGCGGGCGTCGCAGTTGCCGGCGCCTGGGCGGCAAGAACGCCGTCGGGAAATGGTGCGCGAACGCCAGCCGTCACCGCCAAGACGGCGGCCGCCAGTCCGCCGATGAACGTTCGAAATCCGGTCATGACACCCTCCTGAATCGAAGACACCGGGTGTCCTGAGGGAGTTCAAGAAACCCGGTGTCTTGGCGCGAATAGTAACCCGGGACCGACCGAGTAGAATCAAATCGCGCTGGCGTGAGGCATTCCGATTGACGATATCGTCCGGCCGGTTGAAGACCGGCTACTACGCGTTAACAGCCTTCGGCTCACTGGCCACGTCGTACTACTTCAACTACCTCTTCTTCTTCCTCCGCGATCGTTTCGGCTTCGAGAATCGCGGCAATCTCACGGTCGCGGCGATTCACGGCGGCATCTACGTCTTTGCGTCCGTGCAGGGCGGGCGCTTCGCGGAGCGCCACGGCCTTCATCGAAGTCTTCGCATCGGGTTTGCCGGACTGGTCGCGTGCATGCTCGTCGCGTCCGTCGCCCCCTGGGTGTGGCTGCACCTCGTCGTGGTCGTCGGCTACACGCTGTCGGTGTGTTTCGTCTGGCCGGCCGTCGAAGCGCTGATCACGCACGATGAGCCGGCCTCGCGCGTGCCGCACACGGTCGGCGCCTACAACTGCACGTGGTCGATTGCGTCGGCGACGGCGTACTTCACGGGTGGAGCGATCTACGACTGGCTGGGAGCCAAAGCCCTCTTCCTCCTGCCCGCGGCCGTGTTTGCGATCGCGTGGTACGCGACCGGACGCCTGGAGCGGCGTGCCGCAGCGATCGAGGCGCTGAGCACCGATCCGCCTCAGGAAGTGGTCGTGCATCCCGAGGCCCGCGCGTACTCGCAGCCGGTGCCGCCGCAGACGTTCCTTCGGCTGGCCTGGATCGCGAACCCGTTTTCCTACGTGGCGATCTACACGCTGCTCGCGACGATGCCCAGCCTCGCGAACCGTTTCGCGATGACGCCCGGTGAGATGGGTCTCGTGGGATCGGCGTGGCTCTTCGCGCGTATGTTCGCGTTTTTCGCGCTCTGGCACTGGACCGGATGGCACTACCGATTCCGCTGGCTCGCCGGCGGCTTCGCGCTCATGACCGCGAGCTTCATGGTGGTTCTGCTCGCGCCCACGCGTCTGGATGGTGATTGCCGCCGAGATCGCCTTTGGCGTGACGTGCGGGCTGATGTACTACTCGTCGCTCTTCTATTCGATGGACGTCGGCGAGGCCAAGGCCGAGCACGGCGGCTTTCACGAGGCGGCGCTCGGCGCCGGGATCTGCGCCGGCCCGGCCGTCGGCGCGCTCTCGCTGCAATTCTTTCCGCACTGGCCGAGCGCCAGCGCGATCGCCGTCAGCGGGATGCTCGTCGTCGGGCTGTCGCTGCTGTTGACGACCTGGGCCCGCGCCAAAAGAAAAACGCGGTGAAGCGCTCTGCGCCTCACCGCGTCGTCAAACCTAGAACCTGAACCAGAACCGTGGAACGAGGAACGCTGGAACCTTGGAACGTTCTCTAGTTCTTCGTCATCGCAAAGCCCGTCACGATCGCTTCGGTGTTGTGAGCGAAGCGAATGCCGTAGACACCGTCGGTGGACTTGAGCTTGCCGGCGGCGACGAGATCGGCCTTCGGGTAGGTGCCGACGACGGTGCCGTTGATGGCGCACTCGAGCGAGTCACCCTTGACCGTCAGCGCGATTTCCTGCGTCACCGGCGTCTTCGGGCCCGCGGCCTTGTTGACGGACGGCGCTGGTGCGCCACGGCCGTTCATCTGGAACGCCGCCGGACCGAATCCGCGGACGATGAAGTTGCCGTTGCCGTAGGCGGCGCAGTAGACCAGGCTCTGGTTGTCCGTGCCCATGTCGTTGCCGCCGATGAAGACGCCGTACGGATGCGGGTGGTTGTTCAGGTTCATGTACAGCGGTTCGTTGAACGTCGCCTTCACGGTGTAGTTGCCCTGGGCGACATTCTTCGGATTCCAGTAGTTCACGGCCGGACCGGTCGTGACCTTCATCCCGTTGCCTTCAGGAGCCAGCCGGGCGTTGTTGAGCGCCTGGCCCGCCTTCACCTCGTTGGCGTCGATCTTCCCCTGCCATCCGGGGACGAAGATCCCGCCGTTGGCAACGGATTGGGCTGCGTCCTGACCGTAGACCGTTGGCACGAACGCGAGAATGGCAAGAGCAAACGCGGAACCGTAGACGAGACGCATGGTGTGTCCTCTCGGAAATGGGTCGCGAACAGACACTATACATCGCAGGAACGGGCGATTGAAGCGCGATCGGGCGTCTTCAGCTACCCTGTCGTCATGCGGGTTCTTGCCCGGATACTCCTCAACGGTATCGCCATCGTCGTCGGCGGCCTACTTCGTTCCGGGTGTCCTGCTGGCGGGGCCAGGGACGGCGCTCATCGCGGGCCTGATTCTCGGCGGGATCAACGTGCTCGTCCGGCCGGTGCTCCTGGTACTCACGTTTCCGCTGACTCTCGTCACGCTCGGGCTATTCATCTTCGTGGTCAACGCCTTGTGTCTCGGGCTGACCGCGGCGCTCGTGCCCGGCCTCGAGATCGCGGGCTTCTGGTCGATGCTGTTCGGTGCGCTCGTCGTCAGCGTCGTGAGCTGGATACTGAACGGATTGATGCTCGACCCGATAGACCGCAAGGACGCCTCGCGTCCGAAGGGGAGGGGCTGATCGATACCGAGTCGTTCCGGCCGCGGGCCGTCGTGTTCGACCTCGACGGCACGCTGGCCGACAACATGCACTGGCACGCCCGGGCCTTTCAGGCGTTCGTCCAGAGGCACAGTTTGCCGCCGATCACCGAGGCCACGCGCCGGCGGATCGACGGCAAGCGCAACGCTGAAATCATGCCGATCCTCTTCGAGCGCCCGCTCTCGGCGGAGGAGGTGACGTCGCTCGCCTGGGAAAAGGAAGAGATGTATCGCGCGCTCTCGCGCGGTGGCTTGCAGCCCATCCGAGGCCTGTTGGAGCTCCTCGATGCGCTCGAGAGCCAGGGCATCCCGGCGGCGGTCGCCACGTCGGCGCCCCGCGAGAACGTCGTCCATACGCTCGGCGAGCTGGGTCTGGCGGAGCGCTTTCGGGGCGGTGGCTCTCAGCGACGAGGTGCCCCGCGGCAAGCCGTTTCCTGACGTTTACCTGCGCGCCGCCGACGGCCTCGGCGTTGATCCGTCCGGCCTGCCTGGCGTTCGAGGACGCCCCGGTCGGTGTCGCGGCCGCGCGGGCGGCCGGCATGCGATGCCTGGCGCTGACGTCCACGTTTCCCGCCGAGGCGTTTCGCACGGCCGACTCTCCGCCGAACGACGTCTGTGCCGACTACCTGGAATACCTGGCCGGGGAAGGGCAGTGGCTGACGGCGGAGCGGAGCGTCGGCCGTCTTTCCGACTATCCTTAGCGAGCAACTCGGAGGAACCGAATGGTTTCGACGCCAGGCACCGCGATGATGTCCCAGAACAGCAGCCGGGTGCTGTCCGTCATTCTGGGTGGAGGCGCGGGCACGCGTCTCTTCCCGCTGACCAAGCAGCGCGCGAAGCCGGCCGTGCCGCTGGCCGGCAAATACCGGCTCGTCGACATCCCGATCTCCAACTGCATCAACTCGGAGCTCAAGCGCGTCTACCTGCTCACGCAGTTCAACTCGGCGTCGCTCCACCGGCACATCGCCGCAGTCGTACAAGTTCGACCACTTCTCCAGCGGCTTCGTCGAGATTCTCGCCGCCGAGCAGACCTACGACGACACGTCCTGGTACCAGGGCACGGCCGACGCCGTCCGGAAGAACCTCGTCCATCTCTTGAACCACGATTTCGATCTACGTGCTGATCCTGAGCGGCGACCAGCTCTATCGCATGGACTTCCGGCCGCTGATCGCGCAGCACCTCGAATGCGGCGCCGAGGTCACCGTCGCCACGATTCCCGTGCTGCGCCGCGACGCGACGGGTCTCGGCATCATGCAGGTCGACGACGACCGGCGCATCACGCGCTTCGTCGAGAAGCCGAAGGACCCGGCCGTGCTCGATGAGTTGATCGATGCCGCCGGCGCTGTGCCGGCGCGCTCGGCCTGCGCGCCGGGCGACGAGGACCTGCTCCTCGCGTCGATGGGCATCTACGTGTTCAACCGCGACGTCCTGATCGACGCTGCTCGACAACGACCTCGACGGATTTCGGCAAGCACATCATTCCCGGCGCGATCTCGGATCGCAACGTGTCGTCGCGCACGTGTTCCAGGGCTACTGGGAGGACATCGGGACGATCCGGGCCTTCTTCGAGGCGAACCTGGATCTGACGTCCGAGCTGCCGCGGTTCAATTTCTTCGACATGACGGCGCCGATCTTCACGCGCCCGCGCTTCCTGCCGGCGTCGAAGATCAACGGCGCGCAGATCGATCACGCGATCATTTCGGACGGCTGCATCATCATCGCACGCCGACATCCACCAGTCGATCGTCGGCATCCGCAGCCTCGTGCTGCCCGGGGCTCGTCTGCACCGGACGATCATGCTCGGCAGCGACTTCTACGAGTCGGCAGTCGTCGATCGCGGAGCACGAAGCGATGGGACACCCGCGCATCGGGCATCGGCTCGAACACGCTCGATCGAGAACGCGATCATCGACAAGAACGCGCGCATCGGCAACGACGTGATCATCTCGCCGCGCGGCAAGCCCGACCACGTCGATCACCCGCTCTACTACATCCGTGACGGCATCGTGATCATCCCGAAGAACGGCATCGTGCCCCACGGCACGATCATTTAGAATCGATGACCATGCCATTCGGACACGCATGGCGTTGCCTCTGCACGGCGGTTGTTGTGAGTGCAGTGTGCGCCGCTCCGGCGCTCGCGCAGGGCGCGCACGTCATGGGTGCAGGGGGGCAGGGAACTCAGGGCGCTCAGACCGCGCCAACCCCTCAAGCCGAAGAGGCGACGCCCGATCAGCGTCAGTATCCGAGCCTGAAGCTCTCCGGCTTCGGCGACGTCAATTTTTCCAAGACAGAGAATCCCGAAGGGCCGACCGGATTCACGCTCGGCCAGCTCGCGCTCCACATGGCGTCGGAGCTCTCGCCGCGCGTCACGTTCTTCGGCGAGATCAGCTTCACGCGCGCGCCCGGACGCCGGCACGGGCAGCCCAGCGGTCACCGGCTTCAACGCCGAGGTCGAGCGCATGATCCTGCGTTTCGATCAGAGCGACCGTCTCAAGGTCTCGTTCGGCCGGTATCACACGCCCATCAACTACTGGAACACCGCGTTCCATCACGGGCAGTGGCTGCAGACGACGATCGCCCGGCCGGAGATGATTCAGTTCGGCGGGCGGCTCCTGCCGGTGCACTTCGTGGGTGCACTCGTCGAGGGGTCGGTACCCGCGCAAGGCTGGAACCTCAACTACAAGGCAGGCCTCGGCAACGGGCGGGCGACCGCCATCAGCCGGGGCGGCGATGCCGGCGACGTCAACGGCGCACCGCGCGTGGCTCGCCAACGCATTTTCGAAGCCCGATCGGCTCTTCGGCCTCGAGTTCGGCGGTTCGGTGTACGGCGACAAGGTGACGACGGCCGCCGGGGACTTCGACGAGCAGATCGTCTCCGGCTTTGCCGCGTGGCAGAAGGAGGATCCCGAGATCATCGCCGAGGTCGCCGCGATCCGGCACGAGGCGCCTGGCGGCCGTCGAGACCTGGAGCCATGCGTACTACGTCCAGGCGGCCTACCGCCTGCCGCAGTTCGGAGGTCTGTGGAAGCCGTACGTCCGGTTCGAGCACATCGGCGTCGACGACGCGGACCTGGTCTTTCAGACCGTCCCGAGGCTCGACGGAACCACCGTCGGCGTGCGGTACGACGCATCGGCGTTGACGGCGTTGAAGGGCGAGTACCGCACCTGGACGCGCGGCGAGAACTCGGTTCGCAACCAGGGCGGCTTCTTTCAGGTGTGTTTCACGTTCTGATGGCCACGCGCACTCGACACACCGGACGTTTCGGCCGGCTTCGCGCGCCGGCTCGCCCTCGTTGCGCTCGTCATCGTGTGCGCGACGGCCGGCGCCGGCAGCCAGACGCCGACCGATATCGCCGTGGTCGTGAACCCGTCAGTCGCCGTGGACAATCTCTCAGTTGCCGAGCTTCGTCGCATCTTGCTCGGCGACCGCGAATTCTGGTCTGCCGGCACGCGGGTCACGCTCCTCATTCGCGCGCCGATCGCGCGCGAGCGTGACGCGGTCGTGCGCGACGTGTGCCAGATGACCGAGGCGCAGTTCCGCCAGCACTGGATCGGCAAGGTCTTCCGCGCCGACACGCCCAGCGGCCCGAAGATCGTGTACTCCAGCGAAATGGCGATCGATCAGGTCAGCCGTACCCCGGGCGCGATCACCTTCGTTCAGGTGCCAGTGACGAATAAGACGGTCAAGGTGCTGCGAATCGACGGTCGATCTCCCGGGCAGCAGGGTTATCGACTTCGATAGACCGGTACGACAGGTCACGGTACACGTCCGGGAACCTGAATTCAGTCATCTTCCTTGTTCTTCGAGCTACGCGATCTCGAGCGTCGATTCCGAGATCGCATCTGGGGAGATCTAGAACTAAGGAAGATGACGATTCAGGTTCCTGGACCTGTCGTACCCGTCGTACGGACGTCTACTTCCGACCCGAGCTGTTCACAAGTCCACGAACCGCGGCTCCGTGCGGAGCGGTTGAGCCCACGGCGCCACCGTAATCTGCGTGATCGCGAAATCGTGCTCGCCGTGTGCTTTTTCGAGCGCGTCGAGCGCGCGGCTGCGATCGCCGAGCGCGGCGTAGACCATCGCGTGCGCGGAGGCCGGCACGTACTGCTGGGCGGCCATGGCAGTGAGTTGCTTCAGCACGCCTTCGGCGGCGGCCCGGTCGCCGGCGCGGGCGTAGGCGGCGCCGAGGTCGCCGACGATGAGCGGGCTGTTCTCTGAGAGCGTCAGCGCCCGCTTGAGCTCGGCGATGGCTTCCATGTGCTGATTGTTCGCGCTGTAGGCGAGGCCGAGGCCGCGGCGCGCCGAGACCGAGTTCGGATCGAACTCCAGCGTCTTCCGGAACTGCGCGATCGCTTCGTCATTCTGTCCGGCGTAGAGCAGGTAACGGCCGAGGTCGCTGTTGACGATGGGTGACAGCGGGATCCAGTTCCTGCGCACGTCGGACCTGACTCAACGCCTCGTTCAAGCGTCCGGCGGTCGCCAGGTAGTTCGCGTATTGGTTGTGCGCGAGCGCGGAGCTCGGATTGAGCGACAGGCCCTGCTGGAACGCGCGCTCGGCGGCCGGCCAGTCCCAGTCGAGCAGGAGCTTGATGCTGCCGAGCGCGACGTGCGCCTCGGAGAGCGAGTCGTCGAGTGCCAGCGCCTGCTCGGCCGCGGCCTTCGCCTCGGGCAGTGTCTCGACCCAATACGACCCGAGGAGCAGGTACGAGTCCGCCAGACCGGCGTACGCCATGGCGTATTTCGGGTCCTTGCTGATGGCCTGCTGGAAGTAGTCGATCGCGTGCTTGTAGCCCTCGATCGTGCCCTTGTTCCAGTGGTACCGGCCCTGGAGATAGAGCTGGAACGCCTCGGCGTTTTCCGTGTAGCGCCGCGTGACCCGCCGCCGCTCCTCGCCGCTGATCCGCGGCTGGAGCGTCTCGAGAATTTCCTCGGCGATTTCTTCCTGCACGGCCAGCAGGTCCGTTTGCGGCCGGTTGTACTGGCCGCCCCAGAGCTGGCTGCCTGTGTCCACGTCCATGAGCTCGGTCTGAATGACGAGACGATCGCCCCGGACGGCGACACGGCCCGTCACGACCGCCGTGACGCCGAGCGTCTGGCCGACCTGCTGGGCGTCCACGTTCTGCCCCTTGTAGCGAAACACCACGCTGCGGGCGCTCACTCGCAGGTTGGGCAGCTGCGCCAGCCCGTTGATGAGCGTTTCCGTCAGACCATCAGTGAGATATTCCGTCTCCTCCGCGCCGCCCGCGGCCATTGAAAACGGCAGCACGGCCACCGAGTCAATCGTGGTTCCCGACCCGCGGAACATCGTCGCGGCCGCACCGATCGCGGCGATGAGCACGACGGCTGCGGCCGCGAGATACCAGTTGCGGCGGTTCGCGAACGGGCCGGCCGGCTGCAAGCGCCGTGGGGGCAGACGGTGGCAGGGTCGCGTCCGGCGTGGGAGCCGTCGGCGTCACGAGGGTCCGCATGTGCGTCCGCTGAGAATCGCTTTCGCGCTTCAGGCGCTTGAGGTCGGCGCGGAGCTCGGCCGCCGTCTGGTAGCGCAGGTCGCGGTCCTTCTCGAGCGCTTTGTAGATGATGTGATCGAGCTCAGCGGGAACATGCGGGTTGATCTCGCTCGGCCGCGTCGGCGTCTGCCGCAGAATCGCGTCGAAGATCAGGGCCGGCGTGCGTCCGGTGAACGGCTCGCGTCCGGTGGCCATCTCGTACAGGACGACGCCGAACGAGAACAGGTCGCTGCGCTTGTCGATCGTTTCGCCGCGCGCCTGCTCGGGCGACATATACGTCGGCGTGCCCATCGTCTGCCCGGTCTCGGTGGCCTGGGCGGGCGCTTGCGCGATCGTCGTCTGGGCGTATTGGTCCGAGATGAGGTGCGGCTCGGTCAGCTTCGCGAGACCGAAGTCCAGGATCTTCACCTGGCCGCGGTCGGTGACGAAGATGTTGGCCGACTTGATGTCGCGATGGACGATGCCGGCCGAGTGCGCCGCATCGAGTGCGTCGGCCGCCTGGACGGCGTACTCGAGCAGCAGGTCGATCGGCAGGGGCTTGCCGCTGCACCGGCGGCGCAGGGTCGAGCCGTCGAGCAGTTCCATGACCAGGAACGGCAGGTTGTTGTGCTTGCCGATGTCATAGATCGCGGCGATGTGCGGATGATTCAGCGACGACGCCGCGCGCGCCTCGCGCTGAAAGCGCTCGACCGCGACCGCATCTTCCAGCAGCCTGAGCGAGAGGAACTTGACGGCGACCGGGCGGCCGAGCCGGGTGTCTTCGGCGCGATACACGACACCCATGCCGCCCTCGCCGATCTTGTCAACGATGCGATAGTGGGTGACAGTCTCGCCGATCATTGGCGGGCCAAGCTCCCGATCGTAGGGTGCGGCCGGACTGGCGTCAAGGCGATCGTGGATTCCGTTCGGGCTCGCTGCATCGGGCCGTGCAACGCTGTGCAAGCGGCAGAAAACGTCGAACAATAGCGCCGATGCCGATCAGCATTCGCCATGCCGGTGAGACGGACGCCGACGCGGTCGCTCGAATCGTCAATCAGGCGTACGAGGTCGAGCGCTTCTTCGTGCTCGGCGACCGGACGAGCCCGCAGGATGTGCTCGCGCACATGCGCAGCGGGGCATGCTGCTCGTCGCGGCCGAGGGCGAGGCGACGGTTGGGTGCGTCTACGTCGAAATCGATGGCGACCGCGGATCGTTCGGCATGCTGGCGGTCGATCCGGCACGACAGGGCGCCGGTCTCGGACGTCAGCTCATCGACGCGGCCGAGCGCCATATCCGCGACGCCGGCGGCCGGTCCATCGACATCCGCGTCGTCAATCTCCGCCACGACCTGCTGCCGCGGTACCGGCGGCTCGGATACGTGGACGTCGGCACGGCGCCGTACGTCCATCGCCCGACGATCCAGCCCTGCCATTTCGTCCTGATGCGCAAGGAGTTGTAGACTCTAAGAGTCCTGGGTCTTGAGTCTTGAGACTTGGGTCGGCGTCGTCTTGGGCCTCGAGTCCACACGCCTCAGGACCCAAGACCCAAGACCCAGGACTCAAGACCCAAACGTGGCCGATTCTGAACGTCTCCGCATAGCCGTATTCATCGATTTCGACAACATCGAGATTGGCGTCAAGAACACGCTGAACGCCGCATTCGACGCGGGCCTGGTGCTCGAAGCGCTCAAGGAGCGCGGCGAGGTGGTCTCGAAGACCGCCTACAGCGACTGGCAGAGAGCCGGCGGATACAGCCGCGCGCTCACGCAGCACGCCATTCGGATGGTGCAGCGGAGCCTGACGCCGGGCGGCGACAAGAACGGCGCCGACATCAACCTCGCCCTCGACGCCCTCGAGATGGCGTTCACGCACCCGCACATCAACGCGTTCGTGATCGTCGGCGGCGACAGCGACTTCATCAGCCTCGTCGAGAAGCTCAAGCAGTACGACAAGAAAGTGTTCGTCGTCGGCGGCCGGCAGTTCACGAGCGGCATCATGCAGCGCAACTGCCACGAGTTCATCGCCTACGAGAACCTGCCGGGTGTGACGAGCAGCGCGCCGGCCGCAGGCGGGGGAGCGCGCCGGTCCTCGGGCCGCGATCGCGCGCCGATCGAGCAGGCGCTGCCGCTCGTGACGCGCGCGCTCAAAGTGCTGTCCGAACGCGAAGTGTCCCCGCAGCTCGGCCTGCTGAAGAGCACGCTGCTCCAGCTCGACTCGACGTTCTCCGAGCGGACCTACGGCGCAGGCTCGTTCCGCGACTTCGTGCAGAAGCTCGAGAAGGTCGGCGTCGTCAAGATTCACAGCGGCAAGGGCGGACTGCTCGTCGAGCTCGCGGACGGCAGCGCCATCCCAGTCGAGAAGCCGGCTGCCGACGAGGCCGACGCGGCACCCGCCGAAGCGCCCGGCCCGAACGGCAACGGACATCGCGCCGCCGACGAAAGCCAGCCGTCTCCGTCGCAGGGACGGACCGTCGTCATTGGAACCGCGGCTGAGGGTCTGCGCGAATTTCGACGCATCCTGTCCAACGCCGTGGTTAGACGTTGGCCGCTGTATCTCAGAAACGTGAAGCAGGCGATTCGCCAGACCGAGGCCAGCTTCGACGAGCGGTCCTACGGGTTCGGCAACCTGACCGATCTCCTGCGCGCGGCGCATCGAGAAGGGATCGTGCGCGTCGATCGCGACCGCCAGGGTGTCATTCGCGTGTTCCAGGGCAGCACAACCGCCACCCCCTCAACGCCAGGCTCCGCTGAGGCCTCACCTGACGTGGCATCTGAGGAAACTGCCGTCGCCGCCGCGGCCGCCGAGCTCGGCGTGCCGCTGATCTCCGTGGACGAGGATCCTGCTGATACCGGCTCCGAGACTGCCGAGATCGAACCCGGTAACGCTGCGCCCGCGGTCGAAGCTCCAAGAAAGCGCCGCCAGCGTGCACCGCGCGGACAGTCGACTCGCCCACGGCGCAGCACCAAGAAGACGGCGTGATGCCGGGGCTGACCCGCCTGCCCACGGCGCGTCTGACACTCGTGGTCTACTGAAACACTTCCTCGGGTTTCCCGCTCAGCGACGACAGATCTGGATTTGGCGCGCCGCCTCTGAACGACTGTAGAACTCGAGTAGCGGCCGGTCATCGGTCAGGATCTCGCCGGGCCCGACGAATCGCCGCAGCGCGTCCGGTCCAGCCGTGTACATACGCCGCACCGCGTCCGCCGACGGGAGTCCGACGGCCGCCAGTGCCGCCCGCACGCGCGGACTCCGCAGATGTTCATCGATCGTGCTCTGGCTCACCCGAAGAGGCGACAGGCTCCCGACCATGAGCGTGCCGCCCTGCCATAGCGTCGTGTACGGGAACACTTCAAGAAACGTGCGCATGAGCACCTTGTAGTGCTCTTCCGGCCGGTTGCCGATCCACTGCATGGCCAGACCGTCGGCGCGAAGCGCCCGGCGGACGAGACTGAAGTACTCGCGCGAATAGAGGATGCCCGCGCCCGCCACTGTCGGATGAATCACATCGGCTGTGATTACGTCGTACCGATCGTCCGTCAGCCGAAGGTAGTCGCGGCCATCGTCAACGCGCAGCCGGACGTTCGGCCGGTGCAGGATGTCGTAGTTCACGTGCGCGAACTGCGGCGGCGGCGAGACGCACGCTCTCGGACAACTCCACGATGTCGATGTGACGCGCCCGGGTGGAGGCTGATGGCGCCTGGCGTCGTGCCGCCGCCGAGACCGACCACGAGAATCCGTGAGGGCGCCGCGTGGAGCATCATCGGCAGGTGGCCGATGAGGCGATGAAGCTCCACCATCGGCGGCGAGTCGTCCGCCTGGTGCACGCCGTCGGTGAACATGGTGCGCTGTGTACCGTTGCTCAGAACCGTGACCGGCGGTCTGCGCGCCCTCGTGGCGCCAGACCTCGCGTCTGTCCTTCGCCGTGCCGGCGGCCAATCGTTGCGGCATCGGATCGGGCAGCATGGCGACGGCCGTCGACGAACACGGCAACCGACAGCCTGACGCTTTCACCTGAACGTCCGGCGCTCGGGGTGGGCGGCCAGCAGAATGAACGCGCCCACGATGAACAAGCCGGCCAGGACGACGAGCGACCACTTGCTGCCGAGCCACGGCAGCAGCACGAAGCCGCCCGCAAGCGCGCCCACGATCGCGCCCGCCACGTTCAGCGCGTAGAGTCGCCCGACACGATCGGCAATCGAGCCGGCCGGCAGCCGTTTCGTTCGACGCTGGAAAACGCGCCGAGCCTCAAGCGATCGGAAACGACACGCCCATGAGCGTCGCTGCGGGCAGAATCGCGGCGGCACACGCCTGGATCGTCGCCGACGTGCGCCACCCGGCATTGAAGCTCCAGATCAGGAAGATCAGCGACAGGACGACGGCGATGCCCGTGGCGAACAGGACGCGGACCAGGATCGCGTGCCAGTCGCGCGGTTTCGAGAGCACGCGGACGCTGATGACGCCGCCGAGCGCGATGCCACCGAGCACGGTCGCGAGCATCGTCGTGAACGCATACGTGGTGGCCGCCAGGAACTGCAAGAGGATGCGGAACCAGACGATCTCGAGGGCGAGCGAGGCGGCGCCCGACACATCGATAACCGTTGCGATCGCGCGACGCGTTCGATCGGTCGTCTCGACATCGTAGGTCCGGCGCATCGGCGCGTCGCACTCGGCCCGCTCGTCGCCGCGGGACAGCCCCAGCGCGCCGACACCCACCAGCACGTTGACCGCGGCAGCCGCCAGATAGGTGCGCTGCATGCCGATGGCGCCAATCAACTCGTAGCCGGCGAGGAGCGCGCCGGTCAGGGCGCCAGCCGTGTTCGCCGCGTAAAGCGCGCTCAGACGTGCGCCTGCGCCGGCGCCCCGAACGATCGACGAGGCGCCAAGCAGCGGCAGTGTCAGGCCCATCAGGATCGTCGGACCGAGCAGCACCGGCACCGCGCACAGAAATCTGGCGGCGGTCACGACCGCCAAGGCATCGGGCAACGCCGCATGAACCGCGTCGTAGATGACAGCCGTCGCGCCGAGACCAGCCGGCGTGCACACGGCCAGCACGCCGATGAGAATCTCGGCGACGCCGAACGCCGCGAGCGGCCGGCGCACCCGCGCGGCCACGCGCCCCGCGAGCAGACTCCCGATCGCCAGACCAGCCATGAACACCGCGAGCACGGTGCTGGCGGCGTAGACCGTGACGCCGAAGACCAGCGACAACTGCCGCAGCCACAAACCTGATAGATAAGCCCGCTCATTCCAGAGCAGAAGAAAAGAAGGACGAGCGCGACGAGCCGGCCGGACGGCACGGGTCGCCGAGCTTAACACGCAGCCCTCAGGCCGGCATCTGGCACATAGGTTGCTCACAGAAGTCGCGTGGGCGGCTTCGATCACGCGCAGATCGCCGGAATACGCGGCGAAGAGCTCGCCTGCGGCGAGCTCCGCCGCCGCGGGTACGCAATTCTTGCCAGACGCTACCGCACCCGCTTTGGAGAAATTGACATCGTCTCCGAATGCCGCGGGATGTTGGTGTTCGTGGAAGTGAAGGCGCGGCGGACTCGCCGGTTCGGAGAAGCGAGCGCCGCGATCCCATTCTGGAAACGCCGCCGGCTCGCGGCCATGGCGCTCGACTATCAGGCCTGGGCCGGCCGGCTGACCAGCCGGTGCCGGTTCGACGTTGTCGCGATCGATGGCCTGGGCACAGACCGCATGTCGATCAACGTGATTGAGAACGCGTTCTGGGTGGATCGGTGACAAAGGAGTTCGACGGAGTTCGAAGGGGTCGAGGAGTTCGGCAGGAGTTCGAAGGGGGCGAGGGTTCTAACGGAAGTAGCGCCGGGCTTTAGTCCGGCGTCGCTGACTCAGTACCGTGGCACCGATCGATCCACCTCTGTCGACCACGCGTCGATGCCACCGACGAGGTTGTGGACGTTCCTGAAGCCGAGGCGCAGGAAGTACTCGGCGGCCGCCTGGCTGCGCATGCCGTGGTGACACTGGAAGACCATGGTCGTGTCGCGGTCGAGCGTGAGCAGCCGATCGTGGACCGCGTCGTCCAGGAGCTCGGAGCCCTCGATGCTGGCGACGGCGCGCTCCTGCTCGGTGCGCACGTCGATGAGCTCGAACGTCTCGCCGCGGTCCATCATGGCCTTGACGTCGGCCGCCGCGATTTGCTGAACGCGTGGGGCAGGGGACTGGTCCATCGGGATCGACGGAGCATAGCAGTCTGGTTGCAAAAAGCTCATCGTCGTTCCACGTTCCCAGTTCCCCGTTCCCTTGAACCCCGAACCTTGAACCCTGAACCTTGAACGCGGAACGGGGAACGCGGAACGGGGAACGACGTGAGCTTTTGTGACGGCCTGTTGCCCGGCTGGTCGCGCTTCCTGTACACTCATGAGTCGGCAGGGGCGGGAATAACTCAGTGGTAGAGTGCGACCTTGCCAAGGTCGAAGTCGCGGGTTCGAATCCCGTTTCCCGCTCCAATTTTTATTGGCGGACTTCGTCCCCAGCACCCCGCCACACGGCTCACTCGCGGGGGCCCCGTCGGCCGCTCCGTTCGCGTGGCTCGCTCACGCGTTCGCTCGAACCGTTCGACACAGTCATCACCAAGCCTCCCGGACGCACGCAGCTGTCCGTGTGAATCCGTCAGCGGCCGATCTGCAGGCTCTGAACCATGAACCAGAACCTGGAACGCGGAACCATGAACGCGGAACCGCATCGGCTTTCGCTGTCGCTCATCGTCTGCGTCGTTCTGTTCGTCAGCTGCTCTCACGGCCCAGGCGCCATCGCACCGCAGGTCTTCGATGCCGTTGTCGCTGACGCCATGCGCACGTTCGAGGTGCCGGGCATGGCCGTCGCCGTCGTGAAGGACGGCAAGACCGTCCTCGCGAAGGGGTACGGGGTCCGGCGGCTTGGCGAGCCGGCGCCAGTCGACGAGCGCACGCAATTCGGGATCGCGTCCAACACGCAAGGTGCTGACGGCACTGGCGCTCGGCCTTCTGGTGGAAGAACAGAAAATCGCGTGGGACGCACCGGTCGTGCGCTACCTGCCGTGGTTCCGGCTCTCGGATCCGTACGTCACGCGCGAGCTGACGATTCGTGACCTGCTCGTGCACCGCAGCGGACTTGGTCTGGGCGCGGGCGATCTGTTGTGGTGGCCGCCGTCCACCTACACCCGCCGCGAGGTCGCCGAGCGGCTGCAGTTCATCCCGCTGTCGACGAGCTTTCGAAACGCGTACGCCTACGACAACGTGCTGTACCTCGTCGCCGGCGAGGTCATTCAGGCGGTGAGCGGCCGGTCGTGGGAGGACTTCGTCACGGCGCGGCTCCTCGTGCCGATGGGCATGACCTCGTCCGATGTGCGGCATTCGGCGGCGGGCGGTGCCGGCAACGTTGCGGCGACGCACGCGCCGATCGACGGAAAGGTCCGACCGGTCGCGCCGTTTCTCAGCGACAACACCAATCCTGCCGGCGGCATCATGTCGGGTGCGGCGGACATGGCGAAGTGGCTGCGGCGTGTTCCTCGCGACGCGGCGAGCTGCCGAACGGCACGCGGCTCTTCACCGAGGCCACCTGGCGGCAGTTGACGACGATCGTGACGCCGCTGCCACCTTCCACGCCGGGCGGTCAGGCTCACAGCGCTGCGCTCGAATTTTCGTGGCTACGCGCTTGGTCTCGAGGTTCGGGACTATCGCGGCAAGCCGCTCTTCACGCACACCGGGCGGGCTGCCCGGCTACGTCTCGCGCGTGGCGTGGGTGCCCGAGATCGGGCTTGGAGTCGCCGTCCTGACGAATCAGGAGTCTGGCGAGGCGTACAACGCCGTCAGCTGGTCGGTCATCGATCACTACCTCGGTGTGAAGGACACCGACTGGGTGCGCGCGTATGTCGAAGCGAAGGCGTTTGCGGCCGAACAGCTGCGCAAGACCGAGTCGGCGACGCGTTCCGCGCGCGCCGACCGGTCCACGCCGTCACTTGCCGCTCGCGTCATATGCGGGCACCTACACGGACGCCTGGTACGGCGACATCGTGATGGCGATGGAAAACGGCAAGCTGGCGATCCGCTTCACGAAGACGCCGTCGCTCGTCGGCGACCTCGAGCACTGGCAGCACGACACGTTCGTGGCACGCTGGCGCGACCGTGAGCTCCGCGCCGACGCCTTCGTGACCTTCGCCTTGAACCCGGACGGCACGGTCGATCAGGTCAAGATGCGGCCCATTTCGCCCGGCCGTGGACTTCAGCTTTGACTTCCAGGACCTGCTGCTGAAGCCAAAGCGTTGAGATTTTTCATAGAATAGAGGGCTCGGACGACGGCGCCGTCGCCAAGCGGTAAGGCAGAGGTCTGCAAAACCTCCATCCCCGGTTCAATTCCGGGCGGCGCCTCCATTAATTCCTAAGAAATTACGCACGCTCGCGGTCGCCGCTCGCGAGCGGTCGATTGTCCCTGAATTGTCCCCATGAGCCCGCCGAGCTGCGCGGCAGCGGTTCTGAGGTCGCCCGCGCTCACGCTGTTGTAGCGTCGAAGACACTGCGGGTCTTGTCGGGAGCTACCCTAGCCGCCGAAGAGTATCCAACGATGGTCAATTCCCGCCCCGTCCCCCCCTTCTCATACGCGAATCGGAAATAAATCAGCGTCCGGCTCCGAAGCCCTTCGAAAATCTCGCTGCCGGCAAGCCCCGCGAATTCCTCAAACGTCCCGCGCATCCGCTTCGGTAGGGCTCCGATCAGCCGGCGCTTCCGTCCGTCGTCGGCTTCGAGGGCGGCAAAAACCCCGGCCGTGATGTCCTCTCGCGCGATTCTTGCCGCCACGCCGTCTCGGCATTGAGCGTCGCTTCTAGCGCAGTCATGGCCGCTTGGCTTCGGAAGTCCGCGTAGAGAAAAGTGCCGCCGGGCCGCAGCACGCGGGCCGCCTCGCGGAAAAACGTTTCGACTTGCCTGTAGCAGTGACTGCTCTCCACGTTGATGACGGCGTCGAAGGTCCCATCGGCAAACGGCGGGATACGCCTCCGCGTCGCCGGATTGGAACTTGAGATTCGCCACCGAGCCGTGTTGCCGGCGGCACAACCCCACCGCCGGCGACGAAAAATCTAGCCCCGTCATCTCCGCCGGCCAGTGATACCGCGCCAGGTAGCTCGCGCCGCCGCCTCGCCCGGAGCCTACTTCCAACACCCGCGCGTCCCGCAGCGCCCCCGCCGACGCCACGCGCTCGTAGAGCTGAATGCAGAGCCGGTCGAGTTCATCCCGGGCCTCCAGTTTCGGCGCGGTGCCCTCGGGCAGCACCAGCCCGTAGTTCATGACGTCGACGCGCCCGTCTCTCAAATTGTCGAGCCAACCGCCCGTACCACCACCGCCAGACCAATTGCCGCAGCCTCGGAGAAGCGGAGAGAAGCGCGGCGGGGCGAATAAACATGCGGCCCAGAGGGGCTACAACCATTTGGGAAAAACTCGGAGCCCAGAGGCAGAAGGGACGCCAGGGCTCGGACCATGCGTGAGCGGCGTCCGATTCGTCTGGCTTTTGGCGGTTCGTGTTCTCGATTGAAGGGTCGCCGCCACTGCGCCTCGCTGTCCCTGAAATTGTCCCCGACGCGCCGTAAACGTCGATATCTCTTGTAGTTTTCCCCCGTATTTGAGTAGAACACGGCTAAACCAACAAACACGGCATCATTTCGGTTTCCGGCAGAGCGGAGGAGACGCCTTTACGTTCTGCAAAACCTCCATCCCCGGTTCAATTCCGGGCGGCGCCTCCATCAATCTCTAAGAAAAATACGAGACAGCGAGACGCGAACTGCACCAAACGAGTGCAGCTTTAGCTTATCTTTAGCTTACGCTCGGCACTCCCTCGTGGCCTATGAGGAGGCCTCCGCACCTCGCCCCCCCTGACGCGCAGCCTTACGCATCATCAGCGCCCTTCCGCGCGATAAGATCACAGCTTCTCTTCAGACGGGTAGGTCTTGCGGCTCCCGCCGCGCGTCCATCATGCCTTCCACATCGAAGTGTTTGGTCGCTGATCCGGCGCGCGAGCGGCTGCCCTTCGAGGAGCTCCATGACGATGAAGGGCTGGCCCTCGAACTCGTCGACGTCGTGAACAGTGGTCCACTACAATGGCGTCCACACTTGCTCCTGGCTCCCGGCACGCGCCTTGGTCCCTATGAAGTCGTCGCCCGGATCGGCGCCGGCGGCATGGGCGAAGTCTATCGAGCCCGCGACACCCGTCTTGATCGCACCGTCGCCATCAAGGTCCTGCCCGAGCACCTCGCCAGGGATTCCGAACGCCGGCAGCGGTTCGAGCGGGAGGCCAAGGCGCTGGCGGCCTTGAGTCACCCCCATATCTGCGCGGTCTTCGACGTCGGCACCCAGGAGGGGATCCACTACCTGGTGATGGAGCATCTGGAGGGCGACACGTTGGCGCAGCGGCTCGCGAAGGGCGCGCTGGCCGTCGACCAGGCGGTTCGGATTGCCGTCGAGATCGCCGATGCCCTCGACGCCGCGCACCGGAAGGGGATCATCCACCGCGACCTCAAACCCGCCAACGTCGCGCTGACCGAGAGCGGTGCCCGGCTGCTCGACTTCGGTCTGGCAAGACACCGCATCGAGCCCGAGCCTGCCAATACCGCGATGGACACCGCGATCCCCGACGTCTATCGGACGTCGCCCGGGGTCGTGCTCGGCACGGTGGCCTACATGGCGCCGGAACAAGCCCGGGGACACGAGGCCGACGAGCGGACGGATCTCTTTGCCCTTGGCGTCGTGATCCACGAGATGGCGACGGGCACGCTGCCGTTTGCTGGAGCCACGTCGGCCGTGATCTTCGACGCGATTCTCAATCACCCGCCGTCCGGACTCGAACGGCTGCCGCCGGATCTGGCGCACGTCGTTCGAAGGCGCTCGAGAAAGCGCCGGCCCTGCGCTACCAGACCGCCGCCGACGCGAAGGCCGATCTCCTGCGGCTTCAGCGCGGTGCGGAGTCCGGCGGTGCCCCGGCGGTCAAGAAGACCGCTCGGGCGAGCGACGCGCGCCGGCGCGTGGAGTCGCTGGCGGTGCTGCCGCTCGTCAGCGCCGGCGGAGACCCGGACACTGAGTACCTGAGCGAGGGGATCGCGGACGGCCTCATCAATAGCCTGTCGCAGATGAAGCGGTTGCGCGTGGCGCCGCAACAGAAGTCCTTCCGCTATCGCGGCGACGCCGTGGACCTGCAGCAGGTGGCGCGTGACCTCCACGTCCAGGCGGTGGTGACCGGACGAGTCGTGTCGCGCGGCGACACCCTGGTCGTGAAGGTGACGCTTGTGGACGCGGAACACGACGCCCAGATCTGGGGGCAGCAGTTCACGACGAAGATGGCCGACATCTTCGCGCTGCAGGACGACATCGTCGACCAGGTGCTCGCCGCGCTCAAGGTGACGTTGACCGGCGCCCGAGCGCAGAAGGCCGTGCCCGCACGGCCTGCAACCGACGTCTACCATCTGTACTTGAAGGGTCGCCATCATGCGGCGAAGCGAACGCCGCCGAACACCCAACGCGCGCTGGAGTTCTATAAGGAAGCGCTCGACCTCGATCCGACCTTCGCGGCGGCCTACGCGGGCGTGGCCGACTGCTACGCCCACCTGGGCTTCACCCCGAACAGCACGATGGCACCCGGGGAGGCGTTTCCACGGGCGAAGGCCGCCGCGCAGAAGGCCCTGGCGCTCGACGGGTCCCTTGGCGATGCCTATGCGTCGCTCGGCATGTGCAGCTTCCTCTACGACTGGGATTGGGCGTCGGCCGAGCGAGCGTTCAAGCGATGCCTGGAGTTGACACCGACCTCGCTCGGCGCGCGCGTGTGGTATCCGATGCTCCTGGCGGTGATCGGGCGGCACGACGAAGCCATCGCCGAGGCGAAGCGGGCGATCGACATCGATCCGCTCTCCGCGAACGCGGCGATTGTGCTGGCGCAAGTCCTCTTCTTCGCGCGCCGGTTCGACGCGGCGGAGGTGGCGGCGAGAGAGGCGCTCAAGCTGGACCCGAACTACCTGACCGCAAATGTGTTCCTCGGATTCATCCACCTGGCGCGGCAGGAGTACGACCCGGCCGTCTCCATGCTGGAGAAGGCGGTGTCGATTGACCCGCACCACGAGCGTATTGGCAGCCTGGCACTGGCCCTCGGTCTTGCCGGGCGCCGGGACCAGGCCGTCGACATGCTCCAGCGACTCACCGATCTGGCGAGTCGTTCGTACGTGTCCCCATTCTCCCTTGCGGAGGCGCATGCCGGCCTGCGTCAAACCGAGCCGTGGCGGCAGGCGATGGCCGCGGCGCTCGAGGAGCGAGCAGGCCTGCTCGTGTTCCTCGACGCCGAATGGTGGGACACCATGCGCGACGATCCGTATATGGCGGAGCTGCGGCGCAAGGTCGGACTGCCTGCGCCCCTGTAACGACGGAGCTGCCTGGCGACGTAACGCTACGGCACGAACTGTGAGGCCATCAAGCTGATCGAGGCCGATGGCTGGCGCGAGGTGAGCACCAAAGGCAGTCATCGCCAGTTCAAGCATCGGCGAAGCCGGGGCGTGTGACGATCGCCTGGGACGCCATCGGACGATTTGGTACCGGGGACGTGACAACAGCATTCTGAAACAGGCAGGGCTCAAGGGGTAGTTATGCACCGATTCCTGATCATCATCGAGAATGCCGGCGAAAACTTTTCGGTGTACTTCCGGATCTCCCCGGTTGCATTGCCACTGGCGCGACTCGCGAGGAAACGGAGCAGCGAATGTACGAGGCGATCGAACTCCACATTGAAGGCCTGATTGAAGACAAGCAGCCCGTGCCACCGTCTACATCGTTCGCCGAGGACGTGGTCCGACGGGCGTGAGGCGACGGGGAACGTGGAACAACTTGGGAATAGAACCGCCCGAAAACCCCGAAGAACGTCGTGGTGTGGCGAACGCTTTCTCACTTGCGCGGGTCTCGATGTCACGCGGTCGTGACC
>CAVSRY010000008.1:0-15408 GCA_963730485.1 uncultured Acidobacteriota bacterium | reverse complement strand
CGGCGTGCATCCCCGCATCAGTTGCGCGGCGCGAAGTGACGCGACCACGACGAATTCGAACGCATTGCTCGCCCCGGGTCGGTGTACCACAGTGTCCTCAATCTCCGTCGAGCCGTTGTCGATCTCGGCTAGATCCCGCGAGTGGGGTTGGTCGTGTGCGCGACGAGTTGCTCTCGTCCGAGATTCCTCGTGTGCTCCGCGTCGTACAGGACCTCCGCAATGGTCTGCGGCGGCGCTCCACGGAAGACCGTCATCACCATCAGTGCGGGAGCCAGCGCAATCGCCAGTGCAGCGATCGCCTCCACGAACGAGGGCGGCAGTCCAATCGCCGTGCGAACGGCCACGGTCAGAATGACCGCCATGAACCATCCGCCAAGGGCAATGAAGTGGAATCGACTGAGCGACACGGAGCACCTCCGCACGAATTGGCGCACCATCAAAATTGGTGGGACGCGAGCCACGGCCAAAAGGTGGGCCGGTCGGCGTGCGCTCAAGGAAGGCGCTTCTCGAACGCTGGCGGGCTCAGATCTGGACTGCCCTCAAAGCATACACGATCCACTGATCTGACGCGGGTTTTGGCCCCTTTTGTCAGTCGAGCGGCCTGATGCGAAGGTTCCGGTAGAGGACGAAACTTTTCGGGTCGTGGGCCTGCAGCGCAATCGTTCCTGGCGCGCCGATTTTTCGGTCCGCGAACTCCTGCCGCGTCTGCGCCGCCCACGAGCCTGACCATCCGGCCGGCTGCGTCCAGTTGATGGCTTCCTGGTTGTTCACCAGCACCCGGATGTTCATGCCCTTGACGATGATCGTCTCGGTGAACCACTCATCGTCTTTCGCCAATGGGGCGCCGGTGTCGAGCACGTGGTACAGGCTGCCGGTTTTCACACGGTCGGTGTGGGAGTTGTTGACCTGCACCTCGAAGCCCTTCAGCGGAAAACCTTTTTCCTGGAACTCGGTGAGGATGTAGATGCCACCGTTCGAGCCCTGGCGCGTCAGTGCATCGACGCGCAGTTCGAAGTCCTTGAACGTGTGATTGAGGAACGGGCCGTCGTAGTAGGCGTGGCCGGCTGTTCCGTTCGCGAGAATCGCGCCGTTCTCGATCTTGAACGAAGCCTCGTTCGCCAGCTTCCACCCCGTGAAGTCCTTGCCGTTGAACAGGCTCGTGAATCCTGCCTCGGTTTGAGGCGCCTGCATGAATGCCGCGAGGCTGAGTGGGGCGACCGCGAGCGTCAAAAGGCGAAGGATTGTGCGCATGCGGCGGAGTCTAGCAGAAGGCGCGGCAGCGTTGCAGTACAGTCAACGGTCGATGACGACCGCGCCCGGAGTGATTACCCACGGCGAGATTTTCCATCAGCCGGACCTCTGGCCCGACACGGTTCGGCGGGTCCGAATCGCGGCGATCGCGCCTGTTGCAGGGGACGAACGACCGGTGATTACCGGTGCCGGGTCGTCGGCTTACGCGGCCACCGCCATCGCGGCGGCATGGCCGGGCGCACGCGCGGTGCCGACGACCGATTTGCTGCTCGACGCGCGGGCGGGCGGCGTGCCGGAGCTTCCGCCGGACGGGCTGTTGATCTCGATCGCGCGATCCGGCGACAGCCCTGAGAGTGTCGGCGTCGTCGAGGTCATCCAGCGCGTGAGACCCGACGTGCGGCACCTGGCGATCACGTGCAACGAGCAGGGCCGGCTGGCGAAGACGGATGGCGTCAGCGCGATCCTGCTCGATCCGCGCACCAATGATCGCAGTCTGGCAGTCACGAGCGGGTACTCGAACCTCGTGCTCGCCGGGCTTGCGCTACGCCACGGACCTCGCCTCGAGGAGTCCGTCGCGGCGGTGTCCGCCCGCACGCGGGCCGCCCTCGCCGCGCTCGACGCGTCGGCGACGTCTGTCGCGGAACCTCCAACCTCGCGAGTCACGGTGCTCACGCCGCCGGCCCTGTTCGGCGCGGGGCGAGAAGCGTCGCTCAAAATTCTTGAAATGACCGATGGCGCGGTCGTGTCCATGCCCGAAACGTTCGTCGGCGTACGTCACGGACCGATGACGTTCCTCCGCGACGGCGAGCTCGTGCTCTGCCTCCTGTCGTCGGACATGCACCTGCGCCGCTATGAAGAGGATTTGCTGTTCGAGCTGCGAGCCAAGAAGCTGGGCCGCATCGTGGCGATCGCGTCCGCGCCGCTCGACCGTTCGCTCGCCGATCACGTCGTCTCAGCGAACGCGCCGGAGCTGCCGGACATGCTCAGGACGCCGTTCGAGATCGTGTTCGCGCAGCTACTCGCGTATCACCTGAGCTTGCGTCTGGGACTGAATCCGGACGTGGCAACCCCGCGCGGCGTGATCAACCGCGTCGTGCAGGGAGTGAGAGTGCATCACTGATCGTGCGACAGGTGCGACGGGTACGACAGGTCCGAGGAACCACCTTCGCTCGTCAACTTCTCTTAGTTCTTGGGCGCGAAGACCTGAAACTAGAGAAGATGACAGCGACAGCTGGTTCCTTGGACCTGTCGTACCCGTCGCACCTGTCGTACCCGTTCAGTACTTGCCCAATTCTCGCCTTCGCAGTTTCCGATAGAGCTCGAGCGCCTCGCGGATGATCGTGAAGGCTTCGGCTGGTCCGAGCATGTCTTCGACGATGACCTGTTTGTGCTCGAGCGCTTTGTAGTCCTCGAAGAAGCGGCGGACCTGGAGCAGGACGTGACCGGGTAGTTGATCCTTGTCCGTGTAATCGGCGAACGACGGATCGCGGACGCTGACGGCGACGATCTTGTCGTCGATGCCCTTCTCGTCGCGCATCCGCATGACGCCGATCGCGCGAGCCTCCACGAGCGTGAGCGGGGTGACCGGTTCCTGGCCCAGCACCAGCACGTCGAGCGGGTCGCCATCGTCGCAGAACGTGCGCGGGATGAAGCCGTAGTCCGCCGGGTAGTGGACGGCGCTGTACAGCACGCGGTCCAGCTTCAGCAGACCCGTCTCCTTGTCGAGCTCGTACTTGTTCTTGCTGCCTTTGGAGATCTCGATGACGACCGGAAACGCGGTTTCGACGACCGAGTCATCCACGTAGCAGTCGTGCCAGGGATGCATTGGGGACTAGTGTATCAATCCCTCGATCGACCGGACCGGAATGCAATCCTCAATCGCAAATCACAGATCCTCAATATGTCTTCCTCGCGACCCATTCGCGCATCAGAGAGTCCACGACCGCGTAGTGCCCGTCGTCCTCGCGGACGACGAGGTCTTCGCGGAGAAGCGCGGTGAGCGAGGCCTGGACGCTCGACGCGCCACCGAGGCGGTGCCGTGTGCGGGTCTCGGCGCCGAGGAGGCCGGCGCCGTGCTCGAGCACGACCGCGCGCATGGTGCTGCGCTGCGCGAGCGTGAGCCGCTGCCACACGGCTTCGAACAACGTGTCCTGCTCGGTCAGCAGGCGATGCAGCGTCGCGTGCAGATCGTCGACGCTCACGCGCTTCCGCCGGGCCGCCCAGGCGTCGTCCCAGGTCTCGTGCGCGAGACGCTGCACGTCGTAGGGCAGATTGCCCGCGAGGTCGACGATGGCGTCACCGAGGCCGGGCGTCGCGGGAAGGCCCGATCGCCGGAACCGTTCTTCGAGGAATCTCGGCAAACACCTCGCCTGGAATCTTCTGAAGACGCATGACCGGCCCGGCCTTGTAGAACGGCCGCTTCGGACCAATCATCTGCTCCATCAACGTCGGCTCCGAGCCCGCGAACACGTAGCCGACCTGACGTTGCTGCTGGACGGCGGCCCGGAGTGCCTGTTCGACGCTGCCGCCGTTGAACGATCCGATGGCCTGGAACTCGTCGAGCGCGACGACGAGGCGCCGGCCCAGCCGCGCGGCGACGCGAGCCGGCAGCGCGAACACCTCTTCCGCGAGCCGGGCGGCGTCACGCTGCGTGCGGATCGACGGAAAGGCGAGTGAGACGCCGACGCCGGCACCGGCATCCACCCGGATCTCCGGCTGTCACGGTCGTGAACAGCGACGCCAGCCAGGACCGCGCCTGCGCCGGCTTTGGTCTCGAGGCTGACGAGCGCGCGCGCGTAGCCTTCGAGAAACGCCACGTACGAGCTGAAGCTGCTGACCGTGAACTCGAGCGTCGCGATGCGGCGCTTTGCCAGCGCCGCGGCGGCCTGGTGAACGAGCGACGACTTGCCGTATCGGCGTGGCGAGATCAGGAAGACCTTCTGCCCCGACGCGAGGTCGGTCGTCAGCCGATCGAGCTCGACGTCGCGGCCCACGAACGCCGCCGCGGGCACGATTTCACCGTAGACGAAAGGGTTGTCGCCGGCCATAACGTTAAGTGACGTAATGATAACACTGGTTGACGTAATGCAGGTCCGAGGGTCCGAAGCGGTCCGACGGGTCCGAGGGGTCCGAGCGGGTCGAGGGTCCGAACACGTCAGGACCTCGGACCGCAGCGTCGAGCCCGCTCGGAACTCCTCAGGACCTCGAGACCGTCAGGTTCTGCGGTCCGTTTGGCGCTATCCTGTCCACTTACCCGAGCGTCGCTATGAATGTCCTGCTGCTGTCCATGCCCGACTCGTTCGAGCACACGCCGCCGATCACGATGCGGATGCCGAACGGGGCGCTCGCGTCGCTCGCCGGCAACGTCGATCCGCACCACCACGTCGCGGTGGCGGACCTCGTCCTGGCGCAGCGGGACGTGCCCGGGACCGTCCGGCGCCTCGTCGCCGAGCACGCGCCCGACGTGGTCGGGCTGTCCGTCATGACCTTCCAGCGGCGGACCGCGCGCAAGGTCATCGCGCTCGTTCGCGCGCTTCAGCCCGGCGTCCACGTGGTGGTGGGCGGCTACGATCCGAGTCTCGCGCCGGAGATCTACGAGGACCCCGGCGTCCGGCGTGGACGTGATCGTGCGCGGGGAAGGCGACGTCACGTTCCGCGAGTGGCTGCGCGCGCTCGAAGGCAGGACGGATCGATGCGCGGTCGCCGGTGTGTCCTTCCGGAAGGGCGACGACGTGGGTGCGCAACCCGGCGCGTCACGTGAGCCACCTCGACGACGAGGTCCGCCCGCCGAATCGCGCGGCGCGCGTGCTGACCGGCTACACCATGCTCGGCCGCCCGATCGACATCGTCGAGACCTCGCGCGGGTGCACGTACGACTGCAGCTTCTGTTCGATCATCGAGATGCGCGGCCGGAACTTCCACACGTGGTCCACCGAGCGCGTCATCGCCGACATCGCGGACGCCCGCGCGGCGCGGCGCGCGCGCGATCTTCATCGTCGACGACAACATCACGCTCAACGTCGCGCGCTTCCGGCGGCTGTGCGACGCGATCGTCGCCGCCGGCCTCAACGACATCGACTACATCGTGCAGGGCATGACGAGCGCGGTCGTCGTCGGGCGGCGACGAGCTCGCGGCGCGCGATGCGCGCCGCGGGATTCCGCTACGTGTTCCTCGGCATCGAGAACGTGCTCGACCAGGACCTCGCGTTTCTCAAGGCGCGCGCGAAGAACGCGCGAGCGGGAGGGCGGCCGCAGCGTCGGCAACGCCACGACCCACGCCGTGGACATCCTGCATCGGCACGGCCTGTTCGTCGTCGGCGGCCTGATCGTCGGCAATCCCGGCGACACGCGCGAGTCGATCGAGGCCAACCTCGCGTTCGCGCAGGCAATACGTGGACTGGCCGTACATCCAGCACCCGACGCCGTATCCCGGCACGCCGATGACGAAGGACTTCCGCGAGAAGAACCTGATCGTCAACGAAGACGTCGGACGAATACGACGGGACGACGGCCGTGGTGCGGACGGAGCCGCTGGAGGCCGAGGAGATCGAGTTCATGCGCTGGCGCGCCGAGCGCTGGATGAAGGTGCGCCATTTCCCGGTCGCGCTGCGGCACGACCCGACGTTCGTCGCGCTGAACGCGGGCCGCATGATGGCGCACACGTTCCGCGGCACGACGCTCCGGACCTGGCTCGGCCTCGAGGACGAACGCGAGGCGTTCCGCCGGTACAAGGCACATCCGCCGCAGAGAGCGCGAGTTCTTTCCGCCCGAACCGCCGCTTGCCGCTGGCCGACGTTTTTTGACACAGTCCGCCACGTGAATCCCGAACCGAAGGCCGCCGGCCCCGGTCGCATCGTGACCGACTACGAGGCCTATCTCTTCGGCGAGGGCCACTGGCTGCGCGCGTGGGAAAAGATGGGCGCGCGCCCGGCCCGCCGCGACGGCGTCGCCGGCTACGACTTCGTGGTGTGGGCGCCGAACGCGCGCGGCGTGTCGGTCGTCGGCGACTTCAACCAGCTGGGACGGCCGCGCGCATCCGCTGCAGAACCTCGGCGCGAGCGGTCTCTGGGAGCGCGTTCGTTCCCGGGCATCCCGTCGGGCGCGCTCTACAAGTTCGAGATTCAACCCGCAGCAGGGTCCGCCGTTCACCAAGGCGGATCCGTTCGCGCTCGCCGCCGAGCTGCCGCCGCGCACGGCGTCGGTCACGTCGGACCTCGGGCGTCACGAATGGCACGACGCGGCGTGGATGACCGCGCGCCGCGACGCAACATCGCTCGAGCAGCCGATGTCGATCTACGAAGTCCACGCCGGATCGTGGCGGCGCAACCCGCTCGAGGGGCTGCGATCGCTGACGTGGCGCGAGCTCGCGGCCGAGCTCGTGCCGTACGTGGAGGAGCTGGGGTTCACGCACATCGAGCTCCTGCCCGTGATGGAGCATCCGTTCGAGCGCGTCGTGGGGCTATCAGGTCACGGGCTATTTCGCGCCGACGAGCCGGCTCGGCATCGCCGGACGACTTCCGGTTCTTCGTCGACGAGTGTCACCAGCACGGCATCGGCGTGATTCTCGACTGGGTGCCGGGCCATTTTCCGAAGGACGCGCACGGGCTCGCGCTGGTTCGACGGCACGTCGCTCTTCGAGCACGACGATCCGCGGCAGGGCGAGCATCCGGACTGGGGCACGCTGATCTTCAACTACGGCCGCCACGAGGTCCGGAACTTCCTGCTGACGAACGCGCTGTACTGGCTCGAGTCGTTCCACATCGACGGCCTGCGCGTGGACGCCGTCGCGTCGATGATCTACCTCGACTACTCGCGCCAGGCAGGGCGAGTGGGTGCCGAACCGTCTACGGCGGCCGCGAGAACCTCGACGCGATCGACTTCCTGCGCGAGCTGAACACCGTCACGCACGGGCACCATCCCGGCACGGCCATCATCGCCGAGGAGTCCACGGCGTTTCCGGCCGTGAGCCGGCCGACGTGGGTCGGCGGCCTCGGGTTCACCTTCAAATGGAACATGGGCTGGATGCACGACATCCTGACCTACGTCGAGAAGGATCCCGGTCTACCGCCGCTGGGAGCACCAGCACCTGACGTTCTCGATGCTCTACGCGTTCAACGAGAACTTCGTCCTGCCGTTCTCGCACGACGAGGTCGTGCACGGCAAGCGGTCGATGATGGACAAGATGCCGGGCGACGCGTGGCAGAAGGCCGCCACGCTGCGTGCGCTCTACGTGTTCATGTACGACGCACCCCGGCAAGAAGCTGCTGTTCATGGGCTGCGAGTTCGGCCAGTGGACGCGAATGGACGCCACGACGCGTCGCTCGAGTGGCACCTCACGAATGAGCCGCTGCACGGCGGACTGCAGCGGTTCGTCGCCGATCTGAATCACATCTACCGCGCGGAGCCCGCGCTGTACGAAGTGGACTTCGAGGGCGGCGGCTTCTCGTGGATCGACTGCAACGACTGGGATTCGAGCGTGATCTCGTTCATCCGCCGCGCGCGCGATCCGCAGGACTTCGTCGTGGTCGCGCTGAACTGGACGCCGGTCGTCCGCTTCAGCTACCGGATCGGCGTGCCGGAGCCCGGCTACTATCGCGAGCTCATGAACAGCGACGCCGGCCTGTACGGCGGCGGCAACGTGGGCAACGAGGGCGGCGTCGCGTCGGAGCCCATCCCGGCGCACGGCCACGCGCAGTCGCTCGTGCTGACGCTGCCGCCGCTCGGCGGCCTGCTGCTCAAGCCGGTTCGGACATCGCCATCAGCGACGCCCATTCCGCTTCCGACACCGGCATGACCGACAGGCGCGGGATGCGCGTCAACGGGAACGCCGCGAACCGCTTGTCGGCCTTGACCGCGGCGAGCGTCACCGGCCGCTTGAGCTTCTTCACCGGCACGAGATCGACGACATAGGCCCGGCCCGTCTTGTCGGCTCGGGTCCGGATACGCGTGGCCGGCGGCCTTGGCGATGCCGACGATCGCCTTCTCCTTGCCCGTGTGGTAGTAGAAGACCAGGTCGCCCTTCCGGACGGTGCGCAGATTCCTCTGCGCGACGGGGTTCCTCACGCCCGTCCAGGTCGTCTTCCCGTCCTTCACGAACGCGTCGAAGCTGTAGTTCTCGGGTTCTTCCTTGAAGAGAAACGGCATAGTCGTCGACTTCTAACTTTGACTTCTGACTTCCAACTTGTAGAATCTGCCCGCTAACAGTCAGGTGCCAGTGCTGCGCTTGCGAACGTGCGTCAGCAGTGAGCCGCGCGAACGGAGTGGGGACGTGGGGCCCCACGAGTGACGCGCGGGGTCCGCGGGGCGTAGCCCTGGATCGAGAGACAACCTATGAATATTAGACAGGACGGGATTACCCCGAATGCCGGTCGTCTGCTTTGGGCCGGTTTCGCCGCCATTCTGGCCGCGGGCGTGGGCTTTGGCGTGCGCGGCGGCATTCTCGCCAACTGGGGCGCCGAGTTCGGCTTCACGGGCGCAGAGCTCGGGCAGATCACCGGCGCCGGTCTGAGCGGTTTCTGTTTCGGCATCATCATCGGCGGCCTCGTCGTCGACAAGATCGGATACGGCAAGCTGGTCATGGCCGCGTTCGCGTTCCACGTCCTGTCGGCATTCGTGACGTTCGGCGCCTCGCCCGACCAGGACAAGATGCTGGCCTACAACTACCTGTACTGGGGCACGTTCATCTTCGCGATCGCGAACGGCACGCTCGAGGCGGTGGCCAATCCGCTCGTCGCCACGCTGTTTCCGTCCAACCGCACGCACTACCTGAACATCCTGCATGCGAGCTGGCCCGCGGGTCTCGTCGCCGGCGGCGCGATCGGCTGGGTGCTCGGCGAGCAGTTCAACTGGCACTGGAAGTGGCAGCTGGGGCTCTTCCTGCTTCCGACGATCGGATACGGGTTGATGTTCCTCGGGCAGCGCATGCCGCAGTCGGAGGCGGCGAAGAAGGGGCTGTCGCTCGGCGAGATGTTCAAGGACGTCGGCCTGCTCGGCGCGCTCGTCGTCTGCTTCCTGCTCGCGCTCTTCTTCAACGGCGCGCTCGGTCATGCCGACCGACGTGGGCATACGTCGTGGCCGGCGCGCTGCTCATCGGTGTGGGCGTGCTGACGAATTTCTCGGTCGGGTCGTTCCTGCTGTTCGTGCTCTTCGCCACGCACCTGCTCATCGGCGCGGTCGAGCTCGGCACGGACGGCTGGATCCAGAACATCACCGGCAACATCCTGAACCCGGGTGAAGGCAAGCTCCTGTTCGTGATCACCTCGCTCGTCATGTTCGCGCTGCGGTTCACCGCCGACTTCATCGAGAAGCGCATCGGCCTTTCGCCGGTCGGCATCCTGCTGACCTGTTCGCTCTTCGCGATCGTCGGCCTGCTCATGACGAGCCGGATCGAGACGTTTGCCGGTGCCGTGTTCGCGCTCCTGATCTACGGCGTCGGCAAGACGTTCTTCTGGCCGACGATGCTCGCCGTCGCGAGCGATCGGTTTCCGCAGACCGGCGCCATCGCCATCAGCATCATGGGCGGCATCGGCATGATGTCGGCGGGCATGATCGGCGGGCCCGGCCTCGGCTACGCGAAGGATCGCTTCGCGGCCGCTCACCTCGAGGCCACCCAGCCGGCGGTGTATGCGCAATACAAAGTCGCGCAGCCGACCGGCTGGCTCGTGTTCAAAGAAGTCGCGGCCATCGACGGCCGGAAGCTCGGCGAGGTCGGGGCCAAGCTGTCCACGGCGCGCGCCGAGCTCGCAGCCGCTGGCGTCGAAGATCCGGAAGCCGCGCTCGAGCGTCTCACGCCCGAAGAACGCGCCGTGCACGCGGCCAGTATCCAGGGTGATCGCGAGACGCTCGTCGCGGACGCCGTGATCCCGTCCACGATGGCGGTCATCTATCTCGGCCTGCTCGTCTACTTCCGCTCCATTGGCGGATACAAGGTCGTGAAGATCCGCGAGTAGGTCGCGCATCCGCCGAACTTGCCCATGTCCGCCGTAGCCGAAGTCTATTTTCTGCACGCCGGCCCTTTCGGCCGGCATTGCGTTCTTTTCAATCTCCGCCTCCTTCCGCGGCCCCCGCGCCGCTCGTCCTCTGCGTTGTCGTCTCGACGGAATCGCATCCATTCCGCGATCGAACCCGATCGCATCCGGCTCCGGCATCCCGATTGCTCCTATGCGGCGTGGAACGAAGGAGGGACGTCATGCCGGGAATACGAGGAATCACGTGGGCCGCGGCGCTGGCCGCGATCGTCGCGACGGTCGAGACGGCTGGATCGCAGAGCGCAGAGGTTGGGGACTTCTTCACGGCCGACGTCGCGATCGGCCAGATGCACGTTGCCGCCGATGGACAACGGCTGCCGGGCGCGGCGCCGTCCGCAAAGTATCGACTCGAGCATCGTGCCGGGTCCGGCGCCATGACCAGGCTCACGCTCGTCGAGCTCGAGCGTGAAACGGCGGAGAGCGTCACCGGACAGGTCGCACTCGACAACCCGTTTCTTGCCGTGCGCATGGAGCTCGACGCGAAGGGTGGGATGCGGCTCTACAACCGCCGCGGTGACCGATTGCGCGAACCGACCGCCGCCGATCGCCGCCTCTTCGGAGTGGTCAACCCGGGCCTCGGATTCGACCGACCTGACACACGCCCGATGAGCTCGCGGGCCCGCCCGTCGAACCTGGTGGTGGCGTCCAGCCGCGGCAACGAACGTCGGGCCGAGTTCGAGCGCCAGTTCGGCGCGCCCGTCGAACGAGTGCGCGGCCTTGACCGCTACGTGAAGACGCGGCGAGACGACGTGGACGAGGTGCTGGTCGATCCGGTCACCGTGCTGCCGGCCGAGTTCAACACCGTCAGGGCGGGTGTGCTCGTCTCGCGCGTGCAGATGACCTACGAGCCGAAGGGCGACGGATCGTTCGTCCGCCGATGGTTCCGCGCGGAACGCGCGTTACCAGACACCGCACGCCGCGTCGTCACGACGATTGACGTGACGAACGTGCAGGTCGTGGCGGGAGGTGGCCAGTGATTCGCCGGGCTCTCGTCATCGCTTGGCTCATCGTCGTTGTGTGCGGTACGCGTCCAACGCGGGCGCCCAGGCGCGGCCGACGGTCTTCATTCATGGATTTGCCGCGGAGGCGTCCGACTGGGCGGCGACGGCTGACCGCCTGAAGGCGCGCGTCGCGATCGCGCCTCACATGCCGAAGGTGTCCTGGCGTGAGAAGTTCGAGAGCCAGGGCAAGCAGGTCGAAAGCCAACTGGCTCGCTCGCCACCAACAGCATCGCCGTCGGCCACAGCAATGGCGGTGTCGTGGCTCGCGAATGGTCCAGGCTTCGCCAGCTCGGCGGCATCGTGACGATCGGCACGCCGCATCAGGGGCGCGCCGACTGCTCACGAATCTGCCCGGATGGGCGGCGTTTACCGGCAGCACGAGGGGCCTGGTCAACCAGGTCTTCAGCGCCTTCTGGTTGGCAGCACCGACTGGACGTCGATCCTCGCCATCGTCCGCAGCGCGCTGCTCGTGACGTCGGACTACAGCCTCTGGTCGCTGACCAACCTCATCTCCGTGCTCGGCGTCACCACGGTGACCCCGGTGATGCCGCAGATGATGCCGAACTCCGTCGTATCTCACGACGCTCAACGGCAGCAGCAATCTCGCCAAGGAGGCCTCGCGGGCTCCGAAGCGCGTCGGGCATTGTGAGCGTCGCGTCGAACTTCTATCTTGCGGGCCCGGCGCGCGCGATCGCACCCGATCAGGCCGATGAGATCGCCACGACGATGTATGCGGCATCGGCGACGCTGCTTTTCTGGGGCAACTACATCCTCCTCAACGCGGAGCCTTCGGATTTCGACGCCACCGACCAGGCCCTGGCGCTTATCGCCGTGGCGGATCAGATCCTGGCGATTGATCCGACGTATTGCCGAATGGTGTCCAGAGTCGACATGGCCGCATGCGGCGAGAACGACGGCCTTGTTCCGGTCTCGAGTCAGTCGTACCCCGGCGCACCGAATCTCCTCATTCATGGCCCGGCCCATCGTCGCGAGAAGCAGCAGAGTGACGATGCGTTCTACGCGGCGCTGGTCAACTACATGAATCTCACGCCCGGCGCGTACGTGCCGCCGCCGCCGCCGCCACCGACCACCGCCACCGCCGTCTGGTGTCATGCCCGGTGATCCGCCGGGCGTGGTTGTCTATCGCGGCGAGCTCGACGTGAACGAACGCCTCTGGCCCGGCGACATGGTCAACTCGGCCGACGGCCGTCTGCATTTCGTGTATCAGGGCGACGGCAACCTGGTGCTGTATTTCGGTACCGGCACGAGCGGTTGGGAACCGCTCTGGGCGACCGATACGGACGGGACCTCGCCCGGTTTCGTCGCCATGCAGGGCGATGGCAACCTCGTCGTTTACAACCGGAGCGGCAACCCGATCTGGTCCAGTGACACATTTCGCGACGGGTCGTGGCTGGTCGTGCAGAACGACGGCAACGTCGTGATCTACAGCCCGAGTGGCAGCGCGGTGTGGTCCACCGACACGTTCGTGGACTGAACCATGTCGTCCCTCATTGCCTGTTGTCGTGATGCGCTGACCGTCGCCGGTTGGCTGGCGGCCTGGATGCCCGCCGCCGGCCCAACTGTCGCGCAACCTGCGCGTGATGTGCCTGCCGAGATCGTGTGGCAGGTTCCGGGCGAAGGGCGTGGCACGCCTGCGCTCGTCGGGCACACCGCGTTCTTCCTGTCCAGGCATCACGAGCTCGTTGCGATTGATGTGCGATCCGGGCAGGTGAAGTGGCGACGAGAGACGCGCGGTCCGGGCGCGACCACGGCGGGGACATCCGTCGTGGCCACGCCGACGACCGTGATCGCTGGTGACGGCGGCCTCGTGGCGTTCACACATGCTGGCGTCGAGCGATGGCGCTTCGCTCCGGAGGATGGCGGCAACGCCGGTGTCTACCTGGGAGAGAGGGCGGGCGGTCTGCTGCTCGCCGGGTCGTCGGTTGGCCGGCTCTGGGCTCTGGATGCCGAGTCGGGATTGGTGCGCTGGTCGCTGGACGTCGGCAACCGACATCACGCCACCGTGTTTGCGCCTGTCGTCGCCGACGGCGTCGTCCTCGCGGCTTTCACTGTCGTTCGATGACCTTCGCGTGGGTGGGCTCGTCGCCGCCGAGCTCGCGACGGGCCGCCAACTCTGGCATCGTCCGCTCGCCTTTGCCGGTGGACCGCTTGCGGCCGGGTCGCTTGTCCTGGCCGCTGAGCAGGACGGGAGCATTCACGCGTTCGATCGACGGTCGGGCACGGCGCGATGGTCGCTTCCGCCGGCTGCGCCGAGTGCCGTGGGAAGGGTCCCGAGTTCCGGACCCTGGCGCTGGCCGGGCCGCTGCTGATCGCCGGGTCGCTGACCGGACGCGTGACGGCCTACGATCTCGCGACACGGCAGGAACGGTGGCGGCGCGCGCCGATGACCGCCTCCATCGTGTTCGGGATCGCAAGCGACGAGCGCACTGTCTACGTGCCCTATCTCTCGGGCCCGCTCGTCGCGCTCCGGCGCCGAAGATGGCGTCGAACGATGGCGCACGGGCGCGGACACATTCGGGTTCAGCTGGAAGCCGCTCATCGTCGCCGGCCGTCTCCTGGCGGCATCGTCCGGCGCGGGCTTTTTCGCGTTTCGCTTGTAAGAGGTGGAACACGTCATGCGAATGCCTTTGAGCTTTCTCTGCGCCGCGGCGATCGTGTGCGTCGCGACCTGCGGATGCGACCGTGACACGCCGATGGAGCCGACGTCCGGACTGGACGGCGCGTGGCGAGGGACGATCACACGCGGGGCGACGGCCGGAACGATCACGCTTGCAGATGACGCAGTCTGGCGCCGGAGTCACGGGGACCTGGACCGCTGACCTGGACGGCCTCGCATTCGATCAAACGGGATCGATTGGCGGGACCGTGACGGGATCGACCGTAGTCCCTGTTCCTGACACCGGAGACGCCGCTGACATGTGCTTCTGGCGCCACGCTGAGCGGCACTCTGGCGATGAACGGCTCACTCGCCGGCGATCGACTGACCGGGGACTACGTGGTGTTTGCCTGCGACAGTGCCGCCACCGGACGGATCGATGTGACGCGAGACTGACTGGCCCAGAGTGCTGTCGACCGAGCATGCTCTTGCCGCCTTGCACCGCCTCCGATACAGTCGGAACTCGCGTCATGGCTCGCGTCACGCCCGTCGAACGTTCTCAGCTCTTCGCGTTCTCCAGCATCGTCATTGCCCTCCACGTCGTGGGGTGGGGAATGGCGGCGATGGCCGCGCGGGAATATCCGTTCCTCATGGGGCTGGCGGTTCTCGCGTACACGTTTGGCCTGCGGCACGCGTTTGATGCCGATCACATTGCCGCGATCGACACGACGACGCGGAAGTTGATGGAGCCGGGAAGGCGGCCGTTCGGTGTCGGCTTCTACTTTGCGCTTGGTCACTCGACCGTCGTGTTTCTCATGACGCTGGCGATCGCGCTGACCGCGCGGTCGATTGCCGCGGAGATGCCGGTCCTGCGCACTGTGGGATCGCTTGTCGGGACGACGATTTCTGGCGTCTTCCTCTACGCCATGGGAATCGTCAACCTGATCGTGCTGCTGGACGTGTATCGGGTATTTCGATCGATGCGTCGCGGCCGCTACGACGCGGCGGCGCTCGAGGCCGCGCTTCTCAAGCGTGGCTTCATGACGCGGTGGTTCGGCCGGTTGTTCGATCTCGTGTCCACGCCTCGACAGATGTACTGGGTGGGCCTGCTGTTCGGGCTCGGCTTCGATACGGCCACCGAAGTCGCGTTGCTCACGACGGCCGGTGTTGCGGCGTCGCAGGCGCTGCCGTTTGCAGCCGTCCTCAGCCTGCCGATCATCTTTGCCGCCGGCATGTCGCTGCTCGACAGCGCCGACGGCGTCCTGATGTGCGGCGCGTACGGCTGGGCCTTCACGAACCCGCTGCGCAAGATCTTCTACAACCTGACGATTACCGGCCTGTCCGTTGTCGTCGCGCTCGTGATCGGCACGATTCAGATCGTGACCATCGTGACCGACCGCATCCTCGGCGTGCACACCGGTATCTGGGGCGTCATCCAGGATCTCGATTTCCAGACGATGGGCCTGCTGATGGCGGGGTTGTTCGTCGGGTCGTGGCTGACGTCGCTTGCGGT
>CAVSRY010000007.1:0-155180 GCA_963730485.1 uncultured Acidobacteriota bacterium | reverse complement strand
TCGCGATGTCTCGAGCGTCGGCAACATGCGATCCCTCATCGCCGCGGTACTGCCTGCGAACGTCGTGACAACGCACACGGTCTTCTGCCTGCGAACGCCGGTCTCACTCGAGGCAAGCCACTTTCTCTCCGGCATCCTCAACTCATTCGTGATGAATCTGTCGTCCGCATGCTGATGGGCGGGCACGTCACCACGTCGCTGGCCGAACAGCTGCCCGTACCCGTCTGGGAGGCGGACACCAGCCAACGGCGGATCGCGCGACTGGGGCGACGGCTGGCCGGTCGCAGTCACTCGAGCTTCTCGAAGGGCGCCTCCAGGCTGAGGTGGCCGCTCTACCGGATCGAACTCGCGGAGTTTGAGCGGATCGTGAATGGCTTCCCGCTGGTTGCGAACGAACTGCGAGAATCGGCGGTGGAGGAACTGAGGAGAATCTATGAAATGTAATGCGTGTTCCCCGTTCCACGTTCCCCGTTCCCCGTTCCAGTTCTTCGTTCCCCGTTCTTAGGAACCAGGAACCAGAACGGGGAACGGGGAACGCGAACGTGGAACGGGGAACACCGATCTATCTCGTCGTCAAATATGCGCCGACGATCATCAAGACCGCGCCAGAGACCTTCATGATATCGAGCGGATTGACTGGCGAGCCGAGAAAGCCGAAATGGGAAATCACCATGGCAGAGATGACTTGGCCGGTCAGCAGAATCACAAAGAAGGGACCGGCGCCCACCTGCGGGATGAGCCACCCGATTGCGAAGACGAGGCACGCACCCATTGCGCCGGCCGTGAGCATGAGGGGATTCACGGCACTCAGCCCGCTGAGGGCGCCCGATTGCCAGCCCGTAAAGCCGATGATCACCGCGGTGATCGCACCAATACACCAGAACAAGGCGTTCGCGACCGGCGGATTGCTCAGCGCCGCGCCAACTTTGCCGTTCATCGCGAGATGCACGGTCAAGACCACTCCAAGGAACAGCGTCAGCACGTAGAACTGCGCTCTCATGACGACTCCTTCTCGGCTCACCAGCGGGTGAACCGGGACACGAACGTTCATTGCCCATGCGACACGGCAGGCGTCCACCGGGCGATTCGAGGCTTAGGGCAACGAGATACTACACTGTGGTGCCATGCGCACGGCTGTGTTCGCCCTCCTCGTGACCCTGGGTTTGGGCGCGGTTCCGGTGGGGGTGTCCGGGCCCAGAATCTCAACGCCGAGATCGCCAACCGCATTGCAGGCGGTCATGCCGAAGGTGATCGCCTGGCGGCGGGATATCCACCAGCATCCCGAGCTGTCAAATCGGGAAACCCGGACGGCAGGCGTCGTCGCGGCGCATCTCAAGGCGCTGGGTCTCGAGGTCCAGACGGGCGTCGCGAGAACGGGTGTCGTCGGAGTCTTGAAGGGTGGACGGCCAGGCGGAGTCGTTGCCCTCCGTGCGGACATGGACGCATTGCCGGTCACCGAACAGAGCGACCTGCCGTTCAAGTCAACCGCGCGATCCACGTACGACGGACAGGACGTCGGCGTCATGCACGCCTGCGGGCACGATGCGCACGTGGCGATGCTCATGGGTGTCGCCGAGGTGCTGGCGGGCGTTCGGGCTCAGCTGCCGGGAACCGTCAAGTTCATCTTCCAGCCAGCCGAGGAAGGCCCGCCGCCCGGTGAGACAGGCGGTGCCGCCGAGATGGTCGCCCAGGGCGTCCTCGACAATCCGAAGGTCGACGCCATTTTCGGCCTGCATGTCATGCCCCTCGAGCACGGCACGCTCTGGACGCGGAGTGGCGGGCTCATGGCGAGCTCGGACACCGTGAAGATCACGGTCCGCGGCAAGCAGACCCACGGCGCCGCGCCCTGGGACGGCGTCGATCCAATTGTCGTCAGCGCACAAATCGTCACGGCGCTTCAGACGATCGTCAGCCGCCAGGTCGACCTCACGGCCGCTCCGGCGGTCGTCACGATCGGCCGAATCAACGGCGGGGTCCGCTTCAACATCATCCCGGACAGCGTCGTGATCGAGGGCACGATCCGCGCGCTCGATCCGGCCGTGCAGCGCGATCTGCATGCGCGCGTGAAACGCACGGCCGAATCCATTGCCGCCAGCGCCGGGGCGACCGCGGACGTCTCGTTCGAGATCGACACGGCGCCCGATCACCTACAACGAACCAGCCCTCACGACCCGGATGAGCCCGACGCTGCGGCGGGTTTCCGATCAGCGCCTCTTTGAAGCGAGGCCGCGGACCGTCGCCGAGGACTTCTCGAGGTTCCAGCAGAAGGTTCCGGGGATGTTTTTCTATCTCGGCGTCAACCGCCCGGCGCGGACCCGTCCACGGTGGCCGCCAACCACTCACCGTTGTTCTATGTGGACGAGGGGGCGCTGCCGATGGGAGTCCGGGCCCTGTCTGCGCTAGCGATTGATTTCCTAAGCCAGTAGACAGGGCAGGAGAGCGAAGGCGAGGTCGAGGTCAGAGGTCCGAGGTCCAAGGGTAGAGCCAAGCGTTTCGGCCAACCTCTGACCTGACCTTTGACCTCTACACCTCTTGACCTTTGACCTCTGACCTGTCTCTGTCCTCTATTTACCCGCGAAGCCCCCCTCGACCAAGAGAGACTGTCCGGTGACGTACTGCGCCTCGTCGGACGCGAAGAAGGCGACGACGGTGCCGACTTCGCGCGGCTGACCAGCGCGGCCGAGTGAAATCTGCGCGAGGACCTGCGGGAGAATCTCGGGGTCCTTCATGACCCAGTCGGTCATGTCGGTCTCGATGAGGCCGGGGTGGACGCAGTTGACCCGGATGCCCAGCGGAGCGACTTCCGTGGACATGTTGCGGGTGAGGGCATTGAGGCCCAGCTTTGTCGGCGCGTAGTGGGTCCGGCCCGGGAGGGACTTGGCCGATTGAACCGACCCGATGTGAATGATGTTCCCCTTGCGGCCTTCGGCGACGGCCCGCTTGCAGAACACCTGACTGTTCAGCCAGCAGCCGCGCAGGTTCGTGTCGTTCAGCCGGGTCCATTGCTCGTCGGTGAGCTCGAGAAACGGTGTGATCGTCTCGATCCCGGCGTTATTGACCAGGATGTCGATAGGGCCGAGCTCCTTCCAGACTCTGTCGAACATGGCTTCGACTTCAGCCCGTCTGGCGACGTCGGCCTTGACCGTCATGGCTCGGCGGCCCTTTCCGCGGACCCAGGCCGCGACCTCTTCCGCCTTGGCGGCGCTTGTCGCGTAGTTGACGGCGACGTCGGCCCCCTCCTCGGCGAAGATCTCGGCAATTCCCCGGCCAATGCCCCGGCTGGCCCCTGTAATGAGCGCAATCTTTCCCTTCAGCTTCACAAACGCCTCCGTTCCTATTTATTGGTTCGCGCACTATAACGCGGCTGGGCCCCTGGGTGGTTTCGGGCCTTTACGACCGCTAGCAACCCGACGGGCAACACGAGCACGACCACGGCCCAGTACGACGAAGCGATCAACCCGTTCAACTTCGGAATCACGATCCGGATGGACTACTAGACCGCTTCGAGTACGTCACACACACCCCGGGCCCACTTTGTGGGTCCGGGGTGTTTTATTGGACGTAGAAAACCTGCTGGACCGCCGCTCCGCGAGCAGTCCGTGCGAACTCTAGGCGATGACGCCCCGCCGGACCGCATACAGCACGAGCTCGGCTGTGCTGTGCAGGTCGAGCTTCTGAAGAATATGCGCCCGGTGGGTTTCGACAGTCGCCGGGCTGATGCAGAGGAGCTCGGCCACTTTCTTGTTGCTGTGGCCCTCGGCCACGAGCTGGAAGATTTCCCGCTCACGCTCCGAGAGCGATTCGAACCGGTCGCCAATCCCCTTGTCGGCCAGATGCCGGACGTAGTCGTCGAGCATCACGCTGGCGACCGCAGGACTGAAGAACGACTCCCCTGACGCCACGGCCGCGACCGCCCTGATCAAATCCGCATCGGCGGACTCCTTGAGCAGGTAGCCCCGGGCGCCCGCACGGAGAGCACGGCTGATCGAGGCGTCCTCGGAATGCATGCTGAGCATGAGCACGTGGATCGACGGCGCCCGCCGGACGATCTGGGCCGCCGCATCCACGCCGTTCATGAGCGGCATCGCGACGTCCAGGATGGCCACGTCCGGCTGCAGCTCCAGCGCGAGCCGCATCGCCTCACGTCCATCGCTCGCTTCCGCCACGACGCTCCAATCGGGCTGGTCTTCGAGAATTCGCTTGAAGCCCTGGCGAACGAGCGTGTGGTCGTCGGCGAGGAGGATACGAAGTTTGCTCATGAGTTCAGCCTCACTTCCCGTGGAGTCAATTCGGTGCCCTCGACCGGCGACACCGAGGATTGGCCAGGAATCGCGAACTCCGCCGTCAGAACGGTGCCGCGGCCAGCGCTGCTGTCCAGACGAAGGTCTCCGCCGAGCTGCGCGACGCGCTCGCGGATGCCCACGAGGCCGAGGCCCGGGCTGGCCTCGGGGTCGCGCGGTGCGACGGGATCGAACCCGACGCCGTCGTCACGAATCGTCACGCGCACCGATTCCCCGATGTCGCTCCGAACGAGCTCGACCACACACCGATGGGCGCGCGCATGGCGGAGCACGTTGGTCAACCCTTCCTGCATGATGCGGTAGAGCGCAACCTCGATGTCCGACGGCAACCGCGCCGTCATGTTCTGCGCCGTAAACTCCACGCGGAGCTCGTGGCGCTTGTTGATGCTCTGGACGTACCAATCCACGGCAGCCGACAGTCCCAGATCGTCCAGCAGCGGCGGATGGAGAAAATGCGAGATGTCCCGCACCGCGTGGAGCGCCCGGTCCGTGATCGACCGCGCGTCATCGAGCAGGTCCGCGCTACCGCCGCCCGACGCGATGTGCCGTTGCGCGTGCGACAGCTCCATCTTGATCACCGTCAGCACCTGGCCGATCTCGTCGTGAAGCTCGCGGGCGATCGTGCGGCGCTCCTCTTCCTGCGCGCTCACGAGCTTCGCGGACAGCCGCTGCAGCTCGGCCGCCGTGCGGGCATCCTTTTCCTGTTCGAGACGCAGGCGACGCTCCAGCCTGTTGACGTGCACGGCGGACAGCAACGCGATGAACAACGTCACCAGCACGGCAAGTCCGAACGTCCTCCAGAACCGGTTCTGGATGTCGCGATAGAGGGCTGCGGTCGTCATCTGCTGCTCGACGTACGCATTGCGATTCAACGTCTGGAGCTCGCTGGCGACCTGAATGGCGGACTCCCGCTTCGGAATGATGCGCGTCATGAGCAATTGGCCCGCATCCTCACGCCAGCGGGCGCTGTTGGTCGAGAGCACCCCGAGATTCGCATCCCGAAGCTCGGCGATGTCGCGACGGAGCCGCTCCGCTCGTTCGTGCTCGGTTTGGGAACCAAGAACCGGGACGTACTGGGACAGCAAGTCGTCCGCCCGGCGGTAGGCGGTCTCGACGTCCTCGCGGTATCGAGCCGGTTGTGGCTCAGGATCCAGCAACGCGTCACGCACGTAGATCGAGGCGCGGTAGACCTCGGCGCGCGTGTCGCTCAAGAGCGCTTGCGCGTGCATGTAGCGGCGGCCGACCTCGATCGCCTCACCTTCGATTTCCTGGATGCGCTTCGCGAAGAAGGACCCGGCGAACAGCCACGTTCCGGCCGTCAGGACGAACGCGAGCACGAGAACAGACTGAACGTTCAGTTTGGCAAGGAACAGGCCGCGGAGTGGTCGCCGCCTTTGCGCCGGGGAGCAACGGGCCGCCTTGAGCCTTCACACGGGGTATCCGGGAGGACGCATCATAGCGCCATACCCTACGGGAGTGCGAGGCGAAATCGACTGAAAAGTGAGGTTATTTAGGCACAAACGATCATCGTTTGACGGGCTTTCTCGCAGGAATCCCGGGATGGCCCGCGGGCGCCATGGGGGCACGGCTAAACGAAAAAGTGGCGCCCAGGTATACCCGGGCGCCACGAATCTCGAACGCTTGGGGTCGCGGCCTTGCCGAACTGGTGTGCGACGCTACGCGCCGGTCCGCACGGGTATCAGCACCCACTGCCGGCCGTGCACGGTCACGCCCGGACGTCCAACCTTCACGCGGAGTTGGTGTGGCCTGCCGTCGCGGTCGGCTTCCTCCGGCTGCACGCCGAGGAGGTAGTGAGCCGACGTCTCGCGGAGCACGCGCTGGAACGCGAACGCGCCGCCACCAACCGGCACATAGATTCGGCTGCCGCCGGCGGTCGTGGAGAACTCGTCGAGCCAATTCCCGAGCATTTGTCGATCGCGATTGCTCGGAGTGGCAGGCAGCCGTGACGACGCCAAGGCGCTTGACGTGCTGGGTTCGATCTGGACGGTGTATACGCTGGCGTTTGCGCGCGCGGCGGTCTGCCCCATGACGCGCGAGAGATCGCCGACGTCCGGGCCGGCCATCGCGGCGGTCGCTGACGAGCACGCCGGCGCTGACGAGTACCACGGCCTTTCGACCCGGAATGCCCGCGAGTCCGCGGAGGAGCTCGTCGAGGCCGCCGAGACTCGAGTCCGCCTGGTTCTCGAGGTGCGGTGCGAGCGAGGCCACCTCATTCAGGATGTGCGAGGGGCAGTCGACCTCGCCCGGGCATTCGCGGCGCACGACGCGCAGCACGGCGTCCCAGTCGGCCGGCACCGGGACGGTCGTGGTCTGTGCCTACCGGCGCGCTCGGATCGACGCCGAGCGTGTTCTGCCGCGTCTGGATGCCCATGCCGAGCGCCGCGGTGATGTCGACGATCTCCGACGGCCGCAGATTGAACCGGCTGCGCAGCGTCCACCTCTCACCGGTAACGTTCGCCAGCGCCGAGCGAATCGGCGCGCGATCGACGGTCGGCGGAATACGGGCTCCCGATGGGTACACGTAAAGGCCGAGACGATCGTTCGGTTCGAGACTGTCGACGAACTGCTCGGCGGCTTCCATCGCGGGACGAATGGTGCCCGCCTCGAAGCTGCCGTTGTCGATGGCCAGGATGAACAAGCGACCTTGCGAGTCCGACGGCACTTCGAGATCGACGACGCTCCCCTTGGCGAGTTTCGACTCGAGGCCGATGCGGTTGAACGATGCCTGCCGGACGAACTCGGCAGACAGGACGCGACGCTCTCGACCATTGATGGAAACCGAGAACGCCTCGGGGCCAATCGCATCGACGGGCACGCCGTCTTTGTCGACGACCTGAACGTCCACGGCGATCACGTCGAGGCCGCTTCGAAACACGGGCCCCTGCGCGAGCGTGACCGCCGTCGCGATCAGGCAGATCAGAGAGACGCCGAGCAGTAGAGGCCTTAGACCGGATTGGCGTGGTTGAGACGTCGGAACGCGGCGCACGAGAGTGACTGGCATAGCGAAGCGCCTTCGGCGAGCAGTGATCGCCTGTTAGAGGAGGTTTTCTTCAGAATTTAGACCCGAAGCCCCCTGGTGTCAACGTTTTAAGTGTCGTCCGAACATCTTCGCATTTCGTTCGTTTATCAAGTATTCAGGGCCTATCGACTACACGGTTAATTGGAATTGTCTGACCAATTACATGGATGTAAAACATACAGTCTTTTCTGGCATTTTGTACAGTCTTCCATGCTAGAGTTCGTCGATCTGTCAATTGGCCGACCGAACCACCGCACTCGGCTGAGGGCAGGTCGTTTCAATCTACGGCCGCAATTTGGCCGGAGAAGGAGCCGGAAATGGATGGAAGACTGAGAGTTGGGGCAGGGCTTCTCGCCTGTGCCTCCATGTTGATCCTTCTGGCAGGCGCGGTTCCCGCGTTTGCGCAAGGCGGACAGGGCAATGGCACGCTCATCGGGCACGGTCGTCGACAACGTCGGCGTCATCCCGGGAGCGACCATCACTGCCACGCACGTCGCCACGAACACCAACCGCACCGGCACGACGAACGAACAGGGCGAGTTCCGCCTGGTGTCGCTCGTTCCCGGTCGCTACACGGTCAAGGTCGAAATGGACGGCTTCCGTCCAGTGACCATCGCGGAATTCTCCCTGCTCGGCGGCGAAATCCGGCCCCTCGGCCGGATCACGATGACCGCCGGCGGCGTGACCGAATCGGTCACGATCACCGCGGAAGTCACGCCCGTGCAGACCGCGAACAGCGCGCTGTCACGCAACATCACGGGCGACACGCTGGTCATGGTGCAGGTGAAGGGCCGCGACGTGTTCGGCATGATGAAGATCCTGCCGGGCGTCATGGACTCGCACGCCAGCCGCGATTACGCGCAGTGGAACTCGGGCCGCTACCTGAGCATCAACGGTGGCGACTCGCTCAACAAGAACACCACGATTGACGGCGTCCCGGTCGGCGAAGAAGGCGGCTCGGGCACGACGTACGTGACCCCCAACATCGACTCGATTGGTGAAGTGAACGTCATCACGAGCGGCTACAACGCCGAGCACGGCCGGCAGTCGTCGGGCCTCGTGCAGATCACCACCAAGTCGGGCACCAACCAGTTCCGCGGGTCCGGCTGGACGAACCTCCGCCGCGACGAGTGGAACAAGAACGACTTCTTCCGCAAGCAGTCGGGCGACGTGAAGCCGTTCTTCGAAGTGAACATCGGCGGCTACAGCATCGGCGGTCCGATCATCATCCCGAAGGTGGTCGACAGCCGCACGAGCGAGAAGAAGTTCTACTTCTTCGTGTCGCAGGAGTTCACCGAAGACGTCCGGCCGACGGCCATCACGCGCACGAACCTGGCCACGGCGGCCGAGCGCGCCGGTGACTTCTCGCAGACGACTTCGGCAAGGCGACGCTGGCGCCGGACGGCACGGTGACGGGCACCTCAACCCTGCAGCCGATCATCGACCCGCTGACGGGTCCGCAGTTCCCGGGCAACGTGATCCCGCAGAACCGCATCAACCCGATGGGTCAGGCGCTGCTCTTCCTCTCGCCGCTGCCGAACAACTCGCGCGACCAGACGAGCAACGCGTACAACAACTCGAACGACGCGCAGGACCTGCAGCCGCGCCACACGCGCACGAACTTCATCACGCGTGTTGACGCGGTGCTCGGTGCCGAACACGCGCCTGAGCGGCCGCATGCTGTTCGACCGCGACGACGCCATCACCCCGAACAACATCGCGCCGGGCATCGGCGAGATCAACAACGTCTTCCCGGGCAACCTCGTCACCGGCACGATGACGAAGGTGCTCAGCCCGTCGATGGTCAACGAGACGATCGTCGGCTACAGCTTGAACCACTGGGGTCACCGCGTCGGCAAGGGCGCCGAGAACGCCGACGAACTACACGCAGTGGTGGCAGCCGAACGTCGTCAACCCGCTCACCGGCGAAACGGGCCTCTTCCCGCCGCGCCTCGAAGCGTTTGGCGAGTACGGCGAACCCGTGCAGAAGAACACGAACAAGGACGAGTGGCCGTATCTGCCCGAGCTGCGCTACACGGGCGGCGACCGCGCGAACCTGCTCCTGATGCGCCCGTACGGCTCGAGCAACCCGCTGCCGAAGTGGAACCGCAACCTGCGCCTCACGCTGCAGAACGACCTGTCGCTACACGCGCGGCCGTCACAACTTCAAGTTCGGCTTGCAGATCGAGCGCAACGGCAAGACCGAGCCGGGCTCGGCTGACTACGCCGGCCAGTACAACTTCGGTCACGACTCGTCGAACCCGACTCAGCACGGGCAACGGCTACGCCAACGCCCTGCTCGGGGTCTTCACGCAGCTACACCGAGCGCAACGACCGCATCGACCGTGAGAACCGTCACTGGTACAGCGGGTTCTACGCGCAGGACAGCTGGCGTCTGACGTCACGCCTGACGTTGGACTACGGTCTGCGTACTGGAGCATCACGGCGCGATCTACGAAGCCCGCGACGAGAACTCGGGCTTCGACCCGGGCCTGTGGTCGGCGGCCAACGCTGCCGATCGCTCTACGAGCCGGCGTGCAGGGTGCCGACGGCGGGCAATGCGTCCTGCGCGCTCGGCCAACCAGGCGGCGATCGACCCGCGCTTCCCGGCGTGTTCCTGTCCCGCGGCTTCGTCGGCACGGTCGTGCCGGGCGTCGGGCTCGATCACGAACGGCCAGTGGACGGGCGGCCTGAACAACCATCCGATCAACCCGGACAGCGGCAAGAAGGACGGCTGGTACTACGACCTGCCGATGTTCTCGTACGCGCCGCGCGTCGGTCTGGCGTGGGACGTGTTCGGCGACGGCAAGACCGCCGTTCGCGCCTCCACGGGCGTGTTCTACAACTTCGTCAACCAGGGCCAGTACCGGCCTGTTTAGCCGGCGGCGCGCTCGTCAGCCGTCCGCGCGTCATCCGCAACTCGACGCTCGACGACATGGCCACGCATCGTCGCCTCGGGTACGTTCGCGGAGAGCCCGCAGAACGTCGGTCTCCCGGGCGGCTTCCCGCTCAACCTCCACGGCAATCAGATGGCGCAGGGTGAGCTCGAGCCGGAACGCAACTACCACGTGAACCTCGCGTTCCAGCGCGACATCGGCTTCAACACCGTTGCCGAAGTCGCGTTCGTCTGAAACTACGGCCGCAAGTACTGGCGCCAGAAGACGGCCAACAACATCCCCATCAACGCCTACGGGGATCCGAACAACCTGTTCAACAACCAGGCGATCAACGCGAACTTCCTGCGCCGCGACTACCCGGGCTCGGGAAGTGCGTTACCTCGCGACCGACGACGACATCCTCAACTACAACGCCATGCAGATGAGCGTGCAGCGTCGTCTGACCAAGGGGCTCCAGATGGGCATGGCCTACACGCTCTCGAAGAGCGAAGGCATGCAGGGCTGGGACTTCATGACGGAAGAGCTCGGCGGCAAGGAAGGCCTGCGCGACCGCTACTACGGTCCGCCGGCTGGCAACCCGAAGGGCGTGCAGGACGGCCGGCAGGATCGGCGTCATGTGGTGGTGGTCAACTACTCCTACATGATTCCGGGCGCGCTGCAGAACGTCGCGGTCCTCAAGCACGTGCTGCGTGACTGGGAGGCCTCGGGCGTGTCGACCTTCATGACGGGCTCGAACGTCAACCCGACCTGCAACACGAACCTCAGCGGGGATCGCGAACGAGGACCCGTCCCTCGTCGGGCGCGCCGTCCGCTGCGAGCTCGTGCCGGGTCAGGACGTCGACGACATCGAGCGGGAACCCGGTCGATCCGACGACCACGCACGACGCGTTCCGGCCGCACTTCAACCTGGCCGCGTTCCGTCGCCCGCTGCCGGAACGGCGAGGGCAACATCGGCAACTCGGTCCAGGGTCAGCTCCGTCACCCGGGCTGGCAGAACTGGGACTTCACGCTGGCGCGTCGCATTCCGGTCAACATCGGCCGGGGCGGCAGCGTCCGCGTGCAGGCGCAGTTCTACAACGTGTTCGACCTGACGCAGTTCCAGCGTCTGGCCGCGACCTACACGTTCGCGGCCCCAACCGCTAGCAACCCGTCGGGCAACACGAACACGACGACGGGCGAGTACGACGAGAGCGATCAACCCGTTCAACTTCGGCATCACGATCCGCATGGACTACTAGACCGCGTCCGGTACGTCACACACACCCCGGGCCCACTTCGTGGGCCCGGGGTTTTTTATTGGCAGCTAGGGGTAAATCCGCGGGCTTACATGCCTACCCGCACGCGCCAGCGAGCCTGCCGGGCTCGCGATTCCTATCGCTGCCATCACCGACGAATTCTCGTTCGACCTCGACGTCGCGCTCGACGCGATGGCGTCCGTCGGGATGACCGGCGCCGAGCTTCGCGTCATCGGCGGCCGCAACATCCTCGATCTGACCGACGACGAGGTGGATCGCGCCATCGCGGCCGTGCGGGCACGCGGCATGAGCGTGCCGGCGATCGCCTCCCCGCTTGCTCAAGTGCACGCTCCCACACGGCCCGGCAATCGACGCCAGGCTCCAGCAGGATGTTTTTGGATCGCCGTACACTTTCGACGATCAGCCGCGGCTGACCCGCCGCGCGTTCGACATCGCCAGCGCGGACCGGCGCGCGCATCATTCGCGTCTTTTCGTACTGGCGCACCGTCGATCCGCCAGCGGTCTTCGACGACGTCGTCTCGGCGCTCGGCGCGGCTCGCCGACGAGGCGGAGCGACACGGGTCTCGTCATCGGCCTCGAGAACGAACCGGCCTGCAACATCGGCACGGCACACGAAACGCGCCCGCGTCCTGGCCGCGCTGGACCATCCCGCACTGCAAGTCGTCTGGGACCCCGCGAATGCCTTCGTGCTGGGTGAACGGCCGTACCCGGACGGCTACGCGACGCTGCCGGTCGACCGCATCGCCCACGTCCACGCGAAGGACTGCCGGGTGCACGACCTGATTCCGGAGTGGGGCCTGCTCGGCGAGATGGGCCTTGATTGGCGCGGGCAAATGGACGCGCTCCTTCGTGACCACTACCGCGGGCTGGGTCAGTCTCGAAACGCACTGGCGAGGTCCCGACGGCAACCGTCTCGAGGCCAGCCGTTTGTGCGGCGAGCGTCTCCGCGATCTCGTACGCGACGCGTCCCAGCGCGCCGCCAGGCAGCGGACGGTAATCCACATGGCTACGAGCGAGGCGACGGTCGTCCATCGGTCCGCGAGCGCGCTCGACGGCGTCACGCCCTACCACTGGCTCGTCGTCATCATCGCTTCGTGTGGCTGGCTGTTCGACTGCATGGACCAGCGCCTGTTCGTGCTCGCGCGCGAGTCCGCGCTGACTGAGCTGCTCCGCGACGACCCCGCGCGCCTGGCCGTGGTGCGCACCTACAGCGGCTACGCCACGACGTCGATGATTCTCGGCTGGGCGACCGGCGGCATCATCTTCGGCATGATGAGCGACAAGATCGGGCGCGTGAAGACGATGGTCGCGACCCTGCTCGTCTATTCGGGCTTCACCGGTTTGTCGGGACTTGCACAAGGCTGGGTGGACTTCACGATCTACCGGTTTCTCGTCGGCCTGGGCGTCGGCGGAATGTTCGGCGCGGCGACGGCGCTGGTGGCAGAGAGCGTCCCGAGCGGATTCCGCGCCGTGGCGCTCGGCGCGCTGCAGGCACTTTCCGCGGTCGGCAACATCATCGGGTCATTGGTCAGTCTTCAGGTGCCACCCGGTGCGGCGGAGTTCGCCGGCACGTTCTCCGGCTGGCGCGTGCTTTTCTTCATTGGAGTGCTGCCGGCCCTGCTCGTGGCGCCGATCGTGTTCTTTCTTCGCGAGCCCGATTCCTGGGTCAACGCACGGGCGATGGCGGCGCGCAGGCGCAATCAGAACGCACGCGTGGGCTCACCGTTCGAGCTTTTCCGTGAAGAGCGATGGCGCCGGAACACCATCGTCGGCATCTTTCTTGGCGTGTCCGGGATGATCGGGCTCTGGGGGATCGGGTTCTTCTCGCCCGAGCTCATCTCGACGGCTCTCGCCGGCGAACCCCAGGCGGTCGTCGATCGCGTCCGAGGATGGGGGACGGCCCTTCAGGATGTCGGATCGTTCCTGGGCATGACGGCCTTCACGTTCGTCGCGGCGTTGCTCAGTCGCCGCATCGCATTTCTCGGCGCATTCGTGCTGAGCATGGTCGTCACGATGTTCGTGTTTTCGTCGCTGCGGACGGCGTCGGATGCCGTACTGGATGCTGCCGATGATGGGCTTCGCCCAGTTGTCGATTTTCGCGGGGTACTCGATCTACTTCCCTGAACTCTTTCCGACGAGACTGCGGGGCACCGGTGTCGGATTCTGTTACAACACCGTCCGGTACCTCGCGGCGCCGGCGCCGATTCTGTTCGGCTATCTGGCCACGATGATGTCGTTCAGGACCGCCGCGATCATGATGGCCACGATCTACGTCGCCGGCATGGTCGCGCTGATCTGGGCGCCCGAGACGAAAGGCAAGCCCCTCCCCGAGTGACAAGGCCGACCATGTCTCGAAACCTTTTCAATCTCGATGGCCGCGTGGCGGCGGTGTCCGGTGGCTACGGCGTCCTCGGCGGCGTCCTGGCGTCGAGCCTGGCGGCGGCGGGCGTCAAGGTGGCCGTGATTGGCCGGAAGGCCGCGGCCGCCGAAGAGAAAGTCGCCGCGATTCGCGCGAGCGGCGGCGAAGCGATCGCCGTCGTTGCCGACGTGATCGACGAGACGGCGATCCGCGGCGGTTGCGACGAAGTGGTACGCGCGTGGGGCCGCGTGGACATCCTGATCAACGCCGCGGGCGGCAACGTCCCGGCCGCGCGCAACGACAACCGGAGTATTTTCGAGGTGCCGATCGGCGCGTTCGATGAGGTGATGCGCCTGAACTTGCACGGCACGGTGGTGCCGACGCTCGTGTTCGGCCGTGCCATGGCCGACCGTGGCTCGGGTTGCATCGTCAACATCTCGTCGATGGCCGCGACGCAGTCGCTCACGGGCGTCCTTGGCTATTCGGTCGCCAAAGCGGGTGTTGAGAGCCTGACGCGCTGGCTGGCGATGGACCTCGCCCGCCGCTACGGCGCCGGCATGCGCGTGAACGCGGTGGCGCCCGGCTTCTTCCTCGGCAATCAGAATCGCGCGCTGCTCGTCAACGCGGACGGTTCGTACACGCCGCGCGGCCGCACTGTCGTCGATCGCACGCCCATGGGCCGGTTCGGAAACGCCGAGGAGCTCATCGGCCCTGTTCACTGGTTGTGCAGCGACGCCGCCTCGTTCGTCACCGGGGTCGTGGTTCCGGTTGACGGTGGTTTCAGCGTGTTCAGCGGCGTGTGATGCACGAGGATCGCGTTTTCGATCCCGAACCGTCGGTCCGCCGCCTGGCTCGGACGATCTACGAACGTACCGCCGCTCTGCCGATCGTGAGCCCGCACGGGCACGTGGACCCGCGTCTTCTCGCTGACGACGCGCCGTTCCCCGAGCCCACCACGCTGTTCATCCTTCCTGACCACTACGTGCTGCGAATGCTGTATTCGCAGGGACTCTCGCTCGAAAGCCTTGGCGTTGAACCGAACGGGGCTGTCCCCGATCGCGAAGCGGGACTGACCCCTTCGGCGGCTCCAGTCCGGCGCGATCCGCGGCGAATCTGGCAACTGTTCGCCGACCACTACTTCCTGTTTCGTGGAACGCCGACGGCGGCGTGGCTCGACTATCAATTCGACGAGATTTTCGGAATCCGACAGGCGCTCGAGTCCGGGTCGGCGCTTCGCATCTACGACGAGATCGCCGAGAAACTCGCCGACGCCGGAGTTCCGCCCGCGCGCGCTGTTCGACCGATTCAGGATCGAGGTTCTGGCGACGACCGACGCGGCCAGCGACCCGCTCGATCACCACGCCCGGATTCGCGCCTCAGGATGGAGCGGGCGCGTCATCCCTACATTCCGCCCGGACGCCGTGCTCCAGGTCGCGGCCCCTCGGTGGGAGGAGGAGATCGCGCGGCTCGAGCACGTCGCTGGTCGACGGCTCGGCCGCCTTGATGGCTTCATCGATGCGCTCGCAGAACGCCGTGCGCATTTCAAGAGTCTGGGCGCCACCGCCACGGACCACGGCATCGAGACGGCCTACACGGCCTGGCTCCCTGCCGATGAGGCGGAGGCCATCTTCCAACGTGCCAGACAGGGCACGGCCACGCCCGACGACCAACGGCGTTTCCAGGGTCACATGCTGATGGTCATGGCCGGTCAGTCGGTTGAAGACGGACTGGTCATGCAGCTTCATGCCGGGTCGCTTCGAAACCACAACCAGTTCTTGTTCGACCGCTTCGGCCCGGACCGCGGTGCCGACATTCCTATCGCGGCGGAGTACACGCGCAACCTACAGGCCCCTTCTGAACGCGTTCGGCAACGACACACGCTTCCGTCTCCTGCTCTTCACGCTCGATGAGTCCACGTACTCGCGAGAGCTCGCGCCGCTTGCGGGACACTACCCGGCGGTCCGCCTTGGGCCGGCGTGGTGGTTTCACGACAGCATCGAAGGAATGACGCGCTACCGCGATCGCGTCACGGAGACGGCCGGTATCTACAACACGGCGGGCTTCAATGACGACACGCGGGCGTTTTGCTCCATTCCGGCGCGCCACGACCTCTCGCGGCGCGTGGACGCCAACTGGCTCGCCCGCCTCGTGGCGCGTCACATCGTGAGCCTGGATTCCGCGCACGAGATGGCGCGTGCGCTTGCCTACGATCTCGCAAAGGATGCCTATCGGTTATGACAATGGCAATGATGATTTGAAATTTGAAATGTGATGATCCATTGGCAATTGATGATTGGCGATCATGGATTGATGATTGAGATCGGTGCTCGAGCGGTTCCGAAGATCTCGATCGTCAATCATCAATCCTCGGATCCGTCGAATCATCGATGGATCATCAATCTCAAATTTCAAATCCCCCGATGCCAGGCTCTGATTAATCCCACACGTACACGCTGAGCAGGCTGCTGAAGTTGTCCGTCCAGGCTGTGGTGCCGGGACGGATGCGCGGACGGATCCAGCGCGGGTCGGTCGCCAGCGGACCCAAATCGGCGGTGGTCCGCGCCACGATCGCCCATTGCGACGCCATCTTGCCGCGACCGGCATCGCGCGGGATCGATCGAGAGGTCGTGCTGGACGCGCGTCGCGAGCCCGGCGGCATCGGCGAGATTGCCAATCACCGTCTGCAGATCGAGATGTCGATTCGTGATGTTGAATGCGAGGAGCCCTCCTGGCGCGAGCTTCTCCAGGTAGAGTGACAGCGCCTCGCGAGTCACAAGGTGAATCGGCACCGCGTCGGAGCTGAACGCGTCCAGAATCAGCAGGTCGTATTCACCGCTCGGCGCGGACGCGAGCGACCGCCGGCCATCGCCGAGAATGATCTTCGCTTCCGGCGCGCATTCCTGCAGGTACGTGAAGTACTTCGGGTCGCTCGCAATCTCGGCGACCACCGGATCGATTTCGTAAAACGTCCACGCCTGACCCGGCTGGCGATAGCAGGCGATCGAGCCGGCGCCCAGCCCGACGACACCCACACGGCGCATCACGCGATCGCTCGTGAACGAGCCGAACATCTGGCCGAGCGGACCGTTCGGGTAGAAGTACGTGAGCGGCTCGCGGCGCCTGGCCGGATCGAGACTCTGGGCGCCGTGCATCGTGTTGCCGTGGCCCAGCACGTGGTACGTGCCGGATGGAAACAGCATCACACGGTTGACGCCGAAGAATGTCCGTTCCGTCAGGATGAACGTGCCTTTTCCTGCCACGTAGAGTGAGCTCGCCACGAGCACGGCGCCGAGCGCCAGGCTGAACCGGAGTGGGCGTCGCATGAAGGCAAGGCACGCGAGCACCGGCGGGCCGAACATCACCATGCGCTCCGGCCAGGTCGCCGCACGATTCGGTTCCTGGATCAGCGTCACGAGGCCGGCGGTTACGGCCAGGACGATCACCGGCAGAAGGATGTCGAGTGCGCGCGCGCCAGTGACGCGGCCGAAACGCGACGTCGACGTGGTCGCGGGCGCCTCTCGCATCGCGCCGCGTTTTCTTTTGGTCTGGCGCGGCTTGACAGCGGGCGGTGACGCGACCGGCATCAGGAGGACGGCCGCGAGAAGCGTCAGCGGATACTCGAACACGTCATCGAAGATCACGGGCGCCACGAGCGCGTTGAACAAGCCGCCCACCGCGCCGCCAAACGACAGCCAGAAATAGAACTCCGCCAGGTGCCGGGCGGCCGGACGCCGCCCGGCCAGCTCGCCGTGACACACCATCGCCACGACAAAGAACACGATCAAGTGCAGGGCGATGATCTGCGAGTTCGTGATGTCCTGCTTGGCCGCCAGCACAAACACGAGCGCGGCAAGCGCAAGCGGCATCACGGCACGCAGCGGCCCGGCTGGAAGCAGCGGACGTCGCGCAAACGTGAGAATGAATGTCGTCAGGTAGATCGCGAGCGGAATCACCCAGAGCAACGGAATGGCGGCCACGTCCGTCGAGATGTACGTGGTGACGCTCAGCATCAGACTCACCGGAACAGCCGCCAGCCCCAGCCACCGGACCCGGTCAGCGGAGCGTGACCGGCACGTCGTTCGTGGTGTCGCGATCCTCGTGCTCCGCGACACCGACGCCTCGGCTGGTCCGCCAGACAACGGCCTGACAGGCCAGGAGAAGCGCCGCGAGCACAACGTAGCCCCAGCGCCACGACAGGCTCTGGTCGGCGAGGCTGAGCGACCGTTCGACGACCAGGGGATAGCCAATCAGCGCAACGAGGCTGCCGAGATTGCTGGCGGCGTACAAGAAGTACGGGTCACCGGAGTGCCGATGGCCCGTCGCGACGAACCACCGCTGCAGCAACGGGCTGGTCGTCGATACGGCGAAGAACGGCAGACCGACGGCGACCGCCAGAACGCCGAGGAGCCACAGCGCCGGATCGCCCGTGGCCTCGGGCGCGGCGCCGACCGGCACACGAATCGGCAGCACCACGAACGGCAGCAGGATCACGACCGTATGCAGCGAGCAACTGCGAGGGCAACGGCACCCACCGGCTGACCGCGTACGCGTAGCTGTAGCCCGCGAGAAGGACGACCTGGTAGAAGACCAGAGCCGTGTTCCACACGGCCGGTGAGCCGCCCAGGAGGGGCAGGACCATCCGGGCGAACATCGGCTGCACGACGAAGAGCAGCGCCGCGCTCGTCAGCATGGTGGCCGTGTACAGACCGAGCACGCCCCGGTCAGCCGTCGTGTGCTTCGACATTTTCGAGAATAATGTAGGCGAAATATGGTGCTCGACGAGATTCGTCGCCTGAAGATCGTCCCGGTCATTGTTATTGACGACCCCGCGCGGGCGCTAGGACTTGCTGATGCGCTGGCCGGCGGCGGACTGCCCTGTGCCGAAATCACCTTCCGGACGCCTGCCGCGTCCGAGGCCCTGCGCCGCATCGCCGCCGAGCGGCCCAACGTGCTGGCCGGCGCGGGGACGGTCCTGACCACAGAACAAGCCGCGCGCGCCCGCGACGCCGGCGCCCGGTTCATCGTGTCTCCAGGCATCAACCCCAAGGTCGTTGAGTGGTGCCAGGATCACTCGCTGCCAGTGTTCCCAGGGGTCTGCACGCCAACGGAAATCGAAACCGCCCTCGAGTGCGGCTTGAACGTCGTGAAGTTCTTTCCCGCCGAGCCGTCCGGCGGCGTCGGCTTCCTCAAGGCGATCGCGGCTCCGTTCCCCGATCTGAGCTTCATGCCGACAGGCGGCATCACCGCCGCGAACGTGCGAGAGTATCTGGCGTTCAAGCGCGTGGTCGCGTGCGGCGGCTCCTGGATGGCGCCGCAGGACTGGATCCAGCAAGGCGCGTTCGATCGAGTCCGCGAAGCGGTCGCGGCCGCGGTATCGTCGGTTTCCTGACCCATGTCACATCGCGTCGTCACGTTCGGCGAAATCATGCTCCGCTTGAAGTCTCCGGGGCACGAACGCTTTTTCCAGTCGCCGTCTCTCGAAGCGACCTTCGGCGGCGCCGAGAGCAACGTCGCGGTCTCGCTGGCGGCGTTTGGCCTGGACGCGGCGTTTGTCACCGCCCTTCCGGCGAACCCGATTGGCGACAGCGCGGTCGGCGAGCTCCGGCGTTTCGGTGTCGATACCCGGACGATCAAGCGTGCCGGCGATCGCGTCGGCATCTACTTCCTCGAAACAGGCGCGGCGCAACGGCCGAGCAAGGTCGTGTACGACCGCTCCGGATCGTCGCTCGCGTCGTCGAAGCGTGGCGACTTCGACTGGCCGGCGATCTTCAGCGGCGCGGCGTGGTTCCACATCTCCGGCATCACGCCGGCGGTGAGCGCCACGGCGGCCGATCTGGCGCTCGAGGCGGTACGTGCGGCGCGGGCGCTCGGCGTGACGGTCTCGTGCGACTACAACTACCGCGCGAACCTCTGGAAGTACGGCAAGAAGGCGCCCGAGGTCATGCGCGAGCTCGTGCAGCACGTGCAGGTCGGGATCGCCAACGAGGAGGACTGCCAGAAGTCGCTCGGCATCGCCTCAACGGCCGACGCACACTCCGGTGACCTCGACACCGACACGTATCGCCGGCTCGCCGAACGCGTGCTCGAAGAGTTCCCGAATCTCGAGAAGCAGGTCATCACGTTGCGCGAGAGCAAGAGCGCCGACCACAACGGCTGGGCCGCGTGCCTGCACAATCGCAAGGAATTTCTTGGTCAGCCGTCACTACGACATCACGGACATCGTCGATCGCGTGGGCAGCGGCGACGCGTTCGCGGCCGGTATCATCTACGGGCTGCTCGCCCTTCGGGACGATCGGAAGGCGCTGGAGTTCGCCGTCGCGGCCGGATGTCTGAAGCACTCCGTGCCCGGTGATTTCAACGTACTCACGCGCGACGAGGTCGAGCGACTCGTCGGCGGCGACGCGAGCGGAAGGGTTCAGAGATAGGTTTCAGAGTTCGAAGAGTTCGAGGAGTTCGAAGGGGTTCGAGGAGTTTCGAAGAATTCGAGGAGTTCGAGGCGTTTCAGGGGGCCTTGAGCCCTAAGCCTTGAGCCCTGAGTCTCGTGAGGAGTCTCGATGGATTACCAGCTGAAAGGAAAGACTGCGTTTGTCGCCGCCGGAGCGCACGGCATCGGTGAGTCGATCGCGAACCTGCTGACTCAGGAGGGCGCGCGCGTCGTCGTCGCCGACCTCGACGCCGACGTGCTCGCCGAAAAGGCGTCGAAGTGGGCGGGGACGTTCGCCTCGGATCTGTCCACGGCCGATGGCGTCGGGCGAGCTGTGGCCCACGTGGTCAAGACGTTTGGGGGCCCGCCGGACATCCTCATCAACAACCTCGGCGTCGGCAATCCCGTACGGCCTCGAGGAGCAGACCGACGAAGGCTGGGCCAAATCCTTCCAGGTCAACTTCATGGGCTCGGTCCGCATTTGCCGCGCGCTCGTGCCGGAGATGTACGCTCGCGGTTCCGGTGCGGTCGTCCTGACCGGATCAGATCTCGCGAAACAGCCTGAGCCGGCGTTCCTCGATTACGGCGCCTGCAAGAGCGCGCTGCTCTACCTCACCAAGGCGATGGCGAAACAGTACACGCCGAAGGTCCGAATCAATTCGGTGCTGCCCGGGCCCATCTGGTCACGGATGTGGACGCGGCCCGGCGGCATTCTCGAACAAATCGTCGCGCAGTACGGCCTCGATCCGGATGCGTCGGTGAAACGCTTCCTCGAAGATCGTCAGTTGCCGATGGGCATCGGACAACCCGAAGACGTCGCACACGCCGTCGTCTTTCTGGCGTCGCCGCTGGCGAAGTTCATCAACGGCGCGAATCTCGACATCGGTGGAACGATCAGAGGCCTCGTCGTAGCCTCGGCTACGAGGAGCGCACCGGCGGCAATCGAACGCCGGCCGACCGCGTCACGAGCAGAGCGACGAGCGCGGCTGCCGCCCAGACGAAGACTGTGGACGAGGCGATCGGCTGAGAGCCAGAGGGTTTCGGCGGCGTAGAGCATCGCCGACACCGCTGAACGCCACGACCATGCCGCCGACGGCCGCGGAGGCCACGAACAGCCGCTGCGGCAGGAACTGCATGATGGAGGCGACGATGCCCGTCATCGCCGCAGCCAGTGTCGCACCCACGAGGATCGGGCCCCAGTCATCGGAGCCCGAGCCTGGACGAATGCCGATAGCGGCCGCGCCGAAGATGGCGATGACGAACGCGATAGCCATCGGTTGGTGGCGCATGGTGCCCTCCTGAGCTACGCGCTGGGGCACCTCGAAGCGAATGCAGGATCGGTTCCGCCACCCGGCAGCCGCTGACGCTACTTCATCTTGATCTCGTCCGCCCGGAAGGTCGTGACCTGGGCCCACATCAGGCCGTCCTTGGTCACGTACGCGTCGGCGCCCTTGTAGGGTTCCGCGAGAAAGTCCGCGTTCGCGACCCACTGGACGTTGATGGTGCCGTCGACGGTGAAGGCGTGCTCGGTGACGAACTTCATGCCGCACAGCCCGCCGTCTTTGGCGGGCTTGACGAAGTTCCGGAAGAGCTCGCCGACCGCGGCACGGCCTCGAACGACCTCGCCCTTCGGCAGGAAGAACTCGACGTTGTCCGGGTACTGCGCCATCAGCCGGTTCCAGTCGCACTTGTTGATGGCATCGAGGTGCTCGTCCACGACCGCCTGGGCCGTAGGCTGGGTCTTGATCGCCGGCAAAGTCATCGTTCCTCCCTGACCACCTGCATCTGAACTGCACGCCGCGGCGACGACAACCACCACCATCACAATCAGTGCGTTTCTCTTTCTCATCGTTTGTCCTCTACATGGCCTACACAACTACATGTCCTACATGTTTTCCGGAAAATCAATATCGTCGAAGAACTTGTAGGTGTCCAGGCTCGACGGCGGCGCAAAGAAGCACGCGACCTTCATCTCCTCGGTCCCGGAGTTCCGGAGCATGTGCACCTGGCCCTGCGGAAACAGCACCGCCGAGCCGGCTCGAACGGGATACACCTTGCCGTCGATCATGACGCGGCCAGATCCCGAGATGATGTAGATCGCCTCTTCCCCGTTGGGATGGCTGTGGGCCGGCCGCACCGTTTGGCCGGGCGCGACGCGAATCATGCACATCGAACAATGCTCGGCGCCGACCGCATCGGCGGTGATCAACCAGCTCAGACGCCGGCCCGGCAGATCCAGCGCCTCCACCTCGTTCTCATTCACCACGAGCGGTTTCATGGATTGACTCACGATCTACCGAGTCCAGTCGGCACAGATCGCATCGGCCAGCGATTGTGGCGTAAGCCCGTAGGCCTCGACCAGTTCCTCATACGTCGCGGAGTGAATGAACCAGGGACGTCCATCCCGGCCCAGCGTGTTCACCGCCATGACGTGATCCAGCGCGATCTGGCCAAGCGACGCGCGGTGGCGATACATCGACCTTCAAGAGCTGATCCAGAAGATATCCGTCGTTCTGTTCCGCGAAGACGAGGAGCCTGTTCGACCGAACGAGCCGCAACAGGAGCGACTCGTCGACGGACGGCATGTCCACGACGCCGACGCCGACGCCGCGTTCGCGACAGCGGTCCGCCGCGGCGAGCGCCTCGTGGACCTGGCGGCCGCTCGAGACGATCACGGCGGCATCGTCCGGCGACTCCCGCAGAACGCTGGCGCGACCGAACTCGAACGTGTAGTCCGGACCGTAGATCACGGCCGATGGCGTGCGCATCACCCGCACGTAGACCAGGCCCCGGTTGCCGTCCATGATCCATCGCATGATCGACAGCATCTGCTGCGGGCACGAAACGTCGATGATCTGCAGGTGGCCGACAGCCTGGAACGTCGTGCTGTCGTCGTTCCCCATGTGGGTCGCACCGTTCGTCCGCGTCTCGAAGTTCGCCGCAGTCGCGAGGAACGTCAGATCGAGACCGTGGCCCTCGCTGAGCCAGCCGTCGGGCGATGCGATGGACTCCAGTCGCTCCTGGTGGCCGACGGCGATCCGCCGCAGCACTTTCCAGTCGAAGAACGGGCAGAACGTGCTCACCCAGGTGTTGTGGCCGAGCGCGGCGAACGCCTCGCCGATCAGCATCATGTTGGCCTCGGCGACGCCGACGTTCAGGGCGCGGCGCTGATCGACCGCGCCCACGCCGCCCTCGAGTCCGCTCGTCGACGCCAGATCCGCGTCGATCGAGACGACCTTGCGGTCGCGCGCGAAGACCTTCATGGCGGCCGTGACGATATCGGCCGCGCTGTACTGCCGTTTCGGATCGATGACGGGCAACGCGGCGGCGTCGTAGTGGACGCGCTTCTCGCGCCGATCCGCGCGCCGAGTGATCGGCGGTCCAACGACCGTCGAGCACGACAGCGCGCCCGCCGTGCTTCGGCGAACCTCGAGATGCATGTCGCGCGCCGCGTCCAACAGAAGGTCCCGGATGGCTTCGCCTTCGGCGCTGCCCTCGAGTGAATCGAGGTACCGCATGCAGTCGTCCACGCGGGCGCGGCGGTCTTCGGCCTGAAGCGCGAGCTCCTGCGCAATCAATGCGTCGGGCACTGTGACTTTGTGGCGATTCAGGAACTCGGAGAAGCCGCCGTGACCCTTGGTGCTCTCGCAAATGATGGCCGTCGGCCGCCCGTTTCTCGGACCATGCCGGAATTTCTCGAGCGCGGCGTAGACGCCGTCGTAGTCGGTCGCGTCGACGACCGACGCCTCCCACTCGAACGACCGGAACACGGGCACGAGGTCGGGCATCGGGAACACCGTGCGCGTGTGGACGTCGAGCTGGCCGTGGTTGCGATCGACGAGCACGCACAGGTTGTCGAGGTGGGCCTGGCCGGCGTACATCACCGCTTCCCAGATTGGCCCCTCCTGCAGCTCGCCGTCGCCCGTCAGCGCGTAGACGTCGAAGCGCGGACTGGTCCGTCCGGCGATCGCAAACCCCTGCGCGACGCCGAGTCCCTGCCCCATCGGGCCGGTGGCGATGGAGACGCCCGGGAGAATCGGACCCGGATGTCCGTTCAGGATGCTCCGATACGAACGGGAGTTTGCGAGCACCGCACGATCGAGATATCCGAGCTCCGCGTAGATCGCGGCCAGCGCAGCGACGGCGTGGCCCTTGCTGAGCACGAACATGTCCTGCCCGCGACGCGTGGGATCCCGAACGTCGAGCCGCAGGAAGCCGCCGTAGTAGAGCGCGACGAGCGGAATCGTGGCCGAGAGAGCGCCGCCGGCGTGCAGGCTCTTGTCCACGGCATCGCGGCATTGCTCGAGGACGAGCTGCCGGATGTCCGAGTCCTTGACCGCGAGCAGCTTGAGGATCCCGCGGCGGACCACATCGCTCTGGCGCAACAGCGCGTCGCGCCTCGTCGCGGCCGTCTGACCCGACGTGTCGGCGGGCGGCTTCATGGCGATCCGTCTTTGCGAACGAAGTGAACGGCCGCGGCTTCGGCGCGGCTCCTGTCCACGTCACGTGGTCCACCCGCTCGCGCGCGTGGTCGGAACTCGGGGATTCCGCTCGAGGCCAAACTTGTGCTGGTGCCAGTACGGATACGGCTCCGGCAACGCGCTGACCTCGTCGAGACGCGCGATCTCGTCGGGCGTCAGGCGCCACGTCACGGCGGCGAGGTTGTCGCGGAGCTGCGACTCGTTGCGCGCGCCAAGAATCACGGAGCTGACCGCCGGACGGCTGACGACCCAGTTCAAGGCGACCTGCGCCGCGCTCACGCCACGTTCGTGGCCGATCGCCACGAGCACGTCCACGATCCGGAACACGCGCTCGAGATCGACCGTGCCTGGCGCCTCGAGCTGATTGAGACGCGTTTCAGCCGGCCGCGCGTCGCGGCGAAACTTCCCCGACAGGAGACCGTAGTGCAGCGGACTCCAGGCCATCACCCCGACGCCCTGATCGAGGCCCATCGGCACGAGCTCATGCTCGATGTCGCGGCTCACCAGCGAGTAGTTGAGCTCCTGGCAGACGTATCTCGACAAGCCGAACCGGTCCGACACGGACAGCGCCTTCATCACGTGCCACGCCGAATGGTTCGAGCACCCGACGTACCGGACCTTTCCCTGCCGCACGAGATCGTCGAAGGCGCGGACGGTCTCCTCGACCGGCACGAAGAGGTCCGGCTCGTGCGACATGTAGACGTCCACGTAGTCGGTCTGCAGCCGGCGAAGACTCGCGTCGCACGCGGCAATGAGGTGCTTGCGCGACAGCCCGACGTCGTGCGCGCCGGTGCCGACGCGCATGTAGGCCTTCGTGACGATCACAAATCGTTCACGGCGGCCCTTGAGCGCCTCACCGATGATTTCCTCGGCCGCGCCGAACGAGTACAGATCCGCCGTGTCGATGACCGTCAGCCCGGCGTCCTCGCAGAGGTCGAGCATGCGCGAGACCTCGGCGACGCCGAGGCTGCCCATGTTCTGGAACCGGTCCTTCCCGCCGACCGTCATCGTGCCGAAGCTGAGGACGGAGACGCTGAGACCGCTCGTGCCGAGCTGCCGCTGTTCCATCTACTTCTTCTTCGGTGTGATCTTCGCCGAGAAGAAATGCGCGACTTTCTTGCCGTCACGGACGACGAATGCGTCCATGCCGCCTTCGTAGATGTTGTCGTCGGTCTCCGCGTCCCAGTAGATGTAGGCGTGATTGCCCGAGACGAGGTTCTGCTTGAGCGTGAACTTCGTCGTCGGCTTGCCCCACTCCGCAAACAGCGCCGTGAACACCGGACGCAGCGCCTCCTTGCCCTGGACGATGCCCTGCGGCGTGAACATCACGGCGTCGTCGGAATACCCGCCAAGCATGGCGTCCATATTTCCCGCGCCGAACGCATCCATGTGGGCCTTGAGCACATCAGCCGTTGAACTCATCGTGTTGTTCCCCTGTGGTGACGGAGCCGGCGCGGCGGCAGGTCCCGCGGGTTCGGACGGCGCGCACCCGGCGACCACGAGCCAGCCGGCGACGACGACTCCCATGGCGCGACGTGAGATCCCTCTGACGTGATGGCGGTCCATACTGCTCCCTCGTGTGGTGCCGGTTTCCGGCGTTTCGGCCAACATCTTATGATCGATTCGATGCGCCGCTGGCTCAGGATCTCGTCGGTCGCCGTTCTGATTGTGCTCAGCGCCGCGGCGTTTGAAATTGGACGTCGCACCAAGGCCGAAGCGCACCGCCTGCTGACAAACCCGATGGCGACGCGGCGTCTGCCCAGCCAGCGTCCGATCGACTACGGCATGGTCTATGACGAGGTCACCGCCAAGACGTCCGATGGCCTGTCACTGGCTGGCTGGTTCGTGGCCCCGAAAAACGGGGCGCTCATTCTGCTGCAACACGGGTACAAGTCGGCGCGCGGCGAGATGCTGAATGAAGCCGGCATGCTCCACCGCCACGGCTATGGCGTCCTCATCACGTCTCTCCGCACGCACGACCTGAGCGATGGCGAGATCATCTCGTTCGGAAAATACGAGATGAAGGACCTCGAGGCCTGGTATGCGCTCGCGCGATCGCTCCAGGGAGTGAATCCGGATCGGATCGGCATCGTCGGCAACTCGCTCGGAGGCACCCTGGCCATCGAGTTCGCCGCGATGGAGCCCGGCGTCAGGGCCGTTGTCGCCAACTCTGCCTTTTCGTCGCTCTCCGACACGGTCGAAACGAGCGTCAGATTCTTCACGGGCCTGCCGCCGTTCCCGTTTGCGCCGCTCATCACGTTCTGGGCGGAACGCGAGGCCGGCTTCCGGCACGAGGACGTGGATGCCACGAGATGGATCGGCCGAATCAGTCCTCGTCCCGTCCTTCTGATGCAGGGCGGCAAGGACGTCGTGATCTCGGTCGGGAGTGGCCAGCGGCTCTACGATGCCGCCGGAGCGCCGCGGGAACTGTGGTTCGAGCCTGACGTCACGCACGCACGTTTCGACACCGAGCGGCCTGACGAATACGAACGGCGCGTGGTGTCGTTGTTCGACCGATATCTGCTCACACGAGATGCGGAGTCTGGTCCCGCGCATGACGTGGGGCTGACCCCGCGCTGATGGGATCACGCTGGACACAACAATAAGTTGTTAGCTATCGGCCTTCATCGCGCTAATCTCTGTATTTCGAGATGGCCTCGTCCCTTCCCCACCTGAGCACCGACCAGGTCGCCGCGTTCGTAGAGCTGGCGCGGCACGGGCAGATTCGCAGCACGGCCGGCACGCTCGGCATCACGGAACAAGGCGTCCGCAGCCGTCTTCTCGCGCTTGAAGGACAACTCGGTGTCGAGCTGTACCGGAAGAGCCGCGGCCCCCGCCGATCGACGCCGCTCACCGACCAGGGACGACGATTTCTTCCGCACGCGCTGGCCTTCCTCGAGCGCGCCCACGAGCTGTGCCGCGCCTTCGAGCTCGAGTCGGGCGGCCGCGAAGTCCGGGTCGCGGCCAGTCAGTACCTGACACGCTACGTGTTGATCGACGTCCTGGGCCGGTTTCGGAAGGAGGCGCCGGACATTCATGTGCGCGTGAGCACCATGAATGAGCGCGAGGTCGAGGAGGCGCTGCTTCGCGATCCAGAGGTCGCATTCGGGCTCGCAGCGCCCTACGAGCCGTCACCGGAACTGACGTACCACGAGCTCTTCGCGATGAATTGGAGCCTGATCGCCGCGCGCGGACGCCTCGGCAAGATCAAGCGGCCCGTGCGCCTTGAGGATCTCGCCGCCGAGCCGCTGATTCTGTACGAACGCGGATCAACGGGACGGCAGCACGTCCTCGACGCGTTCAACGAACGTGGGCTCGTCCCGCGCGTGGCGCTCGAGACCACGAGCACCGAAACCGTGGTGAGCATGGTGGAGGCGGGTTTGGGTTTGTCGATCGTGCCGCTACTGCCGAGCGGCGCCGTCACACGCGGCCGGCGTGTGGACGTGTATCCGCTCCAGGCGACGATTCGTCCGATTCACTCGGGCGTGCTGCTGCGCAAGGGCGAGACCCCAGCCACGCCAACGGCTCGCTTGATTGAGTTCACGAGGAACCGGTTCAGGCCCTAGCGCAGCGGCGCGCGAACGACGACCAGACGGCCTGCCGAGAGCGACAGGACCGTGCCTTCCTCGAGCGTCACGTCGGGTCCCGCCGAGGCCAGCACGACGGCCGTGCCCGCGCCACCACCCGCCGCGGCGCCGATGGCTGCGCCCTTGTTGCCGCCGATGATCGCACCCACGATGGCGCCGCCGACCGCGGGGATCGCAATCTTCTCCGCGTCGTTATTCCTCGTGGAGGGCGCGGTCCTGGCGAAACGGGCGTTGAGCGGATGTGATTCACCGTGCGCCGTCAGTTGATCGAAGCGAAGCTCGAGATTGGCTCGCCCCTTGACCTTGCCGGAGGAACGCGCGCCGGTCACGACACCGGAGACCACCGCGCCGCTCGGGATCGCGGTCACCCCATCAACGACCACGGGCTCGACGATCTCGCCGCGAATCGGCGTCTCCTCGGAACTTGTCGCTGAGCTCACGGGCGTGTCGAGTCGAATCGCGAGTTTCGTCGTTTCCGGGATGGTGACCTCGCGGAACTTGGCAGCCGCGGACAGCGTGGCGGACGCGGAGGATCCCTTCATCCGGAAGTCGGCAATCTCGCGCCGCTGAACGGCGCGAGTCGTCGGACCGACGTCGACGCGAACGACATCGGGGCTGCGGGCGATCAAGCGCCCTTCGACGAGTGCGCCATCCTCCCGTGTCACCTGGACCTGGGATCCGACTGGCACTTCATCGATGTCGGGCTTGCGGCCGCATGCTCCGGCCAGCGCAAGACCTGCAATAGCGACCGTCGTCAGCGCCCGTCTCATGACTCCTCCTCCGCGGGTTCACGCGGAACCGTGGGGGAGAGCATCAAGACCCATGCCGCAGGCCAGAGGGCCTCGAAAGCGGCCGAAACCGCGGAAACCTGAGCCCAACCGAGTAAGGTTGACCTGCCCGTGTGTCCTTGGCTGATGGGGCCGGTCCAACGGCACTGACGCGCGCCAGGCCCGCTCTTTTCGGCCTTGGATTGTTGTCGCCGCGTTGGTCGAGTGTCCGCGGGAAGCCCTGCCCTATACGGCCAGCACCTCCCGGAGTATGAGCGTGATGTCAGTCGTCCTGACGTGCTCGGCCGCGTGCTACAGTTCCCTCGCAATGCCTGAGAAGAAGGACGCGTCCGCTCATTCCGGCGAAGCGCTCGGCATGGTCGAGACGCGCGGCTTCATCGGGATGGTTGAGGCCACCGATGCCATGGTGAAAACCGCCAACGTGACGTTCGTTGGATGGCAGAAAGTGGATGCCGGTCTCGTCACCGCCATCGTCCGCGGCGACGTCGCGTCAGTGAAGGCCGCGACCGATGCCGGCGCAGCCGCCGCACGCAAGGTGGGCGAGCTCGTCGGCGTACACGTCATTCCGCGGCCTGTCGACGGCCTGGAAGACACGTTTCCGATTCGCTGAGCGCTCGCTCAGTTCGCCGTACGAAGCTCGCGTTCCGCCTGCAACCAGTCACTGAGGGGATCGCCCGGTTCGCCGTTGCGAGCCTTGAAGATCTCGTACGCGCGCGTGGCAATGTCTGTGTCGCTCAGCATCGTCGCCGAAACTTCCGGCGTCTTCGTGGACTTCGTCGCGCGGGACTTGGCCACTCGCAGTGCGGAGACGACTTTCGTGGGGTTGCGGGGGGTCGTGACTTTCGCAGTCGTTCGCTTCATGACCCCGATAATAGCAACCTCCGTGCCCGTCGTACCAGTCCGCGCAACGCCCCTGTAACGGAGAATTGCCGAGGAGAGTCGCCCATTTCGCTCGGTCTCGCCGAATGTCCGGCGGCATCTAAAACCGACGAAAGTGTGAGTGTCTGGAAAACGTCCGACAACCGTGTGGAAACGCTCGTCAGGCGGTGCGCGTCTTGCGCCGGACCTTGGCGCGGGGCGTGACGGGCTTGAGTGGAAGGCCGTCGCCGGTGATGAGCGGCTGGGTCGGATCGGCGAGCAGGTCGAAGACGTGCCCCTGTCTCGTGCGCAGAAACAGCCCGCGACCGTCCGTCAGCAATCGAACCTCGCCCGCATCGTCCAGCGTTTCGGACAGCCGGCGCCGGAAGTAGTCGCGAAGGGTGTCCATCATCTGCTTCAGAACGGCAGGCGTGAACCCGCGGCGGCGAAGTTCGCCGAGCGCGAGAAGCTCGAGCACGTCGACAGGTGAGTAGCGCCGCTCCGTAAAGCCGCCGGACGTCGTCGGCCGCGACGCAATGGCCGACAGAAAAATGCGGTTGGCATCCCACCACTGGAGCTGCCGCGCGGTCAGACCGGTGAGCGCCGCCACCTCCCTGGCGCTGTAGCTCGTCTTGAGGCGCATCGCTCTCGAGGGACGGCGTTAGGCGCCGAACGCGGCCGCAACCTTGTCCGACTGTGCGGCCCCGGCAAAGTCCTTCTCGGTCACCCCGTCTTCGCTGTGCGTGCTCCAGCTCACCGTGACGCGTTTGTAGCTGATGGTCAGATCCGGATGGTGATCGGCCGCCTCCGCGTCGAATGCGAGCCGAGTCACGAACGCGATCGCATCGGCGAACGACGCCAGCTCGAATTTCCGCTTCAGCGCGTCGCCTTCAAAGACCCAGCCTGGCATGGTCAGGAGGCGGAGGGCGATGTCGTGTTCGGTGAGGCGCATGGTTGCCATTCTTACATGTAGGACATGTAGAGATGTAGGCCATGTAGGAGGCTATTCAGAAGGCATTGAGGTGTTATCGAACGAAGCTTCTAAGTCCTTCCGCCAGCGTCGGCGCGTTGGCCTACACCCCTTTAACATGTCCTACATGCCAAAAAAACGATCTGGCGACGTCACCCCGAACGCTGCATCCCTGACGCCCTCGACCACGTAGTTCCCGACCATCTCTGCGGTCACTGGCGCGAGCAATACGCCATTCCGGAAATGACCGGTCGCCATCACGACGCGGGGTGCTCGCTGAAAGGGACCGATCGCGGGAAGGCCGTCGGGAAGCGCGGGGCGAAGGCCGACGCGGACCTCGTCGAAGCGGGCGCTGGCGGCGTCGGGAAGAAGTTCGATCACCGCTGATGTCAGATCCCGAACGCCGGCCGCCGTCGCGCGTTCGTCGAAGCCCGCCTCTTCCACGGTCGCACCCACGAGAAGCGATCCGTTCGACCACGGCACCGCGTACGCGCGCTGACCCCAGACGATCCGTGAAGGCGCGCGCGGCGCGGTCCAACCGAGGTGGAGCAACTGGCCGCGCACCGGCCGGACGGGAATTGCCGGCAGGTTCCTGACGCGCACGCGTCCGGACCAGCTGCCGGCCGCGATCACCACGAAGTCGGCCGCGTCGCGGCGGTCGCCGATGCGGACTTCGACCGACGTGCCACGATCTTCGACCGCCACGCTCTCGACCGGCGACTCGAACGTGGCGCCGGCGGATCGCGCGCGATGCACGAGCGCGCGCACAAGGCCGTCGACGCCGACATACCCGTGAACGTGCGTCAAGCAGTCCGGCCAAGGCGGTCGGCGACACCGCCGGTTCCTCCGTCCGGAGCATCGACGCGTCGAGATAGTCGGACGCGAACACCTCGCACGTCGAGCGCCCGCTTGGCCTGCGCGAGCTCGTCCGCAGCGTGCGCGTGCAGTGCGACTTCCAGCGTGCCTGCGCGTGCGTATTCAATTGATGCGCCGGTGCTCGCGCGAAGCCGTTCGATGAGCGGATCGAAGAGTGCGAGACTGCGGATGCCGAGGTCGAGCAGGTGAGGATCGCCGTGGGCTTCCGTGTACGGCGCGAGCATTCCGGCCGACGCTTGAGAGGCGCCTCGTCCGGGAGCCCGCATGTCGAGGACCGTGACCGAGGCGCCGCGCGCGGCGAGCGCATCGGCCACAGAGACGCCGATGATCCCGGCGCCGACGACGATGACGTTCACGTGATCAAGTGTACGCCGCGAATGCAGCGACTGGCGTCAACGTCGCCGCGCGGGTGTCGTCGAATCGCGAGCGTCGGATTTGCGATCCCGCTCCGGTTCGCGGCGATCCTTCTCCGGTTCCCGCTGACGCGGCTGGCCCCAGGCGTCCGGGCGCAACTGGCCCCCAAATCCCCAGTAGGTGTTCGACGGCCTTTCCAGCCTCTCGGGTCTGTGCGGATTGACGGGAACGAAAACACTGACCGGCACCGCGACCGGCACGTACACGTCGACCGGCGACGAATTGATGACTTGAACGGGCTGAACCACCGTCTGCTGCATGGGCGTCGGCGTCACGACGGTGTCGGCCAGTGGCTGGTGCGGTCGACGGCTCGTGCCAATCATCGCGAGGATCACCTTCTCGCTCAGACCGCGCCGATAGAGCATGACGACGTCTTCGGGAAGCAACTGGAACACCGACCCGTCGCTCTCGATGAGCGCGACGAGAATGTCGTCGCTGAGGCCGTTGGCTTTGAGGCTGAAGAGTTCTTCGACGCCGACGGCGGCCGCAGGGGCCACGAGCGGGCCGGTGAGCAAGCCCCCGGCCAGGAGGGTCGCGAGAGTCAGGTGGCGCATGGAAGCCCCTTCCTGCAACGTCGATACCTTATCGCTCCGGCTCGGCATTTGGCCATCTGTCGGCGAGGGACCGAGCACTGTGCGCTTCAGGGGACGGCCCCTGTCCTGCTCGCCGACTGGCGCCGGCCTGATGTGCGCGAAACGCGGATTGATGCTACGGTACGGCCCTTGCTCTAAGAGGGCACATGATTTCGATGAAAGCCCTTGTCGTCGGCGCCGTCGGAGCGGGCTGTCTCGCCGCAGCCGGCCTTGGCGGCTACCTTGCGGTTCACGCGGGCTCGGTCGATTCGGCCGCCGCCCCCGCCATCCGCTCTCCGATGACAGAAGTGAAGACCCAACCGGACGCGAGGGCGGCCACGCCAGCTGGCCCGGCAGCAGTCGCCCCGGCGACGCCGGCGACCGTTCGACCGGCGGTCCTCCCGCGCCCGTCGCTCAAGACGCCACCGGCCTCGGTACGCCGAGCGGACGGCTCGAGCGATCGCACCACGCCGACAACGCCGGTCGCGGATCCACGCCCGGCGCCAAGTGAGCACGCCGCGGAACCTGCGGCGAGCACCCCACCGATCCCGAGCCCACGCGTACGGCGGGCCCGGTCGATGAGATTCAGATTCCGTCGCCCGAGACTCCGCGCGTCACATTCCAGGAACTCACGGTCGGCGCCAATGGCGTCATTGGCATTCGTCTCGAAACGCCGGTCTCGAGCGAGACGGCGAAGGTCGAGGATCGCGTCACCGCGCGTGTCGCTTCGCGACGTGACGGTGGACGGTCGCGTGGCCGTTCCTGCTGGGTCCACCTTTGAAGGAGTCGTCACCGAGGTCGAGCGCGGCGGCCGGTTCCGTGAACGTGCGCGGCTGGGCGTCCGATTCACGAGCGTCGTCCTGTCAGACAACACCCGCGTGAGCGTGTCGACCGAGCCGATCTATCGGACGGGCGAGGCGCCAACGGGCGAGGCCACGTCGAAGATCGGCGCGGCCACGGCCGTCGGCGCGATCATCGGCGCTGTAATCGGCGGCAAGAAGGGCGCGGCGATTGGTGGCGCGACCGGCGCCGCGGGTGGCACGGCCGCCGTCATGGCGTCCGGACCGAACCACGCCGTGCTGACGGCGGGTACGTCGCTGACGGTGCGACTGACTGAACCGGCCACGTTCCAGGTTCCGCTCGAGCGATAGCCGGAGTGGAGCCGCCGGCTTCCGCCTTCGCGCGAGACGGCGACTCCCGAAGCTTGGCGGCGCAGGTCAGGCCGGCGGCACTTCAAGCGCGCGCACGATCTGCGGCTCGATCGTGTGCGGCCGATCGCCAGGACCGAATCGTCCAATCACGTCACCACGGCGATCGACGAGGAACTTCGTGAAGTTCCATTTGATCGCGTCAATGCCCAGCCAGCCGCTCTTCTGCGACTTGAGGTGGACGAACAACGGATGCGGCCGCCGGTCCATTCACGTCCACCTTGCTGAAAAGCGGAAACGTGACGTCGTAGGTCTCGGAACAGAACGACTGAATTTCGTCGTGGCTTCCGGGTTCCTGCCCCCCGAATTGGTTGCAGGGAAAACCGAGCACGGCGAAGCCGCGCTCGCGATGCGACCGGTACATGTCCTCGAGTTCCCGATACTGGGGCGTGTACCCGCAGCGGCTGGCCACGTTGACGATGAGTAGGACGTGACCGGCATACCGACTCAGCGGGATCGCCTGGCCCGCGATTGATGTCGCCGTGAAATCGTAGACGGTGTTAGATTGCGTGGCGCCCTCACGTTTCGTCATGACTGCCTCAACAATGACATCACCAGCGTCGGGACGGCCAGCGGCCGTGACGTTCGTCTTCGTCACGATTCTTCTGGACATGCTGGCGCTCGGGATGGTCATCCCGGTGTTGCCGCTGATCATCGAGGACTTCCGCGGCGGCGACACCGCGCTGGCGGCACACACGATTGGCCTGTTCGGCACGGTGTGGTCCGCCATCCAGTTCGTCGCGTCACCGATCCTTGGGTCCCTTTCCGATCGATTTGGCCGTCGTCCGGTCATTCTGCTCTCGAATCTCGGGCTCGGATTCGACTACGTGCTGATGGCGCTGGCCCCGACGCTCGGTTGGCTCTTCGTCGGTCGAGTACTTTCCGGCATCACCTCAGCCAGCATTCCGACGGCCTTTGCCTACATCGCGGACGTAACGACGCCGGATCGGCGTGCGCGCGCGTATGGGTTGATGGGCGCCGCCTTCGGCATGGGGTTCATTCTCGGTCCGGCGATCGGCGGCCTCCTCACCATCTGGGGTCCGCGCGCGCCGTTCTGGGTCGCCGCGGCATTCAGTCTGATAAACGCCTCGTACGGCTTCTTCATCCTGCCGGAGTCGCTTGCGCCCGACCATCGTGCGCCGTTCTCGTGGCGCCGCGCCAACCCGCTCGGATCGCTTGCGCTGCTCCGCTCGCACCACGAGCTCTTCGGGTTCGCGACACTGCACGTTCTCTATCACCTCGCGCACCACTCCCTCACCGCGACGTTCGTGCTCTATGCGGCGTATCGGTACGGCTGGCGGAGCACTGAGGTCGGGTGGGCGCTGGCAGGCGTTGGCGCGTGCTTCGCCGTCGTACAGGCTGGCCTGGTCGGCCGGATTGTCGCGAAGCTTGGTGAGCGACGAACGCTCGTCGCGGGCCTGGCATTCGGCGCTGCAGGGTTTGCGATCTACGGCCTCGCGCCGACTGGGGCCGTGTTCCTGATGGGTATTCCGGTCATGTCGCTCTGGGGACTCTACGGGCCCGCGGCGCAGGGGCTGATGACCCAGCGCGTTGGCCGCAATGCGCAGGGTGCGCTTCAGGGCGCGCTCGCGAGCCTGCAGACGGCGACGGGAATATTTGGGCCGGCCCTGTTTTCCGAAACGTTCGCGACCGCGATCAGCACGCGACGCGCTTGGCACGTTCCAGGCGCGCCGTTCCTGCTCGCCTCGATGCTGCTCGTCGTCGCGGTTGTGCTCGCGCTGCGGATCACGCGCGCGGCTGCGGCACCAGCCTGACCGCGGTCAGCCGCCCATGTTCGGATTGGCTATCGTCACGCCACGCTTGACGAGCACGCGACCTCCCTGTTTCCAGAAGAAGCTCACCGTGCCGTCCTGCGACACCACGAATGCAGCGATACCATCGGTGGCGGCGACGCATCGAAGCGCGGAGCGATGGCGCATGCCGAAGCTCTCACCGTCGATCGCCGGCCACGATTCTCCGCGCCTCGCGTGTCCCGCGACTTCGTGCGCGACCACCTGACGGCTCGCGTCGAGCACGATCTCGGCGCCGAAGCCGATGACGCGTAGATCCGAGCTCAACACGAGCGCACCGTCGACGGCGCTGAGCCTGGCGACAACGTCCGCCGCCCCGGCGAGGTCTTCTTCGGCGATGACCGTGGCATCCTCGAGATGTGGCAGCTCGCCGGCGGGCGCGTCCGGACGTTGGCGGCGCGCGAGCCGCGCGTCCACGAGCGCATGACGCGCGTTGACGAACGCGACGAAGCGGTCGGCGAGCATGGTGTTGCGTTCGTCCACATCGAATTTCACCCGGACCGGCACGCTACGCTCCGTGCCGGGTGACGCCAGCAGCAGCGTGCCGCCGTGGCCGTGAGACTCGAGACCGCTGACGATCGACAGGATCGTGTTCAGCAGCGCGTTCCACTCGAAGTCCGAGGTCTCGCGAGGAGGCTCCAACTTGGGCGAATGCAGCCTCGGGCGGACGACGTCGACGCCGTGCGTGAGGATGTCGCTGATCGGCAGAAACTCCAGCTCGGAGAAAGCGAGCTGATCCTGAAGGCTGCCGGCTCTGAGTGTCGCCAGCTTGATGGCGCCCCGGTAGATGTGAAGCTCGCCGGCGTCCCGCACATCGATGAGGAGCGCGTACGGCGCGGAACGAGGAGCGAGCGATCCGCTCCGCCGCGCACGCGCGAGGTTCGATCCGACATTCACGACGCCGGCAATCTGACTGGCGTCCGGTGTGGGACACACGACGAGAATGGCCGCGTTGTCGGGGTTCACCGCCGGCGCCAGGGATCGGATGGCGTCCACCGACAGCGATCGCGGCTCCAGAAATGGCAGGACCGGCACAGGGCCGCCGTCGCCGTCGCTGGAAACGGTCGTCGACAACGCGCAACAGAGCGTGAACTTCAGCTCGCGCCCTTCCTCACGCGAGAAGCTCGCGACAAACGCCGTCTCGAGGATGAACCGCAGCTGCTCGAGGGGCGGCAGCGGCGGGGCGGGCCGATCATGCCGCGCAACGAACGTCGTCCAACGGGCGAGGACCTCGCCCGCCAGATCGGCAGGAAACGCGTACGACATCGCGCCTAACGATAACAGCACCAACCCATCCGGGTGATCTCGGCCGCGGCTGGTTCTGCGAGCATGGCGCCATGAACAATCTGGCGCTCCTTTCTGACCACTTTGCAGACGTCATCGATGCGGCCGCACCGTCGGTCGTCCAGGTCCAGGGCCGCCGCCGGCCGGCCAGCGGAGTCGTCTTCCGCGATGGTCTCGTGCTGACGACGACTCGAGCGCTTGGCCGTGATGATGGCCTGAGCGTTCGAACGGCTGACGGCGAGACCAGTGAGGCTGAGCTGGCGGGATGGGATCCCGCCACGACGCTCGTGCTGCTGCGCGTCGCCAAGCTGAGCGCCAAGGCGCTGACGCCTGCCACGACGGCACCGCGCGTCGGTCACCTCGCCGTCGCGGTCGGACGGTCCTGGAGCAACGCGATCACCGCGACGACCGGTATGGTCTCGGTCATCGGCGGGCCGCTCGCGACCGGCCGCGGGCGGACGATCGATCGCGTCATTCGCACCTCGGCGCCCGATGCACTCCGGCTTTGCCGGCGGGGCGCTCCTCGACGCGCAGGGCCAGCTCATCGGCGTCGCGACCGCGGCAGAGATTCGCGGACTGGGCGTGGTCATTCCGGCGGACATCGCATGGAAAGCCGCGGCGGCGCTGGCCGAGCACGGCACGACGGGCCGCGGGTTTCTCGGCGTCGCCGGACAGGCGGCGCGACTCTCCGATCGGCAGCGCGACGCGCACGGCAAATCCTCCGGACTTCTCGTCGTCGGCGTGTCGAACGACAGCCCCGCGGACACCGGGGGTATTCTCGTGGGGGACGTCATCATCGAATTCGACGGACACGCCGTGGAATCTCCACTCGATCTTCTCGATCTGCTGCAGGGCGATCGCATTGGCCGGTCGGCGCCTGTCAAGGTGCTGCGCGGCGGTGCCGTCGCGGATCTCGCCGTCACGGTCGGCCGACGCGCCGGTCCGCTGAATGCGCGTGTCGTCCTCGTCGGCTCGCCGCGCGAACGGGAGCGTCTGCGGCGCGCCATTTCCGCGTCCGGATTGGAGGTCGTGGACGAGGCACCGACGCTTGACGCGGCGCGCGCGCTCGGCGTCGCCGCGGACGCGTTCGTTGTCGCGCACGCCGTTCACGAGGAGGACGACGCGCTGCTCGACGCTGAATCGTTGACGGCCCGCGAGCTTGACGTGCTTCGTCTGCTCGCGGAGGGCCTTCCCAACAAGGCGATCGCGGCCCGCCTCGGAATCAGCGACCAGACCGTGAAGTTTCACGTCGCCTCGATTGGCGGGAAGCTGGGCGCGCGCAATCGAACCGACGCCGTCCGGCTCGCGATCCGGCGTGGTCTGATCGAAATTTGATCTATCGTGCGGGGCCGGCGTCGCCGCGCGGCACCACGGTCAGTTGGCGCAGCTCCCCTGCGCGCAGGACCACGAGTCGCGACGGACGCCCGATGCGCTCTTCATCCAGCAGACGGTGCAGCTCATCCACGCCGGCAACGGCAACGCCTTCGAAGCTCACGATGAGGTCGCCGGGTTGCACGCCGGCGGCGGCCGCGGGGCTCGAGGGCTCGATGCCGGCGACGCGGATGCCGGACGACACAGCCAGCGAGTGTTCGCGCGCCAGCCGGCGCGGCACTGGAGTTCTTTCACCGGCGACGCCGATGTAGCTGCGCCGGATCCGGCCATCCCTCAGCAGACGCGACGCGACGAAGCGGACGATGTTGCTGGCGATCGCGAACGACAGTCCCTGCGCCGGCATGATGACCGCGGTGTTGACGCCGATCACATGTCCGGCGGTGGTGACGAGCGGCCCGCCGGAGTTGCCGGGGTTGAGCGCCGCGTCCGTCTGAATCACGTCGTCGATCAAACGCCCGGTCCGGCCGCGAAGCGACCGTCCCAGCGCGCTGACGACGCCGGTCGTGACCGAGTGCTGGAAGCCGTACGGATTCCCGACGGCGATCGCGACCTGGCCCACCCGGACCGCCGACGAATCGCCCAGGCTGATCCACGGAAACGGTCCGCCGCTGATGCGAAGCACCGCGAGATCGGTGGAGGGATCGTCGCCGATCACATCAGCCTGGGACTCGCGTCCATCAGGCAGACGAACGCCAACCGCCTGAGCCCCGTGTACGACGTGGCTGTTCGTGATGATCAGACCGTCTGGCGTGAAGAGGAATCCGGAACCGGTACCGCTGGGCTGTCCCGCCGGACGGCCGCTGTGGCCGACCTCGATGCCGACGACTGCGGGGCTGACGATGTCCACGGCGCCGATGACCGCACGCGAGTAAGCGTCGAGAAGCTCGTCGTCATTGAGAGGGACCGGACGTTCCCGAACAGAGCTGAGAGGAGCCATGTCTCGATTCTAGGAACCGGCTCCACCCGACGCCTCACCCATTTGGGCGGGAAAAGTGGTCGGGTGAATTCTTTGCGAAGAATTCACCCGACCACTTTTTCTCGGTGACGGTCGACCCAGAAGGCCCAGGCGACGAGCAGCCACATCGACTGCGCGGCAATCGCCACAGCCGTGGGGCCCGGGGGAGGCGGACTCAAGATATTCGCCGCATAGACCAGGAGCAGGAAAGCCATCGAGCGCCCGGAAACCGACCGACCCCACGCGGTCGTCGCGCCCGGGTCGACCGGCTGTAGATGATTGCGCCCGCCACGAACATCGGAACCTCAACCGCGATCGTCGCGGGCACCGAATTCCAGAGACCCCAGCCCACGCGTGTCGGACCTGAGAACGTCAGCGGCAGGTCGGGCCGATGTGTGATCAGGTCGAGCACCCAGTGGCTGATACCCACGGCCGCCACCGCTGCTGCAGCCGCCAGTCGTCGGCGACCCGTGACCGCGTAGACGACCCCGGCGAGCGCGCTCCACAGTGCCAGTCCCACCAGGCTGTGCGAATACGGGATAGGACACGAAATTCAGTGGCGTGAACGCCGTGTTGCCGGGATCGATCTCGACGATTTCGAGGCCGAGCAGGCAGGAGCGTCGGCCAGATCAGGTCAGCGAGCTGACAGGCCAGGAACAGGAGGCCGAGCGACACGTCCGGCACGACGCGCTTTGTGCCGAGCGCGACGGCAAAGTGTCCAATGAACATGTCAAGAAAACTGCTCGGGTGAGTTTTTACTAAGTCGTAAAACTCCCCCGACGCAGTTTTTCTCACCTGGACGCCAGCCAGGCCCGGGTCTCGGCCAGCGCCGCGGCCACAGCCTGGGGATTGGTGGACTGCGGCGTCCGTCGCGCGGCGACCGCCGCTTCGGGCGTGATCGCATCCACGATGCCGGCGTCGAAACGCGCGTCGTAGCGCCGCCAGTCCTCCATCGTCAGCGACGAGAAGTCGCGACCGGAGGCGTGGAGGTCGCGGACGATGCGGCCGGTGACTTCGTGAGCGGTGCGAAACGGCACGCCTCGCCCGACGAGGAAGTCCGCCACCTCGGTGGCGAGGAGAAGCCCGGACGCGGCGGCGCGAGCGGCGCCCGCGCGAAGCAGAAGCGTGCGCACGACGGTGGCCGTCGTGCGCGCGCAGGCAATGACCGTGTCCTCCGCTTCAAACGCGATCGCTTTGTCTTCCTGCAGGTCCTTGTTGTACCCGAGAGGAAGCCCCTTCATGGACGTCAGCCAGCCCGTGAGCAGTCCAACGACCTTTCCGGACTTGCCGCGGACGAGCTCGAGCGGGTCCGGATTCTTCTTCTGCGGCATCAGCGACGACCCGGTGGCCACCGAGTCGTGGATCTCGAAGAACCCGAACTCCTCGCTGGACCAGAGGATGACGTCCTCAGCCAGGCGGCTCAGGTGCACCATGGTCATCGCGCACGCGTAGAGAAACGTCGCGACGAAATCGCGATCGCCCGACGCGTCGATGCTGTTCGCCGCGGCCCTGGAAAAGCCGAGCCGCTCGGTCAGAAACGCGACGTCCACGTCGTAGGCCGTGCCCGCGATGGCGCCGGAGCCCAGAGGCATGACGTCCGCCTCGGCGCGCGCCACGGCCAGCCGATCGACGTCGCGCCGGAATGCCGCCGCGTGGGACAGCAGCACGTGCGCGACGAGCACGGGTTGAGCGCGCCGCAAATGCGTGTAGGACGGCATGACCGCCGCGCCCGCTTGCTCAGCCTGACTGGCCAGCGCGTCCACCAGCGTCGCGAGCGCCGCTTCGACCGCGGGAATGCGCCGCCTCAAGTACAGACGGAAGTCGAGCGACACCTGCTCGTTGCGTGACCGGCCGGTATGCAGTCGCTTTCCGGCCTCGCCGATTCGCTCGACCAGCTCGCGCTCGACGAATGAGTGGACGTCTTCGTCTTCAGCGCGATCGAGGCGCGTCGGGTCGGCATGGACCGCCGCGCGCACCGCTTCGAGACCGCTGGCTATCGCGCGCGCGTCGTCGGCCGACAGCACGCCGGCGCGCGCGAGCGCCTCGGCCCACGCCAGACTTCCGTTGACGTCGTCGTCGAACAGGCGACGATCGACGGAAAGCGATCGACCGTACTCGAACACTTCGGCGTCCGGTCGTTCAGTGAAACGGCCGGACCATAGCGTGGACATGATCAGCTCCGGGCGGCGACGACATCCGTCGTCAGCCGTGGATCGACAGCGGACAGCGCGAACGGTGATCGGCACTCGACGACTTCCGAGTGCCCTCGGAACAGCTTGAGGCGAGCGGTGCCGGTGACGTGTTTCTGCACGGACGCCACGAACGCGTCGCCGTCCTTGCGCGCCGCGGAATACCAGGCGCCGGCATTGACGAGACCCGCGTAGTCCGCACCGCGCTCACGGGCCGACCGATCGATGTCGGGCGGCGTCACGCAGGACTGCAACGCTCGGTGAGCTTCGTGAAGCAGCCTCGTGGCCGGCGCCGGCCGGCCGACGCCGTGCGCACCGGCGATCGTCTCGACGCTCGAGATCAGTTCGACTATCGGCAGCGACACGCCGTTCAACGCCACCGGCACGCCTTCCTCGAACGCGACGTCGACCGTCGCCGGAGTAGTCGGGCGTCGATGATGCCGACCGCGGTCGCGACCGAGGCGTCGATCGGGACCGATCGAAAGACGCACGCGCGCGCGCATACGAGACGAGCTCGGCCGGCGCGAACGTCCACTCAGATGCCGGTGACAACACCGCGAGCGATGGATCGAGGTCGCCGGATCAGACTCTCGAAACAACGCGCCGCGCTCCTTCCGAGCCGTGCGCCACCGCAGCCGCGTCCTCGAGCCGCGCGATGCTGCACGAGGTGCTTGGCGATCAACGGCCGAGTGAGCGCGGAAACGAGCACGTCGCCCTCAGGCGTGACCGCGCCCGCGCGCAGTGCCGGAACGATGAAGTCGCGCGCGAACTCGTCGCAGGCGTCGACGACATGGGCACGGACAGCGCCGGCCGCAAGCGCCCGGTCGCGCGTGGCTTCAAGCCCCGGTCCGCTGATCGAGATCGAGCGTGACGGTCACGACCTCGGCGTCGTAGCGCTCGGCCAGCCACGGAATCGCGACCGTGGTGTTCGCGCTGCCTGAGTACGCCAGCACGATGCGATTCGAGCCCTTCGTCCTTCTCAACTCACGCCCCCAGTCACCCCGTGACCATCTGCTTCAACTTCGCCTCGATGGTCGCGGCGGCGTCACTGCCACGGCAGACCAGCAGGATCGTGTCGTCGCCGGCGATCGTGCCGGCCACCTCGGCCAGTTGCGCGCGATCGATCCATTCGGCGAGTCCCTGCGCCTGGCCACGGTCGGTCCGCACGACCATCAGCGGGTCCACGCGCTCGAAGCCCCTCACGAGCGACACGACGGCTCGTCGGAACTGCTCGCTCACGGCCGGGCTCGCCCGCTCGGTGCCAGGCCGGACGTACGCACCGTCCCCGGCCCGTTTCACGAGCCCTAACTCCTTGAGATCACGGGAGATCGTGGCCTGCGTCGCGTCGATGCCCCTCGTCTGCAGACGCTGGCGCAGAGCCTCCTGCGAGGCCACCGGCTCGTGGTCCACGACGTCCAGAATCTGGGACTGTCTCCAGGCCTTCATATCTATCCAATCAGCCGGTTGATTATACAGTCAACGCATAGCTAGTCGACCACGTGTTTTGCACATAATTCAGCCCATGGACTGGGTTTCGCTGTTGACGGCGAAACGCGGCCCATTGTATAGATATTGTTTCTGATGAATAGCTATTCGTCGCCAATACGGGTGGCGGTCGCCGGCGCGACCGGGTATGCGGGGCAGGAACTGGTGTCGCTCCTCGCGCGCCATCCCAACGTTCGGCTCGAGGCCGCCATGTCGTCGTCGGCGGATTCGGCCGCCAGGCCGCTGCCCCGGCTGGCGCGGGTCTGGGACGGAACGGTCGAACCGCTCAACACCCAGCGCCTCGCAAGCGGCGCGATGGATCTGGTGTTCCTGGCGGTGCCGGAAAATGCGGCCGCCGAGCTGGCGCCGCCGCTCGTTGACGCGGGCGTTCGCGTCATCGACCTCTCGGGCGCGTTCCGCATTCGCGACGACGCCGCTCGCGCGCGGTGGTATCCCGCGACGAAGACGCTGCCCTCGGGCGCCGCGTACGGTTTGACCGAACACTACCGCGACGACGTGCGGCGGGCGACGCTCGTCGCCAACCCGGGCTGCTATCCCACCGGGGCCTTGCTGGCGATCCTTCCGCTCGTCAAAGCCGGTCACCTTGATCTGTCTGGCGGCGTGATCGTCGACGCGAAGTCGGGAATCTCGGGCGCCGGCCGCGCGCCGAGCGACCGCACGCACTTCTCGGAGAACCACGGATCGGTCGCGGCGTACGGCGTCCTCGGCCATCGGCACGTCGCCGAAATGGAACAGGAGATCGGCGGCATGGTCACGTTCGTGCCGCACCTCGTGCCGCTCGATCGCGGGATTCTCGAGACGATCTATCTGCGCGTCGCGCCGGGCACGACGGCCGAACAGATTGCCGATGCGTTCAACGCGGCGTATCGCAATGAGCCGTTCGTCCGGCTGACGGGCGACGCGCTGCCCGAAATCAAACACGTCGCGTGGACCAACTTCTGCGACATCGGCTGGCGGCTGGACGCGTCGTCGAGGCGTCTGGTCATCGTGACCTGCCTCGACAACCTGGTGAAGGGCGCGGCGGGTCAGGCGCTTCAGAACTTCAACGTCGCCTACGGTGTCGACGAACGGACGGGCCTCCGGTGAGGCCCCTCGTGCTCAAGCTCGGCGGCGAGCTGATCGAGGAGGCCGACGACCGTCATCGCATCGCCCGGTTTGCGCGGGACGTGCGAGCGGCGCGCGGCCTCATCGTGGTCCACGGCGGCGGCCGCGCGATTGACGCGGAGCTCGCACGCCGGCAGATCGCTCCGCGGAAAGTCGAGGGACTGCGCGTCACCGATGCGCCGACGCTCGACGCGGTCGTGTCGGTGCTTGCCGGGTCCACCAACACGGACCTGGTCGCCGCGTTCGTCGGTGAAGGCGTTCCGGCCGTGGGCCTGACGGGTGTGGACGCCGGTTTCAGCCGCGCCGCTCGATCGGATCGGCACCAGGTCGGCCAGCGGCGCCACCGTCGATCTTGGCCTCGTGGGCGATCCCGATGATGTGGATCCGGATCCTGGTCGAGTTGCTCGTCCTGAACGGCTACGTGCCCGTCATCGCGAGTCTCGGGATCGAGGACCGCGCATCGTCCGGCCGCCCGCACGTGCTGAACGTGAACGCCGATGTGATGGCGTGCCGCGTGGCGGCCGCGCTCGCCGACGCGGATCTCGTGATCGCCGGCGGAACGCCGGGCGTGCTCGACGACCAGGGACGTTCGATCGCCGAGCTCGACCTCGACGGCATCGATGCGTTGATCGCCAGCGGCACCGCGACCGCCGGCATGGTGGCGAAGCTGTCCGCCTGCCGCACGGCGCTCGAGGCCGGCGTGGCGAGCGTCCGCATCATCGACGGCCGGCGGCTCGATGCCGGCGAGGTCACAGATCGCGCGCCGGGCACGCGGATCGTCGGACGCAAAGTGGAGCTGGGAGGAAAAGAGAAGTGACCATGGCCACAACCACCACGGACGTCAAAGCACTCGAATCGCATACCTCCTTCAGACGTACCGACGACAGCCGGTCGTGTTCGAGCGCGGCGAAGGCATGCGGTTGTTCGACGATACAGGCCGCTCGTACCTGGACTTTCTGTCGGGCATCGGCGTGGCGTCGCTCGGCCATGCGCACCCGGCGATTGCACGGGCGCTGGCTGACCAGGCGGCGACGCTCATGCACACGTCCAACCTCTATTTCCATCCGCTGCAGGGCGAGCTGGCGCGCGAGCTGACCCATCGCACGGGTCTCGATCGGGCGTTCTTCTGCAACAGTGGCACCGAGGCGATGGAAGCGTGTCTGAAGTTCGCGCGGCGCTACTGGCACACGCAGGGCGCGGCGGGACGCACGAAATACCTGGCCTTCACGCACAGCTTCCATGGCCGCACGATGGGGGCCTTGTCGGTCACGGCTGACGAGCACTACCGCACGCCATTTCAGCCGCTCATCCCGGGCGTGTCGTTCGCGTCCGCCGACGATCTCGCGGCCATCGACCGTCTATCGACGATGAGACCGCGGCCGTCGTGATCGAACCGATTCAGGGCGAGGGTGGCGTGCGGCCGATCTCCGCCGGCCACCGCGCAGGCGATCACCGAGGGCTGCCGACGAACCGGCGCGCTCCTGATCGCGGATGAGATTCAATCCGGATCCGGACGGACGGGCGCGTTCCTCCGGAGCGGCGCGGTCGGCCTCACCCCTGACCTTGTATCGCTGGGCAAGGCGCTCGGTGCCGGCATGCCGGTTGGCGCGGCGCTCCTGAACTCGAAAGTGGCGGCGTCGATTTCCGCCGGCGATCACGGCACGACCTACGGCGGCAACCTGCTGGCTTGCCGGGCCGCGCTGACCTTCCTCGACGTGCTGGATGAGGCGATGCTCGCGTCGATTCGCCGTGTTGGCGACTACCTGTTCGGTCATCTACGCGAGTTGGCGGCCGCGTATCCGGCGCTCGTGGCCGAAGTTCGGGGCGCCGGACTGATTGCGGGCCTCGACCTCGCGCGTCGATGCGACGCCGGTGGTGCAGGCCGCGCTCGAACGTGGCCTCATCATCAACCGCACGTCGGGCACGGTCGTCCGCCTGCTGCCGCCGTACATCATCACCGAGCAGCGACGTTGACGAAGGCGTGGCGATCCTGAAGGAGGCCCTCGGTGCGGCGAAGTAGCGTGAAGCTTCCCGTTCGCGCGAGCGCGCGCGCCCGATGATGATGCGCACGGGGCACGGCGGCTGATGCCGAAGCGCTGTACGCCCTGATCAACGACCATCAGGCGGAGGGACACCTGCTGCCCCGAGACCTCGACGAAATTCGGCGACGCGCGTCACGGTTCGTGGTCGGCGAGGCCGGCGGCGTGCTGCAGGCGTGCGCGGAGCTCGCGCCGCTCTCAGCGCTCGGTGGCCGAAGTGCGATCGCTCGTCGTGTCGCGCGGGGCTCGCGGCAAGGGCGTCGCCACGCGGCTGCTGGATCAGTTGCGGCGCCGCGCCGTCGACGATGGATACGACACGCTCGCGGCGTTCACGCACGACCCGCGGTTCTTCGTTCAGCAGAACTTCTCGATGGTCCCGCATCAGTGGGTCCCAGAGAAGATTGCGCGTGACTGCGCGGCCTGTCCGCTCTTCAGACGCTGCGGCCAGCACGCCATGACGTTGTCGCTCACGCTTGAAAGGGAGAACGGTCTCTATGGTGCCCGTGACATCGAACACGTCGAAGACCGCCGTGCCGCGGTTGCCTGAAGGGAATCGCGTGGCGCTCCGGCCGGTTGAAGGAGGCGTCACGGCGCCCGGCGGATTCCGCGCCGGCGCGGCCGCGTGCGGCATCAAGCGTCAGCGTCCGGGCAGTGACCGCCCGCTCGACCTGGCGCTCCTCGTCGCTGACGGCGTCGCCGCGGCGGCGGCGGTGTTCACGACGAACAAGGCCGTCGCCGCGCCGGTCGTGGTGTCGCGCGAACATCTCGCGCGGACCGGCGGCCGGGCACAGGTCATCGTGACCAACAGCGGGTGCGCGAACGCGTGCACGGGCGATGACGGGATGGACGTCGCGCGGCAGATGGCCGCCGCGGCGGCAGCGGCCGTTGGCTGCACGCCCGATCAGGCCCTTGTCGCGTCCACCGGCGTCATCGGCGTGGCACTCGACATCTCGAAAGTGCGAGCCGGCATCGCGACCGCCGAGGCCTCACTCGATCGCGGCGCCCCCGGCGCTGCCGCCGCGGCGCGCGCCATCATGACGACCGATCCGTTTCCGAAAGTCGCTCGCGGTCGCGGCCGACAGCGCGGAGGGCACGATCACGGTCGGCGGCATGGCCAAAGGCTCCGGCATGATCGAACCGCGCATGGCGACGATGCTCGGATACCTCACGACCGACGCGGTCGTCGAGCCGGCGGTTCTCGCGCGCGCGCTGCGGCGCGTCGTCGATCGGACCTTCAACGCCATCACGGTTGACGGCGAGTGCTCGACCAACGACTGCGTGTTCGCCCTCGCGTCCGGAGCGTCTGGCGTGATCGTGACGCACGACGACGACCCGCGGCTCATCGAGCCGATGATGGCTGTGGCTGGCCATCTCGCCCGCGAGATTGTGCGGGGCGGTGAAGGCGCGACCAAGCTCGTCACCGTCCGTGTGACTGGCGCGGCCTCAGAGAACGACGCATGGCTGGCTGCGCGAACGATTGCCAACTCGCCGCTGGTGAAGACGGCAATCCACGGCGGCGATCCGAACTGGGGTCGGCTCGTGGCGGCTGCCGGCCGATCGGGCGCCGATTTCTCGCTTGGCGGCGCGTCTGTCGCGATTGGTGACGTCGCCGTCTTCGTTCACGGCGTGCCGCACGACGAACGGGCGGCGGCCGCAGCCACGGTCCTCGAGGCGAAAGAAGTGACGATCGCGGTCGATCTCGGTACCGGCGGCGCTCACGAGGCCACGATGTGGACGTGCGATTTCAGTGCCGAGTACGTCCGCATCAATGCGGAGTACCGGACGTGAGCGCGCACGCCGTGCCGGCCATTCTGCCGCTGATCGCCTCGAAGGACTTCATCTCCGTGCTGGACCTGACGCACGCCGAGCTCGAGCTCCTGCTCGAGCTCGCGGCGTCCATGAAGCAGGACCGCATCGCCGGCCGCACGGGACGTCGCCCGCTCGAAGGCAAACACGTCGCGCTGCTGTTCGAGAAGCCGTCGCTACGGACGCGCATCACGTTCGTCGTCGCCGTGCACGAGCTCGGCGGGCACGTGATCGAACCGCCCCCCGACGTCGTGTTCGGGGGACGTGAGGCTGTCGAGGATGTCGCGAAGAATCTCGAGCGTTGGATCGAGGGCGTCATCGTCCGCACGTTCGCGCAGAGCGGTCTGGCGGCCTTTGCGGAGGCCGCGCCGCGCATGCACGTCGTGAACGCGCTGACGAATGAAGAGCATCCGTGCCAGGTGCTCGCGGACATGTTCACGCTGAAGGAACGGATCGGGCAGCTTGAAGGGCCGAACGCTCGCCTACGTCGGCGACGGCAACAACGTCGCGACGTCGCTCACGCAAGCGAGTGTCATGCTGGGCATGAACGTGCGGATCGGATCGCCGAAAGGGTTCGCGCTCAAAGAGGACGCGCTGGAGGCGTGCCGTCGCGTCGCGCCGCGCACGGCGCCACGATCTCGACCACGACCGATCCGGTCGCGGCGGTGACCGGCGCTGACGCCGTGTACACCGACGTCTGGACGTCGATGGGCCAGGAGAAGGAGTTGGCCAAGCGGGGCCGCGTGTTCCCGGCGTATCAGGTGAACGAGACGCTCATGGCCGCCGCGGGCCGGGACGCGTTCTTCATGCATTGCCTTCCGGCTCATCGCGGCGCCGAAGTGACCGACGCGGTGATGGACGCCCCCACGTCGCTCGTCTTCGACCAGGCCGAAAACCGGCTTCACACGCAGAAGGCGTTGCTCGCCCTACTGATGGGATAGGAGATTGCGCGACTCGTTCTCTTTATAGATCCACGCGCCGGCGAGCGCGGCGAGGATTGTCGTCGCGAGAGACAGGAGCCGCGCTCTTGAAGAACGAATCCCGTGTAAAGATCCCCATCGACTGAAAACCGAACAGCACCGAGCAGACGGCGGCCCAGAGAACCATCCCGGCCTTGATCGCCGTGCCGGGACCCGGGCCGAATCGCGGACGAATCGCGGCATAGGTCCAGACGATGAGCGTGGCGTAGACGAAGTCCACCACGACCCACGTCATCCCGACAGCGGGCGATGCCATGACCGCCTGATTCAGATTCAACCGCTGGGCCATGCGGACCATGTCGTCCGCCATGACCATGCTGTTCACGATGAAGTCGCCGATGTTGGCGATCACGCCGCCCACGAGACCGCCGAGCAGGACCCTGCCGTAGTTGATTGCAGCCATCGCCCGCCTCTCGAAGAACTATTTCGCCGCCGCGAGGGACGTCACGATGTCCCAGTTGAACCGAACGAAACGGTAGAGCTCGCTTTCCAGAATCCGTTCCTGGTCGCTGTGCGCGCCGAAGCCCTTCGGGCCGTCCTCGACGTCAACCGCCGGCCCGATGCCATAGCACTGAACGCCTCGAGTCCGCAGGTAGGCCATGTCAGTGCCGCCCGTGCCCATCATCGGGATCGTGACGGTGCCGTATTGTCGGGTCGCCGCGGCTTCGATCGCCTTGAAGGCCTCTGAATCGAGCCGGGATACACCGGCCGGACGCACGTTGCGCGGCCCCCACTCGACTCTCACCGCCGGATCGCCGATCGCCTTGCGCACGAGCTCCAGAATCTCCGCCGGGTCGTCGTTCGGCAGCGTCCGCACATCGACCGATGCCTTCGCTTCAGAGGGAATGACGTTGATGCGGTAGCCGCTGTCCGCGATGGTCGGCGTGGCCGTGGTGTGAAGCAGTGCGAAATGACGGGGCTCCGCCTGCCGAAAATAGCGATCGACCTCGAGCACCTTGCCTGATACGAGCACGTCGCGATAGCGGGCCGCAGCCTCAGGCGGTGAGATCTCGGCGAGGCGCTGGAAGTACGTGGCGGTCGTCTCGTTCAGCCGAATGGGCGCCTCCCATCGCGCGACCTTTTCGATGGCCGACGCCAGATGGACGAGGGCGTTCGACTCAAGCGGCATCGAGGCATGCCCCGCAACCCCCGTAGCGGTCAGATCGATGCGTCGGGGGATCTTCTCGGTCGTCTGCACGCCCGCGAACTGGACCTGGCCGCCTTCGCGTCTGACGCCGCCGCCCTCGGCAAGACAATATTCCGCGTCGATCGCGGGAAAGTGCTGGTTGACGACGTGCTCGACGCCAAACTGGGTCGAGCCTTCCTCTCCCGCCTCGGCGAGGAAGATGACGTCTCGCGCCAATGGCACGTTCAGGCGCTTCAGGATCAACATGACCATCAGCGACGCCGTCAGGTTGTCCTTGTCGTCGAGGGTGCCGCGCCCGTAGATGTAGCCGCCGTCGCGAACCGCACCGAATGGCGGGATGCGTCCATCTCGCTGGATCCACGTTGACGACGTCGGTGTGCCCCATCAGGAGGAGAGGACGTTGGGCGCCGCTGCCTTTGAGTCGGGCGACCACGTTCGGCCGGTGGCCCTCCAGCGCGAAGATCTCGACTGGAAGGCCCTCGCGCTCGAGCACCTGCTTCAAATAGTCGGCCGCGGCTTGCTCGTTGCCTGGAGGGTCGCTCGTGTCGAACTTCAGCAACGCTTGGAAGTGCTGCAGAGTTTCTGCGTCGATAGCCGGCCAGTCGGGCTCCGCCCGCTGCGTCGTCGTCGGCGCAGCGAGCAGGACGCAGAGTGCGAAGGCGGTGGCTGTGGTTTTCATGCAGGCGCTCTCAGGCGTTCATCATCTTACAGAGGCGGGCCCTAGCCTCAAGCCCCGAGCCTCAAGCCGGTAATAATTGGCCCCATGTCCATCCGTGCCGTGGTCCTCGATTTCGACGGTGTCATTGCCGACACCGAGCGGCTGCACTACGCCGCCTTTCGAGACGTATTCGCCGATCGCGGCTGGACGCTCAGCGAGGCCGCCTACTTCGATCGGTACATCGGGTACGACGACTACGGGCTCGTCCGCGAGTTCGTTCGTGATTCCGGTATGGCCATCACGGGAGACGACAGCGACACCCTCGTCGAAGCGAAGGGCCGGCTGTTCGGACGTCACCTGGAGTCAGCGGACATCTTGTTCCCGGGCGCGAAGGCATCGATCGAGCAGCTTGCCGCGCGCTTTCCGATGGGCATCGCGTCCGGCGCGCTGCACCACGAGATTGTTGCGATACTTCGCACGTCGGGCCTGCTCGAACGCTTTTCGGTCATCGTCGCCGCCGACGATGTCACCCACGAGCAAGCCGGCCCCTGAAACGTATCTCACGGCCGCGGAACGGCTTGGCGTTCCGGCGTCAGCCTGCGTCGCGGTCGAGGACTCGGTCGCCGGCCTCGAAGCCGCGCGATCGGCGGGCATGCGGACGATTGGCGTGACGACCACGTCCACCCGCTTTGCGCTGGCCTCGGCCGACCGCATCGTTGCCGGCCTGCACGAGGTATCGCCGGATCTCATTGCCGCACTTGACGATAAATTGCTCGGGTGAGTTTTCTTTGAGTGTTCAAAGAAAATTCACCCGAGCACTTTTTCGGCTGTGATAGCATCGGCGGCGATGTTTCGGCTCCGTCACGCGCATCTCCACCACGCACACGGTCATTCGACCGGCCGGTGGAGTTCTGTGTAGCGGAGGAGTCAACCTCTCACGACACGCAGCAGCCCCGCCGGTTCTGGCGGGTGCTCGATTCCCGCCAGTTCCGCCGGGCAAGGAAGGTCCGGTATGGATTTCTCGAAGCTCGATGGACTTGTGCCCGCCGTCATTCAGGATGCCACGTCCCGCGAGGTGTTGATGGTCGGCTTCATGAACGACGAGGCCCTGGCGCGCACGCGCGCCACGGGATTCGCCACGTTCTATTCACGCTCGCGTCAGTCGCTCTGGACGAAGGGCGAGACCTCGGGCAACCGGCTGAAGGTCGTCGACCTCTTCACCGACTGCGACGATGACACGGTGCTCGTGACGGTGGAGCGCCTGGGCGACGGCAACGTGTGCCACACGGGCCAGCGGACCTGCTTCTACACGCCCATCGAACGCACGGGAGGCGGCGATGGCGCTTAAGCTCGGTCTGCCAAAAGGATCGCTGCAGGACGCGACGGTCCAGCTCTTCCAGCGCGCCGGCTTCAACATCTACGTCAGCTCGCGGTCCTACTACCCGTCGATCGACGATCCCGAGATCGAGTGCCTGCTGATCCGCGCGCAGGAAATGGCGCGCTACGTCGCAGACGGCGTCATCGACGCGGGCCTGACCGGTCAGGACTGGATCGCCGAGCACGCCGCCACACACGGCGCCGATCGGGTGACGCCCATCGCCGATCTGATCTACGCGAAGCAGAGTTTTGGCCGCGTGAAGTGGGTGCTGGCCGTGCCGGAAGAATCGCCGTTCAAGCGTCCGCAGGATCTCGAAGGCAAGACCATCGCGACCGAGCTGGTCCGCGTGACGGAAGCGTATTTCAAGCGCCTTGGCGTCAACGTCAACGTGGAGTTCTCGTGGGGCGCGACCGAGGTGAAGCCACCCGTGCTCGCGGATGCGATCGTCGAGGTCACGGAGACCGGCTCGTCGCTCCGCGCGAACCGGTTGCGCGTCATCGACACGCTGCTCGAATCGAACACGCAGCTCATCGCAAACCCGGCGTCGCTCGCCGACGAATGGAAGCGAACGAAGCTCGGCAACATCGCGCTGTTGCTGAAGGCGGCGATCGAGGCGCAAGGACGTGTCGGCCTGATGCTGAACGTCAAGCGCGACGACCTGAAGACCGTGCTCGGCGCTACTGCCCGCGCTTCAGCGGCCAACCATCTCGCCCTTGAGTGACGACGGCTGGGTGGCGGTGAATACGATCATCGAGGAGCACACCGTGCGCGAGTTGATCCCGAAACTCAAGAACGCGAACGCCTCGGGAATCGTCGAGTACCCGCTCAACAAGATCGTGCTCTGATGCGAATCGTCAACGCGTCCAATCGTGCGGCGATCGCGGCCCTGGCCGCGCGCGACGAAGCGCGGCGCCCGTGAGTCGAGCGGCAGGCGGCGCGAATCATCCGCGACGTCAGGCGCCGCGGCGATGTCGCGGTCCGGGATTGGACACGACGGCTGGACGGCCGTTCGGCGCCCGTTCGCCCGATCAGTGCGGCGGCCCTGCGGCGCGGCTGGGAGAAGACGCCGCGCGATGTGCGGCGCGCGCTTGTCCAGGCCGTCGCGCATCTCGAGCGCGTGTCGCAGAAACAGGTGCCACGCGGCTTCGCCGTCACCGTGGCGCCGGGGCTGCGGATCGAGCAGCGCGTGCAGCCGCTCGCGCGCGTGGGCTGCTATGTGCCGGGCGGCCGCTATCCACTGCCTTCGACGCTGCTGATGACCGTCGTGCCGGCGCGCGTGGCCGGCGTGTCCGAGATCGTTGTCGTCTGTCCGCGGCCTGCGCCTGTCGTGATGGCCGCGGCGCTCGAGGCCGGCGCGTCCGAGTTGTACGCGATCGGCGGCGCCCAGGCTGTTGCCGCCCTGGCGTACGGCACGCGCGCAATCGCGCGGGTGGACAAGATCGTCGGCCCTGGCAACGCGTGGGTGGCGGCGGCCAAAGCGCAGGTCTCGCGCGACTGCGCCATCGACCTCCACGCCGGCCCGAGCGAGATCGTGATCTGGTCGAACCGTGGCCGCGCGGAGTGGATTGCGGCCGACCTCATCGCGCAAGCCGAGCACGATCCGGCCGCGCGCGCGATCCTGGTCACGACCAAGGCGTCGCTCGCACAGCGAGGTCTCGCGTGAAGTGGATCGCCAGATGCCGAAGACCGGCCCGGCGCGCGTGTCCATCGCACGGAACGGCGCCGTGGTCGTCGCCGCGAATCGCAAGACGGCCGCGGCCATCGTCAACCACCTCGCGCCCGAGCATCTCGTCGTGGACACGACCGCCGACGCAGACGTCGTGCGGACCGCGGGCACGGTGTTCGTCGGGCCTTGGAGCGCTCAGGCCGCGGGCGACTACGGCACGGGGTCCAATCACGTGCTTCCGACCGGCGGCGCCGGCCGGTTCCGCGGCGGACTCAGCGCCGCGGACTTCGTCCGCGTCTTCAACGTGCAGACGCTGACGCAAACGGGCATCCGCGGCATCGGCCGATCGGTCGTCACCTTGGCGGAAGCAGAAGGCCTGGAGGCGCACGCGCAGTCGGTGCGGCTGCGGCTATGACGAACTACCGATCGGCGTCGGCCGCCGGCGCCTTGCGTCTGCACTACAACGAGAACACGGCCGGCTGCTCTCCCGCCGTGCTCGCCGCTATTCGCCGGATCTCGAGGCACGACGTCGGCCACTACCCAGACGTCGCCAGGATCATCGAGCGTATCGAGCGCTGGTTCGGCGTGGCGCCCGGGTGGGCCCAGATCACCAACGGGCTCGATGAAGGCATCCAGATGGTGACCCAATGCGGGGTCGTGCACGGCACTGGCCGCCGGCGGCACGGACGACACCGCACGCGATCGTCGTCGAGCCGGCCTTCGAGGTCTACGAGATGTGCGCGGCGTCGATGGGCACGGCCGTGGTCCGGATTCCCGCCGGAGCCGGAGTTCCGCTTCCCGCTCGACCGCCTGCTCGAAGCGATCACGCCGGCAACACGCGTCATCTACCTGACCGATCCCAACAATCCGACGGGGCTCGGCATTCCGGCCGGCGCGGTGGAACGGATCGCGAGCGCGGCGCCGCACGCGTTCGTGCTGGTGGACGAAGCGTATGCCGATTTCAGCGGCCGCACGCTCATCGGCCCGCTGCTCGAGCGCCAGCGGAACGTCGTGATCGGGCGCACGTTTGCCAAGGGCCACGGGATTGCGGGGCTTCGCGTCGGCGCGCTCGTGGCGCACCCGTCCACGCTGAGCCGGCTGCGCGCCATGCAGTTGCCGTTCAGCGTCAACTACTGCGCCATCGCGGCGCTCGATGCGGCGCTCGACGATCGCGCGTACCTCGACTGGTATGTCGGCGAGTCCCGGACGTCACGCGAGCTGGTCTACGACTTCTGCCGCCGCCATGGCCTGACGTTCTGGCCGAGCGAAGCGAACTTCGTCCTGTTCCACGTCGGCCCGGACGCCGGCGTCATCACCGAGGCGCTTCAGGCCCGGCAGATTCTGGTCCGGGACAAGTCATCGGCGCCTGGATGCGCAGGCTGCATCCGCCTCACCTCGGGCGTCGTCGAACACACCACATTGGCGCTGGCCGCCCTGGAGGAGATCCTTGCGTCGCGCGCGCGTTGATCGACGAACCACGGAAACACAGATCCAGCTGGCGATCGACCTCGACGGCCGCGGCAAGTACACGGTCGCGACGGGCATTCGCTTCCTCGATCACATGCTCGAGCTCGTTGCCCGTCACGGTGGCTTCGACCTCACAATTGCGGCCAAAGGCGACCTCGACGTGGACGCGCATCACACCGTCGAGGACGTCGGCATCGCGCTCGGCGAAGCGGTCTCGAAGGCACTCGGCGACAAGCGCGGCATCAACCGCGCCGGCTATTTCCTGATGCCCATGGACGAGACGCTCGCCGTCGCGGCCATCGATTTGTCCGGCCGGCCCTTTGCCGTCGTGGACCTCGCGAAGGTCCGCGCAGAGCGCGTCGGCGACCTGCCGGTCGAGCTCGTTCAGGACTTCTTCGAGGGATTCGCGAACACGGTGCGAGCCAACGTGCATCTGAAGGTGCTGTACGGCCGGTCCAGCCACCACCAGATCGAAGCGGTGTTCAAGGCCTTTGCGCGCGCGCTCCGAGTGGCCTGCGCCAAGGATCGGCGGTTGGCGAAGACGCTGCCGTCCACAAAAGGCTTGTTGTGACGAACAGGACGCCATGCAGATTGCCTTGATCGATTACGGCGCCGGCAACCTGACGTCGGTGGTGAAAGGTTTTCGGGCCGTCGGCGCCGATGTGCGCATCGTGGACTCGCTCGAGGGGCTCGCAGGAGCGGGCGCGATCGTGGTGCCGGGCGTCGGCCACTTCGCCGCGACCGCGACGCTGACAGCCGAGTGGCGCACGGGCATCACGCGCGCGATCGACGCCGGCGTGCCGCTACTCGGCATCTGCCTCGGGCTGCAGTGGCTGTTCGAGGGTAGCGACGAAGCGCCGGGTCAACCGGGGCTGGGCATGCTGCCCGGACGGTGTTTTCGGCTCAGCGGCGACGTGAAAGTCCCGCACGTCGGATGGAACACGCTGCAGTTCTCGAAACCTGCGTCCCGTCTGCTCGCTGGGGTGACGGAAGGCGCGTCCGCGTACTTCACGCATTCGTACGCGGCGCCGATTGGTCCGGCCACGGCCGCCGACACGACACACGGGCTTCCCTTCGCGGCGGCCGTGGAGCACGACCGCGTGTTTGGCGTCCAGTTCCACCCGGAGAAATCCGGCGCCACGGGTCTTGCGCATCCTCGAAAACTTCATGGGTGTCGTCCGGGAAGGGCGCTGAGATGCTGGCGAAACGCCTGATCGCCTGCCTCGACGTGCGCGACGGACGCGTCGTCAAGGGCGTCAACTTCCTCGGCCTCAGAAACGCCGGCGATCCGGCGGAGCTCGCGGACCGCTACAACCGCGAAGGCATCGACGAGCTCACGGTGCTCGATGTCACGGCGACGATTGAAGGGCGCAGGGCGCTCCTCGAGACCATTCGCGAGGTGTCGCGCCGCATCTTCATTCCGCTTGCTGTCGGCGGCGGGATCCGCACGCTGGACGATGCCAAGGCGGTGATTGACGCAGGAGCGGACAAGGTCAGCCTCAACAGCGCGGCGCTGGCGGATCCTGGGCTCGTGACCGCCGTGGCCGGCACCTACGGCAGCCAGGCGGTGATCGTCGCGATCGACGCGAAGCGCGGCGACGCGGGCTTCGAGGTGTTCGCGCGAAGCGGCACGACCAAGGCGCCGCGCGAAGCGGTGGCGTGGGCGAAGGAAGCCGCCGACCACGGCGCCGGCGAGATTCTCCTGACGTCGATCGACCGCGACGGCACCCGTGCGGGCTTCGACTGCGAGCTCACCGCGGCCGTCAGCCAGGCCGTCCAGATTCCCGTGATCGCCTCGGGCGGGGCCGGCACGCCCGAACATTTTGCGGATGTCTTTTCCGCCGGCTGCGCGGACGCCGCGCTGGCGGCCTCCATCTTCCATTTTTCCGAGCACGCCGTGCGCGACCTGAAGATGTTCCTGTCGGAACAGCGGCGTGCCGATGCGTCTCGACTGGTAGGACTTCGTGCTGATTCCGTCGATCGATCTCATGGGTGGCCGCGTCGTGCAGCTCCAACAGGGGGAGCGGCTGGCGATCGCCACCGACGATCTCGACGGCTGGATCGAGAAGTTCTCAGGCTTTCAGATCGTCCAGCTCATCGATCTGGACGCCGCGATGGGCCGGCCGGCCAACGACGAACTGGTTCGCCGTGTCGCGGCGGCGCTGCCCTGCCAGGTCGGCGGCGGCGTCCGATCGATCGACCGCGCGCGAGGAACTGATCGCCGCTGGCGCCCGGCGCGTCATTCTCGGCTCGTCGCTCTTCAACGATCGCGGTGTGAACCGCGCGCGCGCCGAAGCGTTCGCCCAGGCGCTCGACCCGGACCGGCCTGATCGGCGCGATCGACAGCCGGGGTGGCAAGGTGGTCGTCAACGGATGGAAGACCGCCCTGCCGATTACGCCTGAAGACGCCGCGCGCGCGCTCGAGCCGTTCGTCGGCACGTTCCTCTACACGCACGTGGACACCGAAGGCTTGCTGACAGGCCTCAATCTCACGCCGGTGCGGTCCGTGCAGGCGGCCACGAAACGGCGCCTGATCGCGGCCGGCGGCATCAAGAGCCGTGAAGAAGTCGACGCGCTGCGACGCGCTCGGCATCGACGCCGTGGTTGGCATGGCGATCTATACCGGCGCGATGGAGATCAAACCGTGAAGAACATCCTCGTTCCTGCCGCTGTCGTGATTGGCATGCTGTTCCTTGATGTGGCGCCGTCGATCGCGCAGAACGCACCCGCGCCGCCACCGAAGGACTGGACGACCACTGCGGGCGTGGGATTCGCGATGACGAGCGGCAACTCGGACACGTCGACTTTCAACGCCAACTACAGCCTGACCTACGACCCGAAGCGACGGAACATCGTCAAGTCCGACGGGTTGTACATCCGCGGCGACACGGAGGGTATCCGTTCGTCCGACCGTCTGGCGTTCAACGTGCGTGATGAATACCGATTGAACGCTCGCGCGTACGTCTTCGGGCAGAACCAGTACCTTCGCGACGTCTTCAAGGAAATCGACTATCTCGTCGCGCCAACCGGCGGCGTTGGTTACAAGCTCGTCGACACTGACGCGACGAAGCTCTCGGTCGACACGGGTCTCGGTGTGGTGTGGGAGAAGAATCCAGGCTTTGACCTCCGCACGTCCGGAGCAGTCACCATGGACCAGAAGTTCTCTCACGTGCTGTCGGCGACGACGACGCTGACGCAATCGGTGGGCGCGCTCTGGAAGACGAAGGACTTCGACGACGCGTTGTATCAGGTCGGCGCCGCTATCGCCGTCGCGATGTCGACACACACTCAACTCAAGCTCGGAGCCCTCAGCACCTACAAGAACAAACCGCCCACACCGGATATCGAGAAAAATGACGTGTCGGTGATCGTGGCCTTCGTCTTCAAGAACTAGTCCTGCACTGGCGGAACGACCATCGAACCCCTGTTTCGACCATCGAACCTCCGTTCCGACCTTTCGAACCTCCGTTCCGACCTGCGCACTTCCGCACCAACCTGCGCACTTTCGCACCCTCGAACCTTCGAACCCTCAGTTCGGATGTCGTAGCATCCCTCATGAAGGTCGTCATTGCCGGCGGGTCGGGTTTGATCGGCCGGTCACTGGCGGCTCATCTCGCGTGGGGCGGTCATCAGGTCGTCGTGCTGACGCGCGACGCAGCCGGCCTGCCCCCGACCGTCGCGATCCGTCTGGTCGAATGGCAACCGGACGGCAACGCCGGTCCGTGGGCGTCCGAAATCGACGGCGCGGCGGCCGTGGTCAATCTCACGGGCGCCGGGATTGCCGACTCGCGATGGTCAGACGAGCGCCGGCAGGAGCTACGGCTGAGCCGCGTGCTTCCGACGCGAAGCCTTGTCGCGGCAGTGCGTCAGGCCTCGGCCAAACCTGTCGTGTTCCTTCAGGGCTCCGCGATGGGGTTCTACGGATCGAGTCTGGACGATCGCCAGCTGGACGAGTCGTTTCCTCCGGGCGACGACTTCCTTGGCCAGCTCTGTGTCGCGTGGGAAGCCGAAGCGCATCCGGTCGTCGCGCTGGGCAGCCGCCTCGTGTTCATGCGTAGCGGCGTCGTGCTTTCTTCTGAAGGCGGAATTCTCGGCCGCCTGCGGCTGCCGTTTCAGTTCTTCGTCGGCGGCCCCGTCGCGTCAGGCCGGCAGTACATGTCGTGGATTCACCTCGATGACTGGGTGGCCATGGCGACGTGGGCACTGACAACGCCGACGGTGTCGGGCATTCTCAACGCGACGTCGCCCACACCCGTGACGAACGACGAGTTTTCGCAGGCCTACGCGCGCGCGCTCGGCCGGCCGAGTTGGTTCCGCGTCCCGGCGGTCGCGCTTCGCGCGGTGTTCGGCGAGATGGCCGTCGCGATGTTGATCAAAGGCCAACGCGTGGTTCCGAAACACGCGCTCGACCTTGGATTTCAGTTCAAATACCCGACCATCGCGGATGCAATGACGGCGACCGTGGGCAAGAAGGCGGATCTCAACGTGCCCGCGTGAGCGGCTGTCCCGTGCCGCCGTAGCGGTGCTGCGTAATCTCCGCAAGAATCGCGAGGGCAATTTCCGCCGGCGTGCGGCCTCCCAGGTCGAGCCCGACCGGCGCGTGAATCGCCGCGATTCGATCCTCCGCAATCCCGTGTTCGCGCAAGAGGTCCGCAATCAGCACGGTCTTGCGGCGGCTGCCGAGCAGTCCGATGTAGCGGACGTTCGTCCGTGCGGCCGCGAGCACGCAGTCCGCGTCCATCTTGTGGCCCCGCGTGGCCACGACGAGAAAGTCCTGCGCCCCGTATCGAAGCGTCTCGATTGAGTCCGCGACGTCTCCGGCAATGACCGTCGCGCCATCGAATCGTTCCGGATTGGCGAACTCCGGGCGATCCTCGATGACCGTCACGTCGAAGTCGAGGAGCTTCGCCTGTCGGGCAATGGCGCGCGCGACGTGACCGCCGCCGGCGATCACGAGACCCGGCCGGCCGGTGACCGGCTCGATCAGCAACTCGTGCGCGTCATCGGGCACGAGCAAACGGGCGGGACCCTTGTCGAGCTGCGAGACCGCTGCATCGGCAGCGCCGAGATCAATCGCCGGGCTGCCAAGCGATCCCGTCATGTGGCCATCGGCGTGGACCACCGCACGTCGGTCGAACGAATACGTCCGGCCATCCTTCGCCAAGCCGGTCACGATGACGAGCGGCGGGCCGCCCGCGGCCGCGCGCGCGACGTCGGGCAGCATGTCCTGCCCGTCGCACGAGAGTGCGAGGTCACCGCGTTCCGCGAGGATCCACATCGTACCGCCGCAGACGAGCCCCGTACTCCACGCGAGCTCCTCGGTGAGGCGGTACTCGCGAAGGGAGCGGCCGCCGTTCTCGAGGACCTCGCGGGCCGCCAGGATCGCGTCCGCCTCGACGCACCCGCCGCCCAGTGTGCCAAAGGGCCGCTCCGCTTCGTCGGCCGACACGACGAGCTTGGCGCCAATGGTCTGCGGCGTGCTGCCGTGGGTGCGCACCACCGTGGCGACAGCAAATGGCCGCCCCGATTGGGCCAGTTCGGCCATACGGGCATAGGGTGAAAGGCTCATCTACAGTCGTTCCCCGTTCCACGTTCCACGTTCCCCGTTCCTTCGAGTCCCCAGCATTGACGGCAGAACAGGGAACTGGGAATTGGGAACGAGGAACGGATCGCCGGTTTCCCTTGCTGCCATGCCCTCATAGTTTAGAACTGATGCTTCTGGAGCTGCTGACATGCCATATTCCATGACCGTGAACGGCCGGACCACCAGTGTAGACGTGCCTGCCGACATGCCTGTGATCTGCGATTGAGGATTGAATTGGCGATCGGGTGATCCGGAGATTGAGGGATCGGAAATCCGCAATCCGCAATGACCCGATCCACGATGCAATCCTCAATCACAAATCGCAGATTCTCAATCTAGATCGCTCCTCACATCCACATCCCTCACCACGCCCTCGTCGTCCACATCGACGAGCAGTAGTTCCTCCCCAAGCGCAGCGAGCGCGTCTTTCAGGCTTCGGTCGGGCGGCATCATCAGGAGACCATCGCGAAGGCCGCCCGGTATGCCGATGGGGTGCCCGCGCCGGCCGTTGAATACCGGCACCACGACGCGGCCGGTCTCGAGGCACGTGCGGACGACCAGCGACACGGTCGCCGGGCTGCACAAATGGCATGTCCGCGGGCAACACCACGATCGCCTCCGCCTTCGCGACCGCAAGACCGCACTGAATCGACGAGAACATGCCGCGCGACGGATCTCGATTCACGACCGTCCGGACGTTGGCGTGGCTCATCAACGGCACCGTATCCAGAGATCGTCTCAGTGGAAAGCACCACGACGACGGGGTCGAGACCGGTCTCGATGAGTGAGCCGAGGGTACGGTTGACGAGCGGCTCACCTCCGACATTCGGCCAACAGTTTCATGCCGCCAAACCGCGACGAACGGCCGGCGGCAGGCACGACGGCGGCGACCGAGCTGATGCTTCGGAGGTCCCGGGCTTCGCAGGTGCGGAGGCGACTCGGAACCATCTGACGCAGTCGATCTTAAGAAAAATGAATGGCGAGCGTTAGCTCGTTCCTGTCGCCTCCGAACCTGCGAACCTCCGCACTCCCGAACCTTGTTCGATAGAATCCGTCCACATGCGATCGTCGAAGTTCGTCCGCCCACTCGTCCACGATCTCCACGCGTACACGCCGGGTGAGCAACCGAAGATTCGCGGCCTCATCAAGCTCAATACCAACGAGAACCCGTATCCGCCCTCGCCGCGCGTGTTGCGGGCGGTGCGGGCCGCGACGGACGCCCGTCTGCGTCTCTATCCGAATCCCACGAGCGAGCGGCTCCGCGAGAAGCTCGCGCGATTTCATCGCTGCCGGCCCGAGCAGATCATCGTCGGGAACGGATCGGACGAACTGCTGGCGCTCGCGACGCGCTGTTTCGTGGAGCCGGCCACGGCGGTGGGACGCACGGACACGCGATCGATCGTGCAGTTCTTTCAGCCGAGCTATTCGCTGTACCAGGTGCTGGCGGCCATTCACGGCGCGAGGACCAATGCCGTCGCGCTGGACGAGGATTTCGGGATTCCGGACGTCTCGACGCTCAAGAAGAGCGGCCGCTGGTCGTTCGGCGCCGCGCTGACGCTCGTCACGACACCGAATGCGCCGAGCGGGCGAGGCTACGCGACGAAGGCGCTGGCCCAGCTCTGCCGTGCCCAGCAGGGCGTCGTCGTGCTCGACGAAGCCTACGTGGATTTCGCCAGGGAACACGCGCTGCCGCTGGCGCTCACGCTTCCGAACGTGCTCGTGGCGCGCACGTTTTCGAAAGCCTACTCACTGTGCTTCCAGCGTGTCGGGTATTTCGTCGGCCACGCCGACCTCATCGCTGCGCTGGACAAGATCCGTGACAGCTACAACGTGAACGGCCTCGGTCAGGTGGCGGCCGAGGCCACGCTCGGCAACCTGATGTACTACCGGCGGAACTTCGCCAGGATTCGCGCGACACGCGCGCGCCTCTCACGGGCGCTCACGAAGCTCGGGTTCTCGGTGCTTCCGAGCGAAACGAACTTCGTGCTCGCGAAGCCGCCGGGCCCTCCCGCGAAAAAGTGGCACGGACTATTGCGAGATCAACGGATTCTGGTGCGGTGGTTCAGCGCACCCGACGTCGCCGACTACCTCCGCATCACCATCGGCACCGACCGTGAAGTGGACGCGCTCGTCAAAGCCGCGCGGCAGATCTTGGGTAGACTTGTCTGACATGTCGCTCATCGATCCCGGCCGGAAGGCTCCGGCAGTTCGCCTGAATGACCAGAACGGCACGACTCACACGCTCGCCGACTACGCGGGGCGACCGGTGGTGCTCTACTTCTACCCGAAAGACGACACGCCCGGCTGCACCACCGAGTCGTGTGCGTTCCAGGACAACCTGCCCAAGTTCAAGAGCGGCAAGGCCGCCGTGCTCGGCGTCAGCATCCTCGACGAGAAGAGCAAGGCGAAGTTCGCCGCCAAGCACGGTCTGACGTTCCCGCTCCTCGCCGACGCCGATCACGACGTCGCCGAGAAGTACGGCGTGTGGCAGGAGAAATCACGCTACGGCCGCAAGTACATGGGCATCGTCAGAACGACCTATCTCATCGGACCGGACGGCAAGGTCGCGAAACGTTGGGACAACGTCAAGGTCGAGGGACATGCGGAGGAAGTTCTCGAGGCAGTGAAAGGACTCTGAGTTCAGGGTTCGAGGAGTTCGAAGGGTTCAGGCGCTCTCTGGGCAACAGGGCGATCGAATGTTTGAGACTCACGTTGCATCAGGGTGAAGAGTCGAGGGTTCGAGGTGACGCCTTCGAACTCCTCGAACCCCTCGAACTCCTCGACCTCTATTGAGCCGTCAAACTCACATTCAGATTCGTCGCCGCCCCCGGCCGAATCAGCACCTCCTCGCGGTAAACCGAGAAACCGCTCTTGCGGATTTCTACGGTGTGCCGTCCCTGGGCGAGCTCGATGGCGATTCGTGACGAGTCCGCCGGAGCGGTCCACCGTTCGCCGTCCACGAGAATCTCCGCGTCTGCCGGCTGGACTCGAACCGAGAGGGTGCCGAAGCGTCCGCGCGGTTCTTCTCTGGCCGGTCGTTCGCGCTCGGCGGGCGGCTCGGTGTTCGGCCGTGGGTCGTATCGCTGCTCTGACGTGGCTGCGTCCGGTCCATCGGGCCGGTCGTGGTCGGGGGATGGCCGCGGCTCCATGCTCTCGCCCGGCGGAAGACGCTCGAGCTCATGACGGATCGTTTGGCTCGAGCCAGGACTCAGGTGGATGTTCTGCCGGAACGTCCGGTAGCCGTCGAGGTAGACGGCAATCTCGTGTCCGCCCGGCTGCACCCGCAGGCGCTGGAACACGCCGTCGAAGTTGTCAACGATACCCGCCGAGTAGCCGTCCACGAACACTTCCGCCTCCCGCGGCGTTACCTGAAGCCGGACGGCTGTCGTGACGTCGACGGGATAGTAGCCGTACGGGTACGGGTAGCCGTAGCCGAGCCTAGCCGTAGCCATACGGGTAGCCGTAGAACGAGAATCCCCACGGATAGCCGTAGCTGGCCCACCAGACGTTCCGCCAGTAGTACGGGTAGGAGTAGTAGGGGCGGTAATAGGGCCGGTAGACGGGACGATAGGCCGGGCGCGCGACTGCGGTCCGCGGCTGGCTTCGCTGACCTTCGGCCGCCGAAGGCATGGCGGCCACCAACAGTGCCGCGGCAACGAGTGACAAGACGGGGAGTCTGAATTTGATGAATTGAGACACCGAAGTTCTCCGGCAGGCGCGCACAGGGCCGGTGCAATGGGGGTGCCACGGGGCGATGTAGGTCGTGTCAGGCATGCAGGCCCGTAGAAACCCCGTCTTGACCCCTCCCGAAACCCCGGCTGTCCTCTCGCCGCTAGCCGTGGCCGACCCGTCGCATAGAATTGTCCCTTCATGCCGTCTTCGACTACCCCTTCGTCCGGGACCCGGCAGGACTTCATCCGGGACCTCGTGGCGGCCGACAACGCGTCTGGCCGGCACGGCGGACGTGTGGCGACCCGGTTTCCGCCCGAGCCGAACGGCTACCTGCACATCGGACACGCGAAATCGATCTGCCTCAACTTCGGCGTGGCGCGGGATTTCGGCGGGACGTGCAACCTCCGGTTCGACGACACGAACCCGGTGACCGAAGACGTCGAGTACGTCGAGTCCATCCAGGAAGACGTCGAATGGCTGGGGTTTTCGTGGGATGACCGGCTGTACTACGCGTCCGACTACTTCGAAAAACTCTACGAGTGCGCGGAGCTCCTGATCCGCGAAGGCAAAGCGTACGTGGACAGCCAGAGCGCCGATGAGATTCGCGAACGCCGCGGCACGCTAAAGGAGCCGGGCGAAGAGAGCCCGTTCCGCAACCGGTCGGTCGAGGAAAATCTCGAGCTCTTCCGTGGCATGCGCGCCGGCAGATTCCCGGATGGCACCCACGTCCTGAGGGCGCGCATCGACATGGCGTCGCCGAACATCAACATGCGCGATCCGATTCTGTACCGGATCCGGCGGGCGCATCATCACCGGACGGGCGATCAGTGGTGCATCTATCCGATGTACGACTACGCTCACCCGATTTCCGACGCACTCGAACGCATCACGCACTCGATCTGCACGCTGGAGTTCGAGGACCACCGGCCGCTCTACGACTGGCTCATTCAGAATCTGCCCCTGCCGGGCACGCCTCAGCAGATCGAGTTCGCGCGGTTGAACCTCACGTACACGGTCATGAGCAAGCGGAAGCTGCTGCAGCTCGTGCAGGAGCAGCACGTGTCCGGCTGGGACGATCCGCGCATGCCCACGATCTCCGGTCTCCGGCGTCGCGGCTATACGCCCGAAGCCATCCGGCGTTTCGCGGACGAGATCGGCGTCGCGAAGCGCGAGAACGTCGTGGACGTCGGATTGCTCGAGTTCTGTGTCCGCGACGACCTGAATCGGCGCGCACCGCGAGGAATGGCTGTCCTTCGACCTCTTCGTGTGGTGCTCGAAAACTACCCGGACGACACGGTTGAGGACATGAATGTCGTCAACAACCCGGAAGATGCTTCGGCGGGTACGCGGAAGGTGCCGTTCTCGAAGGTGCTCTACATCGAGCACGATGACTTTCGCGTCGATCCGCCCAAGAAGTTCTTCCGGCTGGCTCCGGGGCGTGAGGTCCGTCTGCGGAACGCCTACCTCATCACCTGCCGTGAAGCGGTCATGGACGAGCATGGCGTGATCGTCGAGCTGCGATGCACCTACGACCCGGCCACGCGGGGCGGCGACGCGCCTGACGGGCGCAAGGTCAAGGCGACCCTGCACTGGGTCTCGGCCGCTCACGCCGTGGACGCCGAGGTGAGGCTGTACGACCGGCTGTTCAGCGTGGAAAATCCCGGGACTGACGACGCGGATTTCCTGACTGCAACTGAACCCGGCGTCGCTCGAGGCCCTGTCCGGGTGCAAGGTCGAACCGTCGCTGGCAGTGGCGCCCGCAGGCACGCGCTTCCAGTTCGAGCGGCTCGGCTACTTCGCAGTCGACCCTGATTCGCGGCCGGACGCTCCGGTGTTCAATCGAACGGTGACGCTCAAAGATAGTTGGGCGAAGGTCGAGAAAAGCGGAGCCTGAGGCGAGAGGATCACGCCATGCTCGACGAATCAGGAAGCCACGGCACCTCCCGGGCGTCCAGTGTCGGCGCCAGGCGCTACACGGAACTCGAAGTCTGGAAAAACGCGAACGATCTGCGGGATCAGGTCAATCGGCTGGTGAACCTTCCCGAGTTCAGCCAGCACGCCTGGCTGCACACGCAGCTTCGCCGGGCGGCGCAAACCGCGTGCGCAGGCATCGCGGACGGTTTTGGACGTCAGCCGCGCGAGTTCATCCGTTTCGTGCAGTCGGCGCGAACCGCTCTCAGCGAAGTCAGCGATTTACTGCGACAAGCAACGCGGCTGAAGCTCGTGACGGGAGCGAAGGCAGCTGGACTCGGTTCGCTGGCCGACGCCGCCGTCCGTTCGGCGGCGAGCCTCATCCGAGACCTCGAACGCGTTGCCGGGTAACTACCGGAGCCAGCCGAACGCCGCATCTTCTTTCGCGGGTTCGTCGCTCAATTGTCGCAGTGCGGCCTTCGCCGCGAACCACGCGAGCGCGTCGCCGTGCCAGCCGAATGCGACGGCAAAGAAATGGAACGGGTAGTTCCGGTGCGCGCCGATCCAGGGCAGGCCGTCCGCCGTTGACACGACCGGCACACGCCAACCCCAGGCGGCGGGAAGACCTGAGATGACCGGGTAGCGCACCGACAACTCGTACATGAGCTCTGCCGTGTGCGAGACCACGGCCTTGTCGCGCTGACGAGGCGGAATGGGCTTGCCGAGGCCCCCGGCGAAAACCGCGCGGTCATCCGGCAGCCACCGAAGCCAGTGCGGTGCTCCGCCTGTCTCGGTTAAGACGTTCGACCGGCGGCCGGTCTCGCGTCGCATCGCCGCAGACAGCGGTTCAGTGACGACGACGAACGCGTCCTGCTCGGTGACGTGACGCCGGAGCGACCCGAACAGCGAGCCCGGCCCCCCAGTCGCCACGAAAACCATCTTCGTCCGTATCGAGCCGTTCGCCAGGATCACGTCAGCGTACCGGCGTGTGAAGCGCGTCCGGCGCACGGCCGATCGCTCGAAGATCTCCGCGCCCTTGGCTTCGGCGGCCGTGGCCAGACCGAGTGCGGCACGCACGGGATCGAACAGGAACCCATCACCAAGACGAAGGGCTCCGGCCGATTCCGTGCCGATCGCGGAAGTCACCGACGCGGCAGGCAGCCAGGGGGTCGGCACGCCCGCATCCCGGCGAGCGGCCTGCTCACGCCGCAGCCAGCGGCCATCGTCTGCCGTGCGCGCGTTGATGATGAGCGGCGCCGGCGAGAGGTCACATCGAACGTTCAGCCGTCGAAGCGCGGACGCGAAATCGAGCGCGCTGCGCCGCGCAGAACTCCACGCTGCGCGCGCGACGCGGACGCCGGCGGCTTGCGCGACCGGCCGACACCACGCATCGGGCTGCGGCACGATCGCACCAATCCCGCCGGACGTGGCGCCCGCCGCCAGCCGATCGCTTTCAAGGAGCACGACGCTGTGCCCGGCCTGGGCAAGAACGCTCGCTGCCGTGCAGCCGGTCAGACCGCCGCCGATGATGACGACGTCGGCCTCACGCTGACCGCGATAGACGGGATACGACCGTCGTCGGCCGGCAGAGGTTCGATCGCTCCAATACGACGCTCCAAATCGGGACATCCGTGGCTGCTCCTCGGGGCGGGGGAAGAATAACCGAACGATACCCGAACCTGCGGTTCGCAGGTGCGGAGGTGCGGAGGTGCGGAGGTTGGTACGGAGGTTCGGAGGACGGTGCGGAACGGTTCGGAGGTTGGTGCCGAGGTTCGGGGTGCCTCAACGCGAGGGCCGTTTTGGAGCGGCCAGATACCTGCGAAGTGACCGCATCGGAGCCATAGCGCGTCCGATCGTCGAGCCTCCACACTTCAAGGCGATGGTGCCGAACGCCCACGGGCCGATGTCGAGCAGGTTTCCACTGCGAAAGCGCTTGGTTGAAGACCGACCGCTGGAAGGATCGCGTTCCTTCCAATCTCGCCCAAATGTTTCGCGTTCAAGAACCTGCGTACCTACCTGCGAACCCCCGAACCTTCCTTCGAACCTTGTACCAACCTCCGCACCCCCGAACCCCTCCGAACCTCCGAACCACGTTCAGCGTCCAGTAGCGTCCGCTTCACGTCCATTCCCCACCGGTATCCGTGCAGCTTGCCGTCGGTGCCGATGACGCGGTGGCAGGGAACGACGAGCGCGATGGGATTGGTGGCACATGCGCGGGCAACGGCTCGAACGGAGGACGGTGAGCCGATCGCGCGGGCCACGTCCGAGTAGGTCCGCGTTTCGCCACGCGGAATGCTCGTGAGCGCACGCCAGACGCGCCACTGGAACGCCGTGCCCTGAATGTCCACGGGCAGATCGGGCGAGACGTCCTTGGCCATGGCGACAGCGCGCGCGGCGTCGGCGAGAGGCGCGAGCGACGCTGCCGGGCCCGGCGCAATCGTCGCGGCGGGAAATTCGTCCTTGAGCGCCCCGACGAGCGCGCCCACGGACTTCCCTACCTCGACGAAGCAGAGTCCCTTGGATGTCGCGGCGACGAGCACGAGACCGAGCGGCGTATCGATCGTGGTCCAGTCGATGGTGGCGCCCAGGCCGCCCCGGCCGTACGTCGCGGGCCGCATGCCGGGCAGCCGGATGGCGCCGTACAGGCGGCTGGGGGATCCGTACCCAGCGTCGTACATCGCGCCGGTCACGCCGTTGCCGTTTCGCAGGTGGTCGAGAAATCGGCGGCGCCTGCACGCCGCGATGTAGTCGCGCGGCGCGAGTCCCAGCACCGAGCGGAACGCGCGCTGGATTTGAACGACGGTCGTTCCGCCGGCTTTGGCCACCTTCGTCGCCGTCCAGGGAGCCTCAGGGTGCTGCGCGACGGCGACGCAGGCGCGCCGTACACGGTCGAGCGCGGGGAAACCAGTCGAGGGGGCATCCGGCCGGCAACGCCGGCACGGCCGGTAGCCGTGCGATGCCGCCATGCCCGGCGACGGAAAGAACTCGACCCGGTCGCGGCGCGGCTTTCGGCTGGCGCAGGACGGTCGGCAGTAGATTCGCGTGGACGTGACGGCGTAGACAAACAAGCCGTCGGCGTGAGCATCACGAGTCGAAACAGCGGTCCAGAGAGCGTCGGACATTTCTAACCTCGTCGCCATTCTCCCGCGGCTGCCAGCTGCGCCGCTACCCGGAATGCGACATCAATGTCTTGTCGAGCTCGCGATTCAGCGCGAGCTGGAAGGCCACTCGGCGCGATGGCCCAGAAGGCTGCACGCGAAGGCTACCGCCGTCAGCCCGAACAGCGCGCCGATGATCACGGTCAGCGTCGTGTGCTCAATGGGTCCGTGGTCGGGACGATTGAGCTGCGCGATGTGCGTGAAGAACGACATGTAGAACATCGCGCAGGTAAAACCCCAGGCGCCGGCCAGCCATGCTGACCCGCCGCCGCTGTCTCGTCTGAATCGGCGCCAGCCGACAAGAAGCAAACCGACTGCGAGATAGTCCACGACCCAGAACGGCCAGAAACCCCAGTCGCCCCAGTTACGGACGACCTCAGCAATGCCGAGAAACACCGCGAATGGAAGCGCCAGATGAAAAGCAATCCGGCCCGCCCGCGCTCGCCACTCGACAGGCCGCGGCTCGTCCGGATCGTCTCGGGTGACGACGGCACGAGACAGCCGCCAGCCACCGTCAGCCGCACGCGCGTAGAGCCAGAAATATTTGCCCGTGACGCGGGACGCGTCGCCGCCCGATCGCGGACGTATGGTGAACGCAAACTCTCCGCGGTCGAACGCGATGTCGTCGAGAACGCGCACCTCCGAGCCCGCGTAGGTGATGCGTCGGTCGAAGACCTCGATCAATCCTGGCATCAGGTCGCGGAGAAACGCCGCACAGGCGTCGCGGCCGTTCTGCACTGGGAAGTCGGGCACCATGAACACGGCATCGTCGGCGAGGAGGCCGGCGCAGTACTCCGGGTCGCCCGCGTTCTCGGCGGCCTCGACGCGACGACGTATTTCCTCGATCGCCCGAATATCCGCCTGCACGTCCAGGGCCATCGGACTCAGGCCGACTGGGCAATCAGGCTGGTGGCCAGTTGAGCGTAGATGTCGACGGACCGCTCGAGATCAGCAATCTCGACGTGCTCGTCTGCGGTGTGCGCGAGCGTGACCGATCCGGGCCCCACGAGGAGAGGCTCTCCCCACCGGTCGAGGAACGGGATGTCCGTCGTGAACGAGAACACCGCCGGATCGAATCCAGGTACGGCTCGCAGCCGGACGGGGGAACGTCGAGCACGTCCTCGAGACCAAGGCGACCGGCAAAACGCGCATCAAGCAGGCGACGCACTTCCGCCGCATCACCGACCGTCCGAAACATGACCTCGGCGTCGGCGTCCGGCGGTATGACGTTCGGGGCGACACCACCGCGAATCAGCCCGACCGTGTAGTACGTCGTCCCCAGAATCGAATCGCTGCGGCCAGTCCATCGATCGCAGTTCGACGATCGCGTCGACGAGCTTCTCGATCGCCGACTCACCCAGCTCCGGCTGGCTCGAATGCGCGGCGCGGCCGGACGCGCGCAGACGAACGCGGTAGACGCCGCGCGTCGCACGGCCCAGGCGGTTGTCGGTCGGCTCGCCGTTGATCAGGAATCTGGACCCGGCGGCGATGGTGTTCGCCAGCTTCGCGCCATCACTGCCCCGCTCCTCGCCGACGACGAAGACCAGACCGACGCGACGCTCTCCGGTCATGCGCAACCGCTCGGCGGCCGCGATCTGGGCGACGAGCGTGCCCTTGGCATCGCACGATCCGCGTCCGTAGAGGCGCCCGCCGCTCTCTCGACTGGGAATGAACGGCGGCACGCAGTCGAAATGCGTGGAAAGCACGACGAGCGGCGGATCGAGGGTCGCGATGACGTTGAAGCGTCCCTCGCTGACTCGTTGCTCGATGACGTGTAGCCGAGGCCGCGCAACGTGGTGGCGATGAACGCGCCCGCGTCGCCTTCGCGTCCGGTCGTCGAATCGATGTCTACGAGCGCTCGCGTGAGGCGGAGCTGCGTTATCGAATCCACGCCTCGAGCTCCGTCCTGGTGTCGGTGCGATCGTCGCGGTACTTGACGATCACGGGCGTGGCCAGCGAGAGGCCCCACTCGCGGCCTTTTCCGACCGTCACCGCGCGCGCGCCGGGCACGACGACCGCGCCTTCGGGAACGACCAGCGGCGCACCAGCCTCCGGCCGGATAATCTCGCCGCGTGGCAGGTCGTAGACCGGCGTCGAGCCTGTGAGCACGGTGCCCGCGGCGATCACCGCGCGCCGCCTGACGACCGCGCCCTCGTAGACGCCGGCGTTGCCGCCGACAAGTACGTCGTCTTCGATGACCACCGGCAGTTGTCCGACCGGCTCGATCACGCCGCCGATCTGGGCCGCCGCGCTCAGGTGGACCCGTTTCCCAATCTGGGCGCACGACCCGACCAGCGCGTGCGAGTCCACGAGCGTGCCTTCATCGACGTAGGCGCCGATGTTCACGTACATCGGCGGCACGCACACCACACCCTTTGCGATGTACGCGCCTTCGCGAATGGTCGACCCGCCCGGGACGATGCGCACGCCCGCGGCGAGACCGGGCTTCTTGAGGCCCATCGTGTCCTTGTCGTAGAACGGCCAGCGCCCGTGGTCTGCGGAGACATCGACGACGTCGCCGAAACGGAAGCCGAGCAGGATGCCCTGCTTCACCCAGGCGTTGACTCGCCATCCTGACGACGAGCTGGAATCGGGCTCCGCGGCTCGAACGCTCCCAGCGCCAAGCGCCAGCCTGCAACTCGAAGAACGCCGCGCGTGCTTCGTCACGATTCGCGTTCGCGCCTTCGGCGAAAAGCGAGGCGATGCGTTCCGGAAGGGAGCTCACGCGCGGGATTCCGCGACGATCGGCATGCCGAAGGCCTTGAGCACCGCGAGAATTTTTTCCTGGGAACTTCCCCGCGGCGCAACCATCGGCAGCCGGTACACCTCCTCGCACAAACCCATCTTCGCGGACGCGAACTTGACCGGGATGGGATTGGACTCGACGAAGTTCACCTGCATGAGCGCCAGCAGCTTCTGGTGCCACCGCCGGGCGGCGGCGTAGTCGCCACGCTCGGCGGCCTCGACCATCTGCACCGTTTCGGCGGGAACGAGATTCGACACGACCGAGATGACGCCGCGCCCACCGATCGCCATTAGTGGCAGCGCCAATGCGTCGTCTCCCGACAACACGATGAAGTCAGCGCGGGACCGTCGCCATGATCTCCGCCATCTGCGTCATGTTGCCCGACGCTTCCTTGACGCCGACGATGTTGGGAATGGCCGCGAGCCGGACGACGGTGGCGGGCTCGATGTTGCAGCCGGTCCGCCCGGGCACGTTGTAGAGGACGATCGGCAGCTTCGTGCGCTCGGCAATCGCGCGATAGTGCTGGAACAGACCTTCCTGCGTCGGCTTGTTGTAGTACGGCGTGACGGACAGGATGCCGTGGATGCCGGTGCCCTCGAGCTCGGCAATCGACTGAATGACCTCGCGTGTGTCGTAGCCGCCCGCTCCGGCGAGCACCATCGCGCGGCCCTCGACCTCGTCGGCCACGATCTCGATCACCTTGCGGCGCTCCTGCGGCGTGAGCGTCGGCGCCTCACCGGTCGTCCCGCAAGGCACGACGAAGTGAACGCCCGCTTCGACCTGACGGGCAGCAAGCCGCCGAACCGCCGCCTCGTCCACGGCCCCGTTCTTCGTGAACGGTGTGATGAGCGCGGTGCCGACGCCGGTAAAGGACAGTCTCATAAGAACCTCTCGTTCCCCGTTCCTCGTTCCCCGTTCCGCGTTCTGGTTCCGTCGGTTCCGTGGTTCAGTTGTCGAACCAGAACGGGAACGGGAACGAGGAACGGGGAACGGACGAACGTCAGGAGATATTAATCATGTCGCGCATGCTGAACCAGCCGCGCCGGCCGTTGAGCCATTTGGCGGCCTCGAGCGCCCCGTGCGCGAACACGGCCCGGTCGCGGACGGTATGTGTCAGCGTGACGGTCTCGGCCGGTCCGTCGAAACCGACGACGTGCGTGCCGGGGATGTGCCCGGCCCTCGTGGACGACACGTCGATCGACCGGCTGTAGCCGGCCAGGCGCATCGCGTCGAAGAGCAACCGGGCCGTCCCGGACGGCGCGTCCATCTTGGCCGCGTGATGCGCCTCGTGAATCCAGGCGCCGACGTCCGTCGTCATGAACGTTCGCGATGCCTGCTCCACGAGGGACCGGAAAATGTTCATGCCGATCGAGAAGTTCGCCGACGCGAGGACGCCGATGCCGGCACGATCGACGAGACCGCGAAGCGCCGTCTCATGCTCCTGCCAGCCCGTCGTGCCGATGACCACATTGATGTGGCGGGCTGCCAGTGCCGCGACGTTCTTTGGCACCGCCTCGGGCAGCGAAAACTCGATGGCCACGTCCACGGGACCTGCCGCCTCGAGCGCCACGGGGATGGGCGTATGCACCTCGGCGATCGCCGCCACCTCGAAGCCGTGCTCCGGCGCCAGCTTCTCGACGAGCTGACCCATGCGCCCGTGGCCGACGACGAGGAGCCTCACGCGGGCACTCCGAGGAACCGCTCATGCACGCGCAGGAGCGCCGTTTCGAGGTCGGCTTCGCGAATCACGAGCGTGATATTACGCCGCGCCGCGGCCTGGGACACCATGCGAATCGGAATTCCTCCGAGCGCTTCGAGCAGATGGCTGACGAACGTCGGATCGCGCTGGAGGCCGTCGCCGACCGCGCACACGATGGCCATCTCGTCCTCGCGCGTGACGTCTGCGACCTCCCGCAGCGCCGCGCTGATCTCTGCCAGTCGGCGTGGATCGTCGACGGTCACCGACACGCTGACCTCCGAGGTCGTGACGACGTCCACCGACGTGCGGTGGCGTTCGAACGTCTCGAAGATCCGGGCCAGGAAGCCGTGCGCCATGAGCATGCGCGTGGAGGTGATGTCCACGACCGTGACGCCCTTTTTCGAAGCCACCGCGGTCAGCAGCCGATCGGTCGGCGGCCGGTCGCGGGTGATGAGCGTTCCCCGCGCGTCCTGCGGCCGGCGCGAGTTGAGGATGCGGACGGGAATGTTCTGCGCCGACCGCAGGCTGAATGGTCGCCGGATGCAGCACCTTCGCGCCGAAGTACGCGAGCTCCGACGCCTCGCCGAACGAGATGTGCGGCACGACCTGCACGTCGCGGACGATGCGCGGATCGGCCGTGAGCATGCCGTCGACGTCGGTCCAGATCTGGATCTCCGACGCGCCGAGGCACGCGCCGACGATTGACGCGGAATAGTCCGATCCCCCGCGTCCGAGCGTCGTCGTGACGCCGTCGCGCGAGGCCCCGACGAAGCCGCCGATGACTGGAATCCGGCGCTCGGCGAGGAGCGGATCGACCGTGGTCGCGAGCGCCGTGGCCGTCTCGGCCATGAGCGGCGGCGCGGCCATGTGCTCGGGGCCGGTCACGATGGCCTTCCTGGCGTCCACCCAGCTGGCGGCCAGACCGTGTGACGTGAGGGCGGCGGCCACGATGCGGCTGCTGATGATTTCGCCGGTCGCGGCGATCGCATCGAGCCAGCGCGGCGTGACCTCGCGAAGCACGCTCAACGCCCCGGCCAGCCGGTCGAGCTCGTCGAACTCCGTGTTGATGAAGCGCTCGACCTCGGATCGTTCGTCGCTCGACCGGATCACTCGGGCCACGTCGAGGTGACGTTGACGAAGCGCGCGGAGACCCTCGGTCGTCGCCTCGGTCTCGCCAAGGCCAGCGTCGGACGCGACCTTGAGGAACTTGTCGGTGGCGCCCCCAAGCGCGGACACGACGACGATGGGCCCGCGCCAATCGAGGCTCTCTGGCTGCACCGCGGCCTGACGCGCCGCGCGCACGATGGCGATCAACCGCTCGATCGCCGCTTCGTCGGCGACGGACGTGCCGCCAAATTTCATGACAATCATAAATGGACGCTTTCTGGCTTGTGGCCTAGGCGGACTTGAGGCGCTGAGCCGTTCGGCCCTGAGCCCCAAGACTCTAAGCCCCAAGCCGGCTACAGCAGCCCCTCCGCCTTCATCAGCTCCGCATTGAGCACCGACGCGCCAGCCGCGCCGCGAATCGTATTGTGTCCGAGCGCGACGAACTTGTGCGTCAGCACGGGGCAGGAACGGATGCGGCCGATCGACACCGTCATGCCGCCGCCGAGGTCGGCGTCGAGCCGTGGCTGTGGCCGATTGGCCTCGGCCATGACATTCAACGCCGGATTGGGCGCCGTGGGCAGTCGAAGCTCCTGCGGCTTGCCACGGAACGCACGCATCGCCTCGGTGACCGCGCCGACGTCGGGCTTGGACTCGAGCTCGACGGAGACCGTCATCGTGTGTCCGTCGATCACGGGCACACGATTGACCTGCGCGCTCACGACGGCCGAATGACGACTTGTCGGCCTCACCGAGAATCTTGAGCGTCTCGGTCTCGATCTTTTCTTCCTCGCCGCCGCCGATGAACGGAATCAGGTTCCCGAGGATGTCGAGTGACGGCACGCCGGGGTACCCGGCGCCCGACACCGCCTGCATCGTCGTCACGTTCACGCGACGCACGCCGAACGCGCGAAGCGGCGCGAGAGCCATCGCAAGGACCACGGTCGCGCAGTTGGGATTGGTGATCACGACGCCCTTCCAGCCTTTGGACTGGCGTTGCTTCTCGAGCAGGCTGAGGTGCTCGGCATTGACTTCGGGGATGAGCAGCGGCACGAGCGGATCCATGCGGTGCGTGCGGGCATTGCTCAGCACGACGTGACCGGCGGCGGCGAACACATGCTCGATCTCGTCGGCGGCCTTGGCATCGAGCGCGGAGAAGACCACCTTCGGTCCCCGGCCGGGCACACATCCGTCAACGGTCATCTTGCGGACCGCGTCGGGCATGGGCGTGGCCAATCGCCACGGCGCGGCATCCGCATAGGCCTTGCCTTCCGACCGCTCACTGGCGGCGAGCCAGCTCACCTTGAACCAGGGATGGTCAGCAAGACGCGTGATGAACTGCTGGCCCACCATGCCGGTGGCGCCAAGAACTCCGACTTCGATTCTCTGAGACATGTTCCCTTCTCTTGTTCCAGTTCCGTGAGTACGCAACAAAAAACCCGCCGTGCGTCAGGCGCATCGGCGGGTTCGGGAGGCCACGTTCGGCCCGTTCGTCTTTCTTTCTTCAGGGCGCTGTCAGACGCACACCTTCACCATCGCCGTTGCGGACGACTTCCGCTTTCGATTCAGTCGCTTTCGACCGATGGTGAGGGCTACGCGGGCCATAACAGACTGACGATCATAGACGGCGGGCTCGGCCACCGTCAAGCAAGGGTCACGAGGCACCGGCGTAGCGGCGCACCCTCCCAGACGTCAACGCCAGCGCGCGTTCAAGGACTGAGGCGGATACCCCGACGGGCGCGAAGATCACGACGAGCGCGCTCGTCGTGGCCGGCGTCACCATGGTTCGCGCCGAGTCGGACGTCGGATTGCCAAACGGCCCCTCGTCGTCGGCAAGCGTCAGCCGTCCGGCGACGTGCACGGCGTCCTTTCGAATCCCGGCGTATTCCTCTCCCTCCCGGCCGAGGCGCAGCGAGACGCGCCCGTGAATGTGCGCGCGATCGTAGAGGCCAAACGGCAGCTGCGATTCGAGCGAGCACCAGTTCACGATGTCCACGAGGCTGTTGATACGCGGCAAGGCGTCGCCCTTCCGGACGCGACGCAGCAACGCTTCAGACGAAGGACGCGTTTTCGTGGGGTCGAGACCGACACGCCGGTACATCGTCCGAACGGCGGCGGTGACGTCGGCCGCTTCGGCCGCGGTGCGCGCGGATTCAGCCGCCTGAGCGAGGGGCTCGTCGAGTCGCGCATCGCGCTCGAGAACAACCACCTCGTCGAACACGAGCACGCCGGGACGAACGACCGCGGCAACTTCGTCGGCGACGCTGATGTTTGGCTGTTCAGTGTCCACGACGGCCTCGAGGGTCACTCGCGATCGCGATGGACCGTATCCACGGCAAACGCGGGCAGGCAAATCGCGACGTACTCGGCGCCTCCAGGCTCGGGTGTGCTGTAGCGCACCCATTCTCCCGGGTGCGCGACGACCGCTTGTCCGGCGCGCACCTCGAGCGCGCCCTCACGATGCTCGACACGCAGCATGCCGGAGAGGACGACCGTGATCTCCTCGAACTCGGGCTGCTGCCCTGGCTCGAGCCACCCTTCCGGCGACACCATACGCGCGACGCTGACGCTCGTATGGCCCGAGTTGACGCGGCCTGCGTACTCCTCGATGCGTTTCGGACGAGTGCCAACGGCGGCAACGACGGCGGGGGCTTGAATGAGTGTCGGCATGATGCAGCCGGAGATTTTACAACCGGCGCTCGGGACGAAAGACGAAGAGACCCGTCAGCGCGTACGCCCAATACCATCCGACGGCCCACCAGCGATACGCGGGAAACAGGTTGGTCGGTGCGAAACCGAAACCGAGCTCGAACGTGACCAGAACCGCCGACTCCACCAGCGCCCAGCGGGCCATCGGTCGGACCGGGCGGTCGGCCGCTCATCACCATCCATCCGGCGCTGAACTGTTGGACCGCCACGAGGAAGCGCGCCGCCATGAAGGCAATCGTCAGGGGCGGATAGACCATGAGGATGGAGAGACGCGCCGCGAAGCGAAGGGCTGATGACAACCCTTCCAACATGAGGAGAAGAGCAAAGACGCGACGCATCTCAGCGGTTCCGGGTTCCTGGTTCCGGGTTCAGGGTTCTGGTTCAGGGTTCCGTGTTCACGGTTCAGTGAACGCTGAACGTTGAACCCGGAACCAGCACCCGGAACCCGGAACCAGGAACCCGGAACCGCTGTTGCTACCTGAGCCTTCTCTCCAACTTGATCTCGAACAGCCGCGGCCAGAGCTTGCCGGTCACGAACAGCCGATCGCCGGCCGGGTCGTAGGCAATGCCGTTCAAGACGTCGGTGTCGCGGCGTTCGGCGGCTGAAAGCAGGCCTGACAGATCGATCCAGCCGATGACGCGTCCGCTGGCGGGATCGATCCTCGCGACGCGGTCGGTCTGATAGATGTTCGCGAAGATCTCGCCGCGAACGAACTCGAGCTCGTTCAGCATGGCGACCGGCCGGCCCTGATCGCGAATCGTGATCCGGCTGAGCTCCTTGAGCGACGCCGGATCGAGATAGCGCAACTGCCCCGACGGCTGGCCGTCGCTCATGATCAGGCGCTTCCCGTCGTGCGTCAGCCCCCACCCTTCACCGGAATACGCGAACTGCCGCATCGGCTTGAACGAGTTGAGGTCGTAGACAAATCCGACGTTCGTCTGCCAGGTCAGCTGGATGAGCTGGCCACCCCAATCGACGAGCCCTTCACCAAAGTACTTGGGCTCCAGCTGATACTGCTGAAGCACCTCGCCGGTCTCGAGCCGGACCTTTCGCAGCGTCGATCGACCGTTCAGGCCGGTGCTCTCGAAAAGAACTCCGTCCCTGTACACCAGTCCCTGGGTGTATGCCCGCGAGTCGTGCGGGTACGTCTTGACAATCTGGTAGCCGTAGGCGGCCGGCGCGTTCTGTTCGGCTGGCGGCGGAGTTCCCGCGATCCGCGGAGACGCAGGCGCTGAGGAGAACGGCGACCGACAGGACTCGTGACCAGCGGAATGTGACCATCGACACGGCCATTCTCTCACCCGGCGGCCCCCGTCAATCTTGACGGGTCCGGGACCGGGCCGGATAATCAAAACTCTCCCGTCGCTTTCCGGGTCGATTCGCGCCTTACGCGCAAGGACACACCATGACACGCGGCCTCACACGCCCCTTCTCGCTCTTCGCTCTTGGATGGGCAGCGGCCCTCGTCGCGGCAAGCGTCCTCGTTGGCCGCGCGCAGCAGGCGCCTCCGGCGAATCCGGCCAGCCCGTCGACCGCGCCGCTGAACTCGGTCATCCCGGTCGATCGCGCCATCACGACGGGACGCTTCGCGAACGGGCTCCGCTACTACATCCGGGCCAATGGGAAACCCGAGGACCGCGCCGAGCTTCGCCTCGCGGTCAACGCCGGATCGGTGCTCGAGGACGACGACCAGCGCGGGCTCGCGCACTTCGTCGAGCACATGGCGTTCAACGGCACGAAGAATTTTCCGAAGCAGGACATCGTCAACTTCGTGCAGTCGATCGGCATGCGGTTCGGCAGCCACCTGAACGCGTACACGAGCTTCGACGAGACCGTGTACCAGTTGCAGGTCCCGACCGATCGCGCGGAGGTCATGGACCGCGCGATGCTCGTGCTCAGTGACTGGGCACAGAACGTCACGTTCGATCCCGTCGAGATCGACAAGGAGCGCGGCGTCGTGCTCGAGGAATGGCGGCTCGGCCGCGGCGCGCAGGGCCGGTTGCGCGACAAGCAGTTCCCGGTGCTGCTGGCCGGATCGCGGTATGCCGACCGGTTGCCGATCGGCACGCCCGAGGTGCTTCAGAACTTCAAGCATGAGCGGCTGATCCAGTTCTACAAGGACTGGTACCGGCCCGACCTCATGGCGGTCGTCGCCGTCGGCGATTTCGACGTCAAGGACGTTGAGGCGCTCGTGAGGAAGCACTTCGCGTCCATTCCCGCCGCCGCGAACGCGGCGTGAGCGTCCGGCGTATCAGGTGCCGCCGCGAACCGGCACGTCGTACGTCATCGCAGCCGACGCCGAGATCACGCACGACCAGCGTTCAGGTCTACAACACGATGCCGGCGCGCGATCAGGCCACGATCGGGGCCTACCGGCAGATGATGCTGGTCGATCGGATGTTCACGGGCATGCTGAACGCGCGCCTGTCGGAAATCGCGCTCAAGCCGGGAGCGCCGTTCCTTGGCGCGGGCACGGGAATCGGCCGGCTCGTGCGCACGACCGAAACCACCACGCTCAGCGCCGCCGTGCGCGAGAACGGCGTGGAAGCGGCGCTGGACGCGATCTTCACCGAGGCGGCCCGGGTCACGAAGTTCGGCTTCACCGAGCCCGAGCTCGACCGCCAGAAGGTGAACATGCTCCGCGGCGTTCGAGCGGGCGATGGCTGAGAAGGACAACCAGCAGTCGGACGACCTCGCGGCCGAGTACATCCGGAACTTCACGACCGACGAGCCGATTCCGGGCATCGCCTACGAGTACGAGCTGTACAAACGCTTCGTCCCGACGATCACGCTTGCCGAGTTGAACAAGATGGCGGCGACCTGGTCGCCCGACCGGAATCGGACGGTGCTCGTCAGCGCGCCGCAGAAGCCGGGCCTGGTGCTTCCGACCGAAGCGAAGCTGGCCGGCCGTCATGACGGCGGCGACGGCCAAGACACTGACCGCGTACGAGGATTCCGTCAGCCGCGAGCCCCTGCTCAAAGCCGCGCCGACGCCCGGCCGCGTGGTCGCGACGACCACGAAAGAGGCGTTCGGGATCACGGAATGGACGCTCTCGAACGGCGTCCACGTCGTGCTGAAACCGACGACGTTCCGGCAGGACGAGGTGCTGGTGACGGCATTCAGCCCGGGCGGTACGTCGCTCGCGAGCGATGCGGATCTCATTCCCGCAGAGACCGCGGCGCAGGTGGTCGGGGCCGGAGGACTGGGCACGTTCGACGCGGTGAACCTTCGCAAGGTGCTCACGGGCAAAGTGGCCAGCGCCGGGGCGTCGATCGGTGACTACTTCGAGGAGATCAACGGCTCGGCATCACCGAAGGATCTCGAGACGTTGTTCCAGACGATCTATATGCGGTTCACGCAGCCGCGCGCGGACCCGACGATGTTCACCGTCCTGACCGATCAGCTCAAAGTGGCGCTCGCCAACCAGCGCAACACGCCGGAGTTCGCGTTCAGCGAGGCGTTCGCGTCCGCGATGTGGCAAGACAACATCCGCGCGAAGCCGATGTCGCTCGAGAACGTGGACGAGATGAGCCTCGACAAGTCGATGGCGTTCTACCAGAACCGGTTTGCCGACGCTAGCGACTTCACGTTCGTGTTCGTCGGCAGCTTCGAACCGAATGCCATCCGGCCGCTCGTCGAGACCTACCTGGCGTCGCTTCCGTCGACCGGGCGAAAAGAGTCGTGGCGGGACGTCGGCCTTCGCCGCGCGACCGGCATCGTCCAGCGCCGCGTGATGAAGGGGATCGAAGCCAAAAGCCAGACGCGGCTCGTCTTCAGCGGGCCGTTCGAGTACGACCAGCAGCGACGCGTGACGGTCCGGGCGATGGCGATGGTGCTCGAGGGCACGCTTCGTGAAGCGCTTCGCGAGGATCTGGGCGGCACGTACGGCGTCGGCGTCTCGGCCAGCTACTCGAAGATCCCGCGGCCGGATACTCCATCTCGATTTCGTTTGGCTCCTCGCCGGAACGCGCGGACGCGCTCGTCGACGTCGCGCTCTCCAAGATTGCCGACCTCAAGGCCAACGGCCCTGACGAACGCGACGTGACCAACATCCGCGAGATCATGCTCCGCGAGTACGAATCCAGCAGCCGGCAGAACGGCTTCTTCCTTCGCGAGATCTCGGCGCGGTACCAGCACGGCGAGGAGCTGGCGGACCTGTTCGCGCTCCCCGACTTCTACCGAAAGATCAATGGTCCGGCCGTTCAGGCGGCCGCGCGCGAGTACTTCGGCGCGAACATGGTTCGCGTGCAGCAGTTTCCTGAGGGGTTCGCGAGTCAGCGCGTCGCCGGGGCGTCTGATGCGAACCGAACGAGCGCGTCGCCGGTGAGCCGGTAGACGGTCCATTCGTCCATCGGCCGCGCGCCGATCGAACGGTAGAACCGGATCGCCGGCTCGTTCCAGTCGAGCACCGACCACTCGAGCCGGCCGCATCCGTCGGCCACGGCTCGCTGCGCCAGCTCACGCAGCAGCTGGCGTCCCGACACCCTGGCGGCGCCAGGCTGGACGAACGAACAGGTCCTCGAGATAGAGGCCCGCGCGCCCGAGGAACGTCGAGAAGTTGTAGAAGTAGACCGCGAAGCCCACAGGCATCGGCGCCGGCATACGCGATCAGCGCACGAGCGCGTGCGGCCTCGCCGAAGAGCGCCGAAGTCAGACTCGCCTCGGTCGCCACGACCTCGTTGCTCAAACGCTCGTACTCGGCGAGCTCCTTGATCAAGGCAAGGATGAGGGGAACGTCTACTTCGGTGGCGGAGTGGATGCGTGATCCGTGCGGTTCCGAGTTCCGGGTTCCGCGTTTCGGGTTCTGGTTCAGGGTTCATCGTGCAGGGTTCATTGTGTCAGTTTGAGTGAATCCTGAACTCTGAACCTGGAACCAGAACCCGAAACCAGAAACCCGGAATCCTGAACCGCAGGATTCAGTACAGCTTCATGAACGAACAATCCGCCTGCGGGAGCGGACCGCCGCCTGTCGTGGCCGGCGAGTAGGCCACGTCGGCCATGCGAGAGTAGCCGGCGTCGTTCGGATGAAAGCCGTCGCTCGAGTAGCGGCTGGCCTGGTAGAAGCCGCCGTCGCACATGATGTCCACGACCGTCGCGCCCTGGCTGGTGAGCTTGTTGATCTCGGCCGAGAAGCGCACGGCGATGTTCTGCAACGCCTTCTTCTTCGTTGACGAGTAGCCGGATGCGTACGGGAGCCCGGCGAGGTTCGGCAGGTTGAGGACGACGACACGGGCGTTGGGCGCACGGCCCTTGATCCCGTCCATCATCTTCTTGAGATCACGGCGCGAACCCGTCCGTGCGCGAGATCACGTAGCCGATCGGGTCCACGCCGGCGTAGCCCGCTTCAACAGCCGCGCCGACCGTGTTGACGTCGTTGGCGCCGGCGAACACCGTCACCAGCGTCGCGTTGCTCGCGACGAACGGCACCTCGTTTTCGAGGAAATTTGCCAGAATGCCGCGCCCGAGCTGGTTGCCGATGGCCTGAATCTCGGGACCCAGCACGCTGCCGGGCAGTCCCAGGTTGAGCAGCGTGACGGTCTTGCCGTCGGCCTTAAGGCGTCTCTCGAGGAGCTGGACGTAGCCCCTGCCGTCCGGGCAGGGCGTGAACGGCAGGCACACCGAGCTCGAGCCGAAGCCAATGGCGTCGCTCGCGCCGATGGCCGTGTAGTTCACGACGTTCGGGGGCGGCGGCGGCTCAGAAGGCTCTGAGGGAGTTTTCAGGCCGCAGGCCGAAACGGCGATGAGAAGCGCGGACAAACACAAAAATCGTACGTGCATGGGAACTAACTGCATGTGTATCGGGCCTGGAGGCTTGGGTCTTGAGACTTGAGTCCTGGTCGTCTTGGGGTTGAACTCGAGTCAGGGACTTGCGACCGAGGCCGGCCCCAAGTCCCAAGACTCAAGTCTCAAGCCGCTCATAGCAATTTCTCCATCTCGTCCATGACGCGGTTCATTTCCTTGATCGTCAGATCGAGCGGCTCGTCCGTCGTCATGTCGACGCCGGCGTCCTTGAGGAGGTCGATCGGGTACTTGGAGCCGCCGGCTGACAGGAATCGCAGGTAGCGCTCGATGGCCTGTTTGTCGCCGGTCTTGACTTTCTGCGCGAGGGCTTCCGAGGCCGTGAAGGATGTCGCGTACTGGAACACGTAGAAATCGCGATAGAAGTGCGGAATGAAACTCCATTCGTGGGCGACGTAGTCGTCCACGACGGACACGCCCTGGTCGTGGCCGTAGTACTTCTTCGTGATGTCCATGTAGAGCTTCGCCAGCGTCTCACCGGTGACGGCCTGCCCCTTCTCGGCCATCTGGTGCATGCCCAGCTCGAACTCGGCGAACTGCGTCTGACGGAAGACCGTGCCCTTGATGCCCTCGAGATAGTTGCCGAGGATGGCCAGGCGCGCCTTCGGATCGCTGATCTGTTTGAGCATGTGGTCGATGAGCAGCGATTCGTTGAAGGTGGATGCGACCTCCGCGACGAACGTCGGGTAGCTCGCCGTCGGGTACGGCTGGGTCTTGTTCGACAGGTAGCTCTGCATCGTGTGCCCGAGCTCGTGCGCGAGCGTGCTCACGTCGTCGTACTTGCCGTTGTAGTTGATCAGCATGTACGGGTGGACGTCGTAGGCGCCGCCATTCGAGTACGCGCCTGACCGCTTGCCGGGACTCGGAAACAAGTCGATCCAGCGATCCGAGAACGCGCGCTTGAGCACGCCGACGTACTCAGGACCGAGCGGCGCCATCGCCGCAAGGATGTGCTGCTGTGCTTCCTCGGGCGTGTACTTCAAATCGACCGATCCGACGAGCGGCGCATAGAGGTCGTAGTAGTGCAGCTCGTTCAGGCCCATCATCCGCTTCCGCAGGGACAGATAGCGATGAAAGCTCGGCAGGTGCCGGTTCACACCGTCCACGAGGCGGGTGTAGACGGACACGGGAATGTTGGGGCCGTTCAGTGTCGCTTCGAGGTTCGACTCGTACTTCCGCGCCTTGGCGAAGAAGACGCGCCTTCTGGAGGCTCGCGCTCATCGACGTGCCGTACGTGCGGCTGAACGCGCCGATCGCGCCGAAGTACGCCGCCATCACTTTCTGGCGATCCTCGCGCACAGGGCTGGCGCGATGCATCGACGAAGTTCGGCTGCGAGAGCCTGACCTGCTGCCCGGAACTCAGCTGGACGGAGGGGAACGGGAAGTCGGCGTTCGACAGGATGTTGTAGACGTTGGACGGCGCGCCCGCGAGCGGGCCGGCGGCCGCCAGAATCCGTTCCTCGGCTGGAGACAACGTATGCGGCGCGCGCCGCGCGATGTCCTCGAGATAGAAGCGGTACGGGCCGAGCCGCTTCTCGTCGGCAAGAAATCGCTCGATCGTGCCAGGCTCGAACCCCAGAATCTCCGGCTCGACGTACGCGGCCTCCGCGCCGAGCGTCGAGGCGAGCTGCACCATCTGCTGGCGCATGCCTTCGTGGGTGCTGTCGCGGGTGTCCTCGTCGGCCAGCATCGACGCGTAGACGTAGACGCGCGACAGTTCCTTGTCGAGCCTGAACGTCGCATCGAGCGCGTCGGCCAGCGTCGCCGCCGACGACCCCAGCTTGCCCTGGAACTCCTTGAGCTTGGGGATGTCGGCCGCGACCTTGTCCTTCGCCGCCTGCCAGGCCTGAACGGACGGATAGATATCCGCCAGGTTCCACTTGTATTGGTCCTGAATATCGGAGCGCTGCCGTTCCTGCGCGGCCCCCTGCATGGTCAAGGCGGCGAAGACGGGCGCGAAGAGAAACCAGCGGGAGATCGGTCGGATGAAAGGCTCGGCCATATTCCGATTCTGACGACAAACTGCGCAGAAAAGACGTCGGGTGTCTTTTTCAGCATGAAATCGACCCAGAAAAACTCACCCGACGTCTTTTTCCTATTTCCGAACGAACGGTGTCACGGCGCGGGACACCAGCCCGTTCCAGATCTCATACCCGGCGGAAGTCATGTGCAGGCCGTCTTCGACGAACAGTTCGGGACGCGGCTGGCCGTCCGGCCCGAGCATCGGCGGCGCGACGTCCACGAAATGGAGCCGGGGCCGGCTCGATGAAAACGCCCGCACGCGCTCGTTGAACGCCTTCATCGTCTGCCACAGCTTCCATCGCGCCAGGCTGGGCTTGATCGCAATGAAGACGATCTCCGTGTCAGGTTTGGCGGCCAGGACCTTGTCCACGAAGGCCTGGTAGTCCGCAAAGACGCGATCGGGGCTCTTCCCGCTTCCCAGATCGTTGTCGCCCGCGTAAAAGACGATGACGTTCGCGGCGTACTTGCGGACGGTCTGGTCGAAGTAGTGGTTGACGTCGGCGATGTACGACCCTCCGAAGCCACGGTTGATGACCGTGAGCTTTGGAAAGCCGTCGGCGGTCGGCCAGCGCTTGATGCTCGAGCTGCCCACGAACAGCACTGCGCCTTTGGGCGGGGTGTTCTGTGCGATCGAGCTGGTCGAAAGCTTTGATCTCAGCGTCGAAACGCGCTCGGATCCGGGTCGGCCGCGGCCTGCGCTGCGGCAACGCGAACACCGATAGCGAGCGCCACGCCCGTCATCAGAACCACGCGACGAATGCTCATGAGTGTCACGTCCACAACCTCTCGCCTAGGATATCGGCCACGACCGCGAGACGCGCGCGCCGGCTATCTGGGTCGTTCCTTGTCTGGCGCTGCATTGTAAGCGGCCGACTGGCCGGGAGGAATGCTCAGATACCGCCAGTCCTTCCCTCTCATGGCTTTGGCGAGATAGACGATTTGTCCGACGTGGTAGCTCGTATGCGCGAGCGACCGATGCAGGGCCTCATCCACACGGAGCGGCTGCTGCCGGATGGTCACTGTTCGACCAAGGTCGGCGTCGTTGAGGTCAGCGAGGGCATGGAAGAGCACGTCCCACCCTTGCGTCCATTTTTCGAGGAGCTCGGCGCGCGTGACCTTGCGCGCATAGAACTCCTCCTCACGCCGGCGCCACGGTTTCTCGCCGTCCGAGGACAGAAAGTCGGTGAAACGCGACGCAAGATTGCCGGACATGTGCCAGCAGATTGTGGCGATCGAGTTGCCGTCGTTCGGCCCCGGCGCCGCGAAGCTCTCTTCGTCGAGTTGCGCCATGGCGTCCTCGGCTAGTTGCTTGTATCGAACGTATTCGCCGCGGATGGAGTCGATGAGTTGTCTCATGAGGGAGTCACCAGTCTTCGAGACACGGTCACGTGATTGTCGACGCCCGCGGTCGGAGGCGATCCGACGAACGGTCCAGGGCCTCGAGTTCGCCGTCGATGAACGCGAGGGACTGCTCGAGCATCGCGCGGTGGTTGGGGTGACAGGCGCTCTGGAGGTCCTGCAGGACACGCGCGCGCGACATTCCCAGCTTCAACCGTGTGGCCTCGCGTTCGCGCTCGGCGTCAGTCAGCGCGCGGGCACTCGACGCCTCACGGCGTGCCTCTGCCTCGGCTTGCTGACTCTCGACGGACTTGCTTTCCCAGCCGCGGGCCATGGTACACGTTAAACAAGTTAGAACTGTAGAAGCTGTAGCCAGAAGTGCAGGGGTTCGTGGGCGCAACTTCTACACCTCTGACTTCTTACTTCCTAACTTCCCAGGGCTGACCTACCACGTCAGACCCCGCATGGTAGATTGGCCGCATCGTGAGGGGCGCAGCGCTGAAGATTGAGAAGGTCGAGCCGGAAGGCCAGACCGCTGAGCCCGTTCCGCCGCCTCTCAAGTGGGCCGGCGGCAAGCGCTGGCAGGTCCAGCACGTTCTGCCGTACTGGCTGGCGGCCGGTGACCGTCGTCTGGTCGAGCCCTTCGCGGGCGGCCTCGCGGTCACGCTGGGACTGATGCCGAAGCGGGCGCTGCTGAACGACATCAATCCGCATGTGATCAACTTCTACGCGTGGCTCAAGAAGGGTTTCGTGGTGGAACAGAAGTTCGTCCACAGCGAGACGGCGTACTACAGGGCGCGAACTCGCTTCAACGCGCTGCTGAAGAAAGGAAAGGCCGACACGGCTGAGGCGGCGGGTCTTTTCTACTACCTCAATCGTACCGGGTACAACGGCCTCTGCCGCTTCAATCGCAGTGGCGCGTTCAACGTGCCGTTCGGCCGCCACCCGAGAATCAACTACAAGACTGATTTCACGGAGTACAAGGCGGCGTTCGCTGACTGGACGTTCACGAACACGCACTTCAAGGACGTCCCCCTCGAGCCGACGGATTTCGTCTACGCCGACCCGCCGTACGACGTCGAGTTCACGAAGTATTCGAAGGACGGCTTCGACTGGAACGATCAGGTGGCAGCGGCTGAGTGGCTGTCGAAGCACAAAGGCCCCGTGGTCCTGTCGAATCAGGCCACGCCGCGGATCCTCAAGGAGTACGGGCGCCTCGGATTCAAGCTCGAGAAATTCGAAGCGCCACGAAAGATCAGCTGCACCGGCGACCGGCGACCGGCGATCGAGGTTCTGGCGATCCGGAACCTTCCCGTATGAGTCCAGGCAGCACCCGCACGGGCGGCGTGTTGGAGTTGATGATCCTTCCTGCGCTCCAGCAGGGCGGATACGCGTACGAAACGCAGGTCCACCTCGGCCAGCGCCTCGGGCCTCGGCAAACACGTCGTCGACGCCATCGCCGAGAAGGACGGGCGGAAGATTCTCATCTCGCTCAAGTGGCAGCAGGTCTCGGGAACGGCGGAGCAGAAAGTCCCGTTCGAGGTCATCTGCCTGCTCGAGGCGCTTCAGGCCGGACAGCACGAGAAGGCGTACCTCGTGCTTGGCGGAGAAGGCTGGACGCTCCGGAGTTTCTACACGTCCGGCGGCCTGAAGCCGTTCCTCGTCAACTCAGACAGAGTGGACGTCGTGACGCTCGAAGGATTCGTCGGCCGCGCGAATCAGGGCAAGCTCTAGTCGCTCTACTTCAGCTCGATGGCGATGACGCGGGGCGTGCCGACGCTCACTTCCTCGGTATGCGCGTCAGCGCCGGAAAAGAACAGCGCTTCACCAGGCACGAGCTTCGTGATGCGCGTCTCGCCGTTCCGGAACTGTCACGCGAAGCTCGCCGGGATCGACGGGAACGACGACGGCATCGCGGTTGTGAATATGGAGAGGCACGATTCGGCCGGGAACGTACGTGTAGTCCCACACGGCGACTCGCTCGTTCTCGACAACGAGCCGAGCGCCTTCCCGCGGAAATCCCTCCGGCGCTGACGTGTTCGGCGTCCGCGCGGGAACCTTCTCGTCCTTCAGCTCCACCGTCAGATTGCGCGCGTTGTCGAGCATCGCCTCTTCGATGTGCGTCACGCCCCGCGCCTGAAACGTCGCGGCACCGCGCACGGTCTGGGGACCCGATGCGTGACGGTGCCGTTGGGCACCGTGATCCTGGTTTGACCGCGTTCGAGGACGACGCCCACGAGGTCCAGCTTGTGCTCGTGCATCGCGGTCGGTCGACCCTTCGTCCAGTCCACGCGCCAGGCCACGACACGCGCGTTGTCGAGGACTTTCGTGACGCCCTCGCGCGGGAACGGCGGTGGATAGGTCTGGAGCGTGACGAGCGCAATGACCGCGGCGAGAACCAGCTTCATTGGGACTCTCCTAGAGAGGCTTCCAGGTCGGGTTGCGGTCATCATACGGGACGACCGCCGCCTCGAAGCCCCAAAGCCTCAAGCCCCAAGCCGCCGCTGAGCCTTGCGCCGTGGCGAGCCCTTCCGCACCACGTCGTATTCGAGCCCGACGACACCGGTCTTCGGAGAGATCTGGTGACGAGTGAGCTTGAGCTTGGCGGGTTCGGCCAGCGGCTGGACGACGGGCACCCCTTGGCCGAGCAGGACCGGCATGATGCCCACTTCGACCGTGTCGACGAGACCGAGGTCGATCAGGCTGCGACACAGATCGCCGCCGCCGAACAGCCAGATGTCTTTGCCAATCCCCTCTCGCAGCGCGCGAACACGTGACTCGAGGTCGTCGGCGACGACCTCGATGCCTGGATGGTCGGCGGGCCGCATCGTCCGCGACACGACGACGGTCGTAGACTGCGAGTCGCCGCCTGGCCCGCCAGCGCTCGCGACCTCATAGGTTCGCCGGCCCATCAGATACGTATCGAACTGAGCCATCATCGCAGCGAAATCGAAGTCCGGATCCATCACGATCCAGTCGGCTTCGCCGTTCGGTCCCGCGATGAACCCATCGAGGCTCATCGCCACGCCGTAGCGTATGCGCCGCATAGCCGCCTCCAATGAATCGACGATAACTGAACGAGCCATTCACAATCAACCTGATTGTGAATGGCCGTTTATAATCGACGCCGATGAGCCCGCGGCCCCGACAGGCCAGCGACCAGGACATCCTGATGGCCGCGTTCCGCGCGATCGCGCAACTGGGACCGGCCCGAATGACGCTGGCCGATGTCGCGAAGGAGGCCGGCGTGTCGCCGGCGGCGATCGTCCAGCGGTTCGGGTCGAAACGAGCGCTCCTGCTGGCCACGGCCGCCGACGCGGCCGGCGGCGGCCAGTTCATCTTTCCAGGCCTCCGGGCCCGCCATCGTCGGCCGGTCGACGCTCTGCTCGGCCTCGCCGAGTGCGTGACGACGCTGATGGGCGCGACGCCCGAGGCCATCGCCAACAACCTGGTGTTCTTCCAGGTCGACCTCAAGGACGACGAGTTCCATCGCCACGCGCTCGCGGCCTCCGCCGGAATGCGCGCGGGCATCAGAGCGCTCATCCGCGATGCGGTCGCCGCGGGCGAGTTGGTCCGCTGTGACGCCAGCCGGCTGGCCGCGGCCCTCCACGCGACGATGAACGGGTCGATTCTCAACTGGGTCGTCCACCGCGAGGGATCGCTCGCGGCGTTCGTGCGGCGGGACCTGAGCACCGTGCTGGCGCCGTATCGCAGGCGCGCGCAAGCCCACGCGGGGTCAGTCCCACTTCGTAGCGGGGACAGACCCCGAAGGCGAGCCCCAAGCCCCGAGCCGCAGGTCAGTCCCACTTCGTAAGCAGGGACAGACCCTGCGCCGTAAGCCCTAAGCCGTGACAGCCCTAAGCCGTTGTCATAGACTTAATGTTTCGCCATGGCTCGCTCCTCGCCACTGAGCGACCCCGGAGGGGTTCGCTCCACATCACCGAGCGGCCCCGCACGGCAGATTGCCGTGCCGGGGTCGGTTGCCAACCTCGGACCCGGTTTCGACGCCCTCTCGGTGGCGGTCCAGCTCTATCTCACGCTGGACGTCGTCGACGTCCGGCCCGGCGCGCCCGGGCAGCTCCAGTTCACGTTCGTGGGCGGACCGCCCCTCGTCGGCGAGAACCGGATCGAGCGCGCATTCCGTCTCGCCGGGGAGCGCTTCGGCGGCACGACGCCGGGGCTCGGTCGTCGAAGTCCGCACCGACATCCCGATGCGCGCGGGGCTCGGCAGCAGCGCGGCGGCCACGGTCGCCGGGTTGCGACTCTACGAGACGTTCACGGCGCCGCGGCAGACGTCGGAGCTGCTCGCGCTGGCGACCGAAATCGAAGGGCATCCCGACAACGCGTCGGCTGCCCTTCTTGGCGGTCTGGCCCTGAGCTGTCAGTTCGGTGACGGCCGGGTTGAAGCTCGCGCCTGGAACTGGCCCGACGCCCTCAAGCTCGTCGTCGGCACGCCCGAAGCTCAGCTCGAAACCGCGGCAGCCCGGAAAATCCTGCCGCAGACCGTCACCCTCCGCGATGCGGTCTTCAACCTTCAGCGGGCGCTGCTGCTGGTGCGCGCGCTGGATACCGGCCAGTTTGGCGACCTTCGCGAGGCGCTTGGGGATCGGTGGCACCAGCCAACCCGCCAGGCCTTCGTGCCGGGATTGCCCGAGGCCCTGGCCCTCGACCACCCGTCCGTGCTGGGCGTGTGTCTGAGCGGGTCCGGCCCGACCATTGCGATCCTCGCGGCGGACCGCCACCCCGAGGCCGCCGGCCTCCTGGCGGACATCTACAAGCGGCTGGGCGTCGCGTATACGATCAGAACGCTGTCAGCGCATCAGCCGCTGGACGGACGGCACTTGAGTGCCTTAAGAAACCCGGTTTCTTAAGGACACCAATGAACTTCCGTCTCCGCTGCCACCTGTGCCAGACCGAGTACCCTGCCGGCGCCCTCTGGGTCTGCACGAAGTGCCTCGGCCCGCTCGAAGTCGCGTTCGACTACGCGGCCATTGCCGGCACGGTGACGCGCGAGATGATCGAGAAGCGGCCCAAGAACCTCTGGCGCTACCGCGAGCTCCTGCCGATCGAGGGCGAGCCGCGCACGGGCCTCCATTCCGGATTCACGCCGCTCGTGAAGGCGGACCGTCTGGCCGCACGGCTCGGCGTTCGCGAGCTCTACGTGAAAGACGACTCGGTCAACCACCCGACGTGCTCGTACAAGGACCGCGTCGTGTCGGTGGCGGCCACGCGCGCCGTCGAGCTTGGCTTCAACACGTTCGCGTGCGCGTCGACGGGCAACCTCGCCGGCAGCGTCGCGGCGCACGCCGCGCGCCTGGGGCTTGCGTGCTCGGTCTTCATTCCTGACGATCTCGAGGCCGGCAAGGTCGCCGGCGCGAGCGTGTACAACCCGCGCGTCATCGCCGTGCGCGGCAACTACGACGATGTGAACCGGTTGTGCACGCAGGTGGCGGATCAGTACGGCTGGGGCTTCGCGAATATCAACCTGCGCGCGTACTACGCGGAAGGCGCGAAGACGTACGCGTTCGAGATCACCGAGCAGCTCGGCTGGGCATTCCCCCGCCACGTCGTCTCGCCGGTCGCCGGCGGCACGCTGCTGCCGCGCATCCTGAAGGGATTCGACGAGATGCGCCTGATTGGCCTGCTGGATCACGACCTGCCGGCGATTCACATGGCGCAGGCCGCCGGCTGCGCGCCGGTCGTGGACGCGCTCGAGGCCGACCTCGAGTTCCCCGAGCCCGTGAAGCCGAAGACGATCGCGAAGTCGATTGCCATCGGCAACCCGGCTGACGGCTTCCAGGTCCTTCGCGCGGTGCGGTCAACCGGCGGCGCCGGCGCGAAAGTCGAGGAAGACGACATCGTGAAGGGCATTCAGCTCCTGGCGGAGACCGAAGGCATCTTCACCGAGGGTGCCGGCGGCGTGACCGTCTGGGCGACCAAGCTGCTCATCGAGCGCGGCGCGATTCCGCGCGACGAGTCGATCGTGATCTGCATCACCGGCAACGGCTACAAGACCATCGAGTTGCTCAACGGCAAGGGCGTGCAGCCGATCCACATCGGTCGCTCCCTGGCTGACTTCGAGGCGGCTGTCGCGCCGAGCGCGGTGCCGGCCGTTTCGCAATGAGCGCCTACCGCGCGGTTTTCCGGTGCTCGGCCGGCTGCGCCGGCGAATATCCGATCTGGCGGCCGATCTATCACTGCCCGACGTGCGGCGACCTGCTGCGCGTCGATCACGACATGGCCGCGCTCGCCCAGCGCACGCCCGTTGAGTGGATGCGGCTCTTCGAGGAGCGCTACAAGCGCACGTCGTGGCCGTACGGCTCGGGCGTGTGGGGCAAGAAGGAATGGGTCTGCCCCGAGCTCCGCAACGAGAACGTCGTGTCGATGGACGAAGGCGGCACGAACATGTTCTGGGCCGAGCGGCTCGGCCAGCAGTACGGGCTCGAAGATCTCTGGGTCAAGATGTGCGGCAACTCGCACACCGCGTCGTTCAAGGACCTCGGGATGACCGTGCTCGTCTCGGTCGTCAAGCAGATGATTGCCGACGGCAGCGGGATTCGCGCCGTCGCCTGCGCGTCCACCGGCGACACGTCCGCGGCGCTCGCCGCGTATGCCGCGGCCGCGGGCGTTCCGGCCGTCGTGATCCTGCCGAGAGGCCTGGTGACGCTGGCGCAGCTCCTTCAGCCGATTGCCAACGGCGCGCGCGTGCTCGCGGTGGACACGGACTTCGACGGCTGCATGGCGATGGTCACGCGCCTGGCCCAGGAAGAAGGCGTCTACCTCGCGAACTCGATGAACAGCCTGCGCATCGAGGGCCAGAAGACGATCTCGGTCGAGATCGTGCAGCAGTTCGACTGGAAGGTTCCCGACCTCATCGTGATCCCGGGCGGCAACCTCGGCAACGTGAGCGCGCTCGGCGCCGGGTTCGACATGATGCTGGAGCTCGGCGTCATCAAGAAGCGCCCGCGCATCGTCGTCGCCCAGGCGGCCGCGGCCAATCCGCTCTACCGCGCCTACAAGAACAACTGGCAGTTCGAACCGATGACGGCCGGGCCGACGATTGCCTCGGCGATTCGCATCGGCAATCCGGTGTCGATCCGCAAGGCGATTCGAACGCTGCAGAAGTACGACGGCATCGTCGAGCAGGCGACCGAGCTGGAGCTCCAGGATGCGGCCGCGCGCGCGGACCTGACGGGGCTCTTCAACTGCCCGCACACGGGCGTGGCGCTCGCGGCGCTCGAGAAGCTCATCGCCCGAGGCGAGGTCAAGCGCACCGACTGCGTCATCGTGATCTCGACCGCGAACGGCCTGAAGTTCACGGACTTCAAGGTCGCGTACCACTCCACGGATCCCGCGCGTCGCGGCAAGTTCGCGAATCCCGCCGATCGAGTTGCCCAACGACTACGACAAGGTGCGGCGCACCGTCGACGATCTGACTCTGGCCGCCACGGCCTCCAAGCGATGAGCCCGCCTTCGCGGCCGAAGCCGCGCGCCGCGAAGAGCGGGCCTGCCCCGCCGAAGCGCCGAAGGCGCGAAGGCGGGAAACTCGAGGTCTGGAAATTCGGCGGCGCGTCGCTCGCCGATGCCGCGGCCATTCGCAAGGCCGCGGATCTGATCGCGCTCGGCGCCCGGGCCGGTCGTCATCGTGGCGTCGGCGCTCGGCGGCGTCACGGATCTGCTGCTCGACGGCGCAACGCGCGCGGCCGCCGGACATGCCAAAGCCGCGGCGCATGCGGCCGCGGAGTTCCTGAAGCGCCACCGTGCGGTTGCGCACGAGCTGGTCTCGAACGGCGCGCGCCGGCGGCAGTTGCTGGCGCTCATCGACGCGGCGGCGCGCGAATACAAGGAACTGACGATCGCGGTTGGCGTGCTCGGTCATCTCGAGCCGCGCACGAGCGACGTGCTCGTCTCGCGCGGCGAGCGCGTGTCGGCGGCGGTGCTCGCGGCGGCCGTGACGGAAGCCGGCCGCCAGGCGACGTTCGTGGACGCCGCGCGATGTCGTCGAAACCGACGGCCATCACGGCGGCGCCGCCCCCGACCTCGAGGGCACGACTCGCCGCGCACGACGCTCGCTCAAGCCGCTCCTGGCCCGTCGCCAGACGCCGGTCGTCCCCGGATTCATCGGGCACGGACCGGACGGCAGCGTGACGACCCTGGGACGCGGCGGTTCGGATCTCACGGCGACGCTGCTCGCGCGTGCTCTCGGCGCCGCGACCGCGGTGCTCTGGAAAGACGTGCCAGGCATCCTGACCGCGGATCCGCGTCTTGTCACCGACGCTCGCCTGATCCCGCAGCTCCATCATCGCGAGGCGGCGGAGGTCGCGCACTACGGCGCCAAGGTCCTGCATCCGCGCGCACTCATCCCGATCGCGGGCACTCGCATCGTGCTGCGCGTGCGGTCGTTCGTCGATCTCGATCAGCCGGGAACGGAAGTCTCTGCTCGCCGATCGGACCGGACCCATCCGGTCAAGGCGCTCGCGATCATCCGGGGCCAGGCGGTCGTCACCGTGGCCGGCAAAGGCATGGCCGGCGTGCACGGCATTGCCGCCCGGACGTTCGTCGCGGTCGACGCGGAGCGTCTGTCCGTGTCCACGATTTTCCAGGCGTCTTCAGAGAGCTCGATTGGGTTCACGCTGCCGGAGCCGGAAGCCGATCGCGCGGTGCGCGCAGTCAAGCGCGCGTTCCAGGGCGAGCTGGCCAGCGGCCTGATCGACAACGTCACGTCACGTCCCGGCATGGCGGTCGTCGCCGTCGTCGGCGACGGCATGGTCGGCACGCCCGGCGTCGCGGCGCGCGTGTTCTCGTCGCTCGCCACCGCGGGCGTCAACGTCGTCGCGATCGCGCAAGGCTCCTCCGAGCGCAACATCTCGTTCGTCGTCCGCGAGCCTGACGTGCCCGAGGCGGTGCGACGCGTCCACGCCGTCTTTCAGCTCTCGAAGATCGGCGGCGGCCGTCCGCTGGCGACGCCGTACACCGACGTCGTGTTCCTCGGATTCGGGCGCGTCGGGCGCGCGCTCGCGGATCAGATCGCGGCCTCGACCGGCGGACCGCCGGTGCGCGTCGTTGGGGTACTCGATCGCTCGGGCTACGTCTTCGATCCACGCGGCCTCTCGGATCGGCGTCTTCTCGAGCTGGCGCGCGAGAAGGACGGCGGCGCGCTGCTCGCGTCGTTGGGCGGCACCAAGGCCTCCGCGGCCGAGGCGCTCAAGTTCATGGCGGACCACGCCGTTTCGCATCCGGTCGTCGTGGACGTGACGAGCGACGAGACGACGCCGCTGCTCATCGCCGCGCTCGGCCAGGGTTTCGACGTCGTGCTGGCCAACAAGAAGCCCGTCGCCGGCTCGCGCGATGGTTATGCGGCGCTGATGGCTGCGGCCTCGGCCGCGGGCCGCCGCATCAAATACGAGGCGACCGTCGGCGCGGGCCTCCCGATCATCGACACGTACCAGAAGCTCGTGGAAACGGGCGACCGCGTGCTGCAGATCGAGGGTGCGGTCAGCGGCACGCTGATGTACGTGGTGTCGGCGGTCTCGGCCGGCCGGCCGTTCTCGGAAGCCGTGCGGGAAGCCGTCGAGAAGGGGTACGCGGAGCCCGATCCGCGCGACGATCTGAACGGCCGGGACGCCGCGCGCAAGGTCCTGATTCTCGCGCGCCTGATGGGCTATCGCGGCGCCGCGCCGACACCCGAAAACCTCGTCCCGCCGGCGCTCGCCAAGCTGCCGCTCGCCGACTTCATGAAGGCGCTGCCCAGTGTGGACGCCGACTGGGCGGCGCGCGTCAAGCAGGAAGCGGCGCGCGGACGCGTGCTGCGCTACGTCGTCGCGGCCACACCGAAGAGCGTGTCGGCGAAACTCGTCGCGGTGGCCGTCGACAGCCCAATCGGCGCGCTGCAGGGCACGCGCAACCTCGTCGCGTTCACCACACACCGCTACCGCACCGAGCCGCTCGTCGTGAGCGGCCCCGGCGCGGGTGCGGCGGTGACGGCGGCAGGGATCCTGAACGACATCTACTCGCTCGCGACCAGGTAGCGCTCACCGCTGACTCGGCGGCACCGGCGCGAAGCTGTCGTCGAAGCCTTGTGCACGCTCACGACGTCCGAGCGGATCCTCAGAGCGAACGGGGAGTATCCCGAGCCTCACCAGCTGCGGCCTGAATTCGTAACGGATGTTCACCGTCTGCGCGGGAGTGTTCTCGAGGTCCAGCCACACTCGCGTGACGACGTGATCAGTCGGGCGCCCCATACCGGTGGCCGCGTATTCGTCGGCGCGGCTCTTCTCGGCGGCCGCGGACGGCTCCTCTGCTCGTGCCGACGACTGCGGGGCCGGCGCCGGCGCTGCGGGAGCCTGGCGTGCGCCGGCACGGCGGTCCGCCGACTCGTTCGTGTCGCGGCTGACGGCGGCGACACGTTCCCTGAAGAAGACCGCGGAGATCACGCCCAGATTCTCGGTCTTGCCAAGCGCCTGGCCGTACGAACGAGCCTCGGTCGTGAACTCGAAGCGGCGTGCCTCCGTCTGGCTGGTCTGCCATCCGCTGATCGTGACGATCTGGTAAGGACCGAGAACCCACTTGCGGGCGCCAGCCGCGGTCGTCTCGCGCGCATCGATGGTGTTCAGCCCATCGACTGAGAGCGCCACGGCCACCCGGACCGGGTACGGATTGCGGAGACGGATGGCGTACTCCCGCCCCTTGAGCGCTTCGACGTACAGGCGCCCGTTGTGCTCGAAACGCGGCTGGGCGACACCATTGACGATGATCTCGACGTTGCCGGGGATGTGGCGGCGTGAGCTCGGCGGACATCCCAACAGGCAGGCTGACAGTAACGACGAAACAGACGAGCATCAGACGGGCGAAACGGTGGTTCATACGTCCTCCTGCCGCTTAGAACGGAGGAGGCGGGAAATCTTGCAGGGTCAACCGCCGGCGAGGTGCACCCGATACCGAAGCTGCGATTTGCTCCAAGGGATGGCAGGGTGACGAACTCCTCGACCAGCACTCCTCCGTTCCGCTCGATGACGCGCTGCGACGCCGGGTTGTCCGGTCCGGTCACGATGTCCACGTACCGAAGCCCTCGGCCCGGTCCTCGAGGACGAGCTTCAGGGCGCGTGTGGCGTAGCCGCGCCGCTGAGTCCCCACCGCCGGTAGCCCGGCACGTGGAACGGTCGAGCCGTCGAGCAGCCTGACGGGACCGGCCATGGCTTCCCGGTCGACCAGGCTTGCGAGCAACAAGTCCGCGTTGATGGCGATTGCGTCCAGCTCTTCGCGCGTGGCGGCGAGACCACGCACGTTGTCGGGCGACCATCCGCGCTCGAGCGCGTCGACATAGCTCGCGAGATACTCGCGCGACGGCCAGACCAATTGCATGTCCGTCGCTCGGCTCTCGCTAGGCCCTGTCATACGTCGCCACCCACACGGTGTGTTCCCCGCACTCAGGGTCATCGATGACGTGGTGCCGACACGGCAAATCCTGCGGCTCCCAACAGGTCGCGATACGCCTGCGGCCCCAGACTCGAGTGATACAGCGGCTCGCCGCAATACTCGCCGATCGCCTCGCCGTCGGATCGACCGCTCGTAAACATCAACGGGGAGCCCGGCGCCGCGTGCAGTGCGAATCGATCGAACATGGCGCGCTGGTCGTCTCTGTTTAGGTGGAAGAAGCTGTCCCACGCGAGGATGCCGTCGAATCGCCGGCCAAGCGTCAGCGTTCGCATGTCGGCGACGTGCCACTCCGACTGCGGGAAACCGCGCGCGGCACATGTCGATGAGCGACGGCGATGAATCGATGCCGACGACGGAGAAACCGGCTTCGATGATGTACTTGGCGATCGGCTCCGCCATGCCGCAGCCGAGATCGAGCACGGTTCCCGACGGCCGAACGAACCCGAGGAATTTGTCGAGCCAGGCCCGTTCCTGCAATGAACGGCCCCGGTCCCGATCGAACTCCCGCGCGTGGCGCTCGTACAGTCCCACGATGGCTTCATCGCACAAGCCGGACCCCCCAATAGCAAATAACCCAATAACCAATGCAATAGCCAATAACCAATAATCAATAGCCAATGGAGCGCAGCGATCTCCTCCGCCTGATCCTCACGAGCCGCGTCTACGACGTCGCCATCGAGACTCCGCTCGAGCTGGCGCCAAGGCTGTCGCGGCGCCTCGGCCATGAGGTCGTGCTCAAACGCGAAGACCTGCAGCGCGTCTTCAGCTTCAAGCTTCGGGGCGCTTACAACCGGATGGCGCACCTGACTGAACCAGAGCGCCAGCGTGGCGTCGTCAGCGCCAGCGCCGGCAACCACGCGCAGGGCGTCGCCTACGCCGCACGCCATCTCGGCATCAACGCCACGATCGTGATGCCCGAGACCACGCCGGAGATCAAGGTGCAGGCCGTCCGCGACATGGCCGCGACCGTGGTGCTCGCGGGCGACACCTACGCCGACGCCAAGGTGCGCGCGGACGACATCGCCGCCGAGACCGGCCGTGTGTTCGTGCATCCGTTTGACGATCCGCTCGTCATCGCCGGGCAGGGCACGATTGCGACCGAGGTGCTCCGTCATCGCCTGGGTGACGTCTCAGCGATCTTCGTGCCGGTCGGCGGGGGCGGACTCATCGCCGGTATCGGAAGCTACGTGAAGGCGATTCGGCCGGACGTGAAGGTGATTGGCGTCGAACCGTACGAAGCCGACGCGATGTATCGATCGCTCGAAGCGGGCAGGCGCGTCGCGCTGGAACACGTCGGCATCTTCGCCGACGGCGTGGCGGTGCGTGAGGTGGGCGAGCTGACGTTCGCTCTGGCGCGAGGGTGCGTCGACGAGGTCGTGCGCGTGTCGAACGACGAAATCTGCGCGGCCATCAAGGACGTCTTCGACGACACCCGATCCATTCTCGAACCGGCCGGCGCGCTGGGCGTCGCCGGTCTTACCCGGTGGGTCGAGCGAACCGGCACGACGGCGCGCGCGCCTGGCCGCGATCCTGAGCGGCGCGAACATGAATTTCGACCGGCTGCGCTTCGTCGCCGAACGCGCCGACATGGGCGAAGCACGGGAGGCGCTGTTCGCCGTCACCATCCCGGAGCGGCGCGGCGCGTTCCGTGAGTTCTGCGGCGCGATCGGCCGGCGAGTGGTCACCGAGTTCAACTACCGCCTGAGCGGACGTCAGGCCGCGCACATCTTCGTCGGGATTGCGACCGACTCGAAAGCGGATGCCAGGGGTCTCAGCGACACGCTGACCCGAGGCGGATACGAGGCCGTGGACCTGAGCGACAACGAGCTGGCCAAGCTGCACGTTCGGCACATGGTCGGCGGGCACAGCGCGGATGTCGCGCACGAGCAGTTGTGCCGGTTCGAGTTTCCCGAGCGGCCCGGCGCGTTGCTGGCGTTTCTCGATCAACTCGGAGGGCGTTGGAATATCAGCCTGTTCCACTATCGGAATCACGGCGCGGACTTCGGGCGGGTACTCGCCGGGTTCGAAGTGCCTCCGGGGGACGAACCGGCGTTCGAAGCGTTTCTCGGTTCGCTCGGATACCCCTACCAGCGAGAGCGCGCGAACGCGGCCTACGCACTTTTTCTCAAATAACGCGGTACTCAGAAATCGGGTCTGCGGCGACTTCTTTGGCTCACGAATACGGGAAAACAGGCATGAGTCGACGCGTGGCGAGCCGCTCGTCACGGCAACTTCTCCCGGCACGACCCTTGCCCGTTAGGAGACGGGTGTCGAATTTGAAGCCACGTATCGAGCGCCGCCAGTCGTCACGAATCCGTATTTTCGGCGACCTGCACGGCAGGGTCGTTCAAGTGGACGTGCTCGTCATCCTGCGCGACATCAGCGCTGGTGGCTTCGCGATCGAATCACCGCAGATGTTTCAGGCGGGAGCCGAGCACACGGTGGAGCTCACGGCACCGACTGGCAAGCAGTTCGTCGCCATCGCGACCGTCCGGCAGTGCGTGCGACAGGTCGATTCAGAGGACGTCCTGCCCTACCTCGCCAGCTTTGTCTTCGCGGACTCAGCGCGACAGAACCCTGGCGCCATCGAGGCGTTCATCGCCCAGTTCGACATCCTGCCGATCGCGCCGAAGTCGGATTCGGGCGCCTACATGTTCTGACCGTCGTCAGGCGTTCAGGTGGCGCGCGAGGAACGGGATGCCGCGCCGGCCCCAGAACGCGTGCTCGTCCGCGAACACTTCCTGCTCCACGCGATCGGCGGCGCCGAAGACGCCGATAGATTTCGCGGACTCGATTGAAGCTGTCGATACTGGCGGCAATCGGAAAGATGTTGTCGCGCTCACCGGATTCGACGAAGAGCGGTCGCGGCGCGATGAGGCCGGCGACGTCGTACATCTCGGCCCAGTTCAGGATGCCGGGCACGTAGTTGTCGATGCAGTGCGAGAGGCTGCCGATGCTGTGCTCGAACGTGTTCAGGTAGCCGCTGACCATCGCGGCGCGGATGCGTGGTTCGAGCGCGGTGCCAAACACGGTCACGGTGCCGCCGCCCGAGATCCCCATCAGTCCGATGCGCGCGGCATCGAAATCCGGGCGCGACGCGATGTAGTCGACGGCTCGCATCACGTCCCACACCCGCCAACCGATCATCGTTTCGCCGACGAGCATCGCGCCGCCGGCCGCCGGTTGGCAGGCGCTCGTCCCCAGTCCCTTGCGGGCCGTGATGGCGTCGCGCCGGCAGCCGAACCCGAGCGGCTCGATCGCGACGGCCGCCATGCCCGCTTCGGCGACCTGTATGGCGAAATCGTGTTGGTAGCCGGCCTTGTCCGTTCGGTCGCGTCCCTGGTCGTCGATGCCGACGATGTCGTCCACGCCCCGGCCGTGTCCTGGCACACAGATCACCACAGGCGATGGCATCGTCGCGTTGTTCGGAATCAGGACGTACGCGAGCACGCTGACACCGGGGCGGCTGTCGAACACGACTTTCTCGCGACGGTAGCCAGCGAACGCGCGCGTCTCAAGTGTCATCGGCCGTAGTGGCGCGCGCTCGACGGGAAATCCGCCCACGAGCTCGGTGAGTTTCGACCGCAGGTCCTTTTGCCAACTTTCGCGCCTGCGCACGTGTCTGCGCCTGAAAACGCAGGCGACGTGGCGCGGCGGCGTAGAGGTCCCGCGTGAATGCCACCGGATCGAACCGCCGGTTAGCGATGTCCGCGCTGACACCGGTCAGGGGACCGATGTAACCCGACGGCGTGGGCGTCGAGGTCTGCGCCTCGAGAGGCACGGCACTCGCGGCGGCAATGCCGGCGGCCAATTGTCCCAGTTCACGGCGCGAGACGCGTTTCATCACCGGCCTCCTTTGGGGTCGGATCCACGATCGCGCGCATTATGGCCGAAATCGTCAGGGGCGTCCATGCTAGAGTGGCCGGTACACGTTCAATTCACATCCCGGTCTTCTGGAGCAGGTGCCATGCACACTGTGAAGCGACTGCTGGATTCCAAAAGCGGCGGCGTCGTGACCATCGCGCCGGACGCTTCAGTGTTCAACGCGCTGGAACTCATGGCCGAGCGGGACATCGGCGCGGTGGTCGTGGTCCACGACGGCCAGGTCGTCGGCATCCTCTCGGAGCGCGACTACGCCCGCAAAGTGATCCTGCACAACAAGTCGTCCAGAGAGATCACGGTCGATGAGATCATGACCGACCGTGTGTTGTACGTCGGTCCCACGCACACGGTCGAAGAGTGCATGACGCTGATGACCGACAAGCGGATCCGGCACCTGCCCGTCATGGACGGCGACAGGCTCATCGGCGTTCTGTCGATCGGCGACCTCGTCAAAGCGACGATTGACGACCGGGACTTCACGATCCGTCAGCTCGAAACCTACATCGCGAGCTGACTGTGTTGAAATGCAGAGGACGTGACCCGTCCCCAGCATGACCTCGTGGTCATTCACGAGCACCCGGAATGGCAGAAGCCGCTGTTCGCCGTGCTCGCCCGCCGCGGCGTGAACTTCGGGGTGTTCGATCTCAAGAGCGCCGCATTTCTCGACAGCGACGTCCCCGAAGCGCCCCTCTATTTCAACCAGGCCAGTCCGAGCGCGTACGTGCGTGGCAACACACGGGCGGTCCCGCTCGGGCCTCGCGCTCATGCGGACCCTCGAGACGAAAGGCGCGCGCGTTCTGAACGGCGCCGATGCCTTCGCGCTCGAGCTGTCGAAGACCGCTCAGGCGGCGCTGATGCGCGTGCTCGGTGTGACCGGCCCTCGAAGCCTGACCTTCAACTCGCTGGCGGCCGTGCGTGACCGCGCGAACGAGGTCGGCTTCCCTGCCCTCGTCAAGCCTGACCAAGGTGGAAGCGGCGCGCGGATCTTTCGTGCGGACTCGCTCGAGGACGTCGAACGCCTGCTCGAGCAGCGTGACGACATCTGGTTCCCGGACAACCTGCTGCTCCTGCAGGAGTACGTGCCGTACGACGAGGCGACCGGCATCATCCGGATGGAGTTTCTCGGTGGGAAGCTGCTCTACGCGATGCGCGTCGTCAGCCACGGCGCGTTCAATCTGTGCCCGTCGCCCGCCTGCAACCCGGAGGACGGAAGCGCGGGCGTCTGCGAGATTCCGGAACCGACGACAGACGAAGCCGGTCGAGTTCTACCCGTATCCCGAGGTCCCGTCCGAAGCCGTGGACACCGGCCTTCGACTGATCCGCGCGGCACGGATCGACGTCGGCGGAATCGAGTATCTCGACGCGCTGGACGGCCGGCGCGTCTTCTACGACATCAACGCGAATTCCAACCTTCGACCAAGTATCGCGGCCACGTTTGGATTCGATCCGTTCGAGCGCGTCGTCGGACTATCTTGAAGAGCAGATTCGTTCATCCCGACACTGACCCGAGCTCGGCAGTCGGCGGTAGTACGGCGTTCGTGAGCGCCGGCGACCCCGGATCGTCTAGTTCAACTTGATGAACGCCAGCGCGTTGTTCGCGTTCATGGGAATCACGAGCTGGTTCGCGCCGGCGTCGTAGCACATCGACGCGGCGTTCGGGATGTTCTGGGCGATGAGCTCAGCGGGCTGGCCCGGCCGAATGCGTGACACGCCGCCGTTCATGACGCTGCTCACGTACTTCGTGCCGTCCTTCATGATCACGAGCCCGTCGTTGCCGGCCTGAGCCGCGCTGCTCGGTCGTGACCAGTTGCCCGTCCGGCGAGAACGTCAACACCTGGTCGTTCCCGATGTTGACCACGACGATGTTGCCCTGCGCATCGAGGGCGATGCCGTTCGGCTGGCAGGAGCGGCGCGCCCTGCACGAAGACCGACGCGGCGCCGGCTGGCGTGACCTTCCACACCTGCCACGACGTCGGATCGGGAGTCTGTCCGCCCACGCCCGTCTGCGTGGCGTAGATCGTGCCGTCGTCCGCCACTTCGATGTCGTTGAAGCCGGTTGACTTGTCCACGCGGATTTCGCCGGCCGGAGCGCCCGTCTTCATGTCGAACCAACGGATGACCGACACCGCCGGGTCGCTCGGGTTGGTGCCGCCGTCGCGATCCGCGACGTAGAGCATCCCGCGCGCGATGTCGCTGCCGAACGGCTCGTTGAGCACGAGCGCGGGCTTCAGGTTGGCGCGCGGGTCACCAGGGTTCTGGACGCCAATCCACCGCGCGGTGTGAATCGAGCCGTCGTGGTTGATGAGCGACACCCAGGCGTTGTTGGTCTGCACGGCCTGACCAACGCCACGGTTGGGGACGACGATGAGATTGCGTGTCGCGTCGTACGAGCAGCTTTCCGCCGAGTAGATCGCGCCGTACACCTTCACGTTCGACGAGATCGGCGCGAACGTGCCGTCGGCAGCCGGGTTGATGGGCAGGCCGAGCGCGTTGCCGACAAAGAACGGCTGCGGCTGCGCAGGCGCTTGCTGCGCGACGACGCCGCCGGCACCGAGTCCAACGACCAACGACAGAACGCCAGCGAATGTAATTCCCTTCATGCCCGTGTCCTCCTGGGTGGGCAAGAGAATACGTCAGAATCCGTCAAAGATTGCCCCCTGGAGTATCCTCCAGCCATGACACGACTCCCGATGCTCCTCCTCGCCTTCGTACTGGCCGTCGGGTCGGGCAACGTGTCGCCGACCGCGCAGACCGCGGCGTCCGCCAGTGCGACCGCGAACGCCGTCGACGCCGTCCAGGCATTTCTCGGGACGCTCAACCCGGCTCAGCGCGCCAAGGCCAACATCGGCCTCAATGAAACGACCCGTGTCGTCTGGTCGAACCTGCCGACGGGAATCGCGATGCAGGTTGGAGCCAAGGAACGCAACGGCGTCAAGTTCGGGGACATGACGCCGGCACAGGAGAAAGCCGCGCTCGCGGTCCTGACGGCGGTCCTGAGCCCGGAGGGCTTTCAGAAAGTCATGGCCATCGTCGATGCCGATCAGGTGCTCGAGGTCGAGAGCGCCCCGAAACGCGCGGCGACTGCCGCGATCAGATTCGGCCGGGCGGAGTATTACCTCGGCATCCTTGGCACACCATCGACGTCGACACCGTGGATGATTCAGTTCGGCGGTCACCATCTCGCCGTCAACGTGACCCTCGCCGGTAACGCGAACGTGCTCGCGCCGACGCACACCGGCGCGCAGCCCGCGACCTACACGATGGCGGGCCGGACGGTCCGCCCGTTGGGCGACGAGAACGACAAGGCGTTTGCCCTCATCAACGCGCTGACTCCGGAGCAGCAGAAACAGGCGATCCTCAGCGCGACGGTCATGAACCTGGTGCTCGGCCCGGGCACGGACGGAAAGATGATCGCGCCCGAAGGTATTCGCGCGGCGGCGTTCACTCCAGCACAGCGGACGATGCTCCTCGGTCTCGTGCGGGAATGGGTCGACATTCTCGGCGCTGACGCGGCGAATGCGAAGATGAAGGAGGTCGAGGCCGGCATCGCCGACACGTTCTTCGCCTGGGCCGGTCCGACGACGAATGGCCGCGGCGCGTACTTCAGGATCCAGGGGCCGACCGTGCTGATCGAGTACGCGCCTCAGGGTCAGGGCGACAACAACACCGATCACATCCACACGATCTACCGCGATCCCACCAACGACTACGCGGCGAAATCCACGCGACGATGACGAGGCCCGCCGTGGCGCTGGCCGTGATGCTGGCGAGTCCCCGCGGTCGCCACCGCGCATCGTCTGGACGAGTATCTTCAGGCGTCGCGCGTCACGCTCGACCGCGATCGGGTCACGCTGGAGATCGACCTCACACCCGGCGCCAGCGTGGCGCCGGCCGCCGTCAGTCTTCTGGATCGCGACGGCGAAGGCACGATCTCGCAGGCCGAGGCCGCGCTGTACGGGCGACGCGTCCTTGCGGATCTCGCGGTGACGCTCGACAGCCGGCCAGTCGTCCTGAACCTGACGCGAGTTGAGGTTCCGTCGATTGCAGAAATGCATGACGGGGTCGCCACCATCCGCCTGACCGCGGTTGGCCAGGTGCCGTCAATCATCGGCGGCCGTCATCAGTTGCTCCTCCGGAACACACACGCGCCCCAGGAGATGGTGACGAGCGTCTACCTCGCAAATGCCATGATGCCCAGCGACGAGGGCGTGACGGTCGTGAAGCAGACGCGCGATCCTCGTCAGCAGGAACTGCGTGTGGACTACGAGGTCGCGCTCGGATGGCCGGGACAGGTCTTGTGGCTGGCGTTCGCGGCGGCCGGTCTGGCGGTCCTCGCCGCCTTCCGCTGGAAACGGTCGCGATTCGGAAGAGTGCTGCGGGCGAGTTTTCTTGAGTCTCAACGAAAACTCACCCGAGCACGTTTCCCTCCTACCTCCGCGGCAAGGCGAACGCGATGTGCCCGATGGGCGTGCCTTCGGGAAGCTGCGGGGTGCCCGGTGCCGGCGGAGCGCCCGGGAAAAGTCCGCCGCCCTGAATCGACGTGATCACGAGGAACTGGCGCCCGCGCGATTCGTACATCACCGGAACGCCGCGCGACGAGCCGGCGAAGTTGCCGGTCCACAGCACCTTGCCCGTGTCCTCGTCATAGGCGCGAAGCTTGCCGTCGCCGCCTGCGAGGAACACGAGGCCGGTCCGCGTCGGCATGATGCCGGTCCGCAGCGCGAGGCCGCCGGTATTCGTCGGACCACCCGCCGCGATCGTCGGCGGGTGATCGCCGGTCGGCACCTGCCACTTGATCTCGCCGGTGTTCAGGTCGTACGCGGTCAGCGTCGTGTACGGCGGCTTCGTGGCGGCGGCCATGACGGCGTACTCGCTCATGTACCGCTCGGCGGCAGTTCGGTCACCTCGGCCGGATACGGCAGGTTGCCGGCGTTGCCGCCAACGCCCGGGTAGAACGGCCCGAGGAAGCGAGGCGGCAGCGGTGGCTGCGGCGCGCCGCCGCGGCCCACGACCGGTCCCGGCGGCAACGCCGGCGTGGCTGCCAGCCCGCGCCGACGCCGCGGCCGGCCGGATTCGTGCCGGCCAGATACGCGATGACCGCGGTCAACTGCTCCGAGGTGATGTCCGACACCGGCCGCATCAGTCCGCGGCCACCGGTCACGACCGCGCGAATCGCGTCGTCGCTCAGCCGCGCGGTCACGCCGACGAGCGACGGCACGCCGGGCGCCGCGCCCTGAAGGTTCGCGCCGTGGCAGACCTGGCAGTTCTGCTGATAGATCCCGAGGCCCTGCTGCGCCGGAGACGGCCGGCCCGCCGGCGCGACCGGCGGCACGTGCCGCGCGTCTTCACGTCTTCGAGCCGGAGGAGCGACAGCGCCTCCATGTTCAGCACGAAGACGAGACCCTTGCCGGGATTCGCTGCCGTCGTGCCCCAGTTCGAGCCGCCCATGTTGCCCGGCATCGAGATCGAGTCTTCGCCGACGACCGTCGGAATGAACAGCCCGCCCTGCGGGCCCGGGCCGACGTGCGCCTTGGCGACGCGATCGCGCACCGTCTTGTATTCCTCCGGCGTCAGCAGCCACGGATTGACGTCGTCCACCGTGAACGTCTGCCGGCCGAACGGCGCCGGCTTCGTCGGAAACGGCTGCGTCGGCCACGTCTGCTCGCCGGGCACGTTGGTCTGCGGCACCGGCCGTTCCTCGATCGGCCAGAGCGGCTCGCCGGTCACGCGATTGAAGACGTACAGGAAGCCGGTCTTGCCCGCGTGCGCGACGGCGTCGATGCGCCGGCCGTTGTGCCGCACGGTGACGAGCTGCGGCGCCGAGACGTTGTCGAGGTCCCAGATGTCGTGGTGGATCGTCTGGAAGTGCCAGAGACGCTTGCCGGTGCGCGTGTCGAGCGCGAGGAGGCAGTTGGCGAAGAGGTTCGCGCCATGCCGATCCGCGCCGTAGAAGTCGTAGGTCGCCGATCCGGTCGGGATGTAGACGATGCCGCGCTCCTCGTCGATCGACATCGAGCCCCAGTTGTTCGAGCCGCCGATGTACTTGTAGGCGTCCTTCGGCCACGTCTCGTAGCCGAACTCGCCCGGCCGCGGCACGGTGTAGAACTGCCAGACCTTCTGGCCGGTGACGACGTCGTACGCGCGGATGTCGCCGGGCGGCGAGATGAACCCCTCGCCGGGCGCCGATCCGAGAATCAGCAGGTTCCTCCAGACCTTGCCCGGGTTGTTCGACTGCACGCTGATGCTCGTGCCTTCGGCGCGCGCCAGCCCGGTGCGCAGGTCGACGATCGCCGTTGTTGCCGAACGTCATGATCGACTTGCCGGTCCGCGCGTCGATCGCCTGGAGGAAGCTGTTGATCGAGAACAGCAGGCGCTTGTCCTTGCCGTCCTCGCTCTGCCAGTAGTTGATGCCGCGGCCGTTGATGCCGGCGAGCCCCTCGTGGATCCAGATCTCCTTGCCGGTCGTCGCGTCGAGCGCGATGAGCGAGTTGTTCCGCCCGAGCGTGTACATCACGTCCTCGACGGCGATCGGGATTGAAGAGGTTGGCCGCGTACGGATAGAACCACGCGACCTCGAGCCGGTTCACGTTGGCCTTCGTGATCTGGCCGAGGTTCGAAAACTGCGAGCTGGACGGCCCGCCGAGGTTGTCCCACCACCACTTGTCGCTACGGGCCGCGGATCCGACGGCCGTCGTGACCACGGCGACCAGCGCGACCGCGATCGCGACGAACACGGCGCGCGGCGCTCGAGAATGACGAGGCGAGGGAGTGGATGGACCAACCGAAGAGTCGGACGACGTCATGAAAGCGCGCTCCTGAATTTGGCGGAGGCTACCACGGCCAGCCGGTCGGCGCATAATGGCGCCGAATGGCTTCCGTCCGCCCGACGCGGGTTCAACTCCTCGTCACGTGTCTCGTGGATCGGTTCTTCCCTGATACCGGGATGTCCGTCGTGGCGGTGCTCGAACGGCTGGGAATCGCGGTCGAGTGCCCGGCCGGGCAGACGTGCTGCGGCCAGCCGGCCTTCAACGGCGGGTATCTGGACGAAGCGCGCGCCCTCGGCCGCCACACCCTCGATCTGCTGTCCGCGACGGACGACCCGATCGTCATCCCGTCCGGCTCGTGCGGTGACATGGTCATCCACCAGTACGAGGCGATCTTCCGCGACGATCCCGTCTACCTCGAGAAAGCGCGCGCGATTCACAACCGCGCGTACGAGTTCACGCAGTTCCTGGTGCACGTCGCGGGCGTCACCGACGTCGGCGCCGTGTTTCCCAGGAAGGTCGCCTACCACGCCTGTTGCCATGGCCTGCGAGGTCTCGGCGCCAAGGATGAGCCCGAGGCGCTGCTCGCCGGCGTCGCGCGCGCCGAGCGATGCCCGCTGGCCGAAGCCGACGTGTGCTGCGGCTTCGGCGGCCTGTTCTCGGTGAAGATGCCGGATGTCTCGTCGGCGATGCTCGGCGCGCAAGCTCGACACGATCCAGGAGAGTGGCGCAGAGACGGTCGTGGTCACCGACGTGAGTTGCGGCATGCACATGGCCGGCGGCCTCCGGCGGCGTGGCAGCCCCGTCGAGGTGGTCCACATCGCGGACGTGCTCGCCAGCCGCGACGGGAACGACATGAACGTCGAACTCAAGCCGTTCGATCAACGCACCGCAGAAGCCCTGGCCGACGGCCAGCTGCGAACGACGCTGAGAACGGTCACGACGGCTATTCTCGGCTACCGGAAGGCGGGACTCGGCCGCCTCGACGATTCAGACGCGTGGCGTGACCACGCGCGGCGCCTCCGCGCCCACACGCTCTCGCGGCTCGATACGTACCTCGATCAGTTCGTCTCGAACGTCGAAGCGCGCGGCGGTCACGCCTACTACGCGGCGACCGCAGCCGACGCGGTGCGCTACGTCCGCGACCTCGCGACGTCGAAGGGCGTCAAGCTCGCCGTGAAGTCGAAGTCGATGGTGACCGAGGAGATCGAGCTCAATCATCACCTCGAGTCAGCCGGCGTCAGGGTCGTTGAAACCGATCTCGGCGAGTACATCGTGCAGCTCGCCCACGACCGGCCGTCGCACATCGTGATGCCGATCATCCACATGAACCGGCAGCAGGTCGCCGACCTGTTCCGCGCGAAGATCAACGCGACGGACGCCGACCTCGCGGACATTCCCGCGATGACGCAGCTCGCGCGTCGCGTCCTCCGCGAGGAATTCGTCAACGCGGACATGGGCATCAGCGGCGTGAACTTCGCCGTCGCCGAGACCGGCAGCATCACGACGTGCACCAACGAGGGCAACGGCCGGCTGTGCACGACGATGCCGCGCATTCATGTCGCGATGATGGGGATCGAGCGCATCGTCCCCACCGTGCAGGACCTGAGCGTGATGCTGCAGGTCCTGGCGCGCAGCGCGACCGGACAGAACCTCACCGTGTACACCAATGTCGTGACCGGACCTCGGCCGCGCGACGGCGAGCGGCGCCGAAGGTGACGGACCGGACGAGTTCCACGTCGTCATGGTGGACAACGGCCGCAGCCGCGTCCTTGGATCGGAGCTCGCCGAGATCCTCTACTGCATCCGCTGCGGCGCATGCCTGAACACGTGCCCCGTCTTTCATCAGATTGGCGGACACGCGTACGGCGGCGTCTATCCCGGACCGGTCGGCGCGGTGCTCACGCCGGCGTTCGAGGGGCTGGACGCGTTCCACGAGCTGCCGCAAGCCAGCAGCTTGTGCGGCGCGTGCAAGGACGTCTGCCCGGTGCGCATCGACATCCCGCGCATGCTGCTGAAGCTGCGCGCGGATTCTGTCGACGCGGGCAAGTCGCCCTGGTGGATCACGTACGGCATGCGGACGCTGGGATGGGTCGGTGTGCGGCCGCGGCTTTTCCGATGGGCCGGCGGACTCGCGGCGCGCGCCACGCGGGCGATGGCGACCGACGGATGGATTCGAAAGATGCCCGGCCACCTGTCCGCGTGGACGAAGAGCCGCGACTTCCCCGCGATGGCAGACGCCTCGTTTCAGGAACGCTGGGCCAAGCGACAGGCGGCGAAAAAGCCATGACGGCCGACGAACGCGCGCGCATGCGTGACGTGCTCCGGTCGGCGGTCGGTCAGGCGCGACTGCCGGGCGCGGAGTTGAAGCACCCCGGACAATTCGTCCGGCCGTCCGTCGACCCGAAGGATCTGGCCGAACGGTTCACCCGGGAACTGACGGCGCTCGGCGGCTCAGTGCACGAGGCTCGCGGCGTCGCGGACGTCGTGGCCATCGTTCGCGGTCTGATTCCGGATCGCGAGCCGAAGGTCCTGGCGTGGGATGAGCGTCACTTGCCGCTCCCTGGAATCGGCGCGGCGCTCGCGGCCGCGGGCCTGACGCTCCTCACCCAGGAACCCGCCACTGCGCGGTCTGCCGAACATCGCCGCGAGTTGGCGTCCGCCGTCCGTCGGTCTCACGGGTGCCGATGCCGCGCTGGCACAGACCGGCTCGCTCGTGCTCGCTTCCGGTCCCGGGCGTGGCCGCCTGGCGTCGCTGCTCCCGCCAGTTCATGTCGCGCTCGTTCGCCGCGAGCGCCCTGATCGGGTCGCTGCCCGAGCTCATCGCGTCCCGCCCGGAACTCGTCACCCAAGGCGCGAACTTCGTCGCGATCACCGGCCCCAGCCGGACGGCGGATATCGAACACGTGCTCGCCAGGGGGGTTCATGGGCCGAGGGACGTGCACGCGATCTTTGTGGACTGAGAGAGTTCGAGGGGTCCGAGGGGTCGAAGGGTCCGAAGGTGGCCGCTAAGCCCCGGGCCTGGCCCCAAGCCCGCTCTTTGACCCCCGTCGCACCCGTGCGGTATCTAATCAGGGGTAAGATCCGAAGTTCCGCCTCCGTGCACATGCGAGCGTAAGGGAGCCCGCGCGAACGGAGCGGGGCCGGTTTTCTAGAAGGACATCCGCATGGCGACGACCGTGTTCATCCCCACCCCGCTTCGTCCGTTCACCGACCAGCAGGCCACCGTGCAGGTCGCCGGCGAGAACGTCGGGGAGGTGCTCAAAAACCTCGTCGCCGTGCACGCCGAGCTGAAACATCACCTGTATACGGCGCGAAGGCAAGCTGCGCAGCTTCGTGAACGTCTACGTCAACGACGAGGACATCCGGTATCTGAACAAGGAGAACACGCCGGTCGGCGAGAAGGACACCGTCAGCATCGTGCCGTCGGTCGCCGGCGGAACGAGCACGATCGAAGCGCCGTCACTGCCCGAGCTGACGGGCGACGAGGTGCGGCGCTACAGCCGGCACCTGATCATGCCGGAGGTCGGCGTCGAAGGTCAGCGGAAGATCAAGGCGGCGAAGGTGCTGTGCGTCGGCGCCGGCGGCCTCGGATCGCCGGCGGCGCTCTACCTCGCGGCGGCTGGCGTCGGCACGCTGGGCCTCGTCGACTTCGACACCGTGGACTTCAGCAACCTGCAGCGGCAGGTGCTCTACAGCACGAGTGACGTTGGCCGGCCGAAGCTGCAGGCGGCGGCCGAACGGCTGCAGGGCCTCAATCCCAACGTGAAGGTCGTCGCGCACGAGACGATGCTCAACTCGTCGAACGCGCTGGAGATCTTCAAGCACTACGACATCATCGTGGACGGCGCGGACAACTTCCCCACGCGCTACCTCGTGAACGACGCGTGCGTGCTGCTCGGCAAGCCGAACGTCTACGGCAGCATCTTCCGCTTCGACGGACAGGTCTCGATCTTCGCCACGAAGAACGGGCCGTGCTACCGCTGCCTCTATCCGGAGCCGCCGCCGCCCGGCCTCGTGCCGAGCTGCGCCGAAGGCGGCGTGCTCGGCGTGCTGCCGGGCGTCGTCGGCACGATTCAGGCGACCGAAGCGATCAAGCTCATCATTCAGGGCGGGCGAGCCGCTGATCGGCCGGCTGCTGCTGTTCGATGCGCTGCAGATGCAGCTTCCGCACGCTGAAGCTGCAGAAGGATCGCGAGTGCCCGGTGTGCGGCGACAACCCGACCGTCACCAAGCTCATCGACTACGAGCAGTTCTGCGGCATCACGCCGGCGGTGAAGGCGGCCGACAAGGGCACGGTCGCGCCCGAGCTCGAGGCCACCGTCGACGACCTCAAGGAACGGCTCGACAACGGCGACGTGTTCCTGCTCGACGTCCGCGAGCCGCGCGAGTACGACATCGCGCGCATCGAAGGCTCGCACGCTGATCCCGCTCGGCGAGCTGCCGAAGCGCATGGACGAGCTGCCCAGGGGCGCGGACATCATCGTGCACTGCAAGTCCGGCGTCCGCAGCGCGAAGGCCGTGAATCTGCTACGGGAAAATGGCTTCGATCGCGTTCAGAATCTCAAGGGCGGGATTCTGGAGTGGATTGCCAGGATCGACCCGACGCTGCATCGGTACTGACGGCGCCGTTCCCGGTTCCACGTTCCCCGTTCCGCGTTCTGTTCTCAATCGAGAACCGAGGAACGCGGAACGTGGAACGGACGAACGATCCGTCTACTCTTTCTTCGTCCGCGCCGGATACGACCCGAAAATCTTCATCGACAGCGTCAGCCCCGAGATCTCGTCCATCGCACGCTGGACGTTCTGGTCGGCGACGTTGCCTTCGACATCCACGTAGAACAGATATTCGAACGGCCGGCCGGGGCGCGGGCGCGATTCGAGCTTCGTCAGGTTCAGTCCGTGTCCGGCGATGACGTTCAGGCACGACAGCAGCGCGCCCTGCTCGTGCGCCGTCACGAACATGACCGACGTCTTGCACGGCACGCGCGGATCCCACGGCTCGGCCTCGCGCGCGATCGACGAGGAACCGCGTGTAGTTCTCGCGGTGGTTGGCGATGTCGCGGCGGAGGATGTGCAGCCCGTGCAGCGTGGCGGCCTCGGCGCTGGCAATCGCCGCGTGCGTCGGGTCGTTCTCGCGCTTGACCCGCTCGACGCTCATCGCCGTGTCGATGAACGACTCGACGGTGACCTGCGGAAGCGACGCCAGAAACGCCGTGCACTGGGAGAGCGCCTGCGGATGCGAGTAGATCTGCCGCAGGCTCGTCGAGCGGCACGTCCTCGACGCCGACCAGGCACAGCTCGATGCGCAGCACTTCCTCGCCGACGATCGCGAGATCGGTGTGCGACAGCGCGTCGTACGCGTCGTGCACCGACCCCGACGTCGTGTTCTCGATCGGCAGCATCGCGTAGTCCGCGGCGCCCGACCGCACTTCCTCGAGGATCGCGCGGAACGTCGGCAGGCCGCGATACGTCGCGTCCGCCGTGCGCGGCCCGAAGAACCGCCGGCCCGCGATGTGGCTGAACGCGCCTTCCGCTCCCTGGAACACCACGGTGATTGGCCGCGCCGGATCGTTGCCGGGATGGCTCGGCCCGATGTGCACCTCCTGTGTGCGCACGGAGAAATCGATGAGCTCGCGGAACATCCGGACGACGAACAGGTCGTCGAGTCCCTGCGACGCGCGCCCGCTCCGCGAGCCGCGCGATCTGCCGCGCCTCGCGCAGCACGTCCCGCAGCGGCGCGTCCGTGCGCGATTTCACGTCCGCGACCCGCTTCACGGCGTTCTGGCGCCGCACGAGCAGGTCGACGAACTCGGAGTCGATCGCGTCGAGCTCCTGACGGAGGCCTTCGAGCCGATCGCGTCCGGCGCTTCTCGTTGTTCTAGATTCCACGGGAAGCCATTGTCGCAGAGTCCGGCGTCACTGGCCAGGCTTGGGGCTCGAGTCTTGGGCGCTGGGCCCAGACGCCAGCCTGAGGGCCTCAAGCCGCAGGGCCCAAGCCTCGAGCTAGGCTCATAAACATAAGTAATTCAGATTCAAACATTATTCATTTGTCAAATGTACGCCCTCCCGATATAAGTGATGAACCACAGCCGAATACGGGCCAGGGGGAGAGTCGTCGACGCATGAGCAGTCAGCAGGAAGAGCCGAAGGGACCGCGCCGCCGGAGCGCCGGATTGGTGGAGGGTCCCCACCGGGCGCCCGCGCGGGCCATGCTCAAGGCCGTCGGCTTCAAGGACACGGAACTCTCCAAACCGCTCATCGGCATCGCCAACACCTGGATCGAAATCGGCCCCTGCAACTATCACCTGCGCGAACTCGCCCAGCACGTCCGCGAGGGCATCCAGGCGGCCGGCGGCACGGCCATGGAGTTCAACACCGTCTCGATCTCGGACGGCATCACGATGGGGACGCTCCGGCATGCGGATGTCGCTCGTGAGCCGCGAGGTCATCGCGGACTCGATCGAGATGGTCGTGGACGGCAACCAGCTCGACGGCGTCATCGCGCTCGTCGGGTGCGACAAGACGATTCCCGGCGCCGCCATGGCGCTCGCCCGGATCAACGTGCCTGGCCTCGTGCTCTACGGCGGTTCGATCGCGCCCGGCGTCAACGACGGGAAGAACGTCACCATCCAGGACGTCTTCGAGGCCGTCGGCGCGCACGCCGCCGGCCGCATCACGACCAAGCAGCTCATCGCCCTCGAGGACGTCGCCTGTCCGGGCGCCGGAGCCTGCGGCGGTCAGTTCACGGCGAACACCATGTCCGGGGTGTGCGAGTTCCTGGGCCTCTCGCCGATGGGCAGCAACAACGTGCCGGCCGTTGACGGCGCCAAAGGCGCGGTCGCGCGCGCGGCTGGCCAGCTCGTCATGGACCTCGTCCGCCGGGGCGTCACGCCGCGGCAGATTCTCACGCCCGCCGCGTTCCACAACGCCATTGCGTCGGTGGTCGCTACGGGCGGCTCGACCAACGCCGTGCTGCACCTGCTCGCCATCGCGCGCGAAGCCGGTGTCGAGCTCGATCTGGAGCTCTTCAACGCGATGAGCGCGGCGCGTGCCCTGGCTCGCGGACCTCAAGCCGGCCGGCCGCTTCGTCGCGACCGACCTGCACAAGGCCGGCGGCACGAAGCTCGTCGCCCAGCGACTGCTCGAGTTGGGCGTCCTGAAGGGCGAGCGCGATCACGGTCACCGGCCGCACGATCGCCGAGGAAGCCGCGACCGGCAGCGAAACGGCCGGACAGGAAGTCGTCCGCCCGCTGACGACGCCGCTGTCGCCGACGGGCGGCCTGTGCATCCTGCGCGGCAGCCTCGCGCCCGAAGGCGCGGTGATGAAGGTCGCCGGGCACACGCGACACAGCCATCGCGGCCCCGCGCGCGTCTTCGACAGTGAAGAAGCCACGTTCGAGGCCGTCCGTACCGGCATTCTCAAGCCGGGCGACGTCATCGTCATCCGCTACGAAGGGCCGAAAGGCGGGCCCGGCATGCGCGAAATGCTGGCGATCACGGGCGCGATCATGGGTGCCGGCCTCGGCGACAGTGTGGCGCTCATCACCGACGGCCGGTTCTCGGGCGCGACCCACGGCTACATGGTCGGCCACGTGTCGCCGGAAGCCGCGTCCGGCGGCCCGATCGCCGTCGTTCAGGACGGCGACATGATCACGATCGATGAGACCACCCATCGGATCGAGATCGAGGTGCCGGCCGACGAGGTCGCACGGCGCCTGAAGAGCTTGGAAGGCGCCCGGCGCCCAGGGCGACCCGTGGAGTACTCGCGAAGTACGCTCGGCTCGTCTCCTCGGCCTCGCAGGGAGCAGTGACGGGATAGAAGCGGATCAAGTTCGAAGTACAGAAGTCAGAAGTCAGAAAGTTACGGACGGATAGCGCCGATAACGAGTGCTGACAAGCGCTCAGTAGCTTCTGACTTCTACTTCTAAGTTCGAAGTTAACAAGGATTTTGGAGTCCACATGGCTCGTCTGACTGGTGCGGAGATTCTCTGGGACTGCCTCGTGCGTGAAGGGGTGACCGACCTGTTCGGATACCCGGGCGGCGCGATCCTTCCGGCGTACGACGCGATGCTGAAGTACCCGCTCCGGCACGTGCTCGTTCGCCACGAGCAGGGCGCGACGCACATGGCCGACGGGTACGCGCGCGCGAGCGGCCGGGTCGGCGTGGCCGTGGCCACGAGCGGTCCCGGCGCGACCAACATGGTCACCGGCATCGCGACGGCGATGATGGACTCGTCGCCGATCGTCTGCATCACCGGTCAGGTCGGCAGCCGGCTCATCGGCTCCGACGCGTTCCAGGAAACCGACATCACGGGCATCACGCTGCCCATCACGAAGCACAACTACCTCGTCACGCGCGCCGACGAAGTCGCGTCCGTCGTGCGCGAGGCGTTCCTCGTCGCCAAGTCCGGCCGGCCGGGCCCCGTGCTCATCGACATCACCAAGGACGCGCAGCAGTCCTCCTGCGAGTTCGACTGGGACGCGGCGGCGCCCTCGTCGGACTTCATTCGCCCGACGCCGGTCGCCGGCGAAGCGAGCATCCGCCAGGCGCTCGAGCTCATCCGCGCGGCGCGCCGTCCGCTCGTGCTCGCCGGCCACGGCATGCATGCTCGGCAACGCCACCGACGAGTTCCGCGCGTTCGTCGACAGAACGGGCGTCCCGGTGGCGATGACGCTGCTCGGCATCGGCTGCCTGCCGGCGTCGCACCCGCTCAACCTCGGCATGATGGGCATGCACGGCGAAGCCTGGGTCAACACGGCGATCCAGGAAGCCGACCTCCTCATCGCGCTCGGCATGCGCTTCGACGATCGCGTGACGGGCAACCTCAAGACCTACGCGCAGAACGCGCGGAAGATCCACGTGGACATCGACCCGGCCGAGATCGGCAAGAACGTGCCGGTGGACGTCGGCATCGTGGCTGACGTCCGCGACGTGCTCCGCATCTGGCAGCCTGCGCTCGAGACGCTCGACCTCGGCGAATGGACCGGGCGCATCGACGCGCTCAAGGGCGACTCGGCCGTCCGCGACATCCAGAAGCTGCCGGACGACGGCCATCTGTACGCGGCGCACGTGATTCACGACCTCTGGCGCGCGACCAACGGCAAGGCCATCGTCGTGACCGACGTCGGCCAGCACCAGATGTGGGAGGCGCAGTACTACCACCACGACTTGCCGCGCACGCTCATCACGTCCGGCGGGCTCGGCACGATGGGCTTCGCGCTGCCCGCGGCGATCGGCGCCAAGATGGCGTGCCCGGACGCGGATGTCTGGGCGGTCGTCGGCGACGGCGGCTTCCAGATGACGATGTGCGAGATGGCGACGATTCAGCAGGAGCGGCTGAAGGTCAACGTCGCGATCATCAACAACGGCTACCTCGGCATGGTCCGCCAGTGGCAGGAGTTCTTCTACGAGCGCCGCTACGCCGCGACGCCGCTGCTCAGCCCGGACTTCGTCAAGCTCGCCGGCGCGTACGGCATCGAGTCGCACGCGATTACGCGCCGGCAGGACGTCATGCCGGCCGTTCGAGGCCGCGCGCGCGCACGGCGGATCGGTCGTGCTCGACTTCCAGGTCGAGCAGGAAGACTCGGTGTTCCCGATGGTCCCGGCCGGCGCGGATCTCCACAAGATGATTCGCCGGCCGACGCCGCTCGCCGAAACCGGCGCGGACGTTTAGGAGCTGTCATGTCTATTACTTTCGTCGTTCTCGTCGCCGACAAGCCTGGCGTGCTCAACGCGCGTGGCGTCGCTCGTCCGTCGTCGCGGCTTCAACATCGAGTCGCTGACGGTCGGTCATGCCGGCACGCCCGGCCTCTCGCGGATCACGCTCGTCGTCGAAGCGAATCCGAGCGCGGCCGCGCGGATCGAAGCGAATCTGTACAAGCTGGTTGCATGTCCGCAGTGTCGAGAACGTCACCGACGTGCCGACCGTGTTCCGGCACCTGGCGCTCATCAAGGTCGCGGCGAGCGCCGAGTCGCGCAGCCAGGTCATGCAGCTCGTGGACGTGTTCCGCGCGCGCGTCGTCGACGTCGCGCCCGACTCGCTCATCATCGAGATCACCGGCGCCGACGAGAAGATCGACGGCCTGCTCGAGATCCTCCGTCCCTTCGGCGTGCTCGAAGTCGCCAAGACCGGATGCCTCGCGATGACTCGCGGCGCCACCGCCCGCGCGGCGACGTCAGCGGCCGCGGCCGTTGACGCGGTCGACGCCGGAGTCTCGTTCTCGGTCTAACGAGACGCTTCGGCTTGAGGCTTGGGCTCGGGGCTTGCGGCCTGCCAAGTTCGCTGTGGCCGTGTGCCTCAAGCCTTAGAATCTAGCCTCACGAGTCAAGACCGACACGTCCCAAGCCCCAAGTCTCAAGCCCCAAGCCTTTCCTGAGGAACCAATGGCCACCATCTACTACGACCGCGACGCTGACCTCTCTCTCATTCGTGCCCGCAAGGTAGCCGTGCTCGGCTACGGCTCGCAGGGGCACGCCCATGCGCTGAACCTGCGCGACACCGGCGTCACGGTTCGCATTGGCCTCCACGAGGGCAGCAAGTCCAAGGCAGCGGCCGAGAAAGAAGGCCTCGAGGTCATGACGCCGGCGGCGGCGACGAAGTGGGCGGACGTGATCATGGTCCTCGTGCCCGACACGGCCGCGGCCACGCTCTACCGCGAGGCGATCGGCCCGAATCTTTCCGCCGGCAAGATGCTGATGTTCGCGCACGGCTTCAACATCCGCTTCGGCACCGTGGCGCCGCCGAAGGACGTGGACGTCACGATGATCGCGCCGAAGTCGCCGGGCCATCGCGTCCGCGAGCTCTACGTCGAGGGCGGCGGCACGCCGGCGCTCATCGCGGTTCACCAGGACGCGACCGGACAAGCCAAGGCGCTCGCGCTCTCCTACGGCAGCGCGATTGGCGTCGGCCGCGCAGGGATCGTCGAGACCACGTTCTCGGAAGAGACCGAGACCGACCTCTTCGGCGAACAGGCCGTGCTCTGCGGCGGCACGAGCGCGCTCGTGAAGGCCGGCTTCAACACGCTCGTCGAGGCGGGCTATCAGCCGGAAATCGCGTACTTCGAGTGCCTGCACGAGCTGAAGCTCATCGTCGATCTGATTTACCGCGGCGGCCTGAGCTACATGCGCTACTCGATCAGCGACACCGCCGAGCACGGCGACTACACCGGCGGTCCGCGCATCGTCACCGAGGAGACGAAGCGCGAGATGAAGCAGATGCTGAAGGAGATTCAGGACGGCGACTACGCCCGCAAGTGGGTCGGCGAACACGAAGCCGGCCGGCCGTGGTTCAACGCGCAGCGCAAGGCGGAACGGACTCAGCTGCTTGAGAAGGTCGGCGCGGATCTGCGCGAAATGATGCCGTTCGTGAGCCCTGCCAGGGTGCCGGACAACAGCTAGTTCTGCGACGAGGGACGACCAGGAATTCACCCAGCTCCCACCGTGGCGGCGTCGCTCGTGGTGTTTCGACCGTTCGATCGCCGGCTGAAACGGCCCTGAGTGCACTGGCGGCGTGTTCTGGTAGATAGTATGGCGTCGCGTCATGGCTCCCCAGTCAGACGGCGCCAGAAGCGCTGCATTCCCAGCTACGGACGACTCCGCGTCGGCGAACGACCGGGACGTCCTCCGCGCTGTTTTCCTACCTCTGGGCGGCCGCGGTTCTCTTCCACATCGGTTCGTTCGACCTCTGGAGCCAGTCATGGCTGGAGGTGCTGGCGGCGTTCTGGGTGCTGACTCGTCCTGGTTCGACGTTGGCGCTGTCGGTCCTGATGGCGCTGCACCTGCAGGCGACTTTGCCCGTCACTCCGCGCACCGCCAATCACGCGCTGTTCGCGTCCGCCATCGCGGCCGCATTCCTCCTGAGCGTCGTTGTGCTCGCGGTCACGCACCGCCGCCTGTCGGTCGATCGGACGGAGCTGTTTCGCGTCTTCGGTCCGTCCGTGCGTTGGTCGCTGATCGCGCTCTACTTCTTCGCCGCGTTCCACAAGCTGAACGCGGACTGGTTCGATCCATCCGTGAGCTGCGGCGCCGTCTTCTACGCGCGCGAGCGGGAGGTGTTTCCGTTTCTTCCGGCGTCTCCCGCGCTGGCGGCACTCAGCATTCATGCGTCGCTCGGCTTCGAGATCGCGATCCCGTTGCTCCTCGTGTTCCGATCGACGCGACATCTCGGCATCCTGGCTGGACATGCTGTTCCACTGGATCCTCGCCACGAATCCATTGAGCGGTTTCTACAATTTCTCGTCGATGCTGTTCGCCGTGCTGGCCCTGTTCGCATCCGGACGATTCGTCGCTGAGGCCGCGGACCTGCTCGGACGGCAACGTCTCCAATGGGCGTCATGGATCGTCGCCGCAATCTTCGCCGGTTACGCGTTCATCGTGCAGCCATTCGTCGAACAGCGCGCCGTCGAGCCGTGACGTCTCGAACTTCGCCTGGTGGGTGTACGGCACCAGCCTGCTGGCCGCGTTCGGCGCGCTGTTGTTGCACCGGCGATCGGCGACCCACGCCGACCGGCGAGTTTTCGTGTTGCCGCAGCCGATCCTCGCCGTGGTGCCCTTGCTCGTGTTTCTCAATGGCGCGGCACCGCATCTGGGTCTGCACACCACCGCGACGTGGGCCATGTTCTCGAATCTTCGAACGGAGGGCGGCCGTTCCAACCACTTCCTGATTCCGGCGACGGCGCAGATCTTCGGGTATCAGCGGGACGTGGTCCAGATCGTGCGATCGTCGGATGAGTACCTGCAATCAGCGGCGAGACGTTACATCCCGTACTTCGAGGTGCGGCGGCACCCTGACGCCTCGATCGTCTATGTCCGGCGGGGCGTCGAGTACAAGTTCGATCGCGCCGCTGATGACCCGGAGTTCCGCGCCGCGCCGCCCCTGGCCGCGTCGCTCATGGTCTTCCGGCCCGTCGACCGCCGCCTGAAACAGCCCTGCGTGCATTAAGGCCGCTGACTCTGACATGATCGGAAGCTGGCCCGGCGCTCCGACGGGCCGCCTTTGGAGCATGCCCGTGTTCAATGTCCTGACCCTCAACAACATCGCGAAGATCGGCCTCTCACGCCTGCCCGCCAGCTCGTATCAGATCGGCAACGACGTCAAGGATCCCGACCTTGTCCTGCTGCGCTCGGCGAACATGCACAGCGGCGACATCCCGAAGAGCCTCAAGGCCGTCGGCCGCGCCGGTGCGGGCGTCAACAACATCCCGATTCCGAAGATGACCACGCGGGGCATTCCCGTATTCAACACGCCGGGCGCCAATGCCAACGCCGTGAAGGAGCTGGTCATCGCCGGCCTCATCCTCGCCTGCCGTCAGATCTGCGAGGGGTGGGACTTCGCCCGAAACCTCGAAGGGTCGGACGACGAGCTCAGCAAGGCGGTCGAGGCGCAGAAGAAGACATTCGCGGGATACGAGCTGCCCGGCCGGACGCTGGGCGTGCTCGGGCTCGGGGCCATCGGCCGGCTGGTCGCCAACACGGCGGTCTCGCTCGGCATGAACGTCGTCGGTTTCGATCCGGGATTGACGGTCGAGGGCGCGTGGCAGCTCTCCTCGTCGGTCAAGAAGGCGCGTTCGCTCGACGAGGTGTTTCGCGCCGCGGATTTCGTCACCGTGCACGTGCCCCTGAACGACGCGACGAAGAAGCTCGTGAACACCGAGCGCCTCGCGCTCATGAAGAAGGGCGCCGTGATCCTGAACTTCGCGCGCGAAGGCATCGTCGACGAACAGGCGGTCGTGGACGCGATCGATGCCGGGCGGCTCCACGCGTACATCAGCGACTTCCCCACGAACCTCACCAAGAACCACCGACGCTGCATCACGCTGCCGCACCTCGGCGCCTCCACCGAAGAGGCCGAAGAGAACTGCGCGATCATGGTGGTCGATCAGGTCCGCGATTTCCTCGAGAACGGCAACATCCGGAACGCGGTCAACTTCCCAGAAGTCGTCGTGCCCCGCAGCACGGAGCACCGGCTCGTGTGCGCGAACGCGAACGTGCCGAACATGCTCGGCCAGATCTCCGAAGTGTTCGGTCAGGCCGGCCTCAACATCCACGACATGGTCAACTCGTCGCGCGGTGAGGTCGCCTACACGGTGGTGGACCTCGATGCGCCGGTGCCGGCCGACGTGCTGAAGAAGGTCGCCGGCATCAAGGGCGTGCTGATGGCCCGTCTGATCCCGGCGCCGCGGAGCTAGCACGACACGAACGGAGCGAGTTCGACATCGGGCCGCCGCTCAGGCGCCCGTTCCTCAGAGCTTCTCGAATCTCGCGGACCAGCTCCTCGAAATCCGGGTGTTCGGGAATGTCGTGGTGTTTCGTCCATCGGATGACGCCCGCTTTGTCGACGAGGAAGATCGCGCGCTCGGCCAGGCCGTCGTCGCGCAGCACACCGTAGCGGGCAGCCACTGCGCCGTGCGGATGAAAGTCGCTCAAGAGGTCGTACGACACACCGCCGAGCGAGTCGCCCCACGCTTTCTTCGAGGGCCCCGCGTCGTTGCTGATCACGAGCACGTGGGCGTCGAGCGCGTCGAGCCGCGGGCGCTCGCGTTCGTAGGTCTGGACCTGGGCCGAACACACCGGCGTGAACGCCAACGGATGGAACGCCACGACGACGTGCTTTCGGCCTCGAAAGTCCGCGAGGCTCACGGCGGACCGATTCTGGTTGGGAAGAGAGAAATCCGGAGCGGCTGAACCGACGGGTAACATGCCAATTCTGTATCACGAACGGCCAAAACCCTGCGTGATAAGGTTGTCGGAATCCGTGAGGATCCGCCAATGAGGCTGCGCAGCCTGCCCGGGCTCTTGATCGTAGCCGCGTTCCTGCTGTTCATCGTGCCGACGGCCGTCGGCTTCTATACCGACTGGCTGTGGTTCCGTGAGATCGGGTACGAAGGCGTGTTCCTGCGGAGCCTGAACGCCCAGGGCCTCGTCTTCGCCCTCACGTTTGGCCTGGTCTTCCTGTTTCTCTACGTGAATCTTCGGTTCGCGCGGCGCCGGACGTCGGAGCGGCGCCGTGTGGTGCTGGGCACGGGCGCCGACGGACAGGAGATCTCGCTCGAAGGGCCGCAAATCGCCGGCCTCGCGATGCCGGTCTCGATCATCGTGGCGCTGCTGAGCTGGCATCGCCGGCGCGTCGAGCTGGCTGATGTGGCTCAGCTACTTTCACGCCGCGCCGTTCGGACAGACCGATCCGCTCTTCGGACGCGAGATCGGGTTCTACGTCTTCCGTCTGCCCGTCTACCAAGCCGTTCGCCAGCAGGCGCTGCTCGTCTCGGTCATCGCGCTCTTCGGCTGCCTGCTCTACTACGTGCTCTCCGGCAGCTTCGTGGTCGAGACGCGGCCGGGCTTGTCGTCATGGCCGCGAATCCGACTCGTCACCGTCGGCGCGGCGCCACCTGTCGCTGCTCGCGGCACTCGTCTTTGGGCTGATGGCGTGGGGCGCGTGGCTGCAGATTCCGACGACGCTGCTGACGCAGGCGTCCTCCAGCGTCGGGTTCGGCGCGTCGTACTCGGACGTCTACGCCACGATCCCGTTTCTCTGGATATCGGTCGGCACCCTCGTCGCTCGGCGCCGCCCTTGCGGTGTGGCAGGGCTTCAGCACGCGGGCCTGGCCGCTTCCACTCGCCGTGGCGCTCTACGTCGCGGTGTCCATGGTGGCCGGCGTGTACGCCGGGTCTGATCCAGCGGTTCCTCGTGATCCCGAACGAGCAGAACATGGAGCAGCCGTTCATCGAGCACAACATCGCCGCCACGCGGCGCGCCTACGGGCTCAACGAGGTCGAGGAGCGTGAGATCTCGGGCGACGCGGAGCTGACGGCGCGCGACATCATCCAGAACGCCGGCACGGTCGAGAACGTCCGGCTGTGGGATCACGAACAGCTCCTGCAGACGTTCGCGCAGATCCAGTCGATCCGGACCTACTACGACTTCCAGAACATCGACAACGACCGCTACATGATCGACGGCAAGCTGCGGCAGGTGATGCTGTCGGTGCGCGAGCTGAACACCGAGAGCATGCCGACCCGCTCGTGGGTCAACGAGCGGCTGACGTTCACGCACGGCTACGGCCTCACGCTCGGGCCGGTCAACCAGGTCACCACTGAAGGCCTGCCCGTGCTCTTCGTCCGCGACCTCCCGCCGGTGTCGACCGTCGATTTGCAGTGTCGACCAGCCGAGCGTCTACTACGGGGAGCTGTCGAGCACCTACGCCCTCGTCAAGACGCAGACAGCCCGAGTTCCACTATCCGCGAGGCGAAGCCACGGCGCGGCCGCGGCGCGGCGACGTGGGCTACGAGACGACGTCCTACACCGGGTCGGGTGGCGTGCCGGTGGGATCGCTCCTGCGCCGGCTGATGTTCGCCATCCGCTTCCGCAGCACGGACATTCTCGTCAGCAACCAGATCACCGGCGAGAGCCGGATCATGTTCCACCGGCGAGATCGACGAGCGCGTCCGCGAGCTCGCGCCGTTCCTCACCTACGATGCGGATCCGTATCCGGTGCTGAGCGGCGGCCGGATGTACTGGATGCAGGACGCCTACACGACGACGGCCAACTACCCGTACTCCACGCCTCGCCTCGCAGCCAGCGCCGGAGATCAACTACATTCGCAACTCCGTGAAGATCGTCACCGACGCGTACAACGGCTCCGTCTCGTTCTATCTGGCCGATCCGGCCGATCCGCTGGCGCAGACCCTGGCGAACATCTTCCCCGGGCTTGCTCCATCCGCTCCACGACATGCCCGCGGATCTGCGGCGGCACGTCCGGTACCCGGAAGACCTGTTCCGGACGCAGGCGCAGATGTACGCGACGTACCACATGACCAACCCGGTGGTCTTCTACAACAAGGAAGACCAGTGGCAGTGGCCGGTGCTCGAGTCCGGGCAGAACTCGCAGCCGATGCAGCCCTACTACACGATGATGACGCTGCCGGGCGACACGAAGACCGAGTTCATCCAGATGCTGCCGTTCACGCCGCGCGCCAAGGACAACCTCGCGGCATGGATGGCGGCGCGCAGCGATGCCGAGCACTACGGCCAGCTCGTCGTGTTCCAGTTTCCGAAACAGAAGATCGTCTACGGTCCGCGTCAGATTCAGGGCCGCATCAATCAGGACCAGGTGATCTCGCCGCAGATCACGCTCTGGAACCAGCAGGGTTCGCAGGTCATCTGGGGCACGCTGCTCGTCATTCCCATCGGCGAGTCGCTCATCTACGTGCGGCCGCTCTACCTCCGGTCGCCGCAAAGCAGCATCCCGGAGCTGAAGCGCGTCATCGTCGCCTACCAGAACCAGATCGTGATGGCTGAAACGCTCACGAAGTGCCTGGCGCAGATCTTCGGCCGCGAGGTCGAGAAGGCCCTGGCGCCGGACCAGCTCGCGAGCACCGCCACGTCGGTGATCCCGACGGCCGGCCTGCCGATCGATCCGGAGGAGGTCGCGGCTCCAGGCGCCTCGGACGACCTGGCCGCGCTCGCCGCCGAAGCCGAAGACGCACTTCGACAACGCGGAGAAGGCGCAGCGGGCCGGCGACTGGGCCCTGTACGGCGAGGAGATGCGCAAGGTCCGGGACGTCCTCGACCGTATGCAGCGTCTGAAATGACCGACACCGGCGGCGCCGTCAAAGAGCGCGTTCAGATCCAGAAAAAGGAACCGACGCTCTACAAGGTCGTTCTGCTCAACGACGACTACACGACGATGGAGTTCGTCGTGGAAGTGCTGATGTCGGTGTTCCAGAAAACCGCGTCCGAGGCCTACCAGATCATGATGCACGTCCACGTGAACGGACGAGGGATCGCGGGCGTGTATCCGTGGGAGGTGGCCGAGACGAAAGCCGAGACGGTCATCTCGAGCGCGCGGGAGTCGGGGTTTCCGCTCCAGGCGGTGACAGAAGAGGCGTAGAGCACAGGTGCGACGGGTACGACAGGTCCAAGGAACCAACTGGCGTTCGTCATCTTTCGTTCGCGTGACGCACAGAACGCGTCAATGACGGCTTGGATTCCTTCCTAGACAGCGATCGAGCCGTTCGGGGCGGATGTGTGAGTCCGAAAGACTAAGAAAGATGACCTGCGCCAGAAGGTTCCGGGGACCGGTCGTACCCGTCGCACCTGTCGTACTGTCTATAATCAACTTAGAGTGTTTTCCGCCTCTCTCGAGATCGTCCTGACCATCGCGTTTCGTGAGGCCGTGTCGCGCCGGCATGCCTACCTGACGCTCGAACACCTGCTCTACGCGCTCGCGCACGACCCCGAGGGCGAGCGGATTCTCAAGGCGTGCGGCGTGGATCTCCAGCGCCTGCGTCGCGAGCTGAACGACTTCCTCGAAGAGTCCGTCGAGCGCCTGCGGCGCGGCCAGGAGCGCGAGCCCGAACAGACCGTGGCGTTCCGCCGCGTGCTTCAGACCGCGGTGCTGCACGTGCAGAGCGCACAGCGCGCCGAGGTCAACGCCGGCGACATCCTGGCCGCGATGCTCCAGCAGTCGAAGTCGCAGGCCGCGCGGCTGCTCGAGAGCCAGGGCGTCACGCGTCTGACCGTCCTGGAATTCATTTCCCACGGCATCACGCGCGACGGATCGAGCGAGCACGTGACCGGCGCTGAAGGCGACGCGCCGTCCGGCAGCGGCGAGGAAGGGCCCTCGTCCTCGCGCGATCCGCTCGCGTCCTATTGCCTGAGCCTGACCGATCGCGCGCGCGCGGGCCTGCTGGATCCCTTGATCGGGCGGACGACCGAGCTGCAACGAACGATCGAAGTCCTCTGCCGGCGCCGCAAGAACAACCCGGTGTTCGTGGGCGAAGCCGGCGTCGGCAAGACGGCGATGGCCGAGGGGCTGGCCATACGGCTGCTGCAGGAAGACGTGCCCGAGATCCTGCGCGGCGCCGAGGTGTTCTCGCTCGACACGAGCGCGCTTCTGGCCGGCACGCGGTTCCGCGGCGATTTCGAGGAGCGCTTCAAGGCCGTCATGCGATCGCTTGCCGCGCGGCCGCGCGCGATCCTGTTCATCGACGAAATCCATTCGACCGTGGGCGCCGGCGCCACCGCCGGCGGGACCATGGATCTGGCGACGATGATCAAGCCGGTGCTGACGGCCGGCGACCTCCGCGTCATCGGATCGACGACGTTCGAGGAGTTCAAGCAGATCGAGAAGGACCGCGCGCTGGCGCGGCGCCTCCAGAAGATCGTCATCGACGAGCCGTCCATCGAGGAAACCGTGAGGATCCTGAGCGGGCTCCGGGCGCGCTACGAGGAACACCATGAGGTGACGTACACCAGCGCCGCGCTCGACGCCGCCGCCCGGCTCGCGTCGAGACACCTCCGTGACTACAAGATGCCGGACAGCGCGATCGACGTCATCGACGAGGCCGGTGCGGTCACGCGACTGGCGCGCGCGGCCGGCTCCACGACCGCACCCGTCGTCGATGCCGGAGACATCGAAGCCATCGTGGCGCGGATGGCCCGCATCCCCGCGCGCCAGGCGTCATCCTCCGATCGGGAACGGTTGCGCACGCTCGAGGAGTCGCTCGAGCGCGTGGTCTTCGGGCAGCATGAGGCGGTGCACCTGGTCGCGCAGGCCATCAAGCGGTCACGCGCGGGGCTGGGGCTGCCGGATCATCCCGCCGGCACGTTTCTCTTCACAGGTCCCACCGGCGTCGGCAAGACGGAGCTCGCGCGACAGCTCGCCATCCTGCTGGGCAACGAGTTCGTCCGCTTCGACATGAGCGAGTACATGGAGAAGCATGCGGTCGCGCGGCTGATTGGCGCGCCGCCCGGATACGTGGGCTTCGAACAGGGCGGGCTGCTGGTGGACGCCGTGCGGACACATCCGTATAGCGTGGTGCTCCTGGACGAAATCGAGAAGGCGCACCCGGACATCTACAACGTCCTCCTCCAGGTCATGGACCACGCGACGCTCACCGACAACACCGGACGCAAGGCGGATTTCCGGAACGTCGTGCTCATCCTCACGTCCAATGCCGGCTCGCGCGAGATGAGCGCCGGAGCCATCGGCTTCGAGGGCGGGGGCGCCGACCGCGCGGGCGGAACGGCAACCCGCGATGCCGCCGCGAAGTCGAAGGCGGCCATCGAGCGCGTGTTCTCGCCCGAGTTCCGCAATCGCCTCGACGCGATCGTGACCTTCGGCCGACTCTCTCCCGACGTCATGGAGACCATCGTCGAGAAGTTCATCCTGCAGCTCGAAGCGCAGCTCGCCGAACGGCATGTGGCCATCACCCTCACGCCGGAGGCCCGGGCATGGCTCGCGACCAAGGGCTACGACCCGGTCTTCGGCGCGCGACCGCTCGCGCGCGTCATCCAGCGCGATGTCCGCGACCCGCTGACCGACGAGCTGCTCTTCGGCCGCCTGGAACACGGCGGTACCGTAACGATCGCCATCGAGGGCGGTACCCTGAGCTTCTCGTACGCACCGAAAGTGTCAGAGACGGTAAATTAGCCCATATGTCTGATTTGAAAGTGACGGACCGCCGCTGGTGGGCGCGCGGTGAGGAGACACCCGCGGAAGCTGGCGAGGAACCCCGGCTCAAACCCACGTACATCGAAGAGCTCGAAGAGCGGCTGGCGGCCAAGGATGCGGAGCTGCAGCAGATCCTGAGCAAGTATCGAGGCGCCGCGGACGAGTTCGACCAGGCGCGCGTGCGGCTGCGGAAAGAGATCACGAAGGATGTCGAGCGAAGCCGGCGTGCGCTGATCGTGTCCTTCCTCGAAGTGCTCGATAACGTCGACCGGGCGCTCGCCGCCGGCGCCGATCGGCCCGAGGATCCGCTCGTGAAAGGGATCTCGCTCGTGGCCCAGCAGTTTCTGAACGTGCTCGAGGGCCTGGGCGTCACGCGTGTCGATCCGCTTGGCAGCGCCTTCGACCCTGCCCGGCACGAAGCCGTCGCCACGACGCCGGCGGTCAACGGTGTCCCCGCCGGCCGGATCGTCGGCGTGGTCCGTCCCGGGTACGTCATGGGCGACGACGTCCTGCGGCCCGCCATGGTCGCGGTCGCTGGATAATTAGCGGCCACAGCCGGAGAGCAGCCGCGCGATGAACCTGCTGGTCGTTCTGCCAACCTACAACGAGCGTCCCAATCTCGAGCGGGTCGCCGGTCTGATTCTTCAGCACGACTTCGCCCGTCTGCTCGTCGTCGACGATGGCTCGCCTGACGGAACCGGGGAGATCGCCGACTCGCTCGCACGGCAGACCAACGGACGGGTCGAAGTGCTCCATCGGACAGGTCCGCGCGGTCTGGGCGTGGCGTATATCGACGGCCTGCGGCATGCGATCGCGTCCGGTGCAGACGCCATCGGGCAGATGGACGCTGACCTTTCGCACGATCCGGCCTACCTGCCGGATCTCCTGCGCGCGTTGGACACGCACGACGTCGCGATCGGGTCCCGATATCTCCACGGCGTCAGCGTCGTCAATTGGCCGCTGCACCGCATCATGCTGAGCGCGTTTGCGAATCGGTACATTCGCTTCGTCACCGGCCTCCAGCCTTCGGACTGCACCAGCGGGTTCCGCCTGTGGAGGCGGGAGGCGCTCGCTAAGGTGCCATTCGAAAACGCCGGCGCGAATGGCTACGCGTTTCTGACGGAGATGCTGTTCCAGGCCGCGCGCGTCGGCTGCCGGATTGGCGAAGTGCCGATTGTCTTCGTCGAGCGCCAGGAGGGTTACTCGAAGGTGTCATCAGCCGTTTTGACGGAGTCGCTCCTCACTCCCTGGCGGCTCATCACGAAGTACGGCCGGCTCAACGTGGCGGCGTCCACCTCGCATACCGGGCCAACGTCCACACCGCCTGCACCGCGTCCTTGAACCCGATCTTCTTACCCTCCGCATAGGTTCGGCCGTGGTAGGTGATCGGCACCTCGTACACCCTGGCGCCGAGCCGGCTGACCTTGCAGGTAATCTCAGGCTCCACGCCGAAACGCTGCGACTGCAGATCGAGGCGCGACGCGATCTGCTTCGTCATCGCCTTGTAGCAGGTTTCCATGTCGGTGAGATTGAGGTCGGTGACGGCGTTCGACAGGAGCGTCAGCATCTTGTTGCCGACCGAGTGCCAGAAGTACAGCACGCGATGCCCGGCCGCGCTTCCAAGAAATCGGGATCCGAACACGACGTCGGCACGCTGATCGAGAATGGGCCTGAGCAGGACAGGAAACTGCTGTGGGTCGTACTCGAGGTCAGCATCCTGGATCACGAGGATGTCGCCGGTCGCCTCTTTGAACCCTCTCGCGACGGCCGCGCCCTTGCCGAAGTTCTTCGGCTGCAGGAAGACACGCACGCCATCGCGGCCGTCGAGCTCTGTTCAGGATCTCCCGTGTGCCGTCGGTCGAGCCGTCATCGACGATGACGAGCTCGCGATCGAGACCCGTCGAGATTGACAGCGAGGACTGCGGCCACCAGCTGGCGAATTGTTGCGCGTTCGTTGTAGGCAGGGATGACGACCGACAGCCGCATCGGCCGTTCATCCTATACCATGCGTCAGGTGACCGCCGTTCCAGATAGTAGCCGCCGCGAACATTCCCACCGCCGCCGTCGTGGCCGATGCCATCGTCGCGGCGCTGGTGGCGCTGGGCGTACTCGTCGTGATCTTCGGTCCGTTGGAAACCTATGTCGCCGGGTCGCGCTGGTCGATGAGCCGGCCAAGCCGCGCGTTCCTTCTGGCGGCGATCGTCGCCGCGGTCCGGCACTGGTTCGTTCGGCATCACCCGCGCATCAAGGCGTTGATCGTGCGCGAGCACGACACCGCGTCCGAGGTCGACCCCGGCCACGGCCGTCCGAAGCAGTCGTTGACGAGCTTCCTGATGGAGCTCGCGATCGTGACGGTCGGATTTGCGGCGTTTGTCGCGGCGCTGACCTGGCCCCAGGCGTCCCTGCTCCATTCGGTTCCCGACAAGGGCGACCCATTGTTCTCGACGTGGCGCGTGGCGTGGATCGCGCACCAGATCGTCCGAGACCCGCTTCACCTGTTTGACGGCAACATCTTCTATCCCGAGCGGCTGACGCTGACCTACTCCGATCCCGTGATCGTGGAGGGCCTGATGGCGGCGCCGTTCCTCTGGCTGGGCGCTCATCAGCTGACGGTCTACACGCTGCTGCTGTTGTCAGGGTTCGCGCTGTCGGGCGTCACGATGTACTTCCTCCTGCGGAGGCTGACGGGGCGCCGCGACGCGGCGGTCGTCGGCGGCGTGATCTTCGCGGTCTGTCCATACCGCTTCGAGCACTACAGCCATCTGGAACTGCAGATGGCGATGTGGATGCCCCTGGTGCTGATCGGACTCCACCGGACGATGGTGACGGGCCGTGTTCGTGACGGCGTGCTCACCGGCCTGGCGGTCGCGGCGCAAACCCTGTCGTCGCTGTACTACGGGTGCTATCTCGCCGTGTTCCTGGTGCCGGTCACGCTCGTGCTCTGGCTCGCCCGCGGACGGCCGATCGCGCCATTGCGCGCGCTCGCCGCGGGCGCGGTCGTGGCCGCGATGCTGACGGCGCCGGTCGCCGTTCAGTACGCCCGCAACAAATCCATGCTCGGCGAGCGGCCGGACTTCGCCGTCGCGGAGTACAGCGCGACTCCTGGCGACTACTTCGAGCCGCACCCGCGCAGCAGGATGTACGTGGCGTGGTCGACTGACGGCAAGCCGGAACGCCAGTTCTTCCCCGGCTTCGCGCCGATGGTGCTGTCGGCGGTGGCCCTGTGGCCGCCCCTCAATGTTGTCCGTCTGGCCTACGCCGGTGGCCTGGCCATCGCCGTCGATGGATCGTTTGGATTCAACGGCATGACCTTCCATTGGCTGCGTGACTGGATTCCGCCATTTCGCGGGCTCCGGGTACCCGCGCGGTTCGCGATGATCGTGTCCATGACGCTGGCGATCCTGGCGTCGTTTGGCGCCGCCACGATGTTCAGGCGGTGGCACTAGATGGCGCGTGCCCCTCGTGGCGTGCGTCCTCGCCACGGTCGCCATCGAGCCGATGCCGCGTCTGGAGCTCGAACCGGTATGGTCGAGCCCGCCCGACATTTACGACACGCTGAGCAAGACCTCACCGGTCGTGCTCGCCGAGCTCCCCGTCGGCACGAACGAATGGGGCGTGCACTTCGACGCCACCTACATCTATTTCTCGACGTTCCACTGGCAGCGGCTCGTCAACGGCAACAGTGGCTTCTTTCCACCGTCCTACGAGGAGTTCATGGATCGTGTGCGGTACTTCCCGACCGATCGATCCATCGACTATTTGCGATCCCGCGGCGTGGAGTATTTCGCGCTGCACGGCGAGTTCATGAGTAACCGACGGTACCGCAGAGCCGTCCGCGACCTTCGGCGCAGACCCGGCATCGAGCTCGTGACGACGAAGCCCTGGGCGAACTCGGAGTCGCGACTCTACCGGCTCAAACCGGAGTAGTCAGCGCTGACTGCGCAGCCGCCCGAGCAGCGCTGGCGGCGCCCCGGAGCCTGGAATCGCCCAGACGCCGCGGTCCACTCCGGTCCAGAGCATCGGCGGCACCGCCGGCACACCATCGCCACGTTGAAGATCGAACAGGTACACCGTCCCCGGGTCCCGGAAGATCGCGATCGGCGCCCGATCCAGTGCCTTGACGGCCTCCTGCCCCTCGAACAACTTGCGCACTTCAGCCAGCTCCCATTCCTCGAGGAGCAGATAGGGATGAATGTCCTGCTTGTTAAGCCAGTCAATGGCCCGATCGACCCAGGCGTTCTTGAGAAACAGGTAGTAGCCCGTCATCCGGCCGCCGTAGTATCTGACGCTGCCGGTGTGTTCCCCGGCGAGGATGAGGCTGTCGCGCCCGGCAATCGCGCGAGTCATCTGCCCGACCGTGACGGCCCGGCGATCGTCCCTCCAGATGTGGAACGCCCGGCGATCGATGGCTGTCCAGATTTGGAAGACGCCCCACGCGATCACGGCCGTGCCGAGCGCCGCGCGCGCCACACGTCCGCGACCACGGATCAGCGCCGCGCCAACGGCTCCGACACCGACCAGGATGAACGGATACGACGGCAGCAGAAACCGCAGATACCACCACGCGTCCCAGACTTCGTAGACGAAGTACAGCGCCCAGATCACGACGACCGACAAGCCGGCGATCCACCGAGCCGGATTCGTCGCGCCTTCTGGCCACAGTTTCCGGCTCGGAATGAACAGCGCAAGCATGCCGAGAAACGCGGCCGGTGTCTGGGTCTCTGCAAACCATCCCACGTAGTTGCGGACATTCGCGGCAACGTACGACAGCGCGAACCGTGGCTCGAGCGACCCATACCCGGTCGTCGCCCACGATCCGTACAGGTAGTTGTTCGTCGCGCCAAAGAGAATGGCAGCCGGCAGCCCGCCCGCGGCGAACGCCACCGCCTCACGAAGCGCGGCGGCCCGATTCGCGCGCTCGAAGAACCGAATGACGTACCAAAGGCCCAAGACGCCGACCAGCGGCGCGAGCACGGGCCGCACGAGCACCGCCAGTGAGATCAACGCGCCGGCGCCGCCGGCGCGTACAAGCCCGGGCCCGATTAATAGGAAGAACGAGGCCGCGACGAGCGCCGACACGGGAACGTCGCTCATCACCGGCATCATCATGAAAAGGAGTACAGGGCTCGTCGCGACCAGCCACGCGCCAATCAGCCCGGCGGTCGGCGACGCGAGACGAGCGCCGATTCCATAGGTCGCGATGACGAGCAGGCCCGCCAGGAGGGGCACCACCATGAATTTGGCCTGGAAGCCGCCGATGGCGCCCGCCCCCGCGAGGAGCAACGGCAGGCCGATCGGATAGAGCGGCACGATCGACCAGCGATCTTCGCCCTCCACGCGCCGGTACAGGTTCATCGGCCGGTAGCTGCCGACCGGAGAAAACATCCACCCGGCATCCGGCCACGGCACTTCAGCAGCCAGGGGCTGGCGAATCTTGAGGGATCCCTGGGCCCAGAGGTCCGACTGGCTCAGATAGCCGTACGAATCGGCACCAACGACCGACTTGGTGCCGTAGAGCCAGGCCACAAACACCACGCACGCCGTCAACGTCCATGCCAGTCCGCGCGGTCCGGGCAACCGGATGCCAGGGAGGAGCGATCCACCTGAAAGCGCGTACATCGCAAGAAAGAACGCCGAGGCCAGAAGGGGACGAATTGGCGCGTTGGACGTCACGGTGACGCCCGCGATCGAGAGATCGACCCCGCCGGCCAGCGCCACGGCCGCCGACCACGCGGCCGTCAGCAGACACAACCCGAGTAACGCCTTCGTGATGAATCGGCGCCAGCCTCGGGCGTTATCGCTCGCTGGGATCCTCGAGATAGGTATACCCGTGGAGACCGTCTTCGTAGAAGCGGAGCAGGCGTCCGGATTCCTCGAAGTCGATGCGGTTCTCGCGCACCGCTTCCTCGACGCTGTCGCGGAGCTTGCGCAAGAGCATCTCGGCATCGAACTCGACGTAGTCGAGCACCTCGCGAACCGTGTCGCCCTTGATCACCGACTCGAGAACGACGTTGCCCGACGGGCCCAGGCTGACGTGCACCGCGTGGGTGTCGCCAAACAGGTTGTGGAGATCGCCGAGGATCTCCTGATACGCCCCGACCAGGAAGACGCCCATGTAGTACGGATCACCGTTGAAGGGGTGCAGCGCGAGCGTGCGCTTGACGTCCCGCCGGTCGATGAACTGGTCGAGCTTCCCGTCGGAATCGCAGGTGATGTCGCCGAGCACGGCCTGCCGCGTCGGCGCCTCGTTCAGCCGGTGGATGGGCATCACGGGGAACAACTGCTTGATCGCCCACGAGTCGGGAATCGACTGAAAGAGCGAGAAGTTGCAGAAGTACGTGTCCGCCAGCGTGTCGTCGAGGCCCTGCAGGTCTTCGGGCACTTCTTCCATCTGCTGGACGAGCTTCCGGAGCTTGGTGCAGATCGCCCAGTACAGCGTCTCGGCCTGGCACCGCTGCGCGAGCGGCAGATAGCCGCCGTTGAAGAGGTTCAGCGCCATGTCGAGCGCCTGCTGCGCGTCGTGGTAGCTCTCGAGCGCATTCCGGGCGGTCAGGTTCTGATAGGTTTCCTTGAGATCGATCAGCGGCTGCTCGAGATCCTCGCCGTTGGTCGACTGCGGGATGTCCGCTTCGTCGAACCCGGCAACGCCGAGCACGTTGAACACCAGGACGCTGTGGTAGGCCACGATCGCACGGCCGCTCTCCGACACGATCGTCGGATGCTTCACGCCCGCATCGTCGCACACCGTCTGGATGTGGTAGACGACGTCGTTCGCGTACTCCTCGAGCGTGTAGTTCACGCTCGACTCGAAGTTCGTCTGCGACCCGTCGTAGTCGACGCCCAGGCCGCCGCCAACGTCGATGTACTCGAGGCCGGCGCCCTCGCGGACGAGCTCCGCGTAGATCCGCGCCGCTTCGTTCAGGGCGCCTTTGACGATGCGAATGTTGGGGATCTGGCTGCCGAGGTGGAAGTGCAGGAGCTTGAAGCAGTCCTGCATGCCGTAGGACTTCAGTTCCTCGAGGCCCTGCCGCACCTCCGCGACGGTCAGGCCAAACTTCGACCGGTAGCCGCCGGAGGACTGCCAGCGGCCGCCGCCGCGGGCCGCGAGCTTCACGCGCATGCCGATGACGGGCCGGACGCCGACCTTCCGGGCGTACTCGAGGATGAGCCCAAGCTCGGTGTACTTCTCGACGACCGGAATGATCCGCCGGCCCATCTTGTGGGCCAGCATGGCCATCTCGATGAACTCTGCGTCCTTGAACCCGTTGCAGATGATGGGCGTGTCGTTGGTCGTCATGGCGACCACGGCCAGGAGCTCCGGCTTGGAGCCGGCCTCGAGGCCGAAGTCGTAGGGACGCCCGAAATCGAGCACCTCTTCGACGACCTGACGCTGCTGGTTCACCTTGATCGGATAGACGCAGCAGTAGCGCCCTTCGTACTGGTGCTGCGCAATGGCCGCCTGGAAGGCCCCGTGAATGTCGGCGATGCGCTGGCGGAGGATGTCCTTGAACCGGATCAGGATGGGCAGCCCGATGCCCCGGAGCTGCAGGTGGTCCACGAGCTGCTTCAGGTCAATCGCACGCTCGGGATCCTTGGTGGCGTGCACGCGGACGTGTCCGTTCGCGCCGATGGAGAAGTAGCCTTTCCCCCACCGATCGATCTCGTACAACTCTGACGCGTCCGTAACCGTCCACGGATCGCCCTGGCGCCATGCGCGCGTTACACGACTCGTCGTGCTCACGAGGCACAATCATAAAAGAAGTTGGATTGCGTACCTCGTACTTTCTTCGTCGTGACGAGTCTCGAGGTTGGAGGTGCGGATCTTGAGGTCCACTCGGGCGCTCGACCTCAGTACGAGACGCCTGCACTGAAGTGCACACGAGTGCTCGATCCAAGACCGCGCCCGACCGAGAGACCCATGTAAAACGCCGTGGCCGTCAGCCACACGCCACCGCCGATTCCGGTGCGGAGCGACTGGTCGCGAAAACGGTCGTCGTGCGCGTAGACGGCGCCGGTGTCGACGAACGCGTTCACGCCAAGACGACCGATGCTGATGGGCGAGGACAGCGGGACTCGGAGCTCGAGCGACCCGGCGACCAGCGTGTCGCCGGTCGCGATTCCGGCCCTGAATCCGCGCAGATTCGCCGATCCGCCGAGCAGCGACTGGAAGGCCGGAGGCAGCGGCCGGCTGGCGTCTTCCCGCAATGCACGAACGACGAGCACGCTCTGGCCAACGAGGCCAAGATAGCCTCGGCCTTCGAGCTTCGTCCGGTCCAGGTCGCCGCCTGACTGGAAGCTCAGTCGCGTCCAGGCAGCCGACGCCAGAACGGCATTCCGAGGCAGCTGCGGATCGCGGCGTGTGTCGAACGTGACATCGACGCCGCCCGACCGGACGTCATCGTCGACACCACCAAACGAGACGCGCTGCCACTCCGCCGTGCCGCCCATCCGGACCGGGCCAACGACCCGCTCGGCGCGGACCCAGGCCCGCCGCCGGGTGTCGTCGAGGTCGAATCCCGGGTTGTGAATCCGCTGGATGCCGGCGCCGACCTGCACGCGGGTCAAGGGGCCCGAGGTGAATGGTCGATCGAACTCGGCGGCCGCCCGTTTCTGGCCACCCCAGGTCAGGGGCACTGATACCCGGCCGCGCCGGCCGGTCACGCCGACATACGAGACACGCGCACCGTAGGTGAGTCCGTACCCGTCCTCGGCATCGAGGATTGGCAGCACCATCACGTTCGTGAGCCCACGGCGCTTGACGATTCGAAGCGGAAGGTCGGGGTCGTCCGGGACCTCGACCCGGACAGGTCCCTCGTTGACCACGATGACCACCGTGATGCGAGAGGGGTCTTCGATCGAGGCAAACCGTTTCAGCACGTCCACCTGGTCAAATCGCCCCGTCTTGCGCAGACGGGCCGACACGTCGTTCACCGTGGTGGCGAGAAACGGTTCGCCCAGGGCGACTCCGGCAAGGCGGACGACCTCGTCGTCTGTCGTGACGTGGTTGCCGTGAATCTGGATGGCGGCGATGGTGTCAGCTGAGAAAAAGTCGGCCGGGTGACTTTTGCCCGGCAACCAGGGCGAGCGCCAGCCAGACCACGACGAACGGCGGCATCACCGGACCGAGCCGGGAACAATCCGGCCGCTGGTCGCCGCTTCGCGATAGTTGAGGTAGTCCAGCCGATAACGGAAATCGATCGGCCCGATCGCCAGCATGCCGCCGAATTGCATGTCCACGTCCCGCGGCAGCCACACGCCAGGAAACGGCTGCCCCATCGTCATCGTCGCCTTGATGTCGTTGACGCGAAGGAGCCACGACGCCGGCAGAAAGTCGAAGTTCACGTTGTCGAAGGTGTATTTCACGATCTGGCGCGCGGCGGGTGCGACCCAGAGCGTGACGAGCGACACCTTGTTCATGAGCCGCTCCATCGCGGCTTCGACGTCTTCGCGGCGATCAACGCGGCCGTCAGCGGCGCGTTTCTGCTGGGTCTCCTGTTCGTGCGAGAACAGCCGTGCCGGGTAGTACTCGATCCGCAAGACCTCGACGCCGTCGAGCGTCTCGCGTCCGACGAGCGCGTACTTTCCCGCCTCGAACTTGAACCGGAGGAAGTACGCGGAGTCGATGAACTGCGGCCGGCGCGACTGCGTCAGCAGGCCTGTGAGCTCGGCGTCGCTGGCGCCGCCCGGTGACGTGGCGGGCGCCTGCGTCGGCGTCCGGTTTCTGCTCCCGTTTCCGTGCCCGTTCGAGGAAGCCGTCTTCGTAGCGTTTCCGGTCGTCCTCCGGCACACGGACGCCGTTGGCCACGAGCGGGCTGCGGACGAAGAACCCGTCGCGGATGTACCACATGTACGTCCGGTCCTCGCCCCACAGGAGCTGACTCGAGGGCCCTTTCAGCTCGACCCGCTCGCGCTCTTCGAGGAGGTACTGCTGAAGCTTCTTCCAGTTCTCGTCGCGACGCTCGAGCACGCCGGCCATGAACGCGTCGAGATCCGTCTGCGCTTGCCACGCCGAAGCGCCGAACCGCGAAGGCTGGGCCTGCCCCGCCGAAGCGGCGAAGCGCGAAGGCGGGAGCCCGGCCGAGAGCGGCGATGACACCAGACCGAACGCGAGCACCGCCACGGCGCATGCGACGGATGCTTTGATCGTGCGCACCTGCACCATCGATATCATGGTCTGACGTGGCGGAACTCCCACTCCTGATCAACACCTCGATCGCGCTCGTGTACGCGCTGATCGGGGGGCTCGTCGCCCGTCGTCTCGGCCTTCCGACCATTGTGGGCTATCTGGTGGCCGGCGTGGCGCTCGGACCGTTCACGCCCGGGTTCCACGGCGACGAAGCGTCCATCCATCAGCTCGCCGAGTTCGGGGTGATCCTCCTGATGTTCGGCGTCGGAACGCATTTCTCCTTCCGGGATCTGTGGAAGGTGCGCGATATCGCCGTGCCTGGCGCGCTGCTTCAGACGGCCTTGTCGACGGCGATTGGCTACGGGCTCGCGCGCTACGGCGGCGCGACACCCGCGGCGTCGCTCGTCCTCGGCGTCGCCGTTTCCGTCGCCAGCACCGTCGTGCTGCTCCGCGGACTCATGGACAACGGCCTGCTCGAGTCGCTGCACGGACGCGTGGCGGTCGGCTGGCTGGTGCTCGAGGACCTGCTGACAGTCATGATCCTCGTGCTGCTCCCGCTGCTCGCCGTGTCGTCGGCTGACAGGATCCTGGCAGGGCCCGCTCTTCGCGGTTGGCAAGGCGCTCGTGTTCGTCGCTGCTCATGCTGACGGTCGGGCCGCGAATCGTGCCGCTCATTCTCGCCAGCGTCGTTCGTGCACCGGTCGCGCGAGCTGTTCGTGCTCGTCGCCCTCACCGTGGCGGCCGGAACGGCGCTCGCGTCAGCCGAGCTCTTCGGCGTGTCACTCGCGCTCGGCGCGTTTCTCGCGGGCGTGCTCGTCGGCGAGTCGGACTTCAGCCATCAGGTCTCCGCCGACCTCTTGCCGTTCCGCGAGGCGTTTGCCGTCCTCTTCTTCGTGTCGGTCGGCATGCTGGTGAATCCCCACTACCTTGCGGCCAACTGGCGCGAGGTCCTCGTGTGGTCCGTCTTCATCGTCGTCGGCAAATCGCTGATCACCGCGGCGAGCGGGTTTCTCTTTCCGTATCCCGCCAGAACCAGCCTCGTCGTCGCCGCGGGCTTGAGCCAGATCGGTGAGTTCTCGTTCATCCTGGGCCAGGCGGGCCTGTCGCTCGGGCTCATCGACACCTCGCAGTACTCCCTGCTTCTCGCGGGCGCGATCGTCTCGATCACGGTCAACCCGTTGATGTTCAAGCTCGTCGGACCTATCGAGCGCGTGCTCAAACGGTATCCGCGCCTCTGGGCGCGCGCTCGATCGGCCGCGCGACGACGCACTGCCGCTCGCGTGAGGGTCTGACCGACCACGTCGTCATCGTCGGCTGCGGGCGCGTCGGACGCCATATCGCCGAAACGCTCGGGCGGCTCGAAGATCCCGCGTCTTGTCGTCGAGGCCGACCCTGCGCGGCTGGACAAGCTGCGAGAGCTCGGTGTGCCGGTCCTCTATGGCGACGCCAGCAGCTCCGAGATCCTCGACCACGCCGGGCTCGACGCGCGCGCGCGTCGTCGTCATCACGCTGCCCGACGATGCGGCGGCGCTCGCGGTCGCGGACGACCGTCAAGAAGGACGCGCCGAACCTGCGAATGGTCGCGCGCGCCTCCACGTGGGACGGCGCCCGGCGGCTGAAGGCGGCCGGCGTTCACGACGTCGTCCGGCCGGAGCTCGAAGGTGGCATCGAGATCGTCCGCCGGACCCTCCTCGACCTGGACCTTCACGTCAACGACGTGCAGCGGTACGTCGATGTGGTCAGGCAGGACGGCATGGACGAGTCTGAACGCCCCAGCGTGAGTCAGGCACGCGTCCTCGACGAGCTGGTCTCGGCAACACGAGGACTTGCGGTCGTGTGGGTCGAGATCGAGGCCGACAGTGCAGTCGCCGGACACTCGATCGGCGAATCGCGTCTTCGGAGCCGCACGAACGCGTCTATCGTCGGAATCGCCTCGGACTCGCAGGTAGTCGTCAATCCGGGTCCGAAGGAGATCCTGCGCCCGGGCGATCGCGTCGCTATCATCGGCCAGCCCGATCACATCCGCGAGGCGGAAAAGCTGCTGCGGACGTAATGGACGCGCTGCTCTACGCCTTTCTGTGCCTGATTTGGGGCTCGACCTGGCTGGCGATCAAAGTCGGGCTCGTGGGCGTTCCGCCGTTTCTCGGCGCCGGACTGCGGTTCGTGATCTCGGCGGCCGTCCTGGGTGTGATGCTCGCGCTACGCGGTCAGAGGATTCGGCTGACGCGTGAGGACAAGACCTGCATCCTGTCGCTGGGGCTGCTCGTGTTCTGGCTCGACTACGCCGCGGTGTACTGGGCCGAGTTGCGTATCTCGAGCGGGCTCACCGCCATCCTGTTTTCGACGATGCCGTTGATGACGGCGCTCTTGAGCCACTTCTGGACGCGCGCGGAGACGCTCAGTGGCCGTAAGACGGCCGGCATCGCCGTGGGTATCGTCGGGACCACGCTGCTCTTCTGGCCGCAGGAGCGTCTCGGCGTCCAGGAAGTCCTGGGGATGCTGGCGGCCCTGTTCGGGAGCCTGTGCGCGTCGATCAACCTCGTCACCATGAAGCGGTACGCGAACCGCACCGATCCCATGGTCCTCAACTTCTTCGGCATGGGGCTTGGCGCCGCATGCCTGCTCACCATGAGCGCCGTCCTGGAACGATCCGTCGCCGTCGCCTGGACCAGGAGCAACGTTCTGGCGCTCGTCTACCTGGCGGTCTTCGGCTCGGTGATCGCGTTTACCACGTACTTCCGTCTCATCAAGGTGATGGACGCCACGGTGGTCAGCCTGAATACGCTCATCATTCCGATCGTGGCGCTCGCGCTCGGCTACATCTTCCTGAATGAAACGCTGACGCCGCTCTCAATCGTGCCAACGCGCCGTCATCACGACAAGACTCAAGCCGCAAGTCGCTCAGCCTGCCCAGCACCCCTCGTCCGCCGATGCGAGGGTCTCTTCGATTCCGCGACGGCGAACTCGTGGGGCGCCACAGCGGACCACCTTCGCGATCGCTGACGCGATGGCGCGTGCAGCGCGGACAGGAGTGGATTGACGGCCGCGCATCACATCCCAGGAACCCGCAGACGAGGTGCACAGGTCGATCGTTCGCCCCCACCGAGATGGCGAATGGTGCCTTTGTGGGCGTCGATCTCGTCGGCGTCTGCGCGTTGCGCATTCCCGGCGCTCTCGTCATCACGTGCGCGTCGCCGTGCGGAACACCAGAACGTCGCCCCCTGCAGATGCAGTGGCGTCCTCGCCGTTGGCGTCCCCTACACTTTCTCCGTGTGTGACGACGTGGTACGAGTTGGTTGTTCGGGCCGGACTTCTCCGACGATCGTCACCGGTCGGTGTCTCGCGACCCACGGTGCCGACCCCAGACGTCGGTGACCGCACCTCGTCAAGCACACGTCCCTCAGCACTCCGACAGCGCATCCATCATAGCCTCCTCGGACTCTCGCGATGCCCCCGCTGGCGGCGCTCTGGCCATCGGACGATCGCGCCCGCTCGACGCGAGGCTTCGCCTCAGCACCTCTCGCTACACTCGCGTCTCACCATCGTCCAGCTCGTGAGGAGATGTGCACCATCTCGAGTGCTGTCTATCTACGTACAGAAGCTTCCTCGCCCCAACAGTCCCCGAGCTCGACGCCTATCAAGGCCCAGCAGCAGGCCACGTGGCTTCTGGCGACTTCGGAATGATCGGCACGACGCTGCAGATCGTCGGCGAATCGCTGTGCGAAACGGTCGATCTGCGCTCTGGCTCGCAGGTGCTCGACGTTGCCGCCGGCAACGGCAACTGCCTCGCTCGCCGCGGCGCGCCGTTTTGTGTGATGTCATCTCCACCGACTACGTGCCCGCGCTGCTCGAGCACGGTCAACGCCGGCCGAAGCGCGAGCGGCTTGTCGATCCAGTTTCAGGAAGCCGACGCCGAGGCGCTGCCCTTCGCCGACAGCTCGTTCGACGTCGTGCTCTCGTCGTTCGGCGTGATGTTCGCGCCCAATCACGAGCGCGCGGCCCTCGAGCTCGCTGCGCGTTTGCCGGCGCGGCGGACGCATCGGCCTGGCGAACTGGACGCCGGCGGCTTCATCGGACGCTCGTCGGCGTCGTCGGCCGGCACGTCCCGCCATCGCCCGCGCTGACGCCGCCGTCGCGCTAGGAGGCTTGAGCCCAAGCCCTAAGCCTCGAGCCCTACGCCCCTGGAGCGCATCAGAGCAACAGCGCTTCGACTCGATGTGCGTGCACGATGTCCTCGGGCGGCTGACCACTTGAAGATCGTGAACCGGCCGTCCTGTGACGCGACGAGCGCCGTGGCGTCCTGCTGGTCGAAGACGAACTGCGCCGCCGAGAAGTGCCGCGTGCCACCGAGCTGGTAGGGATTGACGATGGACCGCGCGCTGCCCTCGACCGGCTCGGTGAGGAGCACGCGCTCGACCGGCGTCGAGCCGCGCCGGCGCGTGATTTTCGCGCCGAACGCGATGAGGTCATAGCGATCGGTGATGAGCGTCGCACCGTCGACCGCGGTCAGGCCGGCGAGCGCATCCACCGCGCGCCGCAGGTCCTCCTGCCATTCGAGCGAGGGGCGCTCCCGATCGCGGTCCGCGACAAGCTGCGAGAGCTCGGAGAACGGCGGCGACACGGCGTAGAGCACCGGCGTCACGATGGACTCCGACCAGTCCTGATTGGCGGACGGAACGACGAGCAGCGCGCCGCCGCGCCCGTGCGCCCGCATCGATGCCGCGAGCTGCACGAGCACGTTCGACCGACTCGACGGAAACGCCCGGCACTTCCACGCCCGAGCAGTGACGCCACGAGCTTCGGACATCCGGGCACACGCGCGGTCTCCGGATCGATGAACTTCACCTCGTCGCCTTCGAGCACGGCGACGTTCACGAACTTGCCGAACGAATCGCCGCGATGCTTGATGACGAGCAGCCCGGATGCGATGACTTCGAGGACGAACGCGATCGGCGGCAGCCTGCGCGTCGTGCCCCAGACACCCAGCTCGCCCTGCTCGTCGCGCCACACACCGAGGTGAATGCCGGGCCGCTCGACCGCCGGCGCCAGCCGCGCCAGGCTGGCGGGTGTCAACGGCAGCCACGACTCGAACGTCAGGGGCTCGCCCGCCGAGGTCGGCGGCACAAACGCCAGTGAGATGGTCGGAGCGCGGCCTTCCTCACGCCGAAGGCTCGCCCAGAACGCCGCGTTGATGATGGCTTCGATTGACTGGACGTCAGGCTCGGGTGCGAGGGGCCCGCGGCTCTGAGCCGTCGCGGCGGCTCGATGCTCGCCGAAATGCGCCTGTATGCGCGCGGCCACCGCACGGGCCGCGGGATACGCCGGATCGCTCATGTCTCAGCTTAATCTGGCGACGGGGAATCATTTGCCATTGATCGTTGACTATTGGTCATTTGCGGCTGGTCATTGGGCATTAGTCATTGACCGTGCTGCCTGTTCGAGCAGCGGTCGAGGCCTTCAGCCACATCTGAGCCACCCCGTCAATGAGCCTTGAGCAGTGACCAATGCCGCAAATGACCAATAGCCGATGGCAAATGACAAATGCTCTCGATCACTTCGCATTCCGATGGCGTTCGATGCACTCGGCCGTGCCCGGCGTGCCCGGCGCGATGAGCGCGATCTCCTCACAGCGGCGCAGTGCCTCCTCCGACCGTCCGCCGGCGCGCTCCTCGACGAGTACCAGGCCGCGGCGCGCCTCGATGCTGCGCGGCTCGAGATCCAGCGACTCCAGAAACCCGCGACGGGCGGCGTCCAGATTGCCCCGGAGAAGATCGACCATCGCCAGGCCGTTCGTCGCCGCCGCGGACTTCGGGTAGATCGTCGCCAACGCGGTGAACGTCACGACCGCATCGTCAAACTCCTTCAGCTCGAGCTGACACAGGCCGAGGTGCTCGTAGACGGCGGCCACGTGCGCGCCGTAACCGAGCGCGCGGCGGTACGCCGCGATGGCTTCGGCGTGCCGCCCAGCTTCGTGGAATGACTCTCCCAGGACGAGCGGTGGCAACCAATGATTCGGGGTCCGCTCGACCGCTTCCGTCCAGAGCAGGATCGGGCTCGACCAGACGAGGTTGCGAAGGATGGTCCGCCCGGCCAGCGCCGCGACGACGACAATCCGGCCGCCGCCAACGATCACTCGCGTGAAACGGCGGGCGGACCCGAACATCGTCGCCACGGCGGCCGCACCGTGTCCCAGCCGCCAGAAACAGCCCAGCGCTCGCGAAGTACACGCGCCGTTCGGCCATCGGCTCCGCGCGATTCAGCAACACGAGAATCGCCGACGGCAACAGCATCAGGACGAACCAGGCGAGCCCGAAACCACCGATGCTTCGCCGTCTCGCGGCGAGCAGGATCAGGGCCACGCAGATCGCCGTGGTCGTCATCGCGACGATCGCGCGCGGCTCGAGAAACGACGTCGTCGCTGGCACGCCGTGAAAGATCGTCTGTCCGACCGGCGCGATCATCAGCGCCAGGTACCTGGTGAAGACGTCGAGCTCGCTCAAGGCGAAGCGCCACTGCCAGCCGACGGCACCAGCGTATTCGACGAAAACGAAGAGGCCCAGCCGCACGCTCGCTCCGACTATCGCGATGGCGAGCAGCGGAACGCACAACATGATGAGGTGGCGCCGCCGTGCGGCCGGCGGATCGTTGCGCACCAGAAGGATGTAGTAGAGAAACAGCACCGGCAGGACGATCGCCGTTTCCTTGGCACTGAGCGCCAGGAAGAAGGCGGCCAGCGCCACCATCAGCCAGAGCGATCTGTCGGTGTTCAGCCACTGGCGCACGGTCACGAACGACAGCAGCATGAACGTTCCGGACAGAAGATCGGAGCGCCCGCTGATGTAGCCGACCGCTTCCGTCATCATGGGATGCACGGCGAAAAGCGTGGCGGCCACTCCGGCCGCGAGTACGGCGCGCCGCTCGCGTGCCATCCCCTCGTCGCGCAGCCGGTCGATCGCGACGCCGCGCGTGAAGAGAAACAGGAGCGCGACGTTGAGCATGTGCAGCAGCACGCTCGTGACGTGGTAGCCGAACGGCGCCGGGCCCCAGATCGCGTGATCGATGAAGTACCAGAGGCTGACGAGCGGCCGGGAGACGTTCTCGCGCACGACCGCCGTCACGCTGGCTCGGTCGTCAGCGACCGGTTATTGAGGATCGACCGGGCGTCGTCGTAGACGAACGGGTTGTTCAGGCTGTTGAGGTAGACGAGGCCCGCGAGGAGGACAGCGGCGCTACACGCGAGGACACTCAGGTTCGAAGAACGGGCCATCGGTCCCGTCCCAGTCTATGACGACTCGCCCGCGGGTCTGTACCGGCCCTGCACACTCCTGCATACGTTGTGCTAAGGTTCCGCGTCCCCAACTGACGTCATGACTGGCGCGACGACGTTCACGGCGCTCGACTGGATCACGCTCTCGGCGTACTTCGCCGTCGTCCTTGGCGTGGCGTGGTGGGTCGTGCGTCAGGGACGGGACACCGCGGCCGACTACTTCCTGGCCGGGCGCAACTTGAGCTGGTGGCTCGTCGGCGCGTCCATCTTCGCGTCGAACATCGGTTCCGAACACGTCGTTGGGCTGGCCGGATCCGGAGCGGCCGACGGCGTGGCGCTCGCCCACTACGAGCTGCACGCCTGGTGCCTGCTCGTGCTCGCGTGGGTGTTCGTGCCCTTCTACATGCGGTCGATGGTTTTCACGATGCCGGAGTTCCTGGAACGCCGGTTCTCGGCCCGCTCGCGCTACCTGCTCACCGTGGTCTCGCTGATCTCGTTCATCGTCTCGAAGATCGCCGTCGGCATCTTCGCCGGCGGGATCGTGTTCGGCGCCTTGCTGCCGGAGCTCAACATCACGATCGGACCGTGGCACGTCGACAGTTTCTGGATCGGATCGATCCTCGTCCTCGTCGCCACCGGCGTGTACACGACGCTCGGCGGCATGCGAGCGGTCGCCTACAACGACGCGTTGCAGGTCGGCATCATCCTGCTCGGGTCGGCGTCGTTGACCTTCTACGGGTTGAACCTGCTCGGCGGCTGGGGCGAGTTGCGCGCGATCCTGCCGGCCGACATGTTCAATCTATGGAAGCCGATGGTCCCTCCCGGTGTCGAAGGCACGTGGGCGCCCGTGCTCGAGACGGACGCCGCCGGCCGGCTCATTCGTCAGGCGTGGTACTTCAACGGCAATTTCCCGTGGGTGGGCATGCTCTTCTGCGCGCCGATCATCGGGCTCTGGTACTGGTGCACGGACCAGTACATCGTCCAGCGCGTGCTCGGGGCGCCGAACGAGCAGGTCGCACGGCGCGGGACGATTTGCGCCGCCGTGTTGAAGCTGACGCCCGTGTACCTGTTCATCATCCCGGGCCTCGTGTGCTTCGCGCTGGCGAAGAGCGGCAAGGTGCCGGCGCTCGCGGTCATGGTCGGACCCGACGGCCAGCCTGTGCGCGAGGTCGCGCAGGCGGCGTTTCCGCTCATGGTGCAGACGATCCTTCCGGCGGGTCTTCGCGGTCTCGTGGTCGCCGGGCTTCTGTCGGCGCTCATGAGCTCGCTTGCCGGCGTGTTCAACGCCTCGTCCACGCTGTTCACGGTCGATCTCTACTCGAAGTGGCGACCCCACGCGAGCCAGGCGCAGATGGTCCGCGTCGGCCGCTGGGCGACGATCGCCATGGTCGCGATCGGCATCGCCTGGATCCCGGTGATCCGCGGTGCCGAAGGGCTCTACAACTACCTTCAGGCCGTGCAGGGCTATCTGGCGCCGCCGATCTTCATCGTCTTCTTCTTCGGCATCTTCTTCAAACGACTCAACGCTCAGGGCTGCTTCTGGTCGCTGCTGGTGGGGTTTGCGCTCGGGCTGTTCCGGATGGTCGTGGACACGCCGGTCTCGCTCGGGCTGGCCGGCTACGCGCAAGGCTACACGCAGGGATCGGTACTCTGGATCGTCAACAACATCTACTTTCAGTACTGGAGCGTGCTGATCACGATCGTCTCGGCGATCGTGATGGTCGTCGTCAGCATGATGACGGCCGAACCTGAGTACTCGCGCCTGAAGGGGCTGACGTTCGAGACGGTGACGGCGAAGGACCGCGAGGAAAGCCGTTCGAGCTGGGACTGGCGCGACGTCGCCTCGTCGGCGTTCGTGCTCACCTGCATTCTCGGGGCTTACCTGTACTTCGCGGGCTAGCGGCCGAGGGCAAAGGGCAGAGGGCAAAGGAGAGGTCAGAGGTAAGGTCAGAGGTAAACGGAAGGTGAAGGCGAACGTGTGCCCTGTGAACCTTTGCTTGCCTCTGACCTTTGACCTTTGCCTTCTGCCCTCTGCCCTCCCGAGAGGGAAGGGCGCACGCGAAGCAGCCGGCTGCTGCTCCGCGTGACACCGTGAGCGACTCAGGACCGATGCAGTACGAAAAAGCAGAAAGTGCGGAGACGAGGGCAGGAAGCCGGACTTACCAGTGAGGCGATATTGCGAAGACGTTGAGGGCCCGGAGCCATACGGCTTCACGGAACTGCAAACGGCAGGCCGTCATCGCGCCTGAACGCAGGCGCCGCTGAAAATTGACCGCAAGCCGCACTCCGGCAAGTAGTTACGACAACGTGTTCGCGCCAGGCCGTCTGGAGGCCCGTGACGGGGCGCTCGAACACTAATGTCGATTTCGCCCAGTTCGGTCCACGCGTTTGTCGAAGTGACGAGCCGCGCCGCGGCCACCCGATCGCGCCCACATGCGGAAGCGCCGCGCCATCGGCCGGAATGGACAGAAATGTCCACTTCGAGGTTCGACCGACACAAAGGGAGCTTACGCCGGCGCGTCGATGTGCGGGTGTTGCGGGCTGATGCGGATGCACGCCGCGAAGTGCTGTGGCTTGATCTCGACGAGTGATGGCGTTTCGCGAGCGCAGGCGTCGATCGCGTACGGACACCGCGGGTGAAACGCGCAGCCGCTCGGCGGATTGATCGGCGACGGCACGTCGCCTTTCAGCACGATCCGGTGCCGCCGGCTCTCGACCGCCGGGTCAGGAATCGGCACGGCGGAGATCAACGCCTTGGTGTACGGCATCAATGGATCCGCGTACATCGCGCGCGCGTCGGCCAGCTCCACGATTCGCCCGAGATACATCACGGCCACGCGATCGGACGTGTGACGCACCGCTCGAAGATCGTGCGAGATGAACAGGTACGTGAGCCGGCGCTGCTGCTGGAGACGCTCCATCAGGTTGATGATCTGCGCCTGAATCGACACGTCGAGCGCCGAGATCGGCTCGTCGGCCACGATGAAGTCGGGATCGGCGGCAAGCGCGCGCGCGATTCCGATGCGCTGCTGCTGGCCGCCGGAGAACTCGTGCGGGTACCGGTTGATGAACCGCGCGCTCAGCCCGACCGTGGACATCAGCTCGGCGATGCGCTTTTCCTTCTCGGGTCCGCGTTCGCGATGCGGAAGGTCTCGATCGGTTCCGCGATGATCTGCCCGATGGTCATCCGCGGGTCCAGCGACGCGTACGGATCCTGAAAGATCATCTGCATGTGCCGCCGCTCGGCCCGAAGCGCGCGGCCGGACAGCGCGGCGAGGTCCGTCCCGCCGAACCGGACACGGCCGGACGTGATGTCGACGAGTCGCAGCAGCGCGCGTCCGAGCGTGCTCTTGCCGCAACCGCTCTCTCCGACGAGGCCCAGCGTTTCGCCCGGTTGAATCTGCAGGGACACGCCGTCCACCGCCTTGACGATCTGCCGGACCGGCGAGCCGCCTGTGGCTCGATCCCACAGCGTTCCGCCACCAAGGTCGAAATGGACCTTGAGATCCTCGATCGCGAGAAGCGGCGCGCTCATCGGGAACCCGACATCACCGGACGCCCGGCCGGGGTCGCGTAGACCTCGTCGGCGAAATGGCAGAGTGAAAAGTGACCGGGTGCGACCTGCACCATCGGGGGCGCTGTTTCACGGCACCGGGCCTCGGCCCGATCGCAACGCGGCGCGAACGGGCATCCCGGGGGCAGGTGCGCAACGTCCGGCGGCAAGCCGCGAATCTGGTAGAGATCGCCGCGGTCCATCGCCGTCACGTCCGGGACCGATAGCAGCAGCCCGCGGGTGTACGGATTCGCAGGCCGCGCGAAGATCTCCACGGTCGATCCCGACTCGAAGACCTTGCCCGCGTACATCACGATCAGCCGATCGGTCATGCCGGCCACGACACCGAGGTCGTGCGTGATGAGGATGACGCTTGTTCCGGTGTCCGCCTTGAGCTGGCGGATGAGATCCAGAATCTGCGCCTGAATCGTGACGTCCAGCGCGGTCGTCGGTTCGTCGGCAATGATGAGCTCCGGACGGCACGACAGCGCCATCGCGATCATCACCCGCTGACGCATGCCGCCTGACAGCTCGTGCGGATAGCCCCGGGCGCGCCGGCGAGCGTCGGGGATTCCGACGAGCTCGAGCATCTGCACCGCGTGGTCGAACGCCTCCGCCCGCGAATGGCCCAGGTGCAGCTCCGTCACTTCCATGAGCTGACGCGAGATTCGCATGAACGGGTTCAGCGACGTCATCGGGTCCTGGAAGATCATCCCGATGCGCTTACCGCGCACCTTCCTCAGTTCGCTGTCGCTCAGGCTGAGCAGATCCCGGCCGTCGAACAGGATCTGGCCGCCGACGATTCGGCCCGGCGGCGTCGGCACGAGCCGCAGGATCGACAGGTTCGTGACGGTCTTTCCCGATCCCGATTCGCCGACAATGCCGAGGGTTTCTCCGCGAGCGAGATCGAAACTCACGCCGTCCACGGCCCGGGCCGTCTGGCCTTCCTCGTCGAAGTAGGTGCGGAGATCCCTGACCGATAGCAGCGGCGCCGCGCCCATCGATCAGCCCTTCCTCATCTGCGGATCGAGCGCGTCGCGCAGCCCGTCGCCGAGGAAGTTCAACGAGAACAGCGTGACGGCCATCGTCACGCCCGGGCAGATCAACTGCCACGGGAAGATCGCGATGTTCTGAATGCCGTCGGCGGCGAGGCTCCCCCACGACGCCAGCGGCGCCTGCACACCGATGCCGAGAAACGACAGAAACGCCTCGAGCAGCATGACCGACGGGATCGTCAGCGTCGCGTAGACGATGACCGGGCCGAGCGTATTCGGCACGAGGTGCCGGGTGACGATGCGGAGCGCCGACACGCCGGTCGCGCGCGCGGCGAGCACGAACTCCTGGTTCTTCAACGAGATGACCTGGCCCCGGACGATCCGTGCCGTCGTCAGCCAGGAGACGGCGCCGAGCGAGATGAACAGCAGGATCAACTGGCCGAACGGCGACTGGCCCCCGAACATTGCGAGGAGCACGATGACGATCATCATGTAGGGCAGCGCATACAGCACGTCCACGATGCGCATCATGAGATCGTCCAGTTGGCCGCCCAGGTATCCGGCCGCGGCGCCGTAGGTCACGCCGATGACGAGCGACACCAGCGTCGAGATCAGCCCGACCATCAGTGAAATGCGGCCACCGAGCAGTACGCGCGCAAGGATGTCCCGGCCGGCGTTGTCCGTGCCCATCGGGTGCGCCCACGAAAACGATCCGTCTGGTCCCGTGAAGGGCGGCATCGCGCGGATGAGCGCGGAGTCACGCGGGATGTAGTCGTACGTGTAGCCGGTCGTCCATTCGATGATGGGAGGCCCGGCAAGTGACGCCAGCACCACGAACCCGACGATGAAGAGCCCGGCGACGGCGAGACGATTCTTGCGGAGCCGCCGCCACGCATCCTGCCAGAGCGACGTGCCTTTGACGGCTTCGCCTTGTCCGGCCGCGGCGGGCACAGTGACCGCCATGTCAGTACCGGACCCGCGGATCGATGAAGCCGTACGCGATGTCGACGAGCAGGTTGAACACCAGGATGAGGATCGAGAGAAACGCGACGATGCCGATGATGAGCGGCTCGTCGCGGTTGAGATTCGCGTTGATGAAGTAGTTGCCGAGGCCGGGCAGCGCGAAAATCCGTTCGACGACGACCGTGCCCGTCACGAGATACGCGAGCGCCGGACCTGAGAACGACACGACGGGGAGCAGTCCGCCGCGAAGCGCATGCCGAACCAGAACCTGCCGGTCCGTCAGCCCTTTGGCTCGAGCCGTGCGCACGTAGTTCGATCGCAGGACCTCGAGCATTCCAGCTCGTGTCAGCCGGGCGATGTACGCCATGTACACCGCCGCCAGCGTGACGACGGGCATGATGAGATTGACGCTGAACCCTTCCCAGCGAGCCGGCGGCAGCCAGAACAGCGTCAGCGAGAACAGCAGGACCAGGAGCGGACCGAGGACGAAGTTCGGCACCGAGATCCCGACCATCGCGGCCGCCATCGACGAGTAGTCCACGCCGGAGTTCTGGCGCAGCGCGGCAATCGTGCCGGAAACCACGCCGACGGCCAGCGCCAGAAGGTACGCGAGGATGCCGATCGTCGCCGAGACCGGCAACGCCGTCCACAGAATCTCGTTGACCGGCTGCCCCTGATAGCGGAGCGAGATGCCGAAGTCGCCGCGGGCGGTGTTGGCGATGACCTTGCCGTACTGCACGTACCACGGCTGGTCCAGGCCGTACTTCGCCCGGATGTTCTGGATGACGGCGGCCGGAATCGGCCGTTCCTGGCTGTAGAACGTGCCGGGCGCGAGGCGGATCAGGCCCCAGGTCAGCGAGACCACCACGAAGACCATGGGCACGGTGATGATCAGCCGGCGCAGGACGAAGCGAAGCATCGCGGGGAGGGCGTGGTGGTGACGCTACCGAGTGACCGGATCCGGATCCTCGACGTCCCACTTCGAGCGGTCGTGTTCGATGTACACGAACTTCCAGGAGTAGAGATCCTGCGGATTGCCGAACATCCCCTTGACGTAGGGTTTCTTCACGAAGTTGGTCGCCATCGTCATCAGCGGGATGATCGGCTGGTTGTCGAGGATGACCTTGTTCCGCGGCCGCCAGCATCTCGTAGCGTTTCTGCGGATCGGACTCACGATTGGCCGCGTCGAGCAGGGCGACGTACTTGCGATCGAACCAACCCGTGCCGTTGTCACCAGCCGGCGTGGAGTACAGCGCCAGGAACGAGAACGGATCCATGTAGTCAGCCGATCCAGCCCATCCGGCCCATGCCCTTGTACTCGAGCTTGGCCTTGACATCCATGTACGTCCGCCACTCGATGTTCTTGATCGAAATGACGAGGCCGAGATTCTGCCTCCATTGCGCCTGCACGAATTCGGCAATCGCCTTGTTGTTCTCGCCGGTGTTGTAGCTCAGCTCCACGTTCGCGACCGGGAACTTCGAGGGATCGAACTCGCCGCGGCTATTGCCGTAGCCCGCTTCAACGAGCAGCTTCTTGGCCCGCACCGGATCGAATGGGTCGCCCTTCGGTTGCGGGTAACCGGGAAAAATCCCCTCGGGCGTAAAGGCCGTCAACGGCTTCGCGGTGCGCTTGAAATGGGCGAGCGCGGCCTTGTCCACGGCGGCATTGAAGGCCTTCCGCACGCGCACGTCGTTCATTGGCGGCTTCTTGGTGTTGAACGTGTAGAACTCGATCGCCGCCTCGGGCATGTCCACGTAGTCCTTCTTGCCTCGGAGCGAGTCCACCCACGGCGCCGGCGGCGTGTGATTCAGGACGGCGTCCACCTCCCCGGCCTTGTAGAGGTTCATGATCGTCGTCTGTTCGTCGATGGGGTAGAACGTGATCCGATCGAGCTTCACCCTGGCCGCGTCCCAGAAGTACGGATTACGGACGCCGACGATGCGGTCGTAAGGACGCCACGTCTGCAGCGTGAAAGGCCCGCTCGTGACGATGTTGCCCGGGCGCGTCCACGCGTCGCCGTATCGCTCGATGGCATCCCGCGGCACGGGCCGGAAGAACTGATGCGTGAGCAGGCCCGCGAGGAACGGGATCGGACGCATGAGCCGGATGCGCAGCGTGCGATCGTCCACGGCCTCGATGCCGATGTCCTCGGCCTTGACCGGCACGAGTTCCTGATTGCCGGCCACTGTCGACTGACCCGGTCTCACCAGGCGGTGGTCGGGACTGTCAGGATCGGGTAGGAACGCGCTCGTGGCCTTATTGCGGACGAACGCACCGCCTTCATTGAAGGCCTGCGCGTACTCGATGTCGTACGCCATGTACGCGCTGCGGGACCCAAGCGCGGGAGTCAGCGCACGCCGGAGGCTGTAGACGAAGTCAGTGGCCGTGATCGGCCGGCCGTTGGACCACCGAAGATTCTCCCGGAGGTGAAACACGTACTCGGTGTTGTTGCGAAGGGCCTCCCATCGCTCCGCCATGGACGGAATCGGCTGCGACGTCCGCGGGTGGATATCCGTCAGCCCGTCGAAGAAGGCGACCTGGATTCGCGCCTCGGGCTGACCGCTGCTCTGCGGCGGAT
>CAVSRY010000006.1:0-48028 GCA_963730485.1 uncultured Acidobacteriota bacterium | reverse complement strand
GGGTTGGTCCAGCGGCCGTCGCGTTGTTCGAGCCCGCTCACACTGATCGAGCCAAGTCCGCCTGATGCCGTGGCCGAGATCGCGACGTTTGCCGGTAGCCTCACGGTCGCGGACCCGACGCCGCCGTGGATCTGCACGCGGTAGCTCTCCACCGGGTTGCCCCGCAGGTCGACGTCGGCCTCGCCGGCTCCGACGTGCATTTCGACATGACTCAAGTGGAGGGTGCCGAGCTTCATGCGCGCCTCGCCCGCGCCCAAGTGCGCGTTCAAGTCAATCGGCCGCCCGTCATTCAGCGCCAGCCGCCAGCGGTTCTCCGTATCGCCGAAGACGGTGGGTCCGTCCCCTTGTGCGATCTCCAGGTCACTTTCGGCGCCGTTCACCGAGTGGGTCACGACTGGTTTCCATTCCGGGACGTTGTAGGCGAAGTCGGCCTCGGCAAGCGTGGCTGCGCCGCCCCGGACCTCGAGCTCTCCGGCCGACATCTTGAGGCGGACCAGGGTGCGGTCGGCCTTGTCGAGCTCGATCAGCCGGCGTTCGTGTGCGATCGGACCCGTGGCTCCGTGTCCAATGCATCCAGACAGCACCAGTGTCGCCGCGACGATTCCGTACCTCAGCATGTGCTGTGCCTCCGATGGAACCAACCCCGCGTGGACGGGAAAGTTGCACTCAGAACCTCAGTCGAGCCCCGATCTGGCCGTGCAGGCCGACGTTTGGCACCCGTGCGGAGCCCATGGCGACCGGCACCGACACTGTGCCGGCGATCACTGCCGCCGTCCCGATGAGTGACAGCCGGCCGACCAATTTGAACTCGCGGCTGACGGCAATCGAGCCACCCACGCCCGTGATGTCGTAGCCGGCTCGCTCGTGGGCGTCCGGCGTGTTCAACGGGAGACCGCGCACGATGCTCGCCGGTTTGGTCATCACGGCGCCGCCGTTGGCGTGCAGCTCGAACCCACGCGTGCGCCAGGCACGGCCGGCGAGGAGGTACGAGTAGCCGTAGTGAATCTCGAAGCGCTCGACGTCCGCTGTGGTGTTGGAGAGAAAGATCCGATGGTGGATGAGCTCGAGCTCCCACCCGGCGTCGCCCCGCCAGAACGTCAGGCGCCCGGCATAGTACGGCGCGTACGGTCCAAATGGCCGCGTGTCATAGCGGGCCGTGTGTTTGAGGACCGGATAGTTGTCCTGCCGAATTGTGAGCGGCGTCGGGACGTTGTAGGCCGACCCGAACATCAGGTCGACCGTCAGTCCCTGGGCACACGCGACGGCCGGGACGTTGAATATAAGCAGGCACGACAACGCCGCGGATGCACAGTGCCCTCGTCGTGTGTCGATCAACACAGCCTGCGATCATCTCGTTCGGGACGACGAGAGATCAAGCGTCGGTGTGTTCACCCGAACACGACGAACCGGCTTCGTGACGAATAGCGACGCACACCCCGACCGAATATCCACACGCCGAGCGCGACGTAGTCCGCAGATCCGGCCACGAGCATCGCGATCTCCGTGACCGACGGAATGCGAACGATTCGGACGGGCAGGTAGCCGATGAATCCGGCCGGCAACACCGTGAACAACACGAATCGCAACGCACCACCGACGAGCGGTTCCGGGTACAAGCTGAAGGTCACCGGCAGATCCCACAGCTGCCGCGACGTCGTCTCGGTCCGGCTCATCCAGAACGGGAGGCTGAAGAACACGATGCCGGAACCGAGAAACGTGCCGGCGGCCGCCAGGATGACGAGCGCCATCACGAGAAGGTTCGCCGGTTTTACCGCGATCGGAGCTCGACGTCGCCCGAGAACGTGTGGAATCTGAGGCGCGGCCCGGAGCCGCCCTGGAGCGTGCCGTCGATGTTGTTGCTGCGCCGCCGGCCGGTCGACATCGTCGTGATCGGCACGTTCGAGTCGAGTTGTCCGCTGAAGCTGCTGAACGACACGTTACCCTTGGCCGCCGCATCGAGCGTCACACGGATGTCCGCGCTGAAGGTCTCGGCGTCGATCTCACCCTTGAGACCCTGGACCGTAATCGTGCCGCTGAACGTCTTGATGCGCTGGTCGCCCGACAGGCCTTCGACCGTGACGTCGCTCGAGAAGGCGTCAATGTCGAGATCGGCCGACGAGGGCACCTCGATCATCATCTGGGTTTCCACGACGTTGTTGTTGCGCCGCTCTGATCCGGACTCGCGCCGATTCGCGTCAATCGTCACCGTCGATCCGGCGGTCGCGACGTCGAGCTTGATGCGATCGAGCGTTTCGCGCGGCGCGCGACGTGTCGCTTTCACGACGACGTTGCGGCCGGAGCCGGCCGTCACCTGAATCTGTCCGGAGAAGTTCTTGATGCGGACCGTGCCGTTTGCCGGCAACTCGGCGGTGCGCTCGACGACCTCGGTTTCCCTCGGGCCCCTGTCATCGTCATCGTCGCGCTGATTCGTATCCCTGGGCCGGTCGAGCAGGCGATCCGGCCCCTGGTCCGGCGTCAACGCCAGCACATTCGGCGTAACCACTCCAACGACCGCCACAAGGCCGACAGTCAACCACAGCTTCCAGCCATTCACTTTGTTCATGGGATTCGAACCCCCTTCCGTCCCTTTGACGGAAAGACGGGCTCGAGCGTTGGAAGGAGTGCTCCAACCCGTCGAACCTGTCGTACGACGTGGTCTATTCGCTTCTGAGCGCGACGTTCGGGTCGACGCGCGAGGCGCGGAGGGCGGGGATGGCACTGCAGAAACCGCCGACGCTGATGAGCACGAGCGTGGCCGCGACGACCGTCACGCTGTCGAACGGACTGATGCCGAAGAGCAACGTGGAGATGAGCCGGCCTCCCAGGAACACCACCGGCAGACCGAGTGAGAGTCCGATGGCCACGAGCCACAGCGCCTCGCGCACCACGCTCCAGACCACGGTCGAACGCGACGCGCCGAGCGCCATGCGAAGGCCGAACTCCGGCGTACGCCGGGCGACGGCGTTGGCCAATACACCGAAGAGGCCGAAGCCCGCGAGGCTGAGCGCCAGCGTGCCGAATCCCGATGTCATCAGGAGGATCAGGCGCCACGGGCTCATCGCGCGCTGAACGCGGTCACTCATCGGCACGATGCTCTCGACGGGCAACTCGGGAACGGATCGGGTCAGGGCACTCCGCAACGCGGCAATCACCTGTTCGGGAGCGCCGGTGGTCCGAACCTCGAGCGAACGCGGAACCACTCCTCGCTGGGTCAATGGGAAGAACACCGACGGTGACCGGTGCTGTCGCCAGACCGAGCACCCGCGCATCGTCCACGATGCCAACGATCTCGGTGTCCGGCCCCGATTGCCCGAAGCGCTTTCCGATAGCTTGGCCGTTCGGGAAATAGGTCTCCGCCAGCGTCCGGTTCACGACCGCGGCCTTCTGGCTGCCACCGACGTCAGTTCCGTTCAACGGGCGGCCGGCGATGATCGTCATGCCGACCGTCGAGAAGTAGTCCGGCCCGACCGTGTTGACGACAAACATCACGACCTCATCGGGCTGAGGGCGGTAGCCTTCGATCTCGTAGCCATCCTCGCGGGCGCGGCAGTTCGACTGGATGCCGCACATCGCCAGCGCCGCCGACCGGACGCCGGCGACACCACGCGCGGCAGAGACGGCGCGTTCGTACAAGCGCGGGGTAGGCAGCGGGCGCGACATCACTCAGCCGTGGATCCATCGCTACGGATAGCAAGCGGTCGGGCTCGAAGCCGAGATTGACCTGGCCAATGTTCTGAAAGCTGCGGACGACGAGCCCGGTGGCCGTGACGAGCACGAGCGAGAGCGCGACCTGCGCGACACCAGCACGCGGGCCGGGCCGCGCGCGAGCCGGCCGACGGAGCCGCGGGCCCCGGCCCTGAGCGCGCCGATCAAGATCGACCCGCGTCGCCTGACGCGCCGGAACGACGCCGAAGATCAGGACCGAGACGCATGCAACGGCCGCCGTGAATGCCAGCACCCGGAGGTCGATGCCGACGGCAAATGGTGGCCCGCTCTCCATCGTGGCCGTCGCCATTCGTGCCAGGCCGTCCGCGGCCCAGTTCGCGAAGACGAGTGACGCGGCGCCTGCCATTAGGATGAGCAGCGCGCTCTCCGTGAGCAGCTGATGGAACACTCTGCCTCGGCCCGCGCCGAGCGCCAACCGCACGGCGATCTCGCGCTGGCGTTCCGCCGACCGAGCCAGGAGGAGATTCGAGACGTTCGCGCACGCTACCAGCAGCACGAGGGCCGCCATCGCGCTGAGGGCATAGAGGGGAAGCCGGAACTCACGCCTGAGGCGCGAGAACCCTCGCGTGAACGGATCGAGGACCAGACCGGCATCCTGTTTCAGGAGGTCGGTCATCGTGGCGTTGAACGCCCCGCGAGATGCGGCGACTTTCTCGTGCGGCGCCCTGACGACGACATGCAGCCACCAGATGTTCGGCTGCGCGAGCCACGGACGGTTCGGGTCGGCGTTGTCAGCCGTGAAGTCCTGCGAGTACTTGACGGCGGCCTGCGCCGTCAGAGGCACCCAGATGTCGACCGGCAACTCGAGCCACGCGCCCGAGAAATCCGGCGGACCGACGCCGATGATGGTGAACGGCGCGCCGTTGATCGTGAGCGCGCGGCCGACGACGTCGCTCGCTCCAGCGAAGCGGCGTTGCCAGTAGGAGTGGCTGATGACGGCGACCGGGCTGTTGTCGAGGAGCGGATCGGTGCTGTCCGGAAGGGCGCGTCCCATCACCGGTGGCGCGCCGAGCACGGCGAAGTAGCTGGCTGACACCAGTTGAAGCATGGCGGGCGCCGTGCTGGAACCGTCGGCAAGCCTCGTGTGCACGCGCGCAACGCCGCGGCTCATCGCCGCAACCGTGACGCCTTCCGGCGCGACCTGGACCAGCCGTTCGAGCATGGGACCCGACAGCCGCGCGCTTTCTGGTCCTGTGACGACTCGTTCTCCAAGATTGACGCTATAGAGATCGCCGGCGCCGTAGAGCGGCAGCGAGCGCATCATGATCGCGTTGAGCAGCGAGAACATCGCCGTGTTGAGGCCGATGCCCAGGCCGAGCGTGATGACGATCGTCGTCGTAACCAGCGCATGCTGGCGAAGCACACGCCAGCCGTAGCGCAAGTCCTGGAGCAGCATGCGGGCGTGCTCCTTCGGCGCCTCGACGATCACGCCTGTCAGCGCTTCGAACCAGAGCCGCGCGCGATCCCACACGCCGGCGGCCCCGCGATCGCGATCGACGAACGCCATCAGCAGCTCGCGGCGGTATTCATCACGAAACGCGGCAGGGTAAAGGGCCAGCAAGCGCACGGAACGCCCGGACACTCAGCGGGTCTTTTCGTTGGATAGCCACGGCGTCAGGTCCTTCGCGGCAGCAAGCCGGTCGCGCGAGCGTCCGCGAGCAGCCGATGCAGACGTTGTGCTTCCGCGACGGCCACGGCGCGTCCGATTCGCGTCAGCCGGTAGTAGCGGCGCCGCTCATCGTCATGTTCCGGATCGGGCCGTTCGGCCAGTTCTTCGATGAGTCCCTTCTCGAGCAGCCGCCTGATGGCGGCGTAGAGGCTGCTCGGGCTGAGGCGGAGCGCGCCGTCCGTCCGCTCGAGCACGTCCTGCATGACCGAATAGCCGTGCCGATCGCGATCGGCGAGCGACACCAGGATGTGGAAGGTGTCGCGGTTCAGCGGCAGAAGTGATTCCGGCGTTCGGTGTCGTCGGCGCGCGAGCGGACGGGTCGGCATGACGAGTCGCGACTATAGCAGAAACGGATATAGCTGAATCGGGACGAAATAGGCGCACGACCGACAAACACGGCCGCGGACAGGAAGTTTCAAGTCAATGGGAGGATGCAGGCCAGGCCCGAGTTTCAATCATCGGACGGCTTCGGGTCCCCGAGGACGTGGACGATGACGGTGCGACGGTGCGGGGCGCGCCGGTGTTCCCACAGGTAGATGCCCTGCCACGTGCCCAGGCAGAGATGGCCGTCCGATACCGGGATGCTCAGGTTCACAGCGGTGAGGGCGGTGCGGACGTGCGCCGGCATGTCATCCGGCCCTTCGACGGTGTGTTCGAACAGCCGATCGCCGTCCGGGACGAGGCGGTCGAAGAAGCGCTCGAAGTCGGCCCGGACATCGGGATCGGCGTTTTCCTGAATGACGAGCGATGCGGACGTGTGCTGAAGGTGCAGTGTGCACAGGCCGGTCCGAACTCCCGCCTGTGTGACCTTTTCCTGGACGTCGTTCGTGATGTCGTAGAACCCGCGTCCTCGCGTCGCGACGCCAAGCCGGCTGAGCGTTTGACTGAGCATGTCTTAATTGTGGGGGACGGAGCCCTTTTCCACAGATTCGCCCTAAACGGGGACAGAGCCCGACGGATCAGCCGCCGAGCTCTGTCCCCGTTTGGGCCAGATCTGTGGAAAAGGGCTCCGTCCCCTCCCTGATACGCTGACCTGCACCAACCGAACATGGCCTGGACCGTTGCCGGCAAGACCATCCTGATCACCGGCGCGAGCCGCGGGATCGGTTTCGAAGCCGGCGTCGCGCTTGCGCGGCTGGGTGCGCGCGTCGTCCTCGTCGGCCGCGATCGCGCGCGAACGGACGCAGCGGTCGACGCGGTGCGGTCCCGCACGGGTGCACGCGCGACGTCCTATCTCTGCGATTTCTCGTCACAAGCATCAATTCGCGAGCTCGCCGCGGCGGTCAGGCGCGACCATCCGGTGCTGCACGTGCTCGTGAACAACGCTGGCGGCGTTCAGAAACGCCGCACGGTCACCGTCGATGGCACTCGAGACGACATTCGCGACGAATCACCTCGGGTACTTTCTCCTCACGAATCTGCTGCTCGACCTCGTCATAGCCAGCGCGCCGGCGCGCATCGTGACTGTGGCGTCGATTGGCCATCGCAGCGGGACGATTCATTTCGACGATCTGGGCCTCGAGCACGGATACGGCATCCTCAAGGCCTACAGTCAGTCGAAGCTGGCGAACGTCCTGTTCGCCGCCGAGCTCGCGCGCCGTCTCGACGGCACTGGCGTGACGTCGAACAGCGTGCATCCAGGATCGGTGGACACGAACATCTGGACAGGCACGCCGCTCTGGGCCAAGCCGATCATCGCGGTCGCTGCTTCGTCCGTGGTTCATCACGGCGGAAGCCGGCGGCGCGACGATTGTTCAGCTGGCGGCGAGCGCGGACCTCGAGCGGAGTGACCGGCGTCGTATTTCGAGAAGCAGAAACCGGTCGCGCCGTCGTCTGAAGCCGCAGGACGAAGCGACGGCACGGAGGCTCTGGGACGTCAGTGCAAGACTGGTTGACGGTCCACCGCCAACCGGATTTGCAGCCAAGCCGTCCGAACTTCCACCACGACCGCCCGTAATATGGCGTGATGCTGTTCTGGGACATCCGGTACGCACTGCGGGGTCTCTGGCACAGCAAGGGCTTCGCGCTCACCGCTGTCGCCTGCCTGGCACTTGGCATCGGCCTGAACACCACGATCTTCAGCATCGTCGATGGCGTGCTGCTGAAGCCGCTGCCATTTCGCGATCCCGATCGCCTGATCGTGCTTGGCGAGCGGAATCCTAAATCCGATTCGCAGGCGGGCGTCTCTTATCCCGACCTGCTGGACTGGCGCGCTGCTTCGACGACGTTGAGCGCGATCGAGGTCGCCTCAGGGCGATCGCTGAACCTGTCGAACGACGGGGAAGGGGAGACCGAGCGACTGGTCGGCGCGGCGGTTTCATGGAATCTGTTTCCCGAGCTGGGCGTGGCGCCGATCCTCGGCCGGCAGTTCAATGCCGCCGACGATCGGCCCGGCGCCGCTCGCGTCGTGCTCCTGAGCCACGACCTGTGGACCGTCCGCTACCACGCCGCCCCTCAAATCGTCGGCCGTACCGTGCACATCGACGGCACGCTGCACACCATCATCGGGGTGATGCCACCGGGCTTCAGGTTTCCCACCATCAACCGGCTCTGGGTGCCCGTCACCCCGCTGGCGCACGAATCGCCGCGCGATGTCCGGAACCTCTTTACGTTCGGGCGGGTGAAGGCCGGCGCGAGCGCCACCCAAGCCACTGACGAGCTGACAAGGATCACCGAGCGACTCGCGCGGGAATATCCGGCGACGAACGAGGGCTGGACGGTCTGGCCGCGCACGCTGAGCGAGACATTCCTGCCGGGCGATGTCCGGCAGATCGTTCTGTTGATGATGGGGGCGGTGACGCTCGTGCTCTTCGTGGCGTGCTCGAACGTGGCGAACCTGCTGCTCGTCCGCGCCAGCACGCGCCGGCGCGAGTTCGCGCTTCGCGCCGCACTGGGCGCCGGTCGCGAGCGGATCGTTCGTCAACTCCTGACGGAGAGCATCGTGCTCTCGCTGGTCAGCCTGCCACTTGCGCTCGGACTCGCCGAGCTCGGCACGCGGCTGATTGCGTTCTCGATTCCCACAGACCAGGTGCCGTACTACATCACGTTCTCCGTGGATTGGCGGACGTTCCTGTACTCCATGGCGGTGGCCGTCACCACGGCGCTCGTCTTCGGAATGTTTCCAGCGGTTCAGGTTTCGCGCGGGAGCCTGCGCGACAACCTCGAGGAGAGCGCGCGCGGCGCGACAAGCGGCCGTTCACGCATTCGCAGCTCGCTCGTGGTCGTGCAGGTCTCATTGGCGTTGGTCTCGCTCGTCGGCGCAATGCTCTTCGTCAGAACGTTTCTGAACTTTGACCGCTTCGATCTCGGCTTCCAGACTGATCGATTGATGACGATGCGATTCGCGATGTCGGGCACCGCCTACGAGGGCGCGGACGCGCGGCTGCATCGCACCGAGGACGTCGTCCGGCGCGTCGAAGCGTTGCCGGGTGTTGCCGCCGTGTTCGCGTCGAACCTCATCCCCGTGAGCGGGGGCGGCGGAGGCGGAGACGTTCAGGTCGATGGTCAGGTGAGGCCGGCCCGACGATCCGGAAAAGCCTCAGGGCATCGGTTTCATCGGCGTGACGCCAGGCTTCTTCAGGACGCTAGCCGTTGAGCTTCGGGGAGGACGTGATTTCACCGACAGCGAAGGGTTCTCGCGAACTCCCGTCGCGATCGTCAACGAAACCATGGCCCGGCAGTTGTGGGGTTCGCGGCCGGCGATCGGCGGCCGGTTTCGGATGATCGACGACAAGGAGGCGCCCGACTGGTTCACAGTGGTCGGAATCGTGCGAGACCTTCGGTTGTACCCGGTCGATCCCCAGGATACTCAGCCGCAGCCCGTCGCCTTCGTGCCCTATGCCTACCAGCAGACGCTCAGCACGGGCCTGACCGTCCGGGTGGCCGGAGGCGACCCGGCCGGGATCACGCCCGCCGTGCGGGCCGCAATTCGTGCCGCCGATTCGAGTCTGGCCGTCACACAGATCCGGACGATGGATGAGGTCCGAAGAGTCAGTTACTGGGAGTTCGGACTCTACGGCTGGATCTTCGGAACGACTGGAATCGTCGGGTTGTTGCTCGCCGCCGTCGGTGTCTACGGCGTCCTGTCGTATTCCGTCGAGCAGCGCACGCGCGAAATGGGCGTGCGGATGGCGCTCGGCGCCGACCCGCGTGACGTCCTGTGGCTCGTCGTGCGCCATGGAGTCGTCCTGGTGAGTATCGGTGTCGTCATCGGCCTCGTCATCGCGTCGATCGCGACTCCGTGGGCGCGAAATCTCTTGTTCCAGGTGAGTCCATTCGATCCCGTCAGCTTCGCGTCGGTGTCGGCCGTTCTCCTGGTTGTCGCGTGCGTGGCCAGCTACCTGCCGGCAGTTCGCGCGACCCGTGTCGATCCTGTCGTTGTATTGAGAGGCGAATAGAGGTATTAACAAGAGTAAGTTGGCTTCGCATCCCCTCGGGGCCGCAGCTTCGGAAAGTCGGGATATGAACGTCGTCTACGCCTCAGCTCGCGTGTCGGTGGCCTATCACTGTCCGCACTGCGTTGCGACGCCCTTGTATTCACTCGCGCTTGCGCACGTGGGAACGTCCAATCGCCTTCCTGTCTCCGTTCAAACCGTTTCGTTGCCATCGCTGCGCGTGGCGAGGATGGAAAGTCGACGTCAAGTGGAGGCGCCGGCTCCGATTGAGGCCGCCGGCCTAGCGCGGAGCCGCCCGATCCCGTCGCCTCAGAGACCGCACTGGTAAGATTCCGGCGTGAGTTCGCCGTCCGCCGTCCGAGGCCTCAATCCCGATCGGATGCGTCGCCTCGATCGCTGGCTGGGCATTCCGATCTGCTTCGCGCTGACGGTGATTTTCCGTCTCGCATCGCTCTTTTCGTCACGATCCGCCCGAGCGGCGGCGAAGCCGCGCAACGTGCTGTTCGTCGAACTGGCCGAGATGGGCACGACCGTGCTCGCGTGTCCCGCCGTGCACCGGCTCCGCACCGCCCATCCCGAGTGTCAGGTCTTCTTCCTTCTGTTCAGACAGATCGAAGACAGCGTCAAGGTGCTGAAGATCGTCCCCGACGCGCACGTGCTCACGATCGACCCCTCGAGCCTGGGCTCGCTGATTCGCGACACCGTCAGATTCATGTCGACCGCGAGGCGTCTCGGCATCGACACCGCGATCAATCTCGAGGCGTTCACGCGGTTCAGCACGATCCTCGCGTACCTGAGCGGTGCCTCGACGAGCGTCGGCTTCCACCGGTTCACGCAAGAGGGTCTCTACACAGGCGATCTCCTCACGCACAAGGTCGGCTACAACTCGCACCTGCACACGTGGCAGTCGCTCATGACACTCGTGATGGCGCTCGAGCGATCTCCCGAGGAGCTCACCGAGATGCCGCTGGGCAAGTTTCCGGCGCCGGCTGCCGCCGACTGCGTGGTTCCGAAGGTCCGGATTGATGCCGCGGCGCGGCAGCGCCTTCAGGCGTTCGTGACGCGCGACCGGCCAGCGGCCGCCGGCAAACGCCTCATCGTCGTGAATCCCAACGCGAGCAAGCTGATCAGCATTCGGAAGTGGCCGCTGGATCGCTACGCGGAGCTCGTGCGACGCCTTCTCGAGGATCCGCAGAACGCGTGCGCGATCACGGGTGTCGCGTCGGAGTGGGAGGACGCGAAGTTCATTGCCGATCGCGTCCAGAGTGACCGGCTGATCAATCTGACCGGCAAGACGACGCTCGAAGAGCTGATCGGTCTGTTTCAACATCGCCGACGTTCTCGTCACGAACGACAGCGGACCGGCGCATTTCGCCGCGCTCACCGACATCGACGTGATCGTGTTCTTCGGCCCGGAGACGCCGGCGCTCTACAAACCGCTGACCGATCGCGCGACGGTGCTCTACGCCGGCTTCGCGTGCAGCCCCTGCGTGTCGGCGTTCAACCAGCGGCGATCGGTCTGCGACAACAACCGCTGCCTGCAGGACATCCCCGTCGAGACCGTGTACACCACGGTCCTCGAGCGGCTCCAGCGCCGCGCCCGGTAATGGGCCGAACGAAACGGGTCCGCCGTCAGCTGCATCGTCCGCCCGTCGCCGCTTCGCGTGACTTCGCGTGGCCGGTTCGCTCTCGCCCCTGGCTCGCGGCGGTTCTTCTCGTGTGGATCGCCCTCGTGTATGCGCCGTCGCTCGGCAACGGCTTCACCTACGACGATCCATCCATCGTTGACGACGCGTCCGAGCTCTTGAGCAACCCGCAGCTCGTCGGTCGGCTGTTTTCGGCGGACTACTTCCGCCTGTCCGGCGAGGCCACGTTTCGGCCCGTCGTGACGTTGACGTACATCCTGGACTGGCAAATCGGCGGCGGTCGAGGCGTGGGCGTTCCACCTGCACAGTTTGCTGTGGCATCTCGTCACGGTCGGATGCCTGATCGTCCTGCTCCCGAGGCTTGGCGCCTCGCCATTCGTTCAATACGTCGCCGCCGCAATCTACGGCGTGCACCCGGCACTCACCGAGGCAGTCGATGCGATTGCCTTCCGCGAAGACACCCTCGTCGTCGCGTTCGGCTTACTCGGCTTGCTCGTGCTGACCGGATCCTGGCCGAAGGCGGCCGCGACACGCGCTGGCCGTGGGCGCGCTGTGCTTTGCGGCCGCGCTGTTTTCGAAAGAGTCCGGTCTGGTGTTTGCGGTGCTGCTTCCGCTCACGCATTGGGCGATCGCACGGCACGCGACCCCTGGTGAGCGATGGCGGCCCTCGCGATATGCACTTCAATACCTCACCCTCTCGCTGTGCGTTCTGGCCTACCTCGTGATTCGCTTCTGGCTCCTGCCAGCTTCAGAAAGCTACGGCGTTCGCGTGAGCGATTCGCTGGCGTACTCGGCCGCCACCGGGGTCGTCGCCGTGGGGTACTACCTCCTGCTGCTCGTCTATCCGCACCCGCTCTGCGCCGACTACCGAGGCGTCGTGGCTTACGTTGTGTCGATGCTCGATTGGCGCCTCTGGGTGTCGGTCGCCGTGCTTTGCGGCGTGACGGGACTGGTCTGGTGGCGGCGAGACGAGCCCGCTCATGGTCTGGGGCTGGGCGTGGTTTCTGGTATCGCTTGACGCCGGTGCTGAATATCGTTCCCATTCCTGCGTTCATGGCGGAGCGCTTTCTGTACTTGCCGTACGTCGGGCTCGTGGTGTTCGCGGTGACGTCGCTCGTGCCGGCCGTCGCGGCACCGTCGCGGGTGGTGATGACGACGGCTGTGGCGGTGCTCTGCCTGTTCAGCGGACTGACCTGGACGCGTCAACACGTCTGGTCGTCCAACGAGGTGTTGTGGCGGACGACGCTTGAAGACCATCCGAGCGCGCAAGGGGCTCTGCACGGATACGGCTCGTTTCTCATCGAATCCGGCCGCTACATCGAGGCCATCACGTACCTCAAACGCGTGCTCGACGATCCGGACCATCGGTCGCGACCGGCGCGCGGCGGTGGCGAGGGAACTCGGGTTTGCGCACGTCTCGCTGGGGCAGGTTGCCGAAGCCATCACGAGCTACGAGGATTCACTGGCCGCGGCACCCACGAACATCGCGCACCAGAATCTTGGGCTGGTGCTGCTTCGTCTCGATCGATTGAGCGAGGCCGAGCAGCACATGAGGGCGGCGATTCAACTCCAGCCAGACGACGCCGACGCGTACGGCGGGCTTGGTGCCGTGCTTGCGAGATCGGGCAGAAACGCGGACGCGATCGCGGCCTATCGCGAGGCCATCCGGCTGCGGCCCTCGCTCGCGTCCGCGCATGCCAACCTCGGCGTGGCGTTGGCGAGCGAGGGACAACCGGACCAAGCGATCGCGTCGCTGCAGCAGGCGATTGCCATCGAGCCCGACCAGTCACGCTGGCGCTATCGGCTGGCGACGCTGCTCCACGAACGGGGACGCACGAACGAAGCCATCCAGCAACTCGAGGCCGCGGTCCGAAGCGATCCCGGTTTCAGCGAAGCCAGGGAGCTACTGACACAGCTTTCGAACCGCTGAGAGATTGGCGAGCGTCGATTCCGCGCCCGGACTTTTCGCGATGCGAATCGCCGACGACAAGCCATCGACAGCGAAGGTCAGCTGCGTGCAGTCGTCCTTTCGATTGAACTCATACGGCTTCTTGACCTGACCAGACGAGGCCACCGTGTCGACCATCGTCGTGACCGCGCCAATGGCCTCCGCGGCGTGGCGCCCGAACGGATGCGCACGCAGGTACTCGCCGTGAAGCATGTTCTGCGCCGATAGGTAGCAGGCGACGTTGCCCTCACATTCGCCGGCCAGGCCGGTCGTCACTGCAAACCACGCGATGTCGTCGGCCACAGGCGTCTCTTGATGCTTCGTGTGGGCATCCCAGATTGAGGTGCTCCGGACCATCCACCGTCCGCCCGGTTCGTCGTAGGTGACGTCGGACTGCCGCGCGGCGAGCCACGACGCGTACGGTTCGCGTTTGGCGTTTCCAAACGGGATCGCCGCCGTGGCGAGCGACAGCGCGCGCAGGCGCGACAAGTCGACGTTGGCGCGCGACTCCGCGTCGCCGTACGCGGGCGCCGCGCGATCGATGAACGACACCAGCTCGGCCAGGGCATTGAACCCGTCGCCCTTGCGCGACAGGCGTTCCGCGATGATCGCGTCGTACACCTCGGTTCGCCATACCGGATCGAGCGGTTTGGTCAGCCGTGCCTGCAACCAGCCTTCCCGTGCGTCACTCATCCGCACGAGTACCCAGGTCTTGTCGAGACCGCCAGGACCCGCCTCCTGGACCTCCGTGCCGAGCGGCAGTTGAGCGACGGCCGGCGCGTCCGCCGACGGCGCGGTGCGAACCGTGGCATTGGCGACCGACGTAAGCCGCACCGGATCCGCCGGCTGCGCCCGCGCGGGCGACAGGTGAAGACGAAACGATGTAGGTAACCGCGATGAAAGTAACAAAACGGAAAGGAAAGAGACGAGGGGAGTACGCCATGTGTGACTCCCTCCGGGAGTCACCGTGGCCTAGTGCAACCGCTGTACCTGGACGGCTCGTGGGGATGTGGGCCGGTGGGGTCTGGTAGGCACGCCACAAGCGCGAGCGTTTCTACATCCCTGCTAGAGTGAGCGATGGACGCGATGTATCGCCCGCCGAAACTGATTGCCGTTGCCTGTATCGCGGTGGTGCTGCTGACGGCAGCGACCCCTGCGATCTGGGATTCCCTGGTCGTCGTCTTCGAGCCTGTCGACCACCTGTTTGCGGCCGTCCTGGTTGTTGAGACGGTCTGGCCGGAAGACCTCAGTCCATCCCCGTTTCCTGTCACCGAGCCCCTCGAATCCCGGGGCCCTCCAGTCCTCTAGCTCGCTGAATTCGGGGCTGTCAGAACGCCAGTCCCCAATCGAGCTGGAGGTGTCTCTTGTCGATCAGAAGTCGACTGCGCACAGCCCTGTGCTGCGCGGTCCTGCAAGTTGGCGTGGTGATAGGCGTTCCGATGCGCCCGGAACAGATTCAGGAACTCATGCGGGATCTGAGTGCGCCGAAGATCGCGCGCACGATTCCGGACGAGCGCGAGAACGGCGACTCGCTGCCGCCGCGATAAGATGCCGCCTTCGGAGAGGTGGGCATCGATGGCGGCGGATCGGAAACGGTATCGCTCGGCGGCGTGGTTCGAGAAAGCCGACAAGGACGGGTTCGTCCACCGGAGCTGGGTCGGCCGCGGGTTGCCCGAGGGCATGCTCGGCGAGCGGCCGCTCATCGGGATCTGCAACACCTGGTCCGAGTTGACGCCGTGCAACCTGCATTTCCGGCAGATTGCCGATCACGTCAAACGCGGGATCTGGGAAGCGGGCGGGCTGCCGTTCGAGTTTCCGGTCATGTCGCTGGGCGAGACCAGCCTTCGACCGACCGCCATGCTCTTCCGGAATCTCGCCAGCATGGACGTCGAGGAGTCCATCCGCGGCAACCCGATTGACGGTGTCGTGCTCCTGTGCGGCTGCGACAAAACGACGCCGTCGCTGGTCATGGGCGCGGCCAGCTGCGACGTTCCGGCCATCGTCATCTCCGGCGGTCCGATGCTCAACGGCAAGTTCTGTGGGCAGGATCTCGGGTCGGGCACCGACGTCTGGCGATTCAGCGAGGACGTCAAAGCCGGCCGTATGACCCGCGAGGAGTTCATGCTGGCCGAAGCCGGCATGTCCCGATCGACCGGTACGTGCAACGTCATGGGCACCGCCTCGACGATGGCGGCGATGGTCGAGGCGCTCGGGCTGACATTGCCCGGCAACGCGGCCATTCCCGCCGTGGATTCGCGACGATATGCGCAGGCGCATCTCGCGGGCCGCCGCATTGTCGAGATGGTGGACCAGGACGTGCGCCTGTCGAAGATCCTCACGCGCGAGGCGTTCGAGAACGCCATTCGCGTGAACGCCGCCGTCGGCGGATCGACCAACGCCGTCATTCATCATCTGGCGATCGCCGGACGCATCGGCGTGAAGGTCACGCTCAAGGACTGGGACGACATCGGCCGCGACGTGCCGACGCTCGTGGACCTGAAGCCGTCCGGCCGATTCCTGATGGAGGAGTTCTACTACGCCGGCGGCGTTCCGGCCGTGATCCGAGCGATTGGCGAGCGCGGGCTGCTGAACCGCGACGCGCTGACCGTGAATGGCCGGACGATCTGGGAGAACAACCACAACGCCGCGAACTGGAATCACGGAGGTGATTCGTCCGTTCGACACCCCGCTGCTCGCGAGTGGGGGCATCGCTGTGCTCAGCGGGAACCTCGCGCCGTCGGGCGCCGTGCTCAAGCCGTCCGCCGCGTCCCCACATCTGCTTCGACACACGGGCCGCGCCGTCGTGTTCGAGAACATCGAGCACTACAACCAGCGCATCGCCGATCCCGACTTGCCGGTGGACGCGTCGTCAATCCTCGTGATGAAGAACTGCGGCCCCAAGGGCTATCCGGGCATGGCTGAGGTCGGCAACATGGGGCTGCCGCCGAAGGTCCTGCAGACCGGCGTGACCGACATGGTGCGGATCTCGGACGCGCGAATGAGCGGCACGGCATACGGCACCGTCGTGCTGCACGTCGCGCCGGAGGCCGCGGTCGGCGGCGTCCTCGCGCTCGTGCAGGACGGCGACGTGATCGAGCTCGACGTGGAGGCAGCGCCGCCTCGAGCTCAAGGTGGCCGATGACGAGCTGGCCCGCCGCCGTGCGGCGTGGCGCCCGCCGGCGCCGACCGTCCCGGCCGGTGGCTACACCGGGCTTTACCTCAGCACGTCCAGCAGGCCGATACCGGGGCGGACTTCGACTTTCTTGTCGGGTGCCGCGGCCACAAAGTCGGTCGAGAGTCGCACTGACCTGGGGTCTGTCCCCGCTCACGAAGTGGGACTGACCCCGCGTCAGGCTTGGGGTCTGTCCCTGCTCACGAAGTGGGACTGACCCCACGTCAGGCTTGGGGCTTGGCACTTGAGGCTTGGTAAGATAGCGCCCCGCTCCCGCTCTCGGAGGGAATCATGACGAACGACGCAGTCACCGCGTTTCAGCAGCGTCTTCGCGGACGCCTCATCCAGCCCGGCGACGCCGACTACGATTCGGCCCGCGCCCTCTACAACGGCATGATCGACAAACGGCCGCGCATGATCGCGCGCGCCGCGAACGTGGCCGATGTGATCACGTGCGTGAACTTCGCCCGTGAGCAGGGTCTGCTGCTCGCGATTCGTGGCGGGGGGCACAACGGCCCGGGTCTCGGCAGCTGCAACGACGGGCTCGTGATCGATCTGTCGATGATGAACGGTGTGCGCGTGGATCCGTCCAACCGGACCGTGCGCGTCGAGCCGGGCTGCACGTCCGGCGACGTCGATCACGCGACGCACGCGTTTGGTCTCGCCGTGCCCTTCGGCATCGTCTCGACGACCGGCGTGGCGGGCTGACGCTCGGCGGAGGGACGGGATATCTGACGCGCAAGTACGGGCTCACGATCGACAACCTGCTCGAAGTCGACCTCGTGCTCGCGGATGGCCGGTTCGTCACGGCGAGTGCCCGGGAGCATCCAGACCTGTTCTGGGCGATCCGCGGCGGAGGCGGCAATTTCGGCGTCATCACGAGCTTCCTCTTCCAGGCGCACCCGGTGAGCGTGGTCTACGCCGGGCCGATCTTCTGGGACGCCGCCAAGGACGGCCAGGCCGTCATGCGCGCGTATCGCGATTTTCTGCCAACGGCGCCCGAGGAGCTCGGCGCGTTCGTCGGCCTGAAGACGGTGCCCTCGACCGAGCCGTTCCCCAAGGAACACTGGGGCAAGCGCGCCTGCGCCGTGATCTCCAGTTTCAACGGTCCACAGCCCGACGGCGAGCGGGCGATGGCGCCTCTGTTGTCCAAGCTGCCGCCCCCGCTCTTCAACTGGATGGGCGCGATGCCGTTTCCGGTGATGCAGGGACTTTTCGACGGGTTTTTCCCGAAGGGGCTGCAGTGGTACTGGAAGGGTGACTTTGTGAAGTCACTCTCGGACGACGCGATCGACACGCACATCAAGCAGGCCGCGTCCGCACCGAGCGAACTGTGTCTCATGCACCTTTATCCGATCGACGGCGCGGTGCATCGCGTGCGCCGGGACGGCACGGCCTGGAGCGCGCGCGACGCGACGTGGTCGATGGTGATCGCCGGCATCGACAACCGGCCGATCCAGGCCGACGCGCTGAAGGCGTGGGGCCGCGGGTACTGGAAGGCCGTGCACCCGTTCAACCTGGCCGGTGCCTACGTCAACTTCATGATGGACGACGAGGCGGCCGATCGTGTGCAGGCGACCTACGGCGACAACTACGCGCGCCTCGCCCAGGTGAAGAAGCAGTACGACCCGCGCAACCTGTTCCGGGTCAATCAGAACATCGCGCCGGCACCGTAACGGAGGCTTGGGGCTCATGGCTCATGGCTTGGAGCCTGTAGCGCGGTCCGGAATCTGCGCCAGCCTTCAGCCTAAGTCCTAAGCCTTAAGCCGACAGGCCGTCCTCACTTGACGAAGTAGATCACGGCCGCGATCAGGCCGATCGCGACGACGACCCATCGCAGCGTTTCCGGACGGATGCGCGACGCCAGTCGTCCGCCAAACGCGCCACCGATCAGTGCGCCCACGGCCATCACGCCGGCGACCGGCCACACGACTTCGCCCGAGAACACGAAGAACAGCGACGCCGCCACGTTGATCACGAGCGCGATGACCGACTTGAGCGCGTTGAGGCGCGTCAGCGAGTCTTCGAGCAACAGGCCGAACATCGCGAGCATCATCACGCCCAGGCCGGCGCCGAAGTACCCGCCATAGACCGCGCCGAGCGCCAGCGGCAGCGCGACCCGCAGGTCCGAGACGTGGCCGGACACGTGGTGCCACTTCCAGCGGATGAGCCACGCCCGCAACCAGTCCTGCGCGGCCAGCAGCGCCGACGCGAGCAGCAGCAGGAACGGGATGATGCCGCGGAACGTCTCCTCGTTGGTCGCGAGCAGGAGGACGCCGCCGATGATGCCGCCGACCACGCCGACCGGCACGGTGATCCACAGCCGGCGGCGCTGGCCGCGAAGCGCTTCGCGCTGGGCGAGCGTTGCGCCGAAGAACCCAGGGCAGAGCGCGACGGTGTTCGTGACGTTCGCAGGAACGGCCGGCACGCCGACCGCGGTCAGAACCGGAAAGGTGATGAGCGTGCCGCCGCCCGCCACAGCGTTGACGAGGCCCGCTGCGACTGATGCCAATGCGATGAACAGATAGTCGAGGCCGGTTAGCATTCGACGGCCCGGACTAGAGGCATTGATGATCTGAATTGATGATTTGAGATTTGAAATTGACGATCCATCGATGATTGAGGATTGACGATCGATGAATCGATGATTGAGATCATCGGTGGGATTCTAGCGCAAGGGAGACTTGGGGCTTGAGTCTTGGGCGAACCCCCTCGACCCCTCGAACCCTTCGACCTCCTCGAACCCTTCTATCTTTTCGCGTACATGACCGCCGCCGGTGTTCTGTCCTCCGCGGTCGCGGAACTGACGGTGCCGAGCGGTCCGTGCAGCGCCCACCACTTCCGGGCGTCGTCGCCCGTCCACGGCGTGACGCTGATTGCGTCCAGGCGCTGCGAGAGCTCCGCCGTGGTTTGTGGCCGGGCCGCCGGATCCTTGGCGAGGCACTCGAGGATGAGCTGATTCAGCGACTCAGGAATCGGGAGTTCCGTGTGCGTTGAGGGCGCGTCGGGCGTGTCGCGCACGTGCGCCAGCACGGTCGCCAGCGACGTGTCGCGCTTGAACACCACTTCGCCGGTGACCAGCCAGTACGCCACGCATCCGACGGCATAGATGTCTGCCCGGGGATCCACGTCGGCTTGCGACAGCGCGACCTCGGGCGCCATGAACGCCGGCGTTCCGGCCGCGACGCCGAGACCGGTGAGCGCCGTGGACTCGTTGAGGTCGGCCGTCTGTTTCACGAGGCCGAAGTCGAGCACCTTGACGAAGTCACAGTCCGGGCCAAGGCGGCTGCTGAAGATGTTGGCGGGCTTGATGTCGCGGTGCACCATGCCGCGCGCGTGCGCTTCGCCGAGCGAGTGGCAAATCTGACGAAGGAGATACACCGCCCGCCCGGCTGAAATCGGACCGTACCGCCGCACCATCGCGTCGAGCGTCAGGCCTTCCAGAAACTCCATGACGTAGAAGAACGATCCATCCTCGGAGACGCCGAAGTCGTACACATCGATTGTGTGGGTCGATCGCAGGGCCGCTGTCGCCCGGGCCTCGCGCTCGAAGCGTCTGATCGCCGTCTCGCGGCTGCGTTGATCGTGTCCGAGCAACTCCGGTCGCACGAGCTTGACGGCCGCCGGCCGCGCCAGCATTCGGTGCCGCGCCACCCAGACCTCGCCCATCCCGCCTTCGCCGAGCTTCGTGACGAGCTCGTAGCTGCCGAATTCACGCGCGTGCCGCAGCCGAATGCCGTAGCCGTAGACGATGCGCGCGATGACGTACGCCAGCACCGCACAGAGATAGGTCGTGAACAGGAACAGCGCGCCGACCATGACCGGTGAACGCCCGATTTCCATGCCGAGCCCGGCCGTGATGGCCACGACGATCGGTCCCGTGGACGCGCACGCGAGCGACGCCGCCAGAACCTTTCGCGGGGTGTTCGGCGCGATCATCGGAAAGACGATGATCCAGGCGCACTCCCATGGAATGCCGGCAAAGCGGTTGTGAAAGATCTCGAGGGGCACGAACCCGTTCCAGAACTGCGCGACGGAGATGCCGAACGATCCTGCGACTTGGAAGAGCAGGCCGATGTCGAGCAACCGCTGGGGAGCGAGGCTCGACCAGCGCGAGAGTCCGAAGACCACGAGACCCGAGGACGACGGACGCGACGGCAAAGATGTTCTGGGTCCGAGCGAACTCGTAGCCCGGGACCGTGAGCCACGCGATGACGTGGGGGCCGAAGTAGGCGGCGAAGTACGAGACCGCGTAGATGAGGGCGGCCCATCCCAGCCGCCGCGAGGCCTCGGCCAGAAGCTCGGGCGGTAGCGACGTGAGACCGGCCGCCGTTGCCGTTGGCCCCGTGGCCGTGAGCGATCGCGCTCGTGTGGAGGCGACCCGGTCGAGCACGGGCATCAGTGGTTGCGACGCTCGCGGGGGGGCCGGGGCGGCCCGGTCTGCCTGGACATCATGGTAAGCGTACAAGATCCCGTCGCCGTAACGGAGTACGAGCTCCCTCTGTCAAGATATCGGCGTTCCCGGTTGAGGAGTTGTCCATGCGCACGCGCCTGCTTGTTGCCCTCGTTGTCGCCCTGTGTGGCTCCGTGTTCGTCGCTTGCTCAGAGTGGGACGAGCGGCCGCCTGCTCGTGCTGTCGAAAGGGGATCGCACCCTCTCGGTCGTCGATCCGGCGACGCTGAAAATCCTTGGGAAGGTGCCATCCGGCGACGACCCGCACGAGGTCGCCGCCTCCGCCGATGGACGCACGGCCTATATTTCAAACTACGGAGCCGGGCGCGGCGGGTTCAATACGCTCACGATGGGCGACATCGTGAACTTCAAGCCCCTCGGAACCGTGGATCTCGGCGGACTTCGTGGCCCGCACGGCATGACGGAGGCCGGCGGCAAGATCTACTTCACCGCGGAAGTCGCGAAGGCCATCGGCCGCGTCGATCCGGCGACCAACAAGGTCGACTGGGTGCTCGGCACGGGCCGCGACATCACCCACATGGTGGTGGTCTCGAAGGACCTGCAGCGGATCTTCTCGGTGGACGTCCAGTCCGCGACGGCGAGCATCATCGAGCGCGCGAAGGGGCGGGCCGGGCGTTTCGCGCCAGCGGCCGACGACGACTGGACCGTCACGTCGGTGAAGGTTGGCGATCCGGCCGAGGACTTCGAGGGATTCGACGTCACGCCTGACGGCAACGAACTGTGGACGGCCAGCCCGCGCGGAAAGATCACGATCGTGGACACGGTCGGCAAGAAGGTCGCGCAGACGCTCGACCTGCCGTCGGTCACCGGCGCGAACCGCGTCAAGTTCACGCTCGATGGCAAGCTCGCGCTCGTCTCGCGTCTGTCGATCGGACGTGGCGGCGCCGGTGCCAGCGTTCCGAGCATCATCGTGTTCGATCGGGCGACTCGCAAGGAAGTGAAGCAGATCACCACCGGCGGTGGCGTCGGCGGTCTGCTCATGCAACCTGACGGCTCGCGCGCCTACGGCTCGTCGCGCGAGGGCGTCGTCGTCATCGATCTCAAGACGATGACCGCCGTCGGCAAGATTGACGTGGGACCGAACCCGGACGGGCTCGCGTGGGCGAACGGTCCGAAGCCTTGACCCAAGCCTGGGCCCAAGCCCCACGAGCCCAAGCCTCGAAGCCGTCAATACGCCCAGACCGCTTGCGAAAACAGCGCGCCGTCAACCCAGATCGTCTGGCCGCTGATGAAGGACGCCGCGTCGCTCACGAGAAACGCGACGGCGGCTCCGACGTCCTCGGGCGTACCCACGCGGCCGAGCGGCGTCACGCGTCCCCATGAGCCGGCGTAGTCGGGGCTCTCGAGCTTCGTCCGCTCGATTTCAATCGCGCCCGGCGCGACGCAGTTGACGCGGATACCCGACGGTCCGAGCTCGACGGCGGAGACTTTCGTGAGCATCTCGATGCCGCCCTTGCTGGCCGTGTAGGCGACGAGCCGCGGAAAGGGCATCTTGTTGCAGCCCGACCCGATGTTCACGATCGCGCCGCCGCCGGCCCCGACGGGTAACGACATGTGCCGCGCCGCCGCCTGCGTGCACAGGAAGCAGCCTTTGAGGTTCGTGTCCACGACCTGATCCCACTCCGACTCGGTCACATCCACGAGCGGTGTCCATGTCTGCATGCCGGCGTTGTTCACGAGGATGTCGAGGCGCGGCCACCGGGCGGTGACGTCGGCGAACATCCGTTCGACATCGGCTTTCACGCTGACGTCGGCCTGCACCGCAAACGCATCCACACCCAGCGCCGCGGACTTCATCGACGGTCTTGTCGGCGTCGGTTTTCGACGAGGCGTAGTTGACAGCCACGCTCGCGCCCACACGCGCCAACGCGAGCGCGATCCCTTTTCCCACGCCGCGCCCGCCGCCTGTCACGAGCGCGCGCCGGCCTTTGAGGGTCACCAGCTCCGACATGGGTCACCGACCTTTTCGTGCGCTATCATTCGTCACTCCCATGACATTGAAGGTTGCCGCCGGTGTCGCCGCCGCGGTCGCGGTGATGATCGTTCCGATCGTCCCCCGCGCGCAATCGTCCGCCATCGTGACCACCGAGTTCATTTACGAGAGCGCGCCGTTTCCGTCCTGCCACGCGTCCACCATCGTCGAGACGGAACGCGGCCTGGTGGCCGCCTGGTTCGGCGGAACCGCCGAGCGGAATCCCGACGTGGGTATCTGGGTGTCGCGCCGCGAGAGCGGTCAGTGGACCACGCCGGTCGAAGTGGCCAATGGCGTGCAGACGCCCGACGCTGCGGCATCCGACATGGAACCCGGTGCTGTTCCAGCCGCGGTCCGGTCCACTGATGCTCTTCTACAAGGTGGGTCCGAGTCCCAGCACGTGGTGGGGCATGGTCATGACGTCCGCGGACGGCGGGCGGACGTGGTCATCGCCGCGGCGCCTGCCGGACGGCGTGCTCGGTCCGATCAAGAACAAGCCCGTGCAGCTCGCGAACGGCGACATCCTGTCCGGATCGAGCACCGAGCACGACGGCTGGCGCGTGCACTTCGAGCGGTCGTCCGACAACGGCGCGACGTGGGCGGCGACGCCGCCGCTGAACGACGGCAAGGAGATCCCGGCCATCCAGCCGAGCATCCTCGTGCACAAGGACGGACGCCTGCAGGCGATCGGCCGCAGCCGGTCGAAGAAACTCTTCGAGACCTGGTCGTCGGATCAGGGGCGCACGTGGACACCGTTGGCGCTCACTGAACTCCCGAACGCGAGCGTGGGCACCGATGCGGTCACGCTCACCGACGGCCGGTTTCTTCTTGTCTACAACCACACCGCCACCGGCCGCAGTCCGCTCAACGTCGCGATCTCGACCGACGGCCGTCAGTGGATGGCGGGGCCGGTGCTCGAGAACGAACCGGGCCGCGAGTTCTCGTACCCGGCCGTGATTCAGACGCGCGACGGCCTCGTCCACATCACGTACACCTGGCGCCGCGAGCGCATCCGGCACGTCGTCATCGATCCCGCGCGCCCTCACGCTACGGCCGATCGTGAACGGCAATTGGCCGGGATAAGACACCGGGTTTCTTTGGATGAGCCCAGGAAACCCGGTGTCTTATCGATTGCCGGCGGCCGGCGACCTCCGGCATACTCCTCTCATTGTGACAATTGAGTCTGGCCCGACAGGCGCCAGAGCGCGGCTGACCGCGCTGGTTGCGGCCAGCGTGTGGCTGGCCGTGTCCGCGCTCGGCGCACAGGCATCGGCGCCGGGCGCTTCGTTGCCGCCCGCGCCGGACCCACAGTCGATTCCCGCGCCGGCCACGAGCGACGAGCGGCCCGTACGCGCCGCAGCCCATCCTGCCGGGTGGAGTGGTCGTGACCCTGTTTCCGCCGAACTCGCCGATGCTCAAGGCCGAGCGAGTCGCGGAAGCCGAGGTCTACAACATGATGCGCGGCGTGCCCGGCCGCATCCAGAGCATCGTCAACATTCACAACCCCTCGATTGAGTTTCATCCGGCCGACCCGGGCATCAACACCGGCGCGGTCGTGATTCTGGTGGCCGGCGGCGGGCACAACACCTTGAACGTCGGCACCGAGGGCGCCGACTTCGTGTCGTTCTTCTACAACTACGGCGTCAATACCGTGATTCTGCGCAACCGTCTGCGGCGCGACGGGTACGTGGCCGAGACCGACGCGGTGTACGACGCGCTGCAGGGCATCAAGATGGTCCGCGCGCGCGCCCGCGAGTGGAATGTCGATCCGCTCAAGATCGGCATCGTCGGTTTCTCCGCCGGTGCGGAGCTCGCGGCGCCGGCGGCGCTCATCTACGAGTCGTTCGACGCGACGCACAACGTGCCGGGCAACCCGCTCGCGGCCGTCAGCTCGCGTCCGGATTTCGTCGGGCTCGTCTATCCCGGTCCCACGCCGTTCGCGCGCGATGCGGAGACGCCGGTGCCAGCCAACGCTCCGCCAACATTCATCACGTCGGCCGGAACGGGAGATGCCCAGCACGCCATCTGGGCGGACGAGTACTTCGCCGCGATGCTCCGCGCGCGGATTCCCAATCTCGAGATGCACATCTACGGCAATGGTGTGCACGCGAACGGCTTGAAAGATCGAAGCGGCACGCCGTTCGGCACCTGGCAGGTCCGGTTCGTGGACTGGTTCCGCGACCTGGGTTTCCTCGAGAAGCCGGGCGTCGAGACGAAAGCGGCTCGGGACGTCGCCGCGCGCGTGGCTGCGCCGCCACGGGGCCGCGGCGCCGGTGGACGCGGCGAGCGGGAGTGGCCAGCCATGAATGCCGCACGCGCGGCCATTGCTCGCGTCCGCGCTGGCCGTGCTCGGCATGGTCGTCGCTGTCCGCGCAGACGCCCCTCGCATTGGCGCAGAGGCCGGCCACGTTCGAACGCGTCGTGCAGCCCATCCTGCTCGACACCTGCGCGGAGTGCCACAACGACCGCGAACCGACGGCCGGCCTGAGCATTTCGCACCTGACGCAGCCGAAGTCGCTCGAGACTGACCGAGACAGCTGGGAGCGGATTCTCGAAAAGTTGCGCGCCGGCGAGATGCCGCCGCCGTTCGGCCCTCCGGTGCCGGCCGGCGAGATCGAGGCGCTCGTCGCGTACGTTCAGCGGGAGTTCGATCGCGCCGACCGCAACCTGGTGCCGGATCCGGGCCGCGTGCCGATTCACCGCCTGAACCGCGCCGAGTACCCGAACACGATTCGCGATCTGCTGGGCGTCGATTTCCGCGCGACCGACGAGTTCCCGCCCGACGACTCCGGGTATGGCTTCGACAACATCGGCGACGTCCTGACGGTGTCGCCGACGCTGATGCAGAAGTACCTGGCGGCGGCCGAGACCGATCGCCGCGCGCGTCGTCGGCGGCGGCCCGCTGCCGACGCCCGGCATCTTCACGAAGCGCTCTCGCGTGCGCGCGGTCGGCGACGGCACCATCGAGCTGCGGGACATCGTCGAGCTACGACGCCGAGTACATCGTCCGCGTCGGCGTGGCGGGCAATCGGACGCCGGAGGATCGCCCGGTCACGCTCGTGATCTCGGTGGATGGGCAGCCGGTGCGAGACCGTCACGGTGCCGGTGCAGCTCAGCGAGGTCAACCGACAGGGCGGCGCCACGCAGCGCTACCGTCGAAGAAGCTCGCGTGTTCCTCGCGTCGAACGAGCACGTCTTCCGCGCCGAGTTCGTGGACGACGAGGATCTGAAGAAGATTCCGCGAAGCGCGACCGGCGTCAACCGTCCAAGAACATCTTCCCCGAGTTCATCGACATCGCCGGCCCGTATCGCGCCGGCCGAGCCGCGGACCGTCCGCAAGCCGGCGCTGACGCTGCGATCCGGCGCACGGGACGCGCGTGTGTCGATCGCATTCTGACGACGCTCGCGCGCCGCGCGTATCGGCGTCCGGTCCAGCGTGCCGAAGTCACGGCGCTCCTGGCGTGTGTACGACAAGGCCGTCGCAGGCGCGGTACGCGCCGAGCGAGAGCGCTGCAGTTCGCGCTGGCCGCCATGCTCGTCTCGCCGCAGTTTCTCTTCCGCATCGAGCGCGATCCCGGGCACGGCGTCATCGCGCCGGTCAGCGACGTCGAGCTGGCGTCGCGCCTCAGCTACTTCCTGTGGAGCTCGATGCCGGACGAGCGACCTGCTGCGGCTGGCAGAGAAGAACCAGCTGCGCCGGCCGGCGTGCTCGATGCGCGAGGTCAAGCGGATGCTCGCCGATCCGAAGGCGGCGGCGCTCGCCGACAACTTCGCCGGGCAGTGGCTCGAGACGCGAAGCCTCGATGCGGTCACGCCGGATCGCACGAAGTTCCCGACGTGGAGTCCCGAGCTGCGCGACGCGATGCGCGACGGAGACGCGGCTGTTCTTCGACGCGGTGCTGCGCGAGAACCGGCCGATCTCGGACTTCATCGACGGCAAGTACACGTTCCTGAACGCACGCCTCGCCAGGCACTACGGCATCCAGGGCGTGGAGGGGCCGGACTTCCGTCGCGTCGAGCTCACGACCGATCAGCGCAGCGGCGTGTTCACGCAGGCCAGCGTGCTGACCGTGTCGAGCTATCCGACGCGCACGTCCGTCGTGTTGCGCGGCAAGTACCTGCTCGAGAACGTCCTCAACTCGCCGCCGCCTCCGCCGCCGGCCGACGTGCCGGCGCTCGACGAGGCACAGGTGGGCGTCGCGAAGTCGCTTCGCGAGCAGACGCGAGCAGCATCGCGCCGATGCCGCTCTGCGCGAGCTGCCACGTCAAGATGGATCCGCTGGGTTTCGCCCTCGAGAACTACGACGCGATCGGCCGTGGCGCACCGAGGACGGGAAGTTGCCCGCTCGATGTCGAGCGGGACGCTGCCCAGCGGCAAGACGTTTTCCGGCCCGAATGAGCTGAAATCGCTCCTCAAGGACCGCATGCCGGCCTTCGCGCGGAGCATGTCCGAGAAGATGCTCACCTACGCGCTGGGCGGGGAGTCGAGGGGTATCGATCGCGCTGGTCGTTCGTGGTCTCGTCGATGCGGATGGCGACGGACGAGTACCGGATTGCAGGCGCTGATTCAGGGCATCGTGCAGAAGCGTGCCGTTCCAGCAGCGGCGTGGTGAACGCACCGCGTCCGCGACAGGAGGCAAGACACCAATGATCGTCACCGGCAAATCGCTTGTCGCGCCGCACGGTGCTCAAGGGCCTGGGCGCGGCCATCAGTCTGCCGTTCCTCGACGCGATGACGCCGGCGTTCGCGCGCAGCATCTTCGCGCGCGGCGCGGCGCCGGTGCGGCTCGCCTGGTTCTACGTGCCCAACGGCATCGACATGCGGCATTGGACGCCGGCGGCCGAAGGCGCGCTCGGCGACCTGCCGGCGATTCTCGCGCCGCTCGAGCCGGTCAAGAACGAGCTGCTCGTCCTGTCGAACCTCACGACGCATTGGGGCCGTCCGCTCCAGGACGGGCCCGGGCGATCACGGCCGGGCGCTCGGTTCGTACATGACCGGCGTCGAGGTGCTACAAGACCGCCGGCGCCGATCTGAAGCTCGGCGATCTCGGCGGATCAGATCGCGGCCAGGCCATCGGCACGAGACGCGGCTGCCCTCGCTCGAAGTCGGTCTCGAAGAAGCGCGGCAGGCCGGCAACTGCGACAGCGGCTACTCGTGCGCGTACACCTACAACCTCGCGTGGAAGACCGAGACGCAGCCGCTGCCGCCGATCTCCGATCCGCGCATCCTGTTCGAGCGTCTGTTCGGCGCCGACATCGTCGAGCCGCCGGCCGCCCGCGCGCGGCGCCTGGCGATGCGCCGCAGCATCCTCGACGGCGTGCTCGACGACACGACGCGGCTGCAGTCCACGCTCGGCGGCTCCGATCGCCGCAAGGTGGACGAGTACCTGACCTCGGTTCGCGAGATCGAGCAGCAGGTCGCGCGCGCCGCGAAGGACGGCATGGTCATCGACCCCGGCATCGAGAAGCCGTTCGGCGTGCCGACCGAGTTTCCCGACTACTTCCGGCTGATGACCGACATGATGATTCTGGCCTTCAAGGCCGACGTCACGCGGATCTCGACGATGATCGTCGGGCGCGAAGGGTCGGTGCGCGCGTATCCCGAGATCGGCGTCCCCGACGGGCACCATCCGCTCACGCACCACCAGGGCAATCAGGAGATGCTCGCGAAGGTGCGGCAGATCAACGAGCTTCACTCGCGGCTGTTCGCCGAGTTCCTCGTGAAGATGAAGAACACGCCGGAAGGCGATTCGAACCTGCTCGATCAGTCGATGATCGTCTACGGCAGCGGCCTCGTCGGACGGCAACGGCCACACGCACGATCAGCTGCCGACGCTGCTCGCCGGCCGCGGCGGCGGGTTCGTCAGCCCGGGCCGGCACATCATCTACCAGCGCGAGACGCCGGTGACGAACCTCTTCGCGACGATGATCGAGCGGATGGGCGTGCGCGCCGAGCACGTCGGCGATTCGACCGGCCGGCTCGCCGGATCTGTCGCTGACGTAGCGCGATCATGCCCGACGTCGTGCAGGGCCCGGGCCGGGGCGCACCAGCCCCGATCGGGGTTGTCTACAACACGTCGATGGCGCGGCCGGATGCCGCGCTGGCGCTCGCGGCGCTGTACGCCTTCGGCATCCGCCGCCAGTCGCGCGTCGGCGCCGTCTGCGTCGACCGGCGCCGGTCTCGACACCGCCATCTACTGCGACATCGTCAGCCGGTTCTACACGCCGGGCGACACGTCCGCGAGCAGCAACTAAGTGCTGCCGGTCGGGCTGGCCGCCGTGTCGCCGATGCCGCCCGATCCGCCGATGGTCAAGCCGGCCGTGGCCAGCGAAGCGAGCCGAGCGGCGAACCGACCTACGCGCGGAGCATTCAGCGGATGAGCGACACGTCGCAGGCCGAAGCCGTGCTGCGCAACGGCGTGATCTTCAACGCCGAGTCCGCCGTCGTGCTGTCGGCGCCAGCGACGTGGCTGGCCCGGTCGCTCGATCTGGCGGGCACGAAGGACCGGTACAAGCAGCGCGTGAAGCGGCTCGTGATTGTCGAGAGCCGACGAGATTCGGCCGCGATCCCGGCGGCGCTCGCAAAGTCCTCGCCGAGTGGCCGACGCCCGCTGTTCTTCTGCGGCCGTGAGGTCGGCGACGCGCTGCCGTTTCCCGGCGCGGCGGTGGACGAGGCGTTCGGTTGGGCGCCCGCGCACCCCATCGGCGACGCGTACCGCGCGTTCAAAGCCATGCCCTACGATGCGCCGTCGTACGACCTGGCCGCCATGCACTACACGGCCAATCCCGAGTCCGGGTTCTTTCAGGTGTCGGAGCCTGGGACGTTGTCGGTGTCGGAGAGCGGGGCGACGGCGTTTGCTCCCGGCGGCGGCGGCCGTGCGCCGCATCACCGCCGACCCCTCGAAGCGGGCGGAGACGCTGGCGGCGTTCGTGGAAATTGTGAGCACCAGCCGCCTCCACCGCCTGCTCCTCGCGGACGTGGCGCGGCCTAGGAAGTAAGACAAGGCAGAAAGGGAAAGTCGAGGAGGTACGTAGCGCCGGACTTCAGTCCGGCGTCGGAGGGCGGCTAGCTAGACCGAGACACGGCGGCTGTCAGAAGAAGCAGGCTTCCCGCCGCGATGCCGACGCCCACGGCCCGAATCACCAGGCCGCCCATCAGCTGGCCATTTCAGGCCATCGCTCGGTGTGTGGCTGCGGGAACCGTGGAGACCGACGCGTCGTTCATGCAAATTGTAAGAGCAGGAGTTGTGCCACTAGCGAAGGCGCGATTTTCGCGTCCGAGTTACGCTGCGGGATGACATGCGCGGTGCGACCGGTCACTTTGACGAGCGATCGAACGAACGGGATCTGGTTCGCAAAGGCTTACAGTCAATCTTCCGACTCCGACCGCGTCGGAAATTCCGACGCGAATCCCGGCCTTTCTCCCTTGACGTTCTAGGGGAGGCAGAGTATGTCTCCCTAGAGCGTCATAGGGAGGCACCGTGAAGCGTCCGTCCGCGCTCCTGCAAGGCACGCTCGACCTGCTGATCCTTCACGCCCTGCAGCGTGGACCCCTTCACGGCTACGCGATCGCCCAGGCGATCCACCTGCTTTCGGACCAGGTGCTGAAGGTCGAGGAGGGGTCGCTCTATCCGGCGTTGTATCGGCTCGAGCTCGACGGCGCGATCTCGGCGGAATGGGGATCCTCGGAAAACAACCGCCGGGCCAAGTACTACGCCCTGACCAAGCGAGGTCAGAAGGTGCTGGCCGAGCAGCATGAGTCCTGGGATCGGCTGGCCTCTGCGGTTCATCGGGTGCTCGCGCGCTGAGGTGATGCGCCAGGGCTGACGCCAACCGACCCGGTGACCTTCGGGCTCGTGTTCGCGGTCATGATCGCCAGGGCCGCCGTGGCGACCTGGATCCCCGCGCGTCGCGCGGCGGCGATCGATCCGATGATTTCCCTTCGCGAAGAATAGAGACGGGGCGCTCAGAGAGGGCAAAGGGCAGAGGGCAAAGGGCAGAGGAGAGGGAAAAGGTAAAAGGGAAGAGGGCGGGTAAAAGGAAAAGGTCAGAGGCGGCCTTTCGACCTTAACCCTCTGACCTCTCCTCTTCCCTTTACCCTTTGCCTTCTGCCCTTTGCCCTGCTTACTCCCGTCGCACATTCTGGAGCAGTTGCGGCGACACGTTGTAGTGCTCGAACGCGATGTCACCGGTCACGCTGTTGGCCGAGAGCTTCGTCGCGCCCATCATCTGTCCGCTGCCTTCCCCTTTGGCGTTCAGTGTCATCTGGACGATCGTGAACGGGTAGTCCACGGTCTGCCAGCCCTGCCGGAATTCGGCGAAGCCGATCGGACGGTCGATCACGAGGAGCAGTTGTTCGTCGCCGTTGGCCGCTGCAATCCGCCGCGCATAACGGAACGTGTATCCCGCAGTTCCGGGCGTACGAATCACCCCGGCGGCCGGCATCTTCTTGAGCTCGCCGATGACGCCGTTCTGACCGTCCTTCATCAATGCGTTGGTCAGAGCGTCACGGTCGGCGTCGGTCGACCACCGCGTCACGCGAACCTGAAGGAGTCCGGGCGCCCGTCCCATCGTCTCCTCGAAGTTCACGACCTTGGCGCTGAAGCTTTCTGATGGATCCGCGGCGAGAACTGGGACCGAAATCGTGAGTGCCGCCGCGAGCCCCGATCAAGACCTACGAACCGAAACATGGGCTGCATGGCGCCCCTCCTCTTTCCGGGATGCCCTAGTGCAACTCCCGGGCCAGGAACAGAAGGCGGCCGATCTCTTGCGTTGGAAATGTCGTGCTCTCGGGAGAGGACAGCGAGCTGAGGGCGTGATCGCCAATCATTCAATCGGCAATCCTCGATAGGTCATCAATCGCAGATCGCAGATCCGCAATGCGCTCGGCGAGGTGACGTGCTATTCCACCTCGAACCTCACATCCCTCTTCGCCGTCTCATTACCATGGCGTACCTCGAACGTCAGAAGGTAAGGCCCCGGTGCGAGGCGCGCGATCGGCAGGTCCATGCGGAAGTCCATCGGGTGATGTTCCTCGCCAACCGGCTCGATGCGTTGTTGCTGCTCGTACACGCGCGCGTCCGAGGAATCGGTGATTTCGGTCACTGCGTAGCCGGGCATGAACCTGCGACCCGCGCTCTGATATTCGCGCACGAACGCCGTGACCGTTTCCGTCCGCGCGAAACGCCGGCGCGCCGTTGGGGTCACCGGCGACAAATCGGCGAGCGATGCGCCTGGGACGGGTCCCTCAGGTTGGCCCGCCTGGATCATCATCCCTGAGAGCGAGACGCTCGCGCGCGCGAAGTCGGGCATGTCCACGTACGTGTACGCGCTTCCGGCCCGTCGAAGCGTCGAGTCGTCGACTGCGGCGCGGATCTCGTAGCGGCCGGGTGGGACGATGACGCGGGCGGCGACCTCGTAGGATGGCGGTCCGTTGCCCACCGTCTGCGGCGCGACGCTGAGTTGACGGCGGTCGAGCGCAACCGCCCGGCCTGTGTGGTCGAATGCGCCAACGAGCAGCGACAGCTGCGTCGTCGAGGACGTCGGCCTGGCGTCGTCCGCGTCGTACTGCACGTTCACGACAACGGCGACGACGCCCCCGCGCACGCCCGCAACGGCGACCGGTGCGGCGTTGACGGCAAGTCGAACATTGGTGCGCGGCCAGAGGCCCGCGAGCGCGCCGCTCAACGCGACCGGCACGTCGTCTCCGAGCTCGGGGAGCCGCGGCGCCGGCCGGCCGGGCGCGTAGTAGCCCCGGCGAGCCTGGAGCAGGATGTCGCGGCGGTTGACGCGCACCGAAATCCGCCGAAACTTTCCGTCGGTGCCCGTGTAGGCCGGTTCGAAACCGAGCACGTAGTACGACGCGCTCTCGCGGAAGATCTCGGGCAGCACTTCCGACGCCTGGTTCCGATGGACGAAGCGGCCACCGGTCGGATCGGTGAACGCGAGCAGGTTTCCCACGCGCCTCGCTTCCGCGCCAGCAATCGCCGCGCGCATGGATTGCGACGCGGCACCGCTCGAGAGCGTCCGGATGCCGCCAGGGTCGATCACGTGAATCGTGAGGTTGCCGGCCTCGGCGGCTCGGAGCGCGCGCTGTCGCGCGGGCTCGTTGGCGGCCGCGCACGCCGTGCCGCCGCGCCCCGGGATTCGGCTGCCGATGAAGAGCAGCAGCTTCCGGCGCCAGTTGATGTCCTGGACGGCTTCGGCGACCTGCGCGATCGTGTCCATCGAGCAGCGCCCGCAATCGCATTCGCCGCCGCGAGTGTCGCCCGCGGGCATATTGACGACCGGCTCGCGAATGACCTCCAGCAGCCGTGACCGATCGGCCGTGAAGTTCTGCGGCACGCCGTGGAGCGACCACGCGACCGCCGCCATGTCGCCTTCACGCAATTGGTTCACCGCCGACTCGGCGATGCGTCGCGCTTCCGGGTACTCGTCGGGCGCGATGGTCCGATCCATCAGGATCACGATCAGCCGGCCCTCCCGAGCGAAGCTGTTCGTGTGCGTGTCAGCGGCGATCTGTTCCATCCAGGGCGCCGGCGGCATGATGCGGGGCGGCAAGTCGACCGCCGTGAACGCGACCACCGGCCGCGGGCTGCCTTCTTCGAGCACCGTGAAGTCGCTCGCCGTGAGGCCGCGCACGGGAAGCCGGTTCTTGTCGAGCACCGAGACCTCGACATCCACGAGATCCACGCCCGCGCGGAACGTCACCTGCGGTGTCTGGCCCGCCGAGAGCACGAGGCTGCTTGCGGCGACCGCGAGTCCGGTTCCGAGCCGGAGCGCGAGTCGGGACCAGACCGCCGGAATCGTCATGGGATCGACAGGAGCTTACGTGGGGTCACCACAGCGTTCAAGACGATTGGCGAGTCGCGACGCCTGACGACTCTCGAGCATCAATTTCAAATTTCAGATTCGCCGATGCAAGATACAGCGATGCTTCCAACACGCGACCTGTCCACGCCGACTGGTCCGCTGCCGTTGACGGTCATCGGATTCGGCGGCGCGCCGCTCGGCAACATGTACACGGCGATTAGCGATATGGACGCGGGCATGACGTTGGACGCCGCGTGGGACGAGGGACTGCGTGTGTTCGACACCGCGCCGCAGTACGGCGTCGGATTGTCCGAAGAACGGTTCGGGCGCGCCCTTGCGACGCGATCGAGGCGCGACTACGTGCTGTCGACCAAGGTCGGCCGGCTGCTGCGCGATTGCCGCCCTGGCGAGTCACCCCCGAGCCACTTTCTGAACACGCCCAGGCGAACGTTCGACTACGACTACTCGTACGACGGCGTGATGCGTTCGCACGAAGCGAGTCTCGGCCGGCTTGGACAGGACCGCGTCGACATCCTGTTCGTGCACGACGTGGACGTGATGAGCCATGGATCGCGGGACGCGTCGAACGCGCGCGTCCGCGAGCTCTTCGATCGCGGCGGCTACCGTGCGCTCGAGGAACTTCGTGCCGCCGGCGCGGTTCGCGCCATCGGGGCCGGCGTCAACGAATGGGAAGTGTGCGAGACGCTGCTCGGTCTCGGAGACTTCGACTGTTTTCTGCTCGCCGGACGCTACACGCTGCTCGAGCAGGACGCGCTGTCGTCGTTCCTGCCGCTCTGCGAGCGGCGCCATGTCGGCATCATTCTCGGCGGGCCATTCAACTCCGGCATTCTCGCGACCGGACCCGTGGCGGGCGCGAAGTACAACTACGCGCCGGCGCCGCCCGACGTCCTCGATCGAGTCTCGCGCATCGACGCGATCTGCCGGGCGCACGGCGTGCGCCTCGTCGAGGCCGCGCTGCAGTTCGTGCTCGGGCATCCCGCGGTGAAGACCGTGATTCCCGGCGCCAACAGCGCCGAGCAGGTCCGCGCGAACCGCGCGCTCCTCGACACACCGATCCCCGCGCCGCTCTGGTCCGACTTGAAAAGCGAAGGACTGGTGCGACGCGGACGCACCAGTCCCGTGAGAACGCTGAACGGCTGAGCAGGCCGCGGTCACTCATTCTGGCTTCGCACTTCTCATTTGGCGAATACTGAGTTGTGTCGTCTCGTCGCCCCGCACTGCGTCGTCCACCAACTGACCAAGCGCTACAAGGACGTCGTCGCGGTCGCCGGAATCGACCTCGACGTCCAGGCGGGAGAGTGTTTCGGCCTGCTCGGCCCGAACGGGGCAGGGAAGACCACGACGATCGAGATCTGCGAAGGCCTGATGTCGCGTGATTCCGGCGATCTGGAGGTCCTCGGCCTGCGCTGGGAGCACGACGCGCGCGAGCTGCGCCAGCGGCTCGGCATTCAGCTGCAGGAGACGCAGCTCTCGGAGAAGCTGACCGTCATCGAGACGCTCGAGCTGTTTCGAAGCTTTTTCCGGCAGGGACCCCATCCGGACGAGGTGATCGCGCTGGTTCAGCTCGAAGAGAAGCGGACGGCGCGCGTCGGCGCGCTGTCGGGCGGGCAGAAGCAGCGTCTCGCGCTCGCCTGCGCGCTGGTCGGCGACCCACAGCTGCTGTTCCTGGACGAGCCGACCACCGGCCTCGATCCGCAGGCTCGCCGGCAGCTCTGGGACCTGATCGAGAAGTTCAAGCAGGACGGCCGGACGATTCTGTTGACGACGCACTACATGGACGAGGCGGAGCGGCTGTGCGAGCGCGTGGCGATCATGGACCACGGCAAGGTCATCGCGCGCGGCACGCCGCGCGAGCTGATCGCGTCCATCGGCGTCGAGCACGTCGTCGAGGTGTCCACCGCAGCCGAGCCCGACGTGGCGGCGATCGGCCGCGTTCCCGGCGTGCTGGCCGCACGCGCCGTCAACGGGAGCCGTCGTCATGCAGGTCGCCGAGCTTCATCGCGCGGTGCCGGCGCTCCTGGAAGAGCTTGGCCGGCAGGGCAAGCCGCCAACGGAGCTCCGCACCCACTCGGCGACGCTCGAGGACGTGTTCGTGGCGCTGACGGGAAGGCATCTGCGCGATGAGCTAGATCCTCGGCGGCTGCGCGCGGCCGCTCGTTCAGCTCACGCTGCTGCGGTTCCGCGAATTCGTCCGCGAGCCCGAGGCGCTCTTCTGGACGCTCGTGTTCCCGGTCGTCCTGACGACCGGACTCGGCGTGGCCTTTCGCAATCAGGCGCCGGACGTCGTGCGAATCGCGGCGGTCACGCCGGCCGTGGCCGATGCGCTCGCGCGCGAGCCGTTGCTCCTCGTGGACCGGCTCGACGTGGACGCCGCCCGTCGCGCGCTCAGCACGGGACGCGTGGTGCTCGTCGCCGAGCCGGGCGCCAACGGCGGCGTCGTCTATCGCTACGACGACACGAATCCCGAGGGCCGGACGGCGCGGATGATTGCCGACCGCGCGCTGCAGGTGGCGTCCGGCCGCGTCGATCCCGTGCCGGTCCAGGACGACGTGGCGCGGGAAGTTGGCTCGCGGTACATCGATTTCCTCGTGCCTGGCCTCGTCGGCATGGGCATCATGAGCAACGCCGTCTGGGGTCTCGGCTTCTCGATCGTCGATGCGCGACGCCGCAAGCTGATGAAGCGCATCATCGCGACGCCGATGCGCCGGATGGACTACCTGCTGTCCTTCCAGATCTGGCGCATGTTCCTCCTGGTGTTCGAGGTGGGCGTGCCGGTCGGGTTCGGCATGGTCGCGTTCGGCGTGCCGGTGCGCGGATCGATTCTCGAGATCGCCGTGATTTCGGTGGTCGGTTCGCTCGCGTTCAGCGCGCTCGGCCTGCTCATCGCGTCGCGGGCGAAGACGATCGAGGCGGTATCGGGCCTCATGAACGTCGTGCTCGTGCCGATGTGGATCCTCTCGGGCGTGTTTTTCTCGTCCGAGCGCTTTCCAGACGCCGTGCAGCCCTTCATCAAGGCGCTGCCGCTCACCGCGCTCGTGGACGCCCTGCGCGCCAACATGCTGCAAGGCGCGAGTCTCGTCGACGTCGCCCCGTCGCTCGCCGCGCTCGGCGCCTGCCTCGTCGCTGTGCTTCGCGCTCGCGATGAAGATGTTCCGGTGGCGGTAGCGCTTCGCGAAGTGCGAAGTGAGAGAAGTTAGCAGAAGTTAGAATAGATGGTTCAATGGCGCTCGACCTGACCAACATTGGCGCCACGGCCGCCAGTTACGCTTCGCGGCATCCGCGCGAAATCGTCGAGCTCGCGCTGCCGAGTTCGGCCCGGATGTCGCGATCTCGTTCAGCGGCGCTGAAGACGTCGTGCTCGTGGATCTGGCGTCGAAGATCGGCGGGCGGTTCACGGTGTTCTCGCTCGACACCGGCCGGCTGCACCCCGAGACGTATCAGTTCCTGGACAAGGTGCGCGACCACTACGGCATTCCGATTCACGCGTACTTTCCTCAGCCGGACGCGGTCCAGGCGCTCGTCAGCGAGAAGGGGCTGTTCTCGTTCTACCGGGACGGCCACAAGGAGTGCTGCAACATTCGCAAGGTCGAGCCGCTGACGCGTGCGCTGAAACCGCAGCGCGCGTGGATCACCGGACAGCGGAAAGATCAGAGTCCGGGCACGCGCAACGACGTGCCGGTCATCCAGCTCGATCGCACGTTCGGCACCGCCGATCGTCCGCTGGTCAAGTTCAATCCATTGAGTTTCTGGACGTCGAAGCAGGTGTGGGCGTACATCCGCGAGCACGACGTGCCGTACAACGCGCTGCACGATCGCGGCTTCGTCTCGATTGGTTGCGAGCCCTGCACGCGTCCGGTCAATCCCGGTCAGCACGAGCGCGAAGGCCGCTGGTGGTGGGAAGAGGAGACGAAGAAAGAATGCGGCCTGCACCTCGGTAACTGAAGACCTGAACGTCGCGACCTTCGCAACCACTGCGGACGTCTCGCACGATCAAATGCCCCCGATATCGTCCACGTCGATCGTCTGAACTTCTTCCTTGGCGGTGACGGTCGCGCCGAGGCGTTCGCGGACGAGCTGCAGCACGCTCGTGTAGACCGTCGTTTCGCCCGAATCGTCGCGGATCACGAAGAACGGCGCGCGCTCCACGCCGTGGCGCCGGCCGAGCTCCATCCCCGGGCTGTCCGGATCGTCCTCGACCGCCCAGACGATCTCGTCCACCCGATCCCACAGGCCACGCGACTTGAGGAAGTCGCTCGCTTCCTCGCACTTCCGGCAATCGGATCCGCCGGACAGCGCCTTCTTCACCATCGTGATGTGCACGCTTCCATGATACGGAAAAACGGGGTCAGGTCTTGAATTGACGTACGGCGTCCAAAGTGTCAGCACAGGAGCGACACCGTACGTCAATTCAAGACCTGACCCCGTTTGTGCTACGGTCTCGCCCACACATATGGCGGGATTGTCGTTTCTCGATCGCGCGCACACCGTGGCGCCGCCGGGCTACAGCCGCTGGCTCGTGCCGCCGTCGGCGCTGGCCATTCATCTCTGCATCGGTCAGGCCTACGCGCTGTCGGTGTTCAACCTGCCGATGAACCGGCTGATCGGCATCACGCAGCCGGCGCCGGGTGACTGGCCGCTCACGACGACCGTCTGGATCTTCAACATCGCGTTCGTGTTCCTCGGGCTGTCGGCGGCCGTGTTCGGCAAATGGCTCGAGCGCGTCGGGCCGCGCAAGGCGATGTTCGTGTCGGCGTGCTGCTTCTCCGCGGGGTTCTTCATCTCGGCGGTCGGCATTTCGCTTCACCTGATCTGGCTCGTGTATCTGGGCTACGGCGTGCTCGGCGGCATCGGCCTTGGCCTCGGCTACATCTCGCCCGTGTCCACGCTGATCAAGTGGTTTCCGGATCGGCCCGGCATGGCGACCGGCATGGCGATCATGGGCTTCGGCGGCGGCGCGATGATCGGATCGCCGCTGGCCGAAAACCTGATGCGCTTCTACGCGTCGCCCGCGTCGGTGGGCGTGACGGAGACGTTCGTCACGATGGGGCTGATCTATTTCTGCATCATGATGTTCGGCGTCTTCAACGTGCGCGTGCCGCCGGACGGCTGGAAGCCGAAGGGCTACGTGCCGCCGGTGCAGCAGAAGCGATTGGTGACGACCGCGCACGTCACGGCCGACGAGGCGATCAAGACGCCGCAGTTCTGGATGCTGTGGGGCGTGCTGTGCATGAACGTCACGGCGGGCATCGGCATTCTCGCCCAGGCATCGCCGCTCGTGCAGGAATCGTTCCCCGGATCGGTGACGCCCGCGGCCGCGGCGGGGTTCGTCGGCCTCTTGAGCGTCTTCAATCTCGTCGGGCGCTTCTTCTGGTCATCGCTCTCCGACGTCATCGGCCGCAAGCGCACGTACATGATCTATCTCGGCCTCGGCATGGTGCTGTACGCGCTCGTGCCGTCGTTCGCGCGGGCTGGAAATCTCGTGCTCTTCGTCGCGACGTTCTGCGTGATCCTCAGCATGTACGGCGGCGGCTTCGCGACGATCCCGGCGTATCTGCGCGATCTTGTTCGGCACGCTGCAGGTCGGCGCCATCCATGGCCGCCTGCTGACCGCGTGGTCCGTCGCGGCCATCGCCGGTCCGAACATCGTGACCTACATCCGCGAGTACCAGCTCGGGCAGGGCGTCGCCAAGGCGGACGCGTACTCGATGGCGATCTACATCATGGTCGGCGTGCTCGCCGTCGGCTTCGTCTGCAATCTCCTGACGCGGCCGGTGGACGAACGACACCACTACAAGGGTGACCTCGCCAAGGCCGCGGCCTCGCCCGCGACGGCGCACGATGCCCGCGGCCCTGCGGGATTCGTTCGACCACCCGACGACCTCATCCGCTCGGCTCGCCATCGCCTGGGTGTTCGTCGGCATTCCGCTCACATGGGGCGTGTATCAGACGCTGCTGAAGTCGTTGGCGTTGTTTGCGTGAAGTGACGATGAAGAACGCGCGACGGTAAACCCTTCGAGCCGTCTCCGAGCGTATATCCCCAGGTGGACATCCCGTCCACGGGAGATCTTGATGGCACGACAATTCACGTTTGGAAAGTTCGCAGGGGCGGCCGTCGCTGACGCGTGGTTGCTCTGACACTTCTCGCCTCGGATCGCGTCGGGGCGCAAGGACAGGCGCCCGCCGGCGCACCGGCCGCGGCGCGCGCGGCGGGCCGCCGCCGCCCGATCCCAAGAAGCCGCATCGGCTCGACGTCGCGCCCGGCACGCGTGCGCGATACAAAGTGCAGGAACAGCTGGCCGGGATCGATTTTCCGAGCCAGGCCGTCGGGACGACTGAAACGGTCACCGGGCATGCTCATCGTCAACCCCGACGGATCGTTTGGTCCGGAGTCGAAGCTCACCGTCGATCTCAAGTCGCTCACGAGCGACCAGTCGATGCGCGACGGCTTCATTCAGGGCGACACGCTCGAGACGGAGAAGTTTCCGACGCTCGACCTCGTTCCCAAACGCGCAATCGGCCTGCCGGCTCCGCTACCGGCGCGGCGCGAGCAGTCCGGCTTCCGGCTGGTCACCGACATGACGCATGCATGGCGTGACCAAGGAAGTGACGTGGACCGTCGTGTCGACCTTCGCGAATGACGCGATTGCCGGCCGGGCCACGACGACGGTCGATTTCGCGACGTTCAATATGACGAAGCCGTCGCTGGCGCGTCTCCTGAGCGTCGACGACAAGATCGAGCTCGAAGTCGAGTTCCGCTTCAAGCGGTCCGTCGTGCAGTAGAAAAAACTGCTCGGGTGAGTTTTACGTTTTTCGTAAAACTCACCCGACGCAGTTTTCCGGGGTGTATCATCCGTCCCGTCGGAGACACACCATGAAGCTGGCGGGCTGGGTCGGGAAGCGTTCTGTCCTCGGAATTGCGGCGGGATTGAGTATCGTTTTGGCCATGGGAACCGAGCCCGGCGACGCCCAGGCCCCGCAGCAGCCTGCCGGCCCCCGCGAAGCGCCCGCGCGGCCGCTTGCCGGTGCCGACCGACGTCAGTCCCGAGACCGCGAAAGCCATCGCCGGCGCGCCGGGCGGCAACTGGAACGTCATTCCGAAGACGCCCGAGGAGTGGACCGCGGCCGCGGGTCGTGGCGGTGGCGCGCCCGGGCGGCATTGGGCCCGGCAACCAGGCCCTTCTTGACCGTTTCGGCATGAAGTCCGAGCCGATGATGGTCAACGGCGTGAACACCTACATGCTCACGCCCAAAGAGATCGCGCCCGAGAACAAGAACCGGCTTCTCGTCCACGTGCACGGCGGCTGCTACGTCATGGGCGGCGGCGGCACGGCCGAAGGCATCTACATGGCCGGTTTCGGCAAGATCCGGGTGCTGTCGGTGGACTATCGGCGTCCGCCCGCGGCGTTCTATCCGGCCGCGCTCGATGACGTCGTCAACGCGTGGAAGGGCGCCGTCGCAGACGACCAACCCGAAGAACATGGGCATGATTGGCCTCTCGGCCGGCGGCGGCCTGGTGCTTTCGGCGGTTCACCGCCTGAAGGCCGACAAGGCGCCGCTTCCGGCGGCGATCGCCCCGGGCACGCCGATGGCCGATTTGACCGGCGTCGGCGATTCGCTCCACACGAATCACATGGTGGACAACGTGCTCGTCGGCGTCGGCCGCTGCGACGCGATGGCCGAGTACTACGCGAACGGCCACGACCTGAAGGATCCGATGCTCTCGCCGATCTACGGCGACATGCACGGGTTCCCGCCGACCGATTCTCATGACGGGCACGCGCGACCTGCTTCTGAGCAGCACCGTGCGCGTCCACCGCAAGCTGCGTCAGGCGGGCGTGGTCGCCGAGCTTCACGTGTTCGAGGGCCAGGCCCACGCGCAGTACAACCGCGACACGCCCGAGGGCAAGGAAGCCTACGAGGAGATCGCGCGCTTTTTCGATCGCTACCTGGGCAAGTAAGAAACCGGGTTCTAGAGAAACCCGGTTCCTTGGAGGGAAGCCGTGAGGCACTCGCGTCGCGTCGTACAAATCGGGCTGGCCGTCGTCATGGGCGGCACCATGTGGCTGGGCGTGTCATCAGAGCCGCGGGCGCAATCCACGGCGACGGCGTCGTCCAAACCGCCGTTCACCAACTGGCGCGACCACGGCGGGGGACCCGACGCATCGCAGTACTCGCCGCTGGCCGCAGATCACGCGCGCGAACGTGTCGCAGCTGAAGATCGCCTGGCAATTCCCGACGGGCGACAACGGCGGCTATCTCTTCAACCCGGTCGTCATCGACGGCGTGATGTACGTGCTCGCGCGCGGCAGCGCGATCGTGGCGCTCGACGCCGCGACCGGCAAGGAGCTCTGGGCGTACGACGCGCCGAAGGGCCGGCTGACCCAGCGCGGCATCAACTACTGGGAGAGCAAGGACCGCGCGGAACGCCGGCTGCTGTTCTCGAACAGCCAGTATCTGCAGGCGCTCGACGCGCGGACCGGCCAGCTCATCACGTCGTTCGGTCAGAACGGGCGGGTCGATTTGCGCCAGGGGCTCGATCGCGATCCCGCGGGCATCAACGCGCAGTCAGGCACGCCGGGCAAGGTGTTCGAGGACGTGATCATCCTGGGATCGGCGACGAATCAAGAGTACAACTCCGCGCCCGGCGACGTGCGCGCGTTCAACGTTCGCACGGGCGAGCTCGTGTGGACGTTCCACACCGTGCCGCGGCCCGGCGAATTCGGCTACGAAACGTGGCCGCCCGACGCGTGGAAGACGGTTGGCGGCGCCAATGCGTGGGGCGAGCTGTCCGTGGACGAAGCGCGCGGCATCGTCTACGTGCCGACCGGCAGTCCGAAGTACAACTTCTACGGCGCGAACCGCAAGGGCAACAACCTCTTCGGCGATTGCCTGCTTGCGCTCGACGCGCGCACGGGCAAGCGCCTCTGGCACTTCCAGATGGTGCACCACGATGTCTGGGATTTCGACAACGCCACGGCGCCGAAGCTCCTGACCGTCCGTCACAACGGGCAGAACGTGGACATCGTCGCGCAGGCAGGGAAGACGGGATTCCTGTACGTGTTCAATCGCGTGACGGGTGAGCCGCTGTGGCCGATCGAAGAGCGGCCGGTCGGCAAGTCCGAGATGCCGAACGAGGAGCTGTCGCCGACGCAGCCGTTCCCGACGAATCCGCCGCCATTCGGACGGCAGTCGTTCACCGAGAAGGATCTGAGCCCGTACATCGACGATCCGGCCGAGCGCGAGAAGTTTCTGACGGACATTCGCGCGGCGCGCAACGAAGGACTCTTCACGCCGGTCGGCACCGATCGGTACTCGATGCAGATTCCCGGCAACAACGGTGGCTCGAACTTTGGCGGCGCCGCGGTGGATCCGGTGCGCGGCATGGTGTTCGTCGTCAACAAGGATTGGCCCGCGCTCCTGAAACTCAACCCCGCGCCACCGGCGAACCCGCCCGAGCCGGCCGATCCGAGCGGCGTCCGTTACCGCAGCGCGTTCGGGTTCATGATCACGAGCAGCGGGCTTCCGGCGATTGCGCCGCCGTGGAGCACGCTGACGGCGTACGACTTGAACCTCGGCACGATCAAGTGGCAGATTCCGCTCGGCGACGTCGAAGAGCTGGCGGCGAAGGGCATCAAGAACACGGGCAGCCACTTTCCGAAGGTCGGACCGGTCGTCACCGCCGGTGGCCTGGTCTTTACGGGCACGCGCGATCGTCAGATCCGCGCGTACGACGTGGAGACGGGGAAGGTGCTCTGGTCCATGGAAATGCCGACGGGCATCGAGGGCATTCCCGCGGTGTATCAAGTGAACGGCAAGCAGTACATCGTCTACTGCGTCGCCGCGACACCTGGACATCGCACGCATGCGCCGTTCTACCCGCCTGCGACTCCCCCGGGCGCGGTTCCTGGGGGCCGCGCCGCGGGTGGCGCGGGACGCGTCGCGAGCGCGCCGATTCCGGGGCGTACGTGGCGTTCGCGCTGCCGTAAGAGTTCGAAGAGTTCGACGAGGTCGAGGGGTTCGATGAGTTCCGGACGGTGCATCGAGCCGCTTCGAACCCTTCGAACTCCTCGACCTCCTCTGACCTCTTCGAACTCGCGATAAGCTTTCTGGGAACTTGTAATGTCCGACGCTTGATTCGGCCGCGCGCGAACGCGTGCTCGCGGTGATTGCTGAGCTGAAGAACGAAGCCGGCCCGTTGCTGCCGGTTCTGCACGGGATTCAAAACGCCCTCGGTTACGTGCCGCCCGACGCGGTGCCGCTCGTCGCCGACGCGCTCAACTTGTCGCGCGCCGACGTGCACGGCGTCATCAGCTTCTACCACTACTTCCGGGACACGCCGCCCGGCCGGCACATCATTCACGTCTGCCGCGCAGAGTCCTGCCAGTCGATGAACGGCAAGGCGCTCGAGGCGCATGTGAAATCGCGCCTCGGTATCGGCTTCCATCGAGACCACTGAGAGCGGATCGTTCACGGTCGAGCCCGTCTACTGCCTCGGCAATTGCGCGTGTTCGCCGGCCGTCATGGTCGACGGCGAGCTGTACGGCCGGGTCACGCCGGGCACGGTTCGACGAGATCGTCGAAGACTGGGAGCAGCGCTGATGGGCGGTGACCGTCTACGTCCCCCGCGATGCCAGCGCCCTCTCGCTGGGCGCTGAAGCCGTGGCGCGCGCCATCCGGGCGGAGGCCGACGAGCGCGGCCTCGACCTGCGCATTGTCCGCAACGGTTCTCGCGGAATGTTCTGGCTCGAACCGCTCGTCGAAGTCGAGCGTTCGGGCGTGCGGCTGGCGTACGGACCTGTGACGTCCGCCGACGTGCCGGGACTGTTCGCCGCCGGTTTCCTCGATGGCGGCAGTCACCAGCTGGCTCTCGGTCCGACCGAAGAGATTCCGTTCTTCAAGAATCAAGAGCGGCTGACGTTCGCGCGCGTCGGCGTCATCGACCCTGTCGACCTCGACGCGTACATCGCGCACGGCGGGTACGCGGGCCTGGCGAAGGCCTTGACGATGGCGCCCGCCGAGATCGTCGACGGCCGTCACCGAGTCGGGACTTCGCGGCCGCGGCGGGGCGGCCTTCCCGACGGGCATCAAGTGGAAGACGGTGCTCGACGCGCCGGCGACTCAGAAGTACGTCACCTGCAACGCCGACGAAGGCGACTCCGGGCACGTTCGCGGACCGCATGCTCATGGAAGGCGATCCGTACGTGCTCATCGAGGGGATGACGATAGCCGCGCTCGCGGTCGGCGCGACGGAAGGGTTCATCTACCTGCGCGTCGAGTATCCGCACGCGCACGCGACGCTGAAGGAGGCCATCGCGACGGCCCGCGCGCGCGGCTACCTGGGACCGAACGTGTGCGGCAGCGGCAAGGCGTTCGAGCTGCACGTGCGGCTGGGCGCCGGCGCCTACATCTGCGGCGAAGAGACCTCGATGCTGGAGAGTCTCGAAGGGAAGCGCGGCGAAATTCGTCCGCGGCCGCCGCTGCCCGCCATCAAGGGACTGTTCGGTCAGCCGACGATCGTGAACAACGTGATCTCGCTCGCGTCGGTGCCGGTCATCCTCGCGCGTGGCGCGGCGTTCTATCGGGACTTCGGCGTCGGCCGTTCGCGCGGCACGCTGCCGATTCAGCTCGCCGGGAACGTCAAGCATGGCGGCCTGATCGAGCGGGCGTTCGGGCTGACGCTCCGCGAGCTGCTCTACGACTACGGTGGCGGGTCGTTCTCGGGCCGCCCGATCCGGGCCGTGCAGGCCGGCGGACCGCTCGGCGCCTACATCCCTCCGTCGCAGTTCGACACGCCCATCGACTACGAGGCCTTTGCGGCGGTGGACGCGATGGTCGGCCACGGCGGTTTCGTGGTCTTCGACGACACCGTGGACATGGCCGCCATGGCGCGGTTTGCCATGGAGTTTTGCGCCGTGGAATCGTGCGGGAAGTGCACGCCCTGCCGGATTGGCTCCACCCGTGGCGTCGAGGTCATCGACAGGATTCTGGCCGGAACCCACCGGGAGGCCAACCTCGATCTCCTTACGGAGCTGTGCGATACCATGGTGGACGGCTCCCTGTGCGGGCTCGGTGGCATGGCGCCGTTCCCGGTCCGGAGCGCCCTGAAGCACTTTCCAGAGGACTTCGTGAAGACGGTTCGCTGAAGGGTGAGGACATGCATTCGATCGACCACGTTGACGCCGGCACACCCCCCAGCCCAGCCGACAAGCTGGTCACGCTGGAGATCGATGGCGTTGCCGTCACCGTTCCCGAGGGCACGTCGCTCATCCGCGCCGCCTCCTCGGTCGGCAACCAGATTCCCAAGCTCTGCGCGACCGACACGCTGAAGGCCTTCGGCTCGTGCCGTCTGTGCCTCGTCGAGATTGACGGCCGGCGCGGCTTCCCGGCCTCGTGTACGACGACGGTTGCGGAGGGCATGAAGGTCCGCACCGAGAGCCCGCGGCTCGAGACGCTCCGCAAGAACGTGATGGAGCTGTACCTCTCGGATCACCCTGACGATTGCGCGGGCCGGACGGGCCGCGGCCGGTGTGAGTTGCACGACATGGCCGAGGATCTCGGCGTCACCACGAGCCGGTACGGATCGAACGGCACACCGCGAGCCCACCACCAGCATCTTGCCAAGGACACGAGCAATCCGTACTTCTCGTTCGATCAGTCGTCCTGCATCGTCTGCTCGCGATGCGTCCGCGCGTGCGACGAAGTGCAGGGCACGTTCGCGCTGACGATTCAGGGCCGTGGATTCGGATCGAAGGTCGCCGCGAGCCAGAACCAGTCGTTCATGGCGTCCGAATGCGTCTCGTGCGGCGCCTGTGTCGAGGCCTGTCCGACCGAAGCGCTGACTGAGGTGTCTCTCGCCAATGCCGGCGTCGCCGACCGCGCGGTCACGACGACTTGTGCGTACTGCGGCGTCGGGTGCTCGTTCAAGGCCGAGTTGAAGGGCGACACGCTCCTTCGCATGGCGCCGAACCGCGATGGGCACGCGAATCACGGGCACGCCTGCGTGAAGGGCCGCTTCGCCTACGGGTACGCCACGCACACCGACCGCATCACGACGCCGCTCATCAGAAAATCGATCGACGAGCCCTGGCAGGAAGTCACGTGGGATGAGGCGATCAACTACGCCGCGTCCGAGTTCCGCCGCATTCAGGCCAAGTACGGCAGGGATTCCATCGGTGGCATCCCGTCATCGCGCTGCACGAACGAGGAAGCGTACCTCGTGCAGAAGCTCGTCCGGGCCGCCTTTGGCAACAACAACGTGGACACGTGCGCGCGCGTCTGCCATTCACCGACCGGCTACGGGCTGAAGCAGACGCTCGGCGAGTCCGCCGGGCACGCAGCGGTTCGATTCGGTCATGAAGTCCGACGTGATCATCGTCGTCGGCGCGAACCCGACCGACGGTCATCCGGTCTTCGCCTCGCAGATGAAGCGCCGGCTCCGGCAGGGCGCGAAGCTCATCGTCGCTGACCCGCGCGAGATCGCGCTCGTGAAGACGCCTCACGTCGAGGCCGATTTCCACCTGCAACTCCGTCCGGGCACGAACGTCGCGCTGTTCAATGCGCTCGCGCACGTCGTGGTGACGGAAGGCCTGTCCAAGGACGACTACGTCGCCGACCGGTGCGAGGCGGACTCGTACCGCAAGTGGAAGACGTTCGTCGCCGAAGAGCGAAATTCACCGGAGGCCAGTGAGTCAGTCACCGGCGTGCCCGCGCACCTGGTCCGCGGCGCCGCGCGTCTCTACGCCAGCGGCGCGGAACGGCGCCATCTACTACGGCCTCGGCGTGACCGAGCACAGCCAGGGCACGACGATGGTCATGGCGATTGCCAATCTGGCCATGGCCACCGGGAACCTCGGGCGCGAAGGCGTCGGCGTCAATCCGCTGCGGGGCCAGAACAACGTGCAGGGCTCGTGCGACATGGGCTCGTTCCCGCACGAGTTCAGCGGCTACCGGCACGTGTCGGACGCAGCGACGCGCGCGCTCTTCGAGCACGACTGGGGCGTCGCCGCTGCAGTCCGAGCCGGGCCTCCGCATCCCGAACATGTTCGAGGCGGCGCTCGACGGCAGCTTCAAGGGCATGTACATCCAGGGTGAGGACCCCGCGCAGTCCGATCCGGACACGCAGCACGTGACCGCCGCGATGGCGTCCATGGAGTGTGTCGTCGTTCAGGACCTGTTCCTGACCGAGACGGCCAAAT
>CAVSRY010000005.1:0-156549 GCA_963730485.1 uncultured Acidobacteriota bacterium | reverse complement strand
CAATGCCGTGATCGACGACCGGCCCCAGGCGCTGGCCGGACTCCGGTATCTCCTGATTGGAGGTGAGGCGCTTTCCGTGCCACACGTGCAGCGCGCGCTGGCGGCGTTGCCGCGCACGCGGATCATCAATGGCTACGGTCCGACGGAAACGACGACGTTCGCGTGCACGCATGTCATTCGAGCGGACGACCTTTCCGGTGCTGCGTCAATTCCGATCGGACGCCCGCTGTCCAACACCCGCGTCTACGTGCTGGGGCCGGATCGACGGTTGGCGTCGCCCGGCGAAGCCGGCGAGCTCTGGATCGGGGGAGACGGCGTCGCTATCGGCTACCTCAATGACGAAGAACTGACTGCGGCGCGGTTCGCGCCCGATCCGTTTGCGGGCAAGAGCGGCGCGCGCATGTATGGTTCCGGCGACCGTGTCCGGTTTCTCGCCGATGGCGCGCTCGAATTTCTTGGACGCTTCGACGATCAGATCAAAGTACGCGGGTTCCGGATCGAGCCAGGAGAAGTCGAGGCCGCTCTCGCGCAGCATCCGCGAGTATCCCGGGCGGTGGTCGGGGCGTTCGATCTGCCGGTTGTGGGCCGCTCGTTGGTCGCCGTCGTGGTGCCCGCCCCGGTCACGGCGTTCGATCCTTCGATCGACCATTGGCGTCCGAGCTTCGTGATTTTCTCCGGCAACACCTGCCGGACTACATGGTGCCGTCACAGTGGGCAACGCTCGCAGCATTTCCGTTGCTGCCCAGTGGCAAGATCGACCGGCGCTCGGTGGCGGAGCTGGCGTGCGCATCCATTACTCACGTCGGCCGGCCTGTCAGAGAGGCCAGCTCTCCAACCGAAGAGGCCATTGCCGACATCTGGCGAACGGTGCTCAACATCGGGCACGTTGGCCGCGACGAGAATTTCTTCGACCTCGGCGGACATTCGTTGCTCGCGACACAGCTGTTGTCGAGGATCCAGGCAACCTTCGGCATCGATATGGATCTTCGAGCCGTGTTCACCAACCCGACCGTCGAAGGGCTTGCCCGCGAAGTCGAACGCCTGTCGTCATCGGACGCAATCGTGCATCGGGCGATTCCGCCCACGTCGCGAACGGGATCGCTGCCGCCATCATTTGCCCAGCAGCGCCTGTGGTTCTTGCACCAGTGGCATGGCGACAGCAGCGTCTACAACGTGCCGACGGCATTTCGGCTCACCGGTCACCTCGACGTCAAGGCTCTGACACGCGCCATCACTGCCAGCATCGACAGGCACGAGGCCCTGCGAACCGTCTTTCCGCTCGAGGACGGTGCACCGGTGCAACGCGTCTTGGCGCATCTCGCCATCGAAGTCCCGATCACCGACTTCTCGGATTGGCCACCGGACCAGGCCGAGGCTGGGATGCTCGAGGTGGTGGCCAGGGAAAGCACACGCACCTTCGATCTGGCCGGCGGACCGTTGATTCGGTCGGCGATCGTGCGTCTGTCCTCTCGCCAGCACATTCTGGTCATCACGCTCCATCACATCGTCTCGGACGGATGGTCGCTGGGCGTCCTGTTCAAGGAATTGCAGCACGTGTACGAGGCTGAGCGAACCGGGCAGCCGATACGCCTGCCGCCGCTCTTCGCGCAGTACGCCGATTTCGCGGTGTGGCAGCGGCGCCAGCTTCGCGGCAGCGCGCTCGCCGGCCTTCTTCAATACTGGCGGCGGAAGCTGCGCCCGCTTCCGCCGCGGCTCGACATGCCGCTCGATCACCCGCGGCCCGATGAAACCACCACCCGGGGCGGACGGGTCCGATTCCAACTCCCGGCAACGGTCGCGTCTGCGCTCGCACGGCTCGCGGCTGATGAACACACCACGCTCTTCGTGACGTCGCTTGCCGTGTATCTGGCTGTGCTCTCGCGTTATAGCGGCCAGGAGGACATCTGTGTCGGGACGCCCGTGGCCAACCGGACGCGTCCAGAAATCGAGGCGCTGATTGGGTGCTTCGTGAACACCCTGGCCATTCGCGGAGATGTCTCAGGAGATCCCACGTTTCACCAGCTGGTCCGGCGCACGCGAGAAACCGCGATCGATGCGCAGGTCCATCAGGATCTCCCGTTTGAATTGCTCGTGGACGCCCTCGAAATCGAGCGAAGCGCCAATCACACGCCGATTTTTCAGGCCATGTTCGGACTGCTTGAAGGCGTCGCCACGACGCTCGACTCGCGGATCTCGTCGTCGCTCGCGTGCCGGTCCCGTTCGATTTCGCGAAGTTCGATCTGACGCTCGATCTGCGTCCGACCGCCGACGGCTTGAGTGGCGTTCTGGAATACAAGGCCGACCTCTTTGACCGGCAGACCGCTGAGGGTTTCGCTGAGGACTACACGACGCTGCTGACAACATGGCTCGAACACCCTGAACAGACGGTTGTCCGAGATTGCGCTGCCCGCGGCGGACCAGAAGCGCAGGACGGGCGCCCGCGTGTCCGCGCGGGACGACGAGGCGCGCGAAGTCCGCTCGTCGCTCGCCGGAGTGAACCGACCGCCGTCGAACGACGGCTGGCGTCCATCTGGCAACGCGTGCTGGCCGTGGACAAGGTCGGCACGAACGACAACTTCTTTGAGCTCGGCGGAACCTCGCTGATAGCCGTCAGGTTGTTCACGGAAGTCGAAGAGGCGTTCGGCGTGAGACTGCCGCTGTCGACGCTGTTTCGGAACGGCACGATCGACGCGCAAGCGCGTCTCCTTTCGCAAACCGCGGCGGCAGACGTCTGGTCGCCGATCGTTCCGATACAGCCGCTCGGCACACGCGCCCCGCTCTTCCTGGTGCATGGGATCGGCGGCGAAGTGTTGTCGTTCCACGCGCTGGCGGATCGCCTCGGCACCGAGCAGCCGGTCTACGGTCTTCAGGCGGACTCGCGCGATAACGGCAGCCGCACGTGCAGCATCGAGTCGGTCGCCGCCAGGTACGTGGAGGCCATGCGACACGTGCAATCCGACGGCCCCTATCGCCTGGGCGGCTACTCCTCAGGCGGCGTCATCGCTTATGAGATGGCACAGCGCCTGCGGGCGGATGGACAGGACGTGGCGCTTCTGGTGATGTTGGATGCTTTCGCGCCGAAGGCGAAACCCGAGGAGCTGACGCCCAGCACCATTTGGCGCCTGGTCAAAAACGTCGCCTACTGGCCACTCGACGACGACTTCCTCAGATCGGAATGGGCGGCCCAACGGCGGCGCGTCAGCGGCAAGGTCAAGAGCATGCGCTCGCGCCGGAAGAGCGGAGGACTGGTCGAGGCGCTTGATGCGGGAGCCGACGTCCGCGACCTGATCGGGCTCTGGAAAGTGCCGGCGCACGCGCGTGGTTTTCTCGAGCGCTACGTCCGCATGATGACCGCCTATCATCCGGAACCGTATCCAGGCGAGGTGACAGTCCTTCGGGCGAGGACGTTCCGCCTCGCCTTCCGCGGCACACCGGATCTCGGCTGGCGACGGTTGGCCACAGGCGGAGTCACGATCACGATCGTCCCGGGCGCTCACGACACCATCCTCAAAGAGCCGCGGGTGCGGTCAACTGGCTGCGGCGCTGTCAAAGAGCCTTCAGCGAACTCAAGGCTAGGCGATCACCACCACCGATTTGATTCCCTCCTCCGGCACCAGCCTTCGCGCTTCCCAGGCAGTGAAGTCGCTAGGACGGTCGTCTCACGGCGAGCTCGTAGTTTGCGATCGCAGTACCGTTGGAGTAAATCACGCGAACCTCGTGCGACGAGCCGGCGACGGCGAAAGACGACACATGCTCGCTGCCCACGGAGACGTCGGACAATTCGAGTCGCGTATTGCCCCGCCATAGCTCCAGAGCCAGGTCGACCGATCCCCCTTGGGCGGTCCAGGTCAGCGTCACATCTATCGTGCCGTCGTAGTGAACCCCGATGGAATGACGCGCGCAGGGCTTGCCCGACCCCTCGCAGATCGGCTCGAGCGCTCTGACCGCTCCCGAGAGGGTCTCGTTGACAGTTCGACGAACAGGCCGCAAGGGAACGACAAAACCGGTCTGACTCCCGCTCAAGGTGACCGGAAGGGAATTGTCTTCGTAGCCGGACTTCGACGCGCGGACGGTGAACGTGCCGTCTGACAGCCCTTCAAACGAGTAAACGCCCGCCACATTGGTTGTGGTGGTCTTTCCGGCATTGACACCGTCGAGCGTCACGGTCGCACCCGCAATGAGGACCGAGGCGTTGGGCGCCGACTCGGTGACGGTGCCGCTCAGGCTCGGTGTCGGGCTCGGATCCGTGGGCGTGTCATCGCCACAGCCCGAGGAGAGCGCAAGAAAGAAGAACACAAGAAAGCAGAGGATGACGGGAAAGGCGCGGCTGAGCACTACACTCGCGGGGCGAATCTCCATGGTCATCGGCGTTCCCCTCCAGGGCGCGGGCGCGGCCCACGGTCCCGTCCGCCATAGGGTATACGACGATCGGAGTTTCTTAGCGCACTCACCTGCAACGATGTCCAGCGTTCATCAATCCGCATCCAGCGAGACGCGAAGGCCAGAATCGAAATGTGCAGCGTCGATTACAATCATGTCGTCCGCACGGCATCGCTCGGCCACCTGACGCCGAAGTACCCAACGTACGACGGAGCAACGATGAGCTTGATCAAGGTGCTGCAGGCGCAAGAGCCCGAGGTGGACCTCACGCGCGCCTACGATGCGATCGTGATTGGCTCCGGCGCCGCTGGCGGAATGGCCGCGCACGTGCTCACGTCCCAGGGACTGAAGGTCCTGCTGCTCGAGGCGGGCAAGAAACTCGACATCAACAAGGAACTGAAGTCGATGGAGTGGCCCTACGAGCACCCGCGCCGCGGGGCGATGCCGCCCGATCGCGAAGCGCTGACGATGAACGAGTACACGATTCGCCAGCCGCCCTACGCCGCCAGCTCGAAGTTCAACAAAGTGCACTCGAATATCCAGAGCTGGAACGCCGCGGACTACTCCAAGAACATCGTCGTGGACGAGAAGGAGCACCCGTACACGGGCACGAGATACGCCTGGGTGCGTGCCCGCGCGCTCGGCGGCAAGACGAACATCTGGGGCCGGCTCGCGCTCCGGTTGTCGGACTACGACTTCAAGGCGAAGAGCCGCGACGGATTCGGCGAGGACTGGCCGATCTCGTACGCCGACATCGCGCCGTACTACGACCGCGTGGACCAGTATCTCGGGATCTCCGGCGTCAAGGAGAACCTGCCGCATCTGCCGGACAGCCTGTTCCAGCGGCCGAACCGGCTGACGAAAGCCGAGGTGACGTTGCGCGGCGCCCTCAAAGGCATGGGGCGCCTGATCACCCCGTATCGCGCCGGCGTCACGACCGACGGGCTGAAACACAACAAGTACCGGAGCAAGTGCTTCGGCCGGGGCGCCTGCAGCCGGCGCGTCGGCGGGTGCGACATCCACGCGGCGTTCGATTCGCCGACCGGGCTCATCTATCCGGCGATGGACACCGGCAACCTGACGCTGCGGACCAACGCGACGGCGCGCGAGATTCTGGTCGATCCCGACGACGGGCCGGGCGCGCGGTGTGTCCTTCGTGGACACCGACTCCGGCCGCGACTACGAGGCTCTCGGTCGCACCGTGGTGGTGGCGGCCTCGACCCTCGAGTCGGCGCGCCTGTTGCTGCTGTCGAAGTCACGTCTCCATCCGAACGGCATCGGCAACTCGAGCGGACACGTCGGCCACAACTTCTGTGAGCACGTCATGGGCCCCGGCGTCACCGGCCTGGCGAAGGATCTGGTGGGCAAGCCGAAGACGCTCGACGACGGCCGGCCTGGCGGGTTCTATCTGCCGCGCTTCCGGAACCTGAAAGACAAGCAGCCGGGGTTCATTCGCGGCTACGGGTTCGAGGGCAGCGGCGGCAGCACGATGTTTCCGGGGCACACGACCTCGACGCCCGGCTTCGGCGCCGGCTACAAGCAGGCGGTGCGCGACAAGCAGGGCGCCTTCATCAGCATGGGCGGCTTCGGCGAGGTGCTGGCGCGCTTCGACAACTACGTCGATCTCGATCCCGACGATGAAGGACCGGTGGGGCATTCCGGTGCTGCGGTTCCACATCGCGTTCGGTGACAACGAGAAGAAGATGTGCGTGGACATGGCCAACCAGGCGCAGGAGATGTTCGAGCACGCCGGGTTCGAGATCGTCGGCGTCGATCGCGATCCACTGCTCGAGGGCTATTCGATTCACGAACTGGGCACGGCCCGCATGGGGACCAACAGCAAGACGTCGGTCCTCAATCAGTTCCAGCAGTCGCACGACGTCAGGAACCTGTTCGTCGTGGACGGCAGCAGCCACGTGAGTGCCTCGTGCCAGAACCCGACGTGGACGATCATGGCGCTGGCCTGGCGTTCGTGCGAGTACCTGGCGGACGAGCTGAAAAAGGGGAACCTCTGATGGCGGCCACAGGACGACGATCTCGGCCAGACCAGATCGGAGCCGATTCCGAGCCGAGCGCCTCCCGGGCACCGTCGCGATGAGCCGGCGGGAGTTGATGGCGCTGGGCGCCGCCGCGGCACTGACGGCACGGTGTGGCGGAAGTTCGGCACCGGAAGCCCCGCGGCGAGCGCCGCGAGCGCGGCGAGCCGCTGCGAAGACGTTATCTGTCGTCCGCCGAACTGGCCATGGTGGACGAGCTCAGCGAGCTGATCATCCCGACCGATGCGCACTCGCCGGGCGCCAGAGCGGCCGGCGTCGCCGCCTACATCGATGGCAGCCTTGCCGAGGCGTTCGAGGACAATGTCCGGACGACCTGGCGCGAGGGGCTGCGTCGAATCGACGAACTCGTCGCAGCAGGCGCACGGAAAGCCGTTCATGTCGGCGTCGCCCGACAGCGCGTCGCGGTGCTGACCCAGATCGCACGGAACGAGACCAAGCCCGAGAAACCTGAAGAGGAGTTCTTCGTCGAGCTGAAGTCGCGGGTCGCGTGGGCGTACTACACGTCAGAGATCGGCATCAAACAGGAGCTCGAGTACAAGGGCAATACCTTCCAGGCCACCTTCGCGGGATACGACTAGGGCCAGCCTTCGCTCGCCTGCCGCGAGCTTCGGCTAGGCAAGCCAGTCGTCGAGCCTGCAGCGAGCTTTGGCTAGGCAAGCCAGTCAATCGCAGACGCCGCGTCACGTTCGTCTGTGACAATTCGATGAAAGTGGAGCCCAGCGAGCGCTCCTGACAGGAACTCGGCCCGTTACACGGTCGTAACATAGCCACCGGAGTCGCATTCCCTTCCGCTGGAGACTCGTCCATGGCCCTGAGGCACCGCGCGCGCACACTTCTGTTCCTGTTGTCGGCGTTCGTTCGCCGCAGCCTTCTTCGTCCCGGTCCGGGCCCAGTTCCCCATGGGAGGCGTCCAGGAGCCTCGCGCCGTGGTGAAACAGTTCGACCGCGACGCCAACGGTCGCCTGAATGCCGAGGAGCGCAAGGCGGCTCGCGAGTTCCTCGCGACTCAACCGGCTCGAGGATTCGGTCGCGGCGGTCGTGGCGGAATGCGCGACGCCCGCCGAGCCCAGCCCCAAGTTCGACGCCGCAACGGCGCAGACGTATCCGCCGACCGCGCGGTTCTACGACTTCGGCACGCTGCGGACGCTCTTCCTCGACTTCGAAACTGCCGACTGGAGCGACGAGCTCGTCGCCTTCAACGACACCGATGTCGAAGTGCCGGCGACGCTTCGAGTCGATGGACAGACCTACCGCGACGTGGGCATCCGAACGCGCGGTGCGTCGTCCTTCATGATGGTGCCGAAGGATCGCAAACTCTCGCTGAACGTCACGATCGATTTCGTCCACGGCAGCCAGAACATTCAGGGCTACCAGACGCTGAACCTGCTGAACGCCAACGGTGACCCCACGTACCTCAGGGGCGTGCTGTACCTGCAGGCCGCGCGCGAGTACCTGCCGGCGCCCGAGGCGAACTACGTGCGCGTCGTGATGAACGGTGAGAATCGCGGCGTCTACGTCAACGTCGAGCAGGTGAACCGGCCGTTCCTCGAGCGCTGGTACAAAACGAGCGGCGGCGCGCGCTGGAAGGTCCCGGGCAGCCCGGTGGCCGCGGCGGCCTCGAATACCTCGGCGACGATGTCAGCCCGTATCGCCGCATCTTCGACATCAGGACGAAGGACGATCCGAAGGCGTGGGCGGCGCTCGTCAACCTGACGAAGGTGCTGAACGAGACGCCGCTCGATCGTCTCGAGGCCGCGCTCACACCCGATCCTCGACGTCGACGAGACGCTGCGGTTCCTGGCCCTCGAGAACGTGTTCGTCAACAGCGACGGCTACTGGGTGCGGGCGAGCGACTACAACCTCTATCTCGATCCCGCCGGGCGGTTCCACGTCCTTCCGCATGACGTCAACGAGGCGTTCCCGAGCGGTACCGGGCGGGCGGGTTCGGCGGGCCGCCTCCAGGCGGGTTCGGCCGGCCGCCACCGGGAGCAGCGCCGCCGCCAGGCACCCCGGGTGGGCCTGACGCCGGCCGGCCGGGCGGGCCAGGGCGACGCGGCGGACGCGGGCGCGGCATGATGGAAGGCAGCGTCGATCTCGACCCGCTCGTCGGCCTGAATGACACCACCAAGCCGCTCCGCTCGCGACTGCTGGCGGTGCCCGCGCTGCGCGAACGCTACCTCGCCCACGTCCGGACCATCGCCACGAAATGGCTCGACTGGGCGACGATCGGCCCGCTCGCGGCGCGCCACCAGGCGCTCATCGCGGCCGACGTGAAGGCGGACACGAGGAAACTCGACTACGTTCGAGGCGTTCGAAGCCGGTGTGGCGGATCTGCGGACCTTCGCCGAAAAACGGCGGGCCCTCCTGCTCAGCGCGGCGCCGGCCCGATGAGCGTGCCGGCGGAAGTGACAACGCGCGAGGCACGCAAACGCGCGAGGGAGATCAAGTTCGTCGTCGAGATCGCGAAGTACCCGCGCCTCGTCGAGTGGGCGCGTCGGCGCCTGTCGGCCGACGAACACGGCACGGGCGCGCATGGGGACGAATACCAGACATCGACGCTGTATTTCGAGACCCGCGCGTTCGACGTGTACAGGCGCCGCGGATCGTATGGCCTGAGCAAGTACCGGATCCGGCGATACGGTCCCTCCGACACGGTGTTTCTCGAGCGGAAATTCCGGACCGAACGTCTGCTGGTGAAGCGACGGACCACGGTCGCACTTGACGCCATTTCGAATCTGGCGGATGCCACGCCTGACTCAGAGCTGGTCCGGGTTCTGGTTCCATCGTCGGGTGCAGCTTCGCCATCTCGAGCCGCTCGTGCAGCTCTCGTACGATCGAGTGGCTCGAGTCAGCCAGTCGTCGCACGGACCCGTGCGGCTCACGATCGATCGCAACCTTCGGGCGCTGCCGCTCCCGGACTTCGCTTTTCTGCCTCCGGTGGGTCTGTCGTTTCTCGAACAGGCGTGCATCGTCGAGGTCAAGTATCAGATGGAGCTGCCCTCGCTCTTCAGAGAGCTGGCCGAGACCTTCTGCCTCGACGTTCAGAAGATCTCGAAGTTCCGGGCGGCACTGCGCGCTCTCGACTACCCGCTCCCGCGCGATCCTGATGAAGAGGTGCCGCACCCGCTCCTCATGGCGGATCCCGATCCGGCGGGGACGTACGCGGATTGAGTCCTGATCGAGGCAGGTCTACTTGTCTTGCCTGACGACGTCGCTGCAGTGGATGTAGCCGACGCGCCTTCCCCATCGCTCATCGTTGAAGCGGATGAGGTACCACGCGCCTTCGGCCGACGCGACCTCTGCCGTCTTCTTCGCGGGTAAGAGCGTGAGCGGCTGCGTGCGGAATTTCGGCTCGATGAATACCGGTGAGTCTGCGTTGATGACGGCCAGACTCTTGAAACCGGTCGCCGCTGTGATGCCCTCGCATTCGCCCTGACGCCCTGGCGTTTGTCGCGCCGGCGCAGCAACCGGCGGCGTGGCCGCCGGCGCCGTTACGGTGGCCACTCCGTCCACGAAGTAGACGAACTGCCGTCCGTTCGGTGTGAGGTAGTGCCACACGACGGTACCGCGCGGTCCTTGTTGAATGGTGCTCGGTACGCCGAGAAATGCCTGAACGTCCGCCGCGATGAAACCCTCGATCAGCAGGAAGCGGAGTGCGAACGCCGGACGGAATCACAGGTGCGGCCAATGGAGCCGGCGCCTCTGGGACAGGTCTGCATCGGTGGTGGCGGCGGTGCCGCCGCGGCCACAGGTGGAGGCGACGACCGGACGCTGGAGGGCGGCGGCGATGGTGTCGGCGGCGGTGCGACGACGGTCACGGGGGGCGCTGACGATGTGGTGGGCGCCGCCGGGGAGGCGACGATCGGAGCGGCGACAGGAGCCAGCGGCGTGTATGGCGCCGGTGCTGACCGCCGGCGCAGGCGACGGGCGAACGGTTTGACCGGCGGCGGAGGTGTGACCACGGTCGGCGCACGGAGCGGCGCGCACTCGCTGCGGCCGGAGGCGAGATCGGACATCGACGGGAGGCCGTGCCGGCGGCATCACGGGCGGCGGTCTGACCGCCGGCGCAGGCGATGCCGACGGTTTGACCGGCGGCGGAGATGTGGCCACGACCGCGGCTCGGCGACTCGACCGTGGGACCACGATGACGGCCTGTCGTACCGCTGGAGCGGCCTCGGTTCGCGGCGCACGTGAAACGAGCGCTCGACGGAGCCTCGGTACGGACATCTCTATCGGCGGTGCGGTGATCACGTCTGTCGGCGGCGCCGGCGGCGGCGCGGGCACTGGTAGGGGAGGCTGAGCCGCTGCGGCGGCGCCGGAGCGACTGCAGGGACGGACGTGCTGAAGTCACGGGCGGAGGTGGAGGCGTGAGAATCTCCGTCACGCCCGCGCCGCGCGTTCTCACGCTTCAGCTCGTCGAGCATGCGCGAGAGTTGCGCTTCGACGTCGGCTTGGCTCGGCTGCTTCGATTCAGTCTTCTGCAGGGCGGCTGGAGCCGCCGCCTTGAGAGGCCGGGGGACGACGAGGCCCGCGCGCGATGACGACCGCGGTGACGCAGACGCGACGCACGCGGATCGATGCCTCACTACACCTCGTTTTCGCAGTCTACGGCACACAATGCGACAGAACAAGCCTTCATCGACCGCGAGCGCCGCGCTGAGCCCGCGACAGGTCATGGAATCTTCACAGATCGCGTGCACCAGCGCGAGCCCTCGGCGTATTAAGGTGGAAACGCCAACGTCTGCCGGAGACTTTCTCTATGTCCGGCCCTGTATCTTCTGCCTTCTTGTGGGCGACCGCGACAGGTGCGACGGCCCTCGGTCTCGCGTGGACGTCGTCGGCCGCAACTCGTGTGGTCTCTGACGTTCTGCTCGTCACCTGGCTGGTGCTGTCGAACGTCCGCTAGCGGCTCGCGCGCAGTTGCCTGCGCACGATCCACTTGGCCGTCTCGATCACGGGCACGACCGAGAACGCCACGGCAAGCACGATGACCCATTCATGGAGCGTCACGCTGACCGTGCCGAAGGCGGGCTGCAGCGCCGGGACGTAGACGACGATCCCGAGCAGCACCACTTCCCACGCGATCGCCAGATTCAGCCATCGGTTCGCAAACGGACGACGCACGACGGAGTGCTGCTCCGACCTGAAGTTGTACGCATTGAAGAACTGAATCAGGACGAGCGACACGAAGAGCAACGCCATCGCACGTTCGATCGAGTGACCGCTCCGCATGAAATACACGAAGAGCGCCATGTTCGCGATCGCCGACCAGAGTACCACCGGCGAGCAGCAGCGTGACGACAGGTCGCGTGAAGATCCCCACCCGTGGGATTCCGCGGCTGACGACGCATGAGATCGTCTTCGGGCGGATCGACGGCAAGCGCCAGCGCCGGCAGACCGTCCGTCGCAAGATTCACGTAGAGGATCTGGACGGCGGTGAGGGGCATCGGCAGGCCCGCGATGACCGCGCCGGCGAGGAGCACGATCTCGCCGACGTTGCAGGACAACAGGTACATCAAATACTTCTTGATGTTGCCGAAGACGATGCGCCCTTCCTCGACGGCGGAGACGATCGTCGCGAAGTGATCGTCGAGCAGCGTCATGCCCGACGCCTCCTTGCTGACGTCCGTGCCGGTGATGCCCATCGCGATTCCGACGTCCGCCTTCTTCAGGGCCGGCGCGTCGTTGACGCCGTCGCCGGTCATGGCCACGACCTGCCCACGGGATTGCCAGGCCTCCACGACGCGCAGCTTGTCGGCCGGCGACACGCTCGCGTAGACGGAGATCCCGTCGACGTCGCGGCGGAGATCGCTGTCGGTCATCGTCGCGAGCTCGACGCCCGTCACGACACGCCCGTTGCCGAGCAGGCCGACCTCGGACGCGATGGCACGTGCGGTCAGCGGATGGTCGCCGGTGATCATCACGGGCGTGATGCCGGCCGCGCGGCACGTCGTGATCGCGGCGACCGACGCCGGCCCGCGGCGGGTCCATCATCGCCACGAGGCCGAGCATGGTCATGTCGGCCTCCGCGCGCTCGATTGAGGCGCCCGACTTGCCGGCCACGGCGAGCACTCGCAGGCCTTCACTGGCCATCCGCCGTTCGATCGCCCGCACGTCCGTCGCGCATCTGATCGGTCAGTCGCAGCGGGCTCGCCGTCCTGCCAGATGGCACGTGCGCTCGCGAGGATGTCCTCGGCGGCGCCCTTCGAGAAGGCGTCCGAGCCGCCCGAGCGCGTGGCGTGGAGTGTCGTCATGCGCCGGCGTTCGGAGGAAAACGGAATCTCCGCGACGCGAGGCGCCGCCTCGAGTTCCGCCGCCGGTGACAGCCCCGCTTTCATCGCGGCCACGAGCAGCGCGCCTTCTGTTGGGTCGCCCTCGACGCGCGTGTGTTCGCCCTCGCCGACGAGCCGCGCATCCGACGACAGCACCGCGGCGCGCAGAACGCCGGCGAGCGCCCGCGGCGGCGCGACGGCCTGCCCGTCAAGACGCACCTCGCCGGCCGGGTCGTAGCCGGCGCCCGTGAACTCGTACAGCCGTCCGCCGGTCCAGACCTGACGCACCGTCATCTCGTTCTTCGTCAGCGTTCCGGTCTTGTCCGAGCAGATGACGGACGTGCTGCCGAGCGTTTCGACGACCGGCAGCCGACGGACGAGCGCGCGCCGCTTCACCATGCGCCGCACGCCGATCGCGAGCGAGATGGTCACGACCGCGGGCAGCGCCTCGGGCACGACGGCGACGGCCAGAGCGATGCCGAACATGAGCATCTCGATCGGCGGCAGGCCGCGCGCCAGACCGAGCACGACCACGAGCGCGACGACCGCGAGCGCGGCCTTGCCGAGCGTGGCGCCGAGCCGGTCGAGGTTCTCCTGCAGCGGTGTGCGGCCGGCCTCGACCATGTCCACCATGCGGGCGATGTGGCCGAACTCCGTGGACATCGCCGGTCGCGACGACGACGGCCTGACCCCGGCCGTGTGTCACCACCGTCCCGCGTACACCATGTTCGTCCGGTCGCCGAGGGGCAGATCGGCGCGGTCGATCGCGGCCGTCGTCTTTTCGACGGCGGCGGATTCACCCGTGAGGGCCGACTCGTCCACGGCGAGATTGATGGCCTGCGTCAGTCGCGAGTCAGCCGGCACGCGGTCGCCCGCGCGGAGCAGGATGACATCGCCGGTGACCACGTCGCGCGCGGGAATGGCCGCTTCGAGCGCGTCGCGGATGACGCGCGCGATGGGCGCGGCCAGCGTGCGGAGCGCGTCCAGGGCCCGCTCGGCTCGATGCTCCTGGATGAACCCCAGCAGCACGGCGAAGAAGACAATCACCGTGATGACGACGGCTTCGAGGGCGTGACCGAGCAGGCCGGAGAGCAGCGTCGCGGCCAGCAGGATCAGAATCAGCGCGTTGCGAAACTGGGCGGCGAAGGTCCGCCAGGCCGATCGGCCGCCAGTTTTCGAGAGCTCGTTGGGGCCGTCGGCCTCGAGACGCGACGCGGCCTGCGCGCTCGTCGAGCCCATCTGCCCCCGAGCCGAGCGCCTTCAGCACATCGTCGGCCGGCACGGTGTGCCAGATTCGCGGCGAACTTCGATTCACCGTCACAAGAGTCGACGATATTGACCTGGGTCGTTTCATAGGCAAATAGATACTTGTGACGATTGACGAAGGTTTTTACTATCGAACCAACATGGAGTGGCTCAACTACCATCACCTCTTCTATTTCTGGACGGTCGCGCGCGAGGGCGGGATTTCCCGGGCGGCCGAGCGGCTGCGCCTCTCACAACCGACGGTCAGCGCCCAGGTGCGCCAGCTCGAATCGACGCTTGGCGAGCGGCTGTTCGTCCGTCAGGGCCGGCGGTTGGTGCTCACGGACGTCGGGCGTGTCGTGGATCGGTACGCCGACGAGATTTTCACGACAGGCCGCGAACTGCTCGAGACCCTGAAGGGCCGGCCGTCCGGACGCGCGCCGCAGCTCACGGTTGGCGTGGCGAACGCCGTGCCCAAGCCGGCGGTGTATCGACTGCTCCGGCCCGCCACCGAGGGTCGCGGCGCAGCGCACGTCACCTGCGTCGAAGGACATCCTGACGAGCTCGTCGCCCAGCTCGCGACCCATGCCCTCGATGTCGTCATCAGCGACAAACCGGCGGCGCCGCACGTGCGAGTGAAGGTCTTCAGCCATCTCCTGGGAGAATCGGACATGACGTTTCTTGCCGGCCCGCGGCTGGCCTCGCGGTTGCGGCGTCGCTTTCCGCAGTCGCTGAGCGGAGCGCCGGCCATGCTCCCGACGCGCAACACCGCGCTTCGCCGATCGCTCGAGGAGTGGTTTGGGCAAGAAGACCTCCATCCGGAGGTGACCGGGGAGTTCGAGGATCCGGCGCTGCTGACGGCATTCGGCGCCGCCGGGCGCGCCGTGTTCCCGGCGCCGACGGCGATTGTTCGCGAGATTCGCCGCACGCACCGGGTGGCCATCGTCGGGCGCACCTCGGCGGTCCGTGAGCGCTATTTCGCCATCTCCGTTGAACGCCGCATCAAGCATCCTGGCGTGGTGGCGATCACGAGCGTCGCGCGGACCGAGGTGTTCGGATGACGGTTCGTTGCCTGACGTTCCACGCCCGCTACGCCTGCCGCGATAGCGGCGCGTGCTGCACGGCCGGATGGCCGATTCCGGTCGAGGCCGATCGCCTGACGACGATCGCCACCGCTGTTGGTGAGGGACGGCTGGTGCCGCCGTCACTCGCGCGTCCACTCTGGATTCAGCCGGCCGACGCGCCGGCCTCGACGCCGGCGCAGCTTCAGTTCGACGAACGCGGGTGCGTGTTCTACGAGAGCGCGCGACGGAGGACGCTGCCGTGTTCACCGCGTGCTCGGCCACGGGGCGCTACCGCTCGCGTGCCGCCAGTTTCCAAGAGTCTCCGTCGTCGATCCTCGGGGCGCGTCGGTCACGCTGTCCCACTATTGCCCGACCGCCGCGGGCCTGCTCGACGATGACGCCGTCATCGCTATCACCGCGGAACCACCGGCGTTTCCCGCAGACACGGAGATCGTCGGGCTGGACGTCAGGACGAGCCTTCCCCCATTGCTTGCGCCGAACATGCTGATGGATTGGGAAGCCTGGTGGGAATGGGAGCGGCGCGCCGTGGACACGATCGCGCGACCGGATCAGACGCCGCAGCAGGCGCTCGCGACGCTGTCGGCCGCCGTGGAGGCGGTGCGGGTGTGGACGCCGGCCGACGGTCCGCTCCTCGCGCGCATCGATCACGCGTTCATGCGCGCCGTTGCGAACGACATCGGCAACGTCGAGTGGAAGCGCCGACCTATGTGCCGGCCCTCTCCGATGCGCTCACCGCAATTCCGCCGGATCTGCGCCCTGTGCGCATCGAGCGGTCCGACTCGCCGTCTCCAGCCGTCGTCCGCGCCTTCCTGGCCGCGCACGCATTTGCGAACTGGACGTCACACCTCGGGCAGGGCCTTCGCTCGTGGCTCCGATCTGTCGAGGCCGCGTGGTCGCTCGTCAACGAACTCGGTGTGCGCCAGACGGATCTCATCCTCCGACATCTGGCTGACCCGAACGAGCTGGCGACGGTGTGGAGTCGAGCGGAGACGGAGTGAATCATTTGCTATTGATTATTGGTTATTTGCTATTTGTTGATTGCTCATCGGTCATTTGTTATTGGAACCACGATCAAACACAATGCCCAATGTCCAATTCGCAAGTAGCAAATGTCCATGGCCAATAGCAAATGGTTCACCGCAGCGTCAGCGGCGCCGGCTCGGTGGCCACGAGCGGTTCGAACTGGCGGCGGAACTCGTCGGGCGAGAGTTTCGCGACCGCCGCGAGGCTCGCCAGTTCCTCCGGGGTATCGAAATCGTCCTTCCGCAGACGGACCATGTAGCGGCGCGCGATGGCGTACCGCGTCGAGTTGATGTCCACGAGCCGGACGCGCGTGCGGCCGGTTTCGGGGTCCACCATCTCGGCGAACGGCACGGGGACGAACTGGCCGCCCTGCAGCGAAATCATCGCCGCGCTGCCGCCTTCGATGAGGAACTTCGCGGCGCAGTAGCCCAGGTCGCGCGTGTACTCGATGTCGAACGGAATCGGATCGGCGCACCGAAGCTCGTAGCCGATGTTCTTCTCGGCGATGGTCGTCTTGAGCCCGAGCTCCTTGAGGCGCGCGCTCACGTGCGACTTGAGGATCTCGCCGAGGTTGACCTCCGCCAGCCGGATGTGGCCGTGCTCGTCCCGCTCGGCGTTCGTCGCCTCGGCGAAGTCCTGCGGATCGATGGCGAGCGAGACGCCTTCGGCGATCACGGCGACGCCGTCGAGCCGGCCAAGGCTCTGGCGCTTGATGATGGCGGCGACGAGCGTATCGACAATGGTCTTGAGCCGGATGGGGCGTACCGTGAATTCTTCGGTGATCAACGTGATCGTCGCGCCGGCGGCCTTGCCAATCCCGAGCGCGAGGTGTCCGGCCGTGCGGCCCATCGCGATCACGAGATACCAGCGCGACGTCGTCCGCGCATCGACCATCAGGTTCTTCACGACGTCCACACCGTAGTGACGGGCCGTCTGGTAGCCGAACGTGTCCACGTACGGCGGCAGATCGAGGTCGTTGTCGATCGTCTTCGGCACATGGACGACGCGCACGCGGCCCGCCGAGCGCTCCTGCACCTTCATGGCCGAGAACGCCGTGTCGTCGCCGCCGATCGTGACGAGCTGCGTGACGCCGAGCGACTGCAGCGTCGTTCACGACGTTGTCCAGGTGCGCCGGATTCTTCGTCGGATTGGCGCGCGCGGTGCCGAGGATGGAACCGCCGCGAAAGTGCGTCCGACTCACGGAGCTGAAATCAAGCGGCTGCACGTGATCGGTCTGGCCCTGCATGATCCACTGGAACCCGTCGCGGATGCCGAGGACCTCGAGCCCCTCGAGCCGGGCACGAATGGTCGCCGCGGCAATCACGCTGTTGATGCCGGGCGCCGGGCCGCCACCGACCAGGATCGCCAACTTGTTCGTCTGTGCCTCAGTCATCGTCTCGTTCACTCCGCGTCCATGAAGGGATAGGGATACGCGCGCGGCGGGGCGAACGTCTCCTTGATCGTTCGCGCGTTCACCCACCGCAGCAGGTTCAGCTTCGAGCCCGCCTTGTCGTCGGTGCCGGATGCCCGGGCGCCGCCGAAGGGCTGCTGGCCGACCACCGCGCCGGTCGGCTTGTCGTTGATGTAGAAGTTCCCGGCGGCGTTCCGAAGCGCGCTCGCCGCCTCGCGAACGGCGTGACGGTCGCGCGCGAACACCGCGCCGGTGAGCGCATAGGGCGTCGACCGGTCGATCAGTCGCAGCGTCTGGGCCCACTGCCGGTCGGGAAACACGTACGCCGTCACGACGGGTCCGAAGATCTCCTCGACCATCAGCCGGTGATCCGGCGTCTTCGTCTGCACGAGCGTCGGCTCGATGAAGAAGCCGGTGCGGTCGTCGGCGCGCCCGCCCTGAAGCACCTTGGCGGTCTTCTTCGCCAGCGTCAGGTACCCGTTGATCTTGTCGAACGCGCGGCGGTCGATGACCGCGCTCATGAAATTGCGGAAGTCGCGAACGTCGCCCATCTTCATGGTCCGGATCATGGCGATCAGCCGGTCGCGCACCTCGGGCCAGATCGGACTGCGCGCACGTAGATTCGGCTGGCCGCCGAGCACTTCTGGCCCTGGTACTCGTAGCCTGCCGCGCGCAATCGCCACGGCCGCCGCTTCGGCATCCGCCGACGGGTGGACGAGCACGAAGTCCTTGCCGCCGGTTTCCCCGACGAGACGCGGATACGAGCGATACCGTCGCGATGTCGCGGCCAACGTGTTGCCACAGGCTCTGAAACACCGCGGTGCTGCCCGTGAAATGAATGCCCGCGAGATCCGGCGAGCCGAGCGCGGCGTCCGAGATCGTCGCCGCATCGCCTGGCACGAAGTTCACGACGCCCGGCGGCAGACCGGCCTCCATGAGCAGGCGCATGATGTGGTACGCGCTCAACATCGAGCTCGACGCCGGCTTCCAGATCGTCGACGCCACCCATGAGCGCGGGCGCCGTGGGCAGATTGCCGGCGATGGACGTGAAGTTGAACGGCGAGACCGCGTAGACGAAGCCCTCGAGCGACCGGTACTCCGACTGGTTCCAGACGCCGGGGCCGTTGATCGGCTGTTCCGCGTAGATCTCGGCGGCGTACGCGACGTTGAAGCGCCAGAAATCAATGAGCTCGCACGCCGCGTCGATCTCGGACTGGAACGCGGTCTTCGCCTGCCCGAGCATCGTGGCGGCGTTGATTGTCGCGCGCCATTCGGTCGCGAGCAGCTCAGCCGCCTTGAGGAACACCGCAGCCCGGTCCTCCCAGGGCCACGCCGACCATTCACGCTGAGCGCGTCGGGCCGCCTCAATCGCCTGCCGGACGTGCCGCGCGTCCGCCATGTGGTACTCGGCCAGCACATGGCGATGGCTGAACGGCATCACCGCTTGCTGCGTGCGGCCCGTCCGGATCTCGCGCCCGCCGATGATGACGGGGATCTCGAGGTCCTCCTTGGCCATCGTCGCCAGCCGAGCCTTCAACGCATCGCGCTCCGGCGAACCGGGCGCGTAGCTCTCTGATCGGTTCGTTGACGGGCGTGGGTGGATGCCGGCGAGCCTGTGTCGCGGCGATGTCGGGCATGGCGAGAGACATTGTACCGGCTTGGGCTTGGGCTTAGCGGCTTGGGGCTTGAGGCTTAGGCCGCGCTACAATCTCGACTCAGGCCTCAAGACTCCAATCGCGCCCCAAGACCTCAGCCGTAGCCTGAACCTTTTCGCTATCATGTGCCCCGTGGCCAGTATCAAAGACCGGCTGGACGGGTCGGTCGGGATCGTCGAGCTCGACGGGCGCCTGACCGTCAACGATCAACCCGGGATGCTGAAGGAAGCGGTCGCGGGCATCGTGCGCCGGGGCGCACAGAACGTCCTGATCGATTTGTCAGGCGTGCACTACATCGACAGCACACGCCTTGGTGAGCTCATCGCAGCCCACGTGACCGTGAGCCGCCATGGCGGCCGACTCAAGCTCGTTCGCACACCAGCGCGCGTCGTGGAGCTCCTTCTGATCGCCGGCCTCGGCGACGTGTTCGAGCGCTTCGAGTCGATCGACGACGCGAAGAAGAGCCTGAGCTAGTCGTCGTCCTCTTCTTCGTCGTCCCGGCTGCCAAGCTCGCGGTCGAGATCCAGGATCGACGCCGGATCGTTCCTCACCATCTGGAACTTCGCGACGATCTCGCTCACGGTCTTTTCCTCCTCGACCTGCTCGGTGATGAACCACTGGAGCTCGGCCATCGCGGCAAACGCCTTCTGCGTGAACGCCAGCTCGTAGAGCGCGTCGATCTGGCGGCTGACTTCCTGTTCCTGCTTCAGGGCGCGCTCGAAGACCTCCTGGACGGACTTGAACTCGTGCTTCGGCTCGTCGATGGCCGGCAGCTTCACCTGATAGCCACGAGCGAGCACGAAGTTCACGAGCTTCATGCCGTGCCCGTGTTCCTCGATGCTCTGCATTCGGAGCCAACGGCCCGCGCCCATGAGCTTCTTGTATTCGCACCAGGCGGCCATGGAGAGGTACGAAAACGAGGCCGAGAACTCGGCGCCAATCTGTCGGGTGATGGAGTCAACGAGCTTCTGGGTCATGGACGCATTTTACAGGCTTGGGGCTTGGGGCTTGAGACTTGGGCGCTGACGACGTGACTGCAGCCGCAAGACCCAAGCCGCAAGCCAATGTTCTTTCCCGCTTGAGCCACGGCGCCGAAGTCCCTACAGTACGCCTATGGCGTTCGAGGAACTTCCGCTCGACCGGCCCGTCGACCGGTCGCCGATCGACGAGCCGCCGGCGCCGCCGTCGGCGTGGCGTTGGGTCGCCGTGGCGTTGGCTGGCGTCGCCGCCGGCGCCGCGCTGGCCTTCTGGTGGATGAGCCGATCGCTGCCGGAGACCGCGACTCCGGCACCGACGATGGCGACCGATGTGGCCGTGGGATCGAACCGGCCGCAGCGGCAGCCGATGGACCTGCCGTCGCTCGAGACCTCGGATCATTTCCTCGCCGGCCTCGTCGCTGCGCTCTCGCAGAATCCAACGCTGGCCCGCCTCATCGCGACACCGGGTCTTGTTCGCGCGACGACGCTTGCCGTCGATCCAGATCGGACAGGGCCGCACGCCGGCCGATCCGCTGAAGGTGCTTCGCCCGGCGAGCCGCCTGTCGATTCTCGGGACGAGCTCCGGCCGCGTCGATCCGAAAACCTACGCACGCTGGGATCCGCATTGTCGCGGCGCTCACGTCGGTTTCGCCAACGGACGCGGCGCAGCTCTACGTGAACGTCAAGCCGCTCTTCGATCAGGCGTACATCGAGCTCGGGAATCCGGGCGGCGATTTCGACACCGCCATCGTGCAGGCCATCGGCATGCTCGATGAGGCGCCTGCAAAGGCCGAGGACCCGCAGCTCCTTCGACGGACGAACTTCCTCGAACATGAAGACGCGACGCTGCGCGCACTGCCGCCGGTCCAGAAGCAGTTCCTGCTGATCGGGCCGGATAATCGCCGCCGCGTGCTGGAGTGGCTGCACCAGGTGGCCGGCAAGCTCGAACTCAAGACCAAGTAGGTGTGCAAAATCGCGCACTTCGCGGGCAGAGCGGGCGGGGATGGTAGACTAGTGGGCGATTTGTCCGACCCCTACTCCGCCCCGACGCCCTCTCTCTAGTCTCTCAACAGGATTTTTGATGCACGACGCTGCGATCAAGCGCAAGAGCTACGACCTCGGGGCAATGCTTCCGTTCATTGCCATGCACGCGTCGGTGCTGCTTGTGTTCACGGTGCCCTTCACCCCGGCCATGGTCGGGTGGCTCGCAGGGTCGTACTTCCTTCGGATGTTCGGTGTCACGGGCGGCTATCACCGCTACTTCAGTCATCGCTCCTACAAGCTCAATCGCTTCTGGCAGTTCTGCCTCGCGTTCCTCGCGCAGACGTCGGGCCAGAAAGGCGCGCTCTGGTGGGCGGCGCACCATCGCGATCACCATCTGCACTCGGATCAGAAGACCGACCTGCATTCGCCCGTTCACGAAGGCTTCTGGTGGTCGCATCTCGGGTGGATCCTGTCGGATGAGTACGACCACTACGATCCGCGACGCATTGCCGACTTCAGCCGCTATCCGGAACTCCGGTTCCTCGATCGATTTCACCTGATGCCGTTCTTCGTCTATGGCGCGGCGATCTTCCTCGTCGGCGGCTGGCCCGCGTTCATCTGGGGCTTCTTCGTCGCCACGGTCGCGCTCTACCACGGCACGTTCCTGATCAACTCGCTGACGCACATCTGGGGCACGCGCCGCTTCCCCACGCCCGACGAAAGCCGCAACAACTTCGTGCTCGCCATCGTGACGCTCGGCGAGGGATGGCACAACAATCACCACTACTACATGTCGAGCACGCGTCAGGGCATCAAGTGGTGGGAGATCGACATCACCTTCTACATCTTGCGGATGCTCTCGCTCGTCGGGATTGCGCGGGAGTTGCGGCCGTTCCGGCCCACGGCCGGCGAGTAGTTCTTCAGCGCGCCTCTCAACGGCTCCGACAGGATCACGCTGACCGCACGGCTGTAGCTCGCCGTCCCGTCTTCGACGCGGTTGGCTTTCAGATACTGGTCGTACACCTTCGAACTGGCCTGGCGGATCTGCGGCTGCTGACGCAGCAGCCGCTGCCGGATCGCCTCGAGGTCCGCTCGCACGCCGGCGTCGAGGTTGGCGAACGCGCGTGAGCGAGCGCTGCCGCGAAGCTGGTTTCCACCTTCCGCGATCAGGTACAGGCTCGCGCTGTAGGCCAGCGCAGGCGGTCCGTTCATGCAGGCGAACCAGCCGACCGCGCTCGCTTCGGCCTCGTCGCCGTGTCCCGCGAGGTGCGCCCACTCGTGCGCGAGCACGAATGGACGCTCGAACGACAACAGGTCCGAATGCACGATGGACTCGAGCGCGAGCGGATTGATCATGCCATCCACGCCGGCCGCCGTGAAGTAGGGCGTCAGCAGACGAGACGTTTTCGGGCGGCCCGGCCGCGCGAGCGGCTCGCGGTTGAGGCGCGCGAGCGCCGCGTTCATCGGTTCGACGAGCACCTGAGCCAGCGCGTCGTTCGTCGACGGCATGGTCTCAACGGCGCGAGGCCGCAGGCGACCCGAGAGCGACCACGGCCTCGCTGACGGCCTCGAGCAGCATCGGTTCGGTAGGGGCCGTCGCGGTGCCGCCCTCGAGGGTGGTCTCCAGCGGAAGCCGGCGATAGTTGTAGCCCCAGAAGAACATGAACGCGATGACGATGACCGCGGCCGCACGGATGAGACGTTTGATCCCGTCGAGGAAGACCGCGACCACGCCGCGGCGCCTCAGCGCGAAGGCGAGCCTCACGATGCGGTACACCACGAGCACGGCGGCCGCTGCCAGCAACCAGTCCATCACCGCTCCGGGCACGAGGTTACTGGCCTCGGTCACGAGACGCTGTATCCAGGGATACAGGTCCCGCGAATAGAACTGCGTCCACGACCCCGGCTGGGATCGGCGCGACGAAGAGCGCAATGGCGAGGACGGACGAAACGATCCACCCGCGAATGGTCGGATTGGACGTGTCCTTCACCGATCATCCCTTCCCGCCGGTGATCAGCCGCACGGAGCGCTGGTAGGTCAGGTACGAGGACGCCCACTGGATCATGACGGACAAGCGGTTGCGGAACCCGATGAGCTTGACGATGTGAACGAACAGCCAGAACAGCCACGCCGGATATCCGGTCATCTTGAGGCGCGGCAGATCGGCGACCGCGTAGTTGCGGCCGATGGTCGCGAGGTTCCCGAAGTTGTGGTACGCGAATGGCGTGTGTGACTGCCCACTGACGGCCCGGCGTACATTGCCGGCGGCGTGTCGCGGCCTGCTGAATCGCGACCTGCGCGACGCCTGGCAGCCAGTGGCCGTCCTTGCCCTTGAGCGCGGCGAGATCGCCGACGACGAATACCTCGGGGTGTCCTGGAATGGTGAGATCGTCGTTGACGAGAACCCGGCCCGCGCGGTCCATCGGCGCGCCCAGGGACTTGCCCAAGGCTCGACGCGGAGACGCCGGCCGCCCAGAGAATCGTCCCGGCCTGAATCACTTCGTTCCCGACGTGAACCTCGCCGGGCGTGACGTTCGTGACGATGCTCCCCGTCCACACGGCCACGCCGAGGCGCTCGAGAGCGCGCCGGGCGAACGCGGAGAGGTCCGCCGGATACGACGGGAGCACGGCCGGTCCGCCTTCGACGAGGATGACGCGCGCCGATTCAGGATCGATGTCGCGAAAGTCGTGGGCGAGCGCGTGTCGCGAGATCTCCGCCAGCGCGCCGGCGAGCTCGACGCCGGTCGGACCGCCGCCAACCACGACGAAGGTCAGCAGCCGCCGCTGCACGGATTTGTCCGGCTCGCGCTCGGCCTGCTCGAATGCGAGCAGCACGCGCCGCCGCATCTCGAGCGCATCCTCGAGCGTCTTCAGACCTGGCGCGTGCTCCCGCCAGTCGTCGTGACCAAAGTACGCGTGGGTCGCGCCAGGCGCCAGGATCAGGTAGTCGTACGGAACCTCGCCGTCATGGAGCACGAGCACACGCCGCTCGAGGTCCACGCGGTCGGCCTGCGCCAACCAGACGCGGAGATTCCGCTGCTTGCGCAGGATCCAGCGAATCGGCGACGAGATGTCGCCGGGCGACAACCCGGCGGTCGCCACCTGGTACAGGAGCGGCTGGAAGACGTGGTGGTTGCGCCGGTCAACGAGCAGCACATCGACCGGCGCACCCCGCAGCGCGCGGGCGGCGCTCAGGCCGCCAAAGCCGCCGCCGACGATGACGACCCTGGGACGTCGATCAGTCACGTACCTACAGGCTACGACGTCAGGGCACCGCCGGCCATCGCTGCGCCAAACCCGAGAATGCCGACCATCGCCCATCGCGACGAACATGATCACCCACGCGATCACGCAGACGATGACCGCCTTGAGGTGTCGTCGTAGTCGAGCGCCTGTCGCACGGCGATGACGAGCGCGACGAGCGTCCAGACCCAGACGACGATCCGCACGAGCCAGCCCAGGATCGGGATGATGCCGAGCACCGTGAACAGTCCCGGCGCCTGAGCGAACCCGACCACGCGCAGCAGCTGCCCGTAGTCAGCCTCGGTGTTCTTGCCCGGCATCAGACGGGTGCCGACCAGCCAGACGACGGCGGAACTGACGGCCCAGCCAATCAATCCGAAGAGGATCGCGACGATCGCCGACACCGGCGTAGCAGTCCGTATCCGATCGACCCGATGACGCCGGCCACGCGCGACCGCGAGCACGACGATCGCTGCTTGAGAAACCGCCGTCGGGTCGTGCTCGACGTCTTCGAAGGTCGCTGCCTGCAACCGTAGTGCGCCAACCACACGATCCTGAAAGCTCGCCATTGGGTCCCTCCCGGGAAATGGTGCCGCCATTCTACGTGCTTCCGAGACAAGGGGACGTAGCCCTTTTCCACAGCCGTGCCTGAGAGGGCTGTGGAAAAGGGCTACGTCCCCTTCTGGCGTACACTCTCGTATGGCTGACGCCCCCACCGCGCCGCCCGGCTCCTGGGGCCGCTCCACGGTCGCCACCGCCTGTCCGCTCGACTGTCCCGACTGTTGCAGTCTCTCGGTCACCGTTGAGCGCGGGCGCATCGTGAAAATCGACGGCAGCAGAGCGGCGCCGGCCACCGATGGATTCATCTGCGGCAAGGTGCGCCGCTTCGACCGCCGCGTGTACGGCGACGATCGAATCCTTCATCCGGCGATCCGGTCGGGTCCGAAAGGCTCGTCCTCGTTCACGCAGGTGACCTGGGACGAGGCGTTCGAAATCCTCACCACCAAGATCCGGGAGGCGATCGATCGGTTCGGCGCCGAGTCGGTCCTCCCCTACTACTACGGCGGCTCGAACGGCCTGCTCACGAGTGATCTCGAAGACGCCCGTTTCTTCCGTCGTCTCGGCGCGTCGCGTCTGGCGCGCACGGTCTGCGCGGCGCCGACTGGGGCCGCCGCGACGGCGATGTACGGCCGCATGCCCGGCGTCGCCTACGCCGACTACGAGGCCTCCCGGCTGATCGTTGTCTGGGGCTGCAACCCGTCGGCGTCCGGTATCCACCTGGTCGCCCACATCAAAGCGGCTCAGAAGGCCGGTGCGCGGCTTGTCGTGGTGGATCCACGCCGCACGCCGCTGGCGAGGCAGGCGGATCTCCATCTGCCGGTGCGGCCGGGCACCGATCTGCCTGTGGCGCTGTCCATCATCAACGAGCTATTCGAGCGCGGCTGGGCCGATCAGGAGTTCCTGGCGAACCACGCGTCGGGCGTGGACGATCTTCGCCGGAAGGCGGCGGAGTGGCCTCTGGCGCGTGCCGCGGCCGAGTCCGCAGTCGACGCCGAGTCGCTCGCGCGCTTTGCCGAGTGGTACGGCACGACCTCGCCGGCCGTGATTCGTTGCGGCTGGGGGCAGGAGCGCAACCGCAATGGCGGCGCCTCGACGATGGCGGTGCTGGCGCTGCCGGCGGTGGGTGGAAAGTTTGGCGTCCGCGGTGGCGGCTACACGATGAGCAACTCTGCCGCGTGGGGTATCCAGGCCGAACGGCTGATTGACACCGAGGCGCCCGCGACCCGCGTGATCAACATGAACCGTTTGGGCCGGGCCCTCACGGAGCTCTCGGATCCGCCTATCTCCGTGCTGTTCGTCTACAACTGCAACCCGCTCGCGACGATTCCCAACCAGAATCTCGTCCGCCGCGGGCTCCAGCGTGAGGACTTGTTCACCGTGGTCCACGAACAGGTCATGACGGATACCACAGCCTACGCGGACCTCGTGTTGCCGGCGACGACGTTCCTCGAGCACTACGACATCGCCAAGGGCTACGGCGCGTATCACGTGCAGCTGGTGCAGCCGGTCATCGACGCCGTCGGCGAATCGCGGCCCAACCATGAAGTCTTTCGCGAGCTGGGCGTTCGTCTTGGCGTGACGTCGGAGAGCGACGACGACCTCGGCGAGCCGGGTGCGCTCCTGGACGCCGCCAGCCGTTTGCCTGACGGCGTGCGGCCGGCCATCCTCGAAGGCGCGCCGCTCCTGAGTCCCGGCGATGGCCGGCCCGTGATGTTCGGGAATGTCATGCCGCGCACCGCGGACGAGCGCGTGCACCTCTTCCCGTCCGAGGTGGCGACCGCAGATGGTCTCTACGCGTACACGCCGGACCCGGCGACAAGCCGTCACCCGCTGAGCCTGATCTCGCCGGCGAGCGAGCACACCATCTCATCGACGCTCGCCGAACTTCGTCCCGGCATCGCGCGGCTGAAGATTCACCCGGACGACGCGCATCCGCGATTGATTGAGGAGGGCGACGCCGTGCGCGTCTTCAACGATCTCGGTGATGTGCAGTGCGAAGCCTCGATCAGTGGCGAGGTCCGGCCGGGCACCGTGGCATTGCCGAAGGGCCTGTGGGCGCGCAGCACGTTCAACGGCGCGACCGCCAACGCCCTCGTTCCCGACACGCTCACCGATATCGCCGGCGGCGCGTGCTTCAACGACGCGAGAGTGCAGGTGGAATTGCTAGCGAGACACTAGGCGAACATTTGCTATTGGTTATTTGTTATTGGTTATTGCATTGAGCTATTGGTGATTGGTTATTGCTCGCCGACCAACGACCAATCACTCGACGCGTTAGCCAATCGCCAATAACCAATAGCCAATGCAATAACAAATAGCCAATAACAAATAGCAAATGGCTAAAAGCCCTGCCGTATCCCTATTTGCCACTGCAGGCTGCGATCGACGCGATCGAAGGGATGCGCGGCTGACACTTCGACAGGCAGCAGACCAAAGACGTTAATCCGCACGGCGGCGCCGGCGCTCTTCACGATGCCGCGGGTGCCGCCGGCGAACTCGGGGCGCTCGACCTCGTTCCAGGCCACGCCCATGTCGAAGAACCCGGCGACGTCGATGGGAATGCGGCCGTACTCCAGCTGCCCCGTGAAAAGCGACCGCAGCGGCGCACGAACCTCGAGATTGGCGACCGCCATCCGGCTGCCGATCAGCCGGTCGAACACGGCGCACTCCGCCCGGCCTCCGACCGATGGACACTCGGCCGGTGAGAAGGACCCCACGCCGTATCCGTGCACGAATTCCGGATAGCCGGCGTAGAGCCCGATGAGCCGTGGATTGTCGCTGTCCGAACCGTATCGGCCGTAGTGCATGCCCCGAACGGCGATGGTGACCGGTCCGACGGGCATGTAGTACCGCCGCCAATCGACCAGCAGCGTCTGATACTTCAGCGAGCCCCTGCTGAGCCCGACCTCGAAGCGTGAGCGGAGCCCCATCAGTGGCGCGGTGGCGCCGAAGTACGTCGAGTCCTGCACGATCGCGACACTGCTGACGCCGAGGTACAGCGGCTCGGCGTACCTCTCGCGGTCCTCGGTCACACTCGTGCGCTGAAGCGTGACGGGGTCGAACACCGACGTGCGCGTGTCGCTCACGAACGAGAGCACCTGCGCGGCGCCAGCCACCTCCAGCCGTGTGGACGTGTTGAACGCGAACGTCGCGGCGAACGTCCCGCACCGGCAAATCTGCCGTTGGATCACTTCGCGCACGGTGATTTCATCGGCCGTGTCCGTGCGGGTCAGATAGCCGATCGTGTACGGCGAAATGCCGACGGAGGTCGCCCAGTTCCAGCGGTGCCGGCGGCTGACGTACAGCAACTCCGCGCCGATGTCGTAGAGCGTGCCCCCGAACTGCACGCCCATGCCGAGCGCGCGGTCGCCGAGCATGTCGCTGAAAAACGCCGACATGCCGCCCTGGATGTACGTGCCGCCGCCCTCGACGACTGTGCCTTGAATCGTCGGCTGCCCGATCTCGTCGAGCATCAACGTCCCCTTGTACGGCTCGGCCGTGTCCGGCGCGATCGCGGCCGGCAGGCCCCTCGATGGGTCGGCGAGCAACCGTTGCACGTCGCCCGCTGGCACGGTACGGCCCGGCAGGATGGCCGCTTGGTCGGCTGCCGACGACGGCACGAGCGCCACCACGTCCGCTGGATCCAGCGTGTAGATGGTGTGGCCGTCGTCCTCGAACACGCTGAATGCCAGGCGGCCCGTCGACGAAGAACTGAGCGCCGGACTCGTCGACGTGATGCCCGCGACGCCCGTCACGACGCTCGAGAGCTGTTCGATGGGCCCACCGCCAATCGGCACCCGATAGAGGTTGCTGACACCGTCGGGATCGCCGACGAAGACGACCGAGGCGCCGTCGGCGGTGACTTGCGGGCTCACGTGCTTGCCCCGCAGAAACCCGGCGATTGGGCGCACCGTTTTGGTCGCGAGGTCAATCGCCGCGAGCCGCATCGGACCTGGCTCGAGCGTGTCGAGGCTCGTGGTGTAGCGCTCGGTCGCGAACACGACGGTTCGGCCATCCGGCGTGAACGTCGGCTCCAGGTCCGCGAACGGATCGTGCGTGAGCCGTTCGAGCGAGCCGCCGTCGATCGTGTAGCGGTACAAGTCGGACAGACCGCCGGCGTTCCCCGACAGCACCAGCGAGCGGCCGTCAGGCGCGAACACCGGATTGAGCGCGTCGTCGAGGCCCTCGAGCTCGAGTTCCCGGCGAACCTTGCCGGACTGCGGATCGATCATGGCCAGCACCGGCCGCCCGCCGCGCTGCGCGGAGACGACGAGCGTGCGGCCGTCCGGACTCCAGGCGCCGGCCGAGTACACGAACTCGAGACTGTCGAAATGCGGATCGGTGGAGGTCTTCAGCAACTTGCGTGTGACTTCGCCGGTCTCGGCGTCGGCGAGAAACAGCTCCACCGCGAACCGGTCCCGCTCGGAGAAGAACGCGATCTGGCGACCGTCGGGACTGACCTCGGGCCCGACGTTGAAGCGGCCGCCGCCACTATCCGGTCCGATGACGCGACGGATGCGGCTGGCGACCGGTGGCAGATTGTCGGCCACCGGTTGCGTCATGGCGCGGATCGCCGCGTGCCAGTCACTCGTGAGGGTGTCCGGATCGGTGCCGAGCTGTTGGGTGAGGCCGACGAGATCGAAGCGCGGGTTGGCGGCCGACCTGATGAGCGAGGCGACCGAGCGGTCGCCGTACTTGGCGCCCACGTAGGCCCAGAACGCGTGTCCCCACCGATACGGAAAGTACCGCGGGTGATCGAGGTCGCGAATGTGCGGCAACTTCTCACGGATCGACGCGTCACGCAGCCACATCGCGGTTTGCGCATCCACCGGGCCGATCGAGAGGTACTCGGCCATGCCCTCGACGTACCACAGCGGAAACGCGAGGATGCCCGGCGCCTGGAACGCGTTGTCACGGGGATCGGAGCCGGTCATGTCGAACTGGAATGCGTGCACGAGCTCGTGGCCGAGCACATGATCCGTGTCCGCCAGCGATCCGGACATCGGGAGCACGACGCGCCGCTTCAGCGCTTCGGTCACACCACCGGTGGCTTCACCGATCAGGCCCTCGACCGCATTGGTCTGCCGGAAGTGCGCGCCGACGGCGTAGAGGATGAGCGGTTGCCGGCCCCGGAGGTCGTGGCTGAAAAAGCGCGAGAGCCGATCGTTCCATCGCTCGGCCATCCGCGCGACGATGGACGCCGACTCGGCTTCTTCCGGGTAGTAATAGAGATCGAAGTGTTCGGTCTTGAGGACCTGAAAGTCGAAGGTGCGGTACTGAACCTTGTTGCGGCCGAAGTACTGCGCGCCAACCGTCGAAGGCAGACAGACCAGGGCAATTGCCAGCCACAAAACAACCGACCAGCCTCTACATCTCATTCGCGCCTTGCCGGTCCATTATGTCGCAGCGGGGGAATGTCCCGTGACTTGAGGCTTGTGTCTTGGGTCCTGGGCCCGACGCTGGCCGTGTAATCGGCCCCACGTCCCAAGCCTCGAGCCCCAAGCCTCAGGTAAGATTCCGCCAATGACTTCCTCAGATCCTGGCGGCCGGACCGTCCACTGTCTCAAACTCGGCCGTGACCTGCCGGGTCTCGACGCTCCGCCGTGGCCGGGTGCGCTCGGTCAGCGGATCTACGACCACATCTCGGGCGAGGCCTGGGAGATGTGGGAAGAGCGGATGAAAATGATTCTGAACGAGTACCGCCTGCTGCCATTCCAGAAAGAGGCGCAGGTGATCATCGCGAAACAGATGGAAGAGTTCCTGTTCGGCGACGCGGCCAGCGTCCCGCCAGGCTATGTGCCGGAGAAGAAAGCATTGACCTCCCAAGGGGGTTCCGTGCCAGCCGTGCCCGCCGAGACGATGCCGCCCGCCCTGCGCGCTCCGAGTCACCCGAGCGACCGAGCGTTCTTCGGACATCCGCGCGGGCTCTCGACCTTGTTCTTCACCGAGATGTGGGAGCGCTTCAGCTACTACGGCATGCGCGCGCTCCTGATCCTCTTCATGACCGCGCCGCTCGCCACGGGCGGGTTGGGATTCGACGCGGCGACCGCCGGGGCAATCTACGCGCTCTACACGTCCGGCGTCTACATGATGACGCTGCCGGGCGGCTGGATGGCCGACAAGGCTGATCGGGCCCCAACGAGCCGTGCTGATCGGCGGCATCCTGATCGCCTCGGGCCATTTCAGCATGGCCGTGCCGGGTCTCACGACGTTCTATCTCGGCCTCTTGCTGATCGTCATCGGCACCGGACTTCTGAAAGGCAACGTCAGCGTGATTGTGGGACGCCTGTACGGCCAGGGCGATCCGCGCCGTGACTCGGGGTATTCGATCTTCTACATGGGCATCAACACCGGCGCGTTCATCGCGCCGTTCGTCTGCGGCTACCTCGGACAGCGCGTCAATTGGCACCTTGGCTTCGCCGCGGCCGGCGTCGGGATGGTGCTCGGATTGATTCAGTACACGCTCGGCCGCAAGTATCTGGGCGACGCGGGCGCGCACCCGGCCGACCCCGGTTCGCCTGAACTGCTCTCGGAACAAAAGAAGAAGGCGGCGCGATGGATCGCGCTCGGCACGGTCGTCCTCGTCACCTTCGGACTTGGTGTCTACTCCGGGGTGATCCCGGTCACGGCGACACAGATTGCAAACGCGGCAGGTTACGTGCTGCTCGGCCTGACCGTGGCGTTTTTCGGGTGGGTGTTCCTTTCGGGCGGATGGACGAAGGTCGAGCGCAACCACCTCATCGTCATCGGCGTCCTCTTCCTCGGCTACGCCATTTTCTCTGCCGTGTTCGAGCAAGCCGGATCGACTCTCAACTTGTTCGCCGATCGCAACACCGACAATCGAGTCGTCGGCTATGAATTTCCAAGCAGTTGGTGGCAGGCGGCGAATCCGATCATCGTCATCGCGTTTGCCCCCCTGTTCGCGTGGTTGTGGATTCGGCTCGCGCGCACCGGAGTGGAGCCGGGCGCGCCGTTCAAGTTTGCGAACGGCCTGATCCTCGTCGGTCTTGGCTTCCTGGTGCTCGTACCGGCGGCAGCCGCCTCGGAAAGCGGTTCGCGCGTCGGTCCCCTGTGGCTGTTGATTACATACGTGTTGCACACGTGGGGCGAGCTGGTGCTCAGCCCGGTCGGCTTGAGCGCGATGAGCAAGCTGGCGCCGCTGCGGATCGGCGGCCTCGTCATGGGCGTGTGGTTCCTCGGCACGTCGGTGGGCAACTACGCCGGCGGGCGCATCGCCGGGTTCTACGAGTCCTTCTCGCTGCCGATGCTCTTCGGGGTCGTCGCCGCCTTCGCCATCGCCTTCGGCGTGCTGTTGATGGCGTTCTCGAAACCGTTGAACCGGATGAGCCAAGACACCGCGTAACGCGTCAATGGTCCTCGAGAAATACAAGCAGAAGCGCAATTTCGCGAAGTCGCCTGAACCGGCCGGCGACGTCAACCTCGCAAAGTCACGCGCCGCCAAGCCTGCGAAGTCGGGACTCTTCTTCTGCGTGCAGAAGCACCTCGCCAGCCACCTGCACTACGACCTTCGCCTCGAGCACAACGGCGTCCTGATGTCCTGGGCCGTACCCAAAGGGCCCTCGCTCGATCCGAAGACCAAGCGGCTCGCGATGCACGTCGAGGATCATCCCGTCGAGTACGGCAGCTTCGAAGGCGTCATCCCCGAAGGGTATGGGGCGGGGATCGTGATGCTGTGGGACACGGGGACGTGGACGCCCCAGGTCGAGGATGTGGACGCGGCCCTCGCAAAGGGCGACCTCAAGTTCGAGCTCGACGGCTACAAGCTGAAGGGCTCGTGGGTGCTCGTGAGAACCCGAGGCTACGGGGGCAACCGCGGCGACGGCCGCAGCTGGCTGCTTGATCAAGCATCGCGACGACTGGTCCGGCGACGTTGACATCGCGGAGTTCGCGCCGCGGAGCGTCAAGAGCGACCACGACTTCCACGAGATCCTCGCCGACGACAATCCGGATATCTGGAAATCAAACCGGCCCGTCAGCGGTGGGGAAACCGGCGCACTCCTGCGCGAGATCATTCAGAAAGCAGCGGAGCTCAAGAGTTCGAGGGGTCCGGCAGAGTTCGAAGAGTTCGAGGAGTTCGAAGAGTTCGAAGAGTTCGAAGAGTTCGAAGAGTCGAAGAGTTCGAAGGAGTCGAAAGAGAACCGAAGGGCCCTAAGCCCTAAGCCTTGAGCCCTAAGCCGTAAGCCTCACGCAAGCAACACGCTGTCGGCAACCGCCGCCCATACGGCGGCGCGCAGGCGGGCGCGGTCATGCCGCGCGATCGGCTTGCGCCAGAACGATCCCTCGATGACGCGGCACCCCGCCGGCACGTCGCCGAGCGGGAGCGGACGCTTGTGTTCGCGCGCGTACTGCTCGAGAAGCGCCGCGTCGGCGGGAGGCTCGGCATTGAAGATCAGAACGATCGATCGGCCGGCCAATCGCCTCACTGAGCCGTGCGACGGCGTGGCCGGCGGTGAATGACGACATCCCCTGTCCTTCGGTCAACAGGTTCGCGATGTAGATGATCGGGTCCCCGCATCTCGGCGAGCGCTTCGCGGCAGCCGTCGACGAGAAAAATCGGCAGCAGGCTCGTGAAGAAGCTGCCGGGACCGATCACCGCGACGTCAAGCGAGCGAATGACGTCGGCGACGGCGGGATGGATCGCGACGCGCGGCTCCAGCCAGAGCCGACCGATCGAACGGCCGCCGGCCTGTCCGGCGTCAACGGCCGCTTCGCCCCGCGTGTGTGACCCGTCGTGGTGCTCCGCGCAGAGAGTCGCGCGTTCGACGGTGATGGGCCACACGTGGCCGTGGCAGCCGAGCAACGCACTCAGTCCGTCAACCGCCGCCAGGAAGTCGCCTCCGGTGTACTGCTCCATCATCGACAGAAGAAGGTTGCCGGCGGTATGTCCCGCGAGCTTGCCGTTGGTGAGCATCGGCAGTCGCGCGAGCAGGAGCCTTCGAGCCTCCCGCTCGCTCTGTGCGAGCGTGAGCGCGCACTTCAGGACGTCGCCCGGCGGCAGCACGCCAAGCTCGTCACGCAACTGGCCCGACGACCCGCCGGTGTCGAACATCGTGACGATGGCGTGCAGATCGACCCAGGGATTGCGCTTGAGACCGCCGAGCACGCTCGGCAGTCCCGTCCCACCGCCGAAGCATCCAAGTTTGACGACACGCAGCCGCACCTCGCCATTGTATGAAACCGGGTTTCTCTTCGCGCCGCCGTACAATGTCGTGATGCCTGACGCACTGACGATTCCGCCGACCGCGCGGCGGGCGTTCGATCGGCTTGCGGGTGACGTGGCCCGTGTCTTCCGGTCCCGCCTGGCGGCGGTCATCGCCACGTCGAGTTCGGCGTCAGTCGTGTTCGCCGAGTCGATCGCGAGCGGTGACCTCGACGCCGTCGGCGCGCTCATCGAAACGTGGCACCGGGAAGGACTCGAGACGCCGCTGCTGCTCACCGTGACGGAGTTCCGCCGTTCGCTCGACACATTTCCCGTCGAGTACCAGGCCATCGTGGACCGTCACGTGGTCATCGTCGGAGAACCGCCATTTCGCGGCGCCGGGTGCCGCTCGATCAGCTTCGCCGCGCGTGCGAGGTGCAGGCCAAGGGTCACCTGATCCATCTGCGGCAGGGTTGGCTGGAAGCCGCCGGTCACGACGAGGCGCTCGCCGGACTGCTCGTGCGATCGGCCGCGCCGCTGCAGAGCGCTCCTGACCAATGTCGCGCGTCTCCATGGCGTCGCCGACACGAGCGACGGGGACCGCGCGCTGGCGGGCGCCAGGCTGGCCGGACTGCCCGAAGGCCTCATTCGCGACATCCTGGCGCTCGACGACACGCCCAACCGCGGCCATCGCCTGATTGAAGCGCTGCCGGCGTACCTCGTCGGCGTCAGAAGCGCTGTGGGCGTTCGTGGACGCGTGGCGATCACCGTCATGACCGCTGTCCGCCTCGGGGCAGCGCTCGTCTGGCTGAGCCTCGCCAGTGCGGCCTTTGCTCAGCAGCTTCCGGCGCTCTCCGGCCCGGTCAACGACTTCGCCGGAGTCATCGACGCCGGTTCGTCGGCCGAATTGGATCGCCGGATCCGGTCCCTGGAGAAAGCCACCGGCGATGTCGTGGTCGTGGTCACCGTCAAGACCGTCGCGCCGTTCGCGAACGTGGACGAGTACGCCGTCCGCCTCTTCGAGAAGGCGGGCATTGGTCAGCGCGGCCAGGACAACGGCGTCCTCATCGTCCTCGCCGTCGCCGAGCGGCGCGTGCGCATCGAGGTCGGATACGGCCTCGAGGAATTCATCCCCGATGGCTTCGCGGGCGAGGTCATCCGGCGAGCCATGCTGCCGGCGTTTCGCGAGAGCCGGTTCGGCGAGGGCCTGCTGGACGGCACGACACGAGTCATTCAGCGGATCGCCGAACGGCGCGGGAAACCCCTCGCCGATCTGCCGGCCGGAGAGCCGGCCGAGGAAGTCGAGGGCCCGTCGATCTTCGGGATCATCGTCGCGGTGATCATCGCTCATGATGATTCTGCGCGCGATGAACCGCGGCGGCACTCATGTGCAACGCCGCAGGCCATGGCCGGGTGCTCCCTGGAGCGGCGGCGGACTGGGAGGCTTCGGCGGCGGCTTCGGCGGAGGGTTTGGCGGCTTCGGCGGACGGCGGCGGTGGTGGCGGCGGCTTCGGTGGCTTTGGCGGCGGCCGCAGCGGCGGAGGCGGCGCGTCGGGCGGATGGTGACCTCGCGAGTCCGCCAGTGACATGTACAGTGACAACACGGGGGAGACGATGATGACGATCGGACAACGGCGAGCGATGCGGGCGGCCGCGCTCCTTCTGGTGGTGTTCGTCGCGTCCGGTTGTTCCTACAACCGGTTCACGACGCAGGAAGAGGCGATCAAGGCGCAGTGGGCGCAAGTCGAGAACCAGCTGCAGCGGCGCAGCGACCTGATTCCGAACCTCGTCGAATCCGTGAAAGGTTTCGCGCAGCAGGAGCGGGACGTGTTCCAGGCCGTGGCGGACGCGCGGGCGAAGATGGCGGGCGCGACCACGCCGGCCCAGCGAATCGAAGCCGCCAACGCCGAGTCGTCCGCGCTCGCGAGACTCCTGGTCGTCGTCGAGAACTACCCGCAGCTGAAATCGAACGAGACGTTCGCGCGCCTGATGGACGAGCTGGCCGGCACGGAGAATCGACTGTGCGACGGAGCGCATGCGGTACAACGAGCGCATTCAGGAATACAACACGCTCCGCCGCCGTTTCCCGTCGAACGTCACGGCCACGCTGTTCGGCTTCCAGGAGTACCCGTACTTCAACGCGCCGACGACCGCCGAGGCCGCGCCGAAAGTGGACTTCGCCCGCTGACTCGTGAGGGAGCGCGAGGCGTTCATCGTCGAGTTCGATCACGAAATGGCCGCGACGCGGCGTGTGCTCGAACGTGTTCCTGACGACGCGTTCGAGTGGACGCCGCACGAGCGGTCGTTCTCGCTCGGCGGGCTGGCCAGCCACCTGGCGCAGCTGCCGCACTGGGGCAGCCAGATCCTGGATGCCGAGATGTACGACCTGGCTGGGGCCACCGGCCGAGTCGACGCCCAAGGCCTCGCGCGCCGAAGTGCTCGAGACGTTCGACCGCCACGTCGCCGAAGTGCGGCGCGCGCTCGTCGCCGGGAGCGATGCCGAGCTCGCGGCGCCGTGGACGCTGAAGCGCGGCGCCCACGTCGTGCTCAGCATGCCTCGGATCGCCGCCCTGCGGCGGTTCCTCCTCCATCACGTCATCCACCATCGCGGCCAGATGACCGTCTACCTCCGCCTGCGAGACGTCCCGGTTCCGCCGCTCTACGGCCCGACCGCGGACGAGCGGATGTGAAGAGCGCGAAAAAGACGTCGGGTGTCTTTTTCCGACCACCAGAGCGAAAAAGACACCCGACGTCATTTGTTTTGCTCGCCGCCGGGGCGGCGCTCTTCATCATCCTGGCGACGGCCAACTCCGGCGGCTACCGGTACGGCGCGTCGGACCAGGCGTTTTACGTTCCCGGCGATCGCGATGAGCGCCGACCCGACGCTCTTTCCGCGTGACCGAGGGCTCTTCGAACCCCAGATGCGGCTCTGGCTCGGCGATTCAGTGCTGGGTGGCTGGCGTTCGGCGACAGATCACTTCCCCGTCCTCTTCGCGGCGATGTACGTGACGACGCTCGCCGTGCTCTTTGCGCGCGGCCGTCGCGCTCGGACGCGGCCTTGGGCGCGAATTGGCCGACCGTCGCCGCGTTTCTCGGTCTGCTGACCTTGAAGCACCAGATCACGCGCACGGGTGCGAACTCGCTCGAGGGCTACGCCCACCCGCGCATGCTCGCTTTTGCGTTGGGAATTGCGGCGCTTGCGTGTCTCGTCAGCAGACGCCGTGCCGCGGCAGCCATCGCCGTCGCCGCGGCGGCCGTCGTGCACGTCACCACGGCGCTCTGGTTTGGCAGCGGCGATCGCCGCTGCGATCCTGTGGGACGCGCCGCGCCGAACCGCCGGGCTCGTCGCCGTGGGCGCCACGGCCGCCGTCGCGATTGCGCTCACGTTGACGACCCTCAGCGCGCGGCTTGTCGCGATGGACACGGCGTGGATTCAAGCGATCGGCGATCGGAGCTACCTGTTCTCGGCGCAGTGGCCGATCTCCGCGTGGATTCTCAATCTCGGCTATGCCGTCGCTGCTCGGGGCGATCTACCGAAGACGACGCGCAGTCGGTGTGTCGCGTCGAGGGTGAGGCCGGCTTCGTCGCCGGCTTCGTCGCGCTCGTGGCGCTGTTTCTCGTCTCCGTGCCGCTGACCGAACTGCGCATCGCGCTGGCGGTCCAACTCCAGGTCAACCGCGTCTTCTGGCTGCTCGACGCAGCCGCGGCGTTCTATCTCGCATGGTGGCTCGTGAGCGACCTGGCGCGGGCGCACGGATCTCGCGACGCAGTGGACGGTCGTGGCCGTGATCGTCGCGGCGTCGGCGGCCCGCGGTCTCTACCTCCTTGGCGTCGCGCCGGCGCGTCCGATGATGGAGGTCGACCTCCCCCGCACGCAGTGGACGGATGCGATGCGCTGGATCGGCGGTCAACCAGAGAAGTGGCACGTGCTCGCCGATCCACAACACGTCGCGAGATTCGGATCGAGCGTCCGCGTCGCGGCGCTCCGCGACACGCTGCTCGAGGTCGGCAAGGATCCGGCGATGGCGATCTACGATCGAGAGGCGGCCCGACGCGTGTCGGAACGCGCACATGCCCTCGCGGACTTCGACAGCTTCACGACCGCCGACGTGCGGAACCTGGCGGCCCGGTACAATCTCGATGTGTTCGTGGATCGCGCCGATCGGCAGTTCGACTTCCCCATCCTCTACCGGAATGACGGTTTCATCGCCTACGACCTTCGCTAATCGGGCGATCCCCCCGTTCGTTCCACGCGCCGGCCTGACCAACGGCCACGTCATGACCGTCGTCGCCTGGGCAAGGCGCCGGCAGTTTCCCGCGCTGCCCGAGCCCGAGGCGCGAGTCGTTCGCGTGTCCGACGACACCGAAGTCATGGCTCGCTGCTTCTGGCAGGCGGATCGGTCCGAGCCGGCACACACTCGTGGCCCTTCACGGTCTCGAAGGATCGAGCGAGGTGCACTACATGCGCGGCCTCGCGGACAACGCCTGGCGCGCGGGCTGGAACGCCGTCCTGCTCAACCAGCGAAACTGCGGCGGCACGGAGCATCTGACGCCTGGCCTCTACCACTCGGGACTCACGGCCGATCCTCGCGCGGTCATCACGTCGCTCGCGAAATCGGATGGTCTGCGCAGGTTCGGCGTCGTGGGTTACTCGCTGGGCGGCAATCTGGCGGTGAAAATGGCTGGCGAGTTGGCCACGCATCCGGCACCAGTCGATGCGGTCGTGGCCGTGTGCCCGACGATCGACCTCGAGCGGTGCGTCCGGGCGATCGAGCGGCGCTCGAACATTCCGTATCAATTCAACTTCGTGCGGAACCTGAAAGCGCGAATGCGTCGCAAGGCGGCGACCTGGCCTGACGCGTTCGACCTGTCGCGCCTCGGCAACATCTGGACCATTCGGAAATTCGACGACGTCTACACGGCGCCGCACCATGGGTTCGGCGACGCCACGAACTACTACGAGCGCGCCAGCGCCCTCCGCGTCATCGACACGATCTCGGTCCCGGCGCTCATCCTCGCCGCGGCAGATGACCCGTTCGTTCCGGCTGAACAGTTCCACGATGCGGCGATTCGGAACAATCCGAATGTGCACGTCTACGTGGCACCGCATGGAGGACACTGCGCGTTCCTGTCGCCGGACGGCTACTGGGCCGAGACGACGGCGATGGATTTCCTGACCGCCGCTATGCCAATGACAGACCGCGCGCGGTGAGGATGTCCGCGAACGCGCGGGCGAACTCCGGCCCCTTCCCTTCCTCCTCGTGCTTGAAATACACGAACACGTCGTCCCAGTCGGCGGCGCGATCCGCGACCAGCTCCGCCCAGCGCTCCAGATCGGCCGGTTGGTAGCCCTCGTCGCGCAGTCGAAAGTAGCCGTGGCGTGCGGTGGCGACCATGGGCGTCGTGCGATCGCCGAAGTCGGCGATGCACAGCGCGGCCTTGTGGGCCGCGAGTAGCGCATACACCTCGTCGGTCAGCCAGGAATCGTGCCGGAACTCGAACGCGGCACGGAGATCCGCCGGCAACCACCCGAGAAACGTCGCGAGGCGGTCGGTGGCGCACTTGAAGTTCGGCGGCAGCTGGAACAGAAGAGTACCCAGGTGCGGACCGACCGCACGGGCGCTCTCACAGAAGTACCGCACGGAGTCTTCGCAGTTCTGAAGGCGCGCGTCGTGCGTGATCCGCCGCGGCGCCTTGAGCGTGTACGTGAAACCCTCCGGCGCCTTCTCGCGCCAGGCCTCGGCCATGGCGACGGTCGGCATCCGGTAGAACGTGGCGTTGATCTCGACCGTGTGGAAGCGCTCCGCGTAGTACGCAAACATCTTCGTGGTCGAGAAGCCCTCTGGATAGAAGGTGCCCCGCCACTCGGGATAGTTGTAGCCGGACGTACCGATGTGGATCTTCATCGTCTGTCAGTAGCGCTCCGCGCTACGCCCGCTTGCTCGACCGCGCGGCGGCCAAGCGCGAGGACCGCCACACCCCACGTGGCCAGGGCCGCGAACTGCGGCCAGAGCACGTCCCACCCGACACCCTTCAGGAAGATGCCGCGCACGATCACTAGAAAGTATCGCAGTGGAATGACCGTGGTCAGCCACTGAATGGCCTGCGGCATGTTCTCTATCGGGAAGATGAATCCCGAGAGGTAGATCATCGGGATGAGGAAGAAGAACGTCGCGGTCATCATCGCCTGCTGCTGCGTCGCCGAGATCGTCGAGACGAACAGGCCCAGTCCGAGCGTGCAGACGAGGTAGACCAGGCTGGCCGCGAACAGCAACGCGACGCTGCCGCGCAGCGGCACTTCGAACCAGAACACGGCGACCGTGACGACGAGCACCACGTCGACGATGCCGACGAGCGCGTAGGGCAGCAACTTGCCGATGATGAGCTCCCATCGGCCGATCGGCGTGACGTTCAGCTGATCGAGCGTCCCGACCTCGCGTTCGCGCACGATCGCCATCGATGTCAGATTGGCCGTGATGAGCATCAGCAGCAGCGCCAGCACGCCGGGGATCATGAAGTCGCGACTCTCGAGATCGGGGTTGAACCAGACCCTGATTCGCGCCGTCGATGACCGGCAGGCCGGCCGCCTCGCGATTCGGCCAGCGTCCGCGTTGAACTCGCCGACGAGACCCTGGACGTACGCCAGGGCGACGCCGGACGAATTCGCGTCGGTGCCGTCGGCGATGACTTGAATGGCCGTCCGCGACGGACCGTCCGCGTCCGGCGGCGCTTCGAGTCCGCGCCGCAAAGCCCGGCGGCACGACGATCGCGAGCCACGCGCGGCCCCGCGCCAGCTCGGCTTCAACCGCCCGTGGATCCGGCGCCTCGTGGACGATGTCGAAATACGGCGACGCCGCGAAGCGCTCGATCAAGCGCCGGCTCGCCGGGCGATCGGTCGCCATCGACGACGACGACCGGCACGTTGTGGATGTCCGTCGTGGCCGCATATCCCAGCATCGTCAACTGGACCACCGGCGCGATGATGACGATGCGCAGGAGCTGCGGACTCTTCCTGAGCTCGAGAAACTCCTTGCGGATGAGCGCGCGGATTCGTCGCCTCATCGCCGTGCCAGCCTCAAGGCGGCGAGGCCCAGCATGACCGCGGCGTAGACGACGAGCGCGGCGACTGGCGGCCACAAGTGGCTGATGTCGAGCCCCTTGAGGACGATGCCTCGGAGCGCGATGAGGAAGTAGCGGGCCGGCACGATCGACGAGATGTACTGCAGCGCGACCGGCATGCTCGAGAGCGGGAAGATGAAGCCCGAGAGGATGAGCGTCGGCAGCATCGCGATGAGCGCTGCGGCCTGAAACGCGACCTGCTGCGTCTCCGCGATGGTGGAGACCACCAGGCCGGTGCCAAGAGCGCCCACGAGAAAGATCGCCGTCACGATCGACAGCGCCAGCCACGAGCCGTGCATCGGCAAGTCGAAGAACACCATCGCCGCCACGACGATGCCGAGCGCGCCGACCTGCGACAGCACGAGGTACGGCGCGGTCTTGCCGACGACGAACGCCAGCGTCGAGATGGGCGCCATCCGCACCTGCTCCATCGTGCCCCGCTCCTTCTCGCGGACGATGGACAGCGCCGTCGAGATCACGGCGGTGATCATCGAGATGAACGCGATGAGGCCGGGCACGAGGAACACGGTGCTGCGGAGCTCCGGGTTGTACCAGATGCGTGGCTCGATCGTCGCCATCGCCGCGGTCGGCTGAGTCCCGAGCTTGGCGGCGGATGTGCGGAGGACGGCCGTGACGTAGCCGAGCACCGTCGTCGCGGTGTTCGCATTGTCTCCGTCCACGATGATCTGGACTTCGGCCGTCTGCCGCTCCCTGATGTCACGCGAGAAGTCCGAGGGAACGACGAGCACCACGCGCGCAGTTCCGCGATCGACGAGGCCCGATGCCTCGTCGGGCGACGTCACGATCGCCACGACGTCGAAATAGGTGGACCGCACGAAGTCCGCGATCAACCCGCGGCTGTCTGCGGACTGGTCCCGATCCTCGACCGCAAGCGCGATGTGGCGGACGTCGAAGTTCAGCGCGTAGCCGTACAGAAACAGAAAGAACGTCGGGACGAACACGAGAATGAGCAGCGTCCGACGGTCACGGCGAATCTGCCGAAGCTCCTTGATCGCGACCGCCCACATCGCGCTCACGCGACGCTCCGTGTCTCGAGACGATCGACGACGTCGAGGAACACGTCCTCGAGCGAGGGTGACACGCGTCGCGACGTCCTGCACGTCGAGCCCGCGCGCGGTCAGGGCGTGGCGGATGCTCTCGGGCGAGGTCGCCTGGCCACGAACGACCGCGTGCACCGTGGTGCCAAACAGACTCGTCTTCTCGACCTCCGGCATCTGGTCGAGCGCGCTCATGACGTCGACCGGTCGGGCCGCGCGCACCTCGACAATCGGCCGGTCGTCGAACGTCGCCTTCAGCGACCTGGTGGTGCCGAGCGCCGCCAGCCGGCCGGCGTGGATGATGGCGATTCGATCGCACCGCTCGGCTTCGTCGAGATAGTGCGTCGTGACGAGCACGGTGATCCCCTCGCGTGACAGACCGTCGATCAGGCGCCAGAACTCGCGGCGTGACACAGGGTCCACGCCGCCAGTGGGCTCGTCGAGAAACACGATCGGCGGTTCGTGCAGAAGCGCACAACCGAGCGCGAGACGCTGGCGCCAGCCACCGGAGAGGGTGCGCGCGTCCACGTGTTCCTTGCCGGCGAGTCCCGCGAGTTGCAGGATGAACCGACGTCGAGCCTCGAGCCGCGCGCCGTCGAGACCGTAGAGGCCGGCGTAGAAGCGAATGTTCTGGTCGACGGTCAGCAGCTCGTAGAGCGAGAACCGCTGCGACATGTACCCGATTCGCCGCTTCACGCCTTCCGGGTCCGCGCCGACGTCGATGCCGTCGACGAGCGCACGCCCTCCCGTGGGCGTCAGCAACCCGCAGAGCATGCGAATGGTCGTGGACTTTCCGGCGCCGTTCGCGCCGAGAAACCCGAACACCTCGCCGCGGCGAACGTCGAACGTGACGTTGTCCACGGCTTTGAACGAGCCGAACGTCCGCGAGAGCCCCTGGACGCTGATGGCGATGTCCTCGCCGGTCACTTGTCCCCTGCCGTGCGCAACAGGCGCGCTTCGCTGAGGCGAAGCGCGGCCTGGAGTCGCGTCCGCTCGAGCTCGGCCTCCAGCCAGGCGACATCGGCGTCGAGGACCTCCGTGTTCGTCGCGACACCCGACGAGGAACCGCTCGCTCAGCACGCGGCGCGCCTCGGCCGCCGCCGTGACGGCCTCACCCGACGCCGCCAGTGCGGCTCGGGCCGTCGACAGATCGAGCAGGCGCTGCCGGACCTCGACGGCGACCGTCGCGTCGAAGTCGTCGATGCGGTGCTGGATGGCGTCGGCCTCGGCCACGGCGCCGGCGCGCTCCGCGCGGGCACGGCCACCGTCGAACAGCGTCCAGGTCGCGTTCACGCCGAGGTCCCAGCCGGTATTCCACTCGGTCCACCCTCGGGACGAAGCGCGGGTTCGGGCGCGCCGGCTCGACGGCCGCCATGAGGCTGACTTGCGGTCGCGCGGCGGACTGAGCCGCCTCGGCCGTCGCGCGGAGCGACGCCTGCCGTTCGGTCATCGCGTAGCGCTCAGGCCGCGCGGCCTGGGCGCGGCTCAGCAGATCACCGGCCGGCAGCGCCGCCAACGGCCGCGGCCTCAGCCAAGGCCTGGTCGGCCGGTGTGGCGAGCGTGATCGAACGCCCCGGCTCCGCGCCGACGAGGCGCGCCAGGTCGGCTTCGAACACGGCCGCGTCGTTGCGGGCTTGAATCAGCTGCACGTTCTGTCGCGCTCTCTGGGCCTCGGCGGAGAGGACGTCGTTCGGCGGCAGCACGCCGGATTCCACGCGCGACCGCACCGTCTCGAGCGACGCGTCACTCCGCTCGAGCGCGCGTTCCAGCACGCGCACGCGCTCGCGCCCCATCAACACGCCGTAGTACGCGGCGATGATCTCGAGCCTCAGATCGGCGCTCACCCTCCGTCCGTCGGCGCCGACGGCGCGGCGGCTCGCTTCGGCCGAGGCCACGAGCTCGCCCAGGCGGCCCGACGTGAAGACCGGCACGGACACCTCTGCGCGCGCGCGGAGGTTCGTCGGGATGTCGGCAAAGACCACGTTGACGCCGCCGCCCGGCAGAGGGACACCGAACGGGTCGACGTGATTGGTCCGGAGGATACCTGTCGATGTCGTGACGACTGGACGCGCGAGCGCCGAGCGCGCGGCCACCGCGGCATCCGCGGCCGCTTCTCTCGACCGCGCCTCGGCGAGCCGGGGCGCTTCGGCAAGACCGCGCTCGATCGCCGCCTCAATCGTCAGCACCAGGGCGTCCTGCGCGGAGGCACCCACCGGAACACCGATCGCGAGAGCGGCCAATACGCAGACGGTCGTAGTCATCCTCATGACGAGGTCCCCATCGTTTGTGATGCCGGCTCAGCCGGCTTGGCGACGGCCAGGAAGTCGATGAACACGTCCTCGAGACTCGGCACCACGCGTCTCACGGACGCGGGACCGAGACCGCTTCGATCGAGCGCATCGCGAATCTCCTGGCCCGCGTCCTCGCGCTCCACGCGCGCGTGTAGCCGGTCACCGAACAGCTGAATCCGATCCGCACCGAAGGTGCCGGTGAGCACCTCCAGCGCGCGCCGCGGCGAGTCGACGACGACCTCGAGCACGGCGCCCCGAAGCGACGCCTGCAGATGCGCCGGCTCGTCGAGCGCGAGACGGCGTCCCTCGTGCAGCATCACGATGCGGCTGCACCGCTCGGCCTCGTCGAGATACGGAGTGGCGAGGACGATGGTCAGCCCCTGGGCGACGAACTCGGCGAGCAGCTTCCAGAACTCCCGCCGGGAGACGGGGTCCACGCCCGTCGTGGGCTCGTCGAGCACGAGAAGAGGCGGCTGATGGACGAGCGTGCACGCCAGCGCGAGTTTCTGTTTCATTCCGCCCGACAAACGCTCGGCCAGGCGTTGGCGAAACTTCACGAGACCCGTGAGTTCGAGCAGACGCTGTCGACGCGGCGCGAAATCGTTGACCCCGTGCAGCCGCGCGAAGAACTCGATGTTTTCGTCGATGGACAGATCGCCGTACAAGCTGAACTGCTGCGAGACGTAGCCAATCGCCGCCGTGGCCGCGCGGTGCGTCCGGAACGGATCGGCGCCGAACAGGCGCACCTGGCCGCGGTCCGGAGCGACGAGACCGCAGATGAGACGCAGGAGCGTCGTCTTCCCTGCCCCGTCAGGTCCAATCACGCCGAACATCTCGCCCGCCCGGACGTCGAACGTGACGTCGTCAAGCGCGACCGTCGACCCAAACGACTTGCGAACACCTTCGAGCGCAACCGCCTCGGGATTCATGACGCGCCCGTCCCGAGCTCGACGTCCACCGGCATGCCCGGCTTCAGGATCCCCTTGCTGTTGTCGACGGTGACCTTCACGCGATAGACGAGCCGCGCGCGTTCCGTCGCGGTCTGGACGTTCCGTGGCGTGAACTCCGCCCGAGGTGCGATGACGGCGACTTGACCGGGCAGCCTGTCGCCGGCGTCGGTGGCGATGGTGACCGCCTGCCCGATCTTCAGCGTCGGCACGACCGTCTCTTCGACGTAGGCGTTCACCCAGGCATGCTCGAGGTCCATGAGCACGACAAGCGGGGCACCGACCGCCACGAGCTCGCCAGGCTCGACCAGACGAGAGGTCACGATGCCGGCCGACGGGGCCGTGATCGTGGCCTCGGCGCGCCGGTCCTTCAAGACGGCCAGCTCGGCGTCGATCGCGGCGACCCGTGCGCGGGCCGCGTCCAGCTCCTCAGCGCGCGCGCCGGCGCGGAGTCGCGTCAACGTCGCCGAGACCGCCGCTTCGCGGTCGGCCGCTGCACGAACGCGCGCGTCGGCGAGCTCGCGGCGCGCCACGGCGTCGTCACGCTGCTTGACGGTGCCCGCACGCCTTTGCACGAGCTGTTCGTAGCGCGCCTCGTCGATCTTCGCGGCGGCAAGCTCCGATTCCGCGGCGCGCCGATCCGCCGTTGCCGCGGCGACCTGGGCCTCCGCCTGACTGATGTCCTCGGGCCGTGAGCCCGCGCGGAGCAGTCGCAGCTGCGCGTCGGCTTGTGCGCGTTCGGCCAGGGCGCGATCGGAGGCAAGGTCGGTGTCGGTCGTCGAGAGCGTCACGAGCACGTCGCCCGCCGCCGACTCGTGCCCCTTCGACGACGTTCACGCCCTGCGCGCGTCCAGCGACCTTTCCTGCGATGCGAACCTCTGTCGCTTCGACATACCCGCTGGCGCGCCGCTCCGACGGCTCGTTGTGCGGATTGGCAGCCGCCGCACACGGCGACCAGCGCCAGCATTCCAAGGACTCGTCGTCCGGACATCACCACTACCTCCTGGACCGTTGTGTCGACGCCATTGGGCCGCCCGCGGGGCGTCGGCCCGCGGTGAGCGTTGCCAGCGCGGACGCCTCGATATGAGCAACGACGGCTTCGCGTGTCGCCGAGGCCATCGCGGGCGGAAACACGTGCGCGAAGCGCTCGCGCACGGGAGCCGAGGCCGAGAACATCAGCAGCGGCGCGACGATACTCATCTGCAGGATGAACGGATGGACCTCGGCGAACACGCCGTCCTCATGGCCATCGCGCACGATCGCCGCGAGCACGCCGAGCACCGAGGTCAGGTGACTGATCACCGACGCGTCCAGGTGTCGGCCGCCCTCCGCCATCTCGCGAAGCCAGATTGACGGCAGGAACGGGCGCCGGGCGGCCTCTGCCGCCATCGCGCGGATGTAGCGTCGGAGCTGGTCGGCCGGCGGGCCGCCTTCGGCGCGGCTCGCGGCGACGGCCGCGGCCATCGACTGGAAGAGGTCGCGCAGGATGGCTCGATACAGGTCGGCCTTGTTCTTGAAGTGGTAGTAGAGCATCGCCTTGTTCACGCGGGCGCGGGCGGCGATGCGGTCGACCTTGGCGCCGTCGAAGCCCCGCGCGGCGAACTCGACCGCGGCGGCCGCGAGGAGGCGCTCGCGGGACGGCGGGTCGAGGGTGGCGCGCTGACTAACCATTTGGTTAACTCGCGACCATGATGCCCTCCGGCCGCGACGTCAAGGGCAGAAAAAACTGCCGGGTGACTTTTACGTCACGTAAAACTCACCCGACGAGTTTTCCTACAGCAACCCCTGCAGCCGCTGATAGCCGGACCGGCTGATCGGCAGCCGGCTGCCGTCCGCCAGGATCGCGACCCGGCTGTCCTTCGCGTACAGCTCGACGCGCGCGAGCCGCTCGATGTTGACGAGATACGAACGATGGATCCGAACGAACCGCCGGCCGTCGAGCTGGCTCTCGAGGTCGCCGAGCGTCTGCTCTTTCAGCAGCGTCTTGCCACCCGACCGGAACGCCACGTAGTCGTCCTGCGCCTCGACGTAGTCGATGCGCTCGACCGGCAAGACATGCACCTGGGCGCCGTCGCGGATCACCACCCGATCGAGCGACGTGCCCGGTGGCCGCGCGCTCTGGCGGAGCTCCGCGGGATCGACCGAGGCCGCGACCTGTCGCCGACGCGCACGGTCGAGCGCCGCCGCGAGCCGTTCGTCGCTGAACGGCTTCAGGAGATAGTCCACCGCGTGCACCTCGAACGCCCGCAGCGCGAACTCGTCGTGCGCGGTGACGAAAATGACCGGCACGTCCCGGCCGAGCAAGCTCGAGCACGTCGAATCCGTCGAGCTTCGGCATCTGCACGTCGAGCAGCACGACGTCTGGATGCATCTCGCCGACGACCTTCACCGCCTCGAAGCCGTTGGCGCACTCGGCAACAATCTCGACGCCCCCGATGGTCGTCAACGCGTGACGAAGCGCGAGCCGCGCCGGTTCTTCGTCGTCCACCACCATCACGCGGAGCCGGTCCGATTCGTCTGTCATGCCCGTCCCTCAATTGGCAAGGTGACCGAGACGCGGTAGAAAGCCTCACTCGCCTCGACGACGAGCGACGCGCGGCCGGAGAATCCCGCCTCCAACCGGCGCCGGACGATGTCGAGCCCGAATCCGGTGCCGCGCGTTCTCCGGTCAGGATCGCAGGGATTCGAGACCACGACGATGGCGTGCTGGCCGGCGCGGCGCGCTTCGATGCCAATCGCGCCGCCATCGATGAGCGTGGCGATCCCGTGACGAACCGCGTTCTCCACGAGCGGCTGAAGAATCAGCGGCGGCACCGGCACCTCAGACGCATCGCCCGCCACCGTCCGCGTCGACCGTCAGCCGACGCCCGAAACGCAACTGTTCGACGTCCAGGTACTGCCGCGCCAACGCCACCTCGCGCCCCAGCGGGATGCGAGCGGTTCGTCCGACGCTCAAGCTGTCGCGCAGGAAATCGCCGAGCCGCTGGCACATCTGCCGCGCCTTGTCCGGATCCGGGCCGATCAGCCCGGACACGGAGTTGAGACTGTTGAAGAGAAAATGCGGATCGACCTGCGCGCGAAGCGCCCTGAGCTCCGCGTCTCGCTCTGCGACCTGCGCCTCGAGCGCGCGCCGGCCGGCGGACATCGACTCTTCGAGCGCCTGCATCGCGTAGTGCGCCGTGACCGCCACCAGGTACGACAGCGCCCCGAGCCCGATGAGCAGCGCGAAGAGCTGCGTCTGACTGTCGACAGGCACTTCGAAACCCAGACGCCCCAGCGCGTCCCACCAGAACTGGCCGAGCACCGCCCAGAGCGACGCCGTCAGCACGGCAGCCGCGAGCGCCGTCATCGCGAGCCGGAGCGCTCCGGTGCGAGCCAGCGGAATGGCGCGGCAGACGTAGCCGGCCGAGAGCGAAATCGGCGCTGCAATGATGCCCAGCGGAATCGCGAACACGAGCGAGGTCGTCAGGGAGGTCTCGAGCAGCGCTTGAACCAGGAGGCCGAGCATGATCCCGACGAGCGACCACGCCATGACGTGCAGGCGCAGCCGCTGCGAGTCCGCAAGGATGGAGTTCATCGGGTTCAGCGGTCCGCGTTCAGCGGGGGCGCGACGGGACTACGTCTTGACACCCACACCGCCCATCAGCACGAACCCTCGCAGCACCAGCCGGTTCGTCGAGGTCTGCGTCCCCGTGGTCCGGTCATCGACGCCGCCCATGACGGCCATCATCTGGTTCGAGACGGCCCAGTCGGGCGGGACCGTGATCTCGACGCCGCCCATCACGACGAACAGATCAACGACCGCTTCGCCGCCGGCCGTCGTCGCCGGCCGGAAGTCCACTTCGATCCCGCCCATGATCGCGGTGAGATCCGCGCGCCGGAAGGCGGGTGAACTGACGCGGCGTTTCACGCCGGACCAGAAGGCGATATCCGAAATCCGGTGCTCGGACGTCAGCCCCTTGGCGCCCTGAGCCCGAAGAATCATCGTGATACCAATGGCCACGAGCGCCAGCGGCCAGAGCGAGAACAGGCTGATCTGCATGCCGAACGCGCGGCCGATGGTCATCCAGCCGCCCAGGGCGATGAGCAGTCCGCCTGTCACCCGCGCCGGCCGGTCGACGGCCCGCGAATACAGCGTCACGCCAATCGCGACGAGGGCGATCGGCCAGAACCGAAGCATCGAGCCGGCCTCGATCCATCCCAGATTGTCCGCCGTCTTGATCAGGCCGAGTGCGATGACCGCCATGGCCACCACCGCCTGTGGGGTGAATCGTCCGCCCGGTGCGTCGTGAATCGTCATGAATAGACGCTCCCTACTGCAGTCGCCCAAGCGCCTCGACCAGGGCAACCGGCCGGGTCAGAACCATCCAGAGGAGGCCGGCGGCAAGAGCCCCGGCCGTCATGCCGAATACCGCCATCGCCGTCAGCCACTTTTCGGTTCTGTGACATATCGCGCCTTCCGTCTCTGCCCTGACATTACGGCGGCAGACGCGCGCGGTCGCGCACCCTTCGGCCAGTGGCGGCCGCTGGTCGGTGAGTGGCGCAGAAGGTACAGATCGCCAGACAGGATCCCGCATGTCTCTTTTTTCCCGAAGCTCCCAGCCACAGACCGCCGACCTCGAGCCCCAGCCCGGCGGCCCGCTCATTTCGTTGCGCGACCTCGAGAAGTCGTACGCCCACGGTCCCACCAGGACCTGGGTGCTTCGCCGGGTCGGCATCGACATCGCGGACGGTGAGTTCGTCTCGATTATGGGACCGTCAGGCGCGGGCAAGTCGACGCTCCTCCACATCATCGGCATGCACGACAGCGCGTGGACCGGCGAGTACTTCTTCGGCGGCCAACCGGTCCACCGGCTGAGCCCGAAGGATCGCGCGCGACTGCACAAGCAGCACATCGGGTTCGTGTTCCAGAGCTATCACCTGCTCGATCATCTGACGGTTTACGAAAATCTCGACGTGCCCTTGTCGTACCGCGACATCCGGAAGGCGGACCGCGACAGCATGGTGTGCGACATCCTCGATCGGTTCGCGATCGTGGGCAAGAAGGACCTGTATCCGAATCAGCTCTCAGGCGGCCAGCAGCAGCTGATCGCGGTGGCGCGGGCGGTCATCGCCAACCCGAAGATCGTTCTGGCCGACGAGCCGACGGGCAATCTCCACTCGAGCCAGGGCCGCGAGATCATGGAGCTCTTCAAGAAGCTCAACGACGGAGGCACGACCATCGTGCAGGTCACTCACTCCGAAGCCAACGCGGCCTACGGGTCCCGAGTGATCGAGCTCAAGGACGGCTGGGTGGTCTAGGGAAGTTGGAAGTTAGAAGCCAGAAGTTAGAAGTGAAACCACCCCTCAGCGCATTTGTCTGCCTACTGCTCTCCGTGGCCGATCGCGCCGCGGCATGTACGTCGCGCAGAGCCGCCGCGACGATACGAGCTGACCGGTCAGGTCCTGGCCATCAACGCCGAGCGGCAGGAACTCACCGTCAAGCACGACGACATCCCGAACTTCATGCCTGCGATGACGATGGCCTATCCGGTGTCGTCCAAGGCGCTGCTCGACGGGCGCGTGCCGGGCGAGCTGATTGCGGCGACGCTCGAAGTCCAGAACGCCACCGGCCGCCTCACGGCGATTCGGCGCACGGGAACGGCGCCGCTTCCGTCCGAGAGCGAAGTCGCGATGGCGGCTGGCGTGCTGGCCGAGGGCGACGAGGTCCCCGACGTCGCGCTGGTCGACCAGTCGGACGCGCGTCGATCGTTTTCGGAATGGCGCGGCCACCTGACGCTCGTGACGTTCATCTACACGAGCTGTCCGCTGCCCAACGTACTGCCCCTTGATGGACCAGAACTTCGCCACGCTCCAGCGGGCGATCGCCGAGGATGCGACGCTGAAGGGACAGGTCCGGCTCGTCTCGATCACCTTCGATCCTGAAACAGACACGCCGAAGGTGCTGGCGGCGCATGCGGCACGACTCAAAGCCGACCCGGCGGTCTGGACTTTTCTGACGGGCGATCGAGTGACGGTGCATCGCTTCGCCGGTCGCTTCGGCGTGGGCGTGATTCGGCCCGAGGGCGTCACAGGAGATCAACCACAACCTCCGCACGGCGCTCATCGGCCGCGACGGCCGCGTTCGCAAGTTCTACTCCGGGAGCGAGTGGACGCCCAGCACCGTGCTGGCCGACCTGCGATCGGCGGTCGCGGCGCCCTGATGACGCCGCAGATTCCAGAACTGAGATTTTCGACAGCGGAACGGCACGTCATTCGCCGGCATCGTTCGCCGCTGGCCGTGCAGGCGTTCCTGAACGCCCTCCCCTACAACACGGAACCGCCGCCCGATCCGGCCACGTTGCGCTCATTCCGCGGCGTGATCCGTCACCGGACGGCCAACTGCATCGAGTCTGCGATCACGGCCGCGGTGATCCTCGAACAGCATGGGTTTCCGCCGCTCGTGATGAGCCTCGAGTCGATCGACGGCCTGGACCACGTGCTCTTCGTCTACAAGGAGCGCGGTCGCTGGGGTTCGGTGGCTCGTTCGCGCGACCCCGGACTGCACGGCAGGAAGCCGGTCTTTCGAACACTGAGGGCGTTGGCCCTGAGCTACGTCGAGCCCTACGTGGACCGGACCGGCGGCGTGAAGGCGTACGGCAGCGTCGATCTGCGCGTCCTCGGCAACTACGACTGGCGCCTGGCGACGAACAACGTCTGGAAGGTCGAACGGCTGCTGTTCGACATTCCCCATCGTCCGATTCGGACGTCGCCCGAACGGCTTCGCCGACTGCGCAAGCGCTATGTCGCGTACCTCGAGTCGCATGAGGGACGGAAGCCGGTCTACTACGACAGGCGCACGTGGACGCCGATTCCCGAGGCGTTCGAGCACGTCTGAGGCTTGGGGCTTGGGGCCTTGCTATGCTTTCTGCATGTGCAGAAACATCCGCACTCTGTTCAACTTCGATCCGCCGGCAACAGACGACGAGATTCGCGCGGCGTCGCTACAGTTCGTGCGCAAGCTGAGTGGGTTCACGGCGCCGTCAAAGGCCAACGCCGAGGCGTTCGATCGGGCCATCGACGAAGTGGCCGGCGCGGCACGCCGGTTGATCGATTCGCTGACGACGACGTCGCCGGCGCGGGATCGTGACGAATGGGCGGCGCGCGCGAGAGAACGCGCCGCGGCGCGATATGGGACGAATGGCTGAGCGGCCGAGCGCTCAGTCCAGATCGAAGTCTCGGCTCGGCTTCGTGACCGGTTCCTGACTCGCCTGCTTCAGGGCTTCCTCGAAACGCTTCGACAGCGCATCGCCGCGGGTCCGCTCCGACTGCACCGACTGTTCGAACAGCTGATCGCGGCGGGCTTTCTCGTCGGCCAGGATCTGGTGGGCGTCGTCGAGCTTTGGCTTCCCGGCGCGCTCGACCTCTTCGTGGCGGACGACCCGCTTGAGACCTGAATCGATGACGAGCGTGGCGCGGCAGCAGGGGCACGTTACTTCGTATTCGGTCTGGAGTTTCGCCACGTGTCCCTCGCAAATTCGGGGTCAGCTCTTGAATTGACTAGCGGTGTCCGAACTGACATGACAGGCTCGACACCGTACGTCAATTCAAGACCTGACCCCATCTATGATACCCACATGACCGGCAGACGCGGTGAACTCGCACGCGGGCGTCGGCTCACGACGTGAGCGATCAACACACGCGGCCGGCCCCTCGCGCGTCGATCGACGTGCGGGTCGCCACCTACAACATCCACCGGTCGCGGGGCCTCGATCGGCGCGTCCGGCCGGAGCGAATCGCCGCCGTCCTGGCGACGATCGACCCGGATATCGTGGCGCTTCAGGAAGTGATCGGCCCGGGTCTCAGCGGGCCGGGACATGCCGAGGCCCTCGGCGCCGCGCTCGGCATGGGCTGGGTCATGGCGCCGACGCGCGAGTTGCGACGCCATCAGTTCGGGAACGTCGTGCTGAGCCGCTACCCCATCCGCGAGCACACGCAGCTCGACCTGTCGTGGAAGACGTGTGAACCGCGCGGCAGCCAGCGCGTCGCCGTCGACTTCGCCGATGGCTGCCAACTCCAGGTGTACAACGCGCATCTCGGGACGGCCCTGCTCGAGCGACGCTATCAGGCGCCGCGGCTCGCGGCGTGGATTCACGATCGCCGCGTGCCGGACCCGAAGATCCTGCTCGGCGATTTCAACGAGTGGGGTCGCGGGCTGGTCGCCGACGTCCTCGCCGATCGGCTCCGCAGCGTGGACCTCTATCCGCACCTTCGACGGCGACGGACGTACCCGGGTTCTTCCCGCTGCTGCACCTCGACCACATCTACTTCAGCGGGAACATCGAGATCCGACGCGTCGAGTTGCCGCGCACACGACTCGCGCTCGTCGCGTCGGACCATCTGCCTCTCGTGGCGGATTTGAGGATTAAGTTCTGATCTGGCTTACGGCTTAGGGCTCAAGGCTTAGGGCGTGGCACAAGCCCTGAATGCGGAAGCAACCTCGAACCATGACCCTGAACCAAAACCCGGAACGTGGAATCAGGAACGAGGAACCGCGGAAGCTCTCAACTTTCTTCGTAGTCGGAGTGCAGCGCCGGCAACGGACGTGTCGACGGGCGCAACGCTTCGCGATGGTCGTACACCGGCAAGCCCGCGACGTGGATCGACATCGTGCAGGTCGGAGCCTTCGTCTGGATCACGGCGGTCACCGGACTGCCCTCCACACCCGTCGAGAATGCCAGGGTGCAGCCGCATGCCAATCGTGCCGTGAAGTTCTGTTTCATGAGTCGCCCGTTGCTGTTCAGAACAGCGCCTTGATCTTATCCTCGAACCAGTCCTTCGAGTGAATGCCGGCCGCCTTGGCGAAGACCGTCCCGTCGGGCTTGATCAACCACGACACGGGAATGATGGCTGACGCGTCGTACGCCTGGCGCAGTTCATCGTGCCCGAGTCCCACCAGCATCGGGTAGTTGACCTTGTACTCTTCCGCGAACGCGCGGACGTCCTCGGGTGAATCGTCCACGGAAATGCCGATCGACCGCGAGGTTCTTGTCACGGTACTTGTCCGCGAACTCGATGAACCAGGGAATCTCGGCTTTACACGGCGGGCACCACGTCGCCCAGAAGTTGATGAGGACGGGCCGGCCCTTGAAATCGGCAAGATTCACGTCCTTGCCGTCCATGTCCTTGAGCACGAAGTCGAGGCTTGGGTTGCCGGCGGAGGGAATCTCGTCTTCCTCCGTGCTGAACGCAGGCCGGCCAGGCACACAGGAGGACGGCGACGGCCCCGGCACGCAGCCAACGATTCCGCCAGAGCGAATGGACCATCGCTTCATCACATTACTACAGAGGACACTGCCAGCGAGGTTCGGCCCGCGGTCCTGTCTCCTGCCGGCGACGCGTGCGTTGGCGGGTCCGCATGGACTCGTGAGCGCCCAAGGGCACGCACTTTGCTCGGCTCCGGGTGACGGCGGCCGTTCCGGCGTCGCGGTGCGCTTCCAACCCGGGTGTAAGATTCGAAGAACTGTCGCGGCGTGCGGCCCGATCGGCAGTCGAGGTACCCCTATGCGCATGCGCCACACGCGCACGCTCCCCACGCTCCTGGGCATCGCGCTGCTCGTCGCGGTGCCCGTGACCGCGGTCGCCCAGACAGCCAAACCCAAACGGGTACGTCACGTCCCGTACCACATGCTGCTCATCGACGGCGCCGACGCCCATCAGACGGACGCGGCGCTGGCCAACGCCATTCGCGGCGCTCAGCGGTCGACCGCGCCGGGCGGCATGCGGGCGCAGCAGACGCAATACGTTCCGTATTACGGCCAGTCGAAGGTGCGCTACGACAAGTTCGACTGGTACATCTATCGAACGGACCACTTCGAAATTTTCTTCTACCCGGCGCTCGAACCGCACCTTCAGCGCATCGCGTCATACGCGGAGAGCGCCTACCAGCACATCAGCGGCGAGCTGCAGCACGACCTTGCGGACCGGGTCCCTCTCGTCGTGTTCAAGACGGAGAGCGAGTTCCAGGAGAACAACATCTCGCCCGAGACGCCCGAAGGCGTGCTCGCGTTTGCCGAGCCCGAGCGCAACCGGATGGTGCTGCCCATCGATGAGCCGAATGATTGGCTCTACTCGCTCATCACGCACGAGCTGACGCACATCTTCGAGTTCAACATCATCCCGCGCGGCCTCGTGAACGAGGGCCTGCCGCTCTGGGTGGACGAGGGCCTCGCCGAGTTCATGACGGGCGACTGGATCCCCGGCGACCGGATGGAAGTGCGCGACGCGGCGCTGACCGACAACGTGCCGAAGATGAGCCGTCTCTACTCCGCGCCGCTCGGCGGCCGCACGCCCTATGCGCTCGGTCACGCGACGTTCGAGTTCATCGAGTCGCGGTGGGGCAAGGACGGTCTCAGGACCTTCCTGTTCGCGCTCCGCAAGAGCGTCCTCGGCGGCGGCGAAACCGCCTACGAGGAGGCACTGAAGCTCAAGCCGGCGGACTTCGACGACGAGTTCGACCGGTACTTGAAGGAGCGATTCAAGCCCTTCCGCGACAAGCAACGGCCGGCGGACTACGGGCGGAACATCGCGCCCGATCCGGAACGGTCGTCGTTCTCGTCGGTCATCTCGCTCGCGCCGTCACCGAGCGGCGACTTGCTCGCCGGCCGCGGCCGGCAACCCCAACGATCAGGAACTGGACGTGATCCTGATCTCGGCGCACGACGGGCAGTTCATCCGCAACCTCACGAGTGGACTGGACAAGGACCGGGGATTCGAGCGGATCGGCCTGCCCGGCGGACATCGGAGCTACTTCGTCCCCTGGATCGCGTGGGCGCCGGTCGGCGACCGGCTGGCGTACTTCGCTCGCACCGAAAAGTCCAAGTCGCTCATCGTGCAGAACGTGGTGTCGGGCCGGACGGAAAAACGCTTCGAGCTCGCGGAAGTCGACGGTCCGGAGTCACCGGCGTTCAGTCCCGACGGCCGCAAAGTGGCGTTCGCCGCGATGACCGCTGGCCTCAGTGACATCTACACGATCGACATCGAGTCGGGCGCCCTGACCAACGTCACGAAAGACAACATCGCGGACTATTCGCCGGCGTTCTCGCCTGACGGCACGTCGATCGTCTATACGGCACGCGTCGGCGCGAACGACAAGCTGTTTCAAATCACGCTCGCCACGGGCGCCAAGCGTCAGATCACGTTCGGCAGCCACGACGACACCAACGCCAAGTTCCTCGACGATCACACGCTCATCTTCACGTCGATGGCGACCGATCCCGAGCGTATCGCTTCCGATCGCGATCGCTCGCGACGGCACGCATCCCGAACGTGTGGGCGCTCGATCTATCGACGAACCAGCTCCGCCAGATGACGGATGCGGCGACCGGCAACTTCTCGCCGGTCGTCCTCCATCAGGAGAGCGGGTCGCGCATCGCGTTCGTCAACTACTACAAGGGACGCTACGGCGTGCACAGCATTCCGAGCGACACGACGGTGGCGGTCGTGGCGACGGAAGACTTCGGCGGGCCCGGGCCGGTGTTCGAGTTCACGGCGCCCCTCAGCCACACGCTCCTTCGCGACAACATTCGCCGAAAGGGCGCGTTCGAGAAGATGAGCCTGGCCGGCCGCCCGCCGGTCGCGCTCGGCGTGACGAGCGGCGGCGACCTCTACGGCAACACCCAGGTCACCTTCACGGACGTGCTCGGCGACAAGGAGGTCAGCTTCTACGCCCAGTCGGTGCTGCAGTACCGCACGACGGCGTTCACGTACTCCAACATCGGCCGCCGGATGAACTACGCCATTCAGGCCTTCTCGCAGGACATCTTCTACTTCGGCCAGGACTTGACGGCCTCAGGCGCCCTCTACGACCCGGCGATTGCGCGGTTCATCGATCGCGATGACTCCGAGGCGGTGCAAAGCCAGCGTGGCGGCTCGATCTTCGGGATCTACCCGTTCAATCGCTACGCGCGCGTTCAACTCTCGGGCGGGTACATGTGGGTCGACGAGCACTATCGGAACGACGCGCTGCAGGAACTCGCCGAGGCGTACCAGATCGAACAGTACGGGCAGACGGTCTTCCGCGTCGGGCACATGCTGCCGCTCGGCGTGACGTTCATCAAAGACACCTCAGTGTTTCGGGAGTACGGTCCCGTGGCCGGCAGCCTGGTCAAGGTGTCGTACGAGGTCTCTCCGGCCCTGGCAAACGGCTGGCTGTCCCAAGCCACGGTCGGACTTGATGCCCGCTACTACCTGCGGATTGCCGCCAATGGCGTCCTCGCGCTTCGGCTCTACGGGCAGAGGAGCGGGGGCACCAACGCCGATTTCTTCAACTTCGGCGGCAATTCGGAGATGCGGGGGTACGAATACCTCGAGTTCATCGGCCACAAGGGATTCTTCGCCAATGCCGAGCTGCGATTCCCGGTCATCGAGGCGATGCTGACGCCGATTGGCGTCCTCGGTGGGCTGCGCGGCACCTTCTTCGCCAACCTTGGCGCGGCCGGCTTCAACAACCAGCCGTTCAAGATAATGACCACCAGCAGTCCCAGTCATTTCGACATGGTGACCGGCTACGAGCTCGACTCCAACGGCAATGTCGTGGGCGTCCAAACACAGACCGGTGGATCTCAGTGGACTCCGCCTGGTTGACGGTCGAGCCTCCTACGGCCTGAGCCTTCAGAGTTTCCTGCTGGGCTTCCCGATGCACTTCGATTTCTCATGGCGCACGCTGTTCGACCGTGACTGGGAGGATGCCCTCTTCCGAGACTGCCGTGCCGTCAGCAACACGTTCGTCGAGTGCACATCGACGGGAGACTTCCGCAAGATGCAGTTCGACTTCTGGATCGGCTACGACTTCTGACGCCGAAGCCGCCGTCCGCGTCCGCCACCGAGATGGTGCAGGTGGTGTTGCCGAACGACGCGAATCCGCTGGGATTCATCCTCGGCGGTACCGTCATGCACCTCATCGACATCGCCGGCGCCATCGCGTCGCACCGGCACGCCCGCACGCCGATGGTGACGGCGGCTGTCGATGGGCTGCAGTTCCTGCATCCCATCAAGATCGGCGACCTGATCATCCTGAACGCCCGAGTGACCGCGACATTCACGACGTCGCTCGAAGTCGAGGTTGAGGTGTTCTCCGAGGGCACGCTGACCGGCGAACGCCAGCGGACCAGCGTCGCCTATCTCACGTTCGCCGCAATCAATGACGACGGCGCCGGCGTGCCGGTCCCGCCGCTCCTGCTCGAAACGGACGAGGACCGGCAGCGGGCGGCGGCAGCGCGACAGCCCGCCGCGTCCGTGCAGACTTCAAGCACAGAAAGGCGCAGAGCTGACAGCGCCGAGCGGTCAAGGCCGCGCTACGGTCGCCGGTCTTCAGGTTCGTCGCAAACGCACCCGCCGCACGGCGTGATCGCCGCCCTTCTCGAGCACGAGCCGGGCGCGCTCGCGCGTGGGCTTGACGTTCTCCCGCAGGTTGACGCCGTTGATCCGCTGCCAGATGCCGCGACTGGTCGCGATCGCCTCGGCTTCGCTCAGGCCGGCGTAGCGATGAAAGTACGAGCGCGGGTTCTGAAAGATCGTCTCACGCAGCGCCAGAAAGCGCTCGACGTACCACCGCTCGATGTCCTCCTCGTCGGCGTCCAGGTAGATCGAGAAATCGAAGAAATCGGAGACGAACACGCCCTGGCCGGTCTGGAGCACGTTCAGCCCTTCGACGAGCACGATGTCCGGCTGATCGACGACCTGGATAGTCGCCGGGCACGATGTCGTACGACTCGTGCGAGTACACGGGCGCCTTGACGGGTCCGGCCGCGGCTTTGACGTCCGACATGAACTCGACGAGCCGCCGCAGGTCGTAACTCTCGGGAAAGCCCTTGCGGTCGAGGATGCCGCGCGACTCGAGCACGGCGTTCGGAAACAGAAACCCATCCGTCGTGACCAGATCGACGCGCGGATGCGCGGGCCAGCGGGAGAGGAGCGCGCGCAGGATGCGCGCAAACGTGCTCTTCCCGACGGCCACGCTTCCCGCGATGCCGATGACGAACGGAATCGGCCGCGGCAGAGTGCCGAGAAACGTGTCCGTGGACTTGTGCAGCGTCTGCGTCGCCGCGACCTGCAGATTGAGGAGCCGCGACAGTGGAAGGTAGATCGCTTCCACTTCCGGCAGCGACACCGGCGCGTTCAGGCCCTGAAGATGGGCGAGGTCGTGTTCGTCGAGGGTGAGCGGTGTCGCCGCCCGGAGTCTTGCCCAGGCGGCGCGGTCGAAATCCAGATACGCAGCGGTCAGGAACGGCTCACTTCTTGTAGTAGGCCGCATTCTCCTGGATGTAGCTCTTCCACTTGTCGGGGACTTCGTCGAGGGCGAAGATCGCCTCCACCGGGCACGCGGGCACGCACGCGCCGCAGTCGATGCACTCGTCGGGGTGGATGGTCAGAATCTTGGCCGCCTCGAACTCCGGCTCGTCCTTGCGCGGGTGAATGCAATCGACCGGGCACACGTCGACGCAGGCGGAATCCTTCGTACCAATGCAGGGCTCGGTGATGACGTAGGCCATTGCTCGGCATTGTTACATGCTGGTCGGCGGCCGTTCAACCGGCCCCAGCCGGGCGGCCCGGAGAAGCCAGGAGGTGAGTCCGAATGAGGCGAAGATGAGAGGTAAGATCCGTTGAAATGCCTCCCCTGGTCGGGCGCGCCCTCGCTCGTTGGCGTGCTCATCGTGCTCATCCTGGCGGTGCCCGGGCCGCTCGAGGCGCAGGCACCCGAATACGGCGACGGCGGCGGACTGGGCCGCTACCTCGCCGGTGGCGGCGAGGTCATGGCCGTCGCCGGACCTCGTGACACGACGGCCTTCTTCAACTACAGCGACTACGAACGGAACCTGCTTCGGATTGCCCGGCTGAGACTCTTCGGCGAATGGCGCACGGCCGCGCGGCTGTCGGTCATCGGCGAGACTCCGGACGGAGAACATCGATGAGCTGATGATGCCGGCGCTCTACATGCGCTGGCAGCCTCACGTTCACGCGCGACCTCTACATTCACGCCGGCCGGATTCCGCCCGTCATCGGCGGCTTCGGGCGCCACGCGTACGGCCGCGACAACGTCGTGATCGGACAGCCGCTCGCGTACCAGTACCTCACGTCGCTGCGGCCGGATGCCGTGCCGGCGACCGTGGACGATCTGCTGCGCATGCGGGGCCGTGGCTGGCAACCGAGCTACCCGGTTGGCTCCACGGCATGCCGAACCGGGCGTGCCGCTCGTCTCCGCGTCGAAGTGGGACACGGGTGTCGCCGGCATCTGGCGGCGCGGACGAATCGACGTGGCGGGCGCCCTCACCCAGGGATCGCCGGCCGTTCCCGTCGTTCGCGACACCAACGACCACCTGATGTGGTCGGGCCGCGCCGCGGCGTTCGCTCGGCGGAGGTGTGACCATCGGCGTGTCCGGCGCTCGCGGCCAATGGCTGGAAAACTCCGTGCTGGACCTCACGCCCGACGGGCGCGAGACGCCGTCGTCCCAAACGCTCTTCGCCACGGACGTCGAAGTGGGCCACGGGCCCTGGCTCGTGCGTGGCGAGTGGCTGCGTTCCGTCTTCGAGCTGCCAATCATCACGGCACCTGACCCTGACGCTCGCCTCCATGTCTGGTCAGGATTCGCGGAGGCGCGATATCGGCCCGTGCCGCGCTGGCAGGTCGGCGTGCGAGTCGATCGCCTGGCGTTCGGCGACGCCCCGGGAGCGGTGCCCGCCGCGACCGGAACGTCGTGGGATGCCGACGTGAACCGTGTTGAAGCAGTCCTCGGGTTTCGCGCACACCGGCGCGTCGAGCTGCGGGGCGGATGGCAGCACAACTGGCGCGACGGTGGGCGCGTTCGAGAACGCGGCCTGCCGGTCTTCGCGGTGCTCGGCTGGTTCTGACGCATGCGACGACTGGCTCCCCTGCTCCTCGTGCCACTGCTGATAGCCGCGCTCTCCGCCGCTCCCCAGGCGCCGGTCCGCACCGGCGGAACGATTCGAGGCCGGGTCGTCGTGCCGAACGTCCCGGCCGGGCTGTCACGGCCAACCGTCGCCGAGCCGTCGTCGGCGTCACATCCGGTCGTGAATCGCCGCCGCGTCGTGGTCTACCTCGAAGCGGCGCCGCGCCAGGCCTTCGGTGAACTGCCGCCCGGTCGCGCGCGAATGGACCAGCGCGCCGAACAGTTCTCGCCACGCGTACTCGCCATCACGGCCGGCACCACCGTCGATTTCCCGAACAACGACCGGACGTTTCACAACGTGTTCTCGCTGTCGCGCGTGCGGTCGTTCGACCTCGGCCGGTTCGCGCCGGGCCGAACCGGATCGGTTCGCTTCGACCGGCCGGGGATCGTGCCGGTCTTCTGCGACATTCACTCGCACATGAGCGCGTTCATCCTCGTGTTCAGCCACCCGTTCTTTGCGGTGTCCGGCGACGACGGCCAGTACGTCATCGAAGGCGTGCCCCCTGGCACGTACTCGCTGGTGGCGTGGAGCGAGCTCGGATCGGCGCCCGCGCGGCGCGTGACCGTGCCCGAAGGCGGCAGCGTGGAAGCTGATTTCCAGATCGGCCGCGAGCCATGACGGCGCTCTCGTCGCTGACGAACCGAATCTTTCTGGCAAGCGCCGTGCTCGTCGTCGTGTCGATGGGCATCGCGATCTACTGGGTGAGCGACTCGGTCGCGCAGGCAGGCGGAGCGGGATCTGCAGGCCGGTCTGGCCGAGGCCGCCTCACTGGTGGATCAGTTCAGCCAGCGGCGAGTTCGAGGATTTCGTCGTCAAGGGCCGCTTCATCGCGGACATCCCGCCGCATGAGGGCCGCGGCCGCGATCGACCATCCGCCCACGGTCCAACCGATTGCCGAGGAGATGCAGGATCGCATCGACGCCGACCTGCTGGTGGTGTTTGGCAGCGGCGATCGCGTGCTCGCCCGTGCCGGCCGCTTGCACCTGGATGACGACGCGCTCCTGGGGATTCTGGCGGCGTGTCGCGCGGCGCGAGACTGCACGGTCTTCTGGCCGCTCGCCGGCGGCATCGTGCACGTGGCCGCCATGCCGATCGATCCGGTGCGCATGCTGGTGGTTGGCCTCAGCCTCGATCGCGACGTCGCGCTGTCGATCAAGCGGCTCACCAACAGCGACGTCGCCTTCGTCACCGGCGCGGAGGTCGTGGCCTCGTCGCTCGACGCCAGCGCGGAAGCCGCGTTGGAGTCGGTGGCGACCCGGCGTGACGTCTTCTCCCTCTTCGTCGGATCCGAGGAGTTCATCGGACGTGTGCAGCCGCTCGGGCGCAGCGAGGACGCCGATGAGCCCATCGCGCTCGTCCTGCGATCGCGGACGGAGCGCCTTCGTTTCCTGCCCGCGCTTCGCTGGCAAATCGCCCTGACGGGCCTGGCGGCCGTGCTGGGGGCCACGCTCGTCGGATATCTCGTGGCGCGAACGGTCACTCGGCCGCTGCGGGCCCTGACGGGCGCCATGGGCGAGATGGCCACGACCGGTGACCTTGGCCGGACGCTGCCGGCGCTCGGCCGCTGGGATGACGAGGACGTGCGGCTCGTGGCGACGACGTTCCGGCAGCTCACGAGCGCGCTCGATCGGTTTCAGCGTGAAGCGGCGATTCGCGAGCGGCTGTCCTCGCTCGGCAGGTTGTCCACCGTGGTGGCGCACGAGATTCGCAACCCGCTGATGATCATCAAGTCCGCCGTTCGGCAACTGCGCAAGAACGACTCACCCGAGGTCGCGGAAACGGCGACGAGCATCGACGAGGAAGTGGCCAGACTGAACCGTGTCGTCACGGGCGTCCTCGACTTCGCCCGGCCGATCACGTTCGCCTTCACGGAGGCCGACCTCGGGGCCATTTGCCGCGACGCGGCCCAGGCGGCGGCCACTGATGCGGAAGACGTTCCCATCGAGGTCGCGGCGGCCGACGAACCCATTGTCACCGACGTCGAGCGGCTGCGAGCGGTCCTGGTCAACCTGCTGACGAACGCCCAGCAGGCCGTTCGGGCGCGGACCGATCGGCGGCCGCGGACAACCGGTTCGACTCGAGACGGCACGCGAGACCGCGACGCTGGCGCATCACGGTCAGCGACCGCGGCACGGGCATCTCGCATGAGGACTTGCCGCATGTCTTCGAACCGTTCTTCACGACCCGTCGTAACGGCTCTGGACTCGGTCTCGCGATCTCCAGAAACGTGGTCGAAGGGCTTGGCGGCACGCTGCGCGTGGAAAGTCAGGCCGGCGAAGGCACGACCGTCACCCTTCATCTGCCAGATCGCGCCATGCGGGAGCCCAGACGTTGACACGCGGATCGGTACTTCTCGTCGACGACGAACCGAAAATTCGACAGGCTCTGGCCAAAGCCCTTCGCGACGAAGGACACGACGTCAATGCGACAGGCAGTCCACGCGAGGCGCTGCGGCTGGTCGGCGAGCGGCCGTTCGATCTGCTCGTCGTGGACAATCTGATGCCCGAGCTGAGCGGCCTCGAGCTGATCCGGGAGGTCGTCGGTGCGACCGGCACCGCCGAGCGCCCCCAGATCCTCATGATGACGGCGCATGCGACGGTGCAGAGCGCGATCGAAGCGATGAAGCTTGGCGCGCTGGACTACCTGCAGAAGCCCTTCGAAATCGATGAGTTTCTCGTCGTCGCGGCAGCGCGCGATCGAGCTGGGGCGCTTGCGCACGCACCACGACTACCTCATCACCGAACGCGACGAGCAGTTCGATCACTACGGCATCGTCGGCCGGAGCCGGGCGATTCAGGAGGTCGTTCGGGACGGCGCGTGTCATCGCGCAGTCGCGCAGCACGGTGCTGATCATCGGCGAAACCGGCACGGGCAAGGAGCTCGTGGCGCGCGCCATCCACGACTGGAGCAGCCAGCGCGAGATGCCGCTCGTCAGGGTCAACTGCGCGGCCCTGCCGGAGACGTTGATCGAATCGGAGCTCTTTGGCCACGTGCGCGGCGCCTTCACCGGCGCCGTGGCGAACAAGAAAGGCCGCTTCGCGCTGGCCGACGGGGGAACGATCTTCCTGGATGAGATCGGCGTGATCGTGCCGTCGGTGCAGGCCAAGCTGCTGCGCGTGCTGCAGGAGCGTGAATTCGAGCCACTCGGATCCGAACGTTCGGTGCAAGTGGATGTGCGGGTCATCGCCGCCACCAACCGCGATCTGCGGCAACTCGTGGCGACGGACGGTTCCAGGAGGACCTGTACTACCGGCTCAACGTCATCCCCATCACGATGCCGCCACTTCGCGATCGTCGCGAAGACATCCCGCTCCTCGTCGAGCACTTCATCCGCCGGCACGCCGGACGCGCCGGCAAGCGCGTGGACGGCATCTCACCGCAGGCGATGGCCGTGCTCATGGACGCGCCCTGGCCGGGCAATGTCCGAGAGCTCGAGAACGCCGTCGAGCGCGCGGTCGTCCTGGCGCCTCAGCCTGTCATTCAGGAGAGCGACGTCACGCTCGTCAGCGCGAAAGCACCGGGCGACCTCCGGGTTGCCGTCACTCAATCTCAAGCAGAACCTGGAGTGGGCCGAGCGCGAGACCGTTCACCGCGCGCTCGACAGCGCGCGCGGCGTCAAGAAAGACGCCGCCGAGCTGATGGGCATCAGCCAGCGGGCCATGAGCTACTACGTGGCCAAGCACAAGCTGGACGAGGGGCAAGGGTAGTTCTCCCGTTCCTCCGTTCACTCCGCAGTTTCCCCCGGCGCGAGTTCCAGTACTTCAATCGCCGAGTTCCTGAGGTGCGCGCGGAGCGCCGCCGGCGTTCCAGTCAGCACGGGAAATGTTCCCCAGTGCATCGGCACGACCTGGCGCACGCCCAGCCATTCGGCGGCGATCGCGGCGTCTTCCGGTCCCATCGTGTCGTGATCGCCAATCGGCAGGAACGCGATGTCGGGCGCGTAGCGGTCGCGGATGATCTTCATGTCGCCGAAAAGCGCCGTGTCGCCGGCAAAGTAGATCGTCGGCGCGTCCGCGGCCCGGATCACGAATCCAGCCGCGCCGCCCGTGTAGACGATCTGCCCCTGGTCCAGGATGGAGCCGGTGTGGACGGCGGGCGTCATCGTGATCCGAACGCCGGCGATCGTCCTGCGTCCCGCCGATGCCCATCTGGCGGACGTTCTGCACGCCCTTGGCGGACAGGTAGTGACCCAGCTCGGCCAGGCACATCACGGGGGCCCCGGTCGCGCGCGACACTGCCGCGGCGTCGGCAGAATGATCGCGGTGACCATGCGACACGAGAATCGGCGTGCAACGGGCGCGAGCGCCTCGACCCTGGACCATTCCGGCGGGACGGTCGGACCCGAGAGCCAGGGATCGGTGACGAGGCGCTGGCCTGACGGCAGGCGAATGAGGAAGGTGGCGTGGCCAAGCCAGGTAATGGATAGAGACATGACTATTGATTATTGGCTATTTGCTATTGGTTATTGCATTGGCGATTGGCTATTGGCTGAGTTCGGTTCGCATCCTGCCCTTCTCTGCCCTCTGCCCTGCCTTGCACAGTGCCGATAATAGATCGAGCATGTCGATCGTCGCTCCCCTGCAGTTCATCCGTGGCCGTCGCGTCAAGGACACCGAGCTTGCGCGGACGCCCAAACCCGAGTGGCTCAAAGTGCGGGCGCCAGGCTCGTCGAACTACCTGCGCCTGCGCGGGCTGATGCGCGATCTGAACCTGCACACCGTCTGCGAGGAAGCGCACTGCCCCAACATTGGCGAGTGCTGGCACCACGGTACCGCGACGTTCATGATCATGGGCGACGTCTGCACTCGCGCCTGCGGCTACTGCAACGTGAAACATGGCGCGCCGATCGCGCTCGATCCCGCGGAGCCTGCGAAGCTCGCTGAGGCGGTCGACACCCTCGAACTGAACTACGTGGTCGTGACGTCCGTCGATCGCGACGACCTGGACGATTTCGGCGCGGCGCGTGTTCGCGGAGACCATTCGCGCGATCAAGGCCCGCCGGCCGGCGTGTCGCGTGGAGGTGCTCATTCCCGACTTCCAGGGCGACGAGCATGCGCTGCGAGTCGTCGTCGATGCGCGGCCCAGACGTGCTGAACCACAACACCGAGACCGTGCCGAGGCTGTACCGGCGCGCACGCCCCGGCGGCCGCTACGAACGTGCCCTCGAGCTGCTCGATCGTGCCCGCACCTGGGCGCCGGCCGTTCCGACCAAGACCGGCCTGATGGTTGGACTGGGTGAAACGCGTGAGGAACTGGTCGAGGTCTTCCGCGACCTCCGACGCGTGGACTGTCAGATTCTCACCGTCGGCCAGTATCTTCGTCCGTCACTGGCGCACCTGCCGATGGAGCGCTACTACACGCCCGACGAGTTCCTCCAGCTCAAGCACATCGCGCTCGATCTGGGCTTCGGGCACGTCGAGTCCGGCCCCCTCGTGCGTTCCTCGTACCACGCACACGAGCAGGCCGAAAGCTACGACAGGGCCACGACCTAGTTCGAGGAGTTCGAGGGTTCGAGGGTCCAAGGTTCGAGGGGTCCAACGTTCGCGATCGAGGTCCGACGACCCTCCGAACGAACCTCGAACCTTCGAACCGAACCTTCGAACTCTCGAACCCTCGAACCCTTCGAACCCTTCAGAGGTGTCTAATCTCCCAATGCCCCGTCCCCCGGACGAGTTCGTCCAGGTCCGTGCGCTGACGGCGGCGTTTTTCGCCAGGTTTTTCGAGAGCGACACCACCGCGGAACGGACTGACGCCACGCGGTCGTTCTTTTGGCTCCTGGCCATCCTCGCGGCCCCCGGCCTGCTCCTCACGACCTATCGCCAGTTCCTGTGGGAACGGATTGCCCGGCGTGGTGAGGGCATCGCCGCGCTCCACCAGGCCGTGCGGGCCGACACGGCCGAGTATCTCGCCCTGACGTTCGTGGCCGTGGCCGTGGTCGCGGCCGCGCGCTGGCAGAGCCTCGTCATCGACCGGCGAGACGCCCTCGTCCTCGGCACCCTTCCGACGCGCCCGCGCACCATTGTCATCGCCAAGCTCGCGGCACTCGCGGGATACACCGGGCTTCTCGCGGCCGGCATGCACCTGGGCACGGCACTCGTCCAGGGCGTCTCGCTCGGCGGCCTCGAACGGCCGACGAACGTCGCCGGCACCATGGCTGGATTGGCGGTTGCGGCTCGGTCGGGCTGACCGTCTTCGTGATGACGGCGGTCGCCTCCATTCAGGCTGCCGGGCTCGCGCTCGTGGGCCCACGCCGTTTCGCACGCGTCGCGGTGATGATGCAGATGGCGCTCGTCGCGTCGGTGCTCGTCGTCTTCGTGCTGATGCCCGGCCACAGCGCGCGGGCGTTCTCGACATTCGACGCGGACGGGGTTGGCGGGCCGGCCTGGGTCTTCTGGCTTCCGCCGGTCTGGTTTCTGGGTGTGTACGAAACCATCGCCGGCTCCGCCAGCGCCGAACTCCAGGAGCTCGCCCGTATCGGGCTGGTCGGCGCTGGCGCTCGCCATCGGGCTCCTGCTCGTCGCCGGTCCGATTGCCGGAGCGCGGACGCTCCGTGGGGCGTTCGCGGTCTCTGCCCTGGCGCGGTGGCCCGTCGGCCGCTGGCTCGCCGACCGGCTGGCGTGCGTGCTCACTCGACGGCCTCCCGGCGCGCGGCGCGATCGCGTTCACGTTCGCGACGCTCGGACGGGTGTCGGGACCGCGACTGGTGTTCGCGCTCTTGTGCGCGGCCGGCCTGACCGGTCTCGTTCCTGTTCTCGGCGCGGCCATCTCGCTCCACCCTGACCCCAGCACGGCCGTCCTCGCCTTTCCGTTCGTCATGCAGTTCTTCGCGCTGCTCGGCCTTCGCCTCGCCATCCGAACGCCCGTCGAGCTTCCCGGCCGCTGGCTCTTCGACCAGACGGATGTCTCGCCGCTCGCGGGGCGTGCGGCCGCGTGGAGAATCCTCTTCGTCGGCGGCGTGGCCGTCCCGATTCTCGCGACGGCCGTGCTCTGGATGTGGCTGTGGGAGCCTGCCGTCGCTGTCGCGCGGATTGTCGCCGCGCTTGCGGGCGGGTGGCTGGCCCTGGAAGTGCTCCTGTGGGGCTACGTTGGCGTGCCCTGCTCGCGTCCGCTGGTCAGTGCGGCGTTCCGTGGACGCACGCTCGCGCTGGTCGCGGGATTCGAAGTCTTCTGCTTCGAAAGCGCCGCCGCCCAGGCCGGCTGGAAGAACGAGATCGGTCCCGTCCTGTGGCAGGCGGTATTCTTCGCGGTGTCCGCGGCTGGCGTCCACATCGGCAGCGAGCGTGCGGCCGCGGTCAACGCGATCGTGGACGAACATCTCGATCCGCGCCTGGATCTTGAAGTCGTCGGGCCACTGGTGAGGAAACCGTATCGTTCGGGAGGAATGATGCTCGAAATGAGAAACGTCTCGAAACGATATGGCGCCCTCACGGCCGTCCGGCACGTGAGCTTCGTCGTCAAACCGGGCGAGGTCCTCGGATATCTCGGGCCGAACGGATCGGGAAAATCCACGACCGTCAAGATGCTCGTCGGCCTCATGCCGCCGACGAGCGGCACGATTCTCTTCGACGGGCAGGACGTTCAGGATCGGCTGCTGGAATACAAGGCGCAGGTCGGGTACGTCCCCGAGGAGGCGCACGTCTATACCTATCTGACCGGACCCGAGTACCTGCGGCTGACGGGGCGCCTTCGCGGAATGGCCGAGCGAGCGATTGAGGAGAAGATCGATCGTTTCCTGAAGCTGTTCGGCCTGGATACGGACTACCACGCTCCGCTATCTGCCTACTCGAAGGGGATGCGACAGAAAATTCTGCTGTCGGCGGCGCTGATGCACAACCCCCGCGTCATCGTGCTCGACGAGCCGGTGTCCGGCCTCGACGTCTCCACGGCGCTCGTGCTTCGCACGGTCGTGCGATCGCTGGCCGATGACGGACGCATCATCTTCTACAGCTCGCACGAGCTGGACACGATCGAGAAGATCAGCACACGCGTCATGATCCTGCACGAAGGCACGGTCGTGGCCGACGATTCGCCCGCGCGGCTGCGTGAGCTGGCGAACGTGCCCTCGCTCGAGGATGTGTTCGCAAAACTCGCCGTGCGTCAGGATCTCGATGCCATGGCCGGAGCGCTGATCGAGACTGTCCGGCTGTGAGCGCGACGATTCCGCTGACCGATGAGCTCGGGCGTGTTCGCGAGGCCATCGTCACCTGCGAACGCTGCCCGCGGCTGCGCGACTATTGCCGGCGGATCGGCCGCGAGAAGCGCGCGGCCTACCGCAACGACACGTATTGGGCACGGCCGGTGGCCGGCTTCGGCGATCCGGCCGCGAGAATCGCCATCATCGGGCTCGCCCCGGCGGCGCACGGCGCGAATCGGACGGGGCGCAACTTCACCGGAGACGGCGCCGGCGGATCGGGCGATTTCCTCATGGCGGCGCTCCACGCCAACGGGCTGGCCAACCAGCCGATTTCGCGAAGCCCCGACGACGGCCTCGCCCTGAAGAATGCCTGGATTGCCGCGGCCGTGCGTTGCGCGCCGCCCGACAACCTGCCGACGCCGGCTGAGATTGCCGCCTGCCAACCCCATCTCATCGCTGAGCTTGCGGCGCTGCCCAACCTGCGCGTCTACGTCGCCCTCGGACGAATCGCGTACGACGCCTGCTGGCGGATCCTCGCAGCAGAAAAAAACCGGGTTTCCGACGGGACTAAAGGAAACCCGGTTTCGTCTCGCCCGCCGTTTGGTCACGGCGTTCGCTATCGCACTCACGATGGCCGCGTCGTCATCGCGGCGTACCATCCCAGCCGGCAGAACACCAACACCGGCAGGCTCACGCCTGTGATGCTGCGCCAGGTCTTCCGGCTGGCCGCGAAAGCCGCGGCGATCGAGAAACGTTAGGCGCCGGCTGCAACTTCGAACAGCCGGATACGGCGCAGGAACACGTCCACCATCCAGATTGCGAGCGCGGTGACGACGAGCCAGGGCCACAGCGCGTGCCTCGACGACCGCGCCGAAGCCGCCGGCCATTCCAAAGCCGCGACGTTCGGCGTCATCGCCCCGCCAGTCGCGCTCGCGACGAGCGCCGAGCAACACGTCGTCCGGAGGACGAAAGCGGTACTCGGCGTCGAGGTCGGGCAGCACGCGCCGCACCTCGGCGGGCGCGCCGGCGCGCTCCGTGGTGGACACCGTCAGCGATTCTCCAGCATCGACAATCATCGACGCTTCGTACCGGCCTGGCGCGACCTGCCGCGCGATGACTGTCGCCGACGATCCCCCGCCGGCCTGGACGGCGATCGACGGACGAAGGAGATCACGATATCGACCTTGTTCGTCGCGCGCCTCGATCGAGAACGCCATCGTCCGCGTGCCGTCGCGAACGACACCGGGCGTGACGGTGAGGGCGAGTGGCTCGGGACGCTGGCGCGCCACGGCCCGTACCACCGCCGAAAAGAACGGCCCGTACCCGCGCCATCTCACCCAGGCGCTCGCCCAACGGTCCTTGACGTCTGACGCAAACACGGCGGTGCGGCCCAGACCGAACGGCCAGAACGCGAGCAACGGGTCGTCGGTCTCCGTCCCGAGCACTTCGGTGGCTGCGTCCTTCAACACGACGGCCGTCCGGCCTCGAAGCGCCGGCATGTCGGAGAGATCCACGTTCGACAGGACACTTCGCGCGCGCACGACGGGGGCGATCGATTCGCCTTCATCGAACGCGGACATCGCGTTGCGCGCTTCCTTGACGAAAATCTGTGTCACTTCCTTCGCGTCGAGGACGGCGTAGCCGCGACCCTTGCCCCACTTCGCGATGTTCGTCAGCAATTCGGCGTCTGCCGATGGCCCCACCGCGATGGACGACACGGTCATGCCGGCGGCCACCATCTTGCCGACGAGGCCCTCGTAGTCGTCCGGGTACGATCGGCCGTCGGACAGAGAGCACGACGTGCTTCGCGCTGGCCTTGACCTGCCGCAACGCCAGATAGGCCTGCTCGACTGCCGGGTAGATCAGCGTGTCCCCGCCGGGCTGAATGGCCGTGACCGCCTGGCGAATCTCGTCCCGGTTCTTGCCGACGTTCCGCGGCGTGACGTCCCACTTGTACCGGTCGTCGAACGTGAGAACACCGACCGTCTGACGATCGCTGAGCGCGTCCACCGCGGCCTGGGCCGCAGCCTTGCACAGCTCCATCACCCGTCCGTTCATGCTCCAGGACTTGTCGAGGACGATGACGAGTGCGACGTCGGGCTGGTCCTTGCGCTCGAAAGTAACGGGCAGCAGCCGCTCGAGCTCGGTTCGCCTGTAGCCATTGGCGGCGCCCTCGGTGCTCTCGCCGAACACCGCCTCGCCTCCCGCGACGAGCAGTCCTCCCCCATCGTGCTCGACCCATGCCGTCAGCGCCGTCATCGTCTGGTCTGTCACCAGCGCGCGTGAGACGTCACTCAGGATCACGACGTCCCACGGCTGGAGGGCGTCACGCGTACTCGGCGTCTGCGCGGGCGAGCGAACCGTCACGTCAAAGCCCGCCTGCGTCAGCGCCTGCCGCAGGTACTGCGCGCTGGCAGGGGTGCCCTCGACGTACAGCACCCGCGCCGGCGGCTTCACGAGCACCTCGCGCGAGAGGCGATTGTTCGCGACCAGTGGATCGCTTTCCACGTCCAGGACGGCCTGGACGACATGCGGCCCGGCGCCTTCGAAGGTGGCTTCGACGGCGACGGCTGTCGCGCCCGGCTCGACAGCGGCCTCCGCAGCGCCAACGACGCGATCGCCATCGAGAATCCGGATCTTGGCCGCGGGCCACGCCTTCTGACTCCCGACAACAACCGTCAGCGTGATCGTTCCGCCTGCCGGGACCGGATCGGGGACGTGAATCGCGTCCACCCACGCGTCGCCGAGGTCGCGTACGGAGAGCGGTTCGACAAACACGGGAATTCCGTCAGCCGCAAGGCTGAGCGCGGCGGCCTGCGCGTCGCCGGCCGTCTGGCGGCCGTCGGAAAACAGCACGACGCGGGCGGCCTCGCCGGGCGGCAGTTCCGCCCGAGCTTCGGTCAACGCCAATTCCAGATCGGATCCGCCGCGACCGACGATGTCCGACTCGGCCGGTGCTGACGCCAGCCGGCGCAACGCCGCGGTGTCGGCGACCGCCGTCACGCGCGACGCGAACGCCAGAATGCGCGAATGGTCCGGCTTCAGTGTGGCGTTGAGCAAGTCGATGCGGGCGGCAGCCGCCTTCAATCGCCGGCGTTGAGACGCTGTGCGAGACGTCGACGACGTACACGACGGCTTCACGCGAGGCGGTCAGAGAAATCACCGGGCGAGCGAGCGCTGTGGCAAGCAGCACGACGAGCAGCGACCGGACTCCTGCCTGCAGCACGCGTTGCCGTGCGATTGAAGTTGGTCCGGCCGAAGCGGAGCGCCAGCCACACGAGCGGCACGGCGGCGAGCCACCACAACGCTCCCGGAGCGGCGAGTGACAGGCTCATTTCACACCGTCACCTTCCGCTGCCACGTCCACCATTCAGCGACGACCAGCACCAGGGCCAGGACGACGGCGTAGATCCACCAGGCCCCGCCTGCGAACGCCGCGAGCGCCGTGGCCCGCGCGTCAGCGGGCAGATTCGTGCGCGAGAGATTGCCGATGGTCGGGTTGCCGACGTTGACGCCGATCACGCTCTCCGAGCCGCCGGCCTCGACGAGGTAGAGACCTGGCGTGCGAAGCCGCACGAGCACGCGATCGCCGGCGCGAACAAGGCCGACCGCCTGACCATCCGGCGCCGTGATCCGCGTCGTGCTGGCCGGAAGGTCGATCGGGCCGGGCGTCCGGACTTCGCCGGCGGCAGGCCGCGCGAGCCAATCCAGGGCGTTGCCAACGAAAATTGGAAACGCCGGAACATCCGTGAGGTTCGAGTCGGCCGTGCTGAAACCGAGCAGCACGCCACGAAGCCCCGGCGCGTCCAGCACGGAGACGAGCGGCGTGCCTTGCGCGGACCGCGCGACGGGCTTCAGCGCAGGCCCTTCATAACGGCGGCTTCGAGCGATGTCGAGGGTGAGCGGATCGACACCCGCGAGGATCGGGTGCGCTTCGGTGACGGACCACTGCGGCAGCACTTCGTCGCGGCCCGCCTTGGCCAGCCACGGAACCGGCGGCGGCGACAGGTAGAGCGCCGGTCGATTGGGCGCGTCGGACGGCGCCCACCGGTCGAACACGATCACGTCGGTCGGCGCCGGCTTGTACTCGGACGTTCGGACGAACGTCGCGTGGATGGCCGGGTCGTGCTCGAAGAGACCCGACAAATCGTCCGGCTGATTGCTCACGACGGTCACGGCAATCGGATCGCCGTTCGCGAGCCAGGCCACGGCTTCGTCGTCGATGTCGAGTGCGTTCCCTGGCGCGCTCACGCGAGCCCGAAGCGTCGCCCCGCCAGTGGCTTCGAGCGACAGCGCCTGCTGCGACACTTCGGCCGGCGCCAGATCGAGCCATCGATCCGCGATGACCGATGAACCCCGGGTGACCGTCACGTGCGCGCGCTGGGGTGTCGGCGCGTAGTTGGCAACTTCCAGATAGGCGGACGCGCCGGTCGCAGACGACGTCGCGGGCCGCGCCCCAAAGGCCGTGATCGCGACATTCGGCGCGGGCCGGAACACCGAGTGAACCAGCACGGCCGGATCGAGCGGCCTCAGCAGTGCGCCGTCGGTAAAAAAGTGCGTCGCATCCACGCCGTCCACGCGAGGCCACGCCTGTCCTTCGCCGCCGGCGGGCTCCAACCGATCGAACGCCGTCGCAATCAGCGCGGTGTCGGACGTCGGACCTTCGACCAGGCCATCGGCCGTCGTCGCGATGGCCACGTCCGACTCGGCGGCAAGCGCGAGGGCGCGCGCGCCTGCCACGGCGCGCTGCCAACGCGTGTCGCCCTCGGGCGTCCGCGCGCGCATCGACCACGAGGAGTCGAGCACGATGAGGAGGCGGCCCCGCGACCCGGCGGCCGCCCGCGGTCGCGGGCCGCGTGACGGCCAGCGCAAGAGCCAGCGCCACGAGCACCGTAGCCGCGAGCGAGACGGCTCGGCGAATCCGGTCCCACCACGATCGTTCTGACGGACGATCGACCACGTGCCGCCAGACCAGAAGAGAGGGCACCGCGCGGCGCGGCGGCCGCACCTTCAGCCGGAACAGCCACCATGCGAGCGCCGCGGCCGCGCCGATGAGCAACCAGGCCTGCCAGGCGGCCATCGCGCCGAACGTCACGCGAGCAAGTCCTCCCTCGCGAAATGTGCGCAGCACGATGTCCTCGAACGGATCGTCCGCGCTGGCCTGCACGAACGGCAGCCGATATCGCCGGCAGAACGAAGCGATCGCGTCGGCGTGCGCCTGCCACGCCTCGCGGTAGGCCCTCGACAAGCCCGGCGTGACGTCGAGATCGAGATGCTCGCCGGATTCGGCGTCCACGAAACGCACCTCGCCAAACGTGTCGATGTCCCGCTCTCGCGGCGAGAACACCTGCACCACGAGCACGTCGTGCCCGAGCGACGCCAGCACCTTCAGTCCGGCATCGAATCCTGCGGGATCGAGAAAATCAGAAATCACAATCGCCACGCCGCGGCGGAACGGCCGGCCGGCAAACTGCCGAATGCTCTGCTTCAGGTCCGTGCCACCGCCCGCTTCGAGCGCCTCGAGGATCGAGAACACCGGGAAGATGCGGCCGCGCCCGCGTCCGGGCGCGATCTCGCGCGCCAGCGTCGCGCGAAACGGCAGGATGGTCACCCGGTCGAAGTGGACGAGACCGATGTAGCAGAGCGCCGCCGCCAGCCGCTTCGCCTGGTCGAACTTGGCGTCGGCCGCCATCGAACGGCTCGCGTCGAGGAACAGGTAGATCGGCAGGTCCTGTTCTTCGTCGAACAACCTCAAGAGCAGCCGGTTCAGGCGCTTGTACGCCTTCCAGTCGATGTGGCGGACATCGTCGCCGGGCGCGTACTGGCGATGGTCGGCGAACTCGAGCCCGCTCCCGCGCTTGCGCGCGAGCCGGTCCGCGCGGTCGCGCCCCACGAACGAGCGCATCGAGATGACCCGCAGTTGCTCGAGCTTCTTGAGAAAGGCGGCGTCGAACATCCGCTACACGCTTACTCCCTTGAGCAACTCGGCCACAATCGTGTCGACATTCACCTGCTCCGCCTCGCCCTCGAAGTTCAGGAGAATTCGGTGGCGCAACGCGGGGAGGGCGACGGCGCGAATGTCGTCGGGAGACACGAACGCGCGGCCGTGCCGGAGCGCGTGAATCTTGCCGGCGAGCACGAGCGTCTGCGCCGCACGGGGACTGGCACCGTATCGCACGAAGCGCTTCACCAGCGGCGTCGCGTAGGGCGAATCGGCGTGCGTCGCGAGCGTGAGGCGAATCGCGTACGCCTGCACCGGCCGCGCGATGGGCACCGACCGGGCGACCTGACGCATCTCGAGAATCTCGGCGCCGTCCATGACGCGCGTCACCGAGACGTCCATCGGCTGCGTCGTGCGGTCGAGAATCTCGTGGAGCGCCTCTTCCGGCGGATATTCCACCTTCAGCTTGAAGAAGAACCGATCGAGCTGCGCTTCGGGCAACGGATACGTGCCCTCCATCTCGATCGGGTTCTGCGTCGCCAGCACGAGAAACGGCTGTTCCAGCTGAAACGTCGTCTTGCCCACGGTCACGCTGACCTCCTGCATGGCTTCGAGGAGTGCGGACTGTGTCTTGGGCGTCGCGCGGTTGATCTCGTCGGCCAGCACGACGTTGGCGAAGATCGGACCCGGCTGGAACTCGAAGAACGTCCCGCCCTGCGCGTGCTCCTGGACGATGTGCGTGCCGACGATGTCGGCGGGCATCAGGTCAGGCGTGAACTGAATGCGCGAGAAGCGAAGGTGCAGCACGTCGGCGAGCGTGTGCACCAGGCTGGTCTTGCCGACGCCGGGAATGCCCTCGAGCAGCACGTGGCCGCCCGCGAGCAGGCTCGTCACCGCGCCGGCGACGATCTCCTCGTGCCCGACGATGCGCCGCCCGACCTCCGTGGTGATTCGGACAAAACGTTCGCGAAACAACTCGATGTGCTGGGCGACGGCGGCTGTGGTCAACGGTTGCTCTGCTCCTCGTTACTGTCAGGGGTGGCCGGACGGACGAAGTACCGCTCGACGACCGGCTTGCGGGCTTCCGGCACGGCTCGAACCGCCTCGGTTCTCGCGCGGTCGAACGATGCGCGGCTGCCGCTCCGCGTATAGGTCAACGACGACCAGCTCTGCTGGGTCTTCCGGCGGCGATCTTCCTTGTCGAGATCCGAGCGGTCGATGTTGACGATCGCCTCGACCATCTCCCGTTTCAACGAGGCCGCGATCTCGCTCGCCTGGCTCGTGCCGTATCTGACGTTGCCGCGCTTGCCGCCGAACACCGACCCCGGCTCGCCGACCGCGGAGCTCGGGATTGCCCAACATCATCACCGCGGCGCCATCGGCGGACTCCGACGGCTTCGCGGGAACCTTGGCGCCCGGCTGCCCTTCACTGGCCTCACCGGCCTCGCCCTCCGCCGACTGCTCGGTCGTCGGCCCGGGCTCCTTGCTGTCGGACGGCTCGCTCTCGCCGCCACGGGCCGCGTCCTCGGCCTTCTGCGCTTCCTCGCTCGCCACGCGCGACGCCATGTTTTCCCGCGCCCACTCGACATCGGCCGACATCGTCTGGGCATCGGCGAGGTTCGGGTTGATCTTCTCGAACTGGTCACGACTCGTCAGCGCATCGTCCAGAAGCTGCGCGATCTGTTCTTTCATCGCCGCGTCCACCTTGGCGAAGTCCGTGAGCTCGCGGAGCGCCGCCATGGCCTCCACGGGCGTCATCTTGCCCTCCCGCACGGCGGCGAGGAGCTCAAGCAGCTTGTCGCGTAGCTCCGGGGAGAGACCGTCGAGCTCGACGATGTCGACGAGCTCCTCGGCCCCGGCCGGCACGGACACAGGCAGCCACGAGCCGGTTGGCAGCCCGGCGGGCACGGCAAACGCGGCCAGGCTCAACACGGCCAGCCGCGAGCCACGATTTGCGAGACTTGGGTTCTCGGATAGACCTCGTGCCACGGCACGGCGCTCGACCGTCGCGCCGCTTCATCGAGGTGGAAGGCGGCCCATGCACTGGCCGACGGATTCAACGAAAACCAGTGGGCGCTGCGAAGCTCGCCGGCCAACCCGGCGTCCCGGTCAACGTCAACGGCGATCGCGTCCGTCGTGGGCCGGGGCGCGTGCTGAGGATGGCCCAGCCCACGAGCGCCGCGGACAGGGCGATCCAGACCGACGCCGTGACCGCGATTGACCACCCAACGCCGGATCCGAGGATACCGACGAGGAAGACACCGGCCGCGACGATGGGCGCCGTCCGCGCGAGAGTCTTCGCGACGGCACGCTGCCGCCGACGCCGGTCGCCGGCCGCGACGAGATCCCGTACGACGGTTGCCGAAGAAGACCGCTCGCTCACGAGAGACACCCGGAACGGCTCAACGATATCCGATTCTGGGGTTCCAGGGTTCCACGGTTCCAGGGTTCCATGGTTCTGGTTCGAGTGCCGCGTTCAGAGCCACGAAAGGACCAGACTCTGAACCCTGGAACCTTGGAACCTTGGAACCGTTTCAGGACTTCGCCGCGCGCTTGGGCCGATAGACGTGCGTAGAGTGGCCGAAGAAGACCTCGGCGGACTCCATGAGCGTCTCGCTCAGGGTTGGATGCGGATGGATGGTCAGCTTGAGATCGGTGGCGAGCGCGCCCATCTCGACCGCGAGCACGCCCTCGGCGATGAGCTCGCCGGCCCCCGAACCGACGATTCCGACGCCCAGCACGCGCTCGGTTTCCGGATCGATGACGAGCTTCGTCAGGCCGTCGGGCCGGTCAATGGCGACGGCCCGGCCGAGCGCGGCCCACGGAAACTTGGCGACCTCGACCTTGCGTCCCTGCTTCTGCGCGTCGGTCTCGGTCAGCCCGCACCACGCGACCTCGGGATCGGTGAACACGACGGCTGGAATGGCCTGCGGTTCGAACGCGACCTTGTGCCCGGCGGCGGCCTCAACGGCGACGCGGGCCTCGTGCGACGCCTTGTGCGCGAGCATCGGCTCGCCGACGACGTCCCCGATTGCGAGGATGTTCGGCTCGGCGGTCCGCATCGCCTCATCGACCACGATGAAGCCGCGCTCGCCCACCTTCACTCGAGTCTTGTCGAGGCCGGGAATCGCGGAGTTCGGCTTGCGGCCGACCGACACGAGCACGCGATCGAACGTCTGCTCGCGGTCCTCCTCGGCCAGTTCCGCGCCTTCCACGCGAACCTTGATACGGTTCTTGACCTCTTTCATCTCGACGACACGCGCGTTCAAGAGAATCTTGTGCAGATTCTTCTCGAGCCGTCGGTGGAGAATCGCCACCAGATCGCGGTCTGCGCCCGGCAGCAGGCCCGACGTCATCTCGACGACGGTCACCTTCGTGCCGAGCGCCGCGTACACCGATCCCAGCTCGAGACCGATGTACCCGCCACCGACGACGAGGAGCGATCCGGGAGTGTCGGGCAGGTCGAGCGCACCGGTCGAGTCCATGACCCGCGCGCTGTCAATCGACAAGCCCGGCACGGTCGACGGGCGCGATCCGGTCGCGATGATCGCGTGCTCGAACGCGACCGTCTCCGCGCCGCCTGCCGTCAGATCGACGCGAAGTGATTTGGCGTCGACGAACGACGCCTTGCCCTGGTAGTACGTGATCTTCCTGAGCTTCGCGACCTGGCTCAGGCCACCAGTCATTTTCTGAACGACCTGATCCTTGAATCCGCGGAGCCGGTCGAGATCGATGGACGGATCGCCGAACTTCACGCCCCAGGACTCGGCGTGTTTGGCCTCGCCGACGAGCTTGGCGACGTGCAGGAGCGCCTTCGAGGGAATGCACCCACGATAGAGGCACACGCCGCCCGGATTCTGTTCCGAATCGATGAGCGCGACCGACATCCCGAGGTCCGCCGCATAGAACGCGGCGGCGTAGCCTCCAGGACCGGCACCAATGACCACTAACTGGAAATGAAGGCATAGACACTAGGAGGATCAAGTTAGAAGTGCAGAAGTCAGAAGTGAGAAGTCACTGACGCGCGCCCAGTAGCTTCTGACTTCTGGCTTCTCACTTCAAACTTGTCAAAGCTCCATCGTCAGAGGATGCTCCAGCGCTTCGACGATGAACCGGAGGAACCGCACGGCATCCGCGCCGTCGATCACGCGGTGGTCGTAAGACAGCGACAGCGGCAGCATCTGTCGCGGCACGAACTGGTTGTCCTGCCAGACGGGCTCGATGGCGCCGCGCGACACACCGAGAATCGCGACCTCGGGCTGGTTGATGAGCGGCGTGAACGCGGTGCCGCCCAGACCGCCGAGGTTGCTGATGGTGAAGACGCCGCCCGCCATCTCCTCGAGGCTGAGCTTCTTCTGCTGTGCCTTTTGCGCCAGCGCGGCCAGCTCGATGGCGATCTCCGTCATCGTCTTGCGGTCGGCGTCACGGATGACCGGCACGAGCAAGCCGTTTGGCGTGTCCACGGCGACGCCGATGTGGCGGTACTTCTTCATCACGACCGACTGGCCCGCCATGTCGACCGATGAAGCGAACTGCGGGAAGCGCGCGATGGCGGCCGTCACGATCTTGATGAGCGCGACGGTGACGGTGAGCTTGGCGCCCGCCTTTTCGACGCGCGCGCCATAGGCGCGCCGGAAGTTCTCGAGGCCGGTCATGTCGGCCTTGTCGAACTGCGTCACGTGCGGCGCCTGCCAGGCGATGGACAGGTGCTCCGCCGTCTTGCGGCGGATGTTGGACATCGGCGTGACTTCGACTTCGCCCCACTTCGAGAAGTCAGGGAGCGGAGCCGGCCGGCCGACGGGACCGGAGAACTGGTCGCGGACGTGACTCTGCACGTCCTGCGACCCGATGCGTCCGCCGGGCCCGGTGCCCGCGACCTGGGCGATGTCGATGCCGAGCTCGCGCGCGTATCGACGGACGGACGGCGCCGCGGCGATGAGCGGCGCGGCGCCCTGCCGTTCTGGGGCCGGCGCGGGCCGGCCGCTGCTGAAATCCACGACTGCGGCCGCGGGCTTGGCTGGTGCGGGGCGTTCCTTTTCGGGCGCTGGAGGCGGGGCCGCGGCCGGCGCGGGAGCCGCGGCGGGTGCAGGCTCGGCCTTCTTTGCTGCGGCCGCAGGCTCCGCCTTTGGCGCCGCCGCTGCCGAACCGCCTTCGTCGAGCACCATCACCGTCTGCCCGACCTTGACCTTGTCACCCGGCTTGACGCGGACATCAGTCACGCGTCCGGCGACGCTCGACGGCACTTCGATGGTGGCTTTGTCGGTTTCCAGCTCGACGACAGGCTGATCTTTCGCGACGAGGTCTCCGACATTTACGAGGACGCGGATGACATCGCCCTTCTCGACGTTCTCTCCAAGCTCGGGCAGCGTGAACTCAACGGGCAATGGAGCCTCCACTCGACGCGATCAGTCACCGTGGTCGGATCGACCTTCTCGGGATTGATCTCCAGGTCCTTGAACGCCTGCTGTGACGACCTTCAGATCGATCTGCTTGTCGCGCGCCAGCGTCGACAACGTCGTCGCCGCGATGTGCCGCGCGTCGACCTCGAAGAAGTTCCGGAGCGACGTCCGGTCTTCGCTGCGGCCGAAGCCGTCAGTGCCGAGCGTGACGACCGGTCGTCCGACCCAGCGGGCGATCATGTCCGGCTGACTCTTGAGGTAGTCAGACGCCGCGACCACGACCCCCTTCGTGCCGGCCAGACACTCGGTGACGTACGGCACTCTGGCCGCCTCACCGGGATGAAGCAGGTTCCATCGCTCCGCGCGGTGCGCGTCGCGATAGAGCTCGTTGTAGCTCGTGGCGCTCCAGACGTCGGCCGCGACGCCGTACTTTTCGAGCAATCCCTGCGCTTTGATCACTTCGTTGAGGATGGCGCCGCTGCCGATGAGTTGCGCGCGCGCGCTCGCTTTCGCGTTGGCCGCCGTTCGGAACCGATACAAGCCTTTGATGATGCCGTCACGCACACCTTCGGGCATGGGAGGCATTTCGTACTGCTCGTTCATGACCGTCAGGTAGTAGAAGATGGCCTCGCCGTCGCCGTACATCCGCGCAATGCCGTCCTCGATGATGGTCCCGAGCTCGTACGCGTAGGCGGGGTCGTAGGAGCGGCAGGGCGGCACACCGAGCGACAGCACATGGCTGTGGCCGTCCTGATGCTGCAGTCCTTCGCCGGCCAGCGTCGTCCGGCCGGCCGTGCCGCCAAGCAGGAAGCCGCGGCATCGCGCGTCCGCCGCCGCCCAGATGAAGTCGCCGACGCGCTGGAACCCGAACATCGAGTAGTAGATGAAGAACGGGATCGTGTTCACGCCGTGCGTGGCGTAGGCCGTGCCGGCGGCGATGAACGACGACATCGACCCCGCCTCGGTGATGCCCTCTTCGAGAATCTGGCCGTCCTTCGCTTCCTTGTAGTACAGGAGCGTGTCCATGTCGACCGGTTCGTAGAGCTGGCCGATGCTCGAGTAGATGCCGACGGCGCGGAAGAGCGACTCCATGCCGAACGTCCGGGCCTCGTCGGGCACAATCGGCACGACGAGCGGTCCAATTTCCTTGTCGCGAAGAAGCTTGGCGAGCATCTTCACGAAGACCATGGTGGTCGACGCCTTGCGATCGCCCGTGCCCTTCGCGAACTCGTCGAACACCTCCGACAACTTCGGACGGATCGCGGGCGCGCGCACGGTGCGCTTCGGCACGGGTCCGCCGAGCAGCGCTCGACGCTCGCGCATGTAGCGCAACTCGGGACTCGACTCGTCCGGGCGGAAGAACGGCGCCTCCGCGACCCGATCGTCACCGACCGGGATTCCGAACCGCTCCCGGAAGTGCAGCAGGTCGCCCTCGTTCATCTTCTTCTGCTGGTGGGTGATGTTCTTGCCCTCACCCGCCTCGCCGAGGCCGTATCCCTTGATCGTCCGGACGAGCACGACGGTCGGCGCGCCCTGATGGGTCACCGCCGCGCGGTAGGCGTTGTAGACCTTGACCGGGTCGTGGCCGCCCACGCGCAACGCCTTCAGCTCGTCATCGGAGAGATGCTTGACGAGCTCGAGCAGCCGCGGGTCAGTCCCGAAGAAGTGCTTGCGGAAGTACGCGCCGTCTTCGACGACGTAGCGCTGATACTCGCCGTCGACGACCTCGCCCATTCGCTTGACGAGCACGCCCTCGTTGTCGCGGGCGAGCAGGTCGTCCCAGCCGGAGCCCCACATCACCTTGATGACGTTCCATCCGGCGCCCCGGAACACGGCTTCGAGCTCCTGGATAATCTGACCGTTGCCCCGGACCGGACCGTCCAGGCGCTGCAGGTTGCAGTTGATGACGAAGATCAGGTTGTCGAGCTTCTCGCGGGCGGCCAGCGAAATCGACCCGAGTGCTTCGGGCTCATCCGTCTCGCCGTCGCCGAGGAACGCCCAGACTTTCTGATCGGACGGCTTCTTGAGCCCGCGATTTTCCAGGTAACGGATGAACCGCGCCTGATAGATCGCCATCAAGGGCCCGAGGCCCATCGAGACCGTCGGGTACTCCCAGAACTCGGGCATCAGCCACGGATGCGGATACGACGAGAGGCCGCCGCCCGGACGAAGCTCGCGGCGGAAATTCCGCAGATGCTCCTCGGACAACCGGCCTTCGACGAACGCGCGCGAGTAGATGCCGGGCGCCGCGTGGCCCTGGTAAAACACGACGTCGGCGTCGCCGCCACCGTCGCTGCCGCGGAAGAAGTGGTTGAACCCGACTTCATACAGCGTCGCGGCCGACGCGTAGGTCGAGATGTGACCGCCGATGCCGTCCGACTCGCGATTGGCGCGGACGACCATCGCCAGCGCGTTCCAGCGGACCAGGCTCTTGATGCGGCGCTCCATCGCGCCGTCGCCCGGGCGCGCGACGTGCTCAGCGGCCGAGATGGTGTTGATGTACGGCGTGTTTGCCGCAAACGGCAGCCGCACGCCTGACACCCTCGCGCGCGCCCGCAAGCGCTTCGAGGAGACGAACGGTGCGGCCCTTGTCTCCCTGATGCAGGACGTAGTCGAGCGATTCCAGCCACTCGCGCGTTTCGACCGCTTCGAGCGCCGCGATCTCCGTCGGTGAAAGGTTCTTCATATGGACGTGACCCGTCTGCTGGCAGTGTCCGATGCCGCCGAACGGTCCATTCTACCGCCATGACACAACAGAAGATACGGAGGTTGGCGAGCGGATGCCTCGCGTGCATGGCGACCATCTCGTTCGCACATGCTGCACGGAATTGCGCGACGTGCCGCGCTACTCGACGGGAAGCACCGCGCTCGCGTCCATCCGATCGACGACGCGGCCGAGCGCGGCCGCGACCAGCGCGGACTCGAGGACGAGGGTGAGCGACGCAGCGGCGGCCGAGACCACCACGGTGTCCACGCCGGTAAGCACGTGTACGACCCTGCTCGCGACGACGGCGACCAGGATGGCGGGAAAGAGCGAGAGACCGACCGCCACGATGAGGCCGCCGGCGATGAGGACGCGCTGTCCCATCACCTCCATGCCGCGCGAGCTCGTCCGCGCCGAGATCCATCCAGGCGGGAAACAGGATCGCCAGCGCGTTCTGCACAACGATCTCGACGAGCATGATCCCCGGCGAGATGAGCATCGCCGCCACGGCCCATGAGATCCGCTCGGCCACCGCAAGATGCATGTCGAACGTGACGCGCGTCGACAGGAGTAACGCGACGGTGACGAGAATCCACACGATCGCGGACAGAAGGACGGTCGGGGCCAGCACTTCACCGCGGACGATCGTGCCGCCGGTGATCGGCCACTGCTTGAGCATGGCGATTTGCGCCAGATCCTGACGAAGGTCGTTGCGCAGAATCTGAGGCCCGATCAGCGTCACGCCGACGGCGCCGAGCGCGCAGATGGTCGCGAGCGCATCGGCCAGCGTTCGCGCCGCTTGCGACACGGTGAACGCGCCAATGACGAGGATGGGGATGAGGCGCCAGAACACGCCCCATCGGGCGACGCGGCTCGACAGGATCAGGTTCTTCCAAAGCAGCGCGACCTCTGGCCGGCCCGTCGGATTCAGTCGGAAGGGAGGGGGCCGCCGGCGGGCCCGATTCGGCGTGTAACTTCTGGCCCGCCGGGACACCTGTTGCTCCGCATCACGCGCGGCCGCTTCCTCGAAGGCCACATCCGAGCGGAGCACCCAAACGTAGTTCGCCAGGAACGCGCCGAGGCCGACTGGCAGCGCCGCCAGGAACTCCGCACCATTGCCGCTGAGCGGCAGACGCATCAGCGCCCTGAACGGCCAGAGCACGAGCTGCACGGGCCAGCTGCTCGCGACCCGCTGAATGGCCACGAAGAACTCCTCGGGCGACGTGACGGCCGACAACGACGACCAGGAGAAGGCCACGGACGTGGCGACGACCGCGACCGCGCCGAGGATGATGGCGAGGGGAATCCACTGACGCGCGAGAGCGGCGCCTCCGTGCGCGCGGAGGCTCTCACGCCGCAGCGAGACCCCGGTCAGGTGCAGATTGACCGTGGCCATCACGAGCAGCATGCCGAGAAAGAACGTCCACCCTTGCGCGAACGTGCCGGGACGGAACACGAGCGTGACGAGCGCGCTTCCGAGAATCGCTCCGACCTGCGACCTCAGCACCTTGTAGTGCAGGAGTTGTCGCCGCGAGATGGGTGCGGTGAACAGAAACTGCACATCGGCTCTGGAGAACGTCATGGCGGGGCGGCCGGTACCGGGAAGAATCCAGGCCACGGCCGTCGCCGCGAGCAGCCCGGCGGCACCCAGGATCCCCAGCACCAGGCCGCCGTTGTCGAGCCCCGTCAGCGGTAAGACCCCAACGCCATAGCGGGGCGCGGCGGGACGCGTGAGCAGGAACCCGACGTACGCCACGCCGATCGTGAGACCCAGAAAATAGCGGGGCTCTCGCAATCGCCGGAGCCGAACGTGCAGACGATTGCGCATCGAACACGTGGCCAGGTACAGAAACGCGTGGCTCATTGACGTCCGTGTGCCGTCACTGAGAGGAAGATTTGCTCGAGGTTGGTATCCCCGGCCGCCAGCCGGCTATCGGTGAGGAGCTCCGCCAAGGTGCCGTCGGCCAGCTTGACGCCGTGGTTGATGATGACGATGCGCGTGCAGATCTCTTCGACGAGGTGCAGCAGATGCGAGGAGACGATCACGGCGCGGCCAGCGCGCCCGCGCGCGACAATCGTCGACTTCATCTGCCGAATCCCGAGCGGGTCGAGTCCGGTCAGCGGCTCGTCGAAGAGCAGCGCGTCGGGCTCATGGATGAGGCCGCAGGCGATGGCGACCTTCTGCTTCATCCCGCGCGAGAGTTCCGCCGGGAGCGCCGATTCCTTCCCGGTCAGTTGAAGTTCCGCCATCAAGGCCTCGGCGCGGGATTCAACATCGGACACGCTGTAGATCCGTCCGGTCAGACGAAGATGCTCGATGACCGTCAAATACTCGAACAGGTGCGGCTCGTCGGCCATGAAGGCCAGGCGGCGTTTGGCCTCGATCGGCTCACGCACGATGTCGTGCCCGGCGATCCGCACGGTGCCGCGGCTCGGCGACTGAATGCCGACAATGCAGCGGAGCGTCGACGTTTTTCCAGCACCGTTCGGCCCGATGAGTCCGACGATTTCTCCAGGCGCCACGTCGAACGACAGGTCGTCCACCGCGCGGAGTCCGTTGTAGGTTTTCGTGAGACGGCTGACCTGGATCACGGGTAACGGCAGTCTACTGCAGCGGTGCGGAGGTTCGAGGGTTCGAACGTTCTAAGGTTGGTCCGGAGGTGCAAAGGTTGGTTCAGAGGTGACTATTACGATTCCGTTCGCGGAGTCGTTCGTTCCCTGATCACCGTGAGCGCCCGGTCGGGGCGGTCGCTGATGAGACCTGTCACGCCCCAGTCGAGGACGCGCCGCATGTCGTCAATTTCGTCCACAATCCAGGCCTGAACCGGGAGACCGGCCCGGCGGAGCGCGCGGACGAGCGATCGGTTGAGGACACGACGCCCCCGGAGTTGCAGGGGCGCCTGGACGAGCTGAAAGGCCGGTCGCCGGGGCGCCCACCAGACGTATGACCACCGCAGCGCCGAGATCACCTCGGTCTGAGAGGCACTGGTGACGAGACCCGGAGCCCGGCGGCGCACCGCCGACAGCACGGCGTGACTGAATCCCCCGATGACGACGCGGTCGGCCGCGCCGGCGGCGTCGATAGCGTCGACCACGGGGCCCACGGCGGCGACATCCTCGCCTTTGATCTCGACGATGATGGGCACCTCGGCCGAGAGCGCGAGGACGTCAGCGAGCCGCGGCACTCCAACGCCGCGTACGCGGAACGGAAATCCTTCAGCCGGCCCGAAATGGTGGCCGGCATCGATGTACGCCAGCTCCTCGGCCGTGAAGGCCGACACGGGGCCGGAGCGATTCGTCGTCCGGTCGAGCGTCTCATCGTGAATGACGACCGGCTGGGCGTCCTTGGACAGCCGCACGTCGCACTCGATCGCATCGACGCCGATGGAGAGCGCGTGCGCAAATGCCACGAGCGTGTTCTCGGGACGCAGCTTCGAGCCGCCGCGGTGCGCGATGGCCACCGGCGCGTTCCCGACGAGCCGAGCCACCGGACCTCGATCTATTCCGGGCGCGTCGGACCGAGGCGATCTACTATTCTTGTATGTCGCTTCCGTCATCACTGGGATCGCTTCGTGAGGCCGTGAAGGCCGGGCGCGTCCCGCATCGAAGTGTCAAGGACGAGCTCCGATCGAATCTGGCCACCGCGCTCCGCGCGGGACGTCCGTTGTTTCCGGGCATCATCGGCTACGACGACACCGTCGTGCCGCAGGTCGTCAACGCGATCCTCTCACGGCACAACTTCATTCTCCTCGGCCTCCGCGGTCAGGCGAAGACGCGGCTTCTGCGTGCGCTCGTCTCGCTGCTCGACCCGGAGATCCCGGTCGTGCCCGGCTGCGAGGTTCACGATGACCCGCTCCGGCCGCTCTGCGCATCGTGCCGCGCGCGCATTGTGTCAGAAGGCGACGATCTGCCGGTGTCATGGCGCTCACGCGACGATCGTTACGTCGAGAAGCTCGCGACGCCTGATGTCACGATCGCCGACATGATCGGCGACGTCGATCCGATCAAGGCGGCGCGGAGCGCGCGCGAGCTGGGCGATGAGATGACGATGCACTACGGCCTGCTGCCACGCGCCAACCGCGGCGTGTTCGCCATCAACGAGCTGCCAGACCTCGCGAGCAAGGTTCAGGTCGGACTGTTCAACATCCTCCAGGAGGGCGACGTCCAGATCAAGGGCTACCCCGTCCGCCTTCGCCTGGACGTCCTGCTCGTATTCAGCGCGAACCCCGAAGACTACACGGCGCGCGGCAAGATCATCACCCCGCTCAAGGACCGCATCGGTTCCGAGATCCGGACGCACTACCCTCGCACACGGCGCGACGCCCTCGCGATCACGGCACAGGAAGCCTGGGTCGACCGCGGGACGGACGGCGCCTCGGGACCGCGCGTGGAGGTCCCCTCGTTCGTGCGGGAAATCGTCGAAGAGATCGCCTTCCAGGCCCGCGGCGACCAGAAAGTGGACAAGCGCTCCGGCGTCAGCCAACGCCTGCCGATCACGACCATCGAGAACGTCGTGTCCAACGCGGAACGGCGGGCACTGGTCAGCGCGGAGGCGGTCGCCGTGCCGCGCGTGAGCGACATCTACGCGTCGTTGCCGTCGCTCACGGGCAAGATCGAGCTCGAGTACGAAGGCGAGCTGAAGGGCGTCGAGCACGTGGCGCGAGAGCTCGTGCGGAAGGCGGTGGCGACCGTGTTTGACGGCCACGCCGCCAATCTCGACACGGCTCCGGTCGTGGAGTGGTTCAACCGCGGGGGCAGTCTCGATCTGTCCGACACCTCGTCGGCCACCGACCTCATGGCGGCCGTTGAGCCGATCGACGGATTCGGCCGGGTCGTCGCGGCCCTTGGCGCCGGCGACCGGAACTCTGAGCCCGGTCGCGCGTCGATTGCGGACTTCGTCCTCGAAGGCCTCTGTGCGCTGAAGAAGATCAGCCGGACCGACGACGGCCGGCTGCTCGGGACACCGTCGCAGTCGCGTCCGCGGCCGGAACCTCAGGGTCTCGATCAGCTGATGGAAGACGACGAGCCGGCGGTCAAGGGCAAGAAGAAGTATTACAACTGACGAGCGAACGACCGTGCGGTAGCCCACACATGAAATATCGCTATTCCCGCTTCGTCGCCGACATGCTCGACGAGATCGACATGGAGTCGCTCGTCTCGAAGCTATCCGACCTGCTCCTGTCGAGCGGATTCAACAACCCGTGGGATCCGCAAAGTGACGACGACCGGACGATGCAGGCGCTGCACGATGCGATCCTGGATGCGCTCCTGAACGGCGGCGCACTCTCGGAAGAGATGCTCAACCAGCTCATCGGCGACGCTACCGATCCGTCGGCGACGGAGGGTCATCGCCAGCGTCAGCGCGATCAGCTGGAAGCGCTGGTGCAGAAAATCATCGAACGGCTCATGGAGCAGGGCTACGTGAGTGTCGCGGGTGCGCCGGGCGCGCAGCCGCTCGACGGGCCGGGCAGCAACACGGACGGCAGCGTGCGTTTCGAGGTCACCGACAAGGCGCTCGATTTTCTGGGCTATCGCGCCCTGCGTGATCTGCTCGGCGCGATGGGCCGAAGCAGTGTGGGCCGGCACGACACGCGTGAGCTCGCGACCGGTGTCGAGGCCGGAGGGCCCCCGCGCGCGTACGAGTTCGGCGACACGCTCAACCTCGACGCCGCGGCGACGGTGCTCAGCGCGATTCGCCGACACGCGACGCGCGCGCCCGATCCGGCGGGATCGCCAGCAGGACCGGGCCTGGAGGTCGACTACGAAGACCTGATGATCACGCAGGGCGACTATCAGAGCTCCTGCGCCACGGTCATCCTGCTCGACTGCAGCCACAGCATGGTCCTGTACGGCGAAGATCGGTTCACGCCCGCCAAACGCGTGGCGCTCGCCTTGTCGAACTTGATCAGGCATCAATATCCGGGCGATGCGCTCGACGTGGTGCTGTTCCACGACTCCGCGGAGCAGGTCCCGCTCAGCCAGCTCGGCCGTGTGCGTGTGGGCCCCTACTACACGAACACGCGAGAGGGACTGCGGCTGGCTCGCCGGATCCTCGATCGCCAGCGCAAGGACATGCGCCAGATCATCATGATCACGGACGGCAAGCCGTCTGCCGTGACCCGTCCGGACGGACGGATCTACCGCAACGCGTTTGGACTGGATCCCTTCGTGCTCGGAGAGACGTTCGCTGAGGTCGCCGCGTGCCGGCGCGCCGGCATCCTGATCAACACGTTCATGCTGGCGCGCGACTACGACCTCGTCGCGTTCGTCAGGCGCGTGGCTCGCATCTGCCGCGGAAAGGCGTATTTCACGACGCCGTACACGCTAGGCCAGTACGTGCTGCAGGACTACCTGACCAACAAGACGCGGACGGTTCACTGAGCGCGAGGCCTGGGGCTCGAGCCTTGGGGCTTGGAGCGTTGAGGCTCCGGCGCCCTGAAACGGCGGTGCGCCATCCTTGGCGCCGCGCTCGCTGAGTACCCAGGCGGCGATCTGACGTCCCTGCTGAAGTCCCGCATCGCCATCGAAGCGGTAGTGAATGCCGCCGTACCACCGCGACGCGCTGGCCTCCTCGGCGAGGCGATGCATCTCTTCGGCTGACTCCGGGAAGATGGCAGAAATGACGCCTTCCGCCGCGCCGGAGAACGCCGAGTGACCGGACGTGTACGACGGATGCGCGGGCAACCCCAACGGCTCGCGGATCGCGCGGTCACGCATCGATGGGCCGCGGAACGAGGTAGTGAAACTTGGTGTCCCAGCTCGCGATGCAGGCGTCCATCATGGCCATGTTGAGCAGGGCGACGGTCCGCGCAGTGCGTGTTTCCGAATATCCGGCGGCCGCCGCGAGGTCGAGAGCGACCTGGTCCCACATGCCCGGAACGGAGACTCCGCCCACGCCCAGATTCCAGTACTGCGCGATGGCGAGCTGTTCGGCGCTCAACCGATCCGAGTAGCCGCGAATTTCCGCGAGCGCAGCCGCAAACTCCGGGGAACCGACGGCAGGCGGCGCGGGCGCGCGGAACTGGTCGCCCGATCGCATCGCCCACGGCTTGATCCGGCCGAAGCCAGGGAGCGTCTGCTCCTGCGAAAACCATTTGTCGGGCTGTTCGCTGACGCGGCCGGTGTTTGCCTGATTGGCGTTGTCCGCGCGCAGCCACGCGATCGCGGCCGCGCCGGCCGCGTGACCGAGTGTACGGCCGGCCTCGATGTCGCTCGGCATGGCCGCGCCCATCCAGATCCGCGACTGCGAATGCGCCAACTCGTTCTGTTGCAGAAAGACGCTGGTCCGCCGGTGAAGAAGTACGCGAGCACGTCCGCGGACGCCTGCGCGATGGCCGCCTCCTGCGACGGATACCCGTAGTGCTCGACCTGACCTCGGCCGAGCTCGGCCAGGCGCGCCGGATCGGCGGTCTTCTGTCCAAAGTGTTCCGCAAGGCGTCGGGCCGCCACGGCGGCGTCGTACTGCGCCACGGCAAACGCGGCAAGGATCCGCGCGGAGTTTCCGGAGTTGACGTGACGACCGGCAATCAGACTCGCGTGCGATCTCGTTCCAGCGCCGCACCGCGCCGACCGACCACCAGTGCGCCGTGCGCTCCCACTCGGCCGGCGTCGCGGCGCGAATCTCGGCGGCGAGCTTCTGATCCGCGGCGAGCGCGTCGCCTGTCGGCGGCGCCGGCACGGCATCGTCAGCCGCGCTGTAGAGCACCGGCTTCCACGTGCCCGCCGTCGGCTCGGCCGACACCTGCAGCGCGCGAACGGTCTCGACTCGCGTGTGCGGCGCCATGGCCGGCGGCGTGAGCGGGATCGGTGGCGCACCGATGGTTCGGGCCGGTCCGGGCGGCGGAGCCGGCGGCCCGGGAGCGGGCTCCGGCGCCCGCCCGCAGGCGGCGCCGAAAAAACCTAGCAAAACAGCGAGCGCAGTAGTCCTCAGGGCGGGCATCGATCTAGATATCGACCGGCCCGGACGAGGCTTGAGGCTGGCTTAGGGCTTAGGTCTGGGCTCAGGGCCGCGACTCGATCCGCGATGGTCCTCACGGCGACTTCGCCGTGGAAACGGCCGTTCTCGATGAAGATACGGCCGCTCTGGCTGCCAGCCACGCATGCGCCGACGACGAAAAGCCCGGGCACGCTCGTCTCGAACGTGTCGGGGTTGTGGAACGGCGCGCCGAGCTCAGCGTCGATCTCCGCGCCGGCCGTCTTGAGGAGCGCGGTGTCCGATCGGTAGCCCGTCATGAGCAGCACGGCGTCTGCAGGCTCGGTGGTCCGGCCTGCCGGCCCTTCGAGGACGATGTGGTCGCCGGTAATCTCGACGACGTGGGTCGAAAACCGCGCGGCCACCGAGCCTTCCTTGATGCGGTTCTCGATGTCGGGCTTGACCCAGTACTTGATGGAGTCGCCGAGCGTCTCGCCACGATGGACGAGCATCACTGACACGCCCGAGCGGTAAAGCACGAGCGCCGCTTCGGCGGCTGAGTTCTTGCCGCCGACGATGACGACCCGGCGCCGGTAGTACGGGTGGGGCTCGAGAAAATAGTGCGAGACGTGCGGGAGATCTTCGCCGGGCACGTTCAAGCGATTGGGCAGATCGTACGCGCCAGTCGCCACGACCACGGCTGCGGCCTGTACGAAGCCGCGGCTCGCCAGCCGCTGGCTGCGACGTCGCGCGAAAGATGCCGTCGCCGGCGCGGCGAACGGCCGTCACCGTCTCGCCGAACGCGATCTCGAGACCATGCGCGTCCGTCACGCGGCGGTAGTAGCGCAGCGCTTCCTGCCGGGTCGGTTTCTCGTAGGGACTGACGAACGGCATGCCGCCAATCTCGAGGAGCTCCGGCGTGGTGAAAAACACCATGTCCGTCGGATAGTGCAGCAGCGAATTGACGAGCGCACCCTTCTCGACGACGAGATAGCGCAGACCGCGCGCGCTTTGCGGCGATGCCCGCGGCAAGGCCTGCGGGCCCTCCCCCGATGATCAGCACGTCGAGCACACTCATGATTCGACGCTCACCGTGGGCCGGTACTCGAGGCGAACGTTGCTGACGATGGCGACGGGCCGCCCCGGGGTGTCGAACACTTCCTGACTGGTGCGCATGAGCACGGCCAGCCGCGTGCCGACGATGCCCACCGACGTCAGTCCCGTCGGAACCGTGACGCGCACCGGCTCGCCCGGTCCCGGGGCGACCGCCTTCACGCCGCCCGGATTCGCGCCGCCGCCGATCTGGTCGAACAAGTCGCCGACCGCGCGGAACTCCCGGACGACCGCCGCCTTGCTGATCACGGAGCCCGTCGGCCGAACGACCGACACGATCGCCTCGTGCCGCGCAAACGTGAGCGCCCCGGGCACGACAATCGCCGGTACCGTGAACCGGTTGTGCAGATCGAATCTGAGCGTGGGGCTGCCGGTGTGCGGCGGAATGGCAATCGAGATACTGTCGCCCGGCGCGGTCGCGATCAACACATCGCAGAACGCGCGCTTGGTCTTCACGCCGGCGCCGAGGGGCGCCGCACATTCGGCGTCCGTGACGACGCGGACGCCGCGCTGCGCCGTCACCGGCACGCCCCCGCCGAGCATGACGAACACCACGAGCGCCGCGACGACGCCAAGACGGATCACGAGTGCACACCCAACGCCGGCGGGCACGGCCCCGACATCGTTGAGGGGCCCGACGGTGACGAATCAGCTCGAGGAACTCATGACGCGTCCGCGCGTCGCTGCGAAACACACCGAGCATCGCGCTCGTCGTCGTGATCGCGTTCTGCTTCTGCACGCCGCGCATGGCCATGCAGAGATGCGTGGCCTCCATGACGACGGCGACGCCCAGTGGATGAACCTGGCTGAGAAACGTCTCGGCGATCTGCGACGTGAGGCGTTCCTGCACCTGCAGGCGCCGCGCGAACACGTCGACGAGCCGCGGAATCTTGCTCAAGCCGATCACCTTGCCATCCGGAATGATAGGCGATGTGGCATTTGCCGAAGAACGGAAGTAGATGATGCTCGCAAAGGCTGTAGAAGTCGATGTCCCGCACGAGAACCATCTCGTTATACTCGACGGGAAAGAGTGCGCCGTTGATGACGCCGTCGATATCGGCCGAGTATCCGCCCGTGAGAAATTGCAGCGACTGCTCGACGCGACGCGGTGTCTCACGCAACCCGTCCCGGTCGGGGTCCTCGCCCAGCTCCGTCAACAGACGGCGAATCGTCTCCCTCATCCTCGCATTTTACTTGCTCGTTCCAGTGGCGGCGAACGCGCAGGCCGCGGCGGATCCGGATGCGCTGTACCGGCAGCGGGAGGAAGCGGGGCGGGCCGACGGAGGCGGCCGAGATCTGGGCGGCGCGGTTGGCGCGCGGGCAGGACTTCGAGGCGGCCTGGAAACTGGCGCGCGCCTGCTACTGGATCGGGACCCAGGGCCCGGAGGCCGGCCGCCGGGCCTCTCTCGAGCGGGGCGTCGCGGCGGGCGAACAGGCGGCCAAGATCACGCCGACCAGCCCGGAGGGTCACTTCTGGCTGGCCGCGAACATGGGCGCGCTTGCGGAGTCATTTGGCGCCATGCAGGGTCTCAAGTATCGGGGCCGGATCAAGGACGCACTCGAACGCGCGCTCGCGATCGATCCGGCCTGGCAACAGGGCTCGGCCGATCGCGCCCTGGGATGGTGGTACCACAAGGTGCCGCGTCTCTTCGGCGGCAGTGAGTCCCGCGCCGAAACGCACCTGCGGCAGGCGTTGACCTACAACCAGGCCAGCACGGCGACCCTCTACTTCCTCGGTGAGGTGCTCCTCGGACGCGACAAACGCACCGAGGCACGCACGATGCTGCAGCGCGTCATCGATGCTCCGCTCGATCCGGACTGGACGCCAGAGGATCGGGACTTCAAGAAGAAAGCCGCCGCGCGTCTGGCAACGCTCCCGCGTTCGCCGTAGGCTTCGGCGGGCAGGCGGCGTTCGGAAACTATTGTGCCTGGAGCGGCAGGCCGTGTTGCCCGGCCATGAGATCGATCACGTCCGGCGGCACGGTGAACGAGACTTCCAGTTCCGTCCCGCTGCCCGTGGCCTGAATCGAATCGAGCAGACCGCTGAGTTTCGCGTCCTTCCCCGCCATCATCCGCGCCATGGAGATCGCGCCATTGACGACGCCCCGCAGATCGTCGGCGGCCTTCGCGTCGCGGGCCTCGGCCCGCAACTTCGCCGTGACGGCGCGATCCACCCCTGCGCTCAGCGCGAACCACTGGACGGCGCCGAGCTGATCCTTCACCGCGTCCGGCCAGCCCTGATGGCCCGGCATGTTCTCGAGCCGTCCCGCCACCCAGGCATCACTGGAACGATCGACCTCGGTGATGAGCTTCATCAGTTCGGCGTTCGAGGTGATGTTCTCGCGACGTTCGGCGGAATCAATGGATTGCTTGATGCGATCGATTGCGCCGACGGCGACAAGGCCGGACTCCAGAAACGCGATGCCCGTCTGGCTGTCTCCGTGACCCTCGGGCGCGCGAAGCAGCCGCTTGCCCTTGTATTCCTCGACCGTAGCTCCATGCTTCAGCGGCCGCCTGCTCGACCCGGGCCGCATCGAAGCGCCCGCGAAGCAGCACGACGGGGCCACCACCGGCCATGGCCTCTGGCGTGAGCCCGGCAACCACGGTGTCGATGTCGCGTTCGATGTCGATTCCGGTCTCCGCGAGAAACGCGTCCTTGGCCTTGGCCTTGTCGTCAGGAAGCGCCGCCCGCAGCCGCTGGCGGAACTCGGAGTCCATGATGTGCCGCACGTCGGCGTACGCCACGGCGGTGGCGTCAGCAGGAACATAGGCAAACTCGGAGGGATTCTGGTTGCGGAGGGCCGACAGACCGCCGGAATACACGGCCACGAGCCCTGTGCCGAGGCCACCGACCACGATCAAGCCAGAAATCAGCAGGAAATATCGAGTCCGACGGCTCATATGGTAAATCCCCAACGAGAATTATACGAGTCTGGTACCTCGAAGGTTCACCAACGCTCTTTATTGCTCGAGCACGTATTCCTTGCGGGCCACGCTCCGGGCAGCCAGCAACAGACAGGCCACTTCAATCACGGCCAGCGAGACGAGGCTCTCGGCCAGGCTGGGGACCTCGCGGAAGAGCGACTGGAGCAACGAGAGGGTCGAGTCGCCCGGCATCGCGTGAGGCACGAGCCCGTGCAGGTAGTGGGCAACCGTGAACAGTCTGAATGACCCGGGAAGGGCCATCACGAGGACTTCCCAACCGAAGATGAAGAACAGGCCCGCCAGTAAGGGACGCTTGAACCGGGCGCCCACGAGTGCGAACACGGCGCCGTACACCGCCAGGCCAATGACCAGCAGGGCCAGGTCTTTGGTCAAATCGACGAAGCTGTCCGCCAGCCGGCCCCCGATGGGCACAATGAGCAGCCAGACCAGCACGACGGCCGGAAGGACCACGCAGGCCGTGCAGACCAGATATGCCAGGTACTTGCCGATGAGCACGGCTTCGCGAGGAATCGGGCGGGTAAAGAGGTACGTGATCGTCCGATCCTCAACCTCGTCGGCAATGAGCGACGTGCCGTAGAACACCGCCAGCACCGGCACGCTGAAGCGGACGAAGAACGCCCAGATCATCAGACCGAAAATCATCGGCCCGGTGACCTCCATCCGCTCCACGCGCGGAAGCGGCGCCCCGACTTCCACGAGAAGTCGAACAACCAACGCGATGACGACCGGGAGCCCAACGACGAGCGCCATGAACACCGTGCGCCGGGACCACAGCATCTCGCTCAATGACAGGTCGAAAATCCTGACGGCGGCGTACGCGAGGCCCGGCGGCGAGGTGGCGGCTGTCTTGTTCACGCGTCCCTCAGTTCTTGACCAGGTACTTGAAGACGGCCTGCAGATTGTCGTCGGGTGACGTCATGGCCTCGACGGGTCCTGAATTCCCCGTCGCCACGAGCTCCGTGAGATTCGCGTAGAAGTCGTCGGGCGTCCCGGTCTCGATGACGAGGGCTCCCGGCTCGAAGCGAAGGCTGATGACATCGGCGCGGGCCAGGAACTCGCGCGCAAGGCGGCGTGGATCCGCCGCGCGGATGTAGACCGTGTGCGGATGCTCGTCGATGAGATCCCGAATCTGATGCACGTTGCCTTCCGCGAGGATCCGGCCCTGGTTGATGAGCAGGATGTTGGTCGTCATCGACTCGATTTCGTGCAGGATGTGGCTCGAGACGATGATGCTGCGGCCCAGCTTCGCCCAGTCACGAATCAAGCGAATCGTCCGTCGACGCGCGACCGGATCCATGCCTGACAGCGGTTCGTCGAGAATCAGCAGCTCCGGATCGTGCACGATCGCCTGCGCCAGCTTCACGCGCTGACGCATGCCCTTGCTGTACGCGCCGATGCGCTTGCCGGCGGCTTCGACCAGATCGACGGCTTCGAGCGCGCGCATCGCGGCATCACGCGCCTCAATCCGTCGTCACGCCGTTGAGCCGCGCGAGCGCGGCGACCCATTCCAGTCCCGTCATCCGATCGTAGAAGGCGTCCTGCTCCGGGCAGAAGCCAATGCGGAAGTACTGCGCCGGATTGTTCCAGACGGGCTCGCCGAGCACGGTGACGGAGCCCTTGCTGGGTCGCAGTTGCCCCGTGATGAGCTTCATGAACGTGCTCTTGCCCGCGCCGTTCGGTCCGAGCAGACCCGGTGATTCCCGGCGGCACGCTGACCGTGACATCGTTCAGGCCGATCACCTGTCCGTACCACTTCGAGACGTGATCGGCCACGAGCACCGGCGCGCTCACGACACGATCTCCACGCCTCGCACGGAGCGCTCGAGCACGGACACGGAGACGGCGACGAGACCGATCAGCACGATGAAGGACACGACCGCGGGCGTGTCGTAACGTGGCGCCTCACGAAAGATGGCATCGGTCACGACGTCGAAGTTGCCCGTGATCGAGATCCACGCGACGCGAGTGGACCCGGTGACGAACGACAGCACGCCGTACATCGCCTCCGCGAAAAAAATGACGCCGGTGTACATGACGGCGACGTAGCGGGCGCTTCGCGAGATCGACGACAGGGCGAGCATGGTCGCGGACGCCACGATCACGCGGACCAGCGACGCGAGGACCACGGCAGGAATGAGCGTCGGATGCTCCCTCAGCAGATTCACGCTTCCGGAGAGGACGACCTGCATGACGACCAGCAGGACCGCCGGGAGGAGCGTCACGCCAAGAAGAAACGTGGCAAGGACCGCCAGTTTTCCCGCGATGTACTCGATCCGGAGAATCGGTTTCGAGAGGTAGACCTGGAGAGCATTTGCGCGCCGGTCGTTGGCGATGAGACCCGCACCCACGTAGATCGTCACGAAAAACGCGAACAGTCCCTGTCCTTCGACGAAGCTCTGGAACATTCGGGCATTGACCGGCAGGACTTCACTGGTTTGCGGGTACATCGTCACCGCGTAGATCTGGACGGTCCGGACCAGAAACGGCAGCCACGCCAGGAGCAGCAGCCCCAGGAACACCTTCTTCGCCAGCACCGCGCGCATGCCAGCGCCAGCGATGACGAGCCACCCGCGGCCGTGAGGCTCGCGCTTGCCCTGGTAGCGGCGATAGCTCTGGTCGTGGACCGGACTCATCGCTCGCCCACAGCGCGCGCGAACACGTCTTCGAGCGTCGGAAGGCTGGGCCGGAGGTGGCGAATCTGCGCGTGACACTCACGGGCGAGCGCGGAGATTCGGCGCTGGTCCTCGCCCGGCTCGCCTGGATCACCCAGCACGAACACGCGCAAGAAGTCGTCGTCCGTCTCGTGACATTCCAACCCGGCCTGGCGGAGTCGAGCCAGAAACAGCTCCGGCGTCGCCTTTGACACGCACTTCGTACACGCGCCCCGCAGGGCCCTTGAGATCGTCGATCGGTCCCGACGCGGCGATCGCGCCGCGGTCGAGCACGACGACGTGGTCGCACGTGTACTCGACGTCGGGCAACAGGTGCGACGACAGAATCAGACTGACACCCTTGTTGTGCGAGAGATCGCGAATGAGGTCGAGCATCTCTTCGCGGCCCTTCGGATCCATGCCGTTCGTCGGCTCATCGAGGAACAGCAGATCCGGGTCGTGCACGAGGGCCTGCGCGAGCTTGATGCGCTGCTTCATCCCGGTCGAGTAGGTTTCGACGTTCCGGTAGCGCGCTTCGCCGAGGCCAACGTAGTACAGCACCTCGTGGGCGCGCTGCATCGCGTCGGCCTTCGGTAGTCCGGCGAGCTCGCCACAATAGCCAACGAAGGTCACGGCGTTCATTCCCGGGACATGACCGTCGGTCTCCGGCATGTACCCGAGGCGTGTGCGGATGTCCATCGCCCGGTGCGCGACGTCGAGACCCAGCACCTCGAGCCGGCCGGTGGTTGGCTTGATGAACCCGAGAAGAGACTTGAGCATCGTGCTCTTCCCAGCGCCGTTGGGGCCGAGCAACCCGACGGCACCCGACGGAAACACGGCGCTGACGTCACGAAGCGCGGCCTGGCGGCCGTACGAGACACTGACGTGGTCGAGAACGACTGAAGCCGAAGCCATGGACAGCGACACCCGGACTGCTCGGGCGTCACACGATATACGAAGTCAGGCGGAGACGGGTTCAGAACGAGCGCGGGACGCGCTAGCGGCCCGCACCGATCCCCGGCATCCCGAATGCCGGCGCGGGCACTTCCTTGAAGCCGGCTGGCACCTCGAACGCGCCGGCCGGCGCTGCGCGTCTCAGCAATCGTCGTCACGACCGACTCAATTTCCTGACTGCCGAAGAGCTCGCTGCGCATGATCGACCGCATCGGGAATCCGGCAGCCGTGAGGGAGTCCGGACCGAGTGAGCCCATCATCGAGGTCACTCCAGCCGACATCGCCGCGTACTTCTTGTATTGTTCGGCGAGCCACGTCTCCCCGGTGACGGTGACCTCCGAGGGCAATCCGGGCATTTGCGTGCCCGGGGGCAAGGGAAGCGGAACGCGGATATTGATCGTCGCGCGCTCCGAGCGCACACCCGCGATCGTCTCGAACGACCCGGTGCGATCGACTTTGACGACAGGCGCAATGCCGTTCGCCCCGAGCCCCGCCGGCTTGGCCATCTTCCAGTAGGTCCGCTCGGTGGAATTGAGGACGGTAATCGTTCCGTCGGGCGTCACGATCATGACGCCACCAGCCGGAATGATCGTGTACGCCTTGTCGTACTCGAAACGCGAACCGCCCTCTCCGATCGTGGTCGTCACCTGTACGCCGCCGGGCGGCGCGATCGTGTTGACCACCATGGGTCCCAGGATGCCCAAAATCGGATTGGCTGGCGTCGACGCGGCGACCGTTGAGGGCCGGGCCACCACCGTCATCGTGTACTTGAGGTCCGCAGACAGCGAAACCAGCGAACAGTTGATCGCCAGAACGATGGCCGCCACGCGCCGCATCATGAACGTCTCCTGTGCTCGACGTACAAGTCGATCGCTCGACCGATTACTACGCGCGCAGGCGCCGTGAGTTCATATGGCTCGAGCGCGCCGACATCGGCGATGACCGCGTCATCTACATCATCGCCCGGCCTGAGCGTTCCGCCGCGTGGCAAGCAGAGATAGTCCACGATTACAAAGTGGTAAGTGGTTTTGCCTTCCGAATCGACATCAATGTGATCGACAGCCTCGACGACGGGGCCCACGTCAACGACCAGTCCCGTCTCCTCGAGGACCTCGCGCGCGGCAGCGGCACGCAGCGTCTCGCCCAGCTCGACGGCGCCGCCTGGAAGGCTCCACCGGCCCGCGAGCGGCTCCTGCGCGCGGCGAACGAGAACAACGGACGTGTCGGACATCAGGATCACCGCGCCGATCCCGACTACGGGCGCCGCGGGATAGCGACGAGAGACAGGAGTCACCGGATCTCGAGCGACGCGTGGGCGTTGAAATCGAGCGTCGAGGCCTGACCGCGCTCGAGCCGGCGGAGGGCGGCGGCAGCGATCATCGCGGCGTTGTCGGTCGAAAGCGCGAGTGCGGGGAGAAACACCGGCAGCCCTTCGCGCTCACCGCGGGCCGCCGCGTCCCGGCGCAGTCGGCTGTTCGCCGATACACCGCCGGCGATACCGATGCTCCGCGCGCCGAGCGAACGGGCGGCTTCGAACGTGCGCTCGACCAGTGACTCCACCACGACGCGCTGAAAGCTGGCCGCGATGTCGGCAATCGCCTGCCCGGACAGTGCGCCCGTGTCCAGCGGCGCCGCCAGATTCTCGGCCGTCGACGCACCGGACAGCTGCAAGTGTCGAAGAACCGCAGTCTTGAGGCCAGAGAAACTGAACTCGACGAGCGGCCGGTCGGCGTGCCGATACGACGAGGCCGCAAGATTGGGCGGCGGTGGCTTGCGATCGGCGTGGGTGAACCGTGGCTTCGGCAGATTGACCGCCGTCTCGTCGCCGTCTCGCGCGACGCGGTCGATTGCCGGTCCACCGGGATAGCCGAGCCCGATGAGCTTCGCGACCTTGTCGTAGGCCTCGCCCGCCGCATCGTCGCGCGTGCGTCCAACGAGACCGTAGATTCCGGGCTCTGGCACGACGTACAGACTGGTATGACCGCCGGAGACGACCAGCACGGCGGCCGGGAGCGGGATGGCACCGTGCTCGAGGAAGATCGATTCGATGTGTCCGGCCAGGTGATGGACAGCAACGACTGGCCGGCCGAGCATCGCCGCGGCCGCCTTCGCAAACGAGACACCGACGAGCAGCGAACCGACGAGGCCTGGACCTTCAGTCACGCCGATAGCGTCCACGTCCTTCCACGAAGCGCCCGCATCGGCGAGGGCGCGCTCGACGACGCCACAGATGTCGCGAACATGTTGGCGCGAGGCGATCTCGGGAACCACACCGCCCCACTCGCGGTGGATCTCGGCCTGCGACGCGATGACATTCGAGCGAACGCGCCACGGCTTGGCCGTGTCACCCGTTGTTTCGACCACCGCCGCCGCGGTTTCATCGCACGAGGTCTCGATGCCGAGGACGATCATGGACAGGCTTAGGGCTTAGGGCTCAAGGCTTAGGGCTTAGGGCTCAGGGCTTAGGGCTGGTCAAAGAGCGCCTTCAGAGTCTCGCTGTACGGCGCTCGTGCGATGCCCTTTTCCGTGATGATGCCCGACACGAGCCTGGCTGGTGTGACGTCGAAAGCCGGGTTCCAGACGTCCGCGCCGTCCGGCACGATGCGCGTGGCGCCGACGTGCGTCATCTCGCGTGACGGGCGCTGCTCGATCGGAATGTGGCTGCCGTCCGGTGTGGCGAGGTCGATCGTCGAGAGCGGCGCGGCGACGTAGAACGGCACACCGTGCGCATTCGCCAGCAGCGCCACAGTGTACGTCCCGATCTTGTTGGCGACGTCGCCATTGGCCGCAATGCGATCGGCGCCGACGACGACGAAATCTACCTGGCCGCGCTGCATGAGCGGACCGGTCATGCCCTCGGCGATCACCGTGGTCGGGACGTGGTCCTTGACGAGCTCCCACGCGGTCAGCCGCGCGCCCTGAAAGAAGGGACGGGTCTCGTCCGCATAGACCTGGACGACCTTGCCGCGTTCGGCGGCTGCGCGAACGACTCCGAGTGCGGTCCCGTAGCCGGCGGTGGCGAGAGCGCCGGCGTTGCAGTGCGTGAGGATTCTGGCGCCGTCGGGCACGACTTCCGCGCCGAACCGGCCCATGTTCCGGCAGCTCGCCACATCCTCGTCATGGATCGCCATGGCCTCGCGCTCCAGGCGATCACCGAGCTCCGCCACGGACTCCCCTGCCTGCGCGCCGGCAGCAAACGCCCGCTTCATGCGATCGATCGCCCAGAACAAGTTGACCGCCGTCGGCCGCGTTCCGGCCATGAGGTCGCACGTCTTGGTGAACTCAACGGTCAGCTGGCGTGTGCCTTGCGCTTTCGACTTCCGCGCACCCAAGGCGAGTCCCATCGCTGCGGCCACGCCGATCGCGGGCGCGCCTCGAATCACCATGGTCTTGATCGCTCGGGCGACTTCGACGGGGGTCTTGCAGTGAACGTAGACTTCCTGCGCGGGCAACTTGCGCTGGTCAACCATCACGACGGCGTCAGGCCGCCATTCGATCGTCGGCAACATCCCGACGATCATACTCGACGGGTTCAATCCTTCTGGGTCTCCCCGGGCCGCCGGATCCGGACCGAGCCATCGAATGCTTCGATATCGACCTGAGCGGCTCCGCCACCGAGCGTGTAGGTCGCGCGCTGTCCGCGGCGCCCAGCCGTGCCCTGCTTCAATGGGAGTGTCGATTCCACGCGGCTGTCGCCAAACGTGCGGACCGAGAACGTCGCACTGGTGTTCTCTGGAATCGCCATGGTGACGTCGCCGTCGTGGGTCGTGAAGAGATAGCGGCCGGTAGCCAGCAGGGCGCCGCTGTACAGAACGTCGCCGTCAACCGTCGAAATCTCAACCGCGGACGCCTGAGTCTCAGTCAGCGTGATCTCGCCGTCCACGGACTCAGCCACGATTTCGCCGCCGGCTTTGCTGATGGCAATGTCGCCTTCCACGGTGCTGAGCTGAACCCGCCCGCGGCCACCCTCGAGCGTGATTTTTCCCTCAACCGACTCGGCATCCACCGTCCCGGACAAGCCAGTGAGCACGATGTCTCCCTCGACCGTTTTCACGGACACGGCGCCGCTCACCCCGGCGACCTCGACAAAGCAGTTGTTTCCATCAATCCGAAGGTTGATCCAGGCCGGCACGGACAATTCGAGATCGGCGCTGCCAGGACCGCGATCCGCGTCGATGTCGATCCGAAGCTGATTGCCGACCAGGTTCGCGCGGACACGCGTCCGGCTGGTGTGGCGGGCCTGAACCCTCACTGCGTCGCGGTCCCACGTCCGCACGATGATGCTCGCCCGCGCAGTCGTCCACTTCGACGCGGGTCCCTTTCGGCACCTGAACGGTCTGATCGCTCTGAGTGCGGGCGCCGACGACGCGTTCGGCAGACTGATCCAGCGTCGCCGCGCCGGGCGACGCCATCAGGGAGAGGGCAACGAGCATCGAACCAACAGTCATCGGTGGCACTCCTCGAGAATTCGTCCTACTGAATCGCGGCGTCTGACTTCGACCGCTCCGCGAGAGCTCTGCACCTGCCGGAGGAGCGCCAGTTTCCGCTGGCGCTCGCGCGCGAGGTGCAAGACTGAGAAACACATTGCCCGGATCCTGGTCGAGGGCCGCCGTGGCTTCGGCTATCGCTCGATCGACAGTGGTCAGACTGCGCTCCATCACGTCGATCGTCCGGGGGCTGAGCTGCTTGCGCCCTTCATCGAGCGCCTGAAGAAGATCCGCAACCGCGCGGTCGTAGGTGGCGCCGCCGGACGAGACCGGCACGACCGCGGAGCCAGCCGGCCCGCGAGACACGGCGGCAGAGCTCGGCGCCACCGCACGGTCACGTCCGGTGACGACCCACACCGTCAGACCTGAAATGAACGCGATGAACAAGCTGGCCGCGATGAGCTCCACGAACGAGATCGACACGCGCCGCGATGGACGCTTCGCCGAACGGGCCACGGCCGGCCACAAATCCTGGCGGGGCGGCAGGTCCTCGAGCGCACGCGCCCGGGCGACCACCGCCTTCAGCTCAGTCACGATCGTCCGGCAGGACGAACAACTCTCGAGATGACGTTCGAGCTCGAGACGGTCCGTCTCGGTCAGGTCGCCGTCCACGTATTCCGACAACCGGTCAGTCCACGTATCGCTCATGCCTTGTCCCTCGTCATCACCCAAGTGACCGCCTCAACAGCATTCGTGCCCGGTGCAACTGCGCCTTGGACGTTCCCACCGACACGCCAAGCAGCGTTCGCAATCTCCTGATGCGTGTGCCCCTCGACGTCGTGGAGCACGAAGATCCCGCGCGCGCCTGGCGGGAGCTGCTCGAGCGCCGCCTCGAGATCGATTCGGACGCCCGGCGAACCGGCCGGCGCTACGCCCTGCAGCACATCGTCGTCGTCCACCCATCGCAGGCGAGCCGCAGGGGATCGCAATCTCTCCACGACGATGTTCACCGCCAGCCGATGGAGCCAGGTCCCGAACGCCGACTCGCCCCGAAACGTCGCGAGCCGGCTCCACGCGCGCAGGAAGATGTCCTGGGTCAGGTCGTCGGCCTCACCCGGGCCGGCCATGCGCCGGACCAGCGAGTGAATCCTCGCAACGTGAGAGCGATAGAGGCGCTCGAACGCGGCCATGTCGCCGGCCGCGGCCCGTGCCACGTCTTCGCGGCCCATGGCATCTGGAAGGAGCGCTCCCTGTAGCGTCAGGGCCGTCATCTGGCGTCAGAGGGTTGGATGCAGCAGGGGCCCGGAATGGTTGGAACTGGTCGGAATCCGGCCCTAGAGACGGCTCAGAATGCCCTCGAGCAGGGCCACGAACTCGGCCCGCACCCGGCTTGCCGTCTCGATGACTTCTTCCTGCGTGACAGGGCCGGGCGTCATGCCGGCGGCCATGTTGGTGATGCAGGACAGGCCGAGCACGTCGAGGCCCATGTGACGGGCCACCAGCGCCTCGGGCACCATCGACATCCCGACGGCATCGGCGCCGAGCAGCGCGAAACGCGCGAATCTCGGATGGCGTCTCGTAGCTTGGGCCGCTCACCGCGATGTACGTGCCGTGTTCGATCGGCAGCCCGATCGCGCGCGCCGCCTCGTCGGCAATCCGCCGCAGCCGCTCCGCGTACACCACGTCATGTCGGGAAACCGCGGCCCGAATCGATCCTCGTTCGGTCCGACGAGCGGGTTCGCGCCGATGAAGTTGATGTGGTCGTCGAGCACCATCAGCGCGCCTCGCGTGAACCGCGGGTTGATGCCTCCCGCGGCCGAGGTCAGGACGAGCGAGCGAACGCCAAGACGCCCGAGCACGCGGATGGCGAACGTCACGGCCTCGAGGTCGTAGCCTTCATACACGTGGACGCGGCCTGACAGCGCGAGGACGCGACGTCCGGCCGCGCTGCCGAGGACGAGCCGGCCGGCGTGCCCGGTGATCCGTGACGGCGGCCAGTGAGGAATCGCCTCGTAGGCGACCGCCATCGCGGGCGCAAGGCTCTCGGCAAACGTCCCCAGCCCGGAGCCGAGGATGACGGCCGTGTCGGGCAGCTCGCGAAACTTGGCCCGAATCCAGGCCGGCGGCTTCGTTGACGCGATCGAAGTAAGTGGACATCTACGCGGTTCCACGGTTCCAGGTTCCAGGGTTCCAGGTTCGCGATCACCGGCGGTCCGCCAGTCAGAACCGTGGAACCGCGGAACCCTGGAACCCTGGAACCGCTTCAAATCAGTATCGCCGCAATCGCAGCATTGATCATCGTCGCGAGGAAGCCGCCGATCAAGGCACGGCCCGAGAGCCGCGCCAGGTCGCCGCGCCGGGTCGGCGCGATCGCGCCGATGCCGCCGAGGAGCACCCGATCGATCCGAAGTTCGCGAAGCCCGTCAGGGCATACGTCGCGAGGATGTGCGACTCGGGACTGATGACACCCTTGTAGTCGGTCGTCAGCTTGATGAAGGCGACGAACTCGTTGGCGACGAGTTTCGTGCCGAGGAGGTCAGCGATGGCCGGCACGTCGGCCGCCGGCACGCCGAGGAGCATGGCCGCGGGCGCGAACACCACGGCGAAGATCGACGCGGCCGAGAGCCCCTCGTGCAGGCGCCCCAGCAGGTAGTCCGCGAAGGCGAGAAGCGAGAGAAACGCGATCAGCATGGCGCCGACATTGAGCGCCAACGTGAGACCCTCGGTGGCGCCCGCGGCAGCCGCGTCGATCACGTTGACGTGCGGGGTCTCGGTCGTCGCCGGCGCCTGGCTCCGGCGTCTCCGGCTCTTCGAGCTCGGGCAGCAGAATCTTCGACAGGTAGAGGCCGCACGGCGCCGCCATCACGCTGGTCGTGAGAATGGCGACGGGATCGGCGCCAAGGCCGATGTAGACGGCCATCATGCCGCCGGAGATCGTCGCCAACCCGCACACGAGGACGCTCAGCAACTCCGACTGCGTCATCCGCGCCACGTACGGCTTGATCGTGAGCGGGGCCTCGGTGTTGCCCATGAAGACGTCGGCCGCGGCCGACAACGTCTCCGCGCCGCTCGTCTCCATCAGCGACATCATGCCGCGCGCCATGCCGCGAACCACGAACTGAAGAATGCCGAAGTAGTAGAGGACGGAGAAAAACGACGCGACGAAGATGATCGTCGGCAGGCCCATGAACGCGAACACGTAGCCGCCGGCGAAGACCTTGCTCATCGCCTCCTGATTCGCCAGCCCGCCGAACACGAACTCCGCGCCGGCCCGCGTGAACTCGAGGAACTTGCTGACGCCATCGGACAACAGCACGAAAAACGCGTAGCCGGGCCGCGAGTTGCCGATCCGGAGCTTCAGAATGATGAGAGCCAGACCGACCTGCAGAACCAGTCCCCAGAACACGATTCGCCACCGGATCGCGCGGACATCCGTCGAGAAAGCCACGCAGACCGCAATGAAACACATGATGCCGACCGAGGCCCGGAGGTTGGCGTGCAGGAGATCCCCGAGCAGGAAAACGGCGGCCGCCAGGAGAATCGCGAACGCGGCCGCGCGCGAGCCGCAGCCGTCGGTTGTCCAGAGACTCCCCCGTCATCGCGGAGGGCAAGTATAGTGGGAATCCTTGAGTGAGACGGTCTGGCTCGTGCTCGTCGCCGCCGTGCTATCGGCCAGCGCGGTGACGATGATGTCGTGGCAGATCGCGCGGACCGATCCGCGATCGCCGGATCGGCTGGTCGGTGAGTTGCGACTCGCGCGATGGGCCGGGATTCTGGTGGCGGCCGTCGGCGGGATCTCGATCGGGCTGGCCAGCGGCCCGGCCCGACGTCGCCGATGGGCCACCTCGACGCCTCACTCGGCGTCGTGTTCGTCGGCCTCGGCGGCATCGTGCTTCAACGCGAGCCGCGCGACGGGCTGCTCCTTGCGATGGGCCTCTTCCTTGTTCACGCGCTCATCAACATCGCCCATCGCCCCGGCTGGCTGTCTCCTGACGTGGCGCCGCACTGGTTCACGGTCGGCTGCGCCATCTACGACGTCTATCTTGCAGGCCTGTGCTTCTGGGTCTGGCGACGATGACTGGACGTCACACGCGTCGTCGTGCTGCCGGCTGTGTTTGCGGTAGCGCTCGTCAGCCCCGCCGCCGACGCCGTCGATGAACGGCGCAGGCGTCGCGACCTTCGCTCCTCGTGCTCGTCGTCGTCGATCAGTTTCGCGGAGACTACGTCGAGACCTACGGTCATCAGTGGACCGACGGCCTTCGCGAGATCTTTCAGCGCGGCGCGGTGTTCACGAATGCCGTGGTGCCGTACGGGCATGACGCGTACGTGCACGGGGCACAGCAGCATCGCCACAGGCACGTTGCCGTCGTCGCACGGCATCGTGGACAACGAGTGGTTCGATCGCGGAACCAGCCGGTTCGTCAGTTGCACGGAGGACCCTGGCGTCAGCCCCGTCGCGATCGGTCCTGGACGAGCGACTGAGCGGCACAGCGCGCGCCACCTTCGCGCGCCGACGCTGGCCGACGAGCTTCGGCGACAGGCGGCGTCGCCGCCCCGCATCGTCAGCCTCGCACTCAAGGCACGGTCCGCGATCAGTCTCGTCGGTCATGGCGGCGCCCGCACGCTCGCGATGTGGGAGGAAGACAGCGGCACCTGGGCGACATCGACGGCGTACGCGACGGTCCCGGCGCCTGAGGTCGCCTCCTTCCTGGCGGCGCACCCTGCCTCGCGCCGCGCGCGGATGCCTCGTGGGAACGCCGACTTCCGATCGAGGCGTACCTCAATGAGGATCGCGCGCCCGGAGAACCCGCAGCGCCGTGTTTCCTCACAGCCTGCAGGCCACCGTTCGGCGCATCGTTCACGCCAATCTGGGACGCGTCGCCGTTCAGCGACGCGTACCTCGGTGATCTTGCCGTGTCGCTGATCGCGTCGCTCGGTCTCGGCGGAACCGCCGGCCCGGTCCCGACCTGCTGCTGATGAGTTTCGCGGCACTCGACTACGTCGGCCATTCGTACGGTCCGAAGAGTCACGAAGTACAGGATGTGCTGGCCCGCCTCGACGTCGTGCTCGGCCGGCTCATCGGGACGCTCGACCAATCGATCGGCCGCGATCGCTACGTGCTCGCGCTGACGTCCGATCACGGTGTCGCCCCGCTGCCTACCGAGACTGGCGGTCGCGTCAGCCTGTCGGCGGTGGGACGAGCTGTTGACGTCGCGCTGTCGAGTGCGCTTCGGCGCGGCGACCGTCGGTGCACGCGATTTCAGGGTCGTCGATCTATCTCGCACCTGGCGTCATCGACAAGGTGCGTCCCAACGCCACGCTGAGGGAGGCTGTGGACCGCGCGTTGCTGGCCGTTCCAGGGATCGCACGCGTGTATTGGTCGGATCAACTCACCGCGACCGGCGCCACCGAGGACGCGTTGCTCGCGGCCATGCGCGCGAGCTACGTGCCTGATCGAAGCGGCGACCTGATGTTCGTGCCTGCGCGGAACTGGGTGATCAGCGATGCCGGCACGAATCATGGCACGCCGTACGACTACGACACGCGCGTGCCCGTCGCGCTGATCGGCTCGCGCGTCGTCGCGGGACGTCACGGCACTGCCAGCTCGATCGTCGACGTCGCGCCGACGCTTGCGGCCCTGGCAGGGATCACGATGCCACGCGCGCAGGGGCGCGTGCTCACCGAAGCGATGGGACGCGTCCGGTGAGCCTGACGCCGTTCGTCCGCCGCGTGCTGACCGTGGTCAGCCGAATTCCTGCCGGCCGGGTCGCCACGTATGGGGACGTCGCGCGGATGGCCGGACGCCCACGGGCGGCACGCGCCGTGGGACAGATCATGAGCACGCTCGACCCGCCGGGGATTGCCCTACCACCGCGTGGTCGCGGCAGGCGGCGCGCTCGGCGGCTATGGGGGGAATGTCGAGCTCAAGGCGGCCCTGCTGGCCGCCGAGGGCCTGACCGTCCGCCGCGGCCGGGTCCGGGACTTCGCCACGCACCGCTGGGGACACCCACTGCAACGCCCCCGTAACAGGCCCCGTCTAACGCACATGAACGGACCGGTGCAGGCTCACGCGGACATGGCGCTCGTCGAACGGTGCCGGGCCAACGCGCCCGGCGCGTTCGAGGAAATCTACCGAACACATGCGCCGCGACTCTTCGGCCTGATCTGCCGGCTGGTGGGACGTATCGAAGCCGAGGACCTGTTGCAGGAAACGTTTCTGTCCGCACATCGCAAGCTTGGCCTCTACCGGGGTGAGTCCGCGCTGGGGACCTGGCTCTTTCGCCTGGCCACGAACCTGTGCCTCGACCACCTTCGCAGCCGCGGCAGCCGCTGGTCGCACCTGACCGACGGGATCGACGGCGACATCGAAGGGCACGTGGCGAGCGCAGGACCTGTGCTCGGCACCGTGGACCGTCTCGATCTCGAGCGCGCGATCGCCGCGCTCCCGACCGGGGCGCGCACGGTGTTCGTGCTGCACGATGTCGAAGGATTCGATCACCGGCAGATCGGCGATCTGCTCGGCGTGTCCGATGGCACGTCGAAATCTCAACTTCACCGCGCGCGCATGCGGCTTCGCGAGATGCTGGCCGATCGGCGCGTGAGTGCTGCGGAGCCTGCATGACGGCCCCAACTTGTCGCGAGATTCAACCCGAGCTGAGCCTGCTCGTCGACTCACGCCTGCGCGCGGAGGTCGAGGTGCGTGTGCGCGAGCACCTGGGCAGCTGCGCGACCTGCCGAGGTGTCCTCGCCGATCTCGATCGGCTCCGCCGCGCGACGCGTGAAATCGGACCGATCGCGCCGCCCGATCACGTGTGGCTCCAGATCGCCGGGAACCTCCGTCAGTCGGACGCCTCGAACCGCACGGCGCGCACTCCCAGCCGCGCGCCGATCTGGCAATGGGCCGGCCTCGCGGCCGCGCTCGTGCTCGTGACCGCCGGGCTTTACGTGGCGCAGCGGATCCAGCAGACCCAGCCCACGCCCTCCGGCACCGCTCCGGCACAGGCTGACAACGCGGCGCCCGCGGGTTCCGTCGAAGCCATTGCCGACGAGCTGAACCTGGCCGCGGCGCACTACGAACGCGCGCTGACGGAGTTGGAGGCGATGACCAAGACCAGCGGCTCGCCAATGGACGACACGATCGCCACCGACGTGCGCGAGAGTCTGGGCGCGATCGATCTGGCCATTGCCGAGAGCCGCGCGGCGCTCGCGAGCAACCCGCAGAGCGAGCCGGCGCGCGACAGCCTGTTCGATGCCCTGCGGCGAAAGATCACCGTCCTGCAGACGACGGTCTCACTGATCAACGAAATGCGGTCGGGCGATCCGGAAGGCGCGCAACGAGCCGCGGAGACACTGGGGAAAAAATCATGAGGTTGAGAACCGCTGCGCTGGCGCTCGTTGTGACGCTCGGCGCGGCCCTGCCAGACGCCGCGATCGTGCGACAGGCATTCGCCGCGACGCCGGAGCCGGCAGTTCAGAACCGCGACCGCAACGAGCGGAGTGACCGGTCGACGCGCACGATCGCCCTTGGCGCGAATGGCCTGCTCGAACTGAGAAATGTCTCTGGCGACATCACGGTCAACGTGGGCAGCGGACGGGACGTCGTGATCGAGACGGTCAAACAGTCTCGCGCCAACAACGATGCCGACGCCGCGCTCGGTCTGCAGGAAGTGCAGGTCACCATCGACCATCGCGGCGACCGCGTCGTCGTGGACACGACCTACCCACGACGCCGAACGCCGTATCAGGTGACCACGACGTTCAACGTGACCGCGCCGGCCGGCACACGTCTGAATACGCGCAGCGTTTCCGGCAACATCACGGTCCGCGGGATCATCGGCGACCTGACCGTGGACACGATCAGCGGCACGATTCGCATCAACGATGCCGGCCGGGTCTCGCAGGCGCGGTCGGTTTCCGGAGAGATCGTCCTGACCGACGTGCAGACGGATGGCGCAGTCACCGCCGGGACCGTCAGCGGGAACATCACGCTCACGAATGTCCGGGCGCGCCGCGTGACGGCCGAGAACGTCAGTGGACGTATCCGCGCGGACGGCGTGACCTGCGACGGTGCATTGATGAAGAGCCTCTCGGGCCGGTCGAGTTCGGTGGGCCGCTGGCTCGGAACGGCCGGTATGAGCTCCAGAGTCATTCGGGCACGGTCCGGCTGGCGGTGACCGGCAACGTCGGATTCGAGCTGCAGGCGCGCAGCTTCAGCGGCCGGATTCGGCCGGAAGGCCTGTCCCTTCAATCGATCAGCATGAACCGCGGCGAGCTTCGCGCCACCGTCGGTGACGCGAGTGCCGTGGTGATCGCTGGGACCTTCAGTGGAGATGTGGTCGTCGGCCGGAAATAGTTGCTACTTCACGCTCAGGTGAATGAGGTACTGAGTCCCGCCACGATTCAGCCAGACCCGGAGATATTCGCCGCCACGCAAGGCCTGAATTCGCGCTGTGCCCTGGGGCGGCGGTGTGCCCTTGGCGACCTGCTTTGACGTCAGCAGGCGCCACGACGGTGGCCAACTCGCGGCCCTTGACCTGGCCGCCTTGGACGAACTCAACCCACCGCGTGCTGTCCGCCGGTTGACCGACCACGCGCGAGACGTTCTCAGTCGAAAGACGCGCGGTGTAGGTTCCGGCCGCCAGAGCCTGGCCGTTGGCCATGACGCTCTGTGGCAACCGGACGGTTCCGAGTGATTCGCCGGTCTGCGCCGCGACGACAAACGGGGAAACCAGCAATCCAACCGCGATCAGCCCGACCAGCCGGGCCATGCGTGACTTCGGGGTCATCGAAACACCTCCAATGGACTTGAAAGTAGCACAGATGCAATCTGCGGGCCGGACGAGGGTCATATCGCCATCAGATCGAACTGCTCGTGATGAAGCTGCTCGTCGGGACGTACGGTCACCGGACGCCCAACAACGGTTTCGAGCTCCCGGAACACGCTGCGGCTTTCGTCCTTCAGCGCCCGTGCGATTTCAGGATTGACCCGAAGCACCAGGCTGTAGCCGTCGAGCTCGCTCCGGACCTTCTTCACCTCGGTCAGGATGTCGTAGCAGATGGTCGCGCTCGCCTTGATGGCGCCGGTCCCTGAGCAGTACGGGCATGGCTCCGTCAGCATGCGCTCGAGACTGCTCTTCACGCGCTTGCGGGTGATGATGATCAACCCGAAGTCGGACACCTGCACCGACTTCGACGGCGCCCGGTCCCTACGCAGTTCCTGCTCGAGGGCCTGGGCGACCTTCTGGCGGTTCTTCTTCTCCTCCATGTCGATGAAGTCGAGGACGATGATGCCGCCGAGGTCGCGCAGACGCACTTGCCGCACGATTTCCCGCGCGGCCTCGAGGTTCGTTTTCACGATCGTGTCTTCGAGCCGGCCGGACGACTTCTTGCCGACGTACCGCCCGGTGTTGACGTCGATCGCCACGAGCGCTTCGGTCTGATTGACGACGATGTATCCGCCGGACTTGAGCCAGACTTTGCTTCTGAGCGCCTTGTCGATCTCGCTCTGCACGCCGTATTCGTCGAAGATCGGGTAATCCTTCGCGTAGTGCTTCACGCGCGAGACCATGCTGGGCATGATGCGCTGCACGAATCCGACCGCGCGCTGATACTCCTCGGCGTGGTCGAGGCGAATGGCCTGGAACTGCTCGTTGAGCAGATCGCGCAGCAGCTTGGTGACGAGACTCTCTTCGCGGAACAGCACCGCCGGCGTGCGTTCCGATTCCTTCCTCCGCTGAATCTCCTGCCAGACCTGCTGGAAGTACGTCAGGTCCGTCAGGATGTCTTCCTCTGGGCGGTTGGCGGCGGCGGTGCGGATGATGCACCCGCCGGGCAATCCGGACTGTTCACGGAACCGCTGCACGATTCCGCGCAGGCGACGACGTTCCTCGCGCGATTCGATCTTGCGTGACACGCCGATGTGCTCAACGGTCGGCATGTAGACCAGGAACCGTCCCGGCAGGCTGAGGTGCGACGTGATGCGGGCGCCCTTCGTGCCGAGCGGCTCCTTGACGACCTGGACGACGACCTCCTGGCCTTCCTTGAGCAGGTCCTCGATGCGGGCGTCCGGCTGCGTGCGATCCCGGGCTCGACGATCCGGACGCGACGCGGCGTTCTGACGCGCGGCCGCATTCTGCGCGGGCGGTTCGTCGGCCTGCCTGAACCGGACGGCGCCGCGGCCTCAGGCTCATTCGTGTGGTTCAGCTCCGCGTCGGACGAATCGTCGGCCGGCCGATCGTCAGCGCGATCATCCGCGTCGGCGGCGACGACGTCCTGCAGCCGCAGGTTCCGGCGCCTCGTGCGATTCCGCCGCCGACGCTCTCGGGCGGTTCGGCGACACCCGGCTCGTCGTCGTCCTCGAGCGACTCGGCCGTGGGACTGATGACGTCGGTGACGTACAGGAACGCGTCGCGTTCCAGGCCGAGATCAACAAACGCGGATTGCATGCCGGGGAGGACTTTCGACACCCGGCCCTTGTAGATATTCCCAACCACGCCGCGCGATTGCTCGCGCTCGATGAAGAGCTCGACGACCTGATCGTCCTCGAGAATCGCCACACGCGTCTCGTGGCGGGTCGAGGAGATAATCATCTCCTTGTTCATGCGGGCAGCTCCAGCGGGTCCCGACCGGCCGGATGCTCCGTGAGAGCCACACCAGCCGCAGGGTCCGCGCGCAGACCAACAGGCTGCACAGAAGGACCAGCACGGCGACGGAAAGACGCTCAGTGGAGAGAAGCATTCGGTAGGACCCAGAAACTGGCTTGAGGCTTATGTCTCGAGGCGTGGGTCGGCGCCACATGGCGTGCCCGAAGCCCCAGGCCCTGAGACCCGAGCCGACAAACGTCAGTTCGTGAACCGCCTCATCCTGACGTTCAGGATCAGGCCAAAACCGGCAAGCGTCGCGACGAGCGACGACCCGCCATAACTCATGAGCGGCAAGGTCAGCCCTTTTACCGGGGCCAGACCCGCCGACATAGTGATGTTGTACAACACTTGGAACCCGAAACCCGAGACGATTGCCACGACGAGCATGCCCCCGACGCGGTCGCGAGCCATCGTCGCCGCGTCGAGACTTCGAACAATCACGAACAGGTAGAGACCAAGGGCGACAATCACGCCCAGAAAGCCGTACTCCTCGGCAAAGACTGAAAATACGAAATCGTTGTGAGCCACGGGCAGGAACCCGTAGCCGCCCTGGGTGCTGTTCAGAGGCCCTTTGCCGTAAAGGCCGCCTGAGCCCACCGTGATCCTGGCTTGAATCTGTTGGTACCCCGCGCCCCTCGGATCCTTCGAGGGATCGATGAACATCTCAATCCGTTCCTTCTGGTAGTCCTGCAGACCGTACGACCAGATCACCGGCGAGAGCAGGGCGAGCACGACCGCGGCAATGGCAATCCATCGGAGGCGAAGACCGGCGAGGTAGACGACGCCAAGATAGACCGGCAGCAGCGTGGCCGCCGTCCCGAGATCCGGCTGCCGCATGATGAGGTAGAACGGCACCGCCAGGATCACCGCGCTGAACACGAGCTCGGCCATGGATCGCGCGGACCGGCGGCTGTCGCCGAAGAACATCGCGAGCGAGAGCGCGAGCGTGATCCGGGCGAACTCCGACGGCTGCAGGTTGCCAGGTCCCAGGTCAATCCAGCGGCGCGAGCCGCCACGCACCGCGCCGAAGTAGGCGACGTAGAGCAGCGCCGCGACGAGCGCCGCGTAGATGAAGAACGATCGCTGCGCGAGACTGCGGTAGTCGATCACGAGACAGAGGAACAGCGCGCCAAACGCCACCGGCAGCGCGTACAGCTGCATCCAGAATTCGTTGCCTGGCTGACCGGCCAGCCGATCCCACGTGACGCTGTAGATCGTGCACGAGCCCAACAAGGCCAGGGCGACGAGCGCCGCGATGAGCGGCCAGTCGATGTGCGGGACGAGGCGCCGGTCGATCATTGGCTTGACGCCTGCGTCCGTACGCCCGGGACCTGGGCAATCGACCCGCGACGGCACGGCAGGCGCCGGAACCGCGGGCGTCCCCGGCGGGTACCAGCACCGGCAACGGCAGACCGTCCTTCTTCGCGAAATACGTTTCGATCGCGTGCTTGGCGATAAAGGCGGCATCCGATCCGTGCGCGCCGTGCTCCGCAAAGACGACGCCGGCGATCTGCGGATTGTCTCGCGGTGCGAAGAACACGAAGAAACCGTGATCGCGCACGTCCATGCCGGCGCGCGCCGCCTGGGCTTTGCGCTCGAGCGACACGAGCTGTGAAGTACCGGTCTTGCCGGAGACGTCGCGGCCGGCAATCTTCGATCGCCGCGCCGTACCGGACTCGCCGTTGACCACTGCCCACAACCCGTCGCGAATCGCCTGCATCGAGTTGGGCGGAATGTGGATCGCGTACTTTGGCGCCGCGACGGGTCTCGGCACCCAGCCCCCGCCCTCGTCGACGGCGCGCACCAGGTGAGGCGTGACCAGCGAACCGCCGTTGGCCACGGTCGCGATCATCGTGGCGAGCGACATCGGCGTGACGCTGACCGCGCCCTGGCCGATAGCGACGGAAATGGTCTCGCCGGGGTACCACTTCGGCGCGCTCTTTCGATTGAGACGCGCCCACTCGGTCGACGGCACGAGGCTCGCCTCTTCGTTCGGCAGGTCGATGCCGGTCTTGCCCGTCAGCCCGAGCATGGTCGCGTACTTGTTGATCGCGTCGATGCCGAGGCGCTGGCCGACGTTGTAGAAGTAGATGTTGCACGAGCGCTCGATCGCGTGGCGGAGGTCGAGGCTGCCGTGGCGGCCCAGGCACTTGAACGCGCGGCCGTAGAACGTCGCCTGGCCCGGACAATAGAACGTCGTTTCCGGCGTGATCGCGCCGTCCATCAAGCCGGCAACCGCCATGACGACCTTGAACGTCGATCCCGGCGAGTACGTGCCCTGAATCAAACGGTTCGTCAGCGGGCGCAGCGGATCGGTAAGGAGTTGAGACCACGCGGACCCGTTGATGCCGACCGCGAAGGCGTTGGGATCGAACGCCGGCAAGCTCGTCATCGCCAGAATCTCACCGGTGTTCGGATCGAGAAACGCCGCCGCGCCGTTGTGATTGCCGACGCGGAAGCTGTCCTCGAGCGCCTTCTGCACGTCGTAGTCAATCGTGAGCTGCAAGCGGCGCCCGTCGACCGGTGCGGACCTCGTTGAGCTCGTCGATCTCCCGACCACGACTGTTCACGACCACATAGCGGTCGCCGTCCACGCCCTGAAGATCCCGGTTGTAGGTCCGTTCGACGCCGGCCTGACCGATGACGGCTCCCTGACTGAGCTCCGAGAACTCGGTTTGCGCCAGCTGCGCTTCCTGGATCTCACCGACGTACCCGAACAGATGCGCCGCCATGCGATCGGGCGGATAGTTGCGAGTCGGCACCTGCTGCACGAGCACCTCGGGCAGTTCGCGGCGCCGGACCTCGATCGCCGCGACCTGCTCGAACGTCGCGTGCTCGATGACCGGGAGCGGCCTGAAGAGCGGCTCACGACGGCGGCGATCGATCGCCTCGCGAATGGTGGCTTCGGGAACGCCGGTCGCCGTCGGCGATCTTCTGGACCGTCTGGTTGAGATCCTTCGTCGCCTCGCGGAGCACGGCAATCGTGAAGGAGTGACGGTTCTCGACGAGCACGCGGCCGTTGCGATCGAAGAGCACGCCGCGCGGCGCCCGAAGCGGAATGGTCCGCAGGTAGTTGCTGTCCGCCAGCCCCTCGTACTTCGCGTTCTGCAGCACCTGGAGGACCCAGAACACGACGACGATCACGCCGAAGCTGACGGCGAAGAAGGCCCTGCAGGGCCACAAGCCGTCCTTCGCTCGTGCGTCGCTCCTCGAAGGCGCTCAGGTTCAACATGACAGTCCTACCACTGCCGGCGGCTCAGGCTCGAACGGCGGCTGAATCGCTGGCGCGCCATGACGCCAGGCAGCGCCTGCGCCGCCTGAAACACCACGAGCGCCGCCGCGGCATTGACACCTGTTTCGACCAGAAGACTGCCCCACGACACGCCGGTCCACTGGAGGTCGATCAGCGCCTGCAGTCCGACCATCACCAGCCGGTGCACGACCGTAGCGACGGCCACGATGACAGCCCGGGCGGACGGCCGCGCGACGACGAACTGCGTCCCGACCACGCCGGTGAGGCAGCCCACGACCGTCTTGGCCAACCCGCCAACTCCCACGATACCGCCGGACAGGACGTCCTGAAGGAGCCCACCCACCGTTCCCGCGAGCATCCCGGCGATGGCGCCCCCCTGCAGTGCCGCGAAGGCCACGCCCACCAGCACGAGGTCGAACACCCATCGGCCGCCAATCGCGTATCGCGCAAGCGCCACCTGCAGAAGAACCGCGACCACGACAGCCAGGAAAACGGCCGTGGCCTTCACTCGGTCGCCCCGCCGGCCTTCGTTGGCTTGCTCAGAAGAATCAGCACCACGTCCACGTGAGAAAAGTCGACGGCAGGGCGAATCGAGATCTCGCGGTCGGCCCCCTGGCCGGTCACCGCGTCGACGGTCCCGACCACGAAGCCCGGCGGAAAGACCCCGTCCTGGCCCGAAGTCATGACCCTCTCGCCGGACTGCACGACGGCCAGCACGGGGACGTATTTCGGCGCGCAGGGAGGTGTTGCCGGTGCCCACCGCAACGCCCCCGGCAGCCGCCCGCTCGAACGTCACCGCGACGCCGGCGTACTGGTCCGCCAGCAGCTGGACCGTGGCGGCATGTCGAGCGATCGGCGCAATGACCCGGCCGACGACACCCTTCACGCCGATGACCGCCATGTCGGGCTCGACGCCGTCATCACTGCCGCGATCGACGGTCACCGTGAGCACGGTGGGCATGGGACTGCCCGCGATCACCCGGGCGGCGAGCGTGGGCGCGGGCTGGCTCTGACGCAAGGCCCAGAGCGTCCTCGAGGACGCGCGCGCGGCCGGCCAGCGCCTGCTGCTCCTGCACCTCACCCTCGAGTTCGAGGATGCGCTGCTTGAGGGCTTCGTTCTCCTGAGCGGCCCCTCGAAGGGCAAAGTAGTTGCCCCAGATCCCCCGGCCGAAGTCCGTCACGGCAGGTCAGACCCCGTTGCGCCTCGCTGAAGGCGCCAAATGCCGCCGATTCGAGCACTGGCACGCCGGTTCTCGACTGGACCTGTGCAGAAATGAGCAAGACGTGACCGAGGCAGATGACCGTCAGGAGCGAAAGGGTGCGGCGCATGACGTGCCCCCTTTCCGTATCGGCACGTGGTTCGATGACAAGGACTCCGGGGTTCCTCGCGCGGTTCGGAGACCCGGTGTTCTAGTCTAGCGAGATTTTCCTGAGGAGTTCGAAGTTCGAGAGCATCTTGCCGGCGCCAAGCACGACGGTCGACAGCGGGTCCTCGGCCATGGCGACGGGCAAGCCCGTCTCTTCGCGCAACCGTTTGTCGAGATTCTTGAGCAGCGCGCCGCCGCCGGTCAGCACGATGCCGCGATCCACGATGTCGGCCGAGAGCTCAGGCGGCGTCCGCTCGAGGGCGACCCGGACGGCATCGACGATGACGTTGACGGTCTCGGCGAGCGACTCGCGAATCTCCTCGTCCGAGATCGTGATGGTCTTGGGCACGCCCTCGATCAGATGGCGGCCCTTGATTTCCATGGTCAGCCGCTCGTCGAGCGGGAACGCCGAGCCGAGCTCCATCTTGATCTGCTCGGCCGTCCGCTCGCCGATCAGCAGGTTGTACGTCTTCTTGATGTACTGGATGATCGCGTCGTCCATCTCGTTGCCGGCGACGCGAATCGCCTTGCTGTAGACGATGCCGGCGAGCGAAATGACCGCGATGTCGGTGGTGCCGCCACCGATGTCGACGACCATGTTGCCCGACGCCTCTTCGATCGGCATGCCGGCGCCGATCGCCGCCGCCATGGCCTCCTCGACGAGATAGACCTCGCTGGCCTTTGCGCGATAGGCGCTGTCCTTGACGGCGCGCTTCTCGACCTGGGTGATCTCCGACGGCACGCCGATGACGATCCGCGGACGGACCCACATCGTGCGGTTGTGCGCCTTCTTGATGAAGTGCGCGAGCATCTTCTCGGTGACCTCGAAGTCGGCGATGACGCCGTCCTTCATCGGCTTGATGGCCACGATGTTGCCGGGCGTCCGCCCGAGCATCTCCTTGGCTTCCTTGCCGACGGCCTCGATGCGGCCGGTCACCTTGTTGATCGCGACAATCGACGGCTCGTTGACGACGATCCCCTTGCCACGGGCGTACACGCAGGTATTGGCAGTTCCGAGGTCGATGGCGAGATCGCTCGAAAACAGCGAAAAGACCGAACGAAGCGTCAACGCAGTCTCCTGTTCCTCCGCGGGAATCCGCACCGCCTGCCTGGTCGCTCCCCGGCGATGTGGATCCCGTTCTTGCCGGTCGACCTTGACGCGATACATCGCGGCGTCGGCGGCCTGCAGCAGGCCTTCGGCAGTATCGGCCACATCGGGCAACGTCGCAACCCCGATCGACGCGGTGAGCTCGATTGCCCGGCCCCGCTCGGCCAGGAAGTTGAACCGCTGGATGCGGTCCCGGAGGCGACGGGCGACCGAATGCGCGCCGTCGATGCCCGTCTCGGGCAGGAGAATGGCGAATTCGTCGCCGCCAAACCGTGCAACGATGTCCGTTTCGCGCGCGCTGGCCTGGATGACGTCGGCGGCCTCGATGAGGGCGCGGCTGCCGAGCAGATGGCCGTGGGCATCGTTGATCTGCTTGAAGCCATCGAGGTCGATGAAGAGCAGCGAGAGCGGCCAGCCGCTTCGCATCGCGCGCTTCGTCTCCTTGCGGAGTGCGTCGTTCAGGTAGCGCGAGTTGAAGAGCTGGGTCAGGTCGTCGGTTACCGACAGCGCCTCGGCGCGGGCGACGCGCAGGGCGTTGGCCAGCGCATAGGCCGCGGGCTCGAGCAGCCGGACGATCGCGTCGTTCAGGCCGGGCGTGACGATCGGCAGACGACGCGCCCGGCGGCGGTCGATGCCGACGAGAACGCCGACAATCGCGCCGTTGACGACGAGCGGCCAGCCGAGCGCGGACGCTTCGTGCGGCTTCGACGCGCCCCCTTCCGGATCGATTCGCTCGTCGAGGTAGTTCGTGACGCGCACGGCGGACTGTCCCGTGCGAACGATCACGTCGGCCACCGCCTGCGCGGCCGACACGGATGACGACGACGATTCGGACGCCGGATCCACGAGCAGATGCGGCGCGCCGTCCGGCTCGACCGCAAACACGTGCCACTCGTCGAGCGGGATCCATTCGGCGGCACGCGCCGCGAGCACGCGGGCCACGCTCTGTGGCTCGGTCGACGGTGCCGACCGCGCGCATGACGGACGCCACGGCGTCCGGCTGCGCGGCAGCTGCGCTGGACGAGTCCCGAGACGGCATCGAGACGATCGGCGAGGTCGAGGCTGTCGCCGAGCCCGAGCGCGCGTTCGATCGCGCCCAAGGAAAACGGCGGCAGGAGGTGCGCGCGGAAACCAAGGGCGCGCGAAAGTTCCGGAATGGCCGGCTGCGCTGTGAGGCCGAACGACGCGGCGGGAACGCCGGCGATCGAGGGCCGACACGAGACGCTGCGCGCCGTCCTCGAGCGCGAGTTCCCAGAGCACGCCGGCCACGCCAGGTCGGCAGCGTCCACTCCGATCCCGCCGGAATGAACTCCAGGCGGACACCGAGCGTCTGCAGCGCCGCGAGCTGCGGGATCGCTTGATCGCCGCGATGAAAAACGGCAAGCGTGAGTGCGTGGTCAGACGCAGTCATCTCTTGCGGGGACACCCTCCGCGGAGGTCGTTCCGGCATGGTGTCGATGCTGGCGGCGAGTCGTAGGCAATGCGTTCGGGACTCGCCGAGTCGAGGAACTATAGCACGCCAGTTTGTGTCAGTTAGCGAACGTTAATGGCAGCGTGAACCGCACGATTTTGAAATTCGAAAGTGTGATCGACGTCGTTCCACGTTCCCGGTTCCCGATTCCCCGTTCTGCGTTCCCGAAGTCGACCTGGCACCGGCGATCCTGTGCTCTGAGCCGGAGAACGGGGCACCGCGGAACCGGGAACCGGGAACGGGACCCGTCCAATGGCATAATTGTCGTTTCACAGGCAGGAGAGCCTTTCGACCATGACGATGCTCGACCGGATGCGGCGCCACAGGGGCTATCTGAAATGGAGCCTCGCCATTGTCGTGGCGACCTTCATCCTGCTGTATGTGCCCCAGTTCCTGAACACGAACGACGTCGCCTCGGCGACCGACGTCATCGCGACGGTGAACGGCCGACGCATCACGGCGGGCGTCTACCAGCAGCAGTACCTCCAGCAGGTCTCGCAGATTCGGGCCCAGTACGGCGGCATCTCCGAAGACGTCATTCGGCAGCTCGGCGTCGGCCAGCGGCTCATTCAGCAGCTCGTGTCGCACGAGGCGGCGGTCATCGAAGCCGAACGCCTGGGCATCACGGTGAGCGACGGCGAGCTGCGCGAGCGGCTCGCTGCGCATGCCGATGTTCCAGAACAACGGCCAGTTCGTCGGCGAGCAGATGTACCGTCAGATCCTGGCCACGGCGCGTCCGCCCGTCCGGCCGGCCGACTTCGAAGAGGATTTGAGGAAGTCCATCGTCGCCGAGAAGCTTCACGCGGCCGTCACCGGCTGGATTCGCGTGTCCGACGCGGACGTCGAGGCGGAGTACCGGCGCCGAAACGAAAAAATCAAGCTGGACGTGGCGGTCTTCAGCGCCGACAAGCTGCGGTCGGGCATCCAGCCGACCGAGGCCGAGATGTGTCCCAGCGTTACACGGCGAACCAGGAGTCGTACCGCGTGCCGGAGAAGCGTCGTGTCCGCTATCTCGCCGTTGATGCCGAGTCGCTTCGGTCGCGGATGACCGCCTCGCCCGAAGAGATCGAGGCTCGCTACAAGGACAGCATTCAGACCTACACGACTCCCGAGCAGGTGCGTGCGAGCCACATCCTGCTGAAGACCGAAGGCAAGGATGAAGCGGCGGTGCGGAAGACCGCCGAAGGTGTGCTGGCCAAGGTCAAGGGCGGCGGCGACTTCGCGGCGCTGGCGAAGCAGTACTCCGAGGACGATCTCAGCAAGGTGAAGGGCGGCGACCTCGACTTCTTCGGACGCGGCGCCATGGCGAAGGAGTTCGAAGACGCCGCGTGGGCGCTCGAGCCCGGCCAGACCAGCGACATCGTCCGGTCCCCTTTCGGCTTCCACATCATTCGTCTCACGGCGAGGCGCCCGGCGGCGACGAGGCCCCTTCAGGAAGTTCGCCCGCAGATTGAGGACGGCATTCGATTCGAGAAGGCGCGCGCCGAAGCCGGCCGTATTGCCGAGGAGATCGGCAAGACCATGACCACGCCGGCGGACCTGGATCGTGTGGCGAAGGAGCGCGGGCTGACGGTTGGCGACTCCGGGCTGTTCGCGCGTGAGGAGCCGCTGATGGGACTGGGCTTTGCCCCGGCCGTCGCCACGGAAGCGTTCACCCTCGAGCAAGGCAAGGTGAGCGGCTCGATTGCGACCAATCAGGGCTATGCATTCCTGACGGTCACCGAAATCAAACCGTCGTACGTCCCACCGCTCACGGAAGTTGCGGCCAAAGTTCGTGAAGACGTCGTGCGGACGAAGGCGCTCGAGGTCGCGCAACAGCGCGCCGCCGGGCTCTCAAAGGCCACCGGCAACTTCGCGGCGGCGGCACGCGCGGCTGGCGCGACCGTCGCCTCGACCGACTTCATCGCGCGCGGCTCCGCCCTCCCGACCGTGGGCGTCAACCAGCGCATCGACGACCTCGCGTTCGCGCAAAAGCCAGGCGGCGTCACGGCGCCCGTCGCCACCGACGGCGCCGTCGTCGTCGCCCAGGTGAAGGAACGGCAGGACATCTCGAAGGAAGGGCTGGCCGCGGAAGGCGAGCGGCTTCGCGAGGAACTGACTTCAGCGCGAACTGGCTCGTTTTTCGAGGCCTACATGGCCAAGGCGCGCACCAAGATGCAGATCGAGTACAACGCCGCCACGATTCAATCGATAACCGGCGGATAGAAGAGGGCTGGAAAAGACGTCGGGTGAGTTTTCCGTCGAATCAGTCGAAAACTCACCCGACGTCTACTTGATCGCGAAGGGGGCCAGCGTCGCAAGCATTTCAGCGACGTCGCGATCCCAACGGTCCTGGGTCTGCGGCTTGAGGCCAAAGCCTGTTTCCTCGTCGTACCGCCGCTGCGCTTCGGCTTCATCCTGAACGAACCGCTCAACCGACTCCTTGAGACGTTCCTCGACCAGCCCGCACGGGTTGTAGAGCTCCTTGAAGAACTTCCGCATCCGGCGCGCGTAAGTCTCCGTCAGGTTGAAATGCGTCTGTTCGTGCCCGAGGATGCGGGCACTCTCGGCGACGCTCGTCAGCACGCGCGGTTTCACCCAGGATCGGGATGGCAGGACCACGGCGGTGACGCCGAACGTGAATTCGATGCCTCGGCAGCGCGACTCATACGACAGCAGGTAGACGGTTCGCGCGCCCTCGACACCCTCGAGCGGTGCCGGCCCGCGAAAGTCCTCCCACGTCAGCGGACGATTGGCCGACCATGGAATTTCCGGCGGCGCGTTGGGCGACTGTTCTGACGCCGCCGCGGTTGCCGCGGCAGTTGGCGCCGGTGCCGGAACCGCGGGGCGCGTGGCAGGAGCGCAGCCCGCGATGAACAGGCACGTCGACAACCACGCCGCGCGGCTCGCCGTGGTCACGGTATCAGTGCAGAAAGAGATTGGGCATGATCGCCAAGGGCTCGCCACGCCGGAATCGTCGCAGCGTGGACACGGCCGAATCGATCAGGCGCGCCTCGGGTCGTCCGAACAGCACGCCGACGCCCTGAGCCGCCGACGAGCCCAGCGGGTTTGACAGAATGTCGAGGATCGTTCGTTTCGGCGGGTATACCACCAGATCCACATCGCGCTGCGGATCGAGTTTCGCCCGCTCCTTGGCAATCCGAATGGCGTCGGTGAGGCCTCCCAACTCGTCCACGAGGCCGAGCTCTCTCGCCTGACGCCCCGTCCAGACTCGTCCCTGCGCCACGCCATCTACTTTCCGCGTCTCCTGGCTGCGTCCCTTCGCGACACGATCGAGAAAGAGCTCATACGTTGACTGCAGCTGTTCCTCGACTTTCGCGCGCTCGTCTCTGGAGAACGGACGAAACGGCGAGTAGATCTCCGCCTGGCGCCCCTCGCTCACGGCCGCTGAACTGATCCCCAGCTTGCCGAGCGTGCCGTCAACGACGAATTTCCCGGTCACGACACCAATCGAGCCGGTCACCGTGCCCGGCTGCGCCACGATGGCATGGGCAGGCGCCGCGATGTAATAGCCGCCGGAAGCCGCGACGTCCCCCATCGAGACGACCAACGGCTTGACGTCGCGCGTGAGCATCAACTCGCGCCAGATCACTTCCGACGCCACCGCAGATCCGCCAGGACTGTCCACGCGCACGACGACGGCATCAATCGCGGGATCGATCCGCACGCGGCGCAGCCATTGGTTGAACGTCTCCGATCCGACGACGAGCGACGCCGGTGAATCGAAGTTGCTCTCGCCGCTCGCGATCACGCCGACGGCGTACAGCAGCGCGATTCGACCGCGGCGCCCGGCAGACGTTCCCTGGGCAGCCGCATCTCGATATCGCTCGGCGTCGAGTTCGCGCGTGCCCTGGATGGGCGGGCTGTCGTCCAGCTGATCCTCGTACGCCAGCGCGTCCACAAGGCCGGCGCGAACAGCACCCTCAGCCAGAAACGGCCCCTGGTCGATCGCCGCGCGGACCGCAGGCTCGGTCATTTTCCGCGCGGACGCGATCGTGCGGACGAGCTCGTCGAACCAGTCGCGATTGAGCGACTGGGTCATCTCCCTGTGCGCGGGCGTGAACCCCTTCTCGGTGAACGTATTCGACGCCGTCTTGTAGTCGCCGACGTGGACGAGATCCGGGAAGATGCCCATCTTGTCGAGCGCGCCCCGGAAGAAGATCTCGTACGACGCCAGCCCGACGAGATCGAGCTGCCCGGCCGGCATCAGGACGATGCGATCCGCGGCAGATGCCAGGTAGTACTCACCGGCCCCGCCGCTTTCGAGATATGCGGTCACCGGTTTCTTCGAGGTCTTGAAATCCTCGATGGCGCGACGGATTTCCTGGACCTGAGCCCACAGTCCACTCGTGGACACGGGACGCACGACCAGCGTCTTGATGCGCGAGTCGGTCTTCGCCTTGCGAATCAGATCCACCGTCTCGCGAAGGGTCGGCCCTCGCCGCAGAAACTGGCTCAGGACATCCGACGGCTCGACCTCGCCGAGCGGCGCGTCTATCTTCAGGTAGAGCGTGGCGTCTGCCGGAATGGGTGCCGGCGCGCCGGCGAGCGACGCCAGAACGAGCACGGCCGCGGCCGACACGACGACCGCAAGAAGAATGAGCGTAAGGACGAGTAGGACGCCGCGACGGGCTGACACCTTGCCAGTCTACAAAGAAAACAGGTCCATCACCCGTTTCTATCCCGTAAACCGCCGCGCCGGCTGCCCCGCCACGCCCGGACGGGCGCGAGACGCCTCCGGCATGAGCTGGGCTCTTCGCTCAGCATCCGTCAGGTCTCTCCAGGCCGTCGGGCGCCCTGATTCGGCGTCCGGTAGAGGTTCATCGACCCTGCCCAGAAGCCTCCTGACAGAGGGACGTCGTTCATTCGACATCGCTCCGGCCTGGCGCCGTTTCAGCCACAACGGTCAGCTGGCCACTCCCACGCCGGCCCTTCTCCGAGTTCGGCGCCGACGTCCAGCACGAGTTCAACCGTGTCAGCTTGGCTTTGCCGGTTGTGAAGGGAACGCGCGAGGGTCGACGGGCGGGAACGGCACGACGATGCCCTCGTGACCGTAGCGCGCCTGCAGACGCTTGATGAACTCATGGCGAACCAGGAACTGATCCGTGAACTCCTGCACACGCAGCGTCACAGCGCACGTGATGCTGTTGGGGCCAAGGGTGTGAAAACGAACCGCCGGATCGAATCCGGTCACGCCGCCAGGTACCGAGGCCATCACGTCCTTTCGCGACTTCAGCGGTCACCCGCTCCACGCGTTGCAGATCGCTCAGATAGTGAACGCTGACGTCGATGACGAACGTCAATTCTCGTGACGGCTGGTGATAGTTCGTCACGATGGCCTGGGCCAGCTTCGCGTTCGGAACGATGACGATGTTGTCCGACAACAGGCGAATGCTGGTGGCCCGCCAGTTGAAGTCCGCCACGTATCCTTCGGCGCCACCCTCGAGCTTGAGGTAGTCGCCGATTCGAATCTGACCGGAGAGCGTAAGAAACACGCCGGCAAAAAAATTCGACAGCGGATCCTGCAGCGCGAGAGCCACGGCCAGACCGCCGACGCCGAGGGCCGTGAGGTACGGCGTAATCTCGAAACCGAATCCGCGGGCAATCACGAGCACGCCGAGCGTGATGACGACGCCACGGACGACGTTCTGCACCAGAGCCGACACCGGCACGTCGTGCCCGTGTCGCGGCGCGTAGGACGACAGAAGGCCGCCGGCGATGCCCGCGAGGGCGAACGTGAACGACGCCACGGCCAGGGCGCCCAGCACCTGCACGGCGCGTGCATAATCGTCCGGGGCCAGGGACCAATGACGCAACGAAACGTAGACGCCGATCAGGATTGCCCAGAACGGCACGCGGTCGGTGAACGCCACGAGCCCATCGTCCCAGCGCCACTGGGTCTTTGCCGCCCACCGGGTCATCCGCGCGCCGACGATGGCCCGGGCCAGATGGCCGATGCCATACGCGATGCCGAGGTGCCGACGGTCCACGCGAGTCGAGTCCACCCACTCGGGCCAGTTGTCGAGCCAGTGCATGACGAATCCGCCTTTGCACATGTGATGGTGTGCTGCGGCGAGGCGGAACATCAAGAGCAGGTTGGGAGTGTCCGATAAGACAGCGGGGGCATCGGCAGTGAAGGAGTCGTTCGCCGCAGCGCTGGCAGTGGCCACCGGGTCACACGAGGGGAACGAACCCGATCCGCGGGGCGTCCTTGCGCTGCGCTTCTACGTCACCTCCGGCACGCTGGCCGTTGTCGTCACGGCAACGGCGGTTGCGGTCATCGCTGGGTGGTGGCTTGACGTCCCCGCGCTGAAGAGCGTGTTCCCGGGTTTCGTGACGATGAAACCCAATGCGGCGCTCGCACTGCTTCTCACCGGCATCGCACTCCTGCTCTATCGCGAGCGCACGACCTCCGAGCGCCGCGCCAAGGCACTGAAGATCCTTCTCGGCACCACGGTGGCCATCGCCGTGCTGACGATGCTCGAGCACCTGACAGGATTCAGCCTCGGCATCGATCAGTTACTGGCCCGGGACCTGACGTCCGGATCGGTGGCTCCGGGACGGATGGCGTTCACCACGGCGTTTTGTCTGGTGCTGCTGAGCGGCGCGATCTATCTCGCGCCGCAACCCGGCCGGTACGCATGGGCCCAGGGGCTCTGCGGCAGCGCCATCTTTCTGGCGACGCTGCACGGCGTCAGCTACGTGTTTGGCCTCGACCCGACCGGCGGCGCGGCCGCTCGCAGCGCCATGGCCGTACACACGGCCATCTGCATTCTGCTGCTCTCGCTCGGCATCCTCTTCGCGCGACCGGAGCAGGGATTGATGGACGGCGTGATCGACGCCGGCGCCGGCGGTCTGGCGATTCGATCGCTGCTGCCCATTGTCTTCGTGCTCCCATTGCTTCTGGCGTGGCTGTCGTGGCTCGGCGTGCGCCTGGGCTGGTACAGCCCGAGCGTCGCGATGGCGCTCTTCGTTGCGCTCACTGCGAATGCGCTGAGCTACGCGGTCTGGGTGGGCGCGGGCGTGCTGCGCGCGTCCGACGACCAGCGGCAACTCGCCGAGGCCGAGCGTGCGCGGAGTGAAGAGCGCCTGCGCCGAGCCGTCACGGACGCGCCCGTGCCGATGGTCATTCACGACGCGGATGGACGCATCCTTCACATGAGCCGCGGATGGTCGCTCTACAGCGGATACACGCTTGCGGAATCGCCAACGCTGCAGGCCTGGATCGCGGCCACGCAACCCAAGGGCGCGTCACCGTTCGAGTCGTATCTCGCCCACGTCGGCAAGGCCGTCGAGACCGTCCAGGGCGGCGAGTGGACGATCTCGACGTTCTCACGCGAGGTCCGCACCTGGGACTTCTCGACCACGCCGATTGGCGAGCCGGGATCGCCGAGCCGTACGCTCGTGACGATGGCCGTGGACGTGACTGACCGGAAGCTGTCCGAGACCGACCTCAGAAGGTTGAACGAGGACCTCGAGCAGCGCATGGCCGAGCGGACCGCGGAGCTCACGAAGACCAGCGATTCGCTCCGGCGTCAGTCGGATCGGGTCAAGGAACAGACCACGCTGCTCGACCTCGTGCGCGACGGCATCCTCGTGCGCGACCTCTACGGCACGATCCTCTACTGGAGCACCGGCGCGGCGGAGATGTACGGCTGGACCAAGGAAGAAGCCGTCGGCAAGATCTCGCACCGGCTGATCCGGTCCGAGCTGCCGCTGCCGCTCAAGGAGATCGAGAAGCACGTCACGAACACCGGCTACTGGGAAGGCGAGATCATCCAGACGACGAAGGATGGGGCGCGCGCTGGCCGTCGAGAGCCGGTGGACGCTGACCCGCACGGACCGCGGCCGGCCGCACGGCTTTCTCGAGGTCAATCGTGACATCACCGCGCGAAACCGCGCCCAGGAGTCACTCCGCGACAGCGAATTGCGGTTCCGCTCGGTGGCCGAGACGGCCATCGAGGGCATCATCTCGATCAACGACCACGGCCTGATCAGCTACTGGAACCCCGGCGCCGAACGGATGTTCGATCGCCCGGCCGCCGAAGCCATCGGCGAACCGGTCTCGATCGCGCTTCCCGAGCGCGTGATTCCGTCGCTCGACGCCTCGCCCGAAGAAATCGTCGGGACGACGTTCGAAACGATCGGCACGCGAAGCGACGGCTCGACCTTTCCGATCGAGCTCTCGCTGTCGAGCTGGTCCGCCAGTCACGGCGCGCGCTCCGTCACCGGAATCGCCCGCGACATCACGACCCGCAAGAGCACCGAGCAGGCGCTCGAGGAAAAGGCGGCCGAGCTGGCGCGCTCGAACTACGAGCTCGAGCAGTTCGCCTACGTCGCGTCGCACGACCTGCAGGAGCCGCTGCGCATGGTCTCGAACTACACGCAGCTGCTCGCGCCGGAGGTACAAGGACAAGCTCGACCAGGACGCCAACGAGTTCATCGACTTCGCCGTGGACGGCGCCAAGCGCATGCAGGACCTGATTCACGGCCTGCTCGAGTACGCGCGCGTCGGCACGCGGGGCAAGGAGTTCACGCCGACGTCGCTTGAACAGGTGGTGAACGCGGCGCTCATGAATCTGTCCACCGCCGTCGCCGACTCGAAGGCCGAGATCAACGTCGGCGTGCTGCCGACGCTCGCGTGCGACGCGTCACAGCTCACCCAGGTGTTTCAGAACCTGATTGGCAACGCGATCAAGTTCCGGCGTCCGGGCGATCGCCCGGTCATCCGCATCTCGGCCCACCGCGAGGAAGGCCGCTGGTCCCTTCGCGTCTCCGACAACGGGATCGGCATCGACCAGAAATACTTCGAGCGGATCTTTCAGATGTTCCAGCGGCTTCACGGGCGGGACGAGTATCCGGGCACCGGCATCGGCCTGGCGCTCTGCAAGAAGATCGTCGAGCGGCACGGCGGCGAGATGAGCGTCGCCTCGGAGAGCGGTCGCGGGACGACCTTCAGCTTCACGATTCCGGATCGGCCGGACGCGAGCTGAGCCGGAGACCATTCGGATGAGGCCGATCGAGATCCTGCTCGTCGAGGACAACCCGGGCGACGCGCGCCTGACGCGCGAAGCGTTCTCGCAGGGCACCGTGCGGACGAACATGCACCATGCCCGCGACGGCGAACAGGCGATCGCGTTTCTCCGGCGTCAGGGCGGCTACCAGGACGCGCCGACGCCAGACCTGGTGATTCTCGATCTCAATCTTCCGCGGCGAGGCGGCCGCGAGGTCCTCGAGGACATCAAGACCGATCCGGCGCTCCGGCACATCCCCGTCGATCGTCCTCACGTCCTCGCAGGCCCAGGAGGACGTTCTCCACAGCTACCGCCTGCACGCCAACTGCTTCATCACGAAACCCGGGGACCTCGAGACGCTGATCCACGTCGCCCACAGCATCGAGGAGTTCTGGTTCAAGCTGGTCAGACTGCCGTCGTCGACTTGAGGCTTGGGGCTTGAGGCTTGGGTCGGCGTCCTCTTGCGTCTCAAGCCCCAGGCGCCCAAGCCAAGCCTCAAGACCCAAGACTCAAGGATCTTCCGGCGCGAAGTAGCCGCCGCGGGTTTCCACGGAGAGGCCCGGCCGGGTTGGCTGGATTTCGACTTTCCGCCAGGAGCCGTCGCGAGCCGTGTTCGTTGAGGTGTAGCTCACGACGTACCGGCGCCGCAGGTTCTGGAGAATACGTTTGTACTCCCCTTCGAGCGAGGACACGTCGGTTGTAAAGAGGGCCTCACCAGACGTTGCGTCAGCCAGCTTCTGGAGCGTGACGCGATCGACCGTCGGTCCGTAGACCGATCGTGTAGATGGTCGTTTCCACGCCTTCGAGGCTGGCCATCACCTGATCAAGGGTGTGGACGCTGCCAGGCCCGGTGCCCGGGTTGTTCTCGTCCTTGCCGTCCGTCAGGACGATGAGCGCGGTGCGGCCCTCGGCTCGCTTGAGCCGGGCGATGCCGTCAAACACCGCGTCATAGAGCGCCGTGCCGCCAGTGGCTTTGTAGCTGCCGACCGCCTTGAGGCTGGTCTCACGGTTGGTCGTGAGATCGTGCACGAAGCGAGTCTCGTCCGAGAACATCATCACCGCGAGCTTGTCTTTGTCGGGCAACGCGAGCACAAACGACTGCGCGGCCGCTCTGGCCGCGTCGACCTCCTGTCGCATGCTGCCGCTCTCGTCCATGGCGAGCACGATGGAGACGGGGCTGAGCGCTTCCTGGAAGGCCTCGATCTTCTGCGGCGCGCCGTCCTCCAGGACCTGGAGGTCGGCCGGCGTGACGTCGATGATGCGCCGGTCGAGATCGCGAATCGTCAGCTCGACCTGCGGCCGGATCGGCGCCGGCGACGGGCGCGCGATATCCCGGCCGGACCCGGACCGTGTAGTCAGGGTTGCTGGTGATCAGCTTCACCGCACGCCAGGTTCCGTCGCGCTTCTTGTTCGTCGGCGCGTAGCTGAGCACGTAGCGCTGCTGCACGTCCTCGGCGATCAACTTGTGGACGTCGGCCAACTGCGTGTCGCGCGACGGAAAGAACGCCCGGCCGCCCGTCTCGACCGCCAGTTTGCGCAGCAGATCCTCGCCCTTGATCGAGATCCCGGCGACGCCGGCGATGCCGATCACGTACACGGTGGACTTGGCGCTCTTGATCTTGTCCATGGCCTGGTCGAACGGAATGTCGCTGTCCTCGTCGTACCCGTCGGTGATGAGCACGACGATGTTGCGGCCGTCGCTGACCGCGAGCTGGCTTGTGACCGTCGTCAGCGACTCGAGGATCGCCGTGCCGCCCGACATCCTCAGCGCGCCGATGGCGCTGGCAATCGTCTCGCGATCCTGCGTCGGGCCCGTGACGGCGCCGAGCGTGCGCGCGAACGGCACCACGATGACTGAATCGTTGGGGCGAAGGTGTGACGGCAGGCGGCCCGCGGCGTCGCGAACGAAGTCGATGCGGCGCGCCATGCTGCCGCTGCTGTCGATGAGCAGCGTGTAGGTCGCCGGCACGCTGTCCGGGAACGGCCATGTCGATGGTCTGCGGGACGTCGTTCTCGAGCACCGAGAAGTCCTGCGCGTTCAGGCCATTCACCGGCCGGCCCAGCTTGTTGAACACCATCGGCTCGAGCACGACGCTCGAGACCTCGGTGGAGTCCACGAGCTCCTGCGGCTTGAGATCGACGGTGTCTTTGGCCGTCGTGCCCAGCGAGTCGGCGACCTGCACCACGATCGAACGAGGCAGGAACGGGTTCGAGTCCACCCACTCGACGGCGTACGGCGGGCCGTCCTTGTCCTCGCCGATGAGCTGTTCGTCCACGAAGAACTGGACCGGGCTCAGGCTGGCCTTGGGATCGGCGGAAATGCGGGCGACGATGCGGACCGGCCCCACCATGCCGGTGCGGCCGAGCGGCGACGTGATCTGCAGGGTCAGCGACGACTGCGAGGTGTCCGGCGCGTTCTGTCCGCTCGGCAGCGCGCCGAGCGCCAGCACGCCGACGAGGCTCGCAACGGACCAACCTCTCCAACGTGCTACGGGCATGGCGTTAGTTCAGACGGCTGACACCCTCGTCTTCGTTCGCGAAGTACGAGTCGCAGGCGGCACCGAGCAGCTCGGCGGTGAGCTGGCGCGGCTCCTCGCGGTACTCGGCGAGCGCCAGAGCTTGATTGATGAGGTCGCGCGGCTGACAGCCACGCATCGTGACTTTCTTCGCCGCGTACGGTCCGTCGATCAGGAACTCGACGAGGCCGCGATCGTAGTCGAGCTTCTGGCTGCTGCAGTAGTTCTCGAAGATCTGCGCGAAGTCGTCAATCGTCGGACTCTCGGTGAAGACCTTGTACTGAATACGACGAAGGAACGCCTCGTCGACGAGCTCGCCCGGCTTGATGTTCGTGGCGAACACCGGCAGCACCATGAAGGGCACTTCGACCTTCTGGCCTGACTGGAGCGTCAAGAAGTCCATGCGGCTTTCGAGCGGCGTGATCCAACGGTTCAGGAGCGCCTGCGGCGAACACTGCTGGCGCCCGAAGTCGTCGATGACGAGCACGCCGCCGTTCGCGAGAAGCTGGACCGGCGCGCGATAGAACCCCGCCGTGGGGTTGTAGGTCAACTCGAGATGGTCAAGCGTCAACTCGCCACCGACCATGATCCCGGGACGACGGCAGTGGATCCAGCGCCGGTCGTGCGTGGCCGCCGTGTCGAGGCCCAGACCACGATCGGGCAGCGGAATCACTTCGTGATTGACCGGGTCGAAGACCTGGATGATGCTGCCGTCGACCTCGAGCGAGTACGGGATCCACTGATCGCCAGGCATCAGGTTGCGAATGCCCTGCGCGATGACCGTTTTCCCGTTGCCCGGAGGGCCGTACACGAAGAGCGAGTGCCCGGCGTTGATGGCTGGACCGACCTGATCGAGCACGCGGTCACTCAGCACGAGGTGCGAGTACGCCTTCTTGACCTGCTCACGCGAGGCCTTCAGCGGCCCGCCGCGAAACCGCTTCATGTAGTGCTTGTATTGCTCCAGGGGCACCGGCGCGAACCCGGTGTACATGTTGCGGTCGAGATAGGTACCCGCGTGCTCTCGTCCGAGCTGGGTGATGCGGTAGTGGTAGGACGGCGCTCCGAGCGCGGTTCCGCCGACGATCTCGCAGACGCGCTGCGTCTTCATCCGGTCGATGGCGGGCTCGACGACGCCGAACGGCAAACCGACCTTATCGGCGATGGCGGTGCCGGTCAGCTCGCCGGCGAAGTGCAGCGCCTTCACGACGAGCTGAACGATCAGGTCGACATTGAGGCCCGAGTCCGCGACGGTGAGGGGCGGAGCGAGCTCGTCAGGCCGTTCTACGGATCTCGTGGCCGTCGCGGTGGTCATGGTTTCTCTTCCTTCAGACGCGCGGTGAGCGCAGCTTCTACGCGTTCCCGATTCCGTTGCGCGGCGTCAAGGCCTGGCGTAATACGTAAGGCCTCGTCGCATGCCATGAGCGCCTGTTCGAGAGCCCCGCCGGCAAACGCGGCGAAGCAGAGATTGCTCTGCGCGTACGCGGCGCCCGGGTTCAGCGCCGCCGCCCGGGCAAACCTCTCACGGGCGACATCCACGCGACCGAGCGCATACAACACCGTGCCGAGCGTGTTCTGCGCTTCTGCCAAAGCCGGCGCCAGGTACGCCGCCTGATGCGCGTCCGAAAGTGCTCGGTCGAGCACCCCGGCGTCGCGCCACAAGCGGGCCCGCTCTTCGAACAGCCCGGCATCCCGCGGCCGCAGCGCGATCGCGCGGGTCAGGTGACGGTCGGCCTGATCGAACACCCGTGCCTGCCAATACTCCGCCGCCGCCCGACGGTGCCCGTCCACCGTCTCGCGAACCGCCAAAGCCGCGACGATGGCGCGAAGCGTCGCGTTCTCAGTCTCGAGCGTCGGTCCCGGACTGACCTTCGGGATCGGCGACGACGGGAATGGAGCTCCCGCTCCGATGTCACCGGCGCCGTCCTGGTGTTGCCGGTCGACGGTTCGGCGTCGAACGTCGCCTCCGCCGCAGGAAGCCCCGCCATCGCGCGTGACGAAACGATCCGCGAGCCCCTGCGGGGCTCGTGACGCGCAGGCGGCGGTAAGGACGAGGGCAAGTCCAGTGCGCTCGCCCGTCCGGGTACGCGCACCGGAACTAGTCCTCCTTGTTCAGGCGGCCCCGCCGGCGAACGACGTACAACACGAGTATGACTGCAGCCGCACCCGCTGCGACCATCTGGTAAGTTTCCATCCCTCACTCCTCCTCTTGTAGTCGGACTGTGTCGAATGTTTTCTACTGACCCAGGGCGCCCTGGAACAGCACGCGAGTGAACCTGATCACCGCCGGGCCGAGTGTCACGACGAACATCGCCGGAAACAAACAGAACACGAGCGGGAACACGAGCTTGACGCCGATCTTCGCGGCGCGCTCTTCCGCGCGCTGACGTCGCTTGGTACGCGATACCTCCGCGTGCGTGCGGAGCGCCATCGATACGCTGGTGCCGAACCGGTCGGTCTGGACGAGCATGGCGACGAGCGATCGCACGTCGTCGACGCCAGTGCGCTCGGCCAGGTTCCTGAACGCTTCGAGCCGCGGCTTGCCGGCGCGCGTCTCGGTCAGAAGTACCTGAAACTCTTCGGCCAGGGCTGGGTACGCCAGCACCAGTTCGTCCGCACACCTTCAAGATCGCCTGGTCGATCGACGACCCAGCCTCGAGACACACGATCATGAGATCGAGCGCATCGGGCAGCCCGTTCTGGATGATTTTCTGGCGCTTCTTGATCAGACGCCCCAGGACGACGCCGGGAACCAGCCAGCCCATCAGACCGGTGATGATGCAGAAAATCCAGACGGTCGACAGCCCGCCAAAGATACAGCGGAAGGGTCGCAAAGACGATCGGACAGGCGATCTGCGCGATCGTGTAGATCGCGACGGGGGTCAGCGACTGATAGCCTGCGCGCACGAACTGTCGCCGGAGGCGCGTCATGTCCTTCGGCGATCGAGGGATCGACCGACGAGACTTTCTTTGCGAAGTCGGTTTCCTCGGGCGTCAGCGACCCGGCATTCGCGTCGATCAGCACGCCTGACGTCGCGACGAGGCCAGCCCTTTCGAGTCGTCTCCGCTCCGGCGCCGTTTGGGCCATCACGTAGTACATGAGCGATCCGACGCCCACCAGGACTGCCGCGAAGACCCCGACGATCGCGAGGATCAGTTCGATCGTCATCAGTATTCGATGTTGATGATCTTGCGCATGATCAGTGTGCCCACGATCTGCAGTCCGATCGCGGCCATGATCATCTGCCGGCCGAGCGGATCGCCCGTCAGCGTCCCAAGATAGGCTCGATTCAAGAGGAGCGTGACGGCTGCGAGCGCAGGCGGCAGGCACGCAAGCACAGTACCTGTGATACGCCCGTGCGCCGAGATCACGCGAATCTGCCTCTTGACCTTGAAGCGGTCGCGGATGACCGACGAGAGGTTGTCGAGCACCTCGGCCAGGTTGCCGCCCGACTCGCGCTGCGTCAGGACGGCCGTGACGAAGAACTTTGCGTCGAGCACCGGAATCCGAGTGGCAAAATTCCTCAGGGCGTCCGACAGGTTCAACCCGAAATTCTGCTCGTCGTAGAGAATGCGAAACTCGGTCCCGACGGGTGCCGGCATTTCGTCGGCCACCATGCTGAGCCCGGTCGGGAGCGCGTGTCCTGCCCGAAGGGCGCGTGCCATGAGGTCGATCGCTTCAGGAAACTGCTCCTCGAACTTGTAGGTCCGATTGTTTCGCGCGCGCTTGACGTACAGGTACGGCAGGGCTGCCAGGACCGCCGCGAACAGCAGCCCGACGATCGCCATGCGCGTAAAGAAGACGCCGAGCAGATAGCCGGCCGCGCCCATGCATGCGCTCAGGAGAAGAAACGACCCGAGGTTCAGCTTGACACCGGAACTCTCGAGCATCAGCTTCAGCGGGGCGATGAGCTTCGATTTTTCGAGTGCCGCATGAAGAGGAGCGACCGAGCTCAGCCGCTCTTCAGCTTTCAGAAACCCGCGCATCCGCCGCTCGGGCGAACCGTCAGTTGGCCTCAGCCGCTTGAAGAAATTGCTCCTCGTCACGAACGACGAGCAGCCAGTACAAGCCATAGACGATGGCCATGACGCCGACGAAGACTGCCAGAACCATCCACATGGCAAATACCTACTGAGATGACCTTGACGTGCTCGAAGTTCTGCATCGGCAGCGGCATGCCCATGGCGGCGAATTGCTCGCTTGCCTTCGGACGGATGCCCGTCGCCCGGAAGCGGCCCGTGACCTTGCCCTTCTCGTTCATGCCGGTCCGCTCGAACAGGAAGATGTCCTGCATCGTGATGACGTCGCCTTCCATGCCCGTGATCTCGGAGATGTGCGTGACCCGACGCGTGCCGTCGGACTGACGGGACACCTGGACCACGACGTTGATCGCCGACGCGACCTGGTGACGAATCGCCTTGTCCGGCAGGTTCAGGTTGGCCATCGCCACCATCGTGTCGAGGCGGTACAACGCGTCGCGAGGGCGCGTTCGCGTGAATGGTCGTCAAGCTGCCGTCGTGGCCCGTGTTCATGGCCTGCAGCATGTCCACGGCTTCCTCGCCGCGGACCTCGCCGACGACGATGCGATCGGGACGCATACGCAGGGCGTTGACGACCAGCTGCCGCTGACGGATGGCGCCCTTGCCTTCGATGTTCGCCGGCCGCGTTTCGAGCCGGACGACGTGCTTCTGGCGCAGCATCAACTCGGCCGCGTCCTCGATCGTGACGACACGCTCCTTGTCGCCGATGAAGCTCGACAGCACGTTGAGCAGCGTCGTCTTGCCGGCGCCCGTGCCTCCCGAGATGATGATGTTCATCCGGCACGCGACGGCCACCTTGAGGAACTGCAGCATCGGCTCGGTCAGCGAATCGCGCTCGACGAGATCCTGAGCGCCGAGGCGATCGGTTCTGAACCGGCGAATCGACAGTACCGGACCGTCGAGTGCGAGCGGCGGAATGATGGCGTTGACACGCGATCCATCCAGCAGGCGCGCGTCCACCATCGGGCTCGACTCGTCGATGCGGCGTCCGACGGTGCTGACGATCCGCTCGATGATGCGCATCAGGTGCGCGTCGTCCTTGAACGTCGTGTCCCAGGGCTCGAGCAAGCCGTTGCGTTCCACGTAGATCTGATCGAAGCGATTGACCAGGATGTCCGAGATCTCCCGGTCCGCGAGAATGGCCTCGAGCGGTCCGAGCCCGAAGAGCTCGTTGAGAACGTCGGTGATGATGCTCTCGCGCTCGTAGAGGCTGAGCGGCGCGCGCTCCGCTTCCTTGTCCAGCAGCGTCGAGATGACCGAACGGAGCTCGGGCTCCGCCTCGGCGCGCTTGACCTGGCTGAGTCGTTCGAGATTGAGACGCGTGAGCAGCTGCTCGTGAATGCGGCTCTTGGTCTCCTGGTAGTGCCCTTGTCGCGTGTCGGCTTGTGTAAGTTGCGCCATGATCTAGCTAGAACGAAAAAAGGCCGCCCAGTCTGCCAGCGGCTCGTGCCGCTGGTCGCTTCACGGGCTCTGCCGAGGCCCCCGCGAGGCGACGCGCAAGCTGGACGACGGACGACGCCAGACGGCTGTTCGCGTCTGACACCAGCGGCTTGCCGGCATTGGCGGCCGCAATCACCTTCCGGTAATCGCTCGGAAGCACGGCCCACACCGGCAACCCGACGACGCGCTCGATATCCTCTTGCCCGATATCCGCGCGAGCATCGTATCGGCTGACGACACAGGCGACTTTATCTTTGCCGTAGCGCTGCCGCAGCAGCGCGGCGATCTGCGCCGCACGGCGAATGCTCGGCAATTCCTGGTTGACGACGAGCATGACCGCCGTCAGCGGATCGAGCGAGTCGAGCACGCCGAAGTCGCTCCGCGGCACGTCGAGCACGACAGCACTGTAATTCGCGACGAGGCGTTCGAGCAGTGAGCGAATCTGCGCACCTTCGGGCGGTCGCAGCTGCGGACGTTCGGGCGACGCGAGCACGTCAAGACCGCCTTTGGCCTTGACGACGAGTCCCTTGAGAAACGCCGCGTCGAGCCGCTGCGTGTTCTCGATCGCCTCAACGACCGAGAATCGCGGCTCGACGCCGAGCAGCAACGCCGCGTCTCCGTGCACGGCGACATGGAGATCGGTGAGCAACACGCCCGTGCTCATCTCGCTCGCCATCCCGACGGCGACGTTGACCGCAATCGTCGTCGTGCCGACACCACCCTTTGCGCCAACGAATGCGAAGACGTTGCCCTGGTCCGACGGGCCCGCCTGCTGTCCGAGCGACGCGCTCGACGGCCGCACGCAGGTCGTGCTGCGTGAACGGCTCGGGAACGAGCTCGCTGACGCCCGCGCGCATCGCTTCGAGCATGAGCGCGGGATCGAGAGCGTTCGCGATGATGACGACGCCGACGCTCGGGAGACGGCGCTTCAGCGGCGCGAGCGCGATCGGAAGACCTTCCTGGCCGCGAACGTCGATCAGAAGAAGGTCAGGAATCTTGGCTCTGACGTTCAATAGAGGCCAGATCGTCAGCGGTGATCGTTCCGCTGACAGTGAGACCGGCAGCCCGCGCCATGGAGGCGAGCTGCCGGTCGTTCGATTCCACAATGGTGATGCTGACCGCCACGCCTCGCTGTCCCTCTCTTCTTCCTACGGTCTTCGCCGTCTCACATCGAACTACCGAATCAGCTGAATAAACTTCAGAAATGACGACTCGTTGACGGGCATGCCGGTTCCATGCATGTCAGCCGGCAGCGTCACAATGCGTCCCACGACCTGGCCCTTTTCGTTTGAGCCCGGATCGCAGTCGTTGCCAGGGTCCAGCCCTCCCGCGGCCCTCACTTCGTCGCACATGCCTTCAACGAAGAACCCGACGATGTTCACGACCTTCGCAATGCAGCCCGTTCCTGAACAGCCAGACGCCACGTATTGCGTGTTATCGATGATCGGAAGCGGTCGAATCCGCGGACTCGACATGTTGTGGGTGTCGTCGGCCGATGACTTGACGACGCAGCCCGTTCTCCGTTCGGACCGCAATTCTCACCCCAATTCCACACGGCAAATTCATCCTGCTCGATCCCAGAGGCGTCGTGACACCTGCGCCGCCTTTCGAAATCCCTGCTCGGCTGGACCCTCAACCCAACCGGTCTTGACGCTCAGGCATCCCGTCGAGCCCCATCTGAATGGTCGTGTCATTGGGGTAGCCCTGCGCGGTGCAGTCACAACCTCGGTTCGGCAATGGCCACAACCGTGTTGTTGAAGTCGCAGTTCCACATGGCATCCCGAAAGTCCTCGGCTCCGGTGCCGAGTCCTGGAAGCTGCGCGATGCCCGCCCATCCAGCCGAATACATGCCGACTGGATCGTGCAGAATGAGCTGCCGGCCGAAGTCCCCCTGCTACCGTCCACCCGGTGGGATTCGTCACGCCAGGGTAGGGCGGCCTGTATACGTCGCCCTGCGGTTCCTGATAGTGGTCGTTGTTCGACCAGCCGTCGATGCCAATCGGCTGCCATCGTTCGGGATAGGTGCTGGTATCAACGTGGTCGTCGAAGTTGTCCTCCCAGCGGTCCGACAGCATGAACGGAAGCATGCATGACGAGGCGTTGGCTCCGCCGACATGCGCCGTCGCCGTTGCGCGCATATCCTGGAAGGGTCGCCCGAACAATTGACCAAAGAACATCGGCAGCGCGTTGCTGCGAGAATTGGTGCGGTGAACATCGACTCTGATGCACGTCCCGCCACCCGAGTCCGGCGGACATGGCGGGAACGTGATGTCCGTGTCGACAAGGACGTCGGGAGCCTCGCCCCAGACGAGATTCGTCTGAGCGGCGACGAGTGCGTTCTGTTGGGCCGGCCCGGAGCTCGTGAAGTCCGAGGCGTTGTCGTACGCAAGCGCCACGGCACCGGCAAGCGCGCCGGCATCGGCGGCGTTCTGCGCCTGACCGCGGCTCGACCACAGCACACCGTAGTCAATCGTGAATGCGGAAAACGCCATCAAGGCCAGCAGCGACATCGCCACGTGCACCAGAATGGCGCCGCGATCGTTGCCGAGCTGATGGGACCGGAGAGCCATGATCCTACCTCCTCAACGTGAGTCCCCTAGTTTGCAGGCGGTGCGGGGGCGTCCACAAGCCCCCCTGCCGCCGGCGGCGCGCCTGTGCCCACGGTCGTCGGCAGCGGCGGAACTTCGTCGGGATTCAGCGGCCGGACGAGCCGAGGCGTGATCAACACTAACAGTTCTGTCTGTTCGGTGCGGCGAGCCCTGGACTTGAAGAGCGCCCCAATGATCGGAATCTGGCTCAGAATTGGAATCGAAGCCTGATCGTTTTGGCCGACGTTGTTCAGCAGCCCGGCGATGGCGAATGACTGCCCATCCCGAAGCTCGACATCGGTCTCCGCATAGCGCGTTGTCAGTGCCGGAATGCGGAATCCCGCCAAGGTGACGCCGTTCGCAAAATCCAGAGAGCTCACCTCCGGGCGAACGTGAAGCCGCAGCGCGTCTCCGGCAATCGTCGGCCGGAACCGCAGCCGGATGCCGAACTCCTTGTAGGACACCGACACGTTGCCAGAGGAACCACTGACGACAGGGACGGGAATTTCGCCGCCGGCGAGAAACTGCGCTTCCTGGCCATTGTAGGCAATCAGGTTCGGCTCGGCGAGACTCTGAAGATCACCACTCTCATTGAGCGCTTTGAGTACGCCGCCGATTCCCTCGCCCCTATGAAAGTAGAAAACGTTCAAGAGGTCGCTGAAGGTCGTGGTATCTCCTTCGACGCCCGGCGCACGAGAACTGCCCCGTGGTCGCTCGCGCGGCCCATGTGGGCCGGTTGACGATGAGGTTGAGCCCCAGCTGGTGGAGCGCCCGGCGATTGACCTCAGCAAACCGCACCTGCAGCATGACCTGCTGGCTCACGCTCCCGCCGGGCAGCTGCCAACATGTTGATGACGCGCTGCCCCGGCAGACTGCTGCCGGCGATTTCGGCGGCGCGCAGCATGACCTCGTTATTCGACACGCGACCGGACAGGATCACCGCGCCTTCACTGACGCTGATCTTGATGTCCTCGCCCGGGAAAAGTTCCTGAAGCTTCTGCTCGAGAGTGGTCACTGCGGGCTCGACGACGAGCTCGTAGTGAACGCGCACCGCATCACCCCACAGAATCAAACTGATCGTTCCCGCAACCTTTCCGTCGATCAGCAACTCTCGCGGGCTGACGACCGTTCCATCGGCGACAGTGGGATTGGTGATGGCGAGGCGACGGATGTCGAAGCCGGTGTTGAGGACCATCGACCGCCCGGCAAGGAGCCTCATGCGTCCGCCGTCCGTTTCATTCTGGACGGCGTTGGGCGTGATGGTCGGCACCTGCGGCGGCAGGCGCCGCCGGAGCCGCGGGCGCCTGCTCCGGTGCACCAGCTTGTCCAGCAAGATTCACCGGTGCGAGCGTCAGAGCAGCCGCCAGGCACACGCCTACGCCACTCCACGCGCCGATCGTCCGATTCACGCCTCTCATCGATGTGTTCTCCCCCGAAAGTTCCTAGCGTTACTTGAGCTCGGTTTCGCTCCGCCGTGCGCCACGGATCGCTTCGACCGTATACGGCTTTGGCGCCGGCGGCGGTGGCGGTGGCGTCACCATGCGTGGGCGGCCGGAGACGACGGCTCGCACGGGCGGCGCCGGTGGCGCGCCCATCAAGGCGCTCAGCCTCGCGCCATTCGTTTCGACCTCCTCGGTGTCGAGCGGGTTCCTCAACGCGAGAATGATCCCGCCCTCGCTCGCTGCGAGGGCCAGCACCTCGGCATCACGCGGTGACACGAGAAGCGTAACCACCCGTGCAGGTATCGCCTTGCCTTCGCGACTCTTCTCCTGATCGAAAACCCGGCCAGAGGTGAGCACCTGAATGTTGCTGAGGATGACCCGCGACTGAGTTTGGCTCTGCCCCCCCACCGTGACAATGACATCAACGCGGCTGCTCGGCAGGACGAAACCCGCCACGCCGATCACGTCGTTGACACGCACGGCCATCGCACGCATCCCACTTGGAATCGTGGGTGGCAGGCCCGCTCCCGCCTCGCGGGGGGCCAGCTTGCTTTCGGTGATCGGCTCGTTCAGCATGACCGGCGCGATGAGGCCGCGGCCGACGACTTCGTCGAGCGAGCTGAACGAACCAGGAACTGGCGATGCTGTCGGCCAGGCCGCCAGTGCGACCTGTTCGCGGGTCAGCATCGTTCCGACCGGTATCTGCGTGTCCTTGCCTGGGCTGGCGACGACAATGTGTTTGGTCGCGACCTCGACCTCGCGCACGGGAATGCGCTGAATTGCACGGTACACCCCGAAACTCGCCAGGCTGGCCAGCAGGACCGCCACGGCAACGACGATGAGCGTTCGGTTCCTACGATTCATAACTGAAACCCTTATCGGCGCAACTACGATCCGGCTTGCACCCTCATGACGGACACGGCCTGCAAGTTCACGGATCCGGGTAAAAACAGGAAATCACTGGAATACAACACGGTCACTGTCTTCGTGGCGATGGCGACGCCGGAGACCGTCATCGTCGAGGGGCCGGCATTGGCCGTGGCCGGCCCTGTCAGGCCGGCATTGGTGAGATAGTTCTGGACGCGCAACTCCACATCGGCATCGTGCAGGGTATCGTCCGCAATCGGCGAGTCGAGCACCTTCGCGCGCGGCATTCACCACCAGCTCATACCGCTGAAACAGGAAACCGAAATCCATGATGCCCATGATCAACAGGATGAAGATCGGCAGCACGATCGCCATCTCCACCAGTTCGGAGCCGCGATCGGACGACGATCGATGGGGCTGGCCTTGGATGGTCTGTCTGTCATTGACCGTTCTCCGACCGCATTTCGGAGGCACTGTTGAGCGTGATGCTACCGGGCAAGAAGATGAAGTCGCTCGGATAGCTCACGCTGACCGTCACCGTCTCGACGATCACGCCGTTGACGTTGTCCGTCGTATCGAAATCCACGCCGATCGTAGGCGTCGCATGGAGGCCACCCGAATCGAGGTAGCTCTGGACACGAGCTGTCAACGTCGGTGTCGACGTAGCCTCCGGCCCCGATGTCGGCGGTACCCATGGACCCCAATCGTGCGCCTTCCCGCGCGGAGTTCGTGACAACCTCCCAGCGCTGGAAGAGAAACGCGAAGTCCACGATTCCAAGAAGCAGGATCACGAGAATCGGCATCACGATTGCCAGCTCGACCAATTCCGAGCCCGCGTCGTTCCGGCGAATCATCACGTCGGAGGTTCAGCGTGTCCACAGCGTCACCACCAGTCCCACGGCAATCGGAAGCGCATACGGCAGACGAGGCGCCCCCGGCGTGCTCAGATTCACGGACGGGTGCGGACGAAGTCCCGCGACGCGCCAGAACATCAACAACGACCACACGTTCTCGAACGCCTTCCGCAGATAGCCACGGCTGAAAGCCACGACGAGCGCGAGCGGTCCACCCGCGAGGGCTGCCCAGAGCGCCATCCACACGGTGGCGCCCGGACCCATCCAGGCGCCGAGCGCGGCGAGCAACTTCACGTCTCCCCCACCCAGGCCGCGCAATGCAAAGAGGGGGAGAAAAAGCACGAGACCGACCGCGAGGCCGGCGAGCGAATGGCCAATGCCGGCGAGGCCGGTATCGACGCCGTGGAACACCACCGCGGTCGCCGCGGCAGAAAACGTCAACACGTTCGGGATGCGTCGCGTGCGCAAGTCGGTCACGCAACCAATGAGCGCAACGACGAGCGCCACAATATGGTGAATCGCCATCATGACCCCGCAGGGTCTGGCGATGCCCAGATATTATCCGTGCTGTCTACCCAGCTGCCGTAGACGTATCGAGATGGCGTTGCTGACGTACGGCGCGGCCACGGCGCCGGCAAAACCGACGACCATGGTCAGCAAGGCGTACTCCACCAAATCCTGTCCGGAGTCCTCGTGGAACAGGCGACGCAACGAACGCCCGGAAACCAGTGGACATGGCCACGTGTGATGAAAGAAAAGCGCCGGACGGACTCGATCGAGCCCGCCCGGACGCCCAGAGGTATACGAACTAGCTGGCGATGCCGGCCGCGCCGTTGACGTTGTCCGCGACCTGGCCGTACCAGTTGTTGAGTGCCGAGCCGAGGGCCGTCGCGCCGAGAATGGCGACGAGGCTCACGAACGTGGCAAGCAACGCGTACTCGATGAGGTCCTGTCCCTGTTCGTCGCGAACAAGACGGGCAACGAGGTTATTCAGATTCATGTCAGCAATCTCCCCATGGGTTAACGGATAGCCGGGCCGGCACTCACCAGACTCCGGATGTCCTGCACCGCACCCCGGTACTTTCGCTTCCTCTACGGCACCCCGACGTGGCGACGAATCAAATAAAAACTGCCAAGCCGTTGTCCCTTTGGCAATAGAACGAGTGCGCCTCTGGGGACAGGCACCGCGCGAGAGCACCGCGCGACGCAGGGAACAAAGAATAGCGCGGTACAGGCAGAAAACAAGACCACAAGATTGAAAACGGCCAAAAACAGAACTGTTACTCTGGCCCCTAACTTGCTGATAGCGAACGGGATCGCGCCTTGGCACGCGTACCGGCGCTCGTGCATGCTTCTGCACACTTCCTAAGCCTTTTGTCTGCCTATCCCGGAAAACACGTCGGTTCGGCGATCTCTTGGGGCAACGCCACCCGGTAAACGCGGAAGATCCTGCCGCACCGCAACGAACGACCGTTCTGTTTCGGCGTCGTGACGATAGCCGTGGTCTCGAAGCCACGCCTTCGTTACAGTCGATGACGACGGAAGCCACACGTACTCGGGTCGCCACTCCTCGAGAAGCCGAAAACCCTCGGCCGAACCTCTCAGAATCGCCGCGTGCTCCTCGAGACGGCGATCGCTATACACGGTCTCTCGCCTGCCGTCGATCGACACTTTGACCGCCGGGCCAAGGTGCCACAGCGCGTACTGGCCCCAGTCGAAAAACGTCACGAGTCGTCCAGGCGCAGCTCCTTTCAGCGACGGCAACGCGCGCTGGTCTGGCCGCGTGTCTGACCACACGCCGACACACGTGGTGGATCTAAAGTTCGTTCGCCAGCCACCCACCGCGATGAGCGTCAGGAGTGCAAACGCGACGAAGCGCTGGTGCTGAACAACGAGAGCCAGCGACAGGAGTCGTTCTTGCGGGCCAGCGCAAACGAACGGCGGGCGCGAGCAAGATCGCTGCTGCCGTGATGTAGATCGACTCGATGCGCATGACCCGAAGTGATGCATAGGCCAGCATCGCGAGCACGACGGCAATGGGCCACCGTTGCTCGGAGGCCCGGCGAGCAAACCACGCGATACCGATCGTGGCCACAATCCAAGGGATCCAGTTCAACCACGGCGTGCCCCAGAGTGGTCCCCATTCGGTGATATCACTGCGGGCCACACGCACGGTCTCTCCGAGGAATAGCCAGAGTCCCCATCCATACGGGTTGACGAGCGTGGCGGCGACCGAGGCACCAAGCAAGAGCGCCCAACGCCACAATCGAGCCCTCAGCACGTACACGTCCGCAGCCGCCCACGCAGCAACGACACCGAGCCCGACAATCCATCCTCCATGGCAGTTCACCCAAATCGCAAACAGCAGCGGCAGCCAACGGAGCTCGCTCATCCGGTCGCGCACCAGGGTTCGACAAAGCAGCGCGACGGCGAGAATCGTCCAGACCTGCGGCCGAATGGACGACGTCACGTGAATCGTGCCGAACGCGAGCCCAACGATGATCCAGATCCGTGCGACGTGCGACGCGCCGGCGAGACCGCGCCAGACGATGACGACAACAGCTGTCAACATTGCCGCCTTGAGCACGATCAGGCCAGTTGACCCGCCCAGTTTCCAGGCCACGCCCATCAGCAGTTCGCTCAGCCACTCGTGATTGACCCACGGTTTGTCTTGAGTGAACGAGTACGGATCGAGGGAGGTCAGCCTGTGATCCCGGAGAATGTCGAGGCCGAAGCGAAGGTGGCCCCAGAGGTCGGCGTCGGCGCGTGTCGCCGTTGCCAGCATGAACACGAGAACGGTCGCTGCGAAAGCGAGCCACGGCAGTCCAGAGGGCCAGGTGGACGAAGGAGGCCAGGCAGTGGTCGGCGGCATTTCGCTGGGCTTATCGGTGACACCCGGCCGGTGGATTACGCGGGGAGCTGCCGATAAACAAGGAAGCGGGTTTGCCAAGAAACCCGGTTCCTTCGTAGCCATGCTCCCCACCAGACTCTCCTCCGAGCAGCTCGCCATCGGCCTCCTTTTCATTGCCATCAGTGTGCTGGCCTGCCTGGCGCCGGCGCAAAGTGACACGTGGTGGCTGCTGCGGGAGGGCGACGAAATTCTCCGCCGCGGTTCCGTCTCGCTCGTCGATTCGTATTCGCACACCGCGACGGGTCTGTTCTGGCCCAATCATGAGTGGCTCACCGAGGTGATCTTCTACGGCCTGTACCGCGCGGGCGGCATGCCGCTCATCGCCGCGCTGTGTGGCCTCTTCATCGTGACCACGTGGGCGATTTCGTGGCGTCTCACGCCGGGCTCGTTCGAGGTTCGCTTCCTCCTGTTCGCCGGTGCCGTCGCACTGAGTGCCAGCGGCTGGGCGATCCGCCCTCAGGTTTTGTCGATGGCGCTGTTTCTTCTCACCGTGATGCTGTGCCTGCAACGCCGCGAGATCTGGCTGCCGCTCGTGTTCGTCGCCTGGGCGAATCTCCACGGCGCGGTCGCCCTCGGACTGGTCGTTGTCGCGGCAAGCCTCGTCGCACGGACGTGGTCAGAACGCGCCATCCCGTGGCGATTCGGCGCCATCGCGGCGCTCTGTGGCGTAGCGACTCTCGCCTCCCCACTCGGATGGCAATTGTGGAGCTTCATCCCTGCGTCGATGGAGCGATCGCGGATCAACCAGCTCATCGAATGGCTTCCTCCCGATCTCACGCCCGTTGTACCTCCCCTTCTGGGTGATGGCCGGGGCGCTCGTCGGGCTCGCGATCATGCAGGCGCGTCGGCTGGATGCGCGATCGCTGCAGCTTGTGGCGATCGCGCTGCTGATGTTGCCGCTGGCGGTCCAGGCCCGACGGAACGTTCCTGTCTTCCTGCTGGTCGGCGTGCCGGCACTCGGAACGCTCGTGGCGAGCCAGTGGCCGCCCAGGATCCGGAAGTCCGCGCGGCCCGAAAATGAGCGGCTGAACGCCCTGCTGGTCGGAATCGCCGGGATCGGTGCGGCCCTCGGAGTCGCCCTCGCGTGGGCGATTCCCGCCGAACGACTCGGCTGGCGCCCAATCTCACCGGACGCCATCGCCGCGGTCCGAGCCTGCGATGGGCCGCTGTACAACACGTACGGCGACGGCGGCGTCCTGATCTGGTTCGTGCCGGAGCGGCCGGTGTTCATCGACAACCGACAGGATCCCTATCCGCCCGATCTGCTGCGCCAGAATCGGCAACTCGAAATGGACGGGCGCTACCACAGCAGCGTTCGACGAGCACCGCATCAACTGCGCGGCCGTCCCGCGCCTCGTCGCTCGTCGCTCAGCATCTGAAGGAAGACGCCGGATGGACGACGTCGCACGCCGACAGTCAATGGATGGTTTTCGACGCCGGTGATGCGCGATGTTGTCGCGGTCGATCGCCATGGCGCTGGCCTTTCGGCTTCCAGCGCTGCTCACCGATTTCTGGTTTGACGAAGTCTTTTCATACGAGCGCTTCGTCCGACACGCCCGCTCGATCGGCGACATCTTCTTTGGTGACGCCCTGAAACACGACAACAACCACCACCTGAACACGCTCACCCTCTATCTGTTGGGCGAGCAATCCAACTGGATCCTGTATCGGCTGCCCTCTCTCATCGCGGCCTGGTCGCAGTCGGCGTCGTCGTGTCGATCGGTCGCCGACGTAGCCGCCTCGAGGGCTTGATCTCCGGCGTGCTGGTCGGCTGCCTCATACCTCATCGTTGTGTACTCGACCGAAGCGCGCGGCTACGCGTGGCTCCTCGCGTTCGCTGCGATCGGGTTCATGGCGCTCGATCAGTTTCTCGCGACGCGCGCTCGAACAGCGCTGTGGGCTTCTGGCTCTCGATGTCGGCCGGCCTGGCGGCGCACCCGGCGATCCTGCACTTCTATCTGGGCGCGCTGCTGTGGTCAGGGTTTCGGCTGCGAGCAACGCCACGCGACATGGTTCGTCTTCACGCGGTCCCGATCCTCTGGATTGGCGCATGGATCGTGTTCGTCACGCGCGGCTCCGTTGTAGGCGGAGGCCCGCCGTGGACGTGGCGCGAAATCCTCGACCGAAGCCTGGCGTGGACGATGGGCTACCCGATTCACACGGTGCCGCCACTTCTCGTGGCCTGTGCGTGTGTGGCGGCTCGTCCTCTGGGACGCGCGCCGCCTGTGGGCAGAAGGGTCGGACGAGGGACTCTTCTACATCGGAACGATCCTCGGTCCAGTCGTCCTGATGACCGCACTGTCGCCACCGTATCTCTTCCCGCGATATTTTCTCGTCCCGCTCTTCTTTCTTCTGGTCGTCGCGGGACGGCGGACCGCGGCGCTCGCCAGGAGCTCCACCCGCGGCCGCTGGGCCACGGTCGCGGTCCTGCTGTTGTTCATCACCGGAAACGGCGTTCACGTCGCAAGGATGTTCCGCGAACGGTATGGGAACCACTCCTCCGCCGTGCGGCTGCTTGCCGCCAGCCCGTCGGCACGTGGCGTCACGGTCACGAGTTGGTCGCTCGACCAGTGGACGCAACTGCCGCTCGCCTTCTACGCGAGCCGGCTCGGACTGAACGACCGTATCGAGTACATCCCGCGCGCAGAAGCTCACGCGCCGAGCGGCGACGGCGCCTCTGGTTGACTGGGTGACCGAAGTCACACCCCCGTGCGACGCGCCACCGCCCGCGCGTCGCTCGCTCCCGTCCGTCGGCGGGACGTACGTTCTGACTGGCAGCTTCCCTGTGTGTGGTCCTTCGGGAATGTCCTGGTATGTCTATTCGCGGTCAGGTCCCTAGCCGCAGGTCCTTCCGTTCATCAATCAACGCGAAGTCCGTGCGGTAACGGGCGAGCGGCTCCCCGCGTTGCTCGATCCGATCCGCCTCCACATTGCCAAGGAAGTTGCCCGCCGCGTTCAGGTAGATCAATTTCGCGGGATCGATGCCGACCACTCGCGCGCAGGTCGCGTCCACGGCAGGCAGGTCCGTTCCCATCGCGATGAAGCCCAGCGCACGCGCGCGGCCCATGATCGGGCCGTCCCCCTCCATCCCGACAATCCCGTCCACGATCGTCAGGCCCGGCCGGACGGTCGCCACCAGATCAAGGATGGACGCGTGAATACCTTTCACGTGGAGGAGATTTTTCGGCCATCCGTACACCGCTCCCGGCACGACCCCGAAGAAATTCTTCATGCTGCACGTCATGCCGGCCCAGTGGTGCGTCTTGAGCTTCGGCATCGACACGACGAGGTCCGCTCGCAGAACAGACGCCGGCAGCGCCATCGAGCGAAGCCCCGTGAACCAGCTTCTCAGCGCGACCTCGCGAACATCGTCGTGGTTCAGATCGACGAACGGCACCCGAAGATCGCGCAGGTGATCGGATAACCCGGTCGACGTCAGCAGGTACTCGATGTCGCGCCGGTGTCCGGGACCTTCACCGACAAGAACCTCGCGCGCACCGGCGCTCCGAAGCGCGGCCGCGGCGCCGGCGACGACCATCGGATGGGTGTTGATCGCCTGTCCCGCCTCGTACTCGACCATGTTCGGCTTGAGCAGCACCGATCGTCCGCGCACGTCGATCCCAAGCTCCCTCAACCCGCGCGAGATCACGTCCGCGAGGTCGACGCTGTAGTCCGCCGCCGGAAACAGCCCAACCGCCGACGTCCGCGGAACGCTGAAATCGGCCTCGACGAACGGCGGCCCGCCACGCCGGCATGCGGCCGCCGCGGCAAGCGGCACGGCGAGAAACGTTCGCCGCGTCAGGCCGACAGGGTGGGGGCGCTTGGAGGACATGTGCGCGCTCAGGAAATCGTCAACGCGCGGGCGCCATGCTCAGCGGAGGTCAACGCGTACAGCGCCATCGCCATGAGATGCCGGTTGCCGAATGCGTACGTGTCGCGGCGCCTGGCGAATCAGCAGTGCCCGCGGGGCGTCGGCAGACTGACCGAGCGACCTGAAGGCCCAGGGTCGAGAGCGACAGCGCCATGGTCGCCGGTTCGCTCTCCGCGTGATTCTTGAGCCAGTTGATGCTCGCGCTGATGGCCGGATGTTCACGCCGGTCCTGCATCGCCATCACGGCAAGTGCGGTGGTCGGCACGTACGGACGCAGATCCTGACCGAGCACCTGAGCGTTGCCGTAGTTCCAGCCGCCGCCCTCGCAGACTCGATCGAGAATCATCGCTTCGGCTTCGGCCAACCTCGTCCTCACTGACGCGCTCGACACGCCCGACTTCTTCAGCGCGAGCACGCACAACGCCGTCGGCTCAATCCAGCTGAACGTCCCGTCGGTCCACGACCACGCCTGCAGTCGGTTGTTCTGCCGAACGGGCGTCGGTGTCCTCGTCGAGGGCAATGCCTTTCACCGAGAGGAGACCAGAGACCAGCGCCTGCCTCCACGGTCCACCGTCGCCGCCATCGATCGAGATATCGGCCAATAGCGCGAGACCGTTCCACGCGTTGTTCGGACCAGGCATCCCGGCCTCGACCAGCAGTCCATTCTTCTGTTGAAGGCCCGTGCAGGAATGACCGCGCACGGGCGACCGACGGTCGCGGCAAGACCGGGCAGGACGGACAACGCGAGAAGCGCCCAGCACGTCGGCTCGATCCGGCTCGCACGGCCCGGCGTAGTACGGCCAGCCGCCATCAGCCGATTGCGCGGACACGAGCGCCTTTTGCAGCTCGATCGGTGCCTGGGAGGGACGCCAGTCCTGCATCGCGTGCCTCATCGTACCGCTAACCGCGCCGGGGGTAACGCCGATAATCTGCGACGGTGCACTTCCTCGAGCCCCTGCTCAAACGGTCGGCCGCCACACCCGCGCTTTGCGTCGAGGGCCGCGAGACGCCGCTCGCCACGACCATTGAAACCGCATTCGACTCGGCCTCGCGCAAGAAGGGCTTGCTCGGCCGCGATGGCCTCGCGGAAGGCGCCGCGCTCGTCATCGCTCCCTGCAGCGCGGTGCACACGTTTGCCATGCGCTTTCCGATCGATGTGATTTTCGCGCGACGAGACGGCCGTATCATCAAGATGCGACAGGCCATGCCTGTTTCACGCATCACCGGCGCGATCCGCGCGTTCGCGGTGATCGAGATGGCGGCGGGTACGATCGAGCGTGCGGCCGTTCGTGTCGGCGATCGTCTCGTGGTCCGCTAGAGCCGAAGACCGCACCGAACCGTCGCTACAGCGGCCCCGTCCAGCCGCCGATAGGCCTAACAGCCGCTGCGGCACGGCTCCCCGCTCCATGGCGACCTCCACACAGACCGAGCGAGCAACAAGCGGTCGGACCGCCCACAGAAGCCGGCTGGTTCTGCACGGTATTGCCGTCGCTCTGCTCAGCGCCTATCCGCTCTCGCTCATTCTGCGCGCCAACTCCTCGCGAATCAGTATTTGGGAACGCACCGTTCGCGGCTCGTGCCCGTTCCCCTCCCGAAGTCCTCGCAGGAACATTAGGGGTTCGACACCGCTGACATGAGCTCACGACTTCAACTCGCGCTGCACGGCTTGGCTGTGGTCTTGCTGAGCGCCTACCCGCTGTCGATCGTCCTGCGCGCGAACCTGGGGGTTATTCCCATCCGCGCCAGCGCCATCCTGTTGATCCTGGCGGTGAACCTCGTCCTCATCGGAGCGCTGTTTGTCGCGCTCCGCATGGTCACGCCCGACCTCGTGAGCCGGGCGGCATGGCTCAGCGTGTTTTTCATCGTCTTCGGCGCCTACCAACTGGCTCTGCAGGGAGCGATCGCCCTGGGGTGGCCGTTCTTGCCGGACGACCCCCTCGTCGCGCTGTCCTACGCCTGCTTCGGCGCCCTCGTCGCAACGATCAGTGTTCGGCCCTGGCGCACCAGGAAATGGGACCCGATCCCGTTCCTGATCGTGGGTGTCGTGCTTGTAGGGACAAACGCGGGCCTCGGCATCTCGCGAGTCATTGCGTTCTCATCGGTCACGGCCGACAACAACGGAGGCTGGCAGCGCGCGGCGGCCGATCTCATTGCGCAAGCCACGCCTGACGACGCGGCGCCGAAGGCGACCGCTGATCGCGATATCTACTACATCATTCTCGACGGCTTCGGACGTGCCGACACGATGGCGCGACTCTACGATCTCGACCTGGGCCCCTTCGTCGCGTCGTTGGAGGCGAAGGGGTTTGTCATCCCTGAACGGTCGGCGCCGAACTATGTCCAGACGTATCTGTCCCTGGCCTCGACGTTGAACCTCGGTTACCTCGAGGGGATCGCGGCTGCCGTGGGGACCGGCAGCATCGACCGGAATCCGCTCGCATATGCGATCGACCGGAACGCCCTCATGAAACTCGCGAAGCGCGCTGGCTACCGGGTCATCGGCATCGGTTCCGACTTCATGGCGACCGAGAGCATGTCTGCTGTCGATCTGTGCCTGTGCGCGCAGTACGGCTCGGGAAGTGCTGAACAGGCACTGTTCGCGGCAAACCCGCTGGCGACGTTCGTCCTCGGGCCACGTTTCTTCGGTGCGCACCGCCGCAAAGTCCTTGATGCGTTCGATGGGCTCGAAGCCAAGCGAGACCCCGGGAACCATGCGTTTGTTTTCGCACACGTCGCTCATCCCCCATCCGCCCTTCGTGTTCAATGGGGATGGCACCGCACCTCCGGCGTTTGGTCCGGCAATGTTCCAGGATGGCAGTCACTACTCCGGATCCCGAGCTGACTATCGCCGAGGCTACCGAGGGCAGGTCGAGTTTCTGACCCACCGTTTGCCCGTTATCATTGAGACCCTGCTCAGCCGTCCGGGACCCCAACCAGTCATCGTCATTCATGGCGATCACGGTTCGGGCCTCGGTCTGAACTGGGAAAGCGCCAAACAGACGGACATGGCGGAGCGCACCGGAATTTTCGCCGCGTATTACTTTCCGGATGCCCGCGCGAGACCCTACCCCACGATCACGCCGCTGAACGGAGCCAGGCTGCTGTCCAACAACTATTTGGGCACGGCGCTCCCGCTCCTCGAAGACAGGACCTACTTCTCGACGTGGGGACGGCCGTACGACTTCATTCCGATCCAGACCGGCGGGGACCGATGACGCTGACGGTCCTCATGCCCGTCTACGACGATTGGCATGCGGCGGCGCTTGTGTGCGCGGCACTGGATCGGGCCTTCGCCAGCCGGACCGGCACGACTGCCCGAGTCTTGCTCGTGGACGACGGTTCGACAATGGCTCCGGATCCTGAGACATTCCTCACGGCCCTCCCGTCTGCCTCCCTGACGTCACTGCAATCGGTCGAGCTACTCAGGCTTCGCCGGAATCTCGGCCACCAACGCGCTATTGCGGTCGGCCTCGTTTACGTCCATCAACATCACCCGATCGACGCTGTCGTCGTCATGGACTCGGACGGAGAAGACCGGCCGGAGGATGTCCCGCGTCTCCTCGACGAGTTCGAACGGGGCGAACAGCGTCATCCGGTCTTTGCCGAGCGGCGACGCCGGGTCACGGGGCTCACTTTCAAGGGTGGATACTTGCTCTATCGTATGGTCCATCGGGTGTTGACGGGCCGCGGCGTGCGAATCGGCAACTTCAGCGTGATCCCGCCGTCATCGGTCGCCAACCTCGTCGTGCAATCCTCGCTCTGGAGCCACTACGCCGCCACGGTGATCAATGCGCGCCTGCCCATGAGAACGATTCGGGTCGACCGTGGATACCGGCTGTCGGGCACGTCGCGCATGAACCTGGTCGCCCTCGTCGCGCACGGACTCAGCGCCGTGTCCGTGTTTCGAGAGACCGTCTCCACCCGAGTCCTGCTCGGCGCGAGCGCCATCGTTACGGTCGGGATGGCTGCTGCTGCTCGCGTTGCTGACTGAAGTCATGCGGGGTGCCGCGCTGCCGTCGTGGATCTGGATGACCGTCGGGCTCGTCGGGCTGGGTGTGCTGCAGATCATCATCGTGGCGCTGGCGTTCACGCTGGCTACGCTCGCAAGCCGTGAGCATTTCAACGTTCTTCCGGTACGCGATTGCGGACTGTTCGTGCTCGATCATCGCGTCATGCTCCCGCGGCCGTGACCGGCGACGCCGCCACGGGACGCGGACGGCCCGGCTATCAGGTCGTCTCATCGGTTGCGCGCGCGATTGCGGGCGGCGTCGCCCTCGCGTTGACCATCGCCTGGGGCTACTACTACACCTTTTCGCGATTCTCCTGGTACGACGACGAAGGCTACGTGATGATGTCGGTCCGCCAAGTGGTCGAAGGCCGGGCTCTATACGACGAGGTGTATTCGCAGTACGGCCCGTTTTACTACTTGATACGGCTCGCGTTGCTCGGCACCTTCCAGGCTCCGGTGTCCCACGATCTGACTCGATTGATTACCGTCGGTACGTGGGTCGCCGCCGCCGTGTTGGCTGGCCTGTACCTCATCCGAGTGGGCAGAGTCGCTGTCGCCGTGCTGATCGGCTACCTCCTTGTGTTCCACCATCTGCGCCCAATGGCGCACGAGCCGGGGCATCCGCAGGAACTCTGTGTGCTCATGCTCGCGAGCCTCGTGGCCATCGCGGCGTGGTGCAATGCTCCGCGACGAGCGTCGCATTTGATGGTCGTCTCCGGCATCGTGATCGGTGGGCTGACGCTCACGAAGGTCAACGTCGGCGTTTACGCGTTGCTCGCCCTGGCGACCGCGATCGCGACGTTTGCGCCACGTGCCCGCGCGTTACTGTTGGCGCTCGTCGCGTTCGCGTCGATCGCGCTTCCGTGGCTGGTGATGCGCGAACACCTGGGATGGTCGTCCGGATATGCGGCTGTGGTCTCGCTGGGATCTCTCTCGGTCGTCGTCGCGTGCTCTGGAGTCCAGTCGGATCGACCTCTTGGACCGTCCGCGATGATGCGCTTCGTGGCGGCGGCACTCGTGACCATCTTCGTGACGTGTCTCGTGATGTTCGTGCGAGGCACGTCGGCGACGGGCCTTGTCAATGGCGTCCTGCTCCAGCCGCTCGCGTTCGCCGGAATCTTCTTCACCGAGGTGCGAATCGCCAGCTATGCCGTCGTTGCCGCGGGCGGGTCGCTCATGGCCGCCTTCGTGTACGTGAGTCTGCCGAACGGCGGGGCGATCGGAGCCGACGACCAGTCGGTGGATCTTCTGGTGGTTGAAGTTCGCCGCCGGATTGATCGGGATTTACCTGGCCGTTAAGTTACCTCAGGCGCTTCTTGCCGTAGGCCCCGCTCTGGTGTGGCTGGTGCTGGTCCGGCCGTTTGGTGAACCCTGGCGGTACGCAGCAGTGGCTGCCACGGGTCGTGCTCGCGAATGTCGCCGCGCTCCAGACCTTGCAGGCATATCCGGTGGCCGGAAGCCAGGTGTCGTGGGCCACGTTCCTGATGATTCCGACGATGGTGCTGTGTACCGTCGACGCGATCGCTGACCTCTCCGCGCCACGAGCCCGATACCTGATC
>CAVSRY010000004.1:0-178971 GCA_963730485.1 uncultured Acidobacteriota bacterium | reverse complement strand
GTCCAAACACAACGGAAAACGCCGATCACCCGGAGCCTGTCGATGCTGTGCCGGAAGGAAGGGTTGGCGGCGAGTGCGGCGTTGACGAACGGGAGCGCAACGACAGGGATGCCCAAGCCAGGGGCCTCGGCCAGTATCCCGAGGGCGTAGGTGTCGCTTATACCGAGAGCCCATTTGTTGACGGTGTTGTAGGTAGCAGGAGCGACGATATCGCGTCCGAGTGTGGCAGCGAACGGCCTGGCCGGAGCCCGGATTGGTGTATTCGCTTCGCACCTGATGGCTGGTCTGCACGTGGAGGGCGTCGAGGTCGAGAAAGTCCAGCGCAGAGGGAGTCGCGATGACGTGGGCATCCCATCCTCGGTCGTGGGCTTGGTCGATCAGGCAACCGACCGCGATGCGGGGCCGGCCCCGCATACGACCACGTACAGCACGCGGGATGCCGGCTGGTCAGTCAAATCGCGACGCCGGTCCGCTGTGCCAGCTCGTCGAACCGCCGGCTGAGACCGAGCGGCGCGGCCGCCCGGGTGTCGCTGATCAGTCGGTGGACCGCTGGTCGGCCGGAAAACTCCTGTGGCGGGAGACGCTCCGCCGCGCAGAGCGCGTGGTAGGCCTGCTGAGTGTTTGTTGCACTGAAGTCAGGCGGTCGCAACGTCGATGAGGAAGCTGGCTCGCCGCTCTGTGATGGGGATCCTGGCGAGTTCGACACCTCTCGCGCGCTTGAGTGCATCGCCAGCGTTGCCAAGAGTGGTCGCCACGTTGACCTGGTGAAGCCGAACGTTCGTCGGGCCGAATGCCGTCCACCGAAGGTTGCCGTCGGTTCCGAGCCGGCGGGCGGCATTCTCTGCCTCGCCCAGCAGATCATCCGCGCTCGACGCGTTGTCCGCGCGTGCGGCTGCGATCGCCCCACGCAACAAGAGCGACCCGTACACAGCCAGGGCGTCACCAGCTGGCTCCGACCAAGCCGCCGACAGCTTCTCGCCCATGCGCCTGGCGAGCGTCTCCGCGTCGCGATTGCGGCCGGTGTCCATCAGGACATGCGTCACGATGCGCGCGCTTGAGGCCATGACGATCGGGTCGCCGCTCCGCTGGGCCGCGCGCATACTCGCGTCCGCAGCCATCCAAGCGGGTCCTTCGTTACCAAGCTTCAGCTGCAGCGAGGCGGCGACATGGTAGGCGTCAGCCGCCAGCGCCTCGGCGGCGAGTAGGTCATCATCGGTCAACGCAGACGTGGCAACCTCGAGACTCGCCAGAAGACCGGGCAGATTGGCCGTCGTCTGTGCGTACCGGCATCCCTGATAGTCGGTCTTGGCTCGGGCCACGAGCCGACGAAGTTCCGTGAGGTCCAACGTCGGTTCGTCGTCCGAGTCGGTGCCGAGCCAGCGTGATCGAACCAGCTCCGAAGTGAAGCCTGCATCCACGTCGCCCTGAGCGGCGCCGGTGATCGACAGCGCCCGATCGTCCCATCGAGGCGCTGCTGGGACAGCGACGCCTGCAATCGCAGCGGCCGCAGCGGTGACGAACTCGCGTCGGTTCACCGGTGGCTCTGACGGATCAACGCTGTCTGAAGCCAGTCCCAGTAGATTCGGCGGGATGTCCAGGTGGCGAGCCACCTGGGTGAGGTGACGGATGTCATAGGCGTATGCCCTGCCGTTTTCGAGACGCGAGATCTGGGATTGACTGAAGCCACAGGCCCGCCCGGTTTCAGTCTGCGTCTCGCCCCGGGCGAGGCGGGCCAGGCGGATAATCGAACCGGGAGCGCGCCGCCTGGCGGGACGACAGCTGGCGCCGAAGCCTGCCAGGTCTGCGCGATCGACTCGCTCATCCCAAGACCGCAGACTACTGGGCAGCGCGTCGAGCGACGGCCGTATGCAGATCCTGCATACGGCATGCAGGGTGGGCCTGACCGGGTCGCCGACTTCTCGTCAGCGCGGCATGATCGCGACGTGATGAAGGTGCCGCCGACCGCAACGGAGGCGTTCTGCGAGTGGTGCGTCGAGCACCCCTCGCGGCCCTGCCCGGCGTGTAACGCGCGCCGCCGCCGCGCCGTGCGACTCGTCGAAGGCAACGGCCTGCCCATCGATGAAGCGGCACGTCAGATGCGACTGCCCGTGCCCCGCGTCGAGCGCCTTCTCGAGGAGGAAGCCGACCGGCGGACGCTCGCGCAGTTCCGCCAGACGCACATCGAGAACGCGCCGCTTCGAGAGCTCTTTCTCGCGCTCCGCCGCTCCGACCCGACGCTTACGCGCAGCCGAGCTCGGTCGGCGGGTCGGGACGTCGGCGATCCAGGTCGAGCGGTGGCTCGGCCTGAAGCCCACCGCGCCAAAGACCGACGGTCGCGGGCGCAGGTACCCGGGCCGGATCCTGACCACGATCAGCGTCGAGAATGCCGGGCGACTCGCCCGCGCGATGGGCTACGCGCCATGCGAGATCGACGGATGCTGACCATGCTCGAGCGCCCACACCCATTGGACCTGACACGCGTGTGCGCGGGCTACGCCGCACCGGACGGATGGCACGCCGTCTACATCTGCCTCGACGACGGCGGCCGCTGGCAGGTGTTCGACGCATCACCCACCCGAGGCTCGTGCTCGTCGAGACCCTGACCGGGCACGACGACCGCCTCGACCAGGCCGAGGCGCTCGCGGTCGACTACGCCGGCGAGCAGACCGCGTACCTCGCCGGCCGCAGGGAGTCCGCGCCGTTACCGCGGCCGCAGGTCATCGCGCCAGCGCAGCGCGCGGCGTGATCAGACTGCCTTCGAAACGAGCCGATCATCAGATCCCCTTCGCTTGCGACCCCGGGCGCCGCCCGGCTGGAGCGCGAGCCGCTGCGTGAACGGACTCACCACTGCTGGTCCCGTCCGGCGCGGACTCGATCTCGCTCCGTGAACGGCACGCGCCGCCACAGGGTCTACCGTGTGCACGTGGCCAGCGCGCGATCCCACAGCTCGACGACATCGACCTCAGCGAGCACGCGGTCGAGCAGTACCGCGAGCGCGCCAAGCCCGCGCTGGACCTCGCCGCCGCTCGCGCCGAGCTCGAGCGGCTCGTCTTCAACGGCGAGATCCTCACCGAGCCGCCTGAGTGGACTCGGTCGGCCGGCACCAAGCCGTACTACCTCGTCATCGCAGATGCGCTCGCGCTCCCGCTGGCCCCGCAGTCCGGCCGCTGGGTGACCACGACGTGCCTGGTCAAGACCACGCTGACGCCGCGTCGGCGCGAGGAGCGCGCGCAGCACAAGGCGCGCCGCGCCTCGGCCAAGCGTGGGCAACGCCGAGCTCGCTGGTAGACGGCCGTGATCTTCGTCGCCGCCATCGAGACGATCGCGGGCGCCGACGGAGCGCTCGCGATGATCCTCGGAATCGCGGTCATGCTCGTGTTCGCGGGCGTCGTCGTGCGCGCCATCGTGCGTCGAACGCGTCCGAGCCGACGGTCGCGGCGAGACCCACGACCGGTGCCGCAGCAAGCTCCAGCTGCACCGGAGCCGACGCCGGCCGAGCAGCCGAAGGCGGCGCACGCCGGAGCGACGCCGAGAAGCCGCGGCTCGCGCCCGAGACCATCGCGCCGTTCGCGCGCACGCTCGAGCGCACGCGGCGGCTTTGCGCCGCCGAGGCGCGTGTCAGCGCCGAACTGCACGCGCTGCCGAGCGATGCATGGCTCATCGAGCAGTATGTGCTCGAGGACGCGCACCGGATCCCGTTCGTGGTCGCCGGCCCGACCGGGGTGTTCGTGCTGTGCGCGACTGACGGAGGCTGGAGGCCCAGCGATCTTTAGGTACTCTCAGGGCTGGCAGAGAACGTGCAGGAGCGGCTGCCGGGCTACGACGGTCGCGTCGAGGTCGTGATGTGCCTCGCCTTCGACGAGATGAAGCCGCGCGCGTGGTATGGCGGCGAGCAGTACGAGGGGCGTGGTGGCTGGGTGCTCGGCATCGACGTCCTCTTGGACTGGCTGCTCGGCTTTGACACCGGCCACGGACTGTCCCGCGCCGACATCCATCGTCTCCAGCAGGCCGCCGGCCCGATCTGGGATCGGCGCTCGACCGCTCGTCTGCCGAAGACGCCGAACTTCGGTTAGCCAACGGCGACTTCATGCGGCTGCGGCGAACGCCCTGCGACACGCGCAGGCGCGTCGTAGGGTCTCGACGCAACCGTCCGTGGGCAGGCCGGCTGACTGACCACGATCAGCGTCGAGACCGCCGGGCGACTCGGCCGCGCGATGGGCTACGCGCCATGCGAGGCAAGGGATGCTGAGGGATGCGGCGCGGACGCCCCGCGAGGCGTCCGACCTGACTCGCGTCTGCGCGGGTTATCAAGCGCCTAGCGGATGGCACACGGTCTACATCGCGCTCGACGAGGCGGGCCGCTGGCAGGTCATTGACTCGTCGCCGGCGGGACTTGTGCTGGTCGAGACGCTCTGCGGGCACGACGATCGCATCGATCAGGCGCAGGCGCTCGCACTCGACTACGGCTGCGAGCAGGCCGCGCTTCGCGCGCGTGAGCGCGAATTCGACCCGCTGCCGCGTGCGCAGGTCGTCTCGGCGCCACGGCGGGCCGCGTAGTCGACGATTCGCGGCAGGCAACGCCGCGGCGGCTCTCTATCTGGGCGGTGTGGGCGCGCTTCCCCGCGCGCGCCCACATTTCGCAGTCAAGCTCGCCGGGAGGTTCGACGCGTGACTTTGCATTCGTTCAGTTGCCGCCGCCGCGATGTTCGCCGGCATGGTCGCCGCCTTGGGTCGGGCGGCCTCGCTGCGATCGTGCGCCGCGCGGCGAGCATTCCGGATACGGCCGAAGGGCTGGAGGGGTTCGTCAACGCGGCCAACGCGCTGCTGTCGCCGGCGCTGGTCGCGATGGCCGCGATCGCGCCGCTGGGCTGCATCGTCGGCGCGGGCGCGGTGATGTTCGGCAGCCGGCGCGGGATGGTGATCATCGGCGCCTCGCTGGGGACGCTGATCTTCCTCGGCTCGGTCAAGGGCATCGTCGCCTGAGCAGATCGTGCGCGCCGTGTTGCTCATCGGTGCGCTGGTCGTCGTCGGGCCGCTGTCGCTCGTGTCGGCCGCCTCCGGCCTCGGCGATCCCGATCCCGATCAACCGCCGGGCGGCCCGATCGGCGATCTGCTCGGCGCTCGGCTCAGACGTCGTCACCGGCGGACTCGGGAAGGCGGCCGTCGAGGCCTTCGGCGCGATCATCAGGCGCTGTTCTCGTGGCCGGCGAAGCTGGTCAACCGCGAGCTGCTCTCCTGGCTGGTCGCGGTCCCCGACTACGCGATCGACCCGAGCACCGCCCGGCCGGACGGCAGGGCAGCAACCTGGCCGAGCTCGGCGCGACCACGACGGTGATGGCCTTCGCGGCGCTGAGCGCGGTCGGCACGGTGTCGCGCGATCCGCTACTGGGCCGCCGGGCTCACCGGCTCGGGCGGGCTTGACGCGCTTGAGGGCCTGGCCCGGACGGTCGGAGCGGCGCTGCTGATCGTGCTGTGGCCGTGGCTGTTCCGCCACAGTGCCGATCTGGCCAACGAGGCCGGGCGCGGGCTGCTGGGCAACGGCAGCGTGCTCGACGACACCGCGCGGTTGTTGGCCGCAGCCTTCGCGGCCGCGATCGCGTCGAACATCCTCGCGATCCTGGTCGCGATCATCGCCGCGATGCTGTTCCTCGCGCTGTTGGTGTGCAAGATCGCCGTCAGCGCGGCGACCGCGCTCGTGTTCGTCGGGATGCCGCTGGCGCTGATGCTGTGGCCGATCCCCGAGCTGGCGTGGATCGCGCGCACGGCGATGCGGGCGTTCGCGACCGTGCTGGTGATCCCGCTGGCATGGGCGGTGAGCTTCGCGACGTTCGCCGCGATCGCGTCGACTCGCTGGCACTGAAGGGCGCGAGCGGGTTCATGGACGCGCTCGTGAAGCCGCTCGTGGCGATCGCACTGCTGTGGGTGGCGGTGACGCTGCCGAAAACGCTCGCACGCCTCGCGATGTTCGGCGCGCTCAGCGGCGGGTTCGTCGGACGGACCGCGAGCTACCTCGCCGCGCGCCGCGTCGACGCCGCGCTCGTGCAGGCGGTTCCCGCGACCCTGGGCGGGACAGCGCACGAGCACGCCGCGGGGCAATCGAGGGAGCGACCGACGACCAGCACGCCGCACCAGACCGGACCGCCACGACCAAGGCGGCCGGGCAGGCGTCCCAATCGGCGACCGGCGCGACCGCCGCCGAGTGCGACTGCCGGTCGCGAGCAGCGGCGGATCGCGAAGCGCCCGCGGCCGCGGGCGCCAGCGCCACTCGCGGCGCAGGGTTGCGCGTCCAGCATGGCAGCGAGATCGAGCATCGCGTTCCGGTGGAGCAGGCGATCGCCGCCGATCGCGAGTCGTCGACGACGCCGCGCCGATGTCGCCGGCGCGATGCAGGCGCTGCCGAGCAGACGCCCGCAGGGCGTGATCGACCTGATGGAGCGCAAGGCCGGCCGGGTCCGCGGCGAGATGGCCCACCAGGCCGCCCGCGGCGATCTCGAACGACATCGAGCGCGAAGCGTTCCGCACGCTCGCCGCGGCAACGCCGGCGGTGCGCGCGCAGGGCATCGAGAACTTCCTCGCGCGCCCACCGGAGGACCAGCCCGCTCGGAGCACGCCGGGCGGTGAATCGTCGCCCCGAGTCTCCGACGTCGGACCGACGGGCACCGACCCAACGCGGCCAGCCGACCAGGCGCACGAGCCAGACCGGAGGTCACAGTGAACGCCGCGTTCAAGCATCTGGAGGCGAAGCTGCGCTTCGCGGATCTGTCGATCGGGCAGTGGGCGTCGGTCCTGGGCGGCGTGCTGTTCGCGTTCGTCTTCGCCGAGTACCTGAGCCCGATCGGCGGCATGGGCGGCGTGATCATCGGTGTCTATCTGGGCGCGATCCCGGCGAGCGCGGCGTTCTTCGCGAGCCTGAGCGAGTTCGATCTCTGGGGCCTCGTCGGGGCCGCGGTGCGCTGGCACCGGCGCGATGGGCGCCACGTGCCGGGCGCGGGCGAATCAGCTCTCGGGTACGCACTGCTCGCCGATGAGCCTCGACGAGTTGCAGTCGGGGGCGTTCGATCTGGATCTGGAGGCGTTGTGGGCGTGAAGGAGACTGCCGCGCGGCCGGGTGAGCTGCTCGCGATCGAGGCGATCGACCAGCACCGGCCTGGTGGTCACCAGCGAGGGCGCGTTCGTGCGCATCCTGCGCGTGACGCCGCCGAACCCGCTGATCCTCTCGCAGGCACGATCGCGAGGCGGTCGCCGCGGGTTCTGCCACCTCGTCGGCGCGGCTGCGCCCGGGCCAGTCGCTGCAGTTCTACGTCCAGGCGCGGCCGGTGCGACCTCGACGAGATCCTCGCCGGCGCGCGCCGCGAGGTCGCGGCGTGGGCCGGGCCAGCGCCGACGTCCGGCCGCCCGGCCCGCGACGCGCTGGCGCTGTCGCGCTGGCGGCTGCAGGCGGCGATGGAGGAGTCGCTGCGCCTGCACGCCGACGACCAGGCCGCGGTGGACTTCAACGCGTACGTCGTCGTCCCGCACGTCCCGCGGCAGCGCGACGCGCGCGCGGCGCTCGCCGAGCTGCGGCGCGGCGGCGCTGGCGCGCGCGCCGCTCGAGCGCGGCGTCGCCGCGCACCGGCGCGCGGTGCGCGAGAGCCACGCGCACGCCGACACGCTGCGCGCGGAGCTCGACGCGCTCTCGCTGCCCATGACCGCAGCTCGACGGCGAGGAGGTGGTCGCGCTGCTGTGGGCGCGGCTGAACCCGACCAACGCCGACGCGCGGTCAGGCGCCGCGCGCGCGCGCCGGCGGAGGTGCTTCGGCGAGCTCGACGCGGCTCGTCGACGCGAGCGGGCGCGGCAGGTCGCGCCGGCGCTGCGCGAGCGCGTCGCGCGCTCGAGCGTCGACTCTCAAGCGCGAGCGCCACCACGTCGAGGTCGACCGCGACGTCGAGCAGACGATCTACGCGCACCGACACCGCGCAGCAGACCACGATGGGCTGGCTGATGGGCGCGATGATGACCCGCCAGCCGTTCACGCTCAGCGTCTACGTGCACGCGCTCGACCGCCGGCGCGAGCGCCAGCAAGCTGAAGCTCGGCTACCGGCGGCTGTTCGCGGTCAACCGCGGCGCCGAGCAGCGCGGCCGCGTGCCGGACTTCGACCGCTACGCCCAGGAGCACGAGTACGCAGCAGCTGCTGGCCGAGATGGCCGGCCACGAGCGCGCGAACCTGTTCCGCGTCTCGATCTACCAGTCGCTCCGCGCGCGCGGGCCCGAGCCCGACCTGGTCGCGCTCGGCGAGGCGGTCGACTACTGCGCCGACCAGATCGAGTCGGCGTCGGACTGCCGCGTCAACCGCGGCGAGTTCCAGCAGCCCGAGCTGTGGCAGTCGACGCTGCCGCTCGGCGCGCGACGTCGCCGCGCCGCGCCCGCAATACGCGACGCGCAACGTCGGCGACACCGTCCCGCTCGTCGGCACCTCGCTGCGGCTCGCCGACCGGCATCCCGTTCGCGTTCGCCGACCCGGGCCGCACGCTCGAGCTGCTCGAACCCCTACGACCGCGACGCACGCCAACCACACGCTGCTGATCAACGGCCGCAGCGGGTCCGGCAAGACGATGGCCGCGAACGTGATCGTCTCGCGCTGCATCGCGCACGGCGCGCGCGCGTTCGTGCTCGACCGCGCCGGCCACTACGAGCTCCTCACGCGGCTGGTCGACGGCGCGCAGCAGATCGAGATCGGCGCCGACGACTCCCCGTACGCGATCAACCCGTGGGACGTGCCCGACCCGCGCGACGTCGCGCGCGAGAAGATCGCGTTCCTGGTCTCGCTGCACGGCTGATGATGGGCGACGAGGGCCTCGACGACGCCGAGCGCGCGCAGCTCGGCGCGGCGATCCGCGCCGTCTACGCCAGCGCCGCCGCGCCCGAGCCGAGCCGCCGCGCGAGTCGATGCTGCGCGACGAGCTGCTGGCGATGGCCGAGCACAGCAGGCGCACGGCGCGGTCGAGCGTCGCGGCGATCGCTGCGCAACCTCGCCGAGCGGCTCGGCGAGTTCTGCGGCGACGGCTCCTACGCCTACCTGCTCGACCGCGACGACCACCGTGCCGGTCGACAGCCCGCTGGTGGTCTTCGACACGCGCCGCTGCCCGGAGGTCGTGCTGAAGCCGGTGATGTTCGCGATCATCGAGTACGTCACGCGCGCGGTCGAGCGCCACCGCGACGAGCACACGCAGCGCGCCGCGGCAGCCGCGACGCGCCGATGTTCGCCGGCCGCGCGTGCTGCTCATCGACGAGGCCTGGCATCTCGTCGGCCGCCCGAGACCGGCGAGTACGCCAACGACCTCGCGCGCCGCGCGCGCCACCTCGGGCTGTTCCTGATCGTCATGTCCCAGCACCTCTCGGACTTCGCGACCGAGCACGGCCTGGCGCTGATCCGCAACTCGACGATGCAGCTGTTGCTCTCCCAGCACCCGACGAGATCCCGTTCGTCCAGGAGGCGCTGCGGCCTGTCCGACGAGGAGGCGCGGATCATCGGGCGGCTGAAGACCGTCAAGGGCAGCCACTCGCAGATGTTCTGGGTCAACGGCACGCGCGGCCGGGGCCGGGTCGCGCTGCGGATCGGGCCGACCGAGTACTGGGCCTTCACCTCGGACCCGCCGCCGACGTGCCGTTGCGCGAGGCCAAGCTGGCAGAGCACGACGGCGACGCCTGGGCCGCGATCACCGACCTCGCCCGCACCAACGGTCACGCCACGCGGAGAGCGGCATGACGACCGGACACCTCGCCATCGAACGCGACGGCAAGGGTGACCGCGCGCCCGCAAGCGCGCGTGGCGCCGCTGCTGGCCGTCTGCGGCGTCTGCGGCGGCGCCGGCGCGAGCACCCTGAGCTACCTGATCGCTCGCTACGCCGTCAGCGCGGAGAAGGGGCATGTGCTCGTGTGCGATACCGGCGGTCCGACGGGCGGACTGGCCGCTCCGCGCCGGCGTGGAGTCGGTGCGCTCGCTCGCCGACGCCTCCGAGCAAATCGCCCGCGGGCTCCCGCTCGCTGGCGGCCTCTACGCCGTCGACACCGACGTCGGCGGCGAGTGCGAACTGCGGGTGATCGCGACCGGCCCGCAGCTCGCCAGCCCGGGCGACCCAAAGGGGCTCGGCGCGCTGTTGGCGATGGCGCGCGGCGACGGCGCACACGCGCTGACGGTCATCGACTGCGGCACGCTGCAGCGCGCCGCCGACCGGTTCGCGCTTCGTCGCGCCTCGCACGTTGCGTGGGTGCTGCCCGCCACCGACGACGGCCTCCGCCAGGCCGAGCGCCTGCTCGCCCGCATCCGCCCCGCCGGCCACCGCACCGAGCTCGTCGTCGCCCGCCATGTCCCGCACACGAAGCGCGGCGGCCTCCGACGGCTTCGAACGCTCGCCGACACGCGCAACGCGCCCCTCGTGCTCATGCCGCACGCCGATGACCTCGGGCGCGCGCAGGTCGGCCTGCAGGCGATTCTCGGGGTGCTGAAGCACGCGACGGTGACCGACCCATCGATGGCGCGCGCAGCATCCCAGACCTTCGGCGCCTGCACGAGCGGATTCGCCTGCTTCCAGAACCGCACGTCACAGTCGTCGCGGCTGTACCACCCGTTGCCGACGATGCCGTGCCGCTCCGGATACGTGCCGGTCAGGTAGTCGGCCTGCGCCGTGCAGGTCACCGCAGGAAACGCCGGCTTGATGCGCGCCGATCCGCCGGCGCCGGTCCACCGCGCGAGCGACGGCATGCGCGGCAGCAGTCCCGGCGTCAGACCGACAACGTTCAGGACGACTGTTTTGTGCGGAGGCACCCGAGGACCCAGTCGTATTCGCGCGCGATCGACTCGATGAGGTCAATCTTCAGCCGCGCGGGCAGCACGTCCCACGTGTAGGTCTCGATCTCAAGATGATGGGTGACGCCAGTCGCGGCGGCGGCCTGGATCACGCGCTGGACATCGTCCTGGGTCGAACCGAGACCGCCGTACTCGGCAGTGAACAGCGGCACATGGAAATGGATCCGCCAGTCGCCGGCCTTCGGCTGCGCCAGAGCCTGGTCGAGATCCGCGAAGTGTTCGAGTGACGAGCCGTTACGCCGGATGACCTGGTGGAGGTACGTCGAGTCCGCAAACGGGCGCAACCGTTCGACGATGCCACGGCGTTCGTCCGGCCCGGCCGGCATGTTCACGCGCAGCGCAGAGCTCAGCTGAATGCGGCCGATACCGATCCCCGCGTCCGCAATCGTCTTCAGCGCGTTCTGAGGGTCCTCGTGCTCCACCGAGAAATGGCAGCAGTCGAAGCACACCCGGATGTGGTCGGCCAGCAGCCGGCGGGCTTCGTCCGCGTCGACGTTGAGAACGGCAGCGAGCTGAGTTGCGCCTTGCGTAAAGAGGCGGTTCTGGAAGAACGACAGCGTCTCGGCAGTCGTTTCGATGGCGCAGTCAGGCTCTGGTTCGATGTCGAGGTGAATGAAGACGCCCCGGCTGTCGCGGAGGCGGACGAGCGTGGCGGCGACGTCCACGACGTTCGCGAGCATCCGACGCCAGTCGTCCTTCGATCCCTCGCCGACCCACGCCTTGTACGAAAGTGGCACCGTGGACACGCCGCCGTCCACATCGTCGGGTACGAGCACCGAGAGAATGTCGATGAGGTCGGTGGTGTAGCGCACGCGTTCCGAGTCGCGCCAGTCAGGCGCGTAGACGTCCGCCTTGACGACGGAGCGGTGGAACGATCCGTGAGGGAACCCGTTGACGATCGCGACATACAGCCCGTGATCCTCGAGGAACATCCGAAGCGGCCCGACGCCGTTGTCGATGAGCTCGCGAGCGTCACGCGCCGACAGGCGGAGGCCGACGCCAAACGGCGCATTCGGGAGAGAAGCGCGCTTTGAGCGCCGGCGCGTACTGTTTCAGAGCGGCAAACACCGCCGGCCAGCCGTCCGCGGCGTGGATGTTGGTGCAGTAGGTGAGGTGGAGCGAACCGTCCGGTGAGATCCGCAAGAGGCGCGATCCGTCAGCCGATGCTCGTCGGGCTCGCTTCTTCCGCGCCGGCCGGAACCTTGAATTTCGGCGACTGGCTGAGGAAACGAATGGGATTCTCGAGCACGACGCGCTGGATGAACGCCTCGGGATGTTTCCGGCGCCGCATCTCCATCACGAATTTCGGGACGGCCACCGGCTCGCTGGGGCCCCAGTCGCAGGCGCCGGCGACGAGGATGCGATCCGGGCCATACCGTTCCAGCATGTCCACGGCGCGCTGCGCCGAGACCTTCGTCTGCGGATACAACGTCAGGCCGGCCCAGAAGCCGTTGTCGAGGATCATCTCGATCGTGTGTTCCTCGGCGTGGTCCACGAGCACGCGCCCCGGGGCGAGGCCGGCGTGCCGCTGCAGCACGTCAACGGTCCATTTCGTGCCCTTGTGCTTGTCCTCGAGATGCGGCGTGTGGATCAGCACGAGCTGGCGCAACGCTTCGGCCATCGCGACCTGCTCGGTGAACGTGGCGATCTCGTTGCGCGTGACGCGGTTCAGGCCGATCTCGCCGACGCCGAGCACCGTGGGCCTTTCGAGCCAGCCGGGCAAGCGGTCGAGCACCTGCCGAGACAACTCGCGGTTGTCGGATTCCTTGGGATTCATCCCGAGCCACGTGTAGTGCGCGATGCCGTACTGCGCGGCCCGCTTCGGCTCGAACCCGGTGAGCTGGCGGAAGTAGTCCTCCATGCCGTCCACCGTGCTGCGATCCCATCCTGCCCAGAACGTCGGCTCGGTCACCGCCAGACAGCCGGTGAGCGCCATCTGGGCGTAGTCGTCTGTCGTCCGCGACACCATGTGGGCGTGATGGTCGATGTACTTCATCGCCGGGTGTCCTTGGACTTGTCGTACGCGCCGACGGCGCCCTTCCGATCGAGCGCCGGCAGTGGCTCGTGGTCGGGTCGCTGAGGAGCATCTGAATCCGGTGGAGGCGGTCCGCGCCGGTGCCGGACAACGCCGCGACACCCTCCCGGAACACCTGCATTCGGAAGTCGTTCGCCGACGCTTCGCCACCCGCCCGATCGACTCGGTCGAGGAAAGCCGCCAGCTCTAGCAGACGGTTCCGGTTCTCGATGAAGTACTCGTCAACGAGCTCGGTAGGCGTGAGCGGAGACGGCTTCGAGGTGCTCATGACGGAGTGTTTCGATGCTCCGAATCATAACGCCCGTGTCGATTTCGTGCACGTCGAAGGCGTCGCCAATCGACCGGAGCAGCATGATCGTCAACTGGCCCCCCAGGTGCTCCCGGAACTCGGCGAGGCCCCCCAGGACCGACCGCGGATTGCCCGGATCGTCGAGCGCCTCCTCGAGTTCCGGGGCCGAAACCGCCAGGTTCAGGGCCAGCAGGAGGTCCACGATTCGACGCCAGTCCTTCTCCGCGAGCGAGCCGGAGAGATACGAGTAGGTGCTGTCCAGGGCGATGCCGATGGCCACGGCCTCGCCGTGGCGCAGTCGATGACGGCTCAGCTGCTCGAGCTTGTGGGCGGCCCAATGTCCAAAATCCAGCGGACGCGACGAAGTCTGCTCGAACGGGTCGCCGGCGGTGGCGATGTGCGACAGGTGGAGTGCCGCCGAGTGCCGGATCACGTCCTCCATCGCCGCCTGGTCGCGGCTGACGAGTTTCCTGGCCTGGTGCTCGATGTGCGCGAAGAAGTCCGGGTCCTTGATGAGCGCCGCCTTGATGGCTTCTGAGACCCCGCTCAGCCAGTCGCGGTCGAGCAGCGTCGGCAGGAAGTCGAAGTCGTTGATGACGGCGAAGGGCGGGGCGAACGCACCAAGGTAGTTCTTCTTGCCGAAGGCGTTGACGCCGTTCTTCACACCCATCGCGGAGTCGTCCTGCGCCAGCACCGTCGTGGGCACGCGGACGAGTCTCAGCCCACGATGCGCCGTGGCCGCCGCGTAACCCACGGCATCCAGCACGGCGCCGCCACCGACCGACCACGACGTAGGACTGGCGGCAAAGCGCTGCGTCGTGCAGGCGCTCGTAGATGGCCTCGAGATGACGAGGGTCGTTCTTGACCTCTTCGCCGCCAGGGAGGACCAGCACCGGGGCGGTCATGTGCAACTCACCGTCCGCCTTCGGGCGTAGACCTCGATATCTGCGAGGAGCTTCGGATGCGCTCGCACCACGCCATCGTCGACCATCACCACGAAGTCCGTCGGGTGGCGGTGCGACTTGTCTGTCAGGACCTTCCGAAGCAGTGGATTGGTGGCGCGCGAACACCCCGCGCGTGAAGTGGACGGGGTAGCGGAAGGTCACGAGGAATTGCTGATCGACGACGTCCATGTGAAAACCGGGGCTTCGCCCCCGCTACCCCTCTCGCGAGGCCCCTACGCCCCACGCCGTTCGCGCGGCTCACTCGCTGCCGCTCGTTCGCGACGGTCAGGTCACTGAAAACGTCCGGCCCAGCCAGAGGGCGCCCAGCGCTGCGGCCAGAAGGACCAGCCCGTAGCCGATGCCCACGAAGGCCGTCGCCAGGGCAGCATCTAACAATACCAGCGACAGGACCCCCCGCTTGACGGCCGCCCGGATGGCGGCCGGCGTGGGGGTCCGGCGGGCCTCGGCGAAGGCCGGGATGACCCGCCAGGCGAAGAGCGCTGCCACGGCCAGGGCCGGCCAGACGTGTCGCCCCGTGCTGATAGCCGCGAAAGACAGGGCAGCAATCGAGGCGGCGACGAGCACGAGCGAGAACGCGGCGGACGGAGTGCCGGCCGCCCGAGACCTCCCCCCGGCTGAGCAGGGTCACGCCCGCGATGTAGGCCGTGGGAATCAGGCAAAGCGGCCAATAGACCGCCAAGGTGCCCGGTACGGCCGCCATCCCCAGGCCGAGATTCAATCCCCGGCAGGCACCCATGTTGAGGGGGCCCAGGACGGGGTTCTTCTTGCTCCAGCCGTCGTAGAGGAGCACCGCCGCAGCGATGGCGAGGGCCGTTCGGCCCGCCTCATCCGTGCCGAGCGCTGCCGCCAGGACACCAGCGGCCAGAAGGCCCGCCCCAAGCGCGGCCGCATGGCTGGCTGCAACCCGCCCACTCGGCAGCGGGCGTTCGGGTCGTTCGACCGCGTCCACGTTCCGGTCGAACACGTCGTTCAGGACCACGCCGCCGGCGTAGAGACAGGCCGTCGAGACGAGCAGCCAGGGCAGAGCGCCGGGGTTGCCGAGTCCAGCCACGGCAAAGCCCGCCAGCACGTCTCCGAGGGCCGTCGCGACGTTCGCCGGCCGGACCAGCTCCAGGTAGGCACCGAGCACGTCTGAAGGATATTCTGGTGGTGCTATCTCATGTTGCGGAGGCGGCTCTCGCCTGCGGAGTCGCCTGAAAGGACACAGGTAAATGAAACGCTTGTCGCTCGTTGCTGTTCTTGCTGCCGTTGCGCTCTGGGCCGCGCACCCGACGGCGGAGGTTCCGGCCGCCCAGGGCCGTTTGGTCGAGATCACGGCCACCGATGCCGGTGGCAAATACATCTTCAAGCCCGATACTTTTACCGCGAAGCCTGCCGAGCAATTGCTCGTTCGCCTGAAGTCAGTGGCCGGGACGATGGGCAACATGCCGAAGATGGCGATGTCGCACAACTTCGTGCTCGTCAAGCCGGGTAACGATCCGATGCAGTTCGCCAACGCCGGGATCCCCGGCGGGTTCGCGGGCAACTACATCCCGCCGGACAAGAAGGACCAGGTCATCGCGTTCACGCCGCTCGCCGGCGTTGGCGAAACGGTCGAGATCGCGTTCAAGGCGCCCGCCGCGGGCACCTATCCCTTCATCTGCACCTTCCCAGGCCACGTGGCCGGAGGCATGAAGGGGACGTTGGTGGTCAAGTAGGTCAGCATTGCGAGATCTGACGATCTGCGATTGAGGGATTGCATTGATGATTTCGGATTGGCAGATTGGGGATTGAGCGCTTTCAATCCCCAATCCGCAATGCATCAATCACCGATGCAATCGTCAATCACAGATCGCAGATCCGCAATGAATTTCGTTCACGCCTTGAACCTCTTGTAATCAATCCCCAACCGTCTGACCTTGTAGTTGAAGATTCGATCGGTCGTGCGCAGCAGGCGCGCGGCTTTGGCGCGGTTGCCTCGCGCGCTCTTCAGGGCGTCCTGGAGCAGGTCCCGCTCGTAGGCGTCCATCGCGTCGCCAAGCGACACGCTCATCGTCGTGCCTGACGCTTCGGCCGTCTGAAGCGTGGGCGGCAGGTGGTGCGCGTGCAGCACGAGACCGTCGCACACGAGCACCGCGCGCTCGATCACGTTCTGCAGCTCCCGGACGTTGCCCGGCCAATGGTAGGCCGTGAGCATGTCGATGGCCGGCGTCGAGATGCGGCGGATGTCCTTGCCGTGCTCGGACGCGAAGCGCTCGAGGAAGTGATCGGCCAGCAGCAGGACGTCCGGCTTCCGCTCTCGAAGCGGCGGGATGATAGATCGCGAAGACGTTCAGCCGGTAGAAGAGATCCTCGCGGAACGCGCCGTCCGCGATCGCCTTTTCCATGTCCTTGTTCGTCGCGGCAATGAGCCGGACGTTCACCTTGATGGGCTCGGTGCCGCCCAGCCGCTCGAACTCACGTTCCTGGAGGACCCGAAGGAGTTTCACCTGGGTCGCCGGCTGCACGTCGCCAATCTCGTCGAGGAAGATCGTGCCGTTCTGCGCGAGCTCGAAGCGGCCTCGCTTGCGATCCTGGGCGCCCGTGAAGGCGCCCTTCTCGTGGCCGAAGAGCTCCGACTCGATCAGCGTCTCGGGCAACGCGCCGCAGCTGACCTTCACGAACGCCCGTTTCGCCCGCAGCGAGTTGTAGTGCAGCGCCTGCGCGATCAACTCCTTGCCGGTGCCGGACTCGCCGCGAATCAGGACCGTCGTGTTCGTCCGTGCCACCTGGGCGACCGCCTCGTACACGCGCTGCATCGGGCCGCTGTTGCCGACGATGTTCGCGAAGTCGTAACCCTCGCGCAGTTCCTGCTTGAGGCGCGCGTTTTCGGTGACGAGGCGTTTGTGCTGCGCGGCCACGAGCCGCTGCACTTTGACGGCCTGCGCGATGAGCGACGCGACGATGCTGAAGAACTTCGTGGACCGGTCGTAGTTCCTGTCCGGCAGGTACTTGACCGTCACGCCGAGCGCGCCAACCGGCTGGCGGTCGATCGACACCGGGACGCACAGAAAGCTGTGCTCGTCTGGGGCGCCGTCCTGGCGGCCGAAGATCTGTTGCATCAGGCCGGGCTCGGCGGTCATGCGCGGGACGACGACGAGCTTGCCGGACTCGATGACCCGTCCGATGACCGAGCCACCGTTCAGCGCGGCCGGCTGCGGCGGCCGCCCGGGGCCGGCGACCGCCTCGACCGCGGCCTCACGCGTGTCCTTGTTGACGAGGATGAGCGCGCTGCGGACGGCGTCGTGATGCCGGCTCAGCGTCTCGAAGACGTCCTGGAACGCGGTCCGGAGGTCGAGCGTGCCGGCGACCGCCTGGCTGATCTGCAGCAGGCTGGAGAGCTTCTGGATTTCACGGGATCGGCGTTTGTCGAGACGGTCCTGCAGGGCTTTCAAAGGCGGCGCTCCTGAAACTAAAACCGACAAAAATGTCGGTCGAAAATCTCAACGCCTCAACATTGTCGAGGGAGAGACGGAGCTACGTCAACCTCTAGAGTTCGCGAAGCGCTTTGGAGATTGGAAGTCGTGCCGCGCGCACGGCGGGCAGGAGACCGCCGATGAGTCCCATCGCGAGCGACCAGACGAGACCGAGCGCGAGCAACGACGGTGTGACGCGGAACGCGAACGCCACCTGGCTGAACGTCTGGAAATTCATCGTCGACGTCTGGTATCCGTTGAACGCCGAGGTACGCGGCGGCGCCGCCGGCCAGTCCGCCGAGTGCGGCGAGCGCGAGCGACTCGGCCAGGATCGACACGAGCACCGCGCCGGCGTTGAATCCGAGCGCTCGAAGCGTCGCGATCTCTCGCGCGCGCGTCGCCACGGCGGTGTACATCGTCAGGATGGCGCCGAAAATCGCCCCGATGGCCATCAGCGCGGCGATGGCGAACCCTACGGTGCGAATGAGCGTCGTCAGCGTCTGGGACTGTGAGGCGTAGTACTCGCTCTCCCGCTGCACCGACACTTTGACCTGCGGATTGGCCGTCAGCCAGTCCTTGAACGCGTCGAACGACTGCGGCGAATCGAGGCGGGCCAGGACGGACTGATAGCTGTTCCCGCGGCGGAAGGCGCCCTGCAAGGTTCGCGCATCGCACCAGATCTCGGTCTCGGCGACGGAGCCGTCAGACTCGAAGATGCCAACCACCTTCCAGGTGACCTCTCCCGATCGGATGTCGTCGCCGACATTCAACCCCGCGAACTGCCTTGACGCCGCCTGGCCGACGACGACCTCGTTCGTCCCGAATTGCAGCATCCGGCCATCGACGATCGACGCCTGATCGTGCACGGCGAACGACGTTGGCTCGATGCCGCGGAGCGGAACGTTGGCTGGAGTCCCCGTCGACTTTTTCGGCACGTCGATGATGACGAACAGCTCGGCCGAGGTGAGCGACGTTCGACCGTCCTGTCTGGATGCCTGGGGCCTGCTTGATGACGTCGACATCCGACCCGAGAAGACCGCTGGACATCTCGCTCGTCGACCCGCTTCGCATGACAATCGCGCGCCCGGACGATCCCGCGTCGCGCAGCACCGCCTCGAACCCTTCGGCCATCGAGAGCACTGCGACCAGCACGACCACGACGCCCGCGATCCCGACGATTCCGACGACCGATGAACCCAGGCGCTGCGGAATCGTCCGAAGGTTGAGGAGCGTGACGGCGACGATTTGCCTGATGGCGCCCATCTCAGTTTCTCCTCAGCGCGTCGGTGATGCGCAAGCGCATCGCCTGAGTGGCTGGGAGCGCACCTGCCAGCACGCCGAGCACCAGCATCAACGCGCCGCCGAGTCCGAGATCCCGATTTGGCAGGACGAATGCCGGCAGCTGGCCACCGGTGGGGTCGCCGTTCTGGACGATGGCCCAGGCGAGTGCGAGGCCGAGCCCTCCGCCGAGAAACGCAATAAAGATCGACTCGGCGAGCACCAGGATGAGCACTCTGGCGTTCGGGAACCCCAGCGTCTTCAAGACCGCCAGCTCGCTCGTGCGTTCACGGACCGATTGCGCCATCGTGTTGGCGACGACCAGCAGAATCGTGAAGAAGACCGCGATGAGAATGGCAATCATGATCGCGCCGATGTCGCCGATTTGCTTCGCGAAGCTGTCGATGAAGCCTTTCTCAGTCGTCGTCTTGGTCTCCGCGGACGAGTTCGCGAACATGTTGTCGAACGTCTGCGCCATCTCGACGGATCGGGACGGATCGCCGATCTTGACGACGTACCATCCCACCTGACCCTGGCCGAACTGCCGATTTTCGTCGAAGTAGTCGTAGCGGAAGAAGAAGTTGGTCTTGTCGACCAACTTGTCTCCTTCGTAGATGCCGACGAGGTTGAACTCCCAGGTCTCGCCGTCGCCAGATTTTGGCTTCCAGATGTCGGCTCGGATCGGAATCCGGTCACCAATCTTCCAACCGAACCGGTTGACGAGATCCCGGCCTGCCACCGCACCCTGACGGTCGGCGAGCCACGCTTTCATCTGGTCGGGCGGCAAACGGAACTCAGGATAGATGGCAAAGTACGCTTCCGGTTCGATGGCGATCCGCGCGAAGAAATTGGACGGGTTCTGGTACACGCCACCGAACCAGCTGTTGTGCGTGACCGCGGTCACGCCCGGAACGGTCGCGATGCGGGCCTGATAGGAGACCGGAAGCGGCATGATGAGGCTGATCTTGTGAATCAGCATGAGCCGATCCATGCCCGCGATCTCGACGCCGAGGCTGAATGCCGCCCGAATCGTCATCAACAGTCCGAACAGCAGGAACGCGATGAAGATGCAGGCGAGCGTGAAGATCGTGCGGATCTTCCGCCGCCAGAGATTCTTCCAGATGAGCGGCAGGTACTTCATGCCGCGGCTCCGTTGGTCAGCGAGCCCTTGTCGAGGTGCAGTGTCCGCTTCGCCCGATCGGCCGCATGCGGGTCGTGCGTGACCATCACGATCGTCTTGCCGTGTTCCCGGTTGAGCGTCTGCAGCAGGTCGAGGATCTCGTCGCCGGCCTTGCGGTCGAGGTCGCCCGTCGGCTCGTCGCAGAGCAGCAGCGTGGGATCGGTGACGATCGCGCGGGCGATGCCCACACGCTGTTCCTGACCGCCGGAGAGCTGCCGCGGATAGTGTCGCGCGCGCTCGGCCAGCCCCACGACCTTCAGCGCGATCGCGACGCGCTTGCGACGCTCGGCCTTCGAGAGCGACGTCAGGAGCAATGGCAACTCGACGTTGCGCTCGGCCGTCAGCACCGGGAGCAGGTTGTACAGCTGGAAGACGAAGCCGATGTGCTGCGACCGCCAGCGGGAGAGGCCGCCGCCCCCGAGCCCGCTGATGGCGACGTCGCCGACCTGGACCGATCCCGACGACGGCGAGTCCAGCCCGCCCAGCAGGTTCAGAAGGGTCGTCTTGCCCGAACCGGACGGGCCCATCAACGCGAGGAAATCGCCGGACGGAATGCTCAGGTTCACTCCCTTCAGCACGTCGATGCGCTCGTTGCCGCGCGTGAAGTACTTGTGGACGTCCTGGACCTGAACAAGAGGCTTCTCGGATGACATGCGGGGCTCTCCCAACGACGGCCGACAGCTCAGGACGCGGCGACCACGACACGCATCCCGTCACGGAGCGAGTCGGGCGGCGAAATCACGACCCGGTCTCCGCTCTGGAGGCCGGCCCGGACCTCGACGCGGTCGCCGTCCGCGCCGCCCACCTGAATCGCGCGGCGCTCGACGACGTCGCCGCGAATCACGAACACGAACGAGGTATTGCCCTCCGTGCGGACCGCCGCCTTGGGCGCCAGCGTGACCGGCTGCGCGGCCGGTGACGTCCGTCGAGTCCGGCGGGCACGATGGAACGTGACCTTCACGCCCATGTCCGGCAGGATCCGCGGGTCGAGCTCGCGGAACCCGATGCGGACGAGCACCGTCGCCTTCTGACGATCGGCCGTCGGCACCGTGGTGATCACGCGCGCCGGAATCTGCCAGTCGGGGTAGGCGTCGAGCACCGCGGTGACGTCCTGGTTCTCGCGGACGCGATTGATGTAGCTCTCGTTCACGTCCACTTCGATCTCGAGCGATCGCATGTCCACGATCGTGCAGATGCCCGTGCGCGTGAAGCCGCCGCCGGCCGAGATCGGCGACACCATCTCGCCCGGCTGGGCGTCCTTCGAGATCGCCATGCCGCTGAACGGTGCGCGGATGATCGTGTCGTCGAGTGCCGTCTGCTGCAGCTCCACCTGCCGCTCGGCGACGGCGGTCTGCTGCTTGAGGGCGTCGATGCGAGCCGCGATCGAGTCGAAGTTCGCCCGGGCCGCGTCGAGCTCGGCCACGCGTGGACACGCCGATCTTCGAGAGCTTCGAGAGCCGGTCCAGATTGATCCGGGCTTCCTCGAGCCGCACTTCGTTCTCGCGAACCGCGCGCCGGGCCGCCTCGGCCTGCGCTTCGGCCAGCGCCAGCCCGGCGCGCATCGTCGAATCGTCGAGCCGCGCGAGGATCTGGCCCTCTTTGACGGCCATGCCTTCCTCGACGTTCACCTCGACGACCTTGCCGGTGATCTTCGCGGAGACCGTGGCCCGCCGCCGGGCCGTGACGTAGCCCGCCGCGTTCAGCACCGCGGCCTGGCTGCCGGCGGCGCGCATGGTGACCGTGCCCGCCTGGACCTCGACCGGACGCTCCCGGCGTCATCCACAGCCAGCCGGCGACGCCCGGCAAGCAGGAGCAGCGACGAGGGCGACAACCCACCCGATCCAGCGACGATTCGATGTGACGACGGGCGCGCGCTCGATGCGCAGCGCGGCAAGATCATCCTTCAGGTCGGACATGATCACCGGTCGCGGTCAGCAGTGTCAGCGGCGCCAACTGGGGCTCGGCCTGACCATCAGGCCGTTCCGCTTTGCTCAGGACCCTTCACTATACCGGACCCAATGTGACGTACGGGTCAGGGCCCTGCGCGAGGGAATCGGTGAATGGGGGGTAGGTCTCGGTGAACGGGCCACCGGAATTGATGATTTGAGATTTGAAATCGACGATCCATTGAGCATTGCTGATTGACGGATCTGGCGATTGCCGATTGAGAGCCCTCAATCAGCAATCCCAAATCATCAATCCTCAATCATCAATGGATCATCAATCTCAAATCTCAAATCATCAATGCTGGCTCTACCTGCCCGGCCGCTCCAATCCAGGGCCGGGTCAGGTAGTCGTTCAGCGTCAGCCCGAACAGGATGAACAGCCAGAAGAACCCGGCGATGGCGACGGTCTTCGTGAGCGGCGTGTTGTAGCGCAGGCCCATGAAGTAGATCACGACGAGGCTCGCCTTGCCGAGCGCGACGGCCAGCGCGATCGGCGTGTTCAGCCAGCCGAAGTCCTGCGTCGCGACGATGTAGGTCACGGCCGGTCAGGACGAGCAGGGAGACGAAGATCGCGACGTAGGTCCGAACCGGGACGATGATGTGTTCGCTCGACATGCTGCTAGACCTCAGTGCGCGCCCATGTGCGCGCCCAGCAGGTACAGGAGCGGGAACAGGAAGATCCAGACGATGTCGACGAAGTGCCAGTAGAGGCCCGACACTTCGACCGGCGTGTAGTAGCTCGCCGAGAACCGCCCGCGCCAGGCCATCGCGAGGACCACGAGCATCAGCCCGATGCCGACCACCATGTGCAGGGCGTGGATGCCCGTCATCATGAAGTAGATCGAGAAGAAGAGCTGCTGCTGGTTGGCGAGCGGCAGGCTCATGTCGAAGTTCGGGCCGGGCACGAGATGGTGCTCGAACTTCTCCGCGTACTCGAAGTACTTCACGATCAGGAAGACCGATCCGAAGATGATCGTGAGGATCAGGTTGACGACCTGTCCCTTCTGCGATCCGACCTGCGCCGATCGCACCGCCAGCGCCATCGTCAGCGAGCTGCAGATCAGCACGCCGGTGTTGAGCGCGCCGAGCGAGACGTTCAGGTGGTTGCTGCCGAGCGACCCATCCCTCCGGGTACAGCGACCCGGTAGAGGATGTAGATCATGAACATGCCACCGAAGAACATGATCTCGGTGACGAGGAACACCCACATCCCGAGGATGGACGCCTCGAGCTGCTGCTCCATGCTGTAGAAGTGGTGCTGCAGGTTCGGGTTGTGCTCGTGCTCGCCGTGTCCGGCCGCGTGATGGCCGGGCATCACGTGCGCGCCGGCGCCGCCGCCGTTCGGAGCGTCGTGCACCTGGGACGTCGAGCGACTAGCCAACGTGAACCTCCCGGCCCGGCTTGTAGTTGTAGGCCGGCTCGTCGACGACCGGATCCTCGTCGAAGTTGAACGTCGGCGGCGGTGACGGCACCGTCCACTCGAGGCCCTTCGCGCCCCACGGGTTGGCCGGCGCCTTCGCGCCCTTGATGAGCGAGTACGTCAGGTAGAACGCCGGCAGCGCGTAGCCGAGCGCCAGAATCGACGCGCCGGCCGACGACAGCACGTTGAGCACCTGCCATTCTTCCGGATACGCGTGATACCGGCGCGGCATGCCCATGTAGCCCAGGACGAACTGCGGGAAGAACGTCAGGTTGAACCCGACGAAGACGAGGATGGCGCGACGCCTTGCCGCCGGCCTCGTTGTACATGCCGGCCCGTCATCTTCGGCCACCAGAAGTGCAGGCCGCCCATGTAGGCCATGATCGCGCCGCCGACCATGATGTAGTGGAAGTGCGCGACGACGAAGTAGGTGTCCGTCAGGTGGATGTCGAGGCCCATCGTCGCGAGGAACAGCCCCGTCAGCCCGCCGATCGTGAACAGGCCCATGAAGCCGAGCACCCAGTAGGTCGGCGACTCCCACGTCACCGAGCCCTTGTACATCGTCGCGGCCCAGTTGAACGTCTTCACGGCCGACGGGCACGGCGACGAGCATCGTGATGATCGAGAACACGAGGCCCGCGTAGATCGACTGGCTGCTGACGAAGAGGTGGTGGCCCCAGACGAGGAAGCCGAGGATCGCGATCGCCAGGCTCGAGAACGCGACGAAGCTGTAGCCGAACACCTGCTTGCGCGAGACCGCCGAGACGAGCTCGCTCATGACGCCCATGCCCGGCAGGATCATGATGTAGACCGCCGGGTGCGAGTAGAACCAGAAGAGGTGCTGGAAGAGCACCGGGTCGCCGCCGCGGGTCGGGTCGAAGAAGCCGAGGTGCAGCGTCCGCTCGGCGAACACGAGCAGCACCGTGATCGCGATGACCGGCGTGCCGAGAATCATCACGAGGCTCGTCGCGTACTGCGCCCAGACGAAGAGCGGCAGGCGGAACCAGGTCATGCCCGGCGCCCGCATGCGGTGCACGGTGACGATGAAGTTCAGGCCGGTCAGGATCGACGAGAAGCCGGTGATGAACACGCCCAGCGCGGCCGTCGACACCGCCGACTGCGACGCCACCGAGCTGTACGGCGTGTAGAACGTCCAGCCCGTGTCGAGCCCGCCGCTGAACACCGCCGCGAGCGTGACGATCGCGCCGATGACGTAGATGTACCAGCTGATCAGGTTGATCCGCGGGAACGCGAGATCCTTCGTGCCGATCATGATCGGCAGCAGGAAGTTGCCCATGCGTCGCCGGGATCGACGGGATCAGGAAGAAGAAGATCATGATCACGCCGTGCAGCGTGAAGAGCTTGTTGTACGTGTCCGGCGTCCACAGGTCGCCCCGCGGCGTCAGCAGCTCGAGGCGGATGCCGGCGGCGAACATGCCGCCGACCGCGAAGAAGATCGTGATCGAGATCAGGTACAGCATCGCGATGCGCTTGTGGTCCTTGGTGAGGAGCCACGCCGCAACGCCGTACGGGGCGTCGAGATAGCTGTTGCGGGTGGTGGAAGTGTCGGTGCTCATAAGAATCTCGCTAGTGGGCCGCCGGCTTGGCGGCCGGCCGGCTTCAGGGACTTCATGTACGCGATGAGCTGCATGATCTGCTCTTCGCTGACCATCGCCCTGGAACGTCGGCATGAGCGACGGGTTCGGGAAGCCCCGGACGATCTTCGCCGACGGATTCATGATCGACTCGCGCAGGTAGTTGTCGTCGGCGACGACCGTCCGGCCGTCGGCCAGCGCCACCGTGCTGCCGAACACGCCGTTGAGGATCGGGCCCGAGGCCGCTCGCCGTCTTCCTTGTGGCACGTGGCGCACGCGAACTGGCCGGTGAAGAGCTCCTGGCCGGCCTCGACCGGGGTCAGCACGGGGCCTGACGCGACCATGCCGCCGGCCGCCAGCCAGGCTTCGTAGTCCTCGGGCGTCATCGCGATGACCTCGCCGATCATCCCCGAGTGCTTCGTGCCGCAGTACTCCGCGCAGAACAGGTGGTACGTCCCCGGCACCGTGGCCTTGAACCACAGCGTCGTCAGCTTTCCGGGCACGGCGTCCATCTTCACGCGGAAGGCCGGGATCGAGTAGTCGTGGATGACGTCCTCGGAGCCCAGCGTGACGCGCACGTTGCGGCCGATGGGCACGTGCATCTGGTTGATCTCGCGGACGCCGGTCGGATGCTGCACCTTCCACATCCACTGCTTGCCGACGACGAAGATGTCCATCGAGTCCACGGGCGGACGCGCGAGCCGGAAGAACAAGTCCGCGCCCCAGACGAACATCACCATCGAGAGGATGAACGGCATGATCGTCCACGACAGCTCGAGGATCAGCGAGCCGTGGATGTCCGCGCCGACCTCATCGGGATGACGGCGCCGGAACTTGACCGCGAACACGAGCACGAGCGCCGCCACGAGCACGACGAAGAAGGCGCTGATCGCCGCGATGAACAGGTAGAGCAGGTCCATCTCGGTCGCCACCGACGACGCGTTCGGAGGCATCAGGGGAAAAGGTGTCATCTAGCGAATACCCGTTGCGGTGCCCGTGACCGCGCTGCCCTGCCGCCGTTCGCGGCGCAGGTTCATCAGGATGAACGTGCCAAGACCGAACACCGTCAGCACACCGCCCAGCCGGACGACGTTGGTGATCGCGAAGCCGTACTTTCCGCTCTCCGGGTCGTAGTGGTAGCAGAAGAGCAGCATCTGATCGACCGCGCTGCCGATGCGGTGGTCCGCGGCTTCGACGAGCGCCAGCCGCAGATCGACGCGGCGCGAACTCGATGCCGAACAAGTAGCGCGACACCTTGCCCTCAGGCGTGAGCACGGTGATCGACCGCGGGATGCGCGTACTGATCGATCGCCGGGTCGTACTTGTAACGGAAGCCGACCGCGTCGGTCACGCGCCGGATGTCTTCCTCCCGGCCCGTCAGGAAATGGACGCCGCGCCTCGGTGCCCGGCCGGCCGTACCGCTTCAGGTAGGCGGCGCGCTTGGCGGCGGCCATCGCCGGCGTCTCGCCCGGCGTCGAAGCTGATCGCGACGACGTCGAACTCCTGGCCGGCGTTGAAGGTGAGCGCTTCGAGCGATCCGACGAGGCCGTTGAGCACCTGCGTGCAGAGCATCGGGCACTCGTAGTACACGAGCGCGAGCACGACGGGCTTCTTGCCGAAGTAGTCGCCGAGCGTGACGTTGCGGCCGTTCTCGTCCATGAACGGCGTGTCGAGCGGCACCTGCGAGTCGAGGCGCTGTTCGAGGCCGGCGTCCTTCAGCATCGGAATCTGCTCGAGAGCCGCGGGACCCGGAGGCGGCACCGACAGCGGCGCCGGACGGCTGCGCGAGAGACGGCGCGGCCAGCGACGCCAGCAACACGGCGCCCGCCAGGCTCCTCCACGCGAGAGATCGTCCGCGGTCCATCACGTGTTCCTCAGTGTCCGCCGGCTCCACGAGCCGGTGCCGGAGCTGGCGCGGCCGGAGCCGCCGGCTGGTGCCGGCCTGCGCTGCGGCCGGCGCCGCGCCCGGCCGCGTCGGCAGTCCGCGCTCGATGAGCAGGGCCTTCGCGCGATCGATCGGAATGCGCACGGTGCCGGCGCCGCGATCGACCCATCCGTAGGCGGACAGGCTCGACGCTTCGTTCGTCGCGGTGCTCGCGAAGCGCGATCGGTTCGGTGACGAGCAGCGCCGGCTGCGGCGACTCCGGCGTGCTGGTCACGACGCGCCCGCGCTCGATCGCCGGCCGCGCGCGTTCGGCGCGCAAGCGGCGCGCGCGCCGCATCGGCGCGGGCCACGCGCCATTCCATGAGCTCGAACCCGCCCCAGACGATGAGCTGGCAGGCGATCGTCGTCACCGTGAGGATGACGACGAACCAGACGATGCCGCTGTAACTGACGCCGTCGCCTTCGATCGGCGCCGCGCCGTGGACGTGTTTAGTGTCCGCCATGAGCCACTGCTTCCTTGAAGTACGGGTCATGCGCCGGGACGAGCGAGCGCCCGGCCAGATTGCGCCAGAACAACGCGAGCCACACCGCGCCCATCGCGAACACCACGGCGAAGTCGAGCCAGTGCAGGCTCGACCCGTCGTGCGGAACACCGGACCAATCGTCCAGGTGATGTCCACGACGCGCATGATGAGAACGAGAAGCGCGACCCACCGCACCGCCGCCGGGTTGCGCTTGAGGTCGCGCGACAGCAGCAGCACGAACGGCGCGACGAACTGCAGCAGCAGCACCGCGATGCTGATCGGCGCCCACGGTCCGTGCAGGCGCTCGAGATAGAACGGAATCTCTTCCGGCAGGTTTGCCGACCAGATGATGAGCAGCTGCGAGACCGAGAAGTACGCCCACAGCATGATGAACGCGAACATCAGCTTGCCGAGGTCGTGGAAGTTGTCCGGGTTCGCGACGTGCGACATCGGCTGGAACTTCACGAGACCCGACAGCACGATGATCGTGAACGCCATCGTGGAGAGTCCCTGCCCACCGATCGTCAGGATCCCGAAAATCGTCGAGTACCAGGCCGGATCGAGCGACATGATCCAGTCCACGCTCATGAACGTGATGGTGAGCACGTAGAGCACGAGGCCCGGGGCGGAGAGCAAGCGGAACCGGCGAGTGTTCGGGCCCGGCGGCAGCGCGGGCTGTTCGTCCTGCTCCTTCGACCACTTGTTGAGCAGAAAGATCAGCGCGCCCCAGATGACGAAGAAGATCGCCGCGCGCAGGTAGAAGAACGACGGGTTCAGATACGCCGCCTTGAGATGGACCATGTGGGCCACTTCTTCGGACAGCGTCTCGACTGGCTGCGCCCACTTGTACAGCGCCGGCAGGTTCATCGCGATCGGGATGAAGAGCACGGCCATGAGCGGCAGGTTGCGCGTGGCCGCTTCGAGAATGCGCCGCGACGGAAACGTCCAGGCGCCGCCGGTCAGGTGCTGAATCATCAGCACCGCGAGCGGACCGAGCGTCAGCCCGATCCAGAACACGTAGGCAATGAGATACGACTGCCAGATGACGCCCGGCTCGATGAGCGGCTTGCCGAACGCCAGGCCCACGGCGCCCATGGCTGCCGAACGCCGCAACGCCGATGAGGCAAAGGAGCATCGACTGGCCGCGAAGCCGGCCCAGTTCCGTCGTTGGCCGCGCGAACAGCGCCGCGTCGTCCAGCGTTCCGTGTGTGTGCATGGCCATGACTCAGTGCCCTCCCGCCGGGGCGGGCGTGGCTGCAGGCGCCGCCGCTGCCGTTCCCGCCGCGTTGAGCTTCTGCAGCTCGTCCGCAGGGACGTCGGCGGTCGTGGCGTGGTGGCTCAGCTGGAGGGCGCGGATGTAGGCGACGATGCGCCAGCGGTCATCAACCGCGATCTGCGCGCGGTAATCCGGCATCGTCGCAAACCCGTTGGTAATCACGTCGAAGAAGTAGCCCGGAGGGGCCTGCCGCAGCCGCTCGATGTGGTACGACGGCGGCTGACGATAGCCGCGCTGCACCACGACGCCCGTGCCTTCTCCGCGACGGTCGTGACACGGCGAGCAATAGATGTTGAAACGCTCCTGGCCGCGATCGAGATCCGCGCGCGTGATCGCGAACGGGAACACGGTCGTCGCCTGGCTGCCGACCTTGCCGGTCTCCATGAGCTCGTCGTCACCGCGCCGTCCGCGCGGGACCGTGCCCGGCACGAGCGGCTGTGCAGATGCGCCGCCCGTCAGTACCGGGCTCGCTTCGAGCGGGTCGTACCGCGGCGCGTCGTGCATGTCCTGGCGGCACGCGCCAGACAGAAGAGCACCAACCGCGAGCACGAACAGCGTCGGTCGCACAGGCCCCAAGCCCCAGGCCCCAAGCCTCAAGCCTGATTGACTACTCATCAACCGCCACCACACTCTTCGCGCCGAGTCCTGCGAGGAACGCGCGCGTGCCCTCGAGGTCGAACTTCGGATCCGTCGCTTCGATGACCAGGAAGAACGTGTCCTGGCTGGCCCGTTCGAAGCGCTTGACGTTGAACACCGGGTGATACGGCCGCGGCAGACCGTTCAGCACGATCATGCCGACGACGGCGGAGATCGACGCAAGCAGGATCGTCGTCTCGAACGCCGGCGGAATGAAGTTCACCCAGGCGTTGTACGGCCGGCCGCCGATGTTCATCGGATAGTCGATCACCGACGTCCAGTACTCGAGCCCCCATCCGCCGGTGAGGCCCAGCAGGCCGCCGGTCGAGGACGATGGGCGCCACAGCCCGCTCGCGGATGCCCAGCGCTTCGTCCATGCCGTGAATCGGGAACGGCGAGAAGGTGTCCTTCTTCGTGTACCCAGCCGCGTGAGTGCGCGTCGCGGCGCTCAGGAGTGCCGCGACGGAATCGAACTCCGCCATCAGGCCGTACAGGGCCGGCGCCGTGGACTCGGTGTGCGACATCAGTGCGACCCTCCCTGCGCCGGCGGCTTCGGATTGGCTTCAGGAAGCAGCGTCCGGACCTCGAAGATCGAAATCATCGGCAGCAAGCGGACGAACAGGAACATCAGCGTCAGGAAGAGGCCGATCGTGCCCCCGAGCGTCATGAAGTCCCAGATCGTCGGGTAGTACATCTCCCACGACGAGGGCAGGAAGTCGCGATGGAGGCTCGTCACGATGATGACGAACCGCTCGAGCCACATGCCGACGTTGACGAACATGCAGATCCCGAACACGACGAGCATGTTCTGGCGTATCCGCTTCGACCAGAGCAGCTGCGGCACGATGAAGTTGCAGAGGAGCAGCATCCAGTACGACCAGGCGTACGGGCCGTAGTAGACACGGTTCTTCAGCATGAACCGCTCGTACTCGTTGCCGCTGTACCAGCCGAAGAACGCCTCGCACGCGTAGCCGTAGACGACCACGAGTCCGGTCACGAGCGTCACCTTCGCCATGTTCTCCATGTGGCGCATGGTGATGAAGTCGTGGAGCTTGAACATGGCCCGCAGCGGAATCGCGAGCGTGAGCACCATCGCGAAGCCGGCGTAGATGGCGCCGGCGACGAAGTAGGGCGGGAAGATCGTGGCGTGCCAGCCGGGCAGCACCGACACCGCGAAGTCGAAGCTCACGACCGTGTGGACCGAGAGCACGAGCGGCGTCGAAAGGCCCGCGAGCAGCAGATACGCCTTCTCGTAGCGCGACCAGTGGTGCGCCGATCCGCGCCAACCCATCGCCAGCAGGCCGAAGAGACGCTTCAGGATCGGACTTTCCGTCTTGTCGCGGAACGTCGCGAGGTCCGGAATGAGACCGGTGAACCAGAAGAGCAACGACACCGTGCCGTAGGTCGAGACGGCGAATACGTCCCAGATGAGCGGGCTGCGGAAATTCGGCCACAAGCCCATCGCGTTCGGGTACGGGAACAGCCAGTAGACCGCCAGCCACGGGCGGCCGGTGTGCACGAGCGGGAAGATCGCGGCGCAGGCGACGGCAAAGAGCGTCATTGCCTCCGCAAAACGGTTGATCGACGTGCGCCAGTCCTGCTTGAAGAGCAGCAGGATCGCCGAAATCAGCGTGCCGGCGTGGCCGATGCCGATCCACCAGACGAAGTTGATGATGTCGAACGCCCAGCCGACGGGCACGTTGTTGCCCCAGATGCCGATACCGTTCGCGAGCAGCCAGATCAGCGCGACCTGCAGGACCATCAGCAGCGAGAACGCGACGAACGTGATCGGGAACCACACGAGCGGCGTGTGCTTCGTCAGCACGATGCCGGTCAGCTTGTCGGTGATCGACTTGTACGTGTGGCCGGGCGCCAGGACCGGAACGGCCTGGTGAATGTCGTCGTGCGGATATTGCGTGGCTGCCACGAATCGCTCCTTCGCCCTAGCTGGACTTCAGCTCGGGGTTCGGGTTCCTCACCACGGCCAGGTACGACGTGCGCGGCCTCGTGCCGAGCTCCTCGAGCAGGCCGTAGTTGCGTTCCTGCTGCTTCATCACGGAGACGCGGCTCTTCGGATCGCTCAGGTCGCCGAACACGATCGCGTCGGCCGGGCACACCTGCTGGCACGCGGTCTTGATCTCGCCGTCCTGCATGTCGCGGCCTTCGGTCTTGGCGTCGATGCGCGCCAGATTGATGCGCTGCACGCAGTACGTGCACTTCTCCATCACGCCGCGGCTGCGGATCGTCACGTCCGGATTGCGCTGCGCGACGATCTCCTCCGTCTTGAAATCGGAGTAGAGCAGGAAGTTGAACCGCCGCACCTTGTACGGGCAGTTGTTCGAGCAGTAGCGCGTGCCCACGCAGCGGTTGTAGACCATGTCGTTCAGCCCCTCGTCGTTGTGGACGGTGGCTGCGACCGGGCACACCGGCTCGCACGGGGCGTTCTCGCACTGCATGCACGGCACGGGCTGGTTGTAGGTGCCCGAGGGTTCCGCCGGATCGCCTTCGAAGTAGGTGTCCACGCGGAGCCAGTGCATCTCGCGGCTTCGTTCGACCTGCGCCTTGCCGACGACCGCGATGTTGTTCTCGGCGACGCACGCGACGACGCACGCCGTGCACCCGGTGCAGGCGTTGAGATCGATCGCCATGCCCCAGCGATGCGCTGCATCCTTGCTGTGCGGATGTTCGCCGGCCGTGCGGGTACATCGTCAGCGTCTTGGGCGGCACGTGCGGCCCGAGCGCGGCGACCGCGTGCGAATCCTTCCGCAGCTCCTCGACGTTCACCACGCGCACGGCGTGGCGGTCCTCCATCGTGAAGTGGTTCTGCGTCGAGACGACGAGATACGAGTCGCCGGTGACCGAGACCTCGGCCCCGCCGTCGAACCACGGCATGCGGGCCGTCCGCAGTCCGAACACATCGTGTCCGACGCCCGTGCCGGTGCGCCCGGCGCGGCGCCGGCCGTACCCGAAATTCACGACGACGGCATCGTCGGCCGTGCCGGGCAGGACCCAGACGGGCAGCCGGGCGCTGCGGCCCTGATAGCGAATCTCGAGAACGTCCTGGTCCTGGTTGCCCGGACGCGTGACCGGAATGTTGAGACGCTCGGCTGTCCGCGCGCTGATGTACGCGACGTTGTCCCACGCGATCTTCGTCAGCGGCCGCGGCAGTTCCTGCAACCAGCCGTTGTTCGCGTTGCGGCCGTCGAGGACGTACGGATCGGGCCGGAAGATGATCTCCATGCCCGTCGTGACCGGCGCCGGCACGGCCGGCACCGCGGGAGCCGGCGCCGCAGGAACGGCGGGCGCAGGTGTCGCGCGGCCAACGGCTGCGGCCGTCGCTGGAGCCGCTGGCGTCGCCGCCGCAAACCTCGACGTGCCCGCGACGAAACCGTCGTGGAGCGCGTGGCGCCAGAACACGTCGGCATTGAGGAACGGCTGGCCGCCGGTGTCGCGAAGCGTCCAGGCGGCCTTCGTCTGACCGGCGAACGCGCGTGTCCAGTACCCCTTGACGAGGTCCATGCCGCGCGCCGGTATTGCCGTTGATGGCGGCGAGGAGCTCGGTGACCGTGCGGCCGTCGTAGATCGGCGCGATCAGCGGTTGGATCAGGGACACCGTGCCGTCGAACGCACGCACGTCGCCCCACGACTCGAGATAGTGGGCTTCGGGCGCGTGCCAGTGGCAGAGCTCTGCGGTCTCGTCGTGATAGAGCCCGAGGTGCACACGCAGTGGCACCTTTTCAAACGATGCGCGGAAGTCGATGTCCGCCGGCGCCGTGAAGATCGGATTCGGCCCGAGGATGAAAAGCACCTGGACGCGACCTGCCGCCATGTCGGCGACGAGTTCAACGATCGATGCCCCGCCATCCGCCGGCGATGCGGTCACTGGCGCGTTGTAGGTAACCGTCGCGCCGACATTGCCGAGCGCCTGGTTCATCGCGCGCGCGAGCGCGTGGACTGCCGCCGGCTGATGATCGCCGGCCACGACCACCGAGGTGCCGCGGTGCGCGCCAAGGTCCTTGGCAATCGCTGGAATCCAGCGCGAGGAGACGTCGTTCGGCAGCGTGCCGGCCGTGGCGCCCGCGACGCCCAACGCCGCCGCAAGCGAGCTCGCAAACGGCAGGATGTCGCGCGCCTTCAGCGACGAGGCGGTGATCGGCGTTCGAGCCCGTGACCGTCGGAACCGGCTCAACCGCATAGAGCCGGTTGAGCTGATCGCTCGGCGTGCCCATGCGGCGACGCGACGAAAAATCCTTCGTGTAGCGAACGGACGGCCGGGCCAAAGCCCAGGAAATCCGCGTCGAGCGAGACGACGACTTCAGCCCGATCGAAGCGATAGAGCGCGGACGTGGCAGGCACTCCGCCCTGCGCGACGCCGAAAACCGGGTCCCACTGGTGCCACTTGGCCTGCGGCATGGCCGCAAGCAGTGTCTCCATCTGATCGATGAGCGAGGGTGAGGTGACCGGCTCCGTCAGAATTCGGACACCCGACGCCACCTTTCGCGCGTTCGGGCGCCATCGCCGCGTCGATCGCCTGGATCATTCCGCTCCAGGTCTTCACTTCGCCACGGTTGATCACGTTGCGCGATCGGTCCGGGTCGTAGAGGGTCAGCACCGAAGCCTGGGCGAGAACGTCCGTCGCTCCCAGACTGGCCGGATGCTCGGGATTGCCCTCGAGCTTCGTCGGCCGGCCCATGTGGTTTTCCGCCAGCACCGGCATGCCGACGCCGCCGAGCGGCATCGCGGTGGCGAAGAAGAGCGGGCGGCCGGGGATGATCTCCTCCGGTTGCCGGACGTACGGAACGATTTTCTCGGGAGGCTGCCGTGTGCAGGCGCTGACGCCAGCGAGCGCCAGCGAGGCGCCCATCAACTTGAGAAACTGCCGGCGGCCGGCCGGATCGTTGAATTCCGAGGCCTGCGCCGGAAACTCCTGATGGACGTACTGCCGGAACTCGGGGGTGTCAGAGAGCTCCTCGAGGCTTCGCCAGTAGGCGCGACCTTCGAGCCCAGCCAGCCGCGTGCGGATATCGGCGAGGTTCATCGTTATCTCAACAGCGGGCGGCAGTTTGCCCGCGATGCGGTCCTGAATTCACGGTCACCGGTGGCAGGTCGAGCAACTCGTCAGATGCTCCACGCTGGCCACGTTGTATTCCTGCTTCAACCGCGTGCCGATCGCGATCTGCCCCTCTTCGGGGTTCGGCACATAGTTCATGTTGAAGACCTGATCGCGCGGCCGCAGGAACTTCTCGGGCGCTCGATGGCAGCTCAGGCACCACTCCATGAGAAGCGGCTGTGCCTGATACATGAGCGGCATCTGGTCCACCTGCCCGTGGCAGGTGGCGCACCCGACGCCTTGCTTCACATGGATCTGGTGATTGAAGTAAACGAAGTCTGGTAGGTCGTTAACCCTAATCCAGTTCAAATTCGTGTTATTACGGAAACTCGCTCGCACCGGCTCGAGAATTGGAGCGTTCGTCCAGATCTGCGAGTGGCAGTTCATGCAGGTCTTGGTGGGCGGGATCCCAGCGAACGAGGAGTTCTCCACCGACGTGTGACAGTAGCGGCAGTCGAGGCCGACGCCACCGACGTGGTGAGCATGGCTGAACTGCACGGGCTGCTCGACGAATTCATGTTGTCTCGTGACCCACCCGGACCGCATCAGGGTGAACACGATCCATCCACCGGTGAGCACCAGGCCGAGGACCGCTGCGAGACTCATGCGGGCGGTGGCGTTGGCGCTGCGTGGGAAAAGCTGGCTCATAGCAGGGTGCGCGAAAAAGCGCCCTAAGCCTACATTGATCCGACGCTCGGCAACAGAGGTCAGCGCGCCGAACAGCGGGTCACCGACCGAGATGCGCGACGCGGACCAGAGGCCGGACGCGCCGCGGAAGGGCGCACCGGCCGGGCGAGAATCCGGTGCCTCTATATAATGTGAAATGTTTCACAATCCTGTCAAATTTCGCGGGTACGCGCGCAAATGAGATGCTTGAACGCCCCGCCGAATGTCATACACCGCTGACGTGATCGTGGCCGGCGCCGGTCCGGCCGGCGCCGTCGCCGCGCGAACCCTCGCGGCTGCCGGCCTCTCGACTCTGCTCGTCGACCGCGCCGCGTTTCCTCGCAACAAGCCGTGCGGCGGCGGCATCAGTGCGCGGGCGCTCACGCGATTTCCGTGGCTCGAACCGGCGCTTGCGGACATCGACGTCCACCGCATCAGCCGGCTGTACCTCGAAGGGCCCGACCACACCTCGCTGAATCTGACCACCGCGGATCCCTCCGTGCTGCTGATCCGCCGCGTGGAGTTCGACCACGCGTTGGTGCGCGCCGCGGCCGCGGCCGGCGCCCGCCTCGAGTCGGGGTTCGAGATCATGCAGGTGGAGATGACCGACGACGCCGTCACGCTTCAAGCGCGCGACGGGCGGCGTGTCTCGGCGCCGTTTGTCGTGGCCGCAGACGGCGTGCACAGCGTCATCGCGAAGCGCACGGGCGTGAATACGCGCTGGCCGCGCACGCATCTCGCGATCGACATGATGGAGGAGACGCCGAACGCCATCTTGCGACCTTCGCGGCCGGACGTCCTGTGGGTGGCGTACGCCTACAACGGTCTCGACGGGTACGCCTACGTATTTCCGAAGACCGCGCACGTGAACGTCGGAATCGGGTGCCTGCTCTCGCACTTCGATCAGCAAGTCGAGGCCGCGCCGTACGCGTTGCAAGAGCACTTCGTGTCGTCGCTCACGGAACGTGGCGTGCTTCACGGCCGTTCGGACCGCCAGAGTTTCACGCCGTTTCTGATTCCGGTTGGCGGTCCGTTGCCGCGTGCCTGGCACGGCCGCATCCTGTTCGCGGGTGATGCCGGCGGATTCGTGAACGCCATTACGGCCGAAGGGATCTACTACGCGATGGCGTCCGGCGAACTGGCCGGCCGCGCCCTCGCCGCCCATCACGGCCAGCGGGCGCCCAACGCCGTGGGCCACGCGTACGAGCACGCCTGGCGATCCGAGTTTGGCGCAGAGCTCGCCGACGCGGTGCTGATTCAGCGCCATGCGTTCGCGAGCCACGCGCGCGTCCGCGACGCCATCGCCGCTGTCGCGTCCATGCGCGGCGTCAGCGGCGCCATCCTCAAGTACTTCCAGGGCAAGCTGTCGTATCGATCGTTGAGGCGGCGACTGCTGCTTCGATTCCCGCTCACGCTGTGGCGCATGGCGCGCCAGCATCGCGCCGCCGCGGCGCTCTGATTTCGGCTCGGCGTCACGTACACTCGTTCAGGATGCTCCGATCACTCTTCGTGCTCCTGCTCGTGGTGTGCTCCGCGGCGCGGCCGGCCTCGGCGCAGGACGCGGCCGCGGTCACCTACCGGGTGAGCTTCGAGGGCGCCGCGCATCACTGGCTGGAGGTGGAAGCGACGTTCCCCGGTGTTGACGCCGCGGTTCCGCTGCGCGTCCGCATGAGCCGGTCGTCACCCGGACGCTATTCCACGCACGAGTTCGCCAAGAACCTCTTCTTCTTGGAAGCATTCGACGGCACGGGCCGCCGGTTGAGCGTGACGAGATCGGAACCCGACGAGTGGGCCGTCGCCGGACACGACGGCACGGTGCGCGTCGTCTATCGCATGTTCGGCGATCGCGCAGATGGCACGTACCTCGGCGTGGATACGACGCACGCGCACCTCAACATGCCGGCGACGTTCATGTGGGCGGTGGGGCTGGATCTGCGTCCCATCCGCGTGAGTTTCGTGCCTCCGGCCGGCTCCAACTGGAAAGCCGCGACACAGCTCTTCGCCTCGTCAACGCCGTTCGAGTTCACCGCGCCGAACCTTCAGTACTTCATGGACAGTCCGACCGAGCTGTCGAACTTCCTCATCAGCACGTTTCAGGTCGACGACCGCGCCGGGAAGACCGCCACGTTCCGTGTCGTCGTGCACGGGCAGGGATCGCAAGCCGATGTGGACGCGCTCGCGGCCATGGTTCGTCGTGTCCTCGCGGAACAGGCCGAAGTGTTCGGCGAGTTCCCGGTTTTCGAACCCGGTCACTATACGTTCCTCCTCGATCTCGCGGAGTGGGGCGACAGCGACGCGATGGAACATCGGAACAGCACGTCGATCGCCATCCCCGGTTTGCCGATCCAGACCCCTGACGGCCGGCGGCTCGCGTTGTCGATCATCGCCCATGAGTCCTTTCACGTCTGGAACGTCGAGCGCATCCGACCGGCGGACCTCGAGCCGTTCGTCTTCACGCGAGCGAATGTGAGTTGCTGTCTCTGGTTTGCTGAAGGATTCACTGACTACTACGGGGGCGTGTCGCTCGCGCGCGCGGGTCTGGCAGACCAGGCGCCGGTCTCGTCGGTGGCAAACGTCGCGAATCGATCGGGCCGCCTCGTGCGGTCGCTCGTCCAGATGAGCGAACAAGCGCCGTTTGCCGATCGCGCGGTGTCGAACGACATGACGGATTCGAGCCGCAGCTACATCTCGTATTACGAGTACGGCCAGGCGATCGCCCTCGCATTGGACTTGTCGCTGCGCGGCCGATCCGGCGGACGTCGCTCGCTCGACGACTTCATGCGGCGTCTGTGGCAGGAGTACGGGCGTGCGGTTGGTCCTCGGCCGGGATACGTCGACCGGCCCTACACGCTCGCGGACTTGCGGGCGACGCTCGTCGAGGTGTCTGGCGACCGACGTTTCGCCGACGAGTTCTTCGACCGTTACATCGAGGGCCGCGACTGGCCCGACTTCGCGGCCTTGCTGTCACCAGCGGGCTACGTGCTCCAATCGATGGCGCCTGGTCGCGGATGGATTGGCGACGTGCCGGTCGCGCCGGTGGACGGCGGGCTCGCGGTCGGACGCGGCCGCGGTGGCAGGACGCTCGTGCCGTTCGGCACGCCGCTCTACGAGGCGGGCATCGATCTCGACGACGTGATCACGCAGATCGATGGCCAGCCCGCGACACAAGCGGCGTGGAGCGGAATGTCACAGCGGAAACCTGGCGATCCCGTGACGCTTACCGTGCGCCGTCGCGATGGTCAGATCGTGTCCACGAAAGCGACGCTCGTCGCCGACCCGCGCATCCTCGTCGTCCCCGTCGAGGCCGCCGGCGTGGCACCGACCCCTGCCCAGCGCGCCTTCCGCGAATCCTGGCTGCACTAAGGTCGGGGACAGAGCCCTTTTCCACAGAATCGGCCAAAAAGGGGACAGAGCTGGCCCGGGCCGCTCTGTCCCCTTTTGGCGCGAAACTGTGGAAAAGGGCTCTGTCCCCGACCTCTTAGCGTTCACTCGTCAGGAACGCCTCAAATGCGTCGAGCGGTTCGACGGTCACGATGCCTCGCATGCGGAAGTGGGCCAGACCGCAGAGCTGCGAGCACGCGATCTCGTACTGACCAGTGACCGTGGGCGTGAACCACACCGGCGCCACAGACGCCTGGAATCGCGTCCTGTTTCACGCGCATCGCGGGCACGCCGAAGCTGTGGATCACGTCCTTGCTCGACAGTTGGATGACGACGGGCCGGCCGACCGGCACATGCAGCTGATTCACCACGACCACGTCGTCCTGGCCGTGAGTCGACGCGCGATCGAGTCCCAGCGGATTCGTTCCGCTGACGAGCGCTGGCGACGTCGCGCCGAACTCACCATCGTCTCCCGGGTAGTGGATGTTCCACGCGAACTGCTCGGCGACGACGCGGACGACCGTCGCATCGCCAGCGGGAGTCGCGGACTGAGCCGACGTACGGTTGAACCAGATCGGCAGGGCGAACCCGACCAGCAAGACGACCTCGGCAACGACGACGCCGATCTCGGTCGCCAATGCGGCCCGGCCGCCTGCGCCGCCGTGATTGGCCTGAGGCTGGCGGCGCGCGCGAAATCGAACGAGCACCCACCCGAAATAGATCGACCAGCCCACGAAGAGCACACCCATCAGAACGTGAACCAGCGTCAGGACGAGGTCGATGTCCGCGCGCGTGCGCCGAAGCTGCAGGAGGAAGGAAACGATTCACGACGCGATATCGGACTCATGGCCGGCGTGACGTCTGGCCCGGCGGACGAATCGCACGATGAACGTCGCGAAGCCGCCCAGCACGCCGCTCGTCACGCCGAGCAGCACGAACACCGCGGCATAGACGCCCGAGGTCGTGGCGGCGTCATCGATCCGAAAACATACGGGACACGCGTGCACGTGTTTGGTCCGCGAGCAGGACCAGCAAGCCGCTGAGCACGGCGACAAGACGCGGAGAACGTGTCACGTCAGGTAGAAGAGCACGAGGAGCACGAGCCAGATCGCATCCACGAACGTCCAGTAGAGCGAGACGGCGCGAATGCGGCCCGCCGTCAGCGCCGGCATGACCCGACGCGTGCCGGCAATCACCCACGCGTTCGCGAGGCCGCCCGCCAGCACGTGCAGCGCGTGCAGTCCAGTCAGCGTGAAGTAGCACGCGAGGAACGTGCTGGCCGACGGGACGAGCCCCGCGTTCGATGTCGAATCGGTACTCGGCGCCTTTGACCACGAGAAACGCGAACGCCAGGAACGTGCTGGCCGCAAGCGATCCCATGGCCTTGAGCGGATCGTGAGACCGCGCGCGCCAGACCGAGGCCGTGCAGCCGATGAGGATGAACGTGTTCATCAACGCGAGGCTGGGCTGGAGGACATCGCGGCCGGCCGGCCAGCTGGTCGCCGATGCGCGAATCAACGCGTACGCGGAGAACAACGAGCCGAACAGCATGATCTCCGACGCGAGGAAGAGCCAGATCCCGAGCGTGACGTTGGTCGCGCCGGTGTCTCCGCGCCGTTCGGTGGTGTACGGAATCATGGCTGCGACTGCGGCAGGAAGTCGTCGACTGGCGCCAGGCACGCTGTAGTCGTACGGCCCACGCCGCACGATCGGCACGCCGGCGAAGTTGTGCAGCGGCGGCGGCGACGGGATCGTCCACTCCAGCGTCGTGGCCCGCCACGGATTCTCGGAGGCGCGCGCGCCGCGCGCGAGGCTCAAGCCGAGGTTGGCGACGAAGAACAATCTGCGATGCCGCGAGCACGACCGCGGACCACGCCTGACCGCCGAACGAACCGTCGAACTGCGAGAACATCTCGTACGACCGTCCACCGTCATACAACCGCCGATTCAACCCCGCAAGTCCCTGGATCAGCATCGGCAGGAAGATGCCGTTCATGCCGATGAGCGATCCCCAGAAGTGCAGCTGCCCGAGCCGTTCGTTCATCGATCGGCCAGTGACCTTCGGAAACCAGTAATAGATGCCAGCGAAGATCGCGAACAGCGTGCCCGGCGCGACGATGTAGTGAAAGTGTCCGACGACGTAGTAGGTGTCGTGAAGGGGAATGTCGGAGGCCGCGAGGCCAAGCGGCAGACCCGTCAGGCCGCCGATGCCAAACATCGGCAGAAACGCGAGCGCGAACATTCCGGGCACGGTGAATCGAATCGACCCGCCCCAGAGCGAGAGCAGAAGCGACGACACGATGACGACCGACGGGATCGAAATGATCATCGTCGTCACCTGGAAGAACCCGCTCATGGCCGGGCCCATGCCAGTCAGGAACATGTGGTGAGCCCAGACGGCGAACGACATGAACGCCATGAACAGCGTCGCGCCGACCATGCCCCGGTATCCCCAGAGCGGCTTGCGCGTGATGTTCGCGATCACTTCGGCGACGATGCCGAGCGCCGGGAGGATCAGGACGTACACCTCGGGATGGGCGAGGAACCAGAACAGGTGCTGCCAGAGGATGGGGCTACCCCCGCCGCTGGCCGCCAACGGCTCGCCGGAAATCATCAGGCCTGACGGCAGGAAGAAGCTCGTGCCCGCGAGCCGATCCATCAACTGCAGGATTGACGGCGGCCTGCAATGCCGGAAAGGCCAGGAGCAGCAGGAATGACGTCACGAGCTGCGTCCACACGAAGAACGGCAAACGCATCATCGTCAGTCCCGGCGCGCGGAGCTGCAGGATGGTGACGATGATGTTGATCGAGGCGAGGAGCGACGACACAACCAGAATCAGCATTCCGACGAGCCACGCCGTCTGGCCTGACGTCGCGATGACGGCCAGTGGCGGATACGACGTCCATCCGGAGTTGGCCGCTCCGCCGGGCAGGAGGAACCCCGCGATCATCACCAGGCCGCTGGCGAGGTAGAGCCAGTAGCTGAGCATGTTCAGGCGCGGAAACGCCATGTCCGGCGCGCCGATCATCAGCGGGACGAGATAGTTGCCGAACGCGCCGACGGCGAGCGGCACGACCGCCAGGAAGACCATGATCGTGCCGTGCATACCGCCGAGCTGCGTGTAGAAGTCGGGAAGCAGCACGCCGCCAGCGGTGTTTGCGCTGCCGAGCCATAGGCCGATCAGCGGAATCGGTTGCGTCGGCCACGCGAGATGCCAGCGCAGGATGAGGATGAGCGTGAACGCGAGCAGAAGGAAGAGCAGGCTCGTGACGGCGTACTGCAGGCCGATGACCTTGTGATCGGTGGAAAAGACCCGCATCGAGAATCGCCGCCTCTATACTGCCACTTCGAGCGGTCTCATCGACTGCCCGGGCTGACCATGCGAGCGTTCCCGATCGCGGCCGTGCTGACGTTCGTCCTGGGTGCGACGCCCGGATTTGCGGCGGAGCCCGTCGTGGCGGTGTGGTACCGCGGGACGCCCGCAGGCACGCCGCGGCTCGACGATCTGGCTGCCATCAAGGCCGCGGGCTTCGGCGCGATCACGTGGCCGTCTGGCGATGTGCGCACGGTTGCCGACGTCAGTCGGCTGGCGGAGACGGTTGGGCTCGCCGTCGTGATTCAACCTGACGGACGCGCAGTTCCGACTCTCGAGGGCCGAATCAACATCGACCTCACACGAATTCGTCCGGCAGAGATTCCTGCGACCGCCTGGCGCGCCATCGCTCGCGGCGTTCGAACGGTCTCATTTGACCCCGGTCCCGCAGAGGGAAGCGGTCTCGACCGGCCTGACGGCCGGCGTCGTGATTGGGTCGCGACCGGCCCTCGCGATCGCGCGTCAGATGGCGGCGAATGCCGAGCTCATTGGCCAGCTTCGTCACGCGGCCTCTCCCGAGTATTCTCTCGTCGCGGCCCTCGTCGCTCGATGTCGAGCTCTTCGAGGGGCCGCGGGCGTGGGTCATCATCGCCACCAACACGGGCCGGGCTCGCGCGCGGGCTGAAGTCGCGCTTCCGCGAGGCGTGCCGTACGCGATCTGGGTGAGTCTCCTCGACGCGTCCACGATCGCCATGCTCGATCGGCCGGCCGGCGCGCGATGGACGTTCGAGATCGGCGGGGGCGCGGCCGCGGTCTACGTGATCGACAAAGTCAGGTACTGCCTGAACGTCAGGTTGTAACGTCCACGAACATCGAGATCCTTCGGCGCAGTGCCCGGGAGGATCCGCGAGACGCCGTGATAGCACAACCGCGCCGGACCGCCGAAGACGAACGCGTCGCCCGAGTGCAGCGGGAACTTCGCGACAGGCGCGCGGCGCCGCGTGCCGCCGAAGAGAAACGTGGCCGTGTCCCCGATCGAAATCGACACGACGGGCAGCCCGGCCGCGAGCGACTGCTCGCCTTCATCCTTGTCCTGGTGCAGGCCCATCCGGCCGTCGGCCTCGTAGTAGTTGAGGATGCAGATGTCGGCATCGAGCGTCATGCCGACCGACGTGGCGACGCGCGACGCCAGCGCACGGAATTCGTCGGGCAACGGCGGTGCGGGCCGCCCGTCGAAGTCGCTCCTCGCCGCTTCGTACTTGTACGTCATCGCGTTCCAGTGACGGCCAAGGCACAGCATCCGCACGTGCATGCGGCCGCCGCCACGCACGACCGGAACGTACGCCGGGAACGTCACCATCGAGCAGCGCCCGGCATGCGCGCCGCGACCGTCAGTTGTTCCGGCGCGTCGAGGCACCGCTCGAGGAGAAACGCGCCAGGTGCCACCTGCATCGGCCCACCGTCGCAGGGCGGAGTGCTACCGCAGGACCTCGTCCATCGACACGACCTTCACCGGCCCGAAGTTGGCGTCGCGAATCGGCTTCTCGATCTTCGACAAGTCGCCGACGACAACCACCGCGAAGCGGTCGCTCGCGATGTACTGCTTCGAGGCGCGCTCAATCTCGGTCGCCGACACCGCCTCGATCTTCGGCACGTACTCACCGAAGAACGAATCCTCCAGGCCGTACACGAACAACTCGGTCAGCTTTCCCGCCATGTTGCTCGTGGTCTCGAACTCGCCGGGAAAGCCAAGCGCGAGCAGGTTCCGCACACGTGTCAGTTCGGCGGCCGGCGGTGGCGTGCGGCATCCCGTCGAGCTCCTTGAAAAACTCCGTCAGCGACTCCATGGTCTTGTCGGTCTGCACCCCCGCGGTCGCGTAGAACGGCCCTGCGGCCGCGCGCATGTCGAAGGCCGATCCGGCGCCGTACGTGTAGCCGTGCTCCTCGCGAAGATTCTGGTTCAATCGCGATGAGAACGATCCGCCGAGCATGGTGTTGAGCACATCCAGGACGTAGTAGTCGGGCGTCATTCGCGCGACACCGACGCCGCCGATGCGGATCTGGGACTGTGCCGCTCCAGGCTTGTCGATGAGGTAGATCTGCCGCGCGGTTGGCTGGGCGACTGGCGCGAGCACTGGCTTGGACAGCTTGCCCGCGTTCTTCCACGCGCCGAACGCCTGCTCAAGCTTCGGGAGAACCGACGCCGGCGTGATGTCACCGACGACGATCAGGCCGGCGTTCTGCGGCTGGTAGTTGGCGGCGTAGAAGCCACGAAGATCGTCGGCGGCGATTCCCGTATTCGAAGCCTCAGTGCCCATCGTCGGCGTGCCGTAGCGGTGGCCGGCGCCAAAAACCAGCCGCGCGAAGCCGGCGGCGGCGACCTGCGCCGGGTTGTCGCGCCCTTGGAGCAACGCGGCGAGCCGTTCTTTGCGGATGCGATCGATCTCGTTCTGAGGAAACGTGGGTCGAAGAGTCACGTCCGCCAGGAGCGGCAGAGCCTGGTCGAGCTTCGACGCCGGCGTGTGCAGGTTCATCACCGACGAGTCGAAGGAGCTGCCTGTCGTCAGCGACGCGCCGAGGAACTCGATCGCGTCCGCGAGATCCAACGCGTTGTACTTGCCCGCGCCCTCGTCGAGCATCGTCGCGGTGAATGATGCGAGCCCGTACTTTCCGGCTGGGTCGGCCGCAGCGCCTGAGGTGACGACGACAGAGACGTCCACGACCGGCACCTCGTGCATCTGGACGATCCAGACGCGCAGGCCGTTGGTCAGAGTCCGACGCTCGATGGCCGGAACCTTGAGCACCGGCGCCGGGCCTGGCGTTGGCGCCTTTGATCGATCCGGCGCCTGACGTGCGTCGGCCGGCGCCGTCAGCACGACCGCCCCGATGAGCATGACGAGGACAAGGACGATTCTCATGAATGCGCTCACTGCTTGTTGGGGACGATGGACAGTTCGAACCGGCGGTCCGCCGGCAGCCACTGTTTGACCGCGGCCTGGACGTCGGCCGGCTGAATCGCTCGATACCGCGCCATGTCCTGGTCGAAGTAATCGGGTTTGCCGGTGAACGTGTAGTACTGGTTCAGCTGATCAGCCTTTGCCTCGATCGTCTCCATCTGATTGAGGAACGATGCCTCGATGCCGTTTTTCACGCGCTCGACTTCACGCGCCTCAGGCGGCGTCTTTTTCAGCTTCTCGATCTCCTCGTCCACGATCGTCTTGATGCGAGCGAGCACGACGTCGGGTGCGTCAGGCGACGGCCGCGCGGTCACGACCACCATGTAGAACGAGCCGTAGCGCGACGAGGCCTGCTGCGCGGTCACGTCCTGCGCGAGCTGCATCTCGTACACCAGTCGCTTGTAGAGACGCGAGTTCTTGCCGCTCCCGAGGACACCGCTCGTGACGTCGAGCTCGGCATCGCCCTTGGCATAGAGGGCGGGTGAGTGCCACGCAAGATAGATGCGCGGCAGCTGGACCTGGTCGGGCAGCGTCTCCTTGATCACGCTAGTGAGCTCGGCGGGCGGCACCGTCAACGGCGGCACGTTTGCGCCAGCCTTCACGTCAGCGAACCAGTACTCGACCCGCTTGCGAGCGTCAGCCGGGTTGATGTCGCCGGCAATGACGAGACTCGCGTTGCCCGGCGCGTAGTACGTCTTGAAGAACTCGAGCACGTCCTCGTGCGTCGCCGCGCTGAGATCCTCCATGTAGCCGATGCCAGGCCAGCTGTACGGGTGGCCCTTCGGATACAGGCGCTCGACGATGCGAATGAACGCCATGCCGTACGGCGCGTTCTCGTAGCGCTGGCGGCGTTCGTTCTTGACGACGTCGCGCTGGCTGTCGACGACCTGCGGCGTGACGACGTCGAGCAGGTAGCCCATGCGATCGGACTCGAGGAAGAGCGCCATGTCGAGGGCGTTCGAGGGCACCGTCTCGAAGTAGTTCGTCCGGTCGCTCGTCGTGGACCCGTTGTTCGAGCCGCCGACCGACTCGAGCAGCGTGTCGAACTCGCCTTCCTTCACGTGTCCCGAGCCCTCGAACATGAGGTGCTCGAAGAGGTGGGCGAAACCGGTGCGCCCAGGTTTCTCCCGCCCGGCGCCCACGTGATACCAGACGTTCACGGCGACCTTCGGCACGCTGTGGTCCTCGTGGAGGATGACCGTGAGGCCGTTCGGCAGCGTGAACATCGTGTAGGGCACGGTCAGCTTCAATGGCGCCTGCACCGACACCGTTGTCGGAATCGCCACGACCGCCGCGAAACCAAGCGCGACACCAGCGAGGAGATTTCTGGGCATGTAGCTCCCTCAGAAGACAGTCTAGCTGACGACCCGGACGGTCGACCGCTGCCTGTTGGACGCTCCTCGACGCCGGCCGGTTGCCCTCTGCCCTTTGTCCGTCGCCCTTTGTCCGCTAAGCTCCTTTTGAATGTTCTCGTCGCGTCTACCGGCCGAGCTGGCGCCGAATGCGCTGTCCCGGGCGGTCGAGCGCGCACGGCGCTCCGGAAACGCGATCCTCGATCTCACCGAGACCAACCCGACGACCGTCGGCCTGCCGTACCCGGCGGATCTGCTCGACAGCCTGGCCGACCCGCGCTCGCGGATCTACCGGCCCGACCCGCTCGGTATCGATCGATGCGCGCAGACGCGATCGCCTCGGACTACGCCGCGCGCGGCGTCGCCGTCGACGCGACCCGCGTAGTCCTCACCGCCAGTACGAGCGAGGCATACGCCATCCTCTTCAAGCTGCTCACCGATCCCGGTGATGCCGTGCTCGTCCCGCAGCCGAGCTATCCGCTGTTCGAGTTGCTGACCAGGCTCGACGGCGTGGACGCCGCCGCCTATCGGCTCCAGCGGGCCGACGACTGGGCCATCGATCGCGACAGCGTCGTGCGCGCCGTCACCTCGAAGACACGCGCCATCCTTGTCGTGAGCCCCAACAACCCGACGGGCTCGATGCTTCGCGCGGATGACCGCGACTGGCTCGTCGGCCATCGCTCGTCGAGCACGACCTTGCGCTTGTCTCTGACGAGGTGTTCGCCGACTATCCCATCTCGCCGCGGCCGGAGGCCACGTCGCTTGCCGGTGAACATCGCGTGCTGACGTTCACGCTCGGCGGATTGTCGAAGTCCGTGGGCCTTCCTCAGGTCAAGCTGGCCTGGATCGTCGTGAGCGGTCCGGACGCGCTCGTGGCCCAGGCCATCGATCGGCTCGGGCTCATCGCTGATTCGTATTTGTCCGTTTCCACGCCCGTCCAAACAGCCGCCCCGCGGCTTCTCGAAGGCGGACGTGCCGTTCGCGACGCGATCGCGACCCGCATCCGCCGGAATCTCGATCAGCTGCGATCCGTCGCTCGGACTCAGCCGTCGCTCACGGTGTTCACGCCCGAAGGCGGCTGGTCCGTCGTCGTGCGCGTGCCGGCGACTGAGACCGAGGAAGCGCTCGTTCTCAGGCTTCTCGACGACGCCGGTGTGCTCGTTCATCCCGGCTACTTCTTCGATTTTCCGGAAGAGGCGTTTCTCGTGCTCAGCCTGCTCCCGCCGCCTGACGTATTCGACGAAGCGATTCGGCGCATTGTGGCCACCGTCCAGGGAGCGCGGGTCTCGTGAGCCGCCGTGCGGGCGTGAACGTTCCGCTGTTTTCGTGCCGGAGCACGAAGAGCTGGGGCATCGGAGAGCTTCCGGACATCGTGCCCTTTTCGAGATGGCTGCAGCGCAGCGGCTTCGCCGAGCTGATGGTGCTGCCGCTCGGCACGATGCCCGACGGCGAGACGTCGCCGTATTCCGCGACGTCGACGCTCGCCATCGATCCGATCTACATCTCGCTCGACGACGTCATCGACTTCACGCGCGCCGGGGGGATTGACGCGCTTTCGGAAGAGGCGCGGAGGGCGCTCGCGTCGGCCCGCGAATCGCCGACGATTCGGCATCGCTGAGGTTCGCCGCGCCAAGCACGAGGCGCTCGCGATCGCGTTCAACCGTTTTCTGACCGACGAGTGGGAGCAGCTCACGCCACGCGCCGCCGTGCTCGCGGCGTATGTCGCGCGCGAGCGCTGGTGGCTCGACGACTACGCCCTGTTTCAGGCGTTGTCGCGATCGATGCCGGGACGTTCGTGGCGGAGCTGGCCGCAACCGCTCGCGTCACGCGAACCGCGCGCGCTCGACGAGGCGCGGCGGCAGCTTGGCGAGCGACGTGCTGGAACAGCAGTACTGGCAGTGGATCGCCCAGACGCAGTGGCAGGACGCGCGCAGCCATGCGCGGGTCCTGGGCGTTCGCGTGCTCGGCGACCTGCCGTTCGTGGCGCGCGATGACAGCCCCGAGATCTGGGCGCGCGCTGACGAGTTTCAGCAGGACGTGTCCGCCGGCGTTCCGCCGGACGCGTTCACCGCGGAGGGTCAGGACTGGGGCCTGCCGACCTACGACTGGGAGGTCATCGCCCGGTCCGGCTACGCCTGGATCCGCAGGCGCGCCGAGCGCGCGGCGGTGCTGTTCGACGGCGTGCGGGTCGATCACGTCATCGGGCTCTTCCGCACCTACGGGCGGCGGCCGGATCGTTCCGCGTTCTTCACCCCGTCCGACGAACGCGCGCAGCGCGCCCAGGGCGAGGCGATCGTCGGCATTCTCGCGTCGAGCCGGCCTGGATCTGATCGCGGAGGATCTCGGATCGATTCCCGACTTCGTGCGTGAGTCCCTGGCCAGGCTCGGCGTTCCAGGCTGCCGGGTGATCCGATGGGAGCGGCACTGGCACACCGACGGCCTGCCGTTTCGCGACCCCGCGCAGTACCCGACGGTGTCGGCCGCGATGACCGGCACCCACGACACGGAACCGGTGGCCGTCTGGTGGGACGAGCTGCCAGCGCGCGACCGCGAGTTGTTCTCGAGGCTGCCGGTGATCGCGTCGCTCAGGCGCCGCGGGACCCGACGCGCCCTGGTCAGACCGGTTGCGCGACGCCATCCTCGAGCTCGCGTTCCGCGCCGGATCCGATCGCCTGTTCGTGCCGATTCAGGACCTCTTCGGCTGGCGGGATCGCATCAACACGCCCGGCACCGTCACGCCGCACAACTGGACCTGGTGTCTTCCGTGGCCGGTGGACCGAATCGAGGCGAGTGACGAGGCGCGCGAGCGCGCGGCTCGTTTCTCCAGCGGCTGGCGGAGGCCGACGTCCCGCCTCGCCGGACTACACTAATCCCGGAAAGCGCCGGAGCCACGGAACACCTCCATGACGAGTCCGTACTATTCGATCCGCGAGTATCCGCTCCAGCAGGGTGCGCTCGAGATCGCGTACATCGAAGAGCACTTCAACGAGTTCCCGACGCGCAAGACCGCCACCGAGATCATGCAGCGGCTCGAGGGACGCGAGTTTCAGATCCTGATGGCCGAAGCGCCGCTGGCCGACGACCCGACCACGGTCGTGCCGGTGTCCTACAAGGTGTCGCACGAGTTGCGCGAGGAAGAGAGCGATCCCAAGCTCGTGGATCTCGTCCGGCGCCTTCGCGGCTCCGTTGAGTTCGACGGGCAGCGTGTCCTCTACAACTGGTTGGGCGCGACGCGGGACGACTGGCGCGGCCAGGGCCATTTCCGCGCGCTCACCGAGGAACAGGAAGTCTGGGCCGTGACCGAAGGGTACGACGTCGTCGTCGTGAAGACGAAGAACCGGTACTACGACATGCGGGGCACGCTCGACAGCCTGCAGTTCAACGTGATCAAGCTGGAGGCGGCACCGGATCCGCTCGACTCCAAGGTGTACCTCGCGAAACGTCTGGGTCCCTTCGTGCTCGACGCGCATCGGAGCCGGCGCCAAGTGACCCGCGTGTAGACAGGAACCCGACGTGTCCGCTTCCGTGCTGCAGTCGAGGCGTCTCGCCGCCGTGCAGACGCCGGTCATCCCGATCATCAGCCGGTGGACTGCTGAAACGCCCGGCACGATCTCGCTCGGGCAGGGCATCGTCGCGTACGGGCCGCCGCCCGAAGCCATCGAGGCCGCGCGACGATTCGGCGGCGCGCTCGACGATCACCGCTACGGTCCGGTCGAAGGCCAGCCGTCCCTCGTGGAGGCGCTCGAAGACAAGCTCGCGCGTGAGAACGGCATCCGCGTTCGGCCCGACAGCCGGCTGGTCGTGACCGCGGGCGGCAACCTCGCCTTCATGAACGCCGCGCTCGCGATCACCGACCCGGGCGACGAGGTCATCTTTCCGGCGCCGTTCTACTTCAATCATGAGATGGCCGTGATGATGGCCGGCGGCCAGCCGGTGCCGGTCCCGACGACGCGCGACTACCAGCTCGACGTGGACGCGATCGCGCGCGCGATCGGCGACCGCACGCGAGCCGTCGTCACCGTGTCGCCGAACAACCCGACGGGCGCCGTGTACTCGGAAGAGTCGCTGCGGGCCGTGAACGCGCTCTGCCGCGAGCGCCGCGTGTTTCACATCCACGACGAGACCTACGAGTACTTCACGTACGACAACACGCCGCACTTCTCGCCGGGCTCGATCGACGGCGCGTCCGCCTACACCATGTCTCTCTTCTCGATGTCGAAGGCGTACGGGATGGCGAGCTGGCGCGTCGGGTACATGGTGATTCCTGAATCGCTGTGGGACGCGATCAACAAGATTCAGGACACGCTGCTCATCTGCGCGCCTGTGGTGTCGCAGGTTGCGGCGGTGGCCGCGCTCGGCGTCGGCCGCGCGTATGCCGCGTCGAAGATCGGTCCGCTTGCCGAGATGCGGCAGATGATCGGGAGCGCGCTCGACGATCCGGCGGTGCCGTGCACCGTCGCGCTCCGCGCCGGGCGCCTTCTACTTCTTCGTCCGCGTGTTCGCGCCGTTCGAGTCGCTCGACCTCACCGAGCGCCTGATCCGGGAGCACCGGGTCGCCGTCGTGCCCGGGAGCGCGTTTGGCGGCGACGAGTGCTCGATTCGTGTGTCGTACGGCGCGCTCGATCCCTCATCGGCGAACGAAGGCGCGCGGCGGCTCGTCCGCGGACTTCAGGAGCTTGCACGCGCGTGAAGGTTCTCACCTGGAACGTCAACGGCATTCGGGCCCGGCAGCACGAAGTGGCCAACGTGATCGAGGCCGAGCAGCCGGACATCGTCTGCCTCCAGGAGATCAAGGCGTCGCCGGACAAAGTGCCGGCGCTCATGGTGGCCGCCAACGGCTATTGGTGCTTCTGGCACGGCGCCTCGGGCTATTCGGGCGTCGCCCTTCTCATTCGTCACGGTTTTTTCACCGAACAGCCGGCGTTCCGCCATCCATCCTTTGATCATGAGGAGCGCATCGTGGTCGCCGACCTCGGGCCACTGACCGTGGCCTCGGTCTACGTGCCGAATGGCGGCAAGGATTTCGACGCCAAGATGCGGTTTCTCGAGGCGCTCGTCGCGTGGTCCGCTGAAACGCAGGCGTCCGGCCGGACGCTACTCCTGTGTGGCGACCTGAACGTGGCACGCGAGGAACGCGACATTCATCCCAAGCTACGCCAACCGAATCAGATCGGTACTCGTCCAGAAGAGAGGGCACTTCTCGGCGGGCTGCTTGCCGGAGGGCTGGTGGATGTCGGGCGAACGCTCGACCCGGACAACAACGAGCTGTTCACGTGGTGGGCGCCATGGCGGAACCTCAGGCAACGCAATATTGGCTGGCGAATCGACTACGTGCTCGCCAGCCCACTCCTCGCGGCGACCGCCACGCGATCGGTGTCGATGCGAGAATTCGGGACGAGCGATCACGCCCCGGTCGTGACAACATTCGCCTGACCCCGGACCAGTCCATGAGCCTGCGCCTGCGCCTCATTCTGGCGTTCTTCCTCTTGTCGGTCGTGCCGCTGGGCGCGCTGACGTTCTACGTCTACAGGAACAACGCCCAGGCGATGCGTGAGACCGCGGGCCGCGAGACCGAGCTGCTCGCCGGCGAACTGTCGCAGCGTATGCAGGTCGTGACCGCCCGATTGACCGAGCAGGTCGAGCACCTGGTCGAGCTTGCCGAGTCGAACCAGGCCGCCACGGAGGCCGCTCGGCGGGCCGTCGCAGACGGTGACCGCGACGCCAGTGCAGACCGCCGCAGCCACCGTGGCCGCCGACGACGCCGTGGCCGGAACGCTCGGACAGCTCGCGATGCTCCTCAACAACGTGGAGCTTCGCGACTCAGTCCGCGGACGTGGAGCCGGTGGAGGACGCGGCGGCGGGCGAGGTCAGGGAGGTCAGGGCCGACGCGGTGACGGCGGAGGCTGCGGCGCCGGCCGTCCTGTTCCACCCGCGCCACCCGGTGCGCCCCCGCCGCCCGCGGCCCCTCGTGCTGAAGGACTCGCGCCGGCCGTTCCGGAAGCAGCGCGACGACCGACACCAGCCAGAGCAGCACGTCGACGTCGAGCCAAGCGATTGAGGCACGCGGACGCGGCGAGGCGCGCATCGGTCCGCCGCCCGAATCTCCGAGTGGACGCGGTCCCAATCCGATGGCGTTGTTGCCCAATCCGGCACCAGGCGGTCCGGCGGATCCAGGAGGCGACGAGCGGATCACGATCGACATGCGTCCGATTCGTCTCGACATCCTGAGGCAGTACGCCTCTCAGGAAGAGTTCATGAAGCTGCCCGAAGCCGATCGGCAGCGGATCATCGGCGAGGTCAACCAGCGCATGCTCGGAATCGCGATGGGCATTCGCATGGGCGCGGCCGAAGCCCAGCGACGCGTGACCGACGCGCAGAAGGCCGCGTCCGAAAAGGCGCGCGAAGCCGCCGTGACAGCCCGAGTGCGATCGCCCGTTGGAGCGCCCGCGGCACCGAAGCCCGCGTCCGCGCCGCTCCCGCCGCTTCCGCCGATGGAACGCAAGGCGAAGCTTTCAGGCAGCCGGCTCGACATCACGCTCGAACGGAACGGTCAGGTCGTGCGCCAGCTCAACGCCGAGGTGGACCTGCCGGGCCTGCTCGGCACGGTGTTCTCGACCACGCGCCGCGATCGTGGCGAGGTGCCATTTGCGGTCGCGCGCGACGGCCGCATCTACACGCCGACGAAGGAAGATCAGCAGGTCGTCGAGACGCTCGGCGACGTGGTGCTCGCCGACACGCCGGCGGGCACGTTCGTGCAGCCGGACTGGGTCATCGTGACGACGGCCGATCCGACCGGCTCCGGACTGAAGTTCGGCATCGCGCGGCCGGTCGGCGATTCGCTGACGGAGCTGCGTCGCGCGAGCGCACGCAACGCCGCGATCGGCCTTGGGTTCATCGGCCTGGCGCTCATTGGCATCGTCCCGCTGTCGGGCCGGCTCACGCGCAACCTGTCGGTGCTCAGCGAAGGCGTGAATCGGATCGCGCAGGGCGACTACCGCGCTCGCGTCGAAGTGCGATCGAGCGACGAAGTCGGCCGGCTCGCGACGGCGTTCAACCAGATGGCCGAGGACGTCGAGCGGCATGAGCGTGCCGCGGTTGGCCAGGAACGGCATCCGCCGCGAGCTCGAGCTCGGCCGGCAGATCCAGCACGACATGCTGCCGCGAACGCCGCTGCGTCTCGGGTTGACCGAGGTCAAGGGCGTTTCCGTGCCCGCGCGCGAGGTCGGCGGCGACTTCTTCAACTACTTCGAGGTCGACGGCGGCCAGATTGCGCTGCTCGTCGGTGACGTGTCCGGCAAAGGCGTCGGCGCCGCGCTGCTCATGGCGAACATCCAGGCGTCGCTGCGGACGCGACTCGCGCTCGGCCAGGACCTTGGCCGCCATTGCGAACGCGCTCGATATCGACATCGACGCGAACACGCCCGGCTCGGTGTACGCGACGATCTTCATGGCGATCCTGGACGTCGCCGTCGCATCGAATCCGCTACGTGAACGCCGGCCACAACCCGCAGTACCTCCTGCGCCGGAATGGCGGCCTCGAGGAGATGCCCTCGACGGGCCTCCCGATCGGCATGCTGTCAGGACGCGGCTACCGTGAAGGGACGGCTGATGTCGCGGAAGGCGACCTGCTGTTCTTCTACACGGACGGCTGTGTCGAGGCCGAGAGCGAGACCGGCGAGATGTTCAGCGCCGAGCGGCTCGAGGCCGTGCTGCGTTCGGCCGCCGCGCCCGGTGCCGGAGATGCTCTCGCGCTCGTCGAGACCGCGGTCAATCAGTTCCGCGGAAGTCGGGAGCCGTTCGACGACGCCACCATGATGGTGGTCAAGGTTGGATAGAGACGATCTGCGTTCCGAATTGCACAGCCGGTCCCGTATTGAAGCTGACACGTCCCGTAGCCTGCGAGGCGCGGGCCGGAAGGTCCACGTCCTTCGCAAGGTGCCGGGAGTGCACGGCGAGGTAGGTTCGTCCTTCGCCCGAGGCCGTCCCTGAAAAAATTGTCGTCACCGTGAGATTGCCGGCGAGCGTTTGTTCGATGACGTTCAGCCCCATCGGCGTCACGAGCAAGGTCACGAGCGTCGTCGCCGTCCCGACGAGCTGGGCGCGGTTGCGACGAAAGTCGAACGAATCGAGCTGAAACGAAAAGTCCTGCGCGCCGCCGAGCACCTCGCCGACCGTCCCGTTCCACTTCACCGCCGCGTAGTTCGGAAACGTGCAACGAATGCTCTTGGCCGAGGCCAGCGGATCCGCTGGGGCGCTCGATCGCTGGGCGCTTGCCGGGAGCCGCGAGCGCGAGCACAATCAACGTGGCGACTCTGATTCTCATCGATGGCCTCCGAAGCCGGGACAGGACCATCGTAGCCCGGAACGGCCGGAGGGCCGTGCGGAGCCCGGCTACGACACCAGTCTCACGTGCTCCCGCTCGGGATGGCGCCGCCGGGCGCCGTCGCGGCCGAACAGCCGCCGCACGCGGTCGCGCGTGCCGGCGAGGATGTCGTAGAACGTCGGGATCACGAGCAGCGTCAACAGCGTGGACGTGATGACGCCGCCGATGATGGCCCGGCCGAGCGGCGCGCGGAAGTCGGCGCCTTCGCCGTGTCCGAGCGCCACCGGAATCATCCCGGCGATGAGCGCCAGCGTCGTCATCAGAATCGGCCGCAGACGCGCGCGCCCGGCCTCGATGATCGCCTCGCGGCGCGCCATGCCCTTCTCTTCCGACCACTTCGCGAAGTCGATGAGCAGGATCGCGTTCTTCGCGACGATCCCCATGAGAAGGATCACGCCGATCAGGCTCATGATGTTGAGCGTGTCGCCGGTCAGCATCAGCGCGCCGACGACGCCGATGAGCGAGAGCGGCAGCGAGATCATGATCGCGAGCGGATCGAGGAACGAGCCGAACTGCACGACGAGCACGAGATACATCAGCAGGATGCCGACGAGGAGCGAGACGATGATGCGCGTGAAGACCTCCTGCTGCTCGGCGGTCTGTCCACCCTGCGTGATGGAGTACCCGGCCCCGAGCGGAATCGCGTCGATCTTCGTCTGAATGTCGGCGACGACGTCCGAGAGCGGCCGGCCCTCCGTGTTCGCCTGCACCGAGATCACGCGCTCGCGATCGAGGTGATCGATGCGGGTGGGCCCGAGCGACGGCTTGATCGTGGCCACCTGGCCAAGCGGCACAGTGGTCGGCCGACCCTCGGCGTCGGGAACGACCAGCGGCAACGACGAGAGATCCGCCGCGCGAGCCCGGGCTTCAGGAGCGAGCCGCACGGTCACGTCGCGCGTCTTGCCTGTCGGATCCACCCAGTCGCCGACGTCCACGCCGGCGAACGCCGGCCGGAGCGCCTGGGCGATGTCGCCGACGCGCAGGCCGAGCGCCCCGGCCAGTCCGCGGTCAACGCGTCACGTCCATTTCAGGCTTCTGACCGCGCGTGGACAGCCCGACGTCCACGGCGCCCGGCACGTCACGAACCTGGGCCATCAACTGGTCCGCGATCCGCGTCAGGACCTCATTTTCGGGCCCGCGAATCTGGACCTGAATCTGTTTCTGGTTGTCGAGTCCGCTGGTCTGGATCGACGCGGTCGCGCCGCCCACCTCGCGCAGCTTCTGTCGCAGCGCGCGCGCGATGGCTTCCTGGTTCATCTCGCGCGTGTGCTTCGGCGCCAGCGCGACATAGACGTTGCCTTCGTCCACCGATCCCGAGGTGCCGCCAATCGTCGCGTAGGTGTGCGACACGCCGGGGACGCTGCGCGCGAGCGTGGAGACCTCCTCCATCTTCTTGCTCGTGTAGGCGAGGCTCGAGCCCGGCGGCGTTTGGACCGACACCGAGAACTCGGAATTGTCCGAGACCGGGAAGAACTCGCCGCCGAGCAGTCCCATCGCCGGCATGGCCAGAGCGCCGATGAACGATGCCAACGGCGAGCAGGACCATCGCGAATCGATGCCGCAGCGCCCAGCTGATCACGGACTTGTAGCGATCGGCCTGGTGGTTGAACCAGTCGTTGAAACGCGCGAGCAGGCGTGAAATCCACGACCGGCGCTCGATCGGCAGGTGCGGATCCGGCCAGTACGCCGAGAGCATGGGGTCGAGGGAGAACGACACGAACAGCGAGACCAGCACCGAACAGGCGATCGTCAGCGCGAACGGCGCCATCCATTGTTCGGCCACGCCGCCCATGAATGCGATGGGAACGAAGACCACGACGATGGAGAACGTCGTCGCGGCGACGGCGAGCGCGATCTCGGACGTGCCTTCGTGCGCGGCGGTGAAATGATCCCGGCCCTGTTCGACGTGCCGCACGATGTTCTCGCGCACGACGATCGCGTCGTCGATCAGGATGCCGATGGCGAGCGACAGCCCGAGGAGCGACATCGTGTTCAGCGTGAAGCCGCACGCCAGCACGGCGACGAACGAGGCGATGACTGACACCGGCAGCGCGAGGCCGGTGATGATCGTCGACCGCCATGAGTTGAGGAACAGGAAGACGGTCAGCACCGTGAGCGCCGCGCCCTCGACCAGGGCCCATCCGACGTTGGCGACGGAGTTGGCCACGCGCGTGCCGGAGTCGCGAACGACGCTGATCGACACGCCCGGCGGAAGGGTCGCCCGGATGTCCTCCACGGCCGCAAGCACCGAGTTTGCGACCTGCGTCGTGCTGTAGCCCTTCGCCTTCTTGACGTCGATCCCGACGGCTTCGGTCCCGTTGAATCGCGCTTCGGTCCGTGGCTCCTCGACGCCCACGTGGACCGTGGCGACATCGCCGAGCCGGATCACCCGTCCGCTGCGATTCGCGATGACGATCTGCGCGAACTCCTCCGCGGCGCCGACCCGGCCGGCCAGCCGGATTGTCCGCTCGTCGTTGATGCCGATCAGGCGGCCGACGGGGACGGCAAGATTCTGCGCCGCGACCGCGCCGACGACTTCACCCATGCTGACGTTCGCGGCCTGGAGCGCATCCGGGCGCACGTCGATCGTCATCTCGCGCGTGTTCGCGCCGGCGATGTTGACTTCACCGACGCCCGGAATCGCCCGGAGCCGTCGCGTGATGCCAGGGTCCGCCAGGATGGTGAGCTGAGGGACCGACATCGTCTCTGACGCGACCGACATCGCGACGATGGGGAAGTCCGTCGGGCTTACCCGCGTGAGGATCGGCTCCTCCATCTCGGGCGGCAGCTCGTTGCGGATCGCGTTGATCTCGTCGCGAATCTCCTGCGTGGCTTCCTGCAGGTCCTTCTCGTACACGAACTCGACGAGCACGGTCGCGAAGCCGTCCATCGCGTTGGACGTCACCTTCTTCACGCCGCTGATGCCCGAGATCCCTTCCTCGAGCGGATCGATGATTTCCCGTTCGACGTTGTCCGGTGACGCGCCCGGGTACGGCACCGCCACCACGACGAGTGGCACGGCGACGTCCGGGAACTCGTCGGTCTGGAGCAGGGCGAGCGAGAACAATCCGAACACCACCAGGGCGAGCATGCTCACCACGGTGATGACGGGACGACGGATGGCGAAATCGGAAATGGTCATGGCGTCCTGCTGCTACGTCGCGGCGGGCCTGCACGACGTTGACGGGTGTGCCCGGCGCGACGCCCTTCGCGGACCCGACGATGAGCACGTCGCCGCTCGCGATGCCCTTGGTGACCTCAACCTGCTCGGTATCGAGCTGCCGGATGCCCAGCTCGACCGCCACGCGCTCGGCCTTGCCGTCCTTGACGCGCGTGACGACCGGCACCGCGCCGGTTTCGTCGACCGCAGACAGCGGGACGACCACGCCTTCCCGCGTCGCGGTGTGGACACGGCCGTCCGCGAACAGCCCCGCGATGAGCTTGCCGCTCTGGTTCGGCACCGACACGAAGATCGACACCTGACGCGTCACCGGATCGGCGGACGGGCTCACGCGCTCGACCTTGCCGACGACCGCGCCCTCGACGCCGCGAATGGAGACGTGCACGGGCGCGCCGGGCTTGACCTGTGCGATCTGATCGGACGGAACGAGCGCCTCGAGCCGCAGGCTCGACGGATCGATAATCGTGACGAGCTCCGTGCCCGGCGCGACGACATCGCCGAGGCTCGCGGGACGGGCGCTCACGATGCCCGCGAACGGCGCCTTCACGCTCGTATCGTCAATCTGCTGCCAGACGGACATCTGCCGCGCCCGCGCGGCCGCCAGCTGCGCTTCGGCGATGGCGACGGCATTACGCGTCTGCTCGAGATCGCGCGCCGCGAGCGCGCCACCTTTGACGAGCGATTCGGTGCGCAGGTGCTCCGTGCGCGCGACGGCGAGTGCCGTTTCGGCCGAGGTCACGCTGGCCTTCGACGACTCGAACGAGGACTCGAGATCGCGAGATGCGATCTTCGCCACCAGAGTGCCAGCCTCGACGGTCTGGCCGCGATCGAGCGGCAGCGCCACGAGGCTGCCGCCGACCTGCGCGCGGACGGTGGCTTGCCTGCGCCGCGGTGAGCTGTCCGGACACCGACGGCCCGGCGGCCATCTCACCGATCTTCGCGGTCGTGACGTTCTCCGGAGCGAGCTGCACGACCGACGGCGGCACGGGATTCTCGGCCGCGGAGCTTCCAGCGTCGCCGCAGCCGGCTGTGACCACCGTGACGCCGGCAAGAACCGCGGCCAACGCGAATGAAACCAGGTTCGATCGAAACATGACGACTCCTAGACGGTAAAAACCCGCGGTCATCGAGCGGCGACGGGAAGACTTGGGAGAAGCGCGACGCGCGCGCGAGCCACCTGCACATCGCGCGCAGCCCGGGCGCGATTGGCCTGCGCCACCTGCCACGACAGCCGCGAGTCGGACAGCTCGAGCTGCGTCGACAGGCCTTCGCGATTTCTCAACTCGGCGATCTGGTAGGCCCGCTCGGCCTGTTCGACCGTGCCGGCGCTGGCCTCGAGCGCGGCTTCAGCCGCCGACAGGTCCTCGAGCGCCGTCGCCGAATCGAGCAGTGACCACTCGCGCGCCTGTGCGAGCTGCGCGTGCGCTTCGGCGAGATCGGCCTGCGCGGACGCCTCCATCGCGCGCAGCCGCCCGCCGGTCAGCACGGGCAACGACACCGACGCGCTGAGCGACCAGTTCGTCCGGAAGTCGCCGGTGCCCGGGAAGGCGCCGCTGCTCGGGTAACCAACCGGCGCGAGCGAAGAGGTCAGCGCGACCGAAGGCCGGCGTTCAGCCTGCGCCACCGTCACGCTCGCTTCGCGCACGCCGACGAGCGCTTCCGCCTGGTGGACGCTGGCACGATCGGTCGACGGGCCGGCGCCGCGAGCGGCGGCCAGCGCCTCGACGAACGGCGCCGGCGGCGCGAGGTTCACGCTATCGAGATCGGCGTCGAGCGTGAGCGGCGCGTCCGGCGCCATCTTGAGAAGCTGCCGGAGGCGAAGGTACGCAATCTCGCGCGTCGACTTGCTGCGAATGACGGCCGGCCGCTGTGAATCGCGCGCGACCTGGGCGCGAAGCAGCTCGAACTCCGACTGGCGGCCGGCTTCGAAGGAGAGCCGAATCTGATCGTACGTCGCGCTCGCCTGGCTGTAGCCGGACTCCGCGATCGTCACCATGCGATCGCTCATCGCGGCGTCGTAGAAGGCTTGCGTGACGTCGAGCGACAGCTGGGCTTCGGTGGCCGTGGTCCCGATGCCGGCCGCGCGCCGCGCGTGGCTCGCGCGCAGGCTCTCCGCGCCGATTCGGCCGCCCGAGTAGACCGTCTGCGAGAACGAGAGCTGAAACTGATAGACGTTTCGCTGACCGAACGGCAGGTTGTCGAAGCCGAGGTCCGGAAGAATCGCGCCGCAGCCGGCCGCGCGCTCGAGCTCCGCGAGCCGCGTCGGCGACGGGCGCCGACGCGTTCACGGCCAACGGCGCGCATGACGGACCCGACGAATTGAACGCGCCGCTGAACTCCGACGCGAGCGTGCGGCTGTACGTGCCGAGGAAGCTCAGCTGCGGCCGCCGAAGGCTCTGCACGCGGAGTTGCTCCGCGTCGGCGCGGGCTTCGCCGGCGCGGGCGATGTCGATCGACTCGTTCTGTCCGGCGGCGATGCGAAGCGCGTCGGCCAGCGTGAGCCGCGATGTCTGTGCCGACGCGTCGCGCGCCCCAAGGAAGAAAGCCAGCACGAAGGCGACGAAGGACGCGATCCGATGGCGCGCCGCAAAGCGGTGAATCGTGATTCTGTCATTGATGTTCGACCAGGCGACGTTCGGGCGCGGTCGTTCGCACGCCGATGGCGCTCAAAAGAAGGTCCACGTATTTCTCGACGGCATCGCGCATGCTGTAGGGGTAACGTTCCGGCATGGTGTCGCGGCCAAGCGCGTCCGAAAAAATCGCGCCCATCAACATGGCCGCGGCGGCGCGCGCGTCCCAGTCGCCGGACGTCAGGCCGAGACTTCGGAGCCGGCCGAGGTAGGAGACGAGCTCCTCCGCGATGCGCACAGAGGCCTGCATGCACTGCGCGCAGTTATCCGGGTGCTCGTCGAATTCGCCCATCGAACGGCGAATCAGGGCGCGGACTTTGTAGAGTTCACGATGATGTCCACGACACCACTGCACGAGCTCAGCGCGCGGATCCTGCGGGTGATCGGGCAGCGTGTGCGTCGTCGCCTGCGAGGCGAACAACTGCACGGCGGCCCGGAGCAGGTCGTCCTTGCTCTTGAAGTGGCGGAAGAGCGTGACTTCGTTCACGTCCGCTTCCTGCGCGATGCGACGCGTGGTGGCCCCGCGGGTGCCCGTTTCGGCGAACACTTTGATGGCGGCCCGAAGCAGGGCCTCTCGTACGTCCATGCCAGCCACCTTAGCCCGCCGCCGGGCCTGTGTGCAAGTGATTACTTGCTTTCACGAGCCAGTTCGGCTGGCAATATACCGGCTATGACGCGTGAATTTGATAGTTTGTTCCCTAAGTTCACAAGTGACGACCTGACATGAGCGACAGCTCCCTCCGGCGTCCCCGCGCCGTCACCGCCGGCGGCCGCGCCTTTCCGGTCGCCATCCGGCGGCATCCGAGGGCCCGCCGATATGTCATCCGGCTGACGGCCGGTGGAGAACTCCGGCTGACCGTGCCCCGTGGCGCCTCGATCGGGGGTGGCCTGGCCTTCGCGGAACGCCAGCACGACTGGATCCTTCGCGAGTGGCAGCGGCTGGAACAGCACGCCGCGGCGTGGGACAGCGGCACCGAGCTCTGGTATCGCGGCGAACGCGTGCGGCTGGTCGTGGATGCGGACGGCGTGATCCTCGGCGGCCATCGCCTGAAGCGAACCGACGAAGCGGTCGGAATTCGTCAGACCGTCGAAAAATTTCTGCGCGAGTCTGGCCGAAGTCGAGCTCCCGGCCCGGCTGGCCGAGCTCGTCGCCGAACGTCGGCTGTCAACGCCTCGCGTGACCGTCCGCAATCAGCGGTCTCGCTGGGGGTCCTGTTCGACGCGCGGATCGATTGCGTTGAACTGGCGGCTGATTCAGATGCCGCCCGCGGTCTCGGACTACATCATGTTCCACGAGCTCGCGCATCGCCGCCAGCCGAATCACTCCCCGCGCTTCTGGCGCGAAGTCGAGTCGCTGTGCCCGGCGTGGAAGGACAGCGAGCGGTGGCTGCGAAAGTACGGGAAAGATCTGCTGTAGCCGCACGTCAGCGCACGACGATCGTCGTTTCCGCCGTTTCGCCGCGCCGATCCTTCACGGCGATCCGGTGCCGGCCGCGCACGAGCGGCCAGCGGACCCCACGCTCCTGATCGACGACGGCGATCGAGGCGCCGTTCACGAACCACTCGAGTGGTCCGTCGCCGCCTCTCGCGCTGAATGTCAGTGCCTGGAACTCCGGCCGGAGCGACGGATCGAGGAGAAAGAGCGCGCCTCCAAGCGGCCGTGTAATCGTGAGCCGGCCGCTGTTCTGGCGTCCGAGCGGTCGAGCGTCGGACAGCGCTTGTCCGTTCGATCGCCTCGGCGGGAGCGGCGGCGAGCACCGCCAGCGGCTCCGGGCCGGGTGGCAGAAGTCCCGCGCTCCGTGCCCACTCGCGATATTGCTCCGGCCACACCGTGATCAAGACCGCGGTCGGTCGCGTGATGCCACGTGCATCGATCGGCCGAGCGCGTCGGTTGGCACCCACTCGCTGACGCGCGTGGGGCAGGCGTCGCCTGCCGCCATGCCGGACGTGGCGCACAGTTCCGCGCGGCGAACATCAGGCGGCGGCGCCGCGAGCGACAACGACTGGCCGATCGGCAGCGCGCCGCCGCGTGCTCAACGGCGGCCAGCATCACCGCGTGGAAGATCGGCCCGGCGCCGGTCACACCCGACGAGCCCCTCAGCGGCGTCCGGTCGAAGTTGCCGACCCACACGCCAACCGTGACGTCTCGCGTGTAGCCGACGACCCAGTTGTCGAAATACGACTGCGACGTGCCGGTCTTCGCGGCGACCGGAAACGGGAAGTCGAGACTGCCACCCTGGCCGAAAATGTACGCCCGCGCGTCGGAGTCCGCGAGGATGTCGGTGATCCAGAACGCGCTCCGCGGTGTCAGTACGCGGTCGGTCGAGCCGGCGGCCGTCACATGGCCGTCAACGGACCGGATCATTCGCGGTGCGAGATATTCGCCGCCGCGCGCGATCGACGCGTACGCCGCGATGAGCTCGTCGAGTCGGACCTCGGAGTTGCCGAGCGTCAGACCGAGCCCGTAGTGCGCCGCATTGTTGCCGAGCGTCGTGAGACCCACGCGACGCAGCAGACGCGCGACCGACGGCACGCCAATCTCCGACGCGAGCGCGACGGCCGGCACGTTCTCAGACCCTGCGAGCGCCGTCCGCGCGAGCAGCGGGCCGCGGAACTGTCCGTCGTAATTGCGCGGGCTGTACAAGATGCCGGGCTCTGCGGTCGGGAACTGCGACGGCACGTCCGCGAGCACCTGGCCCGGATGCATGCCGCGCTCGAACGCCGCGGCGTACGTGAATGGTTTCAGTGCCGATCCCGGCTGACGCGGCGTCACCACGCCATCGATCGTGCCGCCGTGATCGCGCATTGAAGTAGTCGCCTGACCCTTCCCACGCGAGCCATTCGCCGGTCCGGTTGTCCAGCACGGCGATGGCGACGTTCTCGGCGTGATGACGCCGGAGCGACTCGCGTTCGGCGGCGATGATGCCCGCGACGGCGCGTTGGAGCCCCGCGTCGAGCGTCGTCTCCACGCGCCGGGGACGGCCGCTGTCGAGGCTCTTGATCACCCGTTCCACGAAGTGCGGCGCGATCACGGCCGACCGCGAACGGTCGAGGTGCAGCCGTTCGTCGCGCGCGGCGATCAGCTCTTCCGCCGATATCCAGCCGCGATCGGCCATCGTGGTCAGAATGCGGCGCTGACGATTGACGGCCCGATCGGGCGTCTGCCAGGGATTGAATCGGCTTGGCTGTTGCGGAAGAGCGGCAAGGAACGCGGCCTCCGCGGCGGTGAGCGACGCGACGTTCCGTCCGAAGTACGCGGTCGAGGCCCGCCGTGCGCCCTGGATCTGATTGCCGTAGGGGGCGAGGTTCAGGTAGAGCGCGAGGATCTCGCCCTTTGTCAGCCGGTGCTCGAGTCGCACGGCCACGATCGCTTCGCGGATCTTTGCCCGCCATCCACGTCGTCCGCCGGTCGTCTTCCCTCGCAGGAGCAGTTCGGCGACCTGCTGAGTCAGCGTCGAACCGCCTTCGACGATGCGGCCGGCGCGGACGTTGCTGATCGCCGCGCGCGCGATCGCGATCGGATCGATCCCGGGGTGCCAGCGGAAGCGCCGGTCTTCGGCGGCTTCGGTCGCTCGACGTCAGAAGGCGCGGAAGCTCGCCGGCTTCAATCAGGTTGCCTCTCAGCCCCGCAGCCGATCGCGCCTCGTACAGCGGCTCGCCATGCCGATCGACCACGAGGGTGGATGGACGTTCTTCTTCGTCAAGGAGGCCCGGAGGTAGCGGGCCGAGACGGATCCAGAGGAGAAGGGCGACGGAGATCGTGACGCTTGCGCCGAGAAGAATCCGAACGCGGCTCCGCGTGAGACCCTGAGCCCTAAGCGTCGAGCCTTGAGCCTTGCCCCAAGCCCCAAGCCGCAAGACCCAAGCCGAGCCGGCTCACTTGATCTCCAGCGTCGTCGCGGCCGCGCGTCCGTTGACCTCGGGCGCGTACATCTCCTCGGCGATGGTGCCGGCCGCGCGGAAGGTGCCGGCCGTCGTTGCGCGCACGAGATACGAGAACTGGTGGCGGCCGTTCGCGAGGCGTGTCGCGAAGAGCGTGACGCGGTCGTCGTACTTCTCGACGTGATCGAACCCTCCGCGTTCCCACCACCAACCTGACTCACCGCCAGGCTGCTCGACTGACGCATCGCGGGCGAGATCGGTCGCTGTCGTCCGGAAGAAGCTGTCGACGGCTTCGACGCCTGCCGGGAGCGCGTCCGTGACGGCGACGTAGCGTCGTTCCTGCGGCACGGTGAGCGTGAGCGTGACGCGAATCAGATCGCCGGCGTTGAAAGTCACGCCCGGCGCGCTGTCACCGTTTTCCACGAAGCGTTCGTAGCGGCGCTCGACGCGCATGCCCAGATCGATCGCCGGCGGCGGCTCGGCCAGCGCGTAGTCGAGGCGCGCGGTGTAGTACAGGCGGCCGGTCCCTTCGCGCGACACGGCCAATTCCCGCTCGGCGCCGGCTGGAACCTGTCGAAGGAGGTCTGGCATCGCGAGCTGGACGTCCCGAGCCGTCGACGACCGGCCGCGGAACGTCGCGGTGCCGGCAGGTCGCGATCCGATCGCCACCGTCGCGGTCATGTTCGGAATGTCGCTCTCGAACGTCTTGTAGTAGCTGACGAGCGATTCGAGCGCGGTGGCGTTCTCCTGCGTGTTGCCCCATCGCCCGCGGGTCCGCGACGAAAGGAGCCAGCGAACGAGGCCGGGCACGAGTGTGGCGTTGTCCCCGCGCCGCACGAAACCGTCGAGCACGAGCGCGGTCGCGCGGACGTTCGAGTTCCAGAGCCAGCTGAGGGCCTCCGAGTCGAGCTCCTCGACGTGGGCCGCGTCTCCTTCCACCCGGACGGCATTCGTGACGCGACGGACGATGTCGTCGTAGCGGGCGTCGCGAACGCGAGACGCGCTGAGCGCGTCCGCGAGGTACGAGAGCGCGAAGATCGGAAGCCGATCGGCCATCGCGACGAGCCGGTTGATGTTCGAATCCTGATTGCGGCCGTACTCCGCCAGCACCTTGACGCTGAACGCGTTGCTGGCGCTCCAGACGGGCTGCCATTGCACCTGGCCAGGCGGCGTGTCGCGCTTGAGCGCGGCCTCGAGGAAGTTGAGGGCGTTCCGATTTGCTTGGTCTGGAACCGCCACCCCGAGCCGCGACGCCACCTGCATGACGTGCAGCACATAGCTCGTGAGATACACGCTGCCGATTCGGCAGCCGCCCGGCCAGAACCCGAATCCTCCATCGGCGCACTGATAGCGCTCGAGATCCTTGAGGAGCGTGGTCGCGCGCGTTCGGTAGTCCGCCGGCGCGATCCGTCCCATCGAAAAGGCCTCGCCGACATCAGAAGCAAGCAGAAGCGCGAGCGCGGCCGACGCCTTCTGCTCCGCGCACGCGTACGGATAGTTCGCGAGATACCGCGCGCCTTCGCCGAGTCCTACCAGGGCCGTTGAGGACAGTGAGACATTCAAGCCGCCAAGAGCCGGCAAGACGCCAGCAGGCAGCGTGATGCGTTCGGTCGCGCGTCCGATGGTTTCCCCGAAGGCCGCCGTCGTTTCCATCCGTGTCGGCGCAGACACCGGCAGCGTGGCTTCGAAGGCGTCCTTCTCGTTCTCGAGCGTGACGCTCATGCGGACTCGCGCCGTGCCCGTCGAGAGCGCCGCCGCGTCAAACGTGACGAGCTGGCTCGCGCCCGGCCCCAGTTCGATCGTGCGTGAGGCTGAGCCCTGGAACCTGACCTGCGCGATGTCCTGGCTGGCGATTGTCACCACGGCGCGGCCCCCGGTCGTGAGCGTGTTCGTCACGACCGCACCGAACGCGGCGCGATCGCCGACCGTCAGAAATCGCGGAAACGCGGTGAGGAGCGTGACCGGCTTCGTGACCTTGATCTCGGCACCAGCGGATCCGAAGCGCGACGAGGAATCTGCGGCGACGGCCATGATGCGGTAGGTCGTCAGCGACTCAGGCAGCGTCACCTCACGAGTCGCGCGCCCCGTGGCATCGGTCTCGACGGAACCCAGCCAGAACGCGAGTGGACGGAAATCGCGACGGAACGCGCCGGCGCCGTCATCGGCTCCACCGCCGCCGCCTTCACCGTCGCCCTTCGGCGTGAGGACGCGCCGGCTGATGATGCGCTGGCGGCTGTCTTCGTTCGTGACCTGGAGCGCCTTGTCACGGTAGACGGCGCTCAGCACGTCAGGGGCCTGGTAGCCGGTGAGCGACAGAACGCCGTAGTCCACAGCCCAGAGCGTCACCTCGCTCGCCGCGGGCCGCGCGGCCGCGTCGGTCACCGCGACCGTGACCTTGGCGGAGTTGGCCGGACGGTACTCCGCGCGATCGGCACGGACGTCCACTGACAGTCGGCGCGTCGCGTCTTCCACCTTGAGCTCGGCATAGCCAAGCCGGAACGCCGGCTTGCCTGGATCGCTGCCGTCTGCGCCGGGATCGTTCGGCCGTGCGGCCCCGTATCAGGAGAACGGAAACGTAGACGTTCGGGATATCTGCCTCGGTGATGGCGACCTCGACGGTCTGCTGGGTGGAGGTCAGCGCGAAACGCTGATAGCGACGGACCCCTTCGCGCTCGACGGTGAGAAGCGCGGTCGCAGTTTCCCAGGGCGACTGAATCATGAGCCGCGCCGTGTCGCCCGGCTTCCACGTCTTCTTTTCGGGCTCGAGGTTGATGCGATTGTGGTCGTAGCGCTCCCACGCGGTGTATCCGCGGCCGGTGCCGTAGAAGGACACGTCGGTTCTCGCCATGCGCCCATCCGCGTCCTTCGCCGTCGCTGAGAGCACGTAGTACCCACCTTCGGGCACCGGAATCTTCGCGGCCACCGGTTCAGCCGCCGACGTGAGCGTCCACTGGCCGGCTGCCGTTCGGACTTCTTCGGTCTCCCACGTGTAGAAGCCGCCACCTTCGGCGCGCCGGACGGAGTTCCACTGCACGCGAGTCAGTTCAAGCGTGACGGGCACACCGGCGACCGACGCACCGGAGAGATCGACGGCCACAACGTCCACGCTCGTGCCGGTCGCCGGATCGGCGAAGAAGTCGGGCCGGCGCACGCCGATGTACCACGGCGCGGGATGCACGACCGTGCTCGCGCGGTTCGCGATGTGCTGCCTCGACACGTCTTCGACGTCGCCCTCGAGCGTGTACCGATAGGCAAGATCGACTGGTTGTCCCGTCGACGCGCTGACAGTCAGTGCGCCGGTCGAGTCGAGCGTCACCTCTGCGCCGGCAATCCGCTCCGTCGAGCTCGGCTGATCGGGGTAGTAGCCGAAGGCATAGCGCTCCGCGGGGAAGCGCTCGGTGATGGCTGCGGGCACACCGTATTCGAGCTCGCGCGTGATCGACCAGCGCACCGGCCGGGTCGCCATCGAGCCACCGAAGAGATACCGCGCCTGTACCGTGCCGGTGAGAGTCGCGCCCGCGGTCGGCGCGCTTGACGACAGCGTGGCGTCCACCCGAAAGTCCGGGCGCCGGTACGCGGCCACCAGGAAGCTGCCCATCACCTGCTTCAGCCACTCGCCCTGCGGGGGCTGCCGCGGCGACGTGTCGTTGCCTTCCTGGCGCTCGGTGCCTGGAATGAGCGCGCGCACCGAGTACGACCCAAGCGTCGCGTCGGCCGGCACGGTCCAATTCCACTCGGCGGCGCTCCACCGATTCAGCGTCACCGTCCGCCGGTCCACTTCGCGGTTGCGGCCGTCACGCACGCGGATGTCGAGCGTCGATCCGGCCGGCATCAAGCGCACGCCGTTCGGCGTGTCCGTCCGCACGATCGCCTTGACGTGCATTTCCTCGCCCGGCCGGTACACGCCGCGATCGGTGAACACCGATCCGCGCAGGATGTCGGTGGACTCCCACAGCTGATACGAGTGGCCGAAATCCCACGGCAGAATGCCCTCGTTCCAGTTCGACGCGAGGTACGCGACGTCGCCGTCCTTCTCGGCCGTGACGACGAATGAGAGCTCGTACCAGTTGTCCGGCTTCCTCAGCGGGAGCGCGGGCGCCATGGCGACACCGTCCGGTCCGGTCGTGCCGCGCCAGATCCGCGTGTTCGACGTGTCCACGACCGAGACGGTCGCGGCCGGCACGGGCTCGCCGTTGTCGAGCCGCGTCACGAAGATGAGCGATGACTGCGGGCTGTCCTTGACGCTGATCCCGAGGTTCGTGACTTGAACAATCGTCGAGCGGTCACCCCGATCGGCGCGCACGGCGCGCTCGGACATTGGAATGGGATCGCCGGGCCGCACGCCGGCCCACACGAGTCCGGTGCCTGAGATGAGTGCGGAGCTGAGGTCGATGCCGTACGACTGCGTGGCGTCGGGCGTGACATTCAGCTTCCGGCCGGTGCCGGCGCCGGGAGGAAGCTCTTCGAAGTTGTTCTTCTCGAGAGCCGTGAGCCGCGGCACGAGATCGCCGGTCGCCAGGCGAGCGAACCATTGGGTGACGCTGCTGAAGTTGCGCGAGTAGAAGGGCAGCGTCGGTCCGCCTGCCGATTCCCAGACGCCGTGGCCGTCGCCGAAACTCGTGAAGGCGCGCTCGTGCCAGTTCTCGACGACGCCGATCCATGGATATCCGAGCGGTTGTCCGTCGGAGCTCTCGAGGCTCGGATCGAGATGGTAGGCGTAGCGTGCGAGCGGGCGGCTGGCGATCGTAGCCGGCATCCTCGAGGCCTGGCGACCACGATTCGTCGAGATCGGGCGAACGCACGGTCGTGGATCGCGCGACGAGTTGTTCGCGCGCCGGAATCGTGATGTCGCGAACGGTCAACGCCTTGGCGAAACGCTCGACGCTGACGAGCGTGCTGAAGTTCACGCCGTTGTAGCCGGACGGGTTGCACGCCGAGGTGCACCCGAATTTTCGTGCGAAGAACACCGGCGTCAGCTCGGCGACCGATTGTTGTGATTGCGCAGGCCGCGCGGAGCCCTGGCTTCCGGTGACTGCGGGATCGAGCGTGAGTTCGAGCCACGTGCCTGGGGGCGGGACGCTCACGGTTTCCATCGCCACGAGCGTCTCGGACGGCGGGTAGCGCTCGCGGTCCCAGTCGGACGTCAGTCGGACGGCGACGGCATCCTGCCGGTTCGCGGCCTGCCTTGCGGCGGCGACCTTCGCGGTGAACCGTGCCACGCCCGTCGGATCGGTGGCCATGCGCGCGCGCTCGCGGGCGCTCGGCACCGGCGGATCGAAATCGTGGACCTGGTAGCGCACGATCGCATGCGAGGCGATGTCCTGGCCGCGGACCGGCTGATTGAACGTCAGCAGCAGCACGACCGGCTGGTCGAATCGACCCTGACGTCGGTACCAGCGAAGTGACGTGAGCTTGACCGTGGGCGTCGTGAACGAGAACTCGTAGGGCGCCGCAAGGGTGCGTCCGGCGTCGCTCGTCGCCGTGCGATCGATCGTGACCGTGTAGCGCGACGAGTACGGCAACGGCGTGGCCGGATCCGGCGTGAAGATCAGCACCGTCGTGCCCGACCACCGGTAGGTCCCGGCGATTGCCGGCGAGATGCGAATCCACGGCGGCGTCGGATTGGACGGAATCCGGCCGAGCGCCACCATCGGCTCCGAGAAGATCACGCGAATTTCGTTCGCGTCCTGAAGCTGATTGATTTCGCCGGTCGGCCCGGCGCTGATCACGCGCAGGTCAGCCGATTGCGTGGCGACCTCGGGTGCGAGTACATGGAACACCACGACGGCGAGGAGCAGGCCGAGCGCGCGACGCATGACGGATCCTTCGGCCGGGGAGAAGACACCGGGTGTCGTGCACGGATGCTGGACACCCGCTCCTAGATAGCAAGTTAGAAGCCAGAAGTCGAGAAGTCAGTCTGGTGCCGGCGGTCGATGCCCTTCGTCGAACAGGCACGCAAATTCGCCAAGAATCATGGCGGTTGCGCCCCAGACGACCTGCCCGCCGACGTCGTAATACGGGATATCGGACCGGGTGGCCCTGACGTTCACGCGTCATCCAGCGGAGCCGGGTGGGGTCCCGGAGATGGTCGAGCGGGACCTCCAGAAGCGCTTCGACCTCCTCCGGATGAAGCAGGAATTCCGGCCGTTCATCCGTCACGCCGACGTACGGATGCACGATGAAGTTGCTGACGGCGACCCAGAGCGTGGACAAGGGCGCCGACAATTCGGACGCGATCCGCGCGGATGCCAATCTCTTCCTCGGCCTCGCGCAGTGCGGCGGCCTCCGGCGACTCCCCGGCGTCAATCGCCCCGCCGGGCAGGCTGACCTGGCCGGCGTGCTGCGGCAGCCCGCGGTGCCGCACGGTGAGCGGGACCATGTCTCCGTGGGGACCGGGGAAGAGCAGAATCAGCGCGGCGGCGCGGCGCGCCGTCTCCGGCGTGAGGTCGGGCGACCAATTCGGCAGCCACGGCGAGGGCGCGAAACGCTGCTGAGCCGGCGATCCCGGGAGCGGAGCGCTCAGTCGTTCGCGGAGAAAGGTTTCGAGTTTCCACATTTTTGTCGGACCGCCGGAGCCGATCCCCGCAAGTTTGTCGGACGTCGTCGCCGATCGCAAAAAGATCGCGCGCGACGCCCGAATCGGATCTTTACTTTTCTGTCTCTTCTGTAAAGAATAAAAGTCCTGCCCGCCGTCTCCCGGCCGGGAAATTTTCAGTCCGCCAAGTGACCTTGATTCAGGAAGGAAGCAGCCATGGGTTCGTCAGCGCTCCAGGACGCGAGCAAGAGCATCATCGAGTGGGGTAAGGCTTCGGGCAAGTCCGCTGTCGCCTATGCCAAAGGCGACGGAGATTTTCGGATCGCTGACGTTCAACGAGCCCGCACAGCGCCAGCGGCTGCCGAAGGACGTCTTCAAGGCGCTGCGCGCCACCGTGATGCAGGGCACTCCGCTCGACGGATCGGCGGCGAGCGTGATCGCGGCCGCGCTCAAGGACTGGGCGATCGAGCACGGCGCGACGCACTACACCCACTGGTTTCAGCCGCTCACCGGGATCACCGCCGAGAAGCACGACTCGTTTCTGTCGCCGTCGAGCGACGGGCGCGCCGTGGCGGAGTTCAGCGGCAAGGAACTGATTCAGGGCGAGCCGGACGCGTCGAGTTTCCCGTCCGGCGGCATGCGCTCCACCTTCGAAGCGCGCGGCTACACCGCGTGGGATCCGACGAGCCCGCCGTGGCTGCTCGTCACCCAGAACGGCACCACGCTCGTCATCCCGACGGCCTTCGTGAGCTGGACCGGTGATTCGCTCGACAAGAAGACGCCGCTGCTTCGTTCGATGGAGGCGCTGTCCAAGCAGGCCCTGCGGATCCTGAAGCTCTTCGGCTCCAAGGCGACGCGCGTCGTCACGACCTGTGGTCCCGAGCAGGAGTACTTCCTGATCGACCGCAACTTCTATTTCAGCCGGCCGGACCTCATCAACGCCGGTCGCACGCTCTTCGGCGCGAAGCCGCCGAAGGGACAGGAGCTCGAGGATCAGTACTTCGGCTCGATTCCTGACCGCGTGCTCGCGTTCATGCACGACGTCGAGAACGAGCTCTACAAGGTCGGCGTACCCGTCAAGACCCGCCACAACGAGGTCGCGCCGAGCCAGTACGAAGTCGCGCCGATCTTCGAGAACGCCAACGTCGCCACCGATCACCAGATGATGACGATGGAGACCATGCGCCGGCTGGCGCCGAAGTACGGGCTGGCCTGCCTGCTCCACGAGAAGCCGTTTGCCGGCGTGAATGGAAGCGGCAAGCACCTCAACTGGAGCATGGGCGACGACCTCGGCAACAACCTCCTGAATCCGGGCGACACGCCGCACGACAACATTCAGTTCCTCGTGTTCTGTGCCGCGGTCATCCGCGCGGTCAACAAGTGCCAGGGCCTGCTCCGCATGTCGATTGCGAGCGCCGGGAACGACCATCGCCTCGGCGCCAACGAAGCGCCGCCGGCGATCATCTCGATCTTCCTCGGCGACATGCTCACCGACATCTTCGAGCAGATCGAGAAGGGCGCGGCGAAGAGCACCAAGCACGGCGGCATCCTCGACACCGGCGTCTCGGTGTTGCCGAAGCTGCCGCGCGACGCGGGCGATCGCAACCGGACGAGCCCGTTCGCGTTCACCGGCAACAAGTTCGAGTTCCGTGCCGTGTCGAGCGGCCAGAGCATCGCGTTCCCGAACATCTCGCTGAACGTCGCGGTGGCCGAATCGCTCGACTACATCGCCACGGAGCTCGAGAAGGCGACCAAGGGCAAGAAGTCGCTCGAAGCCGCGGTCAAGGAACTGCTGACGAAGGTGATCAAGGAGAACAAGCGGATCATCTTCAACGGCAACAACTACGCCGCGGAATGGACGAAGGAGGCCAAGAAGCGGGGCCTGCTGAACCTGACGAACACCGTCGACGCGCTGCCCGAGCTCCTCAAGCCCGACACCGTGAAGATGTTCGACAAGTACAAGGTGCTCAACACGCGCGAGCTCGAAGCGCGCACGGAGATCAACTACGAGATCTACGTGAAGACCCTGAACGTCGAAGGACAGCTCATGGTGCTCATGGCGAACCGGTACATCCTGCCGGCCGCGTTCAAGTACCAGAAGGACGTGGCCGAGTCGGTGGCGGCCGTCAAGAGCGCCGGTGGCTCGGCGAAGGAAGCGAAGAAGGTGCTCGACCGCGTGATCGGTCTCGTCGACGATCTGCGCACGCGCACCGAGAAGCTCGAAAAGGTCCTGGAATCGCACGCGTCGAGCGCGGCGGCCCACGCGAAGCACATGCGCGATGCCGTCGTGCCCGCGATGAACGACCTGCGCGAGACCGCCGACCAGATCGAGAGTCTCATGCCGCACGGCATGTGGCCGCTGCCGACGTACCGGGAGATGTTGTTCATTAAGTAAGCAGCGGTTCCAGGGTTCCGGGTTCCACGGTTCCGGGTTCTGGTTCAAGGTTCAGGTCTCGAGTTCACGATCGCGAACCTGAACCGAGAACCCTGAACCAGAACCTTGGAACCCGGAACCGTGGAACCCTGAACGTCGCTCTAGTTCAGCCCCGCGACTCGTCCACGAAGCGTCTTGACATGTTCCGCCACGCGGTCGCGCTCGTCGCGGTCGTCGTCCTGCCAGGTATGTAGCCGAAGGTAGCGTTCGAGATCGCGTAGAGCCGCCGGGTAGTCGTCCAGGTGATATGCGATGAGCCCGCGGTCGCGAAGGTCGGACCCGAACGCGGATCCCACCGTCAGGAGCAGCTCGGTGACCGCTCGTGCGTGCGGGTACGAGCGCAGCTCGACGTAGGTCCGCTTCAGGTTGTTGAGCATCCGGCCGAGGATCTGGCGGGACGTGCAGGAATCGAGCAGCGTGCGATCGAACGCCGCGTCGTCGCCCACGTGCTGGTGCAGCAGCGCGCGGCAGGCGCGATCGTCCAGCCGCCGGCCGCCGTCGAACGGATCGAGAATGATCGGGCCCGTCTCGACGCCCGCGTCGTTCGGGACCCGCAACAGAAAGTGCCCGGGAAACGACACGCCGAAGACCTCGAGTCCCGCTCGACGTGCGACCTCGATGTAGACCACGGCGAGCGAAATCGGGATGCCGGTCCGGCGCTCGACCACGACATTCAGCAGGCTGTTGCGGAAGTCTCCGTAGTGCCGCCGGTTTCCCTGGAACCGCTCGTCCTCGAACAGCAAGCCGTTCAACTCCGAGACGCGGTCGAGCACGGGCGCGTTGGCCAGCGCGGCCAGCCGCTCCTCAGCGCGCGCGCCGAGCTCGTCGAGCTTCGTCGAGCGTCGGGCCGGGATCCAGCTGCGGATATTCGATCTTGCGCCACGACCAGCGCCGCGCGCGCGAGGTCGAGCGTTCGCTCCTCGAGGAGCGCGGCGAGCTCGCGACGACAGCCGTTCGACCATCATTCGGCGCGCGCGTCCTGAAGCCGCTCGCCGGCCCTGATCGCGATCTCCAGCCGGTTCTCGCTCGGCGGATAGGGACAGATCCAGCTCGGGTCGTACACGCAGTACGGGTTGTAGGCGCGATTGAAATCGAGATCGTAGAGACCGGTCGCCGTCTGATCGAGATCGAGGTAGCGTCCGCCGCCGTAGGTCTCGAGGCCGCTCGTCAGATCGCGAAACGGGACCCACAGCCGCTGCACGTCACCGACGCGCTCGGCAAACGCGGACAGCTTGTACGGGGCGCCGGCCAGCGTGAAAGACAATGTGCCGACCTTCACTTTGCGCTCGAGTTGATGCGCCGTGTTCGGCAGCTCGATCACCACCGGCGGGTCGGAGCGGATCTCGGTGAGCGCGGCAGGCGCGCGGTACTCCGCACGCACGGGATAGTACGCCAACGGCGGGAAGCCGGCGCGCTTTTCCGCAGGCACCGGCGAGAACTTGTTGTCCGGCGCCTTGAACTCCGCGTCCTTCCGCGCCCGGTCCGCGAGCACGCGCTCTTCGTACGGACGCTCATCGACCGGCGGCGGGGGACCCGACGCACAGCCGGCCGCCACGAGCTCACCTGCCAGCACGGCGATCACGATCCAGAGGCGAGGGCCGTGAGACTGGCGCGGCATCAATCGAAATCTCCAAGGAGATCCTCGAGCGCTTCGCCGACCTCGGCGGTTTGTCCCTCGAACAGGTGGTTCGCGCCGTCAATCACTACCAATTCTTTCGGCTCCTTCAGCTTCGCGTAGAAGGCCCACAGGTCCTTGACCGGACAAACCTCGTCGAGCCCGCCGTGGACGAGGAACTTCGGCTTCGTCGACGCGAGCACGTCGTCGAAGGAGTAGTTCGGCCGACAGATGGGCGGCGCGACGCCGATCAGGACCGAGACGCGTGGGTCAACGGCGCCGGCCTCGAGCGCGATCCAGGATCCAAATGAGAATCCCGCGGCCCAGAGCGGCACGCCCGGATAGCGTTCGGCGAGAAAGTCCAGCGCGACGCGAAAATCCTCACGTTCACCGCGGCCCTCATCGAACGTTCCGGCGCTCGCGCCGACGCCACGGAAGTTGAATCGCAGCACCGCGCACCCGATGCGGCCAAGGCCCTTGGTTCCCTGGAACACGGCCTTGGTGTGCATCGTTCCGCCTTGAAGCGGATGCGGGTGCGCGAAGACGACCGCCGCACGGGGCAAGGCGGCGGCCTCGTCGCCGTTCGTTCGCGGCGCGTCGAGCAGCCCCTCAAGGACGCCGGCCGGGCCGGCCAGATCCACTCGCATCTTTATGACATCTGCGGGGCTTCGCCCCGCGCTATGAAGTCTGACACGAGCGTGGCAAACTCGCTCGGCTTCGACAGGAACCCGAGATGGCCCGTGCCGGCAAGTTGCGCGTGGGTGGCGCCGGGAATCAACGTGAGGTACTCGAGCGTGCTCGACACCGGCACGACGAGGTCGAGGTTGTGTTCCCCGGTGACGACAAGCGTCGGCGCCGTGACACGGCTGACCATCGCCATGAGATCCGTGCGTTTCCACTCGTCAACGACATCCGCCATCTGACGAGGAGAAGCCGGGTATCGAATCGCTCTGACAGCGTACCCCGCGCCGAACCGAATCCTCGGACCCAATCCGGGCATCGCGGCTGATAGTTCGGGCGCCAGGCGGCGGACCGCCCGCATGGCGAAGAGCGGGAACGAGAGCCTGGGGTTCCGCGCATAGCGCGCCGATTGGTCGTCGATCCTCCACCTGGGGGAGGGACTTGCGACAACAACCAGCTGGGACGTCCGGTCCGGCCGACGGGCGGCGTAACAGGCCGCCACCAGCCCGCCGAACGACAATCCGACAACCGCGGCCGTCCGGTGCCCGGCGGTGTCTAACAAATGGTCGATTCGCGAGGTCCACCCATCGAAGAGATCAGGCCCCCTGACGTCGCCAAGGGAAAACGTCAACACCTCGTGCTGGCGCTCGAGGGCCCGTATGGCTGGACGCATCCACTCCCAACGGCCCTGAATGCCGGGAATGAGGACGATCGGCGTCTTGGAGCTCTGTGCCATCACGGGCAATCCTGGGCCGCTTCTGACCTGTTTATCGCACGCCGGGGCCTCGTGGACGCCGCAGTCGCTTCATGTCACGTCAAATTGTGATTTTTCCGTGCAACGACGGCCCGCGTTGGGTCGTATTGCCGTTGAGGATGTCAACCCTTCGAATGCCCCTGACAAACGAAGAGCGAGAGTTCGGGGACGAAACTCACGCCACGCTGGGACCGTCCGAGCAGCAGGCGCTTTTGACGCGCCTGAACCGCGTGGAAGGCCAGATCCGCGGAATCCGGAGAATGGTCCAGGAGCCACGGCCGTGCGTCGAGGTGCTGCAACAGCTCGCCGCCGCCGAAGCCGCGCTGAATCGCATCAGCCTGGCAATTTTCAAACATCACGTGGACACGTGCGTTACCGAGGCACTGTCCAAGGGCGAAGTCGAACGCCAGAAGCAGATGAACGAACTCGTCGATATTTTCGACCGGTTCGCCAAGTAGCGCGCGCGAACGCCCATTCAGCAGCGTCGTTCGGGGGTCAGGCTCCCTCCACCCCTGATCGGCGAGCACGCCACACAAGCGCTGCGCTCCCCGCAGCGAGCACGACCAGGACCGTCACGCCCCACGCGATCGAATCTCCAGTGAGAATCGACGGAAGCAGACGCTCGTACACGTGTCCGATCCACGGGACGCTGGCGAGGGCGTCGTTCGTGCCTTGTTCCTTCGGCCACAGAGTCCGCGGGTATCGCCATACCACCACGATGATGGCGGCCTGAAAGAGCACGATCCCGAGCGCCGCGATCCGTATCGCGCCATAGCTCAGCGCCTGGGCCACCGGGGCCGCCGCGAGCGGCACGAGAGGCACGAGATAGCGCGCCGCCGGCGAGAACCCCGCCGACCACACAGAGAACACGGTCATCGGAAGGAACAGCGTGGCGATTGGCACGAGCCACGTTCGATACTCCTTCCACGAGAGCGCCCAGCACACCGGCAACAGCAAATACACCGGCGCATACGCGACGAGTCCACGCTCGCGGTCGAAGAGCAGGCCGAGGCCGCCGCGGAGGGCATTGGCCGACGCGAACGGCAGCGTGTCCACCATCTGCGGTCCGCCCAGCGTGCCCCACGCGTGCACGGTCCACGCGTGCAGGATCGCCTGCGGCAGGACCGCCAGCACGGCGAGGAGTCCCAGCAGGCCCGGCCGCTGCCGGCGGAACCAACCGGTGTGGCGCGTCGCGAGCAGGAACACGAGTCCGAAGACCAGGAACGAATACTTTCGGTGGAGCCACGGCATGAGCCCGATCGCAGTGACGACGAGCGAGACGCGCCGCCGTGTCAGTTCGTTGTCAGGCAGCATGGCGAGCCAGACGACCGCGCAGACGATGAAGAACGCGACGGTTTCCGGAAAGACGAGAAACGCGTGCGAGAGTACCGGCGGCGATACCCCGACGACGAGCACGACGAGCGCGGCGCGCGCAGAGGATGCGTGACGGCTGAAGGCGTTGAGGAGAAGGCCGAGGCCAGTGGCGGTCAGGACGACGAGCGAGAGACTCACGAGAGAGTACGCGAACAGCCCGCGCGGCTGGCGGATCCGTTCGAGCCACGAATCAGGTAACAGGACTGATGCTCGCGTCGCCGCAGCGTAAACAGGGACCAAGACGATCGGAAGACCGACGTCATGTGTAGACCAGACACGGCCGTCGAGTGTCGCGCGGGCGTGCGGACCAGGTTCGAGCGTTTCGTTTCCGAACCACCGGCCGTCGCCGTTGCGGTAGTTGTTGGCGACGTCGAGATCGCCGTCCGAGACGAGGCTCTCGGCGACCATCAGGTAGTGCGGCTCGTCGCCCGAGTTCGAGAATTTGCCGTGAGTGGTCAGCGTCCAGACAACCAGGAAGAAAGCGAGCGGGACGAGAACGCTGAGGCGGCGCCCCATCCGTCACCAGTGGTAGAGCATCAGGTACACCACCACGCCCGTGACGGATACGAACAGCCACACGGGTAGCGTGACTTTGGCTATCCGCCGATGCGCGCGGTCGTTGCGGACAAGACCGCGGCGCAGCGTCAGAATCGCCATCGGCACAACAGCGGCCGCCAGGATGACGTGCGGCACCAGAATGGAAAAATATATCGTGCGGGAGATGCCGGTGCCGGTGAATGGTTTCGATCCCGCCTGTGCGTGGTAGATGACGTACGACGTGAGAAACGCGCCGGAGCACACGAAGGCTGAGATCATCGCTCTCCGATGCGCTTCGATGTGGCCGTTCCTGATCAGCGCGTAACCGATGACCAGGAGCACACCCGAGGTCGCGTTGAGCGCCGCGTTGAGCGTGGGAAGGTCGTCAACGCTCATCGCTTTCCAAGCACCATCAGTACCCAGAGAAGCGGCAGATAGGTGATGGACGCGTAGAACAGGACGCGCGCGTTGACCTCGGAGCGGTGACGAAGGAATCGGATCGCGGTGCCGAGCTGCGCGAGGCCGAGCACGAGGGCGCCGACCGCGTAGACGGCATTGGTCAGGCCGATGAGGAACGGCATCTCGCTGAACGGCACGAGCGTGGCCGCCCAGAGCGTTGCCTGGCGACCGGTCAGCCCACCGAGCCGATCGATCACCGGTAGCACCGGCATGCCGGCCCTTGCGTAGTCCTCGCGGTAGATCCAGGCGATTGCCAGCACGTGCGGCATCTGCCAGAGGAAACTAATCAGGAACAGTGTCCACGGGGCGACGGTCCCGAGCGAACCGCCTGCGGCAGCCCAGCCGATCAGCGGCGGCAACGCACCTGGCACCGCGCCCACCACCGTCGCGAGCGACGAGCGTCGCTTCAGCGGCGTGTAGACCATCGCGTACGTCACGAGCGTTGCGAGCGCGACGATCATCGCGACGGCATTGGTCGTCAGCCACAGCGTAAGGAGCCCGACCGCAGAGAGGGCCCCTGCGATCATCCAGCCTTCGCCGGCGCTCATCCGCCCGTCGGCGATGGGCCGAAGGCGCGTTCGCTCCATCAACCGATCGGTGTCGCGTTCGGTGACTTGATTGACGGCCGCGGCGCCGCTTGCGACGAGCGCCGTGCCAAGACAGGCCGCCACGAGCGTGCCGAAATCGACCGCTTCGCCGGCCATGTAATACCCGCCGGCGGTCGTCGCGACGACGAGCGCGTTGACCCGCACTTTGGCGAGTACCAGGACATCCGCGAGCTTCGATCGCGACGCGACGGCGTCCTGCGGCTTGTCGTAGGCGACGAGATCAGGCTTCATGCTTGGTGGGCTCGATGGGGCTTGACGTGGCTCAACGACCCCAACGGCGCGGTGCCCGGTTGGTCCAAGCGTACTCGAAACGCCCGGAGCGCAAGGAAGAGCGACGTGCCGAGCACGACGGCGCCCGTCGCCACGTGGAGCGTGTTGACGATCTCGTTCTTGCCTGTCAAAACGACGAAGGCGCCGAGCGTGATTTGCGCGGCGACCACCGCAAGCAGAAACCCCGCGGGCCGCGCAAGCTCCGGACGCGACCGGTGCTGCGTCAGGATGCGCCAGACAACCGCGAGCACCAGCGTGGCGACGACGAGGGCGCCGAGGCGATGAGCGAAGTGGATCGCGATCGCGGGGTTCCAGAAGGGCGGGATGAGGCGCCCGTACGACAGTGGAAAGTCCGGGATTGCGAGGCCGGCGCCCGTGTGCCGCATCGTCGCGCCAAGCAGGATCTGACAGTAGACCGCCGCCGTCAGGGCCACCGTCCGGCGGCCGAGCAGTTCATCGTCCACGGGCGGCGTCGCCGGCCGGCGCCAGCCGGCCGACGTCACGAGCGCCACGCTGATCGTCAGACAGAAAAAAATCTGAGCGAGGCCGGCGTGGGTGATGGAGATGGCGTCCGGAAGAAAGAACAGCACGGTCAGTCCGCCGAGCGTGCCCTGAACGATGACGGCGGCCAGCGCGAGCCAACCGAGGCGTCGCACCCACGGGCGAGGTTCCGCGCGCCACAGAAAAATCACGAGACCGATCGTGAGCATGCCGACGACGGATGCGATCAGACGGTGGCCGTGCTCGTAGAAGATGCCGCCGACCATGCCGCTGAGCGGGAACGAGAACATCTGGTAGCCGTACGTGGTCGGCCAGTCGGGCACCGAGAGCCCGGAGTTCGTGCTCGTGACCATACCGCCGGCCGCGACGAGAAGGAGCGTCGCCGCGACGAGCAGACGTGCGTAGCGATGGAGCCAGATCACCGGCTGCCTAGACGCCGCCGAAGGAGAACGACAGCGGAGAGGATTCGCCGGCGCCGACGGTCACTCGAGCGGTTTGAGTGCCAAAGACCTCGTGCCACGCTTCAACCGTGTAGGTGCCGGGCGGGACACCGGAGAATGAAAACGTGCCGTCAGCGGCGGTCACCGCGAAGAAGGGATGAGCCATCACGCCGATGTGCGCCGCCATCCATCCGTGCACGTCGCACTTGAAGCGCACCATGACTTCCGGCGTCGTGAACGTGTGACGCATCGGCGGGATGCCGGGAGCGAGGCCGTGGTTGAACTCCCGATTCTGCTTCGGCAGCGCGTGGATGTTGTGGAACGTGGGATCCGTGTTCGCCATTTCGAGCGGCTGTCCGACGCGCAGGCCCATCACCCGCGGCACGAAGAAGCAGCCCTTCTGGTCCAGCACGACGGGCGCCGACGGTGCCGCGAACGTGTAGGCTGGATCCAGTCCGTCCTTGATGTAGACGAACGCGTTCTGCAGCGCACCATCCGCCGCGACGAGCACCGCGTCGCTGAGCGGCTTCTGGCCGGAGCCAGTGGCGCACGACGGGTCGCTCGACATCTTGATGACTTCGCGCGCTGGCGCCTTGCCTTTGAAGACGACCCGGCCGCTGACTGCGCGGGCGGTTGAGGGATCGACGGACTTTCCTGCCGGCGCGGGTGCCGGCTGTTCGGCCGGCGGTGATCCGCATCCGAACGCAACAACAGCCGACAATAGGAACAACGAACGGAGGAGTGATGTGACCATGAGCGGGCCGGAGCGCCGCGGCGCGAGCGAGAACAATCAATTATTACCTGTCGCGACGGCCGTGCGTCACTTGACCCTTCTCCGGCCGCGATGCTACGTTTCAAAGTTCCTGCCGCGCGTGCCGGTATCGTCTAGGGGTCAGGACACGTGGTTCTCAGCCACGGGACCGGGGTTCGAATCCCCGTACCGGTACCAGCCTTCGCCAATCTCCCCGTCTCGATGACCAGGCCCAGCTGGCGCCCGGTCGTGGTCGGTATTGCCCTGGGCATCGCGGCGACGGCCGTCGCCGCGTTCGTCGGCGCCACAGCCTTCGGGCATCGCGTCGAGAACGGCAGCTACGACCTGCGCGTTCGTGCGACCGCCTCGCCGGTCAGTTCCTCGTCTCCCATCGTCATCGTCGAGATCAACGAGTCCTCCATCCGCGGCCTGGAGCCCGTCGTGGGACGGTGGCCGTGGCCACGGCTGGTGCACGCGAGCGCGATCGACTACCTCAAGCGATCGGGCGCCAAAGTCATCGCCTACGACGTGCTGTTCGGCGAGCGTGAAGGCGCGCGTGAGTCGATCGTCAACGGCCAACCCATCAGCGGCAGCGACTCCGATCGGCTGTTCGTCGAGTCGGTGCGCCGCGCGGGCAACGTCGTCCTTCTCGGCGACGTGACCTTCGAGGGCCTCGCGAGCGGGAAGGCCGTTGGAACGGCCGACAGCCCGCCTGCGCTGCCGGGCCCGGCCTACCGGCCGGGCGATGGCTTCCAGTCGAGACCCGAGCTGGACCTGCCCTTCGACGAGCTCGCCGGCGCGGCCGCCGGCATCGGACACAACTATCTCGCGCGCGACGCAGGCTCGGACACGGCCCGTCGCGCGCTGCCGTTCATCGAGCACCGTGGCGCCTTTGTTCCGTCGCTTGGCGTCGCGGCCGCGCTCATGTTCGCCGGTGCGACCAGCGAGAGCGTGCGGCAAGAGGGCGAGACGCTGCGGATTGGCGACGTCCGCGTTCCGACGCTCGACGAACGCGTCGGCAGCGGCGCCGCCGCGCAACCGTCGCGCCAGGTGTTGTTCAAGTTCACGAAGCCGACGTCCGGCGGCGACGGCGTGCGATCGATCTTCCCGACCTACTCGTTCTACGACGTCGTGCTGTCGGAAGACAACGCGATTAGCGGACGGCCGCCCGTCGTGCCGATGTCGGCGTTCGCCGACAAGCTCGTGTTCGTCGGGACGACGGCCGCCGGCGCGTACGATCGGTATACGAGCCCATTCGACGGAGGCATCGCCGGCGTCGAACTTCACGGCACGATTGCGGACAACATCCTCTCGGCGCAGTTCATGCGGCGCGTGCGCCCGTCCGTCGACTACGCCTATGCGGCCGCCGCGGGCATCGCGAGCGGCCTTGCGGCAACGCTCCTGCCCGTCGCGCTATCCGCGATCGTCGTCGCGCTTGTCGTCGGCGGCCTGCTGATGTGGCTCACTTCCGCAGTCGGCGATGGCCTCTGGATTGGCGCCGTGACACCGGCGACCGCGGCGGCGGTCGCGCTCTTTGGCGGCATCGCGTGGCGGTATTTCGTCGAGGACCGCGAGAAGCGTCATGTCAGGCGGCTGTTCGGGCGGTATGTGTCGAACGATGTCATCGACCAGTTGATGGCGGACCCCGCGCTCGTCCGGCTGGGCGGCCAGAAGCGTCGACATGACGGTCCTGTTTTCGGACATTCGCGGCTTCACGGCCGCCTCGGAAAAGGCCACGCCGGAGGCCGTCGTCGGCCAGCTCAATGAGTATTTTGGAGCCATGGTCGAGGTCCTGTTCCGGCACCGGGGAACGCTCGATAAGTTCGTCGGGGACATGGTGATGGGGCTGTTTGGCGCGCCCCTTCCCGACGACCGGCATGCCGACCACGCGGTCACCGCGGCCCTCGACATGACAGGCACGCTGGACCGGCTGAACGAGACCTGGCGGCGCGACGGACGGCCTGAGTTGAACATCGGCATCGGCATCAACTCGGGCGAGATGATCGCCGGTAACATCGGGTCGGAAGCCATCATGAGCTACACCGTGATCGGAGACGCCGTGAATCTCGGATCGCGGCTGGAGTCCTTGAACAAGGAATACGGCACGCGCATCATCATCAGTGAGGCCACGCGATCGCTGCTGACTGTTCCGGTCGAGACGCGCCCCATCGGTGAGGTCAAGGTCAAGGGACGAGCGCAGGCCGTTCAGATCTACGAAGTGCTCGGCTGTGAAGGGAAATCAGTCATGAAGATCAGAACCATCCTGGCGGTCGTGAGCGTGGCATGTGTGGTCGCGGCGCCGGCGGGCGCGCAGTTCGGCAACCTCGGCAAGGTCATCAACAAGGCCGCCGAAGTCAGTCAGGATCTGACCTTCTCCGACGCGGAAGAACAGCAGCTCGGCAGCGAGATCAGCACGAAGATTCGCGACAAGTACGGCGTCGTGCAGGACCCCGCGGTCCACAAGTACGTGACGCTCGTCGGATCCGTGCTCGCGTCGGCCAGCAGCCGCCCGAAGCTCAAATGGACCTTCGTCGTGCTCGACACCGACGGCGTCAACGCGTTCGCGGCCCCTGGCGGCTTCGTGCACATCACGCGCGGCGCGCTGGCCCTCATCAAGAACGAGGCGGAGCTGGCCGACGTGCTCGCGCACGAGATCGGGCACGTCACACAGAAGCACACGCTGAAGGCGATCCAGAAGTCCAAGGCCATCAGCCTCGGCGCCAAAGCGTCGCGCAAGGAAGTCGTGACGCAGGCGGCCAACCAGGGCTACGAAATTCTTCTCGAGAACAACTTCGATCGCGGCGACGAGATGGAAGCCGACAAGATCGGTGTCACCCTCGCGAACGGCGCGGGTTACTCGCCGGCGGGTTTGACCGCGTTTCTGACGCGGCTCGCCGACCGGAACAAGGCACTCAAGGATCGGAGCGGTATCTTCGCGTCACATCCCGAAACCAAGGCGCGCATCGATGCGCTGGCGAAGGTGGTGTCCACCGGCCCGCTCGCGGCAACAGCAACGGTGAATGCCCGCTACGCCCAGTCGATCAGCTACACGCCCGCGCCGATCACCGGCACTGGCGAGGCGGCCGCGGTCGGCGGTTCCAGCAGCTCGGGCGCACTTGGCCTCGCCGGGCGGGTGGGTCTCGGCCGCGAGAAGTCCAGCGACCAGACCGTGTCGTCGGCTGGTTCGCGGGGAGTCAATCCCGATCGCGATGCGAAGGGCGGCCCCGTCAAGACGCTCGTCGCCGTCAGCGTGACAGCGGCCGAGATCGCGGAGTTCCGAAAGGGAATCGCCAGCTAGCGCCGTGGTGCCCCACCCCAGCGCGCACCTGACCTTCACGCTCGCGCTCTTCGGGACCGTCATGGTCCTGATGCTGGCCGTCCGCAATCCGGCCATTCGGCGACGCTTCCTCTTCACGATTGCGGTCCTGCTCAGCGCGTCCGCGGCGCATGCCGCGCTCGTGTGGTTGCCCGGCGTTCGCCGCTCGTCCAGGAGTACGGCTGGAAGGTCGAGGCGCTGCTGCTCGTGCTCGCCGCGACGCAGGCGCTCGTGGCGCTCGCGTTCAATCCGTGGTCGGGCGTCGACAAGCCGGAGCGGGCGCCCGCCATCGTGCAGGACGCGATCATCGCGCTCCTTGTCGCGGTGTCCGCCGTCATCACGTTCCCGAACACGGAGTTCCTGACCACGTCCGCCATCGTGGCCGCGGTCATGGGCTTCGCCTTGCAGGAGACGCTGGGTAACGCGTTCGCCGGGCTCGCCATCCAGATCGAGAAACCGTTCCGGGTCGGCCACTGGATCACGGTCGGCAGCCACGAAGGGTCCGTGCGCGAGATCACGTGGCGGGCGACGAAGATCCTGACCAAGTCCGGCAACATGGTCATCCTGCCGAACAGCCTCGTGGCCCGCGAGGCCGATCAACAACTACTCCGAGCCGATCGCGCCGACACGCGCTCGTATGTCGAGGTCGGCGTCGGCTATCAGACGCCGCCGAACGAGTCACGTGACGCGCTGCTCCGCGCGCTCCAGAACGTGCCGCGCGTGCTGCGCGAGCCCGCGCCGGACGCTTTGCTCTGGGATTTCGGCGGTTCCTCGCTTCTTTTCCGCGTCCAGGTTCTGGATCTCCGACTTCTCGGACGACGAAGTCGATCCGCGACGAGGTGCGCCGCGCGATCTACTACGAGCTCGGCCGGCGCGGCATCGAGATTCCCTTGCCGATCCAGGTCGAGTACTCGCGGCAGGACCCGGCGCCTGAACCCGCTGTCGACAGAATCGCGACGGTTCGCCGACATCATTGGCCGCGTGCCCGTCTTCGCCGACCTGAAAGACGAAGGCCGGCGTGCCCTCGCCGCCGGCGCCGCCGAGCGTCTCTACGGCGACGGCGAGCTCATCGTGCGTGAGGGCGCCGAGGGCGCGTCGATGTTCGTCGTGTGTCAGGGTCGCGTCGCGGTGACGATCGGGTCGGGCAAAGAAGTTGCGCGGATTGAAACGGGCGGCTTCTTCGGCGAGATGTCGCTTCTCACGGGAGAGCCACGTTCGGCGACGGTCTCGGCGCGCGGCGACTGTCGCGTGCTCGAGATCGCCGGTGACGTCTTCAAGAGGTACATCACCGAGCATCCTGATGTGATTGACGAGGTGGCGGGCGCCGCGGCCGCGCGGCGGCGTGAGCTCGACCAGTCACGCGGGGCCACGACCGCGAATCCGGCCGAGGCCCGCGTGACGCTGGCGGCGCGAATGCGCCGGTTCTTCGGTCTCTAGAACCTGAACCCTCCGAACAACCCGCCCCAGCCGGAGCGGCGGTCGTAGCGGCGGCCGTCGTTGTAGCCACGTTGGTAGCCGAGCTTGAAGGATTCGCGGTAGTTCGCCTTGTAGATCTCCCGCGATCCGTACTCGCGCTCGTAGCCGCGATCGGCACTACGGAAGCGACGCTCGGACACCGGATCGAACCGCCGGTTGTCGCGGCCATCATCGAGTCCCGCTTCGTAGCCGTCATTCAGACCGGCCTGATAGGCCGGGTTGTAGGCGTTGTTCCGATACGGGTCGTAACGGTCATCGCGACCGTTGGACCACGGCGGCTGACCTCCGCGTCCTGGTGCGTCCGTAGCGGCCGCCATAGTTGCCGTACCCGAGGCGGTAGCCTTCCTGATAGCCGTAACGGAATGAGTCGCGATAGCGATCGCGATTGCCGTACTGCGAGCGATAGCCCTGAGTCGCCACGCCGGTAGTCGCCCTCATCGGTGAATTCGAACGCGTCGCCGCGGCGCGAGTCCTCTGCGCCGGCCGACTGACCGCGTTGATATCCCTCGTTGTAGCCAGGCGTGTTCCAGCCAGCTTGTGCCAGAGCTGCAGACGGGGCCGCGATGGTGAGAGCACCAACTGCGGCGAATGAAAGGAGACGAGACATGACAACCTCCTGCGACCCCATTTGTGCAAGAGGTCTGCCAGGTCGATCGCAAGATGAATTGGACGGAGATTTCCGTGTGTTTTGACTACTGCGTCCAGAGGAGGACACGGGCGCCGTCCCGGTCGCGATAGTCGAAGACAAGCGCCGGGCCGATGCGCGCCAGCTCGTCGCCGTCGAGATTGAGATGCTCGAGATCGAAGCCTTCGCCGGCGCCAACGTCCAGCTTCGCCTTGTGCATCCGGAGGATCCAGAACGGCAGGGAAATCTTGACGAGCCGTTCCTCATCGGGATCCCACGCGAGCATTTGCAGATGCTCGGGCCGTCTCGCCGACGTCGGAAACTCGCTGAACGGACGCGGCATCGTCGGACGCTCTTCGTTGTCGAGTTCGTAGAGCGGACGTTGATCCGGGAAGGAGGCTTTGACCCCGTCGAACGCGCGGATGGCGTCGGCGCTGGTGGATCGCTCTGTGCTGATGTGGCGGCTGACGAAATAGACGCCGGCGCCGGCCACGGCAATAAGGCCGACCAGGCAGACGCCGCCCGTGCCGACCACGACCCACACCCACGTCCTGCGTGAGGCCATCCCCATAGAGTTATACGACGCGGGGCCGGAAATTGGTCCCAGGCCCGCTTTCAGGGGGTTGGACGGCCCGAATCCTCCGCGATCATCGCGGCGACCTTCCGGCCCTGGGTGATAGCGGCGCTGATTGTCCGGTCCTCGGGGTAGAACTGCGTGGAGTCGGTGACGTACAGCCCCCCGACCGACGATCGGTGGTTCGGCATCCGCTCCGCAAAGCCCGTTGAGAAGACCGGCTGCGCATACGGCGTGCGGAACACGTGCGCTTCCTTGACCCAGGAGCGCGTCGAACTCCGGGTTGATGAGCTTGAGCATGCCGGTGTATTCAGCCAGCAACGCATCGTCGCTCGCCGTGTATCGCGGTTCTGACGTCGGCAGGTAGAACGGGATGTAGAGGACGTTGAGTCCGGCTGCTTGCAGGTTCTCGTTCAGGTTGGTCTGCTCGATGATGCCGTTGAAGCTGATGCGCGGATCGTTCGTGTTCGTCCAGAAGTTGGTCGAGAAGGATCGCTTCAGGCTGAGCAGCATGCAGACGATGCCGATGTATTCGATACTGCGGACGTTCGCGAAATAGCGGTCTGTCTGATTCGGGACGAGCCGGCCGAGCGCAGGCAGCGCGACCGTGGAGATCACCGCATCGCACGGAATCGTGTCGGTCGCCGTGCGGACTTCCTTGACCCGGCCATCGGTGACGGCGAGTGGTGCGACGGGCGTGGACGATCGCAACTCGACGTTCGGTTGTTCACGCAGCCATTGGACCAGGTGGTCGACGAGCGTCGCCGATCCGTACTCGAGGTAGCCGAACTCGTCGGGAGCGAACAGCGATGGCCTCGAGTTCGCCACGCGCCAGATGCGATGCCAGAGCCACGCGGCCGAGATTTGTTCGTGATGAGGGCCGAACTTCACTCTGAGAAGCGGATCCCAGATGACCTCGTACGCGTCCCGGCCGATCGAACGAATCAGCCAGGCCTTCGCGGAGACGCCGTCGAGCGACCGCCACTCTTTGCGATACCGCGACTGCAGCACATGGAGGCCGAACCTGATGCGCTGCGTCAGCGGAACGGGCGTCAGCTTGAGCAGGCTCGCCGGCGTGCCGAACGGATAGTGATGACCATGGTGGTAGAACCCCGTGGTCGTGTGGCGCCAATGCAGCTTCTTCTCGAGACCGACTTCGGACACGAGCTGGACCAGCGATTGATCCGAACCGCAGATGAAGTGATAGAAGCGTTCGACCGGGTGGCCTTCGAGGCGGAACGAGCTGGCCAGCCCTCCGAAGTCCGGGGCCGCCTCGAGCACGACGACCTGAAAGCCGGTTCGACTGAGGTCGTAAGCCGCGGCCAGCCCCGCGAGACCGCCGCCGACGATGACAACGCGCTTGGAACGCGTGTGGCCGGCTTGTGTCACAGACTCTTCAACGTCGGCTGCTCTCTTGCGCGACCATCATAGCCGGTCGTCCTGCCGCGCGAAGGCAGAGCACGGTCGCCACGAAGAGCACGATGCTGAAGGTTGCGAGTGGCACTGAAATATCGAGTCCGGTTGGGCCTCCGATCAGAGTCGGTTCGCGATCGCCCCCGCGCCAGCCGAAGAAGAGCAGCGGATTGAGGTGGGCGAAGACGATGACGCCGATCGCCAGCGTGAGCTCACGCGTTCGGCTCCAACCGCGCCGAAGCTCATCCGGCAGGGTGGCCAGGAACAGCGCGATGATCATCGCGATGAACAGATGGTTCTCGTGTACACCAGCGTTGAATGTGAAATACGCGAGATAGCCGGCGAGCAGAGAAAGCAGCACGGTGTGCGGGGTTTTCGGCAGCCCGATCTGGAGCCAGAGGATCCACGCGACGATCGCGGCCGCGACGACCTTGATCGGATTGCGCCATGTGGAGTCCCGCTCGCAGCGCCGGGCCCAGCTGACCATGTTTGGCGACCTGGTAGATGTACGACCCGATCCAACCGGCGTTCATCGCATTTCCGCTGATTTCCTTGTGCGCCGTGGCTTTCTGCACGGCCTGCACGACCGACCACTGCCTCGTCTCGTGAGTGCGGCCGAACGTCACGACGAGCAGCAGCACGGCAATCGTCGTCCAGATGGCGGCGCCCCACGTCCGCGGTTCGCGGGCGACACGCCAGACGTCCCTCAATCCTCCGAGGCCGGTCAGGTGGACGACATAGAACGGCAAAAGAACCAGCGGCTGCGGCTTGATGGCACAGCACGCGAGCAACAGTCCCCACGCCTGCACGGGCCGGTTTCGCAGCAGCCCGATGAGTGACGCGACCAGGAATGGCGCATAGAGAATATCGAGGTAGCCTTGGCCGATTGCGCTGGTCGTCGTGCAGAGCCAGAGGGCGCCTGCGAGCAGGATGTTCCCGGTCAGGAGGAACGCGACGAGCGCCGTCATCGCCTGAAAACCAAGGAGCAGAAGTTTCAGGCTGTTCGGCCGGCTGAGGCCAACGGCGTCACCTGCCTTGCCCGCGAGCCCGAGCAGCGTCTTCGTTCCTGGAGGGTAGTCGTATGGGTTGTATCGGTACCCCTCGACCGGCCCCAGAATCACGACGTCGTCCATCCAGACGAGGAATCCGCGTCTGGGGTCGGTCACGTCGAAAGTGCCAGGAGCGGTGACGAGGAAGGCCGAGTTGAGCACGCCGGCCGCCAGCAGGGCGACGCCGAGCACTTTCGAGCGGGTCAACCAGCCGCGCTGTGCTGAACCCGTCGAGACCGCCACCGACTCGAGCTCGAGGGAGGCCGGTCGGTGCATTCCGGCGAAATTATCCAATAACAATGCCAGTTGCTCGGACTTGTCTTGAATTGATGTCGATGCGGTTCGAGGGGTGGCCCTCGATCGCAAAGGCTGTCGATGTTCTAGCGCCGTGCCACATAGAGCACGCCCCCTGACAGCGAGAACAGCAGCACCAGGCCCGCGCCGACGACCGAGAGCACGAGTGCTGACTCTATCGGCAAATGCAGGGCGGCGAAGTAGTAGGTGAACGTCGCTTCACGAACACCGAATCCGTTGACCGACACCGGCAACAACTGCACCACGAACGACATCGGAACCACCACCGCAAGGTGCAGCGGCGAAATCGGAATCTCCAGACTGCGCGCGATCGCGACGTAGAACGCGACGAGCACCGCCTGCGCCACGAGTGCGCCGGCGAAGCACGAAACCAGCGCGAGTGGCTGGGCCCGGAAAGCCCGCATCATGTCCACGAGCTTGCGTACGCGCGTGACGATGGCGTCGCGGTTGAGGAATCGGACATAGCCGAGCACCGTCAGGATCGTCTGAGGCGCGAGCAGGAGAATCAGAAAGGCGCCGGTCGCCGTGACGAAGGCGAGCCAGAGCCAGGGCAGATTGACTGGCAGAGCCGGGCCCGCCATCCCAATTACGGCCATCGATCCGCTGACCGCGGCGACGAGCAGCAACCCGAGCAAACCCATGGCGCGGTCGATGACGACGATCGCTGTCGCGCGGCCGATGGATCCGGCCGGCTGCGTCGTGTCCCGGATCCGGATCACGTCACCGCCGATGTTGCTGGGAAGAAAACTGTTGAAGAAGGTCGCGACCAGGAACGAGCTCACGAGCGTCCAGCCGGACACCGAGATGCGCTGAGCCGCGAGCAGAAGGTTCCAGCGCCACGCGCTCGCCAGAATCATCACGAGGTAGAGCGCCAGCGCAGCGGCGAGCCAGGGCAGCGAGGCGCGACGCATCGCGTCGTACAGACTGGAGGCGTCCGTCTGGGCGAAGAGCACGGCCAGCAATCCGATGCTGACCGTGCTCTTGAGAAGAAAAACGACGCGGGACTTAGAGGCCAATCAGAAAGTGAGGCTCGATATCCCGCGTCCGATGTGCGCGTCGCCTGCTAGTACGGCCAAGTGACCATGACGATGTTGCTGCGTTCCGACACGGTGCGGGTACTGTCGCGCGCGAACGCCGAGACCATGAATCCGACCCGCTCGCCCTTCTTGGGCGCCCAGCTTTCGAGCGGCTCTCTCTTGGTGTGCGCACCGATGCCCCACTCGCCTCTGCGCTCGATGTGCTTACAAGTCTGGCCGGGGCGCAGGTACTCGTAGGTCGCCGCGTACCACTTGCCGCCGACGTTGCCAAACACCCACGGATTGCCTTCTCCACCACCTTCTTCGGGCCAGCGTCCCGCCTTGGTGTGGTAGATGCAGATCGTGTCGCTATCGATGGTGATGTCGGTGATCTGAGACGTGACCCTCCATCCGCTCACGTCGGTGTGCAGCCACTCGACGTCGCCGAGACTGAATGGGAGACCCGGCTGCTCGACCACGCTGCCACCACCGCCGCCGCGGGTTGCCGCCAGGATTCGGACTCGGCGTGAAGCCTGCGACGTTGTGTCGGATGGTCTCCCGGACCTCCGTTCCGACGGCGCTCTTGAACACGGCCGTGAGGTTGTACCCGCCCGCCGTGGAATAGGTGTAGGAGGTCGAGCGCGTGCCGGAACCTTGGCCGAGCGGCTGCACCTGGCCGTCACCGTAAATCAGCGTCACCTCGCCGACTCGCTTGGAGTCGGACGGCGTGACGGTCACTTTGACGGGCTGGCCAACAGTCGACGGCGAGGGATTGGCGACGACCTTGAGCGAGATCGGAGCTTCGACGCCGATGTTCACGGCGGCGGACTGCTGGGTGTCCACGACAGCGCGCGCGGTGGCCGCTTCGTTCGTGGACAACCGCACCCTCGCTTCACCGTTGTCGTTCGTCAGGACCGGCGCAAATGGCGTGAATGATCCAGTGCTTGTTTGAAAGAGGACAGGCGCGCCCACGACGCGCTGATTGCCTTCGCCGAACACTGTGGCTTTCAGTTCGACCTCACCGCCGCCGTACGGAACGGCCCCCTGCGCCGCGGTGAGATTGATGCGCGAGACGTTTCCCGAAGCCGTCGGGAGAATGTACTGGCCCTTCGCCGCGTCCGACTCCGCGAAGAGCTCGACCAGCCCGGGGTCAGCGCCCGCGTGGTAGACCGTCGTGGCCTTGCCGCTCTGGATTCTGACCTTCTGGGTATCGAACTCGCCCCGGCTGGCACTGAGAAAAATCTCAGTACCGTCCGCGACCGATCCGCCGTCGCTCTTGGCGGCCTGGATGGTCACTTCCACGCTGCCGTTGATGGTGACCAGCGGCGCCGACGGCGTCATGGTAATCAGCGCGTCGCTTGGCGCGAGCAGCGTATGTTTGTCAGACGAACACCCTGCAACCGCAAGCGTGGAGAGGACGACAAGCGCCGGGGCAACGGATGGCAGTCGAAGGTGGGGGTGTTTCACGGAGATCTAACCTCTTTCAGATTCCAGAACTGAAATCGCGATCAACCAGATAGACAGGACCCGCTTTGTTCTATCGGCTCCAGACAGGAATCGCCTTACGGGGCGGAACGATTCTATTTCAATTTTTTGGGCGGGAAAATGGCCGACTTAGCAATCTCGTGGCCTCCGCGGCCCCTGACGTGTCCTTGGCCAGCGTGCCCACTTCACGGGCGGTCCGGTAGTTGGCGACCGCATCGGCGCGCTGGCCGTTGAGATCCGCGATCTTGCCCATGGTCAGGAGCGCCCGGCCCCTGCACCCAGTCAGCGGGCGTGTTTCTCAAGGCGTCCTGAAAGTCAGCCGTGGCCTCCGACCGCCGATCCCGGCCGAACCGGGCCAGGCCGCGTTTGTACAGCCAAAGCGCCCGCTCGCCCGGCATTCTCGGCCGTGTGTCGCGGTCGAGCGCCTGGAGGCCCGCACTCAGGATGGCATCGGCTTCCGCGTGCTTGCCCGCCCGAATGGCGGCCGATCCCTGCTCCAGGACGAACAGCCTGTTTCGTGGGTACGCGGCGACGAGCTCACCGAGCAAACGGTAGGCGTCGGCATGGCGCCCCTCGCGGCTGTAGATGAGCACGAGCGCGGTCCTTGCCTCGACGAGCGATCCCTGGTCCCGCGCGGCTGTCTCGAGCAGCCGGATGCCTTCTTCCTTGCCGCCACCGAAGCCGGCGATATAAGCAAACATGCGCGACGGCAACGCAAGCCCGGAGACCAGGTAGCGGTAGGTCCCCACCACGACACCGGCGGCCGACCGTTTGGGATCGCGGCTCAGCACTTCTTCCTGCGCGTTGTAGGCGTTCCGCGCCGACATGAACGCGGATGTCATGCTGCCTTCAACCGACGCCATGTAGGAGGCCTGCGAGGCCGTACGCCGATCCCAGATCGAATCGCGCCTGGACGTCGTTCGGATTGGCCTCGACGCGCTTCGACGCGAGATCGATGGCGCGCTGGACGGTTTGCTTGAACTCATCGTCGACCGCCGGTGACGGCTTCGGAAACGTGCGCGGCGAGCCGCCGAGGCCACCGATGTAGTGATCGACGGTGACGGTGCCTCGCCTGGAAGATGACGTCCGAGCCAGAGCATCGCCGCCAGTGCGCGGTGAGCGCTCGACTCGTTGGGCGCGGCGGCGACCGCCGCGCGTGCCTCGGCGAGCGCCACGTCCTGATCCAGGTTATAGGCCGCCTGATAAATCGCGGCGATGCGTGCGTCGAGATCAGCGGGCTGCGCCGGAGGCGGCGGTGAGAGCGGTCAGCCCGACGAGCCACGCTGACAGCACTCCCACCATCGCTCTTCACTCGAACTGGTCCTACTTGAGCGCGGCCAGCTTCCCGAGATCCACGGCCTCGACGACGCCGCGCACGGTCTCGAGATTTTCGACCTGATGGCCTGTGCCCTTCACGATGAAGCGGTTCCCGACGACGGCGGTCACCTCGCCGCGCTTGTTCTCGCTGTTCCACTCCTCGAAGCCCGGCTGGCCGCCGATCTTCGCCGATCGCTTGAAGCCGTCATCGGACCGCTCGGAGTACCCGGAGCCGAGGAACATCGAGACAGGCGCGAGGAGCAGCTGGCTGAGCGCGGTGTCCACGATCTCGAGCTCCACGCGGCTGTTGTCCTTGGTGTATCGCGCCTCGGCGCGCGAGATCGCGACAGGCATGTTGACCTGTTCGCCGCGCGGGTTGGTGCGGGTCCACCCGCCGACTTCAGGCATCGCGCCCTTCAGCAGCTCGAAGTCCACCGGCTTGGCCGTGCCCTGGGCCATCTGCTGAAAGCCCTGCGCCATCTTCTGAAGACCCGCCGCCATATCGGCGGAGGAGCCTTGCGCATCCTTGGCCATCTGCTCGGCAGCCTTCTGCATTTGCTGCGCGCCCTGTTCCATCTTCTTCGCGGCCTCCTCGGCTTGCTGCTGCTGGGAGTTGCCGCACGCCACGACGAACGTTGAAGCAACGAGGACGACGAGGAGCTTGTGCATAGGGCCTCGATTCATTGGTTATTGATTATCGGTTATTTGCTATTGCATTGAGCTATTCGGGCTATTTGGTTATTGGGGGCTCGCCGCTCGCTTCGACATATCGGCACAATCCCCCAATAGCCCAATAACCAATGACTCAATGCAATAACAAATAACCAATAACAAATAGCAAATGGCTATTGGCCTTGGCCTTGCCCATCCACTGCAGAATCCCGAGCGTGAGCCACGGCACGTAGGTGATCAGCAGCACGCCAAGAGCCAGGATGCCGAGCATCGGGAGCGTCGCCCACATGACCTCGAGGACGGGTTTCTGGAACCTGACAGATGCCAGGAGCAGATTGAGGCCGAGCGGCGGATGCAGGTAGCCGAGCTCGAGATTGGCGATGAAGATGACGCCCAGGTGCACGAGGTTGATGTCGTAGACCTCGGCGAGCGGAATGATCAGCGGCACGATCACGACGATCGCCGAGAAGATATCCATCACCGTGCCGACGAGCAGGAGAAAGACGTTCAGCGCAAGGAGGAACAGCGCGCGCGAGTGGATGTGCGACTGCGTCCAGTCGAGCAGGTTGGTCGGCACCTGCGCGTTGACGAGGTAGTTGGTCAGCCCCACCGCGACCGCGAGGATGAGCAGCACGCCGCCGACGAGGCCGGCCGAGTCCGCCGCGACGCGAAGCACGTCCCGCATGCGTGGCAGATCGCGGTGAATGAAGCGCTGCACGATCAGGGCCCACAGCGCTGCGATCGCCGCCGACTCCGACATCGTTGCGTAACCGCCGAGCAGCGCGGTGAGGACGACGACAGGAAGCAACAACTCCCATTTCGCTTCCCACAACCCCGCCCACATCTGGGTCGTGCTGAACGGCAAGCGCCGGGCGCCTGATCGTAGCGCCTGCCGGACACCGAGCGCGGCGACGAGACCAAGCATCAGCAGGCCCGGGAGAAGGCCGCCGATGAACAGGTCTTCGATGGCGACGTTCTGCGCCACGATCCCGTAGAGGATCAGCGGCACCGACAGCGGGAAAAGCAGGCCAAGGGAACCCGAGGCTGTGAGCAAGCCGATCGAAAACCGTTCCGGGTAACCCTCCTTCAGCAACGCCGGAAGCAACAGGCCGCCAAGCGCGAGAATCGTGACTCCCGAACCGCCAGTGAACAACGTGAAGAACGCGCACAGCGTGGCCGCGGCAACCGCCGTTCCGCCCGGCGCCCACCCGAACAGGCCTCGCAGCGCACGAAGGAGCCGTTCTGACGACTTGCCCTCCGCGAGCAGGAACCCCGTCAGTGTGAACAGCGGTATCGCCGCGATGTTGGCCGACGGCGACGTCAATTCTGCGTAGGCCTTGATCAGCGGCACGACCGGGCGGCTGCCATCGATGAAGAACCCGAACATCGCGATACCGCCGAGCAGCGCGAAAATCGGCGCGCCGAGCACGCCGGCGACGACGAGCGCCGTGAGCCATGGCCACAACGCCGCGCCCTCGAGAATTTCCTGGCGCGCGGTGAGCCAATAGCCGGCGGCGATCCCGAGTGCGGCGATCGCGCGGCCTGTCCAGTGTGGCGACGCGCGCCAGACGAGACGAACGGCGATGAGCGCAAAGGCCACGGGGAACACCGTCACCGACATCCACACGGGCACGTTGAGCGCGACCAGGTCGCCGACTTCGCGCTCCGTATGGACGAGTGCCCAGCCGCCCACGGCGAAGATGGTGGCGATGGCGGCACCGACGAAGGCCCCGATGACGTGGCCGAACGCCGCCAGGTTCTTCGGCAGGAACTCGCCCGTGGCGAGCACGAGCAGCTTGCCGTCGCGCGCCGCGATGGCCGCGCCGAGCATGCCGACCCAGAGCGTCAGGTTCTGCGCGAAGGGCGCGGAGCCAGGGATACCGGTCTCGAAGAATCGCCGCGTGGCGATCTCCGCGAGCGGCAGGAGCATGATGCCCGCGAGGGCGGTGGTGGCGAGAACGTTCTCCGTGCGGAGCGCAAGCGCCCGCATCACCGGCCTTTGGTCTTGCGGAACGCGTCGCGTTCGCGGACGACCGTATCGTAGACGTCAGCAGGCACCATGCCGCCGCGCATGGTCGCCACGAGTTTTTCGGCCGCCGCTTGGAACTCTGCCTGGGCCTTCGGATCGAGCGTCGTCACCGTCAGGCCGCGTGTCTTCATCGTGTTCACGGAGTCGGCGTCGAGTTTCGGCGCGTCGGCGAGCACTTTGCGCTCGAACGCCGCGGCGGCCTCGGTCACGACCTTCTGGTCCGCTGGGCTGATTTTCGTCCACGCGTTGTTCGTGATCACGAGCGCGCCAAGCAGCGGCGCCACGTGGACGTCGAGCATGAACTTCGCGTCGCGGAAGATCTGCAGCATGAGCGCAGGGTAGGGCGGGCTCGGGGCCGTGTCGATCATGCCGGTGGAGAGCTTGAGCTGCGCCGGGATGTCGTTGGCCGAGAGTGCGACGGGATTGAACCCGTTCGACTTGTACCACTGCACCATTCGATCGTCGCCCTGGCTCGTGAAGAGCTTGGCCTGCTTGACTTCGGCCAGCGTACGCAGCGGCTTCTTCGAGAACAGCTGCACCCAACCCGCGCTACCCCAGGCCACGCGGTGAAAGCCCTTCGCTTCGAGCTTCTGATCGAGCATCGGCGTCAGCTTTTGCAACACCGCCAGCGTCTCGTCATCGCTCTGAAAGAAGAACGGCATGCCGAACGCATCGAAGGCCGGATCGATCTGGCTCAAGCCGCCGAGCGTGAGCAGGTTGGCCTGCAGCTGATCGACCCCTGGCCGCATCATGCGGATGGTCGATATCTCGTCGCCCTGTGTCCCGCCGGCGTACACCGTCAGCCGCACACGGCTGCTGGTTTTCGCGGTCAACTCGGCCCCCATGTCGAGCAAGGCCTTGTGCCACGCCGAGTTCACAGGTGCTCCGGTGGCGAGCCGGATGGTGACCGGCGCCTGGGCGGCCAGCGGGAGCGCGACGAGCGCGCCCAACGCGGCAACGAGAACGGTGCGTTTCACGAAAGACCTGGCAAACATGCGAAATTCCTCCACAAGCTATTGCACGAAGCGGGTGTCGACTTGGTCCAGCAACGCGCGTGCGCGCCGCTGCGTGATGAGCGTCGCGAGGCGGACCGACGGATCCGCGTTCGGATCCACGGCAATCGCCTGTTTGAGCAACGACTCGAATTCGGCGCGATTTCGTTCCGGCACGGAGACGCCCGTCGCGAGCGCGACGTATGGGCCCGGCGCCTGACCCTTCTGAAGCGCGACCGCGCGGTCGAAATGCTGCCGCGCGCGTTTGGGATCGCCACCGACCGCCTCGGGCAGACTGTCGAGCGAGATCATCAGCTCGTGGAGCGCGCCCTTGCTCCACGTCTCGTCGAGGGCCAGTGCGCGGTCCGCAAGCGCGCGCACGACCGGGAAGTCCACCGCCAGTTCAGGCTGATCGAGTCCCAGCGAGATCGCCGCGCCCCATGACGCGGCCGTCCAGTACAGCATCTCGACGTCCTTACGCTCGGCCCGCGACAGCGCCGCCGCAGGATCCGCGAGCAGCCGTTCGCCGACGCCGCGCCAGCGGACCTCCATCGCCCGAAGGCAATACGCCTTGCCGCGGAGATACAGCCTCAGCGCACGCTCGCGAAGGGCACGCGACTCTTCATGGTGTTCGTCGCCGAGCACGATCGCATCCGTCTCGATGAACGTGTACGCGTACTGCGTGAACCCGCTGCAGGTGGCGACCAGCAATGGCGCGTGGTTCGGGACCGAATCGAGCAGCGACTCGTAGAGCTTCAACGCGAACGGAATCGCCTCGCGAACGAGCTCGGGATCCTCGTCGCGCGAGAACACATCGCCCGACTCGCTGAGCGTGTTGGCCACGGTCTTGACGGCCATCGTCTTCAGCGAGCACGCCGACAGGGCAATCGCGGTGGCGCAGACGAGCAAGGCCCGGAGGGAACCCGCAGGGTGCGGCATCAACCTGTCAATGATAGGGGACAGAGCCCTTTTCCACAGAATTGCCTCACAGGGGGACAGAGCGTCTCCAAATTCTTGTTCGCGCTCTGTCCCCCTGCGGCCTCGATCTGTGGAAAAGGGCTCTGTCCCTACCGGCACTACGGCAGCGGCGCACGGTAGTTGCGGCGTGCCCGAACCTCGGTGTCGGGGTCGGGCTTCTGGAGCCGGACCCGAAGGTCGTGCACCTTGCCGTCGAGCCGTTGGGGCGTGAAGCCCAGCACGTACTGATAGTGCAGCTCCTGCATCACCTGCGTGAACGTCGCGTTGACATCGTCGTACTGATTCAACTGGAAGTGGCCGCCGCCGGTCTGTGTCGCCAGACGCCGCAGCGTTGCCGTCGGCGGCGTCGTAAATCGCCGCGGGTCCGACATCGACGCGCCGGCCGTGGGTGAGAGCGGCATCTCGGCCATCTGCGCGCGGGCCGTCGATCGGAACTGGACGATGTAGATCATGAGCTCGTCCTGACGAGCCCGGTCGATGATGTTGTCAGCCGTGACGGTACTCATCGTGTCCACACCGTCGGTCATGAGCACGAGAATCCGACGTCCACCGAGCGGCGCGAGCTCGGTCATCGTCTCACCGACGCCTTCCCACAGTTTGGTCGGGTTGCCGACGTGGAGGTCTTCGCGGAGTGCCCGAAGCAGCTCATCGCGATCGCCGGTGAAGCCCTTGCTCAGATCGAGACGGTCACTCAGGCTGCCGACGCGCACCTGATCGCCGGGCATCATGCGAATCACCAGCTGCTCGGCGGCGGTCCGTGCCAGATCCAGGTTCAGCGTCATGCTGGCGCTCGTGTCCACGAGCACCATGGCTGTGATGGGCTGCAAAGCCCTTCACGAACACCGTGAGCTCCTGTTTGCGGCCGTCGTCCTCGACGATGAAGTCGTCGCGTTCGAGGTTGCGCAGCATCTCGCCGTACCGGTCGATCACGGTGGCGTAGACGGCGACCGTCTCGGTGGTGCCGCGAAAGACCGGAGGCTGCTGCGGTGGGTCCTGCGGCGCGGGCGAGAAGCGTCGCGGCCGCGAGCCAGCATCGCGACCGTCGCGCCGAGACCTCGTGAGAAGCGTCCCGCCCATCAGCTTGTCGGCGGAGTACTGTTGTCGGCGGCTTAGCGGCCGCCTCGCCGATCCGGCACCGGCAGCGGAGCGCCCGGACGTGGTGTCGGTCGCGAGATAGCTCTTCCGGGAACGCACGTCCATTCCCGGCACCTTGACCCGCACTTCGAGCTTGTGCAGAAGCCCGTCGAGCTTTTCAGGGGCAAAGCCGATGACGTACTGGCGATGCAGCTCGTCAGCGACGCGCGTGAAGGTGGAGTTGAGATCGGCGGTGCGGGTCAGTTCGAAGTAGCCGCCGCCGGTCTGCTCCGAGAGTTCGCGGAGACGCTTGTCCGGCTTGGTCACGATTTGCCGCCTGCCGGTCCGATCACGCTCTGCAGGCCGATCGCGTACACCATGAAATCCTCGTTCAATGCCCGGTTCAGCACGTCCCTGAAGTTGGTGGTCCTGCTCCCCGTGTCGTCGCCGTCGGTGAACACCAGGACCACGCGCCGACCCGTCTCGCTGGCGAGCGCGTCGAGGCTGCGGTCGACCGCGTCCCAGAGAAACGTCGGGTTGCCGTACTGAATATCGGACCGAACGATGCGGACCAGCTCGTCGCGATCGCCGATGAACCGAGGGCTGAGCAGGATCTTGTCGGAGAAGCTGCCGATTCGGGCGCGGTCCTCGGGCAGCAATCGCAGGACGAATCGTTCCGCCGCGAGCTTCAACAGATCGAGATTCAGCGTCATGCTGCCGCTCGTGTCCAGCATCGTCACGACCGTGATCGGCTGCACGTCGCTCTTGAAGATCGTGAGCGGCTGAAGTTTGCCGTTGTCGTAGATCTCGAAGTGCTGTTGCTCGAGGTCCGGGACCAGGCGACCGGAGCCGTCCGTCACCGTGGCGTAGATGGCCACCGTGCGGGACGAGGTCCGAAACGTCGTGCCCTGCGGAGGTTCCTGCCCCGCCACGAGCGACGACGCCGACGAGCAGGACGAGAACAGCCGTGAACATCCGTGTCATATGTGTCACACCGGGAAACGCCGACAGGTCCTCCCTAGACTAACTCTGTTCGTCGTTCCCCGTTCCCCGTTCCCCGTTCCCCGTTCTTGCAGGAACAGGGCACCAGGATTGAAGAACCAGGAACGCGAACTGGGAACCGGGAACCGGGAACGGGGAACGTGGAACGGGGAACGGGGAACGTGTCTATGACCGATCGCGCGTCGGTTCAGTCGTCCGGTCGGCCATGCGTGCGATGTAGAGGGCCGCGGGAACCATCAGGGCCCACGCCGCCGCGGCTGCCAGGATCCACGGCCAGACGGGTGCGCTCGTCAGGGCGGCCAGCGCTGACCACACGCCAAGCTGAGGAAGCTGAGGCGCCGATACGCCCTGCCACCACTCGACGAACGAGGCGCCACCGAGCCGCCAGGCCGTGAACACGCCGCCGATCCCGACGACAGCCGCCGCGGTCTGGGCTGCAGCGACCGGCCGGGTGGCGCGCCGCGTGAGCTCCTGACGCGCGCGCACCTCCGCGCGATACCAGACGACACTCGCGTCCGGCACTTTCAACTCCGCGGCGGTCGCGTCATTGAGATCGCCAATCGCCGACGCGACGGTGGCCAGGTCGCGGCAGACGTCACACGTCGTGACATGGTCCACGAGCGACCGTTCGGCGCGGGCCGGCCATTGATTCGTCCAGACGAGATCGAGGACTTCGGCTTCGCGCGGGCAGGACGGCGTCATCGTCATGACGACTGTCGCTCCTGACGAAGCAGTCCCGCCATTCGACGCCGGGCGCGATAGAGCAAAGACTTCACGCTGGCCGTCTTGACGCCAACCACGGCGGCGATTTCCTGATGCGACGCGCCCTGCGCGTAGGCGAGCCAGAGAAGCGCGCGCTCTTTGGCGCCGAGCTGCGCCAAGGCCTCGTTGACCGCGACGCGCGCGGTGACGGCTTCGTGTCCCTGCGCGCGATTGTGGTCGTGCGAGATCTCGTCGTCGTGCGGCACGAACGTCGGTCGCGCCTGCGTGCGGCGCGCACCGTCGCGCACGAGATTCGTCGCGATCTTGAACAGGTAGTGGCGTCGATGCGCCTCGCTCTCGAGTTGAGTCTCGGCGCGCAGGAACCGGTAGTAGCACTCCTGCAGCAGGTCGTCGGCGAGGGTCCGGTCGTTGGTCAGCCGGCGCAGGTACGCCCAGAGCACACGCGCGGTCCGATCGTAGAAACCGCGGAACGCATCCTCGTCCATCCGGAACGCCACGTCCGTCTCGGCGCCTTGGAGCGTGAGCGTCCTGGCGTCAGCGATTGGGAGGTCTCGGGTGTTCATCGGTGGTTTGCGGCGCGTCAGCGTCAGGCCCCCTTCGCGCCGCCGTCGTGGGCAGCGTCGAAGAGACCGAGACGATGAGACAGGATATAGGAAGCGCCGGCGGCCAGCACGAATCCGACCCCAACGGAAAGACCGAGCACGCCCCAGACGAGCAGCATCTCGGCCACCTCATCGAACATGTATCTGCTTGATGGTGAGCAGACCGATGCCGGCGCAGACGAGGACGACTCCCGCCTGCACCGACCACAGGATGCGAGTGAGCGGCGCCGCCACGGCAGGCGCATTCGACAGTTCCGGCGCCGCGGGCAGGCCCTGCAGGAACTGGCGGCCGGCCGGCGACTGGATGTAGGCTCATCAGCTCGTCGTTGGAAGAGAAGCGCTCCATGAGCCGGCTGTGAACGTCGGTCTGGATCTTGACGCTTCGCAGCCACCGCCGATGTCCAACCACGTAGCGAATGAGCCAGCCGAAAATCGAGGACCGCTGTCAGCAGGCCGGCGAAAACCATGACGCCGAAGAACATGTCTCGCCACGCGTTCATGGCATCTCGTCGCATCGTGACTTCCGGCGTCTGAGGTTCGTACCAGTGCGTGTCGCCCACAAAGTTGAGGAAATAGTCCGGGTAGCGAGGCACCTCGGGATGTCGCTGCAGGTAGGTCGTCAGCGCCGGATATGGCGCGAGGTACGCTGAATTCGACAGCAAGGTTGGGTCGAGCTTGAGCACGCGGCCGAGCGCCGGCGGATAGCGCTGCATCAGATCGCGCAGCTCTTCGCGCGTGACCTCGGCCCGCTGCTGGTCGAGCTCTGTGGGCGTCTGCTGCACGCGCGCCCGAAGCTCTGGAACCACGGCGCGCGCTTCCTGCGCCGAGGCGGGAACGGCCAGACCGCCACCCACCAATGCCCACACGCCAACCGCGGCGATCGACCGAACCCAGGAACCCCTCATCGAAAGCACCTCTTGCCGGCTACTACGCGCCGAGCGGCCAGGGGTGAACGGGCCAGTTGATAGGCTGCTGCGGATGCGGCCCCTGATTGCTTTCGACCTGGACGGAACCCTCATCGACTCGAAACGCGACCTTGCCGAGAGCGCCAACGAGATGCTCGCGACCTACGGCGCCCCGCCTCTGGCTGAGGTCGAGGTCGCCGGGATGGTTGGAGACGGGGCGAAGCAGCTCGTTCAGCGCGCGCTCGATGCCGGCGGGGTGACGACGGACGTCTCAGCCGCCTTGGACCGTTTCCTGGCGATCTACGCGGGGCGGCTGTTCAGGCACACTCGCCCGTACCCAGGGCTGCCCGACGCTGTAGCCGCCGCGGCGGAACGAGCGTCGTTGGCCGTGCTCACGAACAAGCCCGAGGGCCCGTCGAGAACGTTGCTCGACGGGTTTGGCCTGTCTCGGTACTTCCGGTGGGTCATTGGCGGCGATTCCGGATTTCCTCGCAAGCCGGACCCTTCCGGGCTCGACCACCTGATGCGCCAGGCCGGCGTGACGCCGGGTGCCTGCCTCATGGTCGGGGACTCGATGATGGACGTCGAAACCGCCAGAAGCGCCGGGGCGGCCGTCTGTGTGGCAGAGTACGGCTTCGGCCATCTCCGACGCCCACTGGAGCTGGACGGCACGGAGCTGATCGCGCGACGTCCCGAGGACGTCGCAGGCCTTATCGCCGGGTTTGTTGGGGCCCTCAACCGCTAATCCCGACTTGACCGGTCGGATTTCCTGCCGTATGCTCGACCGGCATCTAGCGAGACCGGTCTCAGTTATCCACAGCACTCCCCAATGGCCGCCGTTCCTCATCCATCGTTCTCGACCTGGTCGTCGTCAGCTCCAGCCGGGGCCGTGCGTCTCTCGACGCTCGAGCCAGGCCAGGTGGCTACGCTGCACGGCGCGCATCTGACGGCCCACGATTGCGCGCTGCTGAATGCGCTCGGATTGACTGATCGCTGTGTCTTGCGAATCTGCAAGGTCGGCGAGCCCTGCATCGTTCAAGTGCGCGCCACCCGGATCGGCCTGGCGCGATCGGTCGCCGACAGCATCCTGGTCGTTCCCCAAGGCGCGGGGTAATGCCAACCGCCGGCGTCGAACGCGAGTCGGTCCTCCGACCCGCGCCGGTCGCGGTTCCGAAAAGCACCCGAACGCTGCGCGTCGCCCTCATCGGCAATCCCAATACCGGGAAGACCACGCTCTTCAACCGGCTCTGCGGGACGCGCGCCAAGACCTCGAATTTTCCGGGCACGACGACGAGCGCGAAGGTCGGCCGCGCGGTGGTCGGCGGCGACGTCGCGGTCGACATTGTCGATTTGCCGGGCCTCTACCGGCTCAGCCTCGATCTTCCTGAAGCGCGCATCGCGCGCGACGTGCTCGCTGGCAGCGGACCCTACGCCCAGCCGGATGCCGTGGTCGTCGTCGTCGATGCGTGCAACCTCACGCGCAATCTGATTCTCACCGGCGAGCTTCTCGCCTACGGCCTGCCCGTCGTCATCGCGCTGAACATGGTTGACCTTGCGCAGCAGCGCGGCCTGAGCCTCGATCCGGCGAAGCTGAGCGCGCACCTCGGCAGCCCGGTTGTTGCGGTCGTGGCGAGGCGAGGCCTCGGGCTCGACGAGATTCGCGCTTCGCTCGGGAAGGTGCTGCAGCAGAGGGCGCGGCGCACGGCGGACGCCGTTCCGGCCGCGCCGTCAGACGCGCGCGATCTGACGGCCTGGGCCGAACACATCGTCGAAGACAGCGTGGGCGGTGCGTCAGCGGTCGGATCAGGCGCGCGACACGCTGACCGAGCGGCTCGACAAGACGTTCACGCATCCCGTGCTCGGTCTCTTGCTTTTCGCCGGCGTGATGGTCGGGCTGTTCTACACGCTCTTCGCCCTGGCGACCCTGCCGATGGACCTGATCGAAGCGACGTTCGCCCAGCTCGGCGAGATCGCGGGCCGGGTGATTCCGCAAGGGCTCGTGCACGATCTGGTCTCGCAGGGAATCATCGGCGGCATCGCCGGCACGGTCGTCTTCCTGCCGCAGATCTGTCTCTTGTTCTTCCTCATCAGCCTGCTCGAGGACACGGGCTACCTTGCGCGCGCGGCCTTCGTCATGGATCGGCTCCTGTGCCGTTTCGGTCTGCCAGGTCACGCGTTCGTGCCGCTGCTGACGTCGCACGCGTGCGCGCTCCCGGGCATCATGTCCACGCGGCTGATTCCCGACCGCCGGGATCGCTTCGCCACGATTCTCGTCGCGCCGTTCATGAGCTGCTCGGCACGGCTTCCCGTGTACGTGTTGCTCACGTCGCTCCTGTTTACCGGGCAGCCGCTCCTCGCCGGTCTCGCGTTTGCGGCCTGCTACGCGCTTGGTGCGTCCGCCGCGCTCGGGAGCGCGTTGCTGTTTCGCCGCACATTGCTGCGCGGCGAGGCGCGGCCGATGATTCTCGAGCTGCCCTCGTACAAGTCGCCGTCATTGAGAAACGCCCTCGTCGCTGCGAAGGACCAGGGCTTCGCGTTTCTGAAGACCGCCGGCACCGCCATCATGGCGATCTGCATTGTCATGTGGTGGCTGAACACATTTCCGCGCGTCGGTCCCGCGCCGGAAGCCGACGCCCTGCGCAGCCAGGCGGAGGCGGCGGCGAACCCCGTTCAAGCAGAGACGCTCCGAGCCGAGGCGCACCTCATCGACCAGCGCGCCGCGCAAGCGGGCAGTTTCGCGGGCCGGCTCGGACAGACGTTGCAACCGGCGTTCGCGCCGCTGGGATTCGACTGGCAACTGACGGTCGGCGTCCTGACCAGCTTCCTCGCGCGTGAGGTCTTCGTCTCCACCATGTCGGTCCTCGTCGGCGACGCGAATGACGATGTGACCGATCAGGGCGTGATTGCGCGAATCCGCGCGGCCACGCGCGAGGACGGCTCGCCGGTGTTCACGCCGGCCACCGCCACCAGTCTGCTGATCTTCTTCGTGCTGGCCATGCAATGCCTTCCGACGCTGGCCGTGACGCGCCGGGAAACGGGCCACGTGAAGTGGGCTGCACTTCAACTCGGATACATGACGGCGCTCGCGTACGTGTTCGCGCTTGTCGCATATCAGGGGTTGCGGCTCGCTGGGGTATCCTAGAAACACGTCAATGAGCGACGGCATTCAGGTTGGCATCGTGACGGCAGTTGCCGTAGCGGCGCTGGTCGCGATCGTGCGGCCCTACCTTCGCCGATCCGAGGTGAAGAAGGGCGCTCCGCCCTGCGCGAACTGCGCGGCATCCGCGGCGCCTTCAGCCGCGGCCCGTCGTCCCACACACAGCTGATCCGCGCGGCCGTGTCCCGCCTTCTCTACATCGATTGGTTGCGCGGCATCGCCGTGCTGTTCATGGTCCTGTGGCATTCGATCGATGCCTGGACGCTGCAAACGGATCGTGACGCGTGGGCATTCACCGTCATCATTTTCGCGGCGGGCTGGGCGGCGCCGCTCTTTCTGCTTCTCGCCGGTGTGTCAGTCTCGCTCGCCGCCGGAGCGCGGATCGCGCGCGGACTCAGCCGCGCGGATGCGAGCTGGGCGCTGCAGAAGCGCGGCTGGCAGGTCGTTCTGCTCGCGCACGTCTTCCGATTTCAGTCGTTTCTCCTGAACCCGAACGGCAGCTGGAACTCGATCCTGAAGCCGGACATCCTCAACATTCTGGGTCTCGGCCTTGTCGCGTCCGCGTTCTGCTGGAAGCGCGCAGATTCCCGGCGCGCGGCCATGCTGTGGCTGGTCGGGCCCGCCGTGCTGACACTTGCGCTCACGCCACTTTCGCGCGAATGGTGGTGGCCGACCCTGCTGCCCGTTCGATTCGAGGCCTACATCCGGCCGGTCGGCAACTTCGGGGTCTTCTCGATCTTCCCGACCGTCGCGTATGTCTTCGCTGGCGCGTACGTCGGATGGCTCGTTTGGGAACACCGAAGCGCGGAGGGCTGGCTGCACCGACGGCTTGCGATCGCGGCGGTCGTGCTCATTGCGGTCGGCGGATCCCTCAGCGCCGTCCGCGCGCTCGAGGTGCCGTCACCGATTGACTCCGTGCCGTTCTTCGCCTGGCGAACCGGCGCGATGATTCTCGCGTTTGCGGCGTCGTGGGCTCTCGTTGGGACGCGGTCCCGGGACTCGTGGAGTCCGCTCGTCGTGTTCGGCCAGACCTCGCTCTTCGTCTACTGGATCCACGTCGAGATCGCCTACGGCATCTTCACCTACCCGATTCATCGCAGCCTTCCGCTTTCAGTTTCGTTTCCCGCATACGTCGTCCTTCATGCTGTGCTTGCTGGGCGCCGCCGTCCTCTGGCAGCGGCGCGGCCGAGGGCCGTTGATTCCGGCCCACCTGCGCGCCGCCGGCCGGGCTCAAGGCGTTCACGGTCAAGGCTTACGGGCTCAGGGCTTAGGGCCCGTTCGGACCCTCGAATCTTTGGACGCCTCGAACCGTCACATCCCGTTTGCTTCGGACCCCGTAGTAACGTGGTAGGCGCCTTGGACCCGAAGGCAACCGACCGAATCGAGTGGGCGGAAGCCGATCAGCGCCTGGTGAGGGATGTGGCTGCTGGATCGACTGAAGCGCTCGCACGTCTGTACGACCGGCACGCCGCGATCGTCTTTAGCTTGGCTCGGCGCATCCTCAATCGCCTCGAGGACGCTGAAGAGGTGGTCCAGGACGTGTTCACACAGATTTGGCGCGAGGCCGGGCGTTACGAACGCGGACGCGCGACCGTCGCTGGCTGGGTCGTGATGCTCGCGCGCGCACGCGCGATCGACCGCCTCCGATCACGAAACGCGCGGCCTGATCAGCGCGGCGCCGACTCGGCGGTGATGCCGGACGTGCCGTCAACGGCGTGGAGCCCGGAGCAGGTCACGATTTCCGCTGAGGATGTGCGCGAAGTGCGCGGTGCGCTCGCCGAGTTGCCCGACGTTCAGCGTTCGCTCGTGGAGCTGGCGTACTACGAAGGGCTGACGCACTCGGAGATCGCGACGAAGACAGGTGTCCCACTCGGCACGGTAAAAACGCGGATTCGAACCGCGATGGCAACCCTTCGCGGCGTGCTGAAACCATGACGACCGATCACGCCTTCGACGACGTCGTGGCAGCCTATGCGCTCGGGGCGCTGGATCGCGAGGACCGCCTTGCATTCGAGGCGCACCTGGCGACCTGTTCGCGTTGCCAGGCCGAGCTCGCCGAGTATCGTCGCGTCGTCGGCGCAATCGGGGCCGGTGTCGAAGGCGCGCCGCTGCCCGAGGCGCTCAAGACAAAGACGCTCGCGCGCGCAACCGGCCAGCCGGCTGGCGCCCCTGCGCTGCCGTCGAACAGCAGCCGGCCGGGCTGGACCTGGCTGCAGGCCGCGGCCGTGCTCCTGATCGGCGTGCTCGGCGCCTACGTGTGGTCCCTGCGATCGACGGTCAACGTGTTGAGCGGCGAGCTCGCCGTCGCCACCCAGCGGGCAGAGGAACTCCGTCAGCAACTCGCCGCCCTTCGGCAGGAGCAGACACAACTGGCGTCGATGGTCGATGTGTACGCCGCTCCGGACGCCGTCCGTGTGGACCTTCGAGGAACCAGCCCCGCGATAAGCGCGACCGGCCGAGCCTATGTGAGCCTCAATCAGGGTCTGGTCTTCACGGCCGCGGGTCTGCCCGCGCTTCCCGCCGGGAGGGTCTATCAACTCTGGGTGATCCCGCCGGGTGCGCCCGCACCGGTCAGCGCCGGGGTCGTGCCGATCGATGCGACAGGCCGGGCGCGAATGACGATTGACCTGCCCGCGGGGGTGACCTCCGTCGGGACGGTGGCCGTCACCAACGAGCCCGGTCCGGCGGGTTCGCCCGGACCGACGAGCACCCCGCTTCTGGCTGGCACGGCGGGCGGCTAGGGCATCAAGTGCCATGAAAACAATCGCTTACGTGCGGAGCCTGTTCCTGAACTGACTCCGTGGACAGGGCGGAGCGCCGAGCTGCCGAGGCTTGTGAACGGACGGCACGGGCACATACAATCGCGCCCCACACTTGTCTGGTGTGCCATCGGGGTGGGAAAGGCCCCGGCTTGCCTATGATCAGCGTCGCCGCGCTCCGAATGCAGCAGTTTGGCGTTGAGTTCTACCAGGCCTCACTTACCGCAAAGGACATCGACAAGCTGGTCCGGTTCGAGGTGCTCAACTACGGCGAGCAGCCCGGTACCGCTGGCGTCCGGGGCAGCGCGCGGCAATCCAAGGTCCGGTGGGATTTGCTCGAGCGACGCATCGCCTCGAACGAGAAGGCGTACCAGCGCCAGATCATTCGCAAGAAAATTGACGAGCTCGTCGACTACTACGAGCAGTGCCGTCAGGCGCGAGACCTGCCCTCGATTCCCGGCGCCGTCATCATCTCCTGCGACGAGAAACTGAAGTTCGAGCCGCTCGAGGAGAACGGCGCGCTCGGCATTCTGAAAGTGCCGGAACGCGAGGGGATTCTTCGGGCGATCGACGGACAGCACCGTTTGCTCGCGCTCCATGCCGGCATGGAGCACTTCGGCGGGGAGTCGTTCACGGTGCCTGCCGTGATCTTCGACAAGCTTCCCGAAGATCACGTCGTGCAGATGTTCGTCACGATCAACGCCAAGCACACGCGGCTCAACGCGTCGCATCTCGTCTCGCTCTCCGGACGTCAGCTCTACCGCGATGACAATCTTGCCGCCGCGCATGATGTCGTGCGCGCGCTGGCAGAGAAAGAGGACTCGCCGCTGCACGGCGAGATCAAGCTGCTTGGCGTCGGCAGGGGGAAGGTGGCGCAGGCGCCGCTCGCCCAGGAACTGAAACGGCTGTTCGTCCTCGAGTCGTTTGGATCCGGCAAGAAGGGCGACGAGTTCCGCGAGGATGCGAAGCGGTTTTTCGTCAACTACTTCCGGCAGGTCGCGCTGGTGTTCGGCGCCGCGTGGAACGGACGGAAATACAGCATCAAGACCGCGCCCGCCCTTCGCGCGTTCATTCGTGTCGCGCCCGACATCGTCCGCCACCTCGATCAGCAGCGGCTGGATCGTGCGGATTTCCGCGGGATCGGCCGCATCATCGCGCCGTGGGGCCGACGGATCGGCGATCTCCGTTTCGAGACCGACGGGGCGTGGAAGCGCTCGACGGTGGATCAGTTGACGAAGGAACTTCGCCTCGCGCTTCAGTACCCGAAGGCGCGATGGTCTGAACAGTCATTCGTCGTCGTTCTGTGTCATCGCACTTTCGTTTTTGCACGTTGCGCGCGGCCGAGCAACGCACTCTGTAAGTCCTACAACATTCACGAGATAAGGTTTCACGGTTCCGGGGAGCCACCGTCAGTTTTCGCGCGCGAATAGCGCGGTGGCGATTCGGTACGGCCCTTGCTCTCATCTGAACGACGCGGGTGACCTGAATTTGCGGCACGAGCCGTGAAGAGCTGGGGAGCCAGGTTGTCCGCAAAAGGCCCGCCTCGCGCGGGCCTTTTCTTTTGCTTCGCCGTTCCCCGTTCCCCGATTCCCCGTTCGCCCTACAATCCCGCCGTGACGGTTCGTGTCGGGATCGACACTGGCGGAACATTCACGGACTTCGTCCGGATCGACCGCGACGGCGTTCGAGTCCACAAAGTCAGGACCACCCCATCCGACCCAGTCGCGGCCATCGTCGAGGGGCTCGACTATCTGGCGTCCGATGCGCCGGCCGCTCCGATTGCCTACGGATCGACGGTCGCGACCAACGCGGTGCTCGAGCGAAAAGGCGCGCGCGTGGCGCTCGTCACCACGGCCCGCTTCGAGGACGTGATTGCGATCGGCCGGCAGACGCGGCCGGAGCTCTACAACCTGCTCGTCACCCGCCAACCTCCACTCGTTGATTCAAGCCTCACGTTCGGCATCGCCGGCCGGCTCGACTCCGAGGGACGAGAGATCGCGCCGCTCGATCCGGTCAAGCTCGATGAGCTCGCGAAGCGCCTTGCGGCGTCGGGTGCAGAGATCATCGCCGTCTGTTTGCTCCACTCTTACGCGAACCCGCAACACGAGATTGAGGTCGCGTCCCGGCTCCGGGCTGCCGGACTGGACGTGTGCACCTCCCACGAGGCGCTGCCCGAGTACCGCGAGTACGAACGCTGGAGCACGACCGTTGTCAACGCGTACGTCCAGCCGCTCGTCGATCGTTACCTCGGCCGCCTCGAGCAGACGCTCCGTCCGCGTCCGATCACGCGTCATGCAATCGAACGGCGGCGCGATCTCGACGGCCGTGGCTCGCCGTGAGGCGGTTCGTACGGTGCTGTCCGGACCGGCGGCCGGAGTGGTCGGCGCGCGGACCGTGGCAATGGCCGCCGGACTCGACCGCGTGATCTCCTTCGATGCGGGAGGCACCTCCACCGACGTCAGCCTGATCGACGGCGTGATACCCACGGCGGCGGAAACGGCGATCGGTGACGTGCCCGTTCGGCTTCCTGTCATCGACATCCACACGGTCGGGGCGGGGGGCGGATCCATCGCGCATCTCGACAAAGGCGGCGGCCTGCGCGTCGGTCCCGACAGCGCCGGCGCGACACCGGGACCCGCGTGCTACGGCGTGGGCTCCGACGTGACGGTCACCGACGCGCACTTGCTTCTCGGTCGCCTCGATGCCAGCTACTTCCTTGGCGGCCGCATGCGCCTCGACATCCAGCGGGCCCGGCGCGCCGCCGCAGCGCTCGCACGCCCTCTTCGGCTGTCGGTCGAAGAACTGGCCGAGGGAATCATCCGCGTCGCCAACGCGAGCATGCTCCGCGCCATTCGCGTGGTCTCGCTCGAGCGAGGGCACGATCCCCGCCGGTTCGCTCTTCTCGCGTTCGGCGGAGCCGGCGGAATGCATGCCGCCGATCTGGCCGCGGAGCTCGGCATCGGTACCGTCCTGGTTCCGCGTCACGCCGGCGTGTTGTCTGCGCTCGGCATGCTGGCGGCCGATGTCGATTCGTGACTACTCGGCGTCAGTGCGGCAATCCTCCGATGCGTTGTCGATGACCGCGCTGACCTCGCGGGCCTCGCCGCTCGTAGCGCGGGCACGGCGCGATCTGGTGGCCGAAGGATTTCGAGGAGCCAGCGCCCTCGTCGAGCGCCGGCTCGACGTCAGGTACGTCGGCCAGTCGTACGAGCTCACCGTGCCGTGGTCAGCGGGCTATGAAGAGGCGTTTCACGCCGCGCACGAACGCCGATTTGGCTATGCGGACCGAACGCGGCCGACCGAGGTGGTGGCGTTGCGCGTGCGAGGAGTGGGCGTTGCCCGGAAGCCGGCGTTGCCGTTCACGCGAACCCGTCGCAGGCCGGCGCCCTCGCCGGCATCGGTCAGCAAGAGCCGCTTCGACGGACGCCTCCAGCGAACCGCGTTCTACCGCTGGGACGATCTTCATCCTGGAGATCGCGCCCGCGGCGCGGCCGTCATCGCCGGGCCGGAGGCGACGGTCATCGTGCCGCCGGCGTTTCGTTTCTCCATCGACGGTTTCGGCAACGTGCTCCTGACGCGAGGACGGTGATGTGTGGCGGCCCGCGTTGCACCGCGCGTCCATCCCATCGAGTTTGAGGTCTTCAAGCACCTCTTCCTCTCTATCGCCGATGAGATGGGCGTCACGCTCCGGCAGACTGGCTTCTCGCCCAACATCAAGGAGCGTCTCGACTACTCGTGCGCCGTCTACGACCGCGACGGACACACGATCGCGCAGGGCGATCACATGCCCGTGCACCTGGGCGCGATGCCCTTGTCCGTCCGGGCTGCCATCGATGCCGGACGGATGGACCCTGGTGACGTCGTCATGTTGAACGATCCGTTCCAGGGCGGCACACACCTGCCGGACATCACGCTCGTCTCGCCGGTGTTTCTCGCCGGCGACCGTCGTCCGACGTTCTACGTCGCGAACCGCGCGCACCATTCGGATGTTGGCGGGATGAGCCCCGGATCGATGCCGGTTGCGAGCGAAATCTATCAGGAGGGATTGATCCTCCCGCCCGTTCGCCTCGTTCGCCGTGGACGCATGGTGGCGGATGTGCTCGCCATCGTCCTCGCGAACGTGCGAACGCCTGACGAGCGTCGCGGAGATCTGGCGGCTCAGATCGCCGCGAACCGGGTGGCCGAGTCACGGCTGCGCGCCGCAGCCGATCGGTACGGCCGGAATCTGCTCCTCGCGTATGCCCGGGCGCTTCAGGACCACACGGAACGCGCGGTGCGCGCCGCGATCCGCGAGATTCCCAACGGCCGATACACCTTCGAGGACGCGCTCGACGACGATGGGTTTTCCGACAGGCCGCTGAAGATTGTTGTCGCCGTCACGGTCGCGTCGGGGAGAGTGGCCATCGACTTCACGGGATCCGATCGCCAGGCCGCGGGTAGCGTGAACGCGAACTTCGCGATCACGTGGTCCGCGTGCCTCTACGCGCTGCGTTGTCTCATTCGTGAGGACGTGCTCTACAACGCCGGGCTTGCGCGGCCCCTCACCGTCACGGCTCCGCCGGGCAGCATCGTGAACGCCAATCGGCCCGCGGCCGTGGCCGGCGGCAACGTCGAGGCATCGCAGCGTATTACCGACGTCGTCTTTGGGGCATTGGCGCTCGCCCTTCCGGACCGCATCCCCGCCGCGAGCCAGGGAACGATGAACAACGTCACGTTCGGTGGAACCGACCCGCGCACAGGACGTCGCTTCGCGTATTACGAGACGCTTGGTGGAGGCATGGGAGCGCGGCCGGGACTCGACGGTCTCAGCGCGGTGCACACGCACATGAGCAATACGCGTAACACGCCCATCGAGGCGATAGAGCACGACTTGCCGATTCGCATCACGGAGTATCGCGTGCGTCGCGGCAGCGGTGGTCTTGGCCGTTTTCAGGGCGGCGACGGACTCGTTCGAGAGTACGAACTCCTCGCTGACACGACCGTCACGGTGCTTTCAGACCGTCGCCGACGATCGCCTTACGGATTGAAGGGCGGACGTCCAGGTTCTCGCGGCCGAAACGTGCTGATTCGGGATGGTCGTGAAGAAGAACTGCCGGGCAAGATTGAGCTTCGATTGCGGCCGGGCGATCGATTGCGGATCGAGACGCCTGGCGGCGGCGGATATGGCGAGCCCGACGATCGATCGTGAGGCTCGCTATTTCGTGATCTCGGTGACCATGCCCATGAGGTAGTGCATGGTCACTTGGTCGCCGGGCTCGAGATTGCGCGGCACGCCTTCGGCGCCAACGCGAGAATGCCGGATCTCACCTTCCGGATCCTCAGGATCGACCCAGAAGATGTCGAGCGACATCTGTCCGTGAATCGAGATGGGCTGGATGCGGCTCACGATGCCCTGACGGGTTCCCTTCAGCATCGGATCTCTGACCTCGTGCTTCCTGCGGGTTACCTGACGAGCTAGCTTACTCCCTCTGTCCGGCGAGCGTACAATTGCGAGCGGAGTCTCATGCAACTTTCTCGACTCGTGACATTGATCACTGCGTTTGTCGCGTTTGTGGCGCTCGGGCCCGTGGCTCGAACCGAGTCCGCGCCCAGGCAAGATTCGTTGCCTCCCGCGCGCGACATCGTCTCGCGTCACATCAAAGCGATTGGAGGCGAAGCCGCGCTGGCGGCCATCACCTCCATGCGCATCCGTGGACGGCTGGAGATTCCCTCACAGAAGATCGTCGGCGACCTCGAAGTGCTGACCGCCCGCCCGGCCAAACAGCTGTATCGCGTCACCGTGCCCAGCATCGGCCGGATCGAGAACGGCTACGACGGCGCGATCGGCTGGTCGGTGAGTCCTGCGGCCGGGCCGGAACTGCTCTGCCGGACGGCAGTTGGCGGAAGCCGCTGACGACGCATGGTTCGACGGCCCGCTGCACGCGCCGGGGCACGTCCGCGAGCTCACCACAATGGCGCGCACGGATTTCGACGGCAAGCCGGCATACAAGGTCCGTGTGGTCTACGGATCGGGGAGCGAGCAGATCGAGTATTTCGACACGAACACCGGCCTTCAGATTGGCGCGGAATCCTCCCGGGCCATGCCGCAGGGCGTCGTGCAGTCGGTCAGCATCCTGCGGGATTACCGCAAATTCGGCCAGCTGCTGCAGGCGAGCACGCTGGTTCAGCGCGCGCTGGGATTCGAGCAAATCGTCACGGTCACATCGTGCGAGTACAACGTCGTTCCGAGCGGGGCTTTTGAGCCGCCGGCTGAGGTGAGGGCGTTGAGACCGCGGTGAAGTCAATCCGGCTCCGCGTTCTCGTCTCGATATTTGTCCTCGCGGCCCTGACGGTTCATGCGCGCCAGGATTGGCGGGTCGCTGCGCTCGCGGCCTTCGACGAAACCTGGCAAACCGTCAACGACACCCACTACGACCCGTCGTTCGCCGGCGTGAACTGGACCGAGGTGAAGGCGGAGCTTCGGCCGAAGGCCGAGCAGGCCGAGACACCAGACGCGGTTCGCGAGGTGATTGTCGAGATGCTGGCGCGTCTCAGACAATCCCACTTTGCTCTTCTGACGTCGTCACCGGCCGGGCAGCCAATGCCCGGTGATGCGATCGTGCCGATCGAGGTTCGCGTGAACGATGAAGGGCTCCTCATCACACGCGTCGACGATCCGGGACTCGAACGCATCGTGCAACCGGGCGACATTGTCGTGAGCATCGACGGCACCGATCCGATCGCGCTGTCGGCGGGTGCGGACGAGCGTGCCAGGCGTCTCGATGCCTGGCGGCGCGCGGCCCGTGCGTTTCACGGGTCGGAGGGATCGGCCGCGCGGCTGGTCGTGCGTCACGTGGATGGCGATACGCGGGAAGTCGACGTCATTCGCGCGCGCAAACCTGGGGACGCGGTCCAGCTTGGCAACCTTCCGCCTTTGCGCGTCCAGACCGAGGTGCGGGAAGCGCGAACACCATCCGGTCAACGAGTCGGCGTCATCCGTTTCAACATCTGGATGATCGCGGTGGGCGCGCCGTTCGCTGCCGCGATCGACACGTTCCGTGACGCGGAAGGATTGGTGATCGACCTCCGCGGCAATCCTGGCGGTCTCGCAGAGATGATGCGAGGAATTGCCGGCCACGTGTTGGCCGAACCCGATTTGCTGGGGACGATGCACATGCGCGACGCGGTGCTCGAGTTCCGCGCGAATCCGCGCCGCTCGACGAGCGATGGTCGTCGCGTCGAGCCGTTCAGCGGCCGGCTCGCGATCCTGGTCGATGAATTGACGGCCAGCGCCTCGGAATGTTTTGCCGGCGGACTGCAGGACCTTGGCCGTGCGCGCATTTTCGGCACGCAGACGATGGGCCAGGCGCTGCCCGGCGGCGACGCGTCAGCTATCCAACGGCGACGTGCTGATGTATGCCATCGCGGACTTCGTGACATCAAAGAACCGCAGCCTGGAAGGGCAGGGCGTGGTGCCTGACGAGCCCGTCGCGCTCTCCCGCGCCGCGTTGGCGGCCGGCCGCGACGAGCCACTCGAGCGCGCGCTAGCCTGGATCGACCGACAGGGCTAATTCTTCGATCTGGCTCGTGGCGACCGGCAGTCGCAGCGTGAACACGGTTCCCGTGCCGTGTTCGCTGGTGCACACGACGCGGCCGCCGTGGCGTTCGATGATCGAGCGCGTCAGGGTCAGGCCGAGGCCGGCGCCGCCCGCGTCGCGGGTGCGCGCGTGGTCCGCACGGAAAAACGGATCGAACACGAGGCCCAGATCCGACGGCGAGATGCCGACGCCCGTGTCTGCAATCGACACATCGGCGAGGCCCTCGTGTTCGCGCATCGTCACGGTCACCCGGCCCTCGGGCACGTTGTAGGCGATGGCATTGGCGACGACGTTGGTGATCGCCTCGAGCAGTCGATCGGGATCGCCGGTCACGCCCAGCGGGATCGTGTCCACGGTCACGGTCAGGCCGCGCGCCGCGGCCTGGGGCGCGAGGTCCGCCACGGCCCGCCGCACGATTTCGTCGAGCCTCACGGCGACGGAGACGTCGCGGTTGGTCAGCGTTTCCACCCGGGCCAGCGTCAGCAGACGCTCCACAATCGCCTGCATCCGGCCGGCCGCGCGGCGGCACACGGCCAGCGATTCACGATACGCGTCAAGGGTCCGCTCGCGACCGAGGGCCCACTGCACTTCCGCCGACACCGTCGCGAGCGGCGTTCGCAGCTCGTGCGACACGTCGGCGGTCAGGCGCCGCTGCCGATCGAGGGACGCCTGCAGGCGATCGAACGCGCCGTTCAGCGCGCCCACGACCTGTCCGAGCTCGGTCTCGACACGCTCGGCGGGAATGCGCGCTGAGAGGTCGCCCTGCATCATCCGTCGGGCGGTGCCGCTGATGCGCGTGATCGGCGACAGCGCGCGCCCCGCGAACAGCCAGCCCGCGATGAGCGACAACGCGAGCACCGCGCCACCGGCGGCCAGCAGCAGCGCGGCCAGCGACCAGACTTCTCGCTGCAGGTCTGCGAGGCTGCGGCCCACAAGGACGACGGCGCCCCCCGCGGAGTGAACAGTCAGTTCCCGCCGTCCGTCCCTCGTCCTCGTACCCGGCGCCGAAGGACGAGGCACGGTTTCGCCTTCCTCCGACCAGTCGATCGGCGTGCCATCCAGCGTCCAGAGGATGTGGTAAATGGTGCCGCTCGCCGAGTCTGCCGGCGCCAGCGTGAAATCGAAAGTGCCTCGTCCGGCCGGTCGGAGCGCACCAGAAATCGTCTGCGCGCGCGCATCGAGCTCCGCGTCCACGTCCGCCAGCCCTGTCCGCCAGACCAGATAACAGACCGTGCCGCCGAAGATGGCGACAACCATCGTGACGATGGCCGTGTGCCAGACGAGCAGCCGAGTCCGGAGGGATTCAACCATCGATCAGATAGCCGAGACCGCGTCGCGTCTGAATGACGGCCGCGCCGAGCTTGCGGCGCAGTGAGGCCACGTGGACGTCGATCGCGTTCGACATGAGCTCGCTGTCGTCGCTGTACAGGTGCTCGCTGAGCGTCGTGCGCGCGACGACGTCACCGCGTCGCCGTACGAGCAGCTCCAGGATGCTGTACTCGCGCCCGGTCAGCTCGATCTCTTCGTCGTTCTTGTAGACACGCCGCGCCGCCAGATTGATGCGGAGATCGCCCACGCTGACGGCAGGCGACGGCTGACGGGCGGCTCGACGGATGAGCGCATGGATGCGCGCGACGAGCTCCTCGAGCAGGAACGGCTTCGTCAGGTAGTCATCCGCGCCGCGGTTCAGATTCGCCACGCGGTCGCTGCCGAGGTCCTTCGCGGTGAGCACGATGACGGGCGTGGTCTTCCCGGCTTGCCGCAGCCGTTCCAGCACTTCCTCGCCCGACCGCCTCGGCAGCATCAGATCGAGCACGATCGCGTCGTAGTCCACGTGCAGCGCGCGGAAGAGGCCGTCGTCGCCGTCGCCGGACGTGTCCACGGCGAAATGTTCGTCGGCCAGCGCCCGCGCGAGCGTTCGCCGCAGGTCGGGTTCGTCCTCGACGACAAGGAGGCGCATCGTCAGTTCCGCGGAAGGTCGATCCTGAGGTCGTCGTACCAGACGTCGGCGTCGCCGGCGGCGATGAGGCCAACGCGTCCTGCGCCCGTCGCTGTCCTTGTCCCGCCGGGAGTCTTCGAACACGCGAATGCCGCCGAGCGACACGCGGGTCGAGCGGCCGGTGTGAGACACCTTCATCGTGTGCCACGCGTCGGGGTCGAGTTCCAGGTTGTCCTCGAACTCCATCCGGCTGCGATTGCCGCTGGCGACGCGGTAGACCGAGATTTCGCCGCGCGAGAGATCCAGAACCGACGCGTAGTAGTGCTGGTTGTCCACGTAGTGCCAGACGATCCCGCCGGCACGCCGGCCACCGGCGAGGCGAAGCCGAACGGAGACCGTGGCATCACCCTGTGGAGAGTTGTCGAGAACGGCCAATGCGTAGCCCTGAGAGGCGGTGTCCGGATCGTGCGCGAGGTAGCCGTTGGTGCCGGCGCGCCGGACCAGCCACGCGCCGGGCGCGGGCTGACGCATGGCGGCGAACGTGAAGCCGGCCGGCGGAGTCCCCGCCTTTTCCTGGTCGAACCCGAAGACCGTCGCATTCGGCGCTTGGGTCGCGACGCCGACGACCATCCACGCCGCAGCAAGTGAAAGGGCGGTGGTTTTCATTACTCGCAGTGTCCTGGAACCTCAGCCATTCTAGCCGTAGCTGATGAAGCGTCAGTGAAGGTCAGGAGGCTCCACTTCACGGTGGCTTCACGCATCGCTTGCTAGAACAGAGCGCCATGGTGAAGCGTCTGATGGCGTTCGTGGTCGGCGGCGTGCTCGTCGCGACGACGGCCGCGGCCCAGGAGAGTCCGGCCAAGACTGCGCGTGTATCCCGATTGCGACAACTGCTTTCAGGACTATCTCCGGAACGAAATCCGGTGGGTGGACTTCGTGCGTCAGCCCCAGGACGCCGACGTCCAGATTCTCTCGACCAACCGCGAGACGGGCGGTGGCGGGATCGAGGTGACGCTTCGGTTCGTGGGGCTGGGTCGATTCGCGGGAACCGAGCACGAGCTGCGCGCGGTCACTCCGCCTGGAGAGACCGAGGACGTGCGGCGACGCGGCGTCCTTCGCGCCGTGTCGGTCGGTCTTCTCTCGTTCATGGCGCGCGACGGTCTGCCGCCCGGGATCAGCCTGGAAGTCGAAAGCGACGACGAGGAAGCATCGCGCCAGGCAACGCGTGACCCGTGGAACTTCTGGGTCTTCAGCGTGGGCGCCGACTTCGAGCACGAGGCCGAGGAGACGAGCCGCGACACCAGTTGGGAGTTCGAAGCCACGGCCGATCGCGTGACCGACAACTGGAAGATCAGCTTCGGGGCCAGCATTCAGGAGCAGCGCGAGCGGTTCGATCTCGATGAGGACGAGCCGCGCGAGTTCACGCGCCAGCGAGCGTCGATTCGACTGGTTTCTGGCCAAGAGTCTCGGTCCCCACTGGTCGTTCGGGATCGAAGGCGACACACAGTCGTCGACGTTCGAGAACATCAGCTTCCTGGTCGGGGCCGCGCCGGCGATTGAGTTCAACGTGTTCCCGTACGAGCAGTACGCCACGCGTCAGCTTCGCATCGGCTACGGGATCGGCGTTGAACACAGCCGGTACTACGAGGAGACGCTGTACGGGCTGTTTCGGGAAACCCGGCCGCTCCACCAGTTCGCGGTCACGCTGGATCAGCGTCAGCCCTGGGGCACCTTGCAGGTCGGCGTGGAATGGTCCCAGTACCTTCACGATCTCTCGAAGAACCGGCTGGAGGTCGACGGTGAGTTGTCCTTCCGCATCACCAGGGGCCTCTCGGTCGAGATCGAAGGGTCCGCGTCGCGAATCCGCGACCAGCTGTCACTGCCCCGTCGAGGGGCGGATCCCGAAGAGATTCTGCTTCGGCTCCGCGAGTTGCAAAGTGGATACGAGGTCAGCCTGAGCGTTGGCCTCAGTTACAGTTTTGGCTCGATTTTCAACAACATCGTCAATCCACGCTTCGGGGGCGGAGGCGGGGGAGTCGGGGGCAACGGTGGCGGGGAACGGCGGGGGGAACAACAACTGACTTGATCGCCCTTTGACGTTGGCCGGGTTTTGTTGCTATCCTGCGACGACCTGCAAGAGCGAACTTCCTTCCGTCTCAGGGTTTGGAGTCCGACCCTGAATTGATGTGCGCCTGATTGAGCGTGTCCCGAAGTTGAATGGGGCGGGGCGCAAGTGAGAACCGGAAATGAAGTCCTGTCGGGAGAACTGAATGGAGCAGCGCCCGCTGCGTCTAGGCGACGTCGTTGACGACTACTGCCCCCGCGAACGACGCGTGACGAATCACGCGGTTGTCGCTATTGTCGAGGACGTCATTCGTCAAACCCGGTGCACCGCCTGTGACGCGGAGCACCCCTACAAGAGCGCCCGTGAGCCCCGCCTGCGCCGTAAGCCCGGCACGGAGGGCCTCTACGACCAGGTGCTGGCTGACGTGACCGGCGGCGCTCCGGCCGGATCCGGCGTCTCCTCCCCAGGCGGCGGTCGCCGGCGGGCCCGAGGCCGCCACGCCGGCTGACGATGTCCGAGCCGACGAGGTGGAGGGCGAGGCGCCAGTCGACGAACCAGCCACGGCTGCGTTCATCACGCACCGCCCGTTGATTCGAGCGACGCTCCCTCGGACCGAGAACGAGCAGCCTCCGCCCCGTCCCATTCCTGAGTTCACGATGCACCAGCGCCAGACGCGCGGCAGCCGCGCGTTCCGGTTCTCGGGCCAGGGCAGTGGCAACGGCAACCCCAACGGCAACGCGAACGGGAACGTGAACGGCAACACCGGTGGCCGTCCCGGGCACGGGCACGGGTTCGGCGGTCCCCCCGGCGCGAACCGCCACGGCGGCAAGCACTCCGGACGGCGCCATCGCGGCGGCAAGCGGCCCCGCTGACGTCCGCGTCATGAGCGCGTCAGTCCTGTCCGACGCGGTCGGACTCGTTGTCGGAGTCGCCAACAAACGTTCCATCTCATGGGCCATTGCCAGTGCGGCAGCTGCCGCTGGCGCGAGGCTCGCGCTCACGTACCAGAACTCCCAGGCTGGAAGAGAACGTCCGCGAGCTGGCGGCGTCGCTCACCGATCCGCTCATCGTCCAGTGCGATGTCACGAATGAAGCCGAGCTCGATGCCGTCTTCGCGGAGATTGCGACGCGCTACGGCCGGCTCGACTTCGTGGTGCACGGCGTGGCGTTCGCGAACCACGAAGATCTCGGCACGTCCGTTCGTGCAGACCGGGCGCGAAGGCTTTCTCAAGGCCATGGACATCAGCGTGTATTCGCTCGTCGCGCTGACGAAACGCGCGGCGCCGCTCATGGCGCCGAAGGGCGGGAGCATCCTGACGCTCTCGTACCTCGGCGCGGACCGTGTGTTTCCGAACTACAACGTGATGGGCGTGGCCAAAGCCGCCCTCGAGGCGTCGGTCCGCTACCTCGCATCCGATCTCGGGCCCGAGAACATCCGGGTCAACGCGATCTCCGCCGGTCCCATCAAGACGCTGGCGGCGGCGGGCATTTCCGGTTTTTCCAAGATTCTCGAAACCTACCGGGGTCGCGCCCCGCTCCGTCGGACGATCGAAGCCGCTGAGGTGGCCGATGCCGCGGTGTTCCTGCTCGGTCCCGGCGGCCGCGGGATCACCGGCGAAGTGATGATGGTGGACGCCGGCTTCCACGCGATGGGGATCTGATCTAGCCCTCTATCTTTTTCGCGTACCGTTCCGACTGATACTTTTCAATCAGTTGTTTCATTTTCATTGCGTCGCCCTTGGTGTGCCCGTGGCAGATGATCGGGTGATGTCCGCCCGTCGTCTCGATGAGCACATCTGAGAAGACGAGGTTCGTGTCGATCTTGATCGACGACACGTGCGCGATGTGGATCGACTCCTCGATCTTGCCGATCCATTGCGGCTGATAGAGCGTGATGCTGTCCGTGCGTGATCGCGACCTGTGCGGGCAACAAACGATTGCCGCGGCTGAGACGACTGGCCTGGAAGACGTGGTCGCCCGGCATGCGGCGGCCCTTCCGGATGACCACCAGGACGAAGACCGCGACGACGAAGACGAGTCCGCCGACGAGCCAGTACAGCCACGCGAGATCGGGCGATGACGCTGCGGTGTCCATGAGCGGAATGTTAAGCTAAGCCGTGCCGCATCGCGCTCCCGGGTCGCCGGCTCGCGGCCCTCGTCAGTACCTCACGGGCCGCCCGATCACCTACTACCGACCCAAAGGCGATCCTGCCGTACGCCACCTGATCGAACACGGATTTCAGGCGTTCAACGCCGGCCGCTTGTCGGAAGCCTGCAAGATTTTCGCAGACAAGATGCTGCTTCCGAAGAACGACACCACGATCGGGCTCACCGTTGCCGGTGCGATGACGCCGGCGGGGCTCGGCGGATGCGTGAACGAGATGATGGAGCGCGGGTTGATCGATTTCGTGATCAGCACCGGCGCGAACCTGTATCACGACCTCCACTACGCGTTGAACTTCACGCTCCGTCGCGGGTCACCGTTTCTCGACGACCGGGACCTGTACGCGGCAGGCGTGATCCGCATCTACGACGTCCTTTTCCCGGCGACGGTGCTGCTGGAGACGGACAGTTACATCCGCGATTTTCTCGTCCGCTCCGGCATGAGCGGGCCGGTGTCCACGTCCGAGTTCCACTACCGCCTCGGCCAGGATCTGCTGGCCCGACGTCCAGGCTGCGAGGAGTACTCGGTCGTCGCGCGCGCCGCCAAGCTCGGCGTGCCGATCTACACGTCGTCCCCCGGCGACAGTTCCATCGGGATGAACGTGGCGTGGCACGAACTGATGAATGACAGCTCGCTGATGATCGATCCAAACCTCGACGTCAACGAGGTGTGCGCGATCATCCTGGCCGGCAAGAAGAACGGCTGCGTGATCCTCGGCGGCGGTTCGCCAAAGAATTTCTATCTGCAGGGCCAGCCGACCCTCTGGGAGGTCTACGGAATCCCCAAGGGCGGCAACGAGTTCTTCATTCAGATCACGACCGACCAGGTCGTGTGGGGTGGGCTCTCGGGCGCGACGCCGTCCGAAGCGGTCAGCTGGGGCAAGGTGAATCCCGGCGTCCTGCCCGACACGGTCGTCGCGTACTGCGATTCGACGATCGCGTTCCCGCTCTTCTGCGAGTACGCGGTCGGCAGCAAGTACGGCACAAGAAAGCGGAAGAACTTGTACCACCAGCGCGAAGCGCTCGTCGCCGATCTCAGGCGCCAGGGCCGGGCCGCCGATGTAAAACGGCGGAAGAAACGTGGGAACTCTCGCGACTGAGCTTCAGGGAGTTGCCGCGGAGCTCGCCGCGGTACCACGCGTCTACGTCGACGCGAACCTCCCGGCCGGCGTCGTCTCGGCGATGCGCCACGAGCTTGGCTGGGACGTGCTCTTCGTCCTCGAGGAGCCCGACTGGCGGCGCGCGTCGGATCGCGATCACTACGGCCGCGCGCTCGAACTTGGCCGGACGCTCATTACCCTCGACCAGGACTTCTTCGACAATCGACGGTTCCCGCCGGATTCCAGCCCGGGAGTCCTTGTTTGCTCAGCGCCTGACGAAGTCGGCTTGCTTCGCATTCTGCGACATGTCGATCGCGCGATTCTTCCGGCCGGCGGGTACCGAGGTCCTGCCGCTCCGCGGCCGCAAATTGCAGTTGACGATGGATGTGACGGTCTAGCCCGGCGTCCACACCGCCGCGTAGACGGTCCTGTCTGCCACCCCTGCCGCTCGAAACGCATCCTGCCGTTCGCGGCACTTGCTGCACAACCCACAGTGACGATTGTTCGTCGGCTGCATGCAGGACAGCGTGTGCTCGAGCGGGACGCCAAGTTCCAGGCCGAGCCGGATGACGTCTTCCTTGTGCAGCGCAGAAAGCGGCGCGGCGATCTCCAGTGGATGTGCGAGGCCGAGCGACATCGCCCGCGCCATGCTGGCGAAGAACTCGCTGGTCGCGTCTGGAAACGGATTTCCTGCGAGCGGCCCGAGCGACAACCGGCCGACGTGCCGGCGCGCGCACAGCACGGCGGCCTTCGCAATCAGGATGATGTTCCGGCCTTCGAGATAGACGTCTTCGTCCGGCGTGTCGTACGCGGGCGGCTGGCCGATCACGGCCCAATGGGTGGGCGGGTAGATCTCCCGCATGTCCACGGTCAGCGTCGTCACCGGACGCACACGCCCTGTAAAGGGCGCTTCGGCCAGAAGCTGCGCAATCGTCTCCGCCTCAGCAGATTCCCAGGCGAGGCCGCTTCGCACGTGAATGGGCCAGACTGCGTCGGCGCGTCTGAGTTCCTGCGCGAGAAGCACTGCGCTGTCGAGGCCACCCGAGAAAAGCACTGCAGCGTCGGCCATCCGGCTGCGCGTAGGTTACAGTGAGTCGATGTATCTGGTCACCAAGCGTATCGACTTCTGCTACGGTCATCGCCTGCTCGAGTACGGCGGCGTCTGCAAGCATCCGCACGGCCACAACGCCGTCGTCGAAGTGGACGTTCGCACGAGCGAGCTCGACAGCCGGAACATGGTCGTGGACTTCTCAGACATCAAGCGCGTCGTAAAGGGATGGATCGACCGGGAGCTGGATCACAAGATGATCCTGCGATTCGACGACCCGCTCGTGGCGCCGCTCGAAGCGCTGGGCGAACCGATTTTCAAGACCGAGAGCAATCCCACCGTCGAACACATCGCGAAGCTGATTTTCGACATGAGCCGCCACCTGGGGCTGGACGTGGCGGCGGTGCGTGTCTGGGAAACCCCGACGTCGTTTGCGGAGTATCGGGACTAAGCGAGCGCGGAGCGCATCCCTCGAGAACCTATTGTCCCGCTGCGCTCGGCTGAACCAGAACCTTGGCAGCGGCGCGCGCACCAATGGTCACCTGTTCGCCCGCGCCGTTCGTCAACCGCACGGCATCGGCGGCCAGATCGCGTGATTCGACCGTGACTTCGCGTCCGGGCGTGAGGTCGCATCGCTCGATGAAACGCAGGAACTCGGGTTCCTGATCGATGACGCGGGTGACGCGAACACGCGTCCTGACGGGCACGCTCGTCAGATCCACGCCGTCGGTCGGGGCGACGTGGCCTTCGGCTGTTGGAATCGGGTCGCCGTGTGGGTCCACGGCGGGCCGGCCCAGCATGGCGTCGATTCGCTCGATGAGTTGCTCGGACACGGCGTGCTCGAGTCGCTCCGCCTCGTCGTGCACCTCGGCCCAATCCATGTCGAGGACCTTCACGAGGAAGAGCTCGATCAAGCGATGCCGGCGCAGGACCAGCCCCGCGAGTTTTTCGCCGGCGGGGGTGAGCCGCACGCCCATGTATGGCTCGTAATGCACCAGACCCGACTCCGACAGGGCCTTGATCATCGTCGTTGCGGTTCCCGGCACGACGCCGAGGGCCGACGCGATTTGTCCCATCGGTACGAGCTCGTCAGGCGCCGCGCGCCCGGCTTGCGCCAGAAAGATCGTCTTGAGGTAGTTCTCGACGGTCTGGGACGGCAGCATTGGCCCATTATCATCCCTCGCGGACAATGACCGATCCCAGACTGCCGCTGGAGCAGGCGTTTGGAACGCCCGAGGCGAAGCGCCGGTACACGCGCCGTCTGTTCGCGACGATCGCCGATCGCTATGACGTCATCACGCGCGTGTTGTCATTCGGCCGCGACCAGAAGTGGAAGCTCGATCTGATCGAGCGGGCCGGCGTGCTGCCTGGCACGCGCGCGCTCGACCTCGCGTGTGGTACCGGAGACCTCGCGTTGCTCGCGGCGTCGCGCGGCGCATCCGTTGTGGGGCTCGATTTCACGGCGCGCATGATCGAGCTGGCGCGGCTGAAGCCGCAGGGCCGATCCATTCACTGGGTGGTCGGCGACATGGGGAAGCTGCCGGTCGCCTCGGGCCGATTCGATCTGATTACCACTGGCTACGGCTTGCGCAACGTGCCCGACCTGCGGACGGCGCTCGCGGAGATGTACCGCGTGCTGTCGCCTGGTGGCCGGCTGTGCTCGCTCGACTTCAATCGTCCGGAATCCGCGGTCGTGCGCGCCGTGTATCTCACCTACCTGACGGCGGTGGGTTCAACGCTGGGCTTCGTCCTCCATCGCGATCCGGACACCTATCGCTACATTCCCGCGTCGATTCGACGGTATCCAGGCGCCCGTGGCGTGGCGGCGCTCATGCGTGAGGCCGGGTTCGAGGGCGTTGACACGGTGCCCGTGCTTGGCGGCTTCATGACCATTCACCTGGCGACCAGGCCGCTGATTCGACACGCGAGGAAGCCTCGGGTCACCCGCACGTCATAAGATGAAGGGCCGCATCATGGATGTTTCTGACCTTCGCAAGCGCATCATTCGGGCCCTCGACGACGCACGAAAGGACGCGTCCAGCCGTCGCGTGGTAGTTGACGAGGCCGCCAAGGCCTACGAAACCTTCCTCGCCGACATCGCGACGCCTGTCATGCGGCAAGCTGCGCTCGTCCTGAAGGCCGAAGGACATCCGTTCACGGTCCAGACTCCAGCCGGGAACCGTCCGTCTTGTCGCCGACAGTTCGGCTCAGACCTTCATCGAGCTTGGGCTCGACACGTCAGGCGCGTCGGCGATGGTGATCGGGCGAGCGAGTGTGACCCGCGGCCGGCACGGACACCTCATCGAGGAGCGGCCGATCGCCGACAAGCCCGTGGCGAGTTTGCTCGAAGAAGACCTCTCCGCCTTCCTCGTCGCCGAGATTCCCAAGCTCATCGTTCGGAGTTAGGTAGAAATCCGACCGGCGTTAGTCTGGGTGAGAGGTGTCCGCATGACTCGATTGGTGTTCGCCGTTTGCCTGCTGCTCTCGAGCGCGGGAGTCGTTGCCGCGCAAGTGCCGGCCCCGCTCACGAACGTCATCGTGGCGCAGGGCGAGGCGACGCTGAAACGTGCGCCCGATCGGGCCTGGTTGACCGTGTCGACCGAAGCGCGCGATCCGCGTGCAACCGAGGCGCGGAAGAAGAATGCCGAAGCCATGACGATCGTGCAGGCGGCGCTGAAGGGTGCCGGCGTCGCAGCCGATGCGCTCCGGACGACTGCCGTCTCGGTTTCGCCCGAGTTCGACTACAACAACGGACGGAGCACGCTGCGCGGCTATGTGGCGAGAAATCAGATCGAGGTGCGGGTGGACAACCTCGATCGCCTCTCCGACATCATCGACGCCGTCAACGCGCCGAAGACCGTCGCCATCTCGATCAACGGCCCGCGCTTCGATTTGAAGGACGAGCGCGCCGCCAGAAACGAAGCGTTGCGCGCGGCCGTGGAGGACGCGATGTCGCGGGCACAGGCGATTGCGGCCGGCGCCAAGCGCTCGCTCGGAGCCATCGTTCGAATTGATGAAGGCTCGAGTGGCTCGACGCCGCCGCCGATGCCCATGATGCGAATGTCGGCGGCTCCCGGCAGCCGACGCGTCCACGCCGATCACGCCCGGCGAGATCGAGGTTCAGGCGCGCGTGACGCGTGACCGTAGAAATCGCGAAGTGAGCGGCGTACGCGCTCGCGCCGCGCTGGCGGAGCAGCCGCAGGTTGGTGTCTGACTCGCCGGACTCGGGATCCGGCCGCCCGGTCAGTTCCGGCTTGACGACGCTGCGGACCTCGAGCCGGAGGGGTTCAACGATTTCCAGCTCTTTCGTGGACGTCACGCCGAGGTCCTTGAACCGCCGCGCGCCCGGCAACACCTTGGTTTCGAGCGAACCGACGAGCCCGTCGTAGCTCTGCGCGGCCTGCTTCAGGTTCCGGCCGACGCTGTCGAGATGCTCGACCATCGAGGCGAGCCGCTCGTAGAGCTGCCGGCCGAGCATCTGAATCTCTTCCGCATTGGTCGCGATTTCCTGCTGGCGCCAGCCGTAGGCCACCGTCTTCAGCAGCGCCAGCAGCGTCATCGGCGTCGCCACGATGACGCGGAGGTTCGCGGCCTGCTCGAAGAGCGAATCGTCACGCTCGAAGGCCGCGCCGAGAAGCGGTTCGAGCGGCAGGAACATCACCACGAACTGCGGCGCCGGCTGAAACTGCTTCCAGTATTCCTTCGCGCCGAGCGATCGGAGGTGATCGCGAAACTGCCGGGCGTGCGCGTCCAGAGACTCGAGCGCGCGTCGCATCGTCCTTCGCGTTGACCGCCGTGCGATAGGCCTGAATGGGAACCTTCGCGTCGACCACGATCGTGGCGTCGCCCGGCAGCCGCACCACGAGGTCCGGTGTCTGCCGGTTGCCTGCATCGGACGCCGCGCTGACTTTCTCTTCGAAATCGCACTGCGGCGAGCATGCCCGCGAGCTCGACGATGCGGCGAAGCTGAATCTCGCCCCAGGCGCCGCGGACGTTCGGTGACCCGAGCGAGCGCGACAAGCCGTCAGCCGACGCCCGCAGCTGGTCCTGCGCGCCTCGCAGGAGGTTGAGCTCGGAGGCCACCGCGCGGAACGAGCCCTCGCGCGCCTTGTCCACGTCGTGGAGATGGCGCTGGACCTTCTCGAGCGCGTCCTTCATGGGCTCGAGCACGGTCTGCGCGTTGCCGAGGAAGTCGTCCCGATTCTCTTTGAGCGCGGACCGCGAGAGCGCGGAGAACGCGTCTCGGAGCTGGATCTGGTTGTCGGCGAGGAGCGCGCGCTGCTGGGCATCCGACCGGACCGCCGCATCGCGCTCCGCCTCGGACCGGGCGACGACCTCGACCAGGGACTGGCGGTCGCGCACCCAGAAGACGTAGACCACCAGGGCGCCGAGCGCGGCACCGGCGACGAGGGAGAGAAGAGCCGTGAGCATTTCCCGAGTCTCGGCCGTGAGTGTGACACGGCAGGTCACGGGGTACAAGCGTTACTAAGACCAGTCTCATGAACAACTTACCCGAGAACGCGCTTGCCGGGACGTAAACGGGGCGTTAAGATGGACTAGTTCGGTCGGACATTCCCGGAAGGCACCCATGCTGAGGCTGTCGAAAAAGGCGGACTACGCGCTGCTGGCATTGCGCCACATGGCGGCGCATGCGGAACGGCCCGCGCATTCGGCCCGCGAGCTGGCCGAGGCGTACGACATTCCGGCCGAGCTCCTGGCGAAGGTGCTGCAGAGTCTCGTGCGCGCCGGCCTGCTGGCATCTCACCAGGGGATTCACGGTGGCTATGGGCTCAGCCGGTCGTCCGACCTGATTTCCGTCGCGGACGTGATTCAGGCGATCGACGGCCCGTTGACGGTGACCGCGTGCTCGGACACCGACCACAGCTGCGATCAGTACGCGAAGTGCAACATTCGCGACCCGCTCTGGCGCATCAAGGACCGCATCATCTCGGCGCTTTCTGCCACGTCGGTGACGGATCTGGCGGTCGACATGGTCGTGGCGCCGCCCGCGGTCGGCGTGCCGGTCGCGGTGCTGCGGAAGTAGGGTCGAGGAATTCGATGATCACGGTGACTGAACACGCCGCGTCTCAGATCAGCAAGCTGATCGAGAAGCAGTACCCCGACGCCACGGGTCTTCGCGTGGGCGTCAAGGCCGGCGGGTGCTCCGGGTTCGAGTACGTCTTCTCGTGGGAGCCGGCGCCGCGCGACAACGATCTGATTTTCGAGGGGCCGAACGGCGCGCGCGTGTGGATCGACCCGCGCAGCCACCGGCTGCTCGACGGCACGACGCTCGACTACGACACGACATTGCTCAGCCGCGGGTTCGTGTTCCAGAACCCGCAGGCGAAGAGCACCTGCGGCTGCGGCACGTCGTTTTCGGTGTGAGGACAACCGCGAAGCCCCGAGCGTCGCGAGGGTGCTGAGCGTGACGGGCGCCTGGGGTGGGGCCCCAGGCGAACTGGATGAAGCAGACACATGACTACTGCAACTGAAACCATCGAACAACTCGCCACACGCGAGTACAAGTACGGCTTCGAGACGGACGTCGAGGCCGACACGTTTGCGCCCGGCCTGAACGAGGACGTCATTCGCCGCCTGTCCGCCATCAAGAACGAGCCGGAGTGGCTGCTCGACTTCCGGCTCAAGGCGTATCGCACGTGGACGACGATGAAGGAGCCGACCTGGCACAACCTTCGGATTCAGCCGATCGACTACAACGCGATCAGCTACTACTCGGCGCCGAAGAAGAAGCCCACGCTCTCGAGCATGGACGAGGTCGATCCGGAAGTCCGGAAGACCTTCGAGAAGCTCGGGATTCCGCTGGTCGAGCAGATGATGCTGTCCGGCGTCGCGGTGGACGCCGTGTTCGACAGCGTCTCGGTCGCGACGACGTTCCGGGACAAGCTGGCCGAGCTCGGCATCATCTTCTGCTCGTTCTCGGAAGCGGTCCTGCATCATCCCGATCTCGTCCGGAAGTATCTCGGCTCGGTGGTGCCCTACACCGACAACTTCTACGCGACGCTGAACTCCGCGGTCTTCAGCGACGGCTCCTTCGCCTACGTGCCGAAGGGCGTGCGTTGCCCGATGGAGCTGTCCACGTACTTCCGCATCAACGCGCGGAACACCGGCCAGTTCGAGCGGACGCTGATCGTCGCCGAGGAAGGCGCGTTCGTGAGCTACCTCGAGGGCTGCACGGCGCCGATGCGCGACGAGCACCAGCTGCACGCGGCGGTCGTCGAGCTCGTGGCGCTCGACCACGCGACGATCAAGTACTCGACGATTCAGAACTGGTATCCGGGCGACGCCGAAGGCCGCGGCGGCATCTACAACTTCGTGACGAAGCGCGGCAAGGCGATGGACCACGCCAAGATCACCTGGACGCAGGTCGAGACCGGCTCGGCCATCACCTGGAAGTACCCGAGCTGCATCCTGCAGGGCGACTACTCGATCGGCGAGTTCTACTCGGTCGCGACCACGAACAACAGGCAGCAGGCGGACACCGGCACGAAGATGATCCACATCGGCAAGAACAGCCGAAGCACGATCGTCTCGAAGGGCATCTCGGCCGGCCGCGGTCAGAACACGTATCGCGGCGCGGTGAAGATCGGCAAGAACGCGCACGGCGCGCGCAACTACTCGCAGTGCGACTCGCTGCTCATCGGCGACCGCTGCGGCGCGCACACGTTCCCGTATCTCGAGATCAAGAACACGTCGGCCAAGGTCGAGCACGAAGCGTCGACGTCGAAGATCGGCGAAGACCAGCTGTTCTACTGCCGCCAGCGCGGCATCTCGACCGAAGACGCCGTGAACATGATCGTGAGCGGCTTCTGCAAGGAAGTCTTCCGCGAGCTCCCGATGGAATTCGCCGTCGAAGCGCAGAAGCTGCTGTCGATCAGTCTGGAAGGCTCCGTCGGATAGGCAGTCTGGGTCGTCCGTGTATCGATCTGACGCCGAGGACGCGAGCGAAGCGAGCGCCCGCAGTCAGAGCGCGGGGGTGGGGCCCCGCGCCATTAAGTAAAGAGGACAGTCAGAGATGCTGCTTGAGATTCGCGATCTGAGCGCCCGCGCCGAGGGCAAGGACATTCTGAAGGGCCTGACGCTCAGCGTCGGCGCCGGCGAAGTGCACGCCATCATGGGGCCGAACGGCTCCGGCAAGAGCACGCTCGCGCGTGTGCTCGCCGGCCATCCCGGCTACGAGGTCACCGGCGGGTCGATCGTCTACGACGGCAAGGACCTGCTCGAGCTCGAGCCCGAAGAGCGCGCCTGCGAAGGCCTGTTCATGGCGTTCCAGTACCCGGTCGAGATCGCCGGCATCAACAACGCCTACTTCCTCAAGGCCGCGCTGAACGCGCTCCGCAAGTACCGCGGCGAGCCCGACGTGGACGCCGTCGAGTTCATGCAGCTCGCCCGCGAGAAGGCCAAGCTCCTCGAGATGGATCAGTCGATGCTCACCCGGTCGGTGAACGAAGGGTTCTCCGGCGGTGAGAAGAAGCGGAACGAGATCTTTCAGATGGCCGTGCTCGAGCCGAAGCTCGCCGTCCTCGACGAGACCGACTCCGGGCTCGACATCGACGCGCTCCGGATCGTCGCCAACGGCGTGAACGCGCTGCGGTCGCCCGAGCGATCCATGCTGGTCGTCACCCACTACCAGCGTCTGCTGAATTACATCGTGCCGGACCACGTGCACGTGCTCAGCGAAGGACGCATCGTCCGATCGGGCGGGAAGGAGCTGGCGCTCGAGCTCGAGGAGAAGGGCTACGGCTGGGTTGAAACGGGGGTCGGTTCCCGATGACCCAACTCGCGGAACGAAGCGAGACGTACCAGGCCGCGTTCGAGGCGTTCCGCCGCGATCCGACGTTTGGCGGCAGCAACGGCCTCGGCGCCCGGCGGGAGCGCGCCTTCGAGCGGTTCTTGAAGGACGGGTTCCCATCGACGCGCGACGAAGAATGGCGTCATACGAACGTGGCGCCGATCGCCGCCGAGACGTTCCAGCGTGCGCAATCGTCAACGCCGGATCGCCACGACATCGCGCCGTTCCTGTTCAGCGGAATGGGTCCGCAGATCGTCGTGATCAATGGCCGTGTCTCGAAGGCGCTGTCATCACATGACGGACTGCCCGCGGGCGTGACGATCGAGTCGGCGGCCAGCCGGCTCAGCGACGACTCGACGCTCGTGCCGTCCGGACCGTTCGTGAACCTCAACGATGCGTTCTTCGAGGACGGCGTCCACATTCGCGTGGCGCCGAAGACCATCGTGTCGTCGCCCATCCACGTGCTCGCCGTGACGGTCGCGACCGGTCAGCCCGCGCTCGTGGCGCCGCGGCTCTCGCTCTACGTCGGGGAAGCAGCGCAGGTCACTGTCATCGAGAGCTACGCGGGCCTCGGCCCCGGTACGGCGCTCACGAGCGCCGTCACGTCGGTGCATCTGGAGCCTGGCGCCGTCGTCGATCACGTCAAGATGCAGCGTGAAACCACGACGGCGTTTCACATGGCCACGATGACGGTCTGGCTCGGACGCGCGAGCACGTTCACCTCGCATGCGCTGACGTTCGGCGGCCGGATCGCACGGAACGACATCTCGGCCGTGCTCGACGGCGAAGGCGCGGAGTGCACCCTGAACGGCCTGTACGTGGCGAACGGCGATCACCTGGTGGACACCCACACGACGATCGACCACGCCAAGCCGCATTGCCCGAGCCACGAGGTCTACAAGGGCATCCTGGCGGGCCGCGCGCGCGCCGTCTTCAACGGCAAGATCCTGGTGCGCCAGGACGCGCAGAAGACCGACGCCAAACAGACCAACCGCGCGCTGCTTCTGAGCGACGAGGCGCAGGTCAACACCAAGCCTCAGCTCGAGATTTTTGCCGACGACGTGAAGTGCACCCACGGCGCGGCGATCGGTCAGCTCGACGAGGACGCGATGTTCTATCTGCGCGCGCGCGGCATCGACGACTGGTCAGCCCGCGTCATGCTGATTCACGCGTTCGCGGGAGATCTGCTGGACCGCATCAGCGCCGAGTCGGTCCGGACTACGGCCATGAAGGCCGTGGAGCAGAAGCTGGCGATTGGGTAGTTCCATGGCTTCGTCCGCAACCACGTTCGACGTCACCGCGCTCCGGGCGGATTTCCCCGTCCTGCACCAGCTGGTGCACGGACATCCGCTCGTCTATCTCGACAACGCGGCCACGTCACAGAAGCCGTCGGTGGTGCTCGACACGATTCGCCACTACTACGAGCTCGACAACGCCAACGTCCATCGGGGCGTCCATGAGTTGAGTGGACGCGCGACCGACGCGTACGAGGCGGCGCGGGAGCGCGTGCGCGCGTTCATGAACGCCGCGTCGGTCCGCGAGATCGTGTTCACCAGAAACGCGACCGAATCGATCAATCTGGTGGCGCGGTCGTGGGGCGACGAGAACCTCCGTGCCGGCGACGAAGTGCTCATCACGACGATGGAGCACCACTCCAACATCGTGCCGTGGCAGCAGGTCTGCGCGCAGGACCGGTGCCGTGCTGCGCGTCGTGCCGATGGACGATCGCGGCGAGCTCGTGATGGAGGAGTTCGAACGGCTCCTCACGCCGAGAACGAAGATGGTGGCGGTCGTCCACGCGTCGAATGCGCTGGGCACCGTGAACCCTGTCGATCAGATCGTTCGGATGGCGCACGACGTAGGCGCCAAGGTGCTCGTCGACGGCTCGCAGGCGGTCCATCATCTGCGGACGGACGTGCGGGCGCTCGACGCTGATTTCTACGCCTTTACCGGCCACAAGATCTACGGGCCGACCGGGATCGGCATCCTCTACGGGAAGGAAGCCCTCCTCGATGCGATGCCGCCGTTTCTGGGCGGCGGCGACATGATTCGCACGGTGACGCTCGAGGAGAGCACCTGGAACGACCTCCCGTACAAGTTCGAGGCGGGTACGCCGCACATCGCCGGCGCGATCGGCCTTGGGCGCGCCATCGAGTACCTGGAGGGCGTGGGCTTCGAGGCCGTCCAGGCCCATGAGGCCGCACTGCTCGCCAAGGCCACCGCCGCGCTCAGCGCGATCGACGGTGTTCGCCTCATCGGCACCGCGCGCCACAAGGTCGCTGTCGTTTCATTCATCATCGACGGTGTCCACCCCCACGATGTCGGCACGATCGTCGATCGTGAAGGCGTGGCGATCCGCACCGGGCATCACTGCGCGCAGCCGGTCATGGATCGGCTGGGCATTCCGGCGACCGCCCGCGCCTCGTTCGCGATCTACAACACCCTCGAAGAGATCGATGTGCTCGCGGCGGCCGTCACGCGGGCCCGCACGCTGCTGGGGTAGCAACAATGGGCATCTTTTCGTTCCTGAAGAGTAAGGACGATCCCGCGGACGCGACGTCGCCGGAGAGCGCCAACGAGATTGCCGCGGAGGTCACGACGATGGCCGGCGGAGACGATCTGCCGTTCAGCGTACCCGAGGGCCTGAACATCGACGCGCTGACCACTCCGGTGCCGTCGGCGTCCGAGACGCCGCAGATCGGGCCGGTGGACGCGGCGAAGACCGCCGAGCTGCAGCCGAAAATCGTCGAGGTCATCAAGACGGTGTTCGACCCCGAGATTCCCGTGGACATTTACGAGCTCGGGTTGATCTACGACATTCTCGTGGACGCGGAACGCCGTGTGCTCGTCAAGATGACGCTCACGAGCCCCGCCTGTCCCTCGGCGCAGCAGATTCCGAGCGAAGTCCGCTACAAGATCAAGGCGCTGCCCGAAGTGACCGACGCCTGGGTCGAGATCGTCTGGGAACCGCCTTGGGGCAAAGAGCGGATGTCAGAGACGGCGAAGCTCTAGTTGGGATTCTTTTGATGGCTTGAGGCTTGTGACTTGAGGCTTGGGCTCTGCCAGGCCTCACGTCCCAAGTCCCAAGTCCCAAGCCAATGTCTGATCTTATCCGACCTCTATCAAGAGCTCATCCTCGACCACAACAAGCGGCCGCGGAACTGGGGGACGCTCGAGGGCGCGAACCGCGAAGCGAAGGGGCACAACCCGCTCTGCGGCGATCGGCTGACCGTGTTCCTGAAGCTCGCCGACGATCGTATCGAGGACATCCGGTTCGAAGGATCGGGCTGCGCGATCTCCAAGGCCTCCGCGTCGCTCATGACCGAGGCCGTCAAGGGACGGACGATTCCCGAAGTGACCGGGATCTTCCAGCGCTTTCAGGCGATGATCACGTCGCCACTCGATCAGCCTTCAGGGGACGCGTCGCTCGGCAAGCTCATGGTGCTCGGCGGGGTTCGCGAGTTTCCCGTGAGGATCAAGTGCGCGAGTCTGCCGTGGCACACGCTCAAAGCGGCCATCGCGGCGTCGCCCACCGTGGCCGTCACCGAATAGCCCGACGGCTCAGCCCGCGCGGTTCCACCAGGGCGAGCGCTCCTGCCGCTGCCGTCTCCAGCCACTCCGGCGACGCGACCGCGCTTCGGCTGATGTCGCTGAAGGCTCGATCGAACAGCAACAGCCGAAGGATCGTGGCGACGGTGTCGGCGTTCTCCGGGACGAAGGGCATGCCGGCCGTCGCGCGCCGATAGGACGCGAGCAACGCGTGGGCGGAGCCCGCGACCCACCATTGTGCCCACGCGGCCAGCCGGTCCCGATCAGCCGGTGACGTCGCCGGTCGGCCCGCGAGCGCGCGCGTGGCGGCATTCTGGAGCGACCACAACAGACTGGCCATGTCGACGAGCGGCGTCTGGAGCCGTCGCCGGCTCTCCGGTGACTCGCGTCGAATTCTCAGCCGGGCCGATGAACAGGACGTCACCTTCGTAGATCAGCACGTGAGCGAGATCGAGTGTGCCGTGCACCCGGCTCATGGCAAGTCCGGATGGAACGGCCGAGCGCGACGCCTGAGCACCCGTCAGGAACCGATCGTGATGGGCGACGAGCTGATCGGCGATTCCTTTGGCCGCGTCACTCGGCGCCGGCTGCGATGTCACCGCCGCCAGGGCGTGCTCCACGGCTTTTGCTGCCCGCTCTGCGAGCCGATCGAGATGGTCCGCGTCGAAGGTCGCGTCGGCCCGAGACGATGCCACGCCGATCCGCCCGAAGGCCGCGTGCATTTCGGCCAGCCGTTGCCCAATCGCCGCGGCCAGACCCGCGAAGGTGCCGAGCGTCTCCTCGACGCCAGGCGGCGGAACCTCGACCCAGGACGATGCAAGCGGTCCGGGTCTTTGCGTCGGCGGGTCGGTCTGTCATCGCCGTGTCGAAGAAGCGTGAAAGATCGTCGAGCGAGTGACGCCACGCATCGGATTGATGCGGGAGGTAGGTCGTCACGAGTGCCGCGGGGAAGCGCTCACCGGCGGCATCCACGTAGTCGAGGCTCGCGACGGGTGACGGCACGCGCGTGAAGCCGGCCTGTTTTGTCAGCAACGTCAGCGATTCGAGCTCGGGACTTGGACCCGGCCACGCGCGCCATTCCGCTTCGAGCATCAGACGTTCACCGAACGACGCGTGCGATTGGAAGCGGGTCGTGTCCAGCGGCGCCGGCGGAATGTCGTCGACCGTTCGAGGTGATCCGATCGCCTCGAGTCCATCGAGGCGGGTCGGGAGGAGGCGTCCGACCCGCAGCCTGACCTCCTGCTCGGCGAGCATGACGTTCACGACTGTCCGTCCGAGCGTTCCATCGAGGCGCGTGTGCATGACGCCTTTGCGCGCCCCTCCGATCGCGACGATGACCGCGTCCGGTGTCTCGCGCGTGATCGCGGCGGCACGTTCCCCTCCGGTCACGGCGACTGGCAGGATGTACCGGGCATCGACGCCATCAGCGAACCCGGCGGTCAGCACCACGACGAAGACGGGCTCCTCGCCGTTCTGCAGCGTTCCCCAGTCCGACATCGTGACACGTGTGAGCGGAGCCGCCCGTCGTTCGAACCACGGCTGTCGCTGGAGGAAGCCCGCCAGATGCCGGCGCTCCAACAGCGTGCGGATGCTTCCGTCGAAAATCTTCCACCACTCAGGACCGACGAGCAGCGGTGATTGCTCGGGATCGAGCTCGACCGGGGTCGTCACCGGTCCTCTGATCAGGTTGGACGGCGCCTCGCGCTGCAGGCGAAGCCAGTAGAACGCGAAAGGTCCGAGGGTGAGGATGTACGGCGCGTCGGTGATGCGCGGCAGGTCCACGCCGCCCGTCATCTCGATCGGCACCAGCCCTGCGAGACGCGCAAGGTCGAGCGAGACGGCCTGCACCGTTCGCGAGAGGTTCGCGACCACGAGGACGGGGTCATCGGCTTCGAAGCGGCGGATGAACGCGAGGATGCGACGGTTTGCCGGCCTCAGCAAGTTCGAGCGTTCCGCGGCCGAACGTCGCCACGTGCCGCTGCCGGAGGCTGACGATGCGACGCATCCAGGCGAGCAGAGAATGCGGCGACCGGTCCTGCGCCTCGACGTTGACCGCGCCGAACCCATAAATCGAGTCCATGATCAGCGGGGCATAGAGACGCGCTGGGTCGGCGCGCGAAAAGCCGCCATTGCGGTCGGCATTCCACTGCATCGGCGTGCGCACGCCGTTCCGATCGCCGAGGTAGACGTTGTCGCCCATGCCCAATTCGTCGCCGTAGTAGAGGACCGGTGTGCCGGGAAGCGACAGCAACAACCCCGTCAGCAGCTCGATGCGGGGCCGGCTGTTCTCCATCAGCGGCGCGAGGCGCCGGCGGATGCCGGCGTTCAGACGCATCTGCGGGTCGGCGGCGTACGCCTGGTACATGTAGTCGCGTTCGTCGTCGCTCACCATCTCGAGCGTCAGCTCGTCGTGGTTGCGGAGGAAGATCGCCCACTGGCAGACGTCTGGAATCTCCGGCATCTGGTAGAGGATCTCGGAGATCGGATGGCGGTCTTCCTGCCGGAGTGCCATGTACAGGCGCGGCATGAGCGGGAAATGGAACGCCATGTGACATTCGTCGCCGTCGCCGAAATAGGCGCGGACGTCGGAGGGCCACTGATTGGCTTCGGCAAGCAGCATGCGGCCCGGATGACGGCTGTCGAGCTCGCGCCGGATGGTTTTCAGGACCGCGTGTGTCTCCGGCAGGTTCGCGCACTGCGTGCCTTCGCGCTCGACGAGATAGGGCACCGCATCGAGTCGCATCCCGTCGACGCCCATGTCGAGCCAGAAGCGCATCACGCGCAGCACGGCCTTCGTGACCATCGGGTTGTCGAAGTTCAGATCCGGCTGGTGGTGAAAGAACCGGTGCCAAAAATACTGGTTGGCAACCGGATCCCACGTCCAGTTCGATGGCTCGGTGTCCTTGAAGACGATCGGCACTCCCGCGTACTTCTGGTCGGTGTCGCTCCAGACGTAGAAGTCGCGCTTCGACGTGCCCCGTGCCGCGCGGCGCGCCGCCTGAAACCACGGATGCTGATCGGAGGTGTGGTTGATCACGAGCTCGGTGATGACCCGAAGCCCGCGATCGTGCGCCGCGTTCATGAACGCCAGGAAATCGCGTCGCGTGCCGTAGCTCGGATGAACGTCACGGTAATCCGCGATGTCATAGCCGTCGTCTCGAAGCGGCGACGGGTAGAACGGCTGCACCCAGATCGCCGTCACGCCGAGTGACTGGATGTAATCCAGTTTCTGCGTCAGCCCGCGGAAGTCGCCAACGCCGTCGTCGTTGCTGTCGAAGAATCCGCGGACGTGGAGTTGGTAGATGACCGCGTCGCGGTACCACGTCGGGTTGTCGATCTGCTGCTGTGCGTCGATCGGGGTAGGGGAGGCACCGCCGGTCGAGGTGGTCGACCCTTGCATGCGTGACACCTCTTCGAGGTCATAATACTTGGATGGCGCGGGCGCCCGTCTACCTCGATTACCACGCCACGACGCCCGTCGACCCGCGCGTGCTCGACGCGATGCTGCCGTACTTCACCCGGGACTTCGGCAACGCGGCCTCGTCCACGCACGCCTGGGGCTGGCGCGCGCGCGACGCCGTCGAGGCCGCGCGACGCGAGGTCGCGGCGCTGATCGGTGCCCAGCCGCGCGAAATCGTCTTCACCGGCGGCGCCACCGAGTCGAACAACATGGCGATTCACGGCGTGACCACGACCGCGCCGTCGTCTCGCCGTCACATCATCGTGTCGGCGATCGAGCACAAGTCAGTGCTCGAGCCCGCGCAGCATCTGACCGCCGGAGGCTGGCGGGTCACCGTCGCACCCGTCCACCATGACGGCCGGATCGACCTCGACGCGCTTGCGGGAACGATAGGCGACGACACGGCGCTCGTCAGCGTGATGGCCGCGAACAACGAGATCGGCGTCCTCGCAGCCGCTGGCGGAGATTGCCGCGCTCGCGCACGCGCGCGGGAGTCTGCTTCACGTGGACGCGGCGCAGGCCGCCGGTAAGGTGCCGATTGACGTGCACAAGGACGGCATCGACCTGCTCTCGCTCACCGCCCACAAGATGTACGGACCGAAGGGTGCCGGAGCGCTGTTCGTTCGTAAGCGGCTCGAGATTGGGGCGCTCGTGACCGGTGGCGGCCACGAACACGGTCTCCGTGCCGGCACCATGAACGTGCCTGGCATCGTCGGTCTCGGACGCGCCTGCGCCATCTGCCGGGAGGAGATGCCGGCCGAAGCGAGCCGCGTGGGCCGGTTGCGTGATCGTCTGCTGGCCGGACTCCGGGCCGGTCTGGATGGTCTGACCGTGAACGGATCGCTCGAGCACCGGCTCCCGAACAACCTGCACGTGAGCTTCGACGCGCGTCGACGGTGAGTCCCTGCTCGTCGGGATCAGCGACATCGCCGTGTCGTCGAGTTCGGCGTGCACGTCCGCGTCGGGTACCCCCTCTCATGTGCTGAGCGCCATCATGCACAGCGATCCGGTGCCGTCGGCATCCATCCGTTTCGGACTCGGCAGATTTACCACCGACGATGACATCGAGTACGCGATTGAGAAATTCGTAGCGGTTGTTCGACATCTTCGCAACATGGCGCCCGTCTAGCACTGGTTCGCGCGCGGTTCCCGTCGCACGTAGCATTGGTTCGAGAAGGCCATCCCCGGCAGAAGTGAACGCAGGACTCTGAGGCTCTTTCTTGGCGTGTTCCTCCCACGCGCCGGACGGACTGAACCGGTTTCCGATGCGGAACCGGTCTTCCGCACGCGAGGAATTGAATGACGAACGGACTTCAGGAACGGTGGGGACGCGAGACGCGACTGCTCGTCTTGATCGTCGTCGTATCGCTGGCCGTGTTGCTCGTGCTCGCGCGGTTTCGATTTCCAGCCGCCACGCTCGACGTGGCGCCACCGGCGCCCAGCCCGCTTGCGAACCTGGTGAGCCGGGCCGCATTCGAGGAGCTGTCGGAGGCCATGGCCTCGACCGCGAGTCGGATCGCTCCCAGGGTGGTCGTGGTCCGAATCGGACCGGCGCGTCCGGCTGCGCCTGCCCGCGGCGGGGGCCGGGGCCCGGCAGACCATCAGCCGAACGCATCCAGGCTCGTGCTCGGCCTGCGGGTCCGTCCGGATCTGGCGCTGGTCCGTGTGCCAGCCGGCATGATCCCGACCGAGTTCGCCGACTCGTCCCAGCCGGTCGAGATCGTCGGTGCCGACTCGAAGCGTGAGATCGCGCTTGATCCGGCTGCCCGCGTTGGCGGACGGCGTCGATCGAAACGCCGCCGGAGGCGTTCTCCGGATTCGCGTATTTGGGCGAGGCGACGGCCACGATGGACGGCCCCACGCTGCAACCCGTGTTCATTGGCCGGACCGGGACGCGGCAGCACGAGCGATGGCCGGCCGCGCTCACCGGCGTGGACAACGTGAACGTCGCTGACGGATCGCTGCTTTTCACGATTGAAGGGCGGCTGATCGGTCTCGTCGTCCGCGACGCGGCCGGCGCCGCCGTCGTGCCGCCATCCGTGATCGAGACTGCGGTGCTCGATCTCCTCTCGGGGCCGGGTGGCGCTTCGTGACGCCGCAGACCCGTGACGTCCGCCGCCGCGAGCTCGGCGGCCAGGATCCCATCGACCGCCGGCTGGGCGTGCCGCCGCCGTCGCCCCTGACGTGGCTGCTCTCACTCCTGAGGACGCGATCGGCGCTCGGCTTTGCGCCGTCACTTACGCCCGCCGTGATTTTTCTGCCGGTGGGCGCGCTGCTCGGACCGCAGGCCTTGGGCCTCATTCCGCCGGAACTCCTCCGGGGACTGGATCTCGCCGTGTCACTCGCGCTCGCCGTGCTGGGTGTGCTGGTCGGCACGGCCCTCGGACGCGAGATCCGATCCGCCACCCGCCTGTTCATTGCGGCGAGCCTCGAGAGCCTCGTGACCATTGCGGCCGTGGCGTCGGCGACCGTGTACTTCGTCGCACGTGACGGAGATGCCGATGGCCGCGCCCGTGGTGGCCCTCGCCATCGCGCTTGGTCTCTGCGCCTCGGCCTCGTCGGCGACTTCGGCTGATCCGGACTCCGAGCCCGTCGCCGAGGTTGCCACACGTGTCGCCGACCTCGACGACGTGCTGCCGATCGTCCTGGGGATGGGCGCGTTTCTCCTGCTTTCCGAACCGGACGAGCACAACCCGTGGGCGTACGGCGCCGCGCCACTGCTCATCGGCGTGACGGTCGGCTTCATTGGCTGGTTGCTCTTCGAGCGTGCCGAGTCTGGCGCGGAGCGCGCGGTCTACGTGCTCGGGGCGCTGGCGCTTGCCGGCGGCGCGGCGTCCTATCTCGGCGTGTCGCCGCTCGGTGTGGGGCTCGTGGCGGGCCTGACCTGGACTGTGGCGCCCGGTGCGGCCGACCGGATCGTTCAAGCCGACCTCCAGAAGGTGCAGCACCCCGTCGTTGTTCTGCTGCTCGTGACGGCCGGTGCGATGACGGTGCCGTCGATCTCCGCGTTGTGGCTGCTCACGCCGTACCTCTTGTTCCGTCTCTCGGGCAAGGTCGTCGGCGCGTGGCTGTCGTCCCGATTCGTTGACGTCGGGGCGGCCGACCTCGCGGCCTATCTCATGTCACCGGGTGTCCTTGCGGTGGCCTTCGCGCTCAACTTCCGCCAGATGTTGCCCGCCTCGGCCGGCGACACGCTGCTGGCCACCGTGGCCATCGGCACGGCGGCCTTCGAGGTGTTCGCGTTGGCGGTGGTCCCGCACTGGCGGCGTGGAGCGCACGTGTGAGGCGACTGGCGGCGCTAGCCGTCACGGTCGGTCTCGCGTGGTTCATCGTCGCGCGCGTTGGCGCGAGCCATGGTGGCGACGCGACGCTTGGCGCTTGGTGTCGCGCTCATCGCCGCCGCGATCGTCGGCTGGCTCTGCGAGTTCATCCAGCTGCCGCGCATCACCGGCTACCTGACGTTCGGCCTCGTCTGCGGTCCCTCGCTCGCCAACATCATCACGAGCGTCATGGCGCGCGACCTTCAGGTCGCGAGCAGCTTTGCCGTCGTGGTCGTTGCGGTGATCGCCGGCCTTCACCTCAACATCCGCCGCCTGCGTCCGCGCCTTGCGGCCGTTGCTGGTCTCGCTGGCGTGACGATGATCGGCGCGTGGCTGACGCTGGGCGTCGCGCTCTATCTGCTGTGGCCGCTCCTGCCGATTGCCGCCCGACCTGACGGGTGGCGAGCGCGTGGCCGCCGCGACGCTGACGGCGATGTTGCTCGTTGGCGCCTCGCCTGCCGTGACGATTGCCGTGATCGCGGAAGGCCGCGCGCGCGGTCCGCTCGCGGACCTGGCGACGGAAGTCGTCGTGTTCATGGAGATCGCCGTGGTCGTGCTCTTTGCGGTCAGCCAGAGCACCGGACGCGCGGTGTTCGGTGCAGCGGCTGTGCCGACGATCGATGTCATCGGCATCACGCTGTGGGCGCTCGCCGGATCCATCGCGTTCGGCGCGGCGTGCGGCGCGCTTGTTCACGCTGTACCTGCAGGTCGTCGGCCGCGAGATCACGGTCGTGCTGCTCGTGTTGTGCGGCGTCGTGACGGGCTTCGCGGCGCCGCTCGGGTTCGAGCCGTTTCTGGCTGGTCTGGCGGCCGGTCTGGTCATTCAGAACATCCGGCCCGCCGCCGGTGACGTGCTGCACGACGCGGCCGAGCAGGGCGCGATGCCGGCGCTCGTCCTCTTCTTCGCGGCGACCGGCGCGTCGATGCACGTCGAGGCCCTGGCGACGGTCGGATTGATCGCCGTGGCGTTGTCGGCGTTGCGCATTCTCGCTGTCCGCACGAGCATTCGCGCGGCCGTGCGAGTCACCGGGGGCGACTGGCCTGGATCCGACCTGCTCTGGCGCGCGCTGCTGCCGACGGCGGGCACGACGCTCGGCCTGGTCACGCTGGCGGTGCGGGAACTGCCTGATTGGGGACTCAGGCTTCAGGCGTTGATTGTCGCCGTCGTCGCGATCAATCAGCTCATCGGTCCGATCATCTTCCGCGCCGCCCTGGTGCAGGCTCGCGAGATCGGACGCGGCGACCGGCAACCTCGTCGTCGTCTCGAACCGCGAGCCCTGGGCGCATGAACGTGGTGACGACGGCGTCATTCGGGCACGGCCCACGCCCGGTGGCGTGTCCGTCGCGCTCGATGCGCTGATGCGGGAACGGGGCGGCGTGTGGATCGCGCACGGCGCCGGCAACGCGGATCGCGAGGTCGTCGATCAGGACAATTCGGTCGAAGTGCCGCCTGACAGTCCGGCCTACCGCTTGCGCCGGCTGTGGCTGACCCCATACCAGGAAGAGCACTACTACGCCGGCTTTGCGAACAGCGCGCTCTGGCCGCTCTGTCACCAGGCGCACGTGCGGCCGCAGTTCAAGGAAGAAGACTGGAAGGCCTACCAGAACGTCAATCGGCTGTTCGCGCGCGACGCCGCGATTGAAGCGCCACCGGACGCCTCGGTCTTCCTCAACGACTATCACCTGGCGCTCGTGGCGAAATACCTCCGCGAGCGGCGGCCGCACCTGCGGATGGCGTTGTTCTGGCACATCCCGTGGCCGGACATCGATCGGCTCCGCATCTGTCCCTGGCGCAAGGAAATCCTCGAGGGCCTCGTCGCCAACGACCTGATCGCGTTTCAGCTGCCGCGCGACCAGCGCAACTTCCTCAATGCCGTGAGCGAGGAGCTCGGCGCCTCGGTCTCAGGCGAGGCCGTGTACCTCGGCAGTCATCCCGTCCGCGTCGTCGCGATCCCGATTGGCGCGGACTTCGATCGCATCAGCTCGATCCTGCAGGAGTCGTCGCTGCAGGACCGGATGGAGGAAATTCGGCGGGAGCTCGGCCTTGGAGACAAGGTCGTCGGCATCGGCGTCGATCGACTCGACTACACGAAGGGCATTCCGGAGCGGATCGGCGCGATTGCCGCGTTCCTCGAGGAACGCCCGGATCTCGTCGGCCGGTTCGTGTTCGTGCAGATTGGCGTGGCGTCGCGGAGCGAGGTGCCGGGTTACGCTGAGATTTCCGCCGAGATCGACGGCCTGGTCGACGAGGTCAATCGGAAGTTTGCCGGATCGGACAGCGCCGGCCCGATCCTCTACGTCAAGAAGACCTTCGAGCTCCCTGAACTCGTCGCGCTGTATCGGCTGGCGGATTTCTGCATCGTGTCGTCCCTTCATGACGGCATGAACCTCGTCGCGAAGGAGTTCGTCGCGGCGCGCGATGACCTGGACGGCGTCCTGATTCTGAGCGAGCTCGCCGGCGCGTCCGAGGAGTTGTCGGAGGCGCTGTTGATCAATCCCTACGACGAACGCGCGTTTGCGACCGCCATCAAGCGCGCGATCGAGATGCCGCAGTGGGAGCGCCGCCGCCGGATGCAGGCGTTGCGGCGGCGGGTGGCGGGCCGCGATGTGCTCGCATGGGCGTCGGACATTCTCAACAGGCTGGAACGCCGGAAAGGTACGGGCTTTCTCTCTGGGTAGTCACCACAGAACGGGCAGGGGAAACTACGCATCCTCTCTCGAGGTCGCCACCGAGATTCATCGGGATACGCGAGGGCGGCATCTGCTGCTCTTGACGGACTTCGACGGCACGCTGTCGGAGATCGCGCCGAGACCCGACGAGGCGGTCGTGACCGACGCCGTGCGCGCCGGCATCGACAACTCTCAGTCGCCTCGCGTCTGTCACGTTCGGCGTCGTCAGCGGGCGGGGACTCGACAACGTGCGCGACCGCGTCGGCCCGGTCGCCGAGTTCGTCGCCGGTGTCCACGGTCTCGAAATCGAGGGCCCGGGCGTTCGCTACCACCATGAGGCGCTCGACGGCGTGGCGCCGATCCTCGCCGGAATTCTCGGGACAGCCCAGCGTGAAATGGCGTGGTGTCAGGGGCTGCTGCTCGAAGACAAGACGTTCGCCATTACCTGCCACACGCGCATGGTGCCGCCGCAGTTCGTCAAGCGCGCCCTGAAGGAGTTCCAGATCGATCGCCCAGCCGCAGATTGACGCGAACGTCCTGAAGACGCAGACGGGCGCTGACACACTCGAGTTGCTACCGGCCGTGGACTGGAACAAGGGACGGGCCACCGAGTGGATTCGGTCGAAGGTCCACCCGCCGCACGACGAGGCGGTGGTGATCCTGTATCTCGGCGACGACCGGACGGACGAAGATGCGTTCGCGGCGCTGGGAAAGGGCGACATCGCGGTGGGCGTGGGCGACCGGCCGCACGCGAACCTGCTCGACTGGCGGCTCGCGGGACCGGCCTCGGTCGGCCGCCTCTTTGGTTTCCTCGCGCGCTTTCGGGCCGAAGACGGAGACCAGGCCTGATGTGAAAGACTATCGGGCGCGCATCATCGCGCGCCGCGCGATCGGAGTGGGCCGTTGGGCCCTCGCGAGCGCGCGTAGGGTCCGCGCCCCTCGACAAAGCTCGGGGCGTCCTGAGCTGCTCGAAGGACGGGGGCGAAGCCCCCGGTGTATTCATGAAGATTACGGTCGCTCACAGCCCCGATTCCGACGACGCCTTCATGTTCTATGGGCTGGCGTCCGGCGCCGTGCACGTCGAAGGTATCGACGTCGAACAGGTGCTCTCCGATATCGAGACGCTCAACCGCGCGGCGTTTGCCGGGCAGGTACGAAGTCACCGCCGTGTCGTTCCATGCGTATGCGCACCTGATGGATCGGTACGCGCTGCTGCCCCACGGCGCGAGCATGGGCGACCGCTACGGTCCGATGCTCGTCGCCCGGCAGCCACGGCCGGCGGCCGGGCCCGTGTCCCTCAAGGGCATGCGGATTGCCATTCCTGGCCGCCTGACTTCCGCGTTTCTGACCTTGCAGCTCTTCGATCCGTCGTTCGAGCCCGAGGTCGTGCCGTTCGATCAGATCGATCGCGCGGTGCTCGAAGGCCGCGTGGACGCCGGTCTGCTGATTCATGAAGGGCAGCTGACCTACGCGTCCGAAGGCCTGCACAAGATCGTGGACCTCGGCGAATGGTGGTTCGAGCGCACGAACGGCCTGCCGCTGCCGCTCGGCGGCAACGTCATCCGTCGCGATCTCGGGCCGGATCTGATGTCGCGCGTCTCGAAGATGCTGCACGACAGCATCGCGCACGCGCTGAACAATCGTGCCGATGCGGTCGAGTACGCGCAGCAGTACGGCCGCGGCCTCGATCGCGAATCCACCGATCAGTTCGTGGGCATGTACGTCAACGCGCTGACGCTCGACTACGGTGAGCGCGGCCGCGCCGCGCTCGAGCGGTTCTTCGGCGAGGCCTACGAGAAGGGCCTGATCCCCAACAAAGTACCGGTCGAGTTCGTGTGACCGGCTACTTCGCCGCGTCCACGCCGGGATGGATGACGCCGGCCAAGATGCGTGCGGCGTCGACGACACGCGGCCCGGGAATGAACAATCGGTCGTCCGCGACCATATAGACGCGATTCATGCGCACCGCTGGCAGCGCCGGCAGCGTGCGCCAGACCGCCTGCTCACGGGCCGTCGCCGACGTGTCCCAGCTCGACTGGTGGGTCTCGATGATGACCTCGGGCGCGCGCGCGAGCATGGCTTCGGACGAGACCTGCATGCTCTCCCGCTTCACGTCGGCGAACGCATTCTGACCGCCAGCCGTTTCGACGAGGTCGTGGAGGAACCCCACGCCCGCGCTGACGAACATGTTGCGGAGTGTCCCGGCATCCCGCCCGAAAATCAGCGCGACACGGGGCCGCGACCGTCCAGCGACCGACCGCCGCACTGCCTCGAGATTGGTTTGAACGTCGCGAGCCAGTCGCGAGGCCTCGGTCGCGCGGCCGACGCGTTGCCCGAGCGATGAGATCGTCGTGCTGACGTCGGCCAGCCCGGCGTGGCGATAGACGAACGTCGGAACGCCGACTCGCTGCAGGCGCGCGATGAGGTCGGTCTGGCTGACGTAGACGACCACCAGATCGGGCTTGAGCGACAGGATGCGCTCGAAGTCCGGATTCAGAAGCGCGCCGACTCGCGTCTTCTTCGCGGCCTCGGGCGGATACGTGTCGAAGCTCGACACGCCGACGACCTGGTCACCTGCGCCGATGGCGAAGAGCATCTCCGTCACCGCCGGGATCAGGCTGATGACTCGAGACGGTCGTGACGGTGGCGCCTGCGCGCCGAGCCACGACCAGCGCAGCAGACCCAAGCCGCAAGCCTCAAACCCCAAGCCAGCCCCGTCATCGTCGTCTCAAGAGTAGCCACAGAAAGAACGGACCGCCAATGACCGCGGTGATGATGCCGACGGGCAGTTCGAGCGGCGCCATGATGGTTCGCGCGACGACGTCGCAGCCGACGAGAAATGCCGCGCCGAAGAACGTTGACGCGGGTAACACGACCCGATGGTCTGCGCCGACAACCAGCCGGACGAGGTGCGGCACGATGATGCCGACGAAGCCAATCGGGCCACCGACCGATACGGCGGCGCCAGTCGCCACCGACCCGCTGAAGAAGGCGACGCGCTGGGCGCGCCGCGTATCGAGCCCACGGCTCGTCGCCGCTTCGTCGCCCAGGCTGAGCAGGTTCAGTGGACGCGCCAGCCAGGCGAAGGCCGCGAGCGACGCGACGACGAACGGCAACGCGGCAAGGAGCGGCGCGTAGCCAGCGACGTCGAGGTTACCCATGAGCCACCGCAACGCGCGGAAGGTGTCTGCGAAATTGCTGAGGTACTGAACGAAGAGAATCAGGGCCGAGAAAAATGCATTCAGCGTGACGCCGGACAGGAGGAGCACCGTCGTCGACAGTCCGCGATGACGGGCGGTCGCGAGCGCGTACACCACCAGCACGGCGATTCCTGCGCCGGCCAGGCTCGCGCCGGCCGAACCGCCGATCGGCCAGGCGGCGCCGAACGTGATCGCAATCATCGCGCCGAGGGCTGCGCCCGCCGACACGCCCAGCGTGTACGGCGATGCGAGAGGATTCTGCAGCAGTCCCTGAAACACCACCCCCGCGGCGGCGAGAACGCCGCCCACCATGGCGGCCGCCAGCGTGCGCGGCAACCGTGCGAGGAAAAAAATCTGCGCGTCCACGTTGTCCGCGAACGGCTGGCTCGTGCTGAAGACATTTGCGATCGAGAGCGGCGTCGAGCCGACGAAGGGCGCCGCGAACACCGCGATGACCATGCCGACGAACGACAGCACGACAACGGGAACACGGCGGCGAAGAGGGGATTCCACGGTCACGCCAGGGCCCGCGCCACAAGATGCTCATCCACGCCGTACAGCCGGCCGACGAGCGTGGCCGTCAGCACGTCCTCGGGCGTGCCAGTCGCCAACACGCGGCCATTGGCCAGCATGACGACGTTCGTGCAGATCGACGAGGCGAGGCGGAGGTCGTGTGTCGAGAGAACGATCGTGATGCCGCGGTCGCGGTTGAGCCGGCGAAGGAGTGCGGCCAACTCGAGCTGATAGCGAAGGTCGAGTGAGGCCGTCGGCTCGTCCATGAACAGAATCGGCCGCGTCTCGCCTGGTGACGCGTCGTTCGTGTAGCGCTCGTCGAGTTGCGCGAGCGCCGACGCGATGATCACGCGCTGGCGCTCACCGCCGCTGAGTTGAGTGAACGGCCGCGCGGCCAGATCGCGCGTGCCGGTGGATTCGAGCGCATCCAGCGCGCAGCGGATGTCGTCGGGGCCCTCGATCTCGAACGCGCCGAGACGCGGATAGCGTCCCATGAGCACGATCTCGAGCGCGGTGTAGTCGAACGCGAGGTGCGTGTCCTGCGGCACCACCGCGATGCGGCGCGCGACCGTCGCGCGTGGCAGCTGGCCAAGCGATACGCCGTCGAGCGTGACGTCGCCGTGACCGGCCCGCAGGGCGCCAGACAGCAGCTTGATCAGCGTGGTCTTGCCAGACCCGTTCGGACCGAGCACGGCGACGACCGATCCCGATTCCACCGAGAGGGACACGCCATCGACCGCGCGTATCTGACCGTCCCGGCCATAGCTGAACGACAGGTTGGTGGCCGCGAGCAGCACAGCGGCGGATTATGTCAAAATCGGCTGGAAATCCGCCGTGCGATCACGCCTTCACTCGATCGGTCTCGCGGACATCGCCGACAAGGTCGACGCCGCGGAGCGTCTGACGCTCGAGGACGGCGTGCGTCTGTTCGAGTGTCCCGATCTGCACGCCGTCGGCTGGCTCGCGAATCGCGAGCGCGAGAAGCGTCACGGCGGCCGAACGTTCTACAACTTCAATCTGCGGCTCGAGGCGACGAACGTCTGCGTCGCGAGTTGTCTCTTCTGCTCGTTCGCGCGTCTGAAGCCCGGCGACCCGGACGCCTACACGATGTCGCTCGATCAGGTCTTCGAGAAGCTGCGATCGCGCGCACACCAGCCGCTCACCGAGGTTCACGTCGTCAACGGCCTGCATCCCGATCTGCCGTTCAGCTACTACCTCGATCTGCTCACGCGGGTTGAAGGCGATCCGCCCGGGCATCCATCTCAAGTGTTTCACGGCCGTTGAGATCGCGTTCTTCGCCGATCTCTACGGCATGTCCGACGAGCAGGTGCTGCGCGCGTTGATGGAGGCCGGGCTCGACTCGCTACCCGGCGGCGGCGCCGAGATCTTCGCCGAGCGCGTGCGCCGGAAGATCGCGCACGACAAGGCGGACGCCGATCGGTACCTCGCGATTCATCGTCTCGCGCACGGGCTCGGGCATGCGGTCGAACGTGACGATGCTCTACGGGCACATCGAGACGAACGAGGAGCGGGTCGACCACATGCTGCGCGCGCGCGCGCTGCAGGACGAGACCGGCGGGTTCCAGGCGTTCATTCCGCTGGCGTTCCATCCCGACAACAACCAGATGCGAAAGCTGCCCGCGCCGTCGGCGATCGACACGCTGCGCGTGCACGCCGTGGCGCGGCTCATGCTCGACAACATCCCGCACGTCAAGGCGTTCTGGATTGCGACGGGCGTCGAGGTCGCGCAGATGGCGCTCTGGTACGGCGCCGACGATCTCGACGGCACGGTGCAGGAAGAGCACATCTACCACATGGCCGGGTCGCGCACGCCCGAGTCGCTGACGACGGCCGAGATTCGGCGGCTCATTCGCGCTGCCGGGCGCGAGCCGGTCGAGCGGGACACGCTCTACAACGTGCTCGAGCCGCCGTAGCCGCGCCCGGCGTGCTGAAGCCATAGAAAACCTCGCGCAGGCTTGATACACTAGCCGCAGTCAAATCCCCGCCGGCAATCGCCTTGGGGGATTTGGCATTTTTCGTCTCTAGAGATTGAGAAATATTTCACAAGCTCAATTTCGTAGAGGGGGAAAACGCAGGCGATGGACGTACAGCTACTGACCGACTACGAGCGCACGCGACTGAACGAGCGGCAACCGCTGCCGGAGAGCTATCTCCGTCTGCCGGAGGCCGAGCTCGATGTCCGTATCGCGGCCGCCAGGGCGGCGCTGGGCGACCGGCTCGTCATTCTCGGCCATCACTATCAGCGCGACGAAGTGATCAAGTTCGCCGATGCGATCGGCGACTCGCTGAAGCTGTCGCAGTTTGCCGCGGCGCAGCACGCGGCCGAGACCGTCGTGTTCTGCGGCGTCCATTTCATGGCCGAGAGCGCCGACGTGCTGACCGGCGCCCGAACAGCGCGTCATCCTGCCGGACCTCGCGGCCGGCTGCTCGATGGCCGACATGGCCGCGATCGACCAGCTCGAAGTCTGCTGGGAGGAGCTGCGCACGCTCGGCGTCACGAGCGTCGATTCCCGTCACGTACATCAACTCCACCGCGGCCATCAAAGGCTTCTGCGGCGAGCACGGCGGCATCGTCTGCACGTCGAGCAACGCCGCGAAGGTCATGGCGTGGGCCTGGGAGCGCGGCGAGAAGCTGCTGATGCTGCCCGACCAGCATCTCGGCCGCAACACGGCGTTTCGCATGGGCGTTCCGCTCGACGAGATGGTCGTGTGGGATCCGGATCTGCCGTTCGGCGGCGTCGAGCGCGACGCGCCTCGACCGCGCGCGCCTGATTCTGTGGAAGGGCCACTGCAGCGTTCACACGCGGTTCTCGGTCCGCCACATCGAGCAGTTCCGCCAGGCGAATCCCGGCGGCAAGGTCATCGTGCACCCCGAGTGCACGTTCGACGTCGTCCAGGCGGCCGACGACTGCGGATCGACCGAGCACATCATCCGCACGGTGAAGACCAGCCCCGAGGGATCGGTCTGGGCCGTCGGGACGGAGATCCATCTCGTGAACCGCCTCGCGCGCGAGGTCGCGCCGGCGCGCACGGTGTCGCACGCTCGACACGATGGGCTGCCTGTGCTCGACGATGTTCCGCGTGTCGCCGAACCATCTGCTCTGGGTGCTCGACGGTCTCGTGGACGGCGAGGTCCACAACCGCATCGTCGTGCCCGAGCCGACGAAGACATGGGCGCGCGTCGCCCTGCATAGAATGTTGGAAACTGACTTAAGGAGTCCGGGTCATGTCACATCAGCTACCGCCGCTTCCGTACGACGCCGCCGCGCTCGAACCGCACATCGACGCGCAGACGATGCAGATTCACCATGGCAAGCATCACGCCGCCTACGTGAACAACCTGAACGCCGCGCTCGAGAAGCACCCGGGCTGCAGGGGAAGAGCGCCGAGGAGCTGATCAAGTCGTTGTCGAGCGTGCCCGAAGACATCCGGACGGCCGTGCGCAACAACGGCGGCGGTCACGTCAATCACACGATGTTCTGGCAGATCATGGGCCCCGGCAAGGGCGGCGCGCCGTCGGGCGAGATCGCCGCAGGCGATCACGAACAACTTCGGCGGCTTCGACTCGTTCAAGGAACAGATGAACAAGGGCGGCGTCGGCCGCTTCGGCAGCGGCTGGGTCTGGCTCGTCGACGTCAGGCGGCAAGCTCGCGATCGAGAGCACGGCCAACCAGGACAACCCGATGATGGACGGCAAGACGCCCATCTTCGGCATCGACGTCTGGGAGCACGCCTACTACCTGAAGTACCAGAACCGCCGGCCCGGACTACCTCGCGGCGTGGTGGAACGTCATCAACTGGGACGAGGTCAACAAGCGCCTCAAGTAGTCGCGGCGCTCCTGATCTTCGAGAGCACCGCGTTCGCAATATCTTCCAGATGCGCGCGGGCAGCCTTGCCCGCGCCATCCTCGTCACCCGCCAGCACGCATCTGATGACCGCGTTGTGCCGCTCGAAGGACGTCTTGTGGGCGGGCTCGTACTCGTGGACGCGATGCCGGGCCCGCCGCACGTGCAGCATGATGTTGTGGTGCATCTGGGCCAGCGTCGCGTTGTTGGCGCCGCTCACGATCGCGCCGTGAAACTCGTCGTTGAGGTCGTAGTAGCGGGCGACGTCGCCGGCCGCTAGCGCCTTCTCCATCGCGTCCTGCGTCCTCACGATCGCATCGAGCGTATCCGGCTCGCGCAGGCGCGCCACCTTGGACGCGGCGAACTGCTCGAAGCCCATCAGGACCTCGAACTTGTCCGCAAGGTCGGGCGGATCGAGCGACGTCACGACGACGCCGACGTGCGGGCGCATCTCGACCAGACCCTCGGCCTCCAGGATCTTGAACGCCTCCCGCAAACGGCGTCCTCGAGATGCGGAATTCCTCGCAAAGCGCAGGCTCCGGAAGCCGCTCACCCGGCTCCCAGCGATTTGAAATGATGTCGTTCCTCAGCAGGGGCACGATTTGCTCGTGGATGAGGCCCTTGCTCACCGCCCGGTTTTGAGCATTTGCCGAAATCATGCGCTGTGTCTCGGGACTGTTCCGCGCTCACTATAGTCGATTCTGAGGCGTTGAAAAATACGATATTTAGTATACGATTTGTCGCTTGGGAGCCCTGAAGGTCGGGATCATCGGAGGCGGCATTGGCGGCGTCGCGCTGTCCGGAGCGCTGCGACAGTTCGGCATCGAGTCCCGCATCTTCGAGCGCGCACCGGCCTTCGGCGAAATCGGCGCGGGCATCCAGATGACCCCCAACGGCGTCAAGGTGCTTCGCGCGCTCGGCTTGTGGCAGTCCCTCAGCGACGTCAGCTTTCTGCCGCACAGCATCGTCGGACGCGACTGGAAAACCGCCAACATCAACTTTCGGACGCCGCTCAAGGACGAATGCCCGCGCTTGTACGGCGCGGAGTTCTTTCACGTCCATCGCGCCGATCTGCACCGCATTCTCACGACTCTCGTCGATCCGGCGACGGTGTCGTGCTCCACGTCGTGCGTGTCGGTCAAACAGAACGCGCACTCTGCGACGGCGGTGTTTGCCGACGGCACGGAGTTCGAGGCCGACGTGATCGTCGGGGCAGACGGCCTGCATTCGGTCGTCCGCAAGGCACTCTTCGGCGACGAGTCCCCGCGCTTCACCGGGACGATGTGCTGGCGGACGGTCGTCCCGGTCCCGAACGGTGAGTTGCTCGACTATGTGAGTCCGGACTCGTCGTTCTGGCTCGGCCCGCATGGGCACGTGGTCACCTACTACGTCTCGAGCGGCCGCGCGGTGAACGTGGTGGCGATCCGCGACAGCCGGGAGTGGGTCGAAGAATCGTGGAACGTGACGAGCACCAGGGAAGAAATGATCGAGGGCTTTCGCGGATGGCACGTGAACCTGCAAAAGCTCTTCAACCAGGCTGAGCACGTCGTCAAGTGGGGCCTGTTCGATCGCGATCCGATGCCGACGTGGACATCCGGGCGAGTGACGCTGCTCGGCGACGCCGCGCATCCCATGCTGCCGTTCCTCTCACAAGGCGCGGCGATGGCGATCGAGGATGCATTCGTGCTCGCGCGAGCTTTGGCCGGCGCGCGCGATCCGGTCTCGGCGCTCAGACAATACGAGCGGCACCGGATGCCGCGCACGAGCCGCGTTCAGCTCGAATCTCGCAAGCGAGGGCAGACGTACCACCAGCACTCGCCCCTCGTGAAGGCGTACCGGAATTTTGTCTACAAGGTCCGACAAGTCATCAACCCGCAGAAGGGCGGGATCCAGGCGAACTGGGTCTACGAATACGACGCCACGACGGCGCCGCTTGCGGAGGGGAGCTGACCGATGAGGACCTGGGGGCGAGGCTGATTAGTGTTCTGTAATTTCGTCAATCGTCACGGAGAGGTGTCTGTATGGCCGTAGAAACCGCAACCGCATTTCGTACCGGCGAGCTGGTTCCGCTGTTCCGGAAGATGCTCGACCTCTGCAAGCTGAAGTCCTCGGAGTCGCTGGTGATTCTCACCGAGCCGACGTCCAACCAGGAGTACGCGGCCGCCGCGTACGGTGCCGCGCGTGGGATCGGCGCCGACGTCATGGTGCTGATGCTTCCGTCGGAGAAGCCGGAACAGGTGCCGGTGATCCGGGCCGGCAACGTCGCGTCGTCGATTCTTGCGTCGTCGAAGCTCGGTGTACAGGTCCTCAAGCTCGCCAGCATGGTGATCGATCTCTCGAGCGGCGGCCTGCTGCACTCGAAGGAACAGCGTCTGATTCTCGCCGCGGGCACGCGCATTCTCATGGTGCACGACCCCGTCGAGTGCCTCGAGCGGCTCTTTCCGACGCCGGAAGACCGCGTGCGCGTCGAGAAGGGCATGGCGCGCCTCCACAAGGGCAAGACCATTCGTCTCGAGTCCGACAACGGCACCAACGTCTGGTTCGACATGACCGACCGCCCGGTCATCGGCCAGTGGGGCTACACGGACGAGAAAGGCCGCTGGGATCATTGGCCCGGCGCGTTCCAGTACACGATTCCGACGGAAGGGCAAGGGCGAGGGCGTGCTCGTTGTCGATCCAGGCGACATCTGGTATCCCACGAAGCGCTTCCTGACGACGCCCGTCAAGATGACGTTCGAGAAAGGCGCGGTCACGAAGATCGAGGGCGGCTTCGACGCGACCGTCATTCGCGACTACATCGAGGGCTGGCAGGATCCGGAAGGGTTCGCGATCTCGCACCTCGGCTGGGGATCCCATCCGAAGGCGCTGTGGAATTCCGTGGCGTACCAGGAGCCGCTCGACATCATTGGACAGGACGGCCGCACGTTCTACGGCAACACGCTCATCGCGCTTGGTGAAAACGCGACGTTCGGCGGCAAGCACACGACCGGGTGCCACCAGGACTTCGCGCTGCGCAACCATCGCTTCTTCCTGAACGACGAGCTGATCGCGGACAAAGGCAAGATCATCCCCGAAGACCTCCGCTGACCATGCCAGACGCGGGCCGGCTCTGTCGCCGGCCCGCTCCCTTCCTCTCGATTCACAAGGATTGCGAATGACATCGCCGCCGAATGAAGGCCGATACGCGTTGGGTGACTACACCCTGCAGTCGGGTGACGTAATCGAGGACGCGTTCATCGTCTATAAGACGCACGGCACGCTCTCGCCGGCCAAAGACAACGTCATCCTGTATCCGACCAGCTACTCGGCGACGCACGCCGAGCTGGAGTGGTTGATCGGCGCGAAGGGCATCCTCGACCCCACGCGGTGGTTCATCGTCATCCCGAACATGTTCGGCAGCGGTCTGTCGTCCAGCCCTTCGAACACCCCGAACTACCCGTCGCTCGTGACCTCGACCGACAACGTTCACGCCCAGCGCCGGCTGCTCCAGGACATCTTCGGTATCGAGAAGCTGGCCGGTGTGTACGGGTTTTCGATGGGCGCGCAGCAGGCCTATCACTGGGCCGCGCTCTATCCGGATGCCGTGGAACGAATCGTCGTCGTGTGCGGAAGTGCGCGGACCGCTGTTCACAACCAGGTCTTTCTGCTCAGCGTCGCGGCGATCCTCGAGGCCGCGCCAGAACACGTCGGGAACGGGCGTTTCTCAGCGCCGCCGACGGCGGCGCTGCGCGCGTTCGGACGCAGCTACGCCGCCTGGGCGATGAGCCAGGATTTCTATCGAGCGGGCCTCCACTCTGTCGGTCCTCAAAGCGTCCAGTCTGGACGACTTTCTGCGCACGCAATGGGAAGTCCGCTTCGAGCAGCGCGATGCGGCCAATCTCTACGCGCAGCTGAAGACCTGGATCGCCGGCGACATCAGCGCGAACCCGCTCTACAACGGCGATCTGGTCAAGGCTCTGAACGCGATTACGGCGCGCGTGCTCCTGATGCCCAGCGCAACCGATCTCTACTTCCGCGTTGCCGACAACGAAGCCGAGCTTCCGCACCTGAAGTTCGCGGAGCTGGCGCCAATCCCGAGCATCTGGGGCCACCGGGCCGGCAATCCATCGCAGAACGCGGAAGATGGGTTGTTCCTGAGGGACCACGTCCGACGGATTTTCACTGACTGACCGCGATTGCAAAACCTGGAGGCGCTCGTGTTCGACGCAAAGCTCTTCATCAACGGTGCACACGTGAGCGCGTCCGGCGGCGCAACTTTCGAACGGCGCAACCCGTTGAGCGGCGATGTCGCGAGCCGTGCAAGCGCCGCGACGCCCGGGGATGCCATCAAGGCCGTCGAGGCGGCTTCGGCCGCGTTTCCGTCATGGTCGGCACTGGGTCCGGGGGCGCGCCGGACGCTCCTGTTGGCTGCGGCGGCTGCGCTCGAAGCACGCGCGGCCGATTTCGCCGCCGCGGCGGCCGCCGAGACCGGCGCGTCCAGTCACTGGGCAGGCTTCAACGTCCACCTGGCGGCCGGCATGATGGTCGAGGCCGCGTCGCTCACGACCAGGATCGGCGGCGACGTCATTCCGTCCGACACCATCGGGCAGCCTTGCGTTGGCGTCGCGTCGGCCCGCAGGCGTCGTGCTTGGCGTCGCGCCCTGGAATGCGCCCGTCATCCTTCCGGTGCGCGCCGTCGCCGTGCCGCTCGCGTGCGGAAACACCGTCGTCCTGAAGGGCTCGGAGTTGTGCCCGGCCACCCACGGGCTGGTCGTCGAGACACTGCACGGTGCCGGGCTTCCCAAAGGGGTCATCAACTACGTCACCAACGCGCCGGCCGACGCCGCAGCAGTGGTCGAGGCCATGGTGGCGCATCCCGCCGTGCGCCGCATTAGTTTCACCGGCTCGACGCGCGTCGGCACGATCGTCGCGCAGACCTGTGCGAAGTACCTGAAACCCGTGTTGCTCGAGCTCGGCGGCAAAGCGCCGCTCGTGATTCTCGACGATGCGGATCTCGAAGAGGCAGTGTCGGCCGCAGTATTCGGGGCGTTCGCCAACTCGGGCCAGATCTGCATGTCGACCGAGCGCATTGTCGTCGACGAGAAGATCGCCGATGCATTCGTCAAACGCTTTGCCGAGCGCGCGGTCGAGCTGCCGCTCGGCGATCCCCGCAAGGGGCCGGTCATCCTCGGCTCAGTGATTGACGCGAGCACCGTCGAGCGCTGCAACGCGCTGATTGACGATGCGATGGCCAAGGGCGCAGTGCTCGTCTGCGGTGGCAAAGCGACGTCGACGCTGATGCCCGCCACCGTGCTCGATCACGTGACGCCTGCCATGCGCATTTATCACGAAGAGAGCTTCGGTCCGGTCAAGCCCGTCGTTCGCGTGAACGGCGTTGACGAAGCGGTCCGGACGGCGAATGACACCGAGTATGGCCTTTCAGCCGCCGTATTCGGGCGCGACATCGCGCGCGCCTGGGCCGTGGCGCAGCGCATCGACTCCGGCATGTGTCATGTGAATGGTCCGACGGTGCACGACGAAGCGCAGATGCCGTTCGGCGGCGTGAAGGGATCGGGCTACGGTCGCTTCGGTGGTCAGGCCGGAATCGACGCCTTCACGGAGATGCGCTGGGTTACCGTGCAAACCGCAGCCCGGCACTACCCGTTCTAGAACAACGTGACCGTGACGGGCGTCCCCTCTTCGACGAGATCGACGCCGACCGGAATCTCGAAGTAGCCATCCGCGTTCGCCATGCTCGTGATGTCGCCGGAGGCCTTGAACGCAGGCTCGGCGCGTTCGCCGACAATCCGCACCGTGTAGAACTGATGGCGGGTCGGCGTCGAGACGACGCGCCTGGCCAGCGGAAGCGTCACTCTCTGCGGCGTCCATGGCGGCAGCCGGGCCATCGCGCGAACAAGCGGCAGGAGCAGCATGTACGCGTTCGACAGGCATGACGTCGGGTAGCCCGGCATGCCGAATACGAGCGTGCGGCCGACGCGGCCGAAGAGCGTGGGTTTGCCCGGCTTCACGGCGATGCCGTGAAACATGACGTCGCCGCGCGCGCTCACGAGATCCACCATCAGGTCGCGGCCGCCGACCGAGCTGCCACCGGAAAACACGACGACGTCGCTCGCGAGGCCCGCATCGAGCGCCGCGTGAAGCGCCTCGAGGGTGTCGCCTGCCGGCGGCAGCGGGCGTGCCACGCCGCCATGACGACGGACGACGGCCGAAATCGTGAACTGGTTGATGTCGTGGACCTGGCCCTCGCGGAGCGTCGCCCCGGGTTGGACGACTTCGTTGCCAGTAGACAAGACTGCGACGGTCGGCCGGTCGAAGACGTCCACCGTGGCCGCGCCCACCGCGGCGATGGCCCCGACCCGGCTTGGTGTCAGCACGTCGCCGGAAGAAACGACCGGCCGGCCGGCCATGATGTCCGCACCTCGGCGACCGATGTTCTGTCCCGGCTCGAACGGCCGCGTTCACGCGGACGTGTTCGCCGTCCTTCGACCGTGTCTTCAACCATGACGACCGCGGTAGCGCCGGCCGGCAGTGGGGCGCCGGTCGCAATCTCCATGCATTCGCCGGACGTGACGCCGCGCGCCGGCATGTCGCCGGTGAAGACGCCGCCGACGAGTCGAAGCGCGCGCGGCGCCGACGGAGTGGCGCCGGCGGTGTCGTCGGCGACAACGGCGTAGCCGTCCATCGCTGCTCGATCGAAGGCAGGTACATCATGAGTCGCCGTGACGTCGCGCGCGCTCACGCGCCCATCTGCGTCCGACAGCGGAACCGTGACGACGCGTTCGATCGGGGTCGCCGCGCCAATCACGACGGCGAGCGCTTGATCGAACGGCAGGACGGATTCGAACAGGGTCGGGCGCACCTTACTTCGTCAGCTCCCTCGCGATGTGACCGAGCTCGGGCAGGATCAGGCGCGTCATCGCCAGACGGACGGCGTGTTCCGAGCCGGGCAACACGAAGATCGCGCACCCGCCGGCGACGCCGGCCGTGGCCCGCGTGAGCATCGCCGCCGGGCCGATCTCCTGGAAGCTCAGCATGCGGAAGAGCTCGCCGAACCCGACGATCGTCTTGTCGAAGAGCCCGACGAGCGCCTCGTAGGTCGAGTCGCGCTTCGCGATGCCCGTGCCGCCGGTCGTGATGATCACGCGCGCCGCACGACGTTCGATCTCGCGCCGCACGAGCGCCGTCACGTCCGCCGGTTCATCCTTCAGCAATGTGCGGCCGACGACCGCGTGGCCGGCCGCCTCGAGCAGGTCCACGATCGCTTGCGCGCTCGTGTCTTGAGCGAGCCGTGCGCGTGTCGCTCATCGAGAGCACGAAACAGGGAACGTGCGTCGGTGACAGCGCGTGGTGTTCGGCGACCGACATCTATTTTCCTTCGAGTGTGGCCTTTGCGACGGCCAGATCGCGCAGCGCGGCCTTGTCGAGCACCGGAAACTTCAGATCGAGCTCCTCGAGCGCGTCGATGACGGTTCGAGCGACGACCAGCCGGGCAAACCACTTGTGATCCGCCGGCACCACGACCCACGGCGCCCACGACGACGACGTGTGGCGAATCACGGACTCGTAGGCGTCCATGTACTCGTCCCAACGTTCGCGTTCGCTCAAATCGGTCTTCGAGAACTTCCAGCGCTTGATCGGATCCTCGACACGCTTGAGGAAGCGCCGCTTCTGCTCGCCTTTCGACACGTGCAAGAAGAACTTCCGGATGATCGTGCCGTTGCGGCTCGCATAACGCTCGAAGTTGTTGATGTCCTCGAAGCGATCCTTCCAGATCTGCTTGGTCACGAGCGAGCGGCGGCAGCCGCTGGGCCGCCAGGATCTCGGGGTGCACCCGGACGACCAGCACTTCTTCGTAGTAGGAGCGGTTGAACACGCCAATCCGGCCACGCTCCGGCATCCGCTTGGTCGTCCGCCACAGAAAGTCGTGGTCCAGTTCCTCGTGTGTCGGCGCCTTGAACGAGTACGACCTCGGTGCCCTGCGGGTTCACGCCCGACATGACGTGTTTGATCGTGCCGTCCTTGCCGGCAGCGTCCATGGCCTGGAAGATGAGCAGCAGCGACCAGCGGTCCTGCGCGTAGAGCAGTTCCTGGAGCTTGCTCAGCCGTTCGACGCCACCTTTCAGAAGCGCCTCGGCATGCCGCTTCAGGCCGCGCGGGCCGTCGTCACCCGGTTTCACGTCCTTGAGGCGGAAGCTTCGATCCGTCCGTCACGAGATAGCGATTGACGAGTCTTCTGTCCGACCTTTTCCGGGTTCCGCATGAAGGCCCGGGTCATTGTAGACCGTCGGCTTGGGCCGTCAGACCGGGCTGATATAATCGGCCGCTTGGGCGCCCTTAGCTCAGCTGGATAGAGCGTCTGGCTACGAACCAGGAGGTCGCACGTTCGAGTCGTGCAGGGCGCACCACCCTTTCTTCAACCCTTAGGAATTCTTCAACGTCGCTGTAGGCCAGAAGCCCGCAGCGTCCGTCGCAACCCGTCAAAGTCCGCTTGGCACAGCGCGTGGCAGGGTGATCGAGTGGCAGACCGCGTGGCAGGTCTGCGGCGAAACTCTCGCCCTCGTTGGCAACCCGCGCGTCAATTGGGCTGGCCCAAACGGGACTACTGTCCCGGAGGCACGAATCCGTCGACGAGCACACCAAAGCCCTCCGTCGCGGCGAGGCGCAGGGGGAGCACCTCCCGGTACTCCGGGCAGTTGTACCAGGCCATCGCGGTGTCGCGTGAGTCGAACTTGATCACGATTGTCCTCGGCCCAGGCGCGTTCCCTTCCACTACCTGCACGTGCTCATCCAAGACCACAACCTCGGGATGGTAGGGTGCCAGCGTCTCGAGCACCTTCGATAGGTACTCTTGCATCTTCTCCGCGTCATGAATGCGGTTGTGCCACACAAAGTAAGCTGCCATGGGTTCCTCCTTTAGGCTGTTCACCGATTTGAGCCGACGGCCTGCACGTCAGGGCGACCGGGACTCAACTCACCAGCACCGCTGCCGGCGCATGCTTGAGGAGATCCGTCTGCGCGTCAGCAGTGATCTCGACCGGCGGGGTGCCGTACGCGAAATACGTGGGCGGCAGTTCGAGGCCGTACATCGAGACGCCGGTTGGCAGATTCGCCTGCGTCCATGTGCGCGTCTCCCAGTCCGGCTCCAGAATCACGTAGCCGTACCCGCCGAACAGCTCAATCCGGTTGCCGCCCGGCTCGAACGCGTAGAGGAACGGCGACTGGGTGATCCCGTGCTTGCTGGGCCCGGCCTCGATCGTGATCTCACGGTCCCGGAGGGCCTCGGCGACGTCGTTGAGGTGCTGTTCGATCCCATACCAGAACGCAACGTGGTGCAGGCGACCGCGGGAGCCGGTCATGTCCTGCATGACTGCCACCTCGTGCGGGAGGATGTCGACGCTCAGCCACGCCCCGAGTTCGCTCCCATCGGGCAGCTCAATCCGCTCCCGGCAGCGGAAGGTCAGTTGTTCCTCGAAGAATCGCTTGGTCGCGGACACGTCGCCGCACATGTAGTTGATGTGGTCGATCCGCCGCACCGGCACGCCACGTAAAGGACGCTTCTGCGGCGCGTTCGGCATCGCGGAGCGCTCAGCATCGCCGGGCGAGTAGCGCTCTACCTCCCACAGCACCTCCTGGACGTGGCCGTCAGGGGTCTCGAACCGGAACGCCGGACCGTGGCCGACGCTCGCGTCGATCCAGCCACGGCCAAGCCCGGTGGCCTGCACGGCAGCCACGACCTGCGCGAGTGCCTGCTCGGAGCTGGCGCGATACGCCGCGTGGCCGAGACCGGCCTGCGCTGACTCGGTGACGATCAGGCTGTGATGGTAGGTGTCCTGATAGCCGCGCAGGTAGACGGACTGGCCATCGCGATGGGTCTCAATCATTCCGAGGACGTCCGTGAAAAAGCTCACGGACGCCTCGGGGTCGATACTGAGCAACTCGACGTGTGCCAGCTGGGCGATCGTGTGCGATTGCATCTCGGTCTCTCCCCTCCAAGGGCCAGCGCTCTGGACTCTAAAGACCGGCCTTCTGAAATTGATTGATCGGAAACATCGGATTTTGCTGGCACGAAGCTACGCTCACTAGGGCGACAGTTCGTTCGCCTATGCCAATAAAGTGAGGACGTGAACAGCTAACAGACCTGCCGCGGCAGCGCGAGAGCGTGCCGATACGGACGCGGGCCGGCAGTACGCTCTCTCCGGTCGTGCGGACGTCGAGGAGGCTACCGCTTGCGCTTCTTGTTTCTGATCCGGCTGAGAGACGACGGCAAAATGCCCAGGTACGACGCGATCGAGTACTGCGGTGCGCGCTGGAGCAGGTCCGGGTAAACGGTCCTCAAGCGATTGTACTTGGCTTCAGCATCCTGCGAGTAGATCTCAGAGAGTCGAGCCAGCGTGTGGGCGTGGGCGGTTTGAAACAGTAGCCGCCAATAGGTCTCAAACGCATGGCTCTTCGCGATGGCACGATCCAGGTCCTTCTTCGTCAGCGTCCACAGCTCGCACGGCTCGAGGGCTTCAACGGTAAACAGCGCGTCCGAGCCGGACAGAAAACTGTACAGGTCGGAAATCCAATGGTTTTCCTTTCCGAACTGAACGACCTGGACATCGCCGCTCTCCATCGTCCGATAGGAAAAGAGCAGACCCTTTTGTATGAAGAACGCCTTCTCGTTGGGTCGGCCTTCGGAAACGAGCTTTTGCTTCTTGTTGATCGTCGAATACGTGAAGTAGGCGGCTACCGCATCGAACTCGTCCTGCGACAGCGCGACGCGCGACCGGATCTCCTTGAATAGGACGTGTCCAGACATCGCCTATCGATGGGGCCCGTGCTTTGAACGCGAGAGATTGGACTGCCGACCGCTTTCGTGCCGCAATGCCCTCTCAACTTTCCGCGATGATAACGCGATTCCACGTGACGCCATCATGTGGATCATGAGCAACGCCTCGATTTTCAAGCCGCAGCACGCGAGTACGGTGTCAGCTCCAGCCGGTCGCGGAGCACCCAGAGCAGTGGCATCGAGGGATCGCCATCGAACGAGCGACGCACTCCGTTTATCGTGAGGCTGATCACTGGCGGGCCCTCCATGTCGCTGTTTAAGATGCCAAAGCTCGACCGAGACCATTATCGTTAGAGATGACGGCCATGCCTATTCCACTGCTCCAAATCGACGCCTTCACATCCGAGGCGTTTCGCGGAAATCCGGCGGGCGTCTGTCTACTGACGGCTCCGGCCACCGAGCGTTGGATGCAGAACGTGGCCGCCGAGATGAACTTGGCCGAGACCGCGTTCGTCGTTGCTGACAAGGAGACGCGTTCGGCTTGCGCTGGTTCACGCCGACGGTGGAAGTCGATCTCTGCGGGCACGCGACCCTCGCGGCCGCGCACGCGTTGTGGGAGACCGGACGGCTCGGGCGCGACACCGTCGCGCGTTTCGATACCAAGAGCGGCCGGCTGTCGGCCGCGCCGGCCGGTGATTGGATCGAGCTCGATTTTCCGTCGACGCCGGCCGATCCGGCGCCAACGCCTTCAGGCATGCTCGAGGCACTCGGTGTCACGGCGCCTGTCCATGTCGGATTGAGCAAGTTCGACTACCTCGTCGAGGTGGCAGACGAGCAAACCGTGCGATGTCTGACGCCGGACTTCGCCAGCTTGCGATCGCTCGAGGCGCGCGGCGTGATGGTGACGAGCCGGGCGATTGCCCCTGACGTGGACTTCGTATCGCGGTTCTTCGCGCCGGGCAGCGGCATCGACGAAGATCCGGTCACCGGCTCCGCGCATTGCTGCCTCGCGCCGTATTGGTCGGCCAAACTTGGCAAGTCGGAATTCGTCGCGCATCAACTTTCGGCGCGTGGCGGCGTGGTGCGCCTCCGTCTCGAAGGCGACCGTGTCAAATTGCTCGGCCAGGCCGTCACGGTCTTTCGCGGCGAGCTCTTGGTTTAGGGAACGGTGAACGTGGAACCGGAACGTGGAACGGGGAACGTGGAACGAAACGGGGAACGTGGAACGGGGAACGGGGAACGTGTCGATGCCCACATCCACTTCATGCGCGAGGCGCTGGCGCTCGCGGATGCTGCGGGCGCATCGGGCGAAGTGCCCGTCGGCGCGGTGGTCGTTGTCGATGACCGGATTGTCGGCCGCGGGGCGAACCGGCCGATCGCGAGTCACGATCCAACCGCTCACGCCGAGATCGTCGCGATTCGCGACGCCGCCTCAGCGACCGGCAACTACCGGCTCACCGGCGCCACGCTCTACGTCACGATCGAGCCCTGTCTGATGTGCGTCGGCGCGATCGTCCACGCGCGCATTGGCACCGTCGTCTACGGCGCGCCGGAGCCCAAGGCCGGCGCGATCGAGTCGGCCGGGCGGGCGCACGAGTTTCCCGGCCTCAACCATCGCCTCGTTGTGATCTCCGGTGTGCTGACGGCTGAATGCGCCGATCGCGTACAGAAGTTCTTTCAGGCGCGACGATAGAGCGCTGGCCCCGGGCCATCGGACGCTGAGGAATCCGTCTTGCGACCCGAGGCCGGCAAACGGGCTGCCTGTCCCGTTCTGACCTGGTTGTCACACCCTGGCGCGTCGAGTCCTATGACGCGCCGCCGAAGCGATAGCAAGCGGGCTGCCACGTCGCGGCGGTCGAAGCTGGCTGGATTCTTTGGGATTTCGCGAACTCCGTCGTCAACGCGGCGGATCTCCCGCCAGACTCAAGTCTGCCGCCGGGATGAGCACACGCAGAACGAAACCAATCCGCGCCGTGCGGCGAGCCCCGTTTTCTGGCCGTACACCGTCGCTTTGTTAGACTGGTGGGTGCGGAGAGGTACCGAAGTGGTCGTAACGGGATCGCCTCGAAAGCGATTTGTCGGGTAACCGGCACGTGGGTTCGAATCCCACCCTCTCCGCCAGTTTTGCGATTATCGGCTGTTATTTTGCGCAGTTAATTGTTCGCCCCTCATTTAGACCCCTATTTCATATTGTCCTTCCAAATGTCATACTGATCCCACTCTCGACCTACCGAAGCCAACGCTCTGGAGCCTTCGTGACTGGTTGAACCTAGACGAGGCGCGAGTTCACCTCAGTCGGCGAGCTACGAGAACCGGTCACAATCGCCGATCTATATCGGCTCGCGCTGGATGGCGACCTGCGGCTTTCCATCCGCTTCCCAACTCCGCGTCCGCTCAGCGAGCCGGCGAACCTTTGACCGACAAGGAATTTGCGTCCAATACGGCTTGGTTGGCAGACGAAAGCGGGAGCCAAATCCGCGCCGAGTATCTCGTCGGACTGGGCGGGATCGAGCAGCTCCGTGATGAGGTGTATGACATCGAGCTGCTGGTGGATGGGGCCGCACCTTTCTCGAAGGTTCCTATCAGGATCTGACAAGCGGGCCTGAAGTGTGGCCAATCACAAATCCCGACGGATTTTACGTCACCGCCGAGAAACGAACCCGTTACATGTTGCTTGACGTGACTGGGAACGGCCGGTCAAGCCCAGGCTTCAAACCCATATTTGAGCCCGTTTCGCACGTCTTGGTGATTGAGGAAGTCGACGCTGGCGGATTTCGTCACAAGCCACTCCGCAGGTAACGGCCCCCAGACGCGCGAACGAAACAACCTGCATGCCATCATCCTGGGCCTGTGCGACCTGGCCCGTGTCGATCCCAAGCACCCCTCTACGGTAGCCAGCCCCTACTGCTTGAGCCCTTGACCAGCGTGGTCGTCCAATTCCCGCTCGAACAATAGAGCGACATCTCAAGCGTGCGTGGGAGTCGTATTCCGGGCCAAAGGACTGACTTCCGCGCCCGATCGTGCCGTCCGGCGCGAGTAGTTCCGCTTCGAACCTGAGCGCAATTGCGTAACGAAAAGCGCAATTGCGACACGCGCGTCCGTTTTTCCGATGTAGTGCCACGGTCGCTTCGGGATGACCCCAACGACATCCTCAAAAGGGAGCTTCCATGGCAGCCTCGCCGTATACGATCTGGCTACGTCGACGAGTGGAGAGCGAGACGGGAATCGCTCGATCAACCCTCTATCGCCGTATTTCCCAAGGTCTATTCCCCCAACCGTAAAGCTCGGTCCCCGGTCAGTTGGGTGGCCAGCAAATGAAGTCATCGCGGTCAACGCGGCGCTCATCGCCGGAGTGTTGTACAGAGAGGTCCGAAGCCTCGTAGCCGCCGCTGTCGCAAGTCGGCCTGAAGCAATCGCCGCCCTTGGACGAGCGCGGATGACGCTATGACTGCCGAACATCCCTTCGACCGCGTCCTCGACGCGCTTCGGGAGTTCGGCGCAAAAGTGATCATCGAGAAAGACGGCAAGGCTCGCGCGACCTGCCCGACGCACAACGATCGAAATCCCTCTCTAAGCATCACTCGGAGCGACCGGACCGTCGCGCTGGACCGTCATGTCGGCTGCGCGGGGGGCACGATCATTTCGGCGCTGGGGTTGGCCTGGCGCGACCTATTCCTGGATTGGGTCCGCACCAGTCGTCGAAGAGAAGTCGCGGCCTACAACTACTTCGACGACAACGGCACGCTGGTTGCCCAGAAAGTTCGATACGAGCCCAAAGCGTTCAGGTGGCGCCGACCAGACGGCGCCGGCGGATGGATTTATCGGCTCGACGACGTGCGCCCCGGCCTCTATCGCGAGCAGGAACTGCTCGGGCAGCCGGCGAGGTTCCTCGTGGAAGGTGAGAAGGCCGCCGAACGTCTAGGTGCGCTCGGGCTCCCGGCAACTTGCCCGCCGCACGGCGCGCCACGCTGGGACCAAGTCTGGACCTACGCATTGACCGCTGAAGCCGCCGTCATCACTATTTTCGCTGACAACGATTGGGCCGGCCTCCAAAGGACCGGAGATGCCGCTCAGTCGATTCACCGCCATGCTCCCGACGTCACGGTGAAAGTCGTTCGGCTGCCTGGGCTGCCTCCAGGGGGCGACGTTGTCGACTGGCTCGACCAAGGGCACACGCAGGACGAGCTTTTCGCGGTCGTCAGCAACACGCCCCTGTGGTCGCCGGGCGCCTGAGAAGCGCCTTCGCGCGCTGAGGCGAGGAGAACAAGCCGCAAGCTCAGAATGCGCCGTCACCGAGCGGCTAAGCGCGTTAAGCCTTCGCTGTAAAGCTCTCTCGGAACCTGTCCGAGGTCCTCGAACAGATTGCCGAAATCCTCGAGGTGGAAGAACCCCGGTCTCGAAACGCAATTTGGGGCCATCTTAGCGGGGTGTTCCCGCGGTCAGTCGTCGAGCGCGCGCTCGCCGTCGGCGTGAAATCTGGCGTGCTCGAAATGCAGGACCGAGGTCGCGGTTATTCGCGCGAATACCGGCGACGAGTGCCCGAACCTCGACCAATCCTCGACCATGACGGCGTAACGCGGGTGGGACACCAGCGACCACTGTCCCGAGTGTCCCGATGCCGACAGGGACCGATTCTGACGGTTCCATTTGCAATTGCGGGGTATCCGGAGATTGCGTTACGCCGTGCGCAGTTACGCAGCCTGTACGTATATCTCTGACGTTACAAGAATCTAGGTCTATCGAAACGGGATCCAACTCTCCGGATAGCTTGAAGAGAGGGGACGCGCGGCCGCGGCCGTCCTCACGCCATCCGAGATGGCGGCGCTCGCGAGCGGGAAGGCCCAGGCGGCCGCCGTCGATCTGCTGCGGCGACGACCGCGAGATTCTGGTGCGTGCTCTGCCCGAGATCGGCGCGCTACTCTCCGCCGGAAACCAACTCTAAGACCGTCGGCGAGGCACGACTGGCAGCCGGCATCGGCGCCGAGGCGTCTCGGGAACTTCGCGAGGACATCGTTGCCCGACCTGCGGAGTCGGCGCCGTTCCCGGCCGCCAACGCAAACAAGGCACTGATCCGCCCGAAAACCGCACAGGCCGCGCGCGAAGGAGGCCAACTGAGTCGCGATTGATGATGCCGGTCCGTCAAGCGGTCGCTCGGCCCGTCCAGCCGTTACCAGGCGTTAATGGCGAGTCGCGGTGCAGGGGATGCGGCGGCAGATTTCGACCGACGCGATCCACACAGGTCCACTGCCGTGCGAGCTGTCGCGTGCTTGCGCACCGCGCGCGCCAGCGTGGTCTCGTCGACGACCTACTCGCCGCCGGCGTTGGTGCCGGGGATATCGAACCGGACGTTGTGAATGGCTAGAACAATCACGGTAAACACCACAAATCAATCACAGGAGCAGACACTCATGAGGACCCGAAGCAACGTTTCAGAACGACCTTTTAATCAGCTCGCCGACAAGACCCCGGAGAACGAATACCGGACTCTTACTGGATCAAAAGATCACGACTCCATTCGCCTGCGGTTCGACCTATGGACGTTGGATATGCCGAGCAACTTCTTTGCCGAGATCGCCGAGGTCGGCGAAGGATCGAACGAGGTTGAGTGGAGGTTGGTTGCAGCATTCCAGCTCAAGTGGGTCGAGATCTGAAAGTTCCAATGGCTCGGGAACTTGCCAAACGTGTGGCGTGCGGAGTTCTTCGAACTGGGCTTCGGCTGCGATGCTCGCTCAGATCATTGATTCGGCTTCCTGCGCCGGACGGCGAGCGTTGGACCGTCGAGCCCGGCGAGAGGGCGCGCACGCTCGCGTGATGGGCGACGAACCAGCATCGACGACCAGATCGCAGGCGCTCGCCGTCGCCGCCGGGTGTCGACTGAGAAGGTCGAACGGATTTGACTTTGGTCTGACAATAGAGATTAAGCCAGCCTCGACATCACGGAAACGCTGAAGTCTGTGGTCAGAAGCCGCGAGCTTCCAGAAATGTAGTTGTCAAGGGATGGCTGACGCGTGGTTAACCCCCGTTCGCCTCCGGTGACGTCAGAGGATGGTCTGGCTATGCAGCGAATTGTTCTGGATAAGACGGACGATGGAAAATACTGGACCGTCGCGACCTTGACAGGCGACGTGGCGATTCGCCTGCGTTTCGAGCACTTCTCGTTCGAGGAACCGAGCGAAGGACTGGCCCGAGATTGGAGTTCTTTCGGCTGACAGTCAGGTGTCCTGGGAGCCAGCCGGAAGCCCATTCACATTCGCGTTAGGGACGCCTGACTACATGCCGGACGCGGAGTGGGTGCCCGAATTTCCCGAGGTATGGCGAAGACAGTTCGTCGCACTCGGGCGCGAGCTCCGTCGGTTGAGTCGCGGGCTGGATTTAGGTCCTGCGGTTGGAGCGTCTCGCCCTCTGGTGACGCGCCTCCAGAAAAACTCTAGCAACACCGCATTAGCCCACTACCGGCGAGTCAGTTGATGCGCTTCAACCGCGCCTCAGAATATAGAAGTGGCCGGCCTTCTGGCCGCCGTCGTGACCGGTCCGTCACGTCTCGTGCGTTCCAGCCAAGCGGTCATCGCACAGCCGCAAATAGACTCAGCTCACGATCTGCGGGCACCGCGTCTACGGAACAGAGCTGTTGCAGGGCGTGGAATGGATCCCAGCAAGCAAGTTGAACAGGCCGCTCGCACGATGCTGCGCGCTCAACGCACCGCACACCAGAAGCCTCGCGATGCCGTGGATGGCGTCGTGAAGGGGCTCGAAGCTCAGAAGACTGCGGCTGAAGCGGAAAAAATGATGGCGCCGCCTGATGTCCGTGGTGCGCGCGGGCAACGAGGTGGTCCGGGCGCCCGAGCCCGATGAGAAGTTCTCGGAAGCCCGCGATGCGATTCTGTATGCGTTCGAGAACCCCAACATGCTCGTGGTGGCCGCCTCGGAGCAGCGGCTCGAGGCAGCGGTCGGCGCTGGGGTCCTGCCAGCCGCGATGGACGCGGCCCTGGCCGCGAAATCCACGAACTCGCTCGAGACCATGCTGGCGCATCAAATGGCCGCTGCCCACCACATGGCCATGCGACTCATCGCGAAGGCGTCCGAGAACGGCTTCCCGCCAGTCGAGCTCGTGCGCCTGACAAACGCCAGCGCGCGCATGATGCAGGTCTACCAGGAGGGGCTCCTGGCGCTGCACAAAGTCCGCTCCGGCGGCAAGCAGACCGTCGTCGTCCAGCACGTTCATGTCTCCGATGGCGGTCAGGCGGTGGTCGCCGGCGAACTGAAGCGCGGATCCGACCCGGGGGCCACTGCACGGGGGAGTGAGTAGAAATGGTCCAGGAACCTCAAAGCAAGCGGCGCGGCTGGCTGAAGAACGGCAACCCGCCCGGCGACTACTCGAAGGCCCCGCGCTGCGGTGCCAGGACCAAGAGTCGCGGAGGGGCACCATGCCAGTGTCCCGCAATGCCGAACGGGCGCTGCTGACGTACACGGGGGCCGAAGCACGGGACCGCGAACCCCCGAGGGCATCGAACGAATCCGCCAAGCACGGACCAAACACGGCTTCTACAGCCAGAGCATGCGCGAGATCCGGGCCCAGTCGCGGGCCGCGATGCAGAAGCTCCGGGACATGATCAGCCAGATGGAGGCGAGTCGAGGCGGTCGTAGCGACGACGCCCTCGAGTAACGCGAGGAGCCGACCGACATCGGGGAACTCGTCGGCGACGGGACGCGAATCAGCTGCATGGAATCAGCGCCAGCCGTCTAGATCGGTGGCAACTGCCTTCCCGTTAAGTGTGCGCCGTCGCCATTCTCCCGACCACTACACAAAAACAACGGCCCGCGCGATGGGGGGCCTCTGCAACCAACCCGGCGTCGTGCAGTCTAGCTGCGCTTGCGGAAGCCGCAGCGTCTCATCTCGACCTGGTGGGCCGGCAAATCCGCTGTGTTTCGCCGCGATGACCGTAACGCCTCTTGCGGTCTTCGCAACACGGACGGCCCGGCTCTTGACGCGAGATCCATAGGAGCCTGACCGCCACGGCCGAGCTGGTCGACGACTTCCAGGCCCAACGCGTCAAGGACGGGAAACCAAGGCGCTCCGAAGGCGAACACTGGCGCGTCGAGCTCGGAGACGGGTTTCCAGATGTCCTCGACGATTTCTCTCGAGGGGCAGCGGTCCTCGAAGAGCAGTAGCCACACTCTGTGTCGCCCGTGTGGGCGATGTTTCGATATCCCGCCTCGTGGTTTGTGCAGCACCCGCGTCAACCTCGTGAACCACTAGACCCAGATACAATGGACGTAGAGCGGCTGGCGTCGAGGCGGGCAGAATGGATGCATCCGATGACTCATGACGAGGAAGACGCATTCTGGAAGTCGTTTCTTGAGGACCACGCTGCTCTCTCCGAGGCAGAGACATGGACACCCGAGGAGGCCGAAGTTCGCGTCCCCGAACTTGTCCGCCGTATCAATGAGGCTCGTCCCAAAATAGAACGCCACCGCGCTGAGATACGAGCGGCGCTCGCGGGAATGCGGGCCATGGTGGATGGCTTGGCAGAATTGCACACGCGGAATCCTGACGCCGTTTGCGCCGCGCTAGGTGCGGTCACGGTTGACGATTTGCGGGCACAGGTCGACCGATTACAGGGACAGCAAGACGAGTGGGATCGGCTCAAACAAAAAGCGGACCTTGTTGTGGCGCAGCCAAAAGATGAAGCCTGACCAGCACCGGCTCGACGTTGAGGCCAACCGAGGTATCCGTGATGGCGAGAGCAACACGAGGTCTAACATCGCTCGCGCTCACGCGGAGTCTTGTCGGATATCTCGAACATCTGTCTCGCGTTCGAGTCACTGAAACGGCGGCTGAAAGAGCCAAGAGGTTCCTGAGGGAGCGACGAGACTTACGGAATGAGCCGCTAGACCGAAAAGGGGAACCAGGGACGTGGTCGAAATCCTGCTCAGGCGGAGGATCACCCAATACGCGACGAACCTCCTGCGTATCCCAAGAAGGGATTCGCATCGGCACTCTATTTCCTCCGATTTTCACACGACACCGGATGAGCCGAGCCAGTATCAACGCGATGGGGAGGATTTCAAGCGTGCTCATTCCGGTGTTGACACCGACGACGATGGGCACAGCCGACGCGCCGATCGTTCATCTCGATGGGTAAGGCCGAGCTTGTGTCGATTGAGTTCCAGGACCTTCGCCCTCGGGCCAGGCCGGCGGTCCGGGCGTGTGTCAGACAAATTCGGCAACATCTCACGAAGCACCGCGCCTGCGTTCTGGTCCTGTACGGGCGCCACGCCGGTACTCCACGGTGCTGAAGAGCACTGCTGGCGAAATCCGCGATGAGCTGCGAAGTTGCAATGGGTTCGTCGTCGTGATGACTGGCCCTTCCATCGGGTTTCGGTAGGCTATTCCCTCGAGCCAGTTGTAGAAGAGAGTCGACAGACCTTGACCGCTGCCGCGTTAGCTCCCAGACGCGCCTGCGTGCCTGCACCTCGTCGATTTAAGGTGTGAAGGTGGGACTACTCTCGGAAAAGTCTGCCTCGGAAACGTCTTCTCTTTTGTTTTAACTCTGAGATTTTTCGGTGTGCCAGATCGCCGGAACGCTTGTATCCTTCGCGTGCGTCTTAGTCGTCATTGGAGGATCGGATCAATGGGCGCTTCCCGGCTTGTCGCATGTCTCACGTTCAGTCTGTTGGCTCTCGCGTCGAGTGTCGCGTCTCTGCAGGCCCAATCACAATCACGACGTCATTCAACATCAGCGCCACAATTCCCATTGAGCCGTATGTCCAAATCGGCGTCGTCAATGTTCCGAAGATCGACTCCAAACTTGGGACGATTGGCCCGTCTTCTGCCACCCTGTCGAGCGATCTTCGTGGGCCTATGACGTGACGTTCGCGCCGGTCGGAACGCTTTCGGCTACGTTCGGCGCACTGGTGTTCACGAATGAATTGGGCATGGGCGCGCTTCCAGGTGGCGGCGTTGCCGGATCGCGCAGACCGGCACGACATGCGGCACTGGCACGCTTCATGTGACATCGACAAGCCCTATACATACCGAGGTCAACAGGACCGGATCGGGTGGAACGGCCACGTCCTGGAGTCAGCTACACGCTCAGATCCACCAACACCGCTACCGGCGGCATGAGTATCGTCGGCACCTGGCATGACGATGCCTCCGTAACGATCAACAGACGTATACGCCTAAATCTAAAGACGACTACCTCAAGGAAGCCATCGAGCGTGTCGTCGCGAGCGGAGAAACCGATCCAAAGCAGATCTCTCGATCTGGCGATCTTTGAAATCATTCAGCTTCGCGAATCGAGCGCGGAGACGAGTTCCCAAAACTTGGACCTTCGAAATGCGGATACGGGGCGCGCGGGATGTCCTGGCGGCACGACGCTCTGTACCGGTGATTTCGACACATCGGATGCCGTTGCGTTTATGTCAGATCTGCTGAACGCTGGTGTGCCGGTTACAACGGCGGTCTATCTTAGCGCTCAAGTCAGTCAAAGAGGCGCTGGGGGGCAACATTTCAGGAAGCGATAATTTGCCATCGACGCCGTCCGGCGGGTACGGCGACGCGTTGGATGGATGGCTCAAAGGCCTTGACCCGAACTTTGATCCACGGCAGTTGCTGACGAATCCAACGCCATCGCCGGTGCCCACGCCGCAGGGAGGCGGCCAGACGCCAGAAACGGCTATCCGACCCTTGTCAACTGCGCCAATACAGACTGGCTTCGGGACAGCGGACCTCAGCCTCTTCTATCTCGACGCCAACGGAGGATCGACGACGCACTCGATCCGCGAATCGCACAGATCTTGGCATACGGCGTCGAGGAACGCGATCGCGAGCTTGCTTCTGCCACTCGGGATAATCGACTACAACATCCTCGCCCTTTTCCCTGGTTTTAGCGCCTGGTTGATTCCGGGGAGTGACGTTGAACCTGCTCGAGTATGGCGGTCCAATCAACACCTTTGCATTAACGGGCTTTCGACCGGAGGACTACGGTAAAGAATTTGTCCTCGGAATGACGTTCGCATCAACTGCACCGACCATCGTTTCAGCCCTTTCTTACACCCAAGGACTTGATCCCAGGTATTCTGGTGCCCGAACCAGCGACCTTGTCACTCCTCGGCCTTGGACTCGCGGACGTGGTTGCTCGCCGTCGGATGAAGCGCCGCTAACCAGTTCACGATTCTGGGATGGTGCAGAGGCCCGCCAGAGCGCGGGCCTCTCCTTTGGTGGGTACGAAAGTGCCTAGCGCCCTGGTGCGAACGCCCAGCCCCTCAAGCAGTCGAGCAAGCAGGTCACATCGGATTAGACCCTATTGCATCAGGCTGATCGGTGCAGGCCGGGTCAGAAGAGAGCGCGTCGAACGACTCTTTTCGCACAAAGTCTCGACACGCTGATCGTTCACGCATCCACAGGTGCCTGCTGGCCCGACGCTACTTCTCGTGTGTCGCGACGAAGGTCAGCCCTGATCGTCTTTGGAGGGCTGATGTGTCAGGCGCAGAGGCCTCATAGCCCGGCTGAGGACGCGAGAGCTTCGCGGGAGCGGTGCCATTCGCGGGACCCGCACCACTCCTGCGCCTCCTCGGAGAAAACTGCAACATATGAAGCCGGTTCGAAAGCTAGATGACCTGCGTCGAACAGGGCGTGGAGATCCCGGCGCAGCAGCAGGCCGTTCTTCGCCGTATCCGTTCCTCCATCCGCAAACATCGTCAAGTGCGCGGCTTCGAGCGCGGATGGCACCGGACATCCCGAAAGGCAGCACCTCGCACCATAGACCAGGTCCAGCCTCCGTCGGAACTCGGCCTGACCAGGTCGCATGACCTGCTGGGCGAGGAGCTTGTGGCGTTGGACAACCTCCTCAGCGGTCGATGCGGGTTCTTTGGATTTGAGGTAGTCGAGAAGACCGCCTGTCGAGCGGTGATTGATTTCTTGTTCGACCACGCCCCGCGCACTTGCGTCCGCAAGGGATCGGCGAACCAAACCGAAGCAGGCCGAGTTCCATCCCATGACGCTCGTTGAACGGCTCAAAAGGTGAATAGTCAAGCCGGGCGCGCGAGCCGGTAACAGTCAGGCGGTATCGCGCTTGATGAGTTCCACCCTTGGGTCCTCGAACGATGTGGACACGTTCGACGCCGGCAACCTCCTTCGAGAACTCGTCGGTAGCGAACACGTCTCTATAGCCCTTGGCGCGCCGGTAAGCCACGTTAGCTCGATCGCTGTGCCCATAGACGATCTCCTGCACCCAATGCTCTTAAGCCAGGACTGCGGCGAGTCGGTTGATAGGTTTCAACCGCGCCTCTAGAATATAGGTGGCCGGCCTTCTGGCCGCCGTCGTGACCGTTCGTCACGTCTCGTGCGTTCCAGCCAAGCGGTCATCGCACAGCCGCAAATAGACTCAGCTCACGATTTGCAGGCACCGCGTTCTACGGAACAGAGCTGTTGCAGGGCGTGGAATGGATCCAAGCAAGCAAGTTGAGCAGGCCGCTCGCACGATGCTGCGCGCTCAACGCACCGCAAAGCAGAAGCCTCGCGATGCCGTGGATGGCGTCGTGAAGGGGTTCGAGGCTCAGAAGACTGCGGCTGAGGCGGACAAAATGATGGCGCCGCCTGAATCCGTGGTGCGCGCGGGCAACGAAGTGATCCGGGCGCCCGAGCCCGATGAGAAGTTCTCGGAAGCCCGCGATGCGATTCTGTATGCCTTCGAGAACCCGAGCATGCTCACGGTCGCGGCCTCAGAGCAGCGCGTCAACGCCGCGGTGGCAGTCGGAGTCCTGCCAGCCGCGATGGACGCGGCCTTGGCCGCGAAGTCCACGAACTCGCTCGAGACCATGCTGGCTCATCAAATGGCCGCGGTCCACCACATGGCCATGCGACTCCTCGCGAAGGCGTCCGAGCACGGCTTCCCGCCAGTCGAGCTCGTGCGCCTACGAACGCCAGCGCACGCATGATGCAGGTCTACCAGGAGGGGCTCCTGGCGCTTCACAAGGTCCGCTCGGGCGGCAAGCAGACCGTCGTTGTCCAGCACGTTCACGTCTCCGATGGTGGCCAGGCGGTGGTGGCCGGTGAATTGAAGCGCGGATCCGACCCGGGGGCTACTGCACGGGGGAGCGACTAGAAATGGCCGAGGAACCTGAGAGCAAGCGGCGCGGTTGGCTGAAGACCGGGAATCCGCCCGGGACTACTCAAAAGCTCCGCGCTGCGGTGCCAGGACCAAGAGTCGAGGAGGGGCGCCATGCCAATGTCCCGCGATGAGGACAGCCGTCGATGTACGCCGAGATCCTGTGACCGTCAGCGCTTCCGTCTTGGTCGTCCGCCTACGCCGCGATGGGTCGAGCCGCCGCGCGCAGGATTGTAGGCCGTACCGTGTTTCCACAGCGCATAGAGCATATGCGCCAGTTTCCTCGCCAGGCCATGATCGCCACTTGGGCGCCCGCGACCGCGGCCACCTGCTTCGCCCACTGGACCATCGGGTCGTGCGGGCGACTGAATAGATAGCAGCGACCACGCGGCTTGCCCCAGGGCCCATCGCACTTGGGGTGCGCCAGCCGAGTCAGTCGCGTGCGCTTGGTCCGGAACCCGGTCGTGTTCTCTCCAGGAATGAGGCCCAAGTACGAGGCCACGCTGGCCGCGTTGGGAAAGCGATCGATGTTGTCCATCGCGGCGACGAATCGTCGCGGCCGTCACGGGCCCGACACCCGGGACCGTCATCAGCCGCTGCATGCGTACGTCGGCGCGTGCCAGCGTCTTCAACTCGGCATCGGCGGCCGCAATCTGCTCTCGAAGCGTCTCGAGCACCAGGAGAGCGTTCCAGGTGTGCCGGCAGTCCCTCGGGGTCGGCGAGCACGTCTCGCCTCGACCCTTTCGCCGGCAGACGTCTCTGGCGTCGCTCGTAGGCGCTGACCGATTCGCGAGCGGAGATAATCCTGCGGACGCGGTTCACGAGCTGCGTGCGCATGCGGACCAGCGCCTCGCGCGACACACAGATCGCCTTCACTTCCTGGCTCACGACCGTCGGAATGTGCACCGAGGGCAGCCGATGCGGACGGACGCCTCACTCAGTATCCGGGCATCGCGCGCGTCATTCTTCAGTCCTCGTTGTCCGACGCCCAGCGACCGGACCAACGTCGCGGCCACCACGCGGACCGCTCCGTGCCCCTGCTGTGCGCGATGCCTGCCAGTCGGAACGCCTCCGTGCACGTCTCGACGATGACTCCGTGCTGGCGACGAGCTCAGCAGCCGGGCCCAACTCGGTCGTCCGACACCGGCCTCCTCGATGATCGCCCCGGCGCCTGTCCGCACGCACACTTGGCTCTCTCTGCTCCCAGGTCGATGCCGATGTGATCCATGGTCGGTCTCCTCAGCCCGGAGTATCGCGGACCTCAATCGAGGCCGGCCACTTCATCCTTTCTGATCAAGCTCACCTATCGCACCGGCACCATATCGAAGGGCTGTCGATCGAAATACGCCAACCGACTTGGCATTCTCTTCGCGATGGTTCGGCGAGTTGATCGGAGATGCGCGCACGTCGGTATCGAAGAGCCATCCACGGCAGGAAGCTCTCGGCGAGGTCCTCACTGCCGGGAAAATCTCGCGCGTAGTTTGAAATGAAATCCATGTCGGAGCGCTGGCGTCTAGCCAGGCGGTCGAAGACTGATGGCGCGAATCGAGAGACGTGTGGGTGGCCTCATGAACGATGACCTCCTCGAGCACACCATCGGCATCGTAGAGGGTGGCTTGGCCGGTGTGGACTAGGACGTTGTTATTGCCTCCCCGAAGAGCTCAACGCCTTGATGAATCCACATCGTTCTGACGTCGATGCGAAGCGCCGCGGGAAGCTGGCCCAGCAAACGCCCGTATTTCTCCGCCTCGCTCGTCGCTGCCGCAACCGTCTGAAATTCCGGGTTGACTTGAATCTCCGTGCTTGAGCCGTCCTCAAAAACAGCGTTGAAAAGGAATGGCCGGAACAGTTGCGAAAGCGCCGAGTCGTCTATCGAACATCAGACGCTCAGCGCTCCCTCGATAAGACGCTGTTTTGAAAACGCTGGCGTCGGACGGAATCACAATGTCTGAGTCCATGAAGGTTGTCGCGTGAAGCTCGAGAATCGGGGACGGCGGAGGGGTCGGATTGGGATTACTGCCGGCCGGTGAGGGCGTGGCTGAGGGAGCTGACGGTGAGTTGCCGCCGCAGGTGACGATGACTAGTAGTATTCCCACAACGAACGCCAGCCTCGACGTTCGTGCCAAAAACTCGACTCGCACATTGAAGCCTCGCCCTGAGCCCGACTGGAACAATGAAGGTGGGGCGCTATGTGCGGCGGGG
>CAVSRY010000003.1:0-50190 GCA_963730485.1 uncultured Acidobacteriota bacterium | reverse complement strand
ACTGCTCGAACGCTTCCTCGAGCACCGCGGCTGAGTGTGAACCGTTCATCGCGGCGTGGTGCTCGAATCCCCGCCGGCAAATGACGCGCATCAGCTTCTGAAGGTCCGGCACCTCGACGACCGCTCGGGTGCCGAACGTCTTGAGGTCGTCGTCGGTGAACCGGCCCTCGCCGACGTAGGAGATGATCTCGCCGTTCCGGTCGTCGGTGGAGATGCGGGCGAACGTGACGGGCCCGCTGGGCGTGCGACCGGCCAGCGCGCCATAGGTATTCTGCTCGCCGAGAATGCTTCCCAGAATGGGCGCGGTGCCGATCTCGATGTCAGGCAGAAACGCCTTCGCCCAGTTGCCGCAGTGGAAGAACACGCACTTGTTGGGGTCGTCGCCGTAGTTGTTGTTCCAGTCGACGAGCGCGCTGGGCTTGCCTGATGCGAGCTGTAGCGCGTACATCGCGACCGTGCCGGCCACGTCCACCTCGCACGCGCTCGGCATGAGCTTCTCGCTCATCATGCTCATGATGGTGCAGCAGTTCACGCCGTAGTTCTGCTGGAGCGAGCTCCAGCACTGAATGGCCGATGCGTCCAGGTCGAGCCGGGTCATCCAGTCGAACACGATGATGCCGAACTTCGCCATGAGCAGCATGGACGGATGCGGCACGCCGGGCGCCGCCGCATAGCCGCTGATCTCCGCCAGCTTCTCCCGCACGCGCGGATCGTCGTCGCTGATCTTGCGCGCCCCATCCAGCACCTCTGACAGATCGAGCGTGCTGACGCTGATGCCGGTGGCCTCGAGAAGCTTCTCGCTGTAGCGCGTGGTGTTGAAGGCGTTCGGACGGGCGCCGATGGCGCCGACGCGCGCGCGACGGAGTCCGCGAACGACCCGGCAGACCCCCAGGAACTTCAGCAGCTCGCGCCGGAACTCGTCGGTGGCGACGTACACGGTGTGCGAATCCGTCAGGCTGTAACGGAATGCCGTACTGACGCAGGTTGTTGCAGACGGAGATCTTTCCGCAGAACGCGTCGCGCCGCCGTGCCACGTGCAGCTGGTTGAGATCGTCCGGATACGCCTGGACGAGGACAGGCACGTTGAGCCCGGCAAGCTTGAGGGCATCGGCCACGCCCTTCTCGTCACCGAAGTTCGGCAGGCAGACGAGCACGCCTTCGATGCGATCGCGATGCTGGCTGAACAGGTCGGCGCACGCCTTGGCGTGCTGCCAGGTCTCGACGGCGCCGAGCTTCGACGCCTGCTCGTCGAGCATCACGCCGTCGATATCCAGCGATGCGAAGAGCGCGAGAAGATCGCGGCGAGCCTCGCTGACCAACTGGTCCGGAAAGAAATCCCGATTGCCGATGATGACTGCAAGCGTGGCGCGGGCCATCGTCTGAATGCCTCTACTTTCGTGCGAACACGCCGAACGCGTCGGCGTTGGCGGGAGTCACGAGCTCGCAGTCAATGGACTGCTTCTCCGGTTGGCCGGTCGAACCGGACGTGATCAATTGATGCGCCTGATCGACCGCCAGACGGGCGATGAGTGCGGCCGGCTGCAGGACCGTGGCCTTGATCTCGCCCGCCTTGATCGACGCAATGGCGTCCGGGCTGCCGTCGAAGCCGACGACGATGACTTTGCTGAGACCGGCCGCCTTCAGGGCGGCCATCGCGCCGAGCGCCATCGTGTCGTTGCCGGCAATCACGCCCTTGAGATTGCGATTGCCCTGGATGAGCGTCTCCATCTTCTCGAACGCTTCGCGCTGGTCCCAGTTGGCGCTCTGCCGGCCCGCCAGCTTGAGGCCGGGAAACTTGTCGATGACATCGTGGAATCCGCGGCTCCGAATGCCGGCGTTGGTGTCGGACTCCTTGCCGACGAGCTCGACGTAGCTGCCGCTCTCCCCCATGAGCCGCACGAACTCTTCCGCCGCCAGCGTGGCGCCCTGGTAGTTGTTCGAGACGATTTGGGCCGCGGCCACGCCGGTCGCGTTGATCTCGCGGTCGATGAGGATGCTCGGAATCTTGTTCTTCTTCGCCTTCGCCACCGCGGCAATCGACGCGTCCGCGCCGGCGTTGTCCAGCACGATCGCCGACACGCCGCGCGAGATCGCGACGTCGATCAACTGATCCTGCTTGTTCGCGTCATCGTCATGGGAGTTGACGAGCACCTCGTAGCCGAGCTCACGCGCCCGTGCCGCGGCGGCATCCGCTTCCGCCTTGAAGAACGGGTTGTCATGCGAGGGCGTGATGATCGCGATGCGCTTCGGCCCGGTCGCCGTTCCGGCGTTGCCGCCACCTGACGTGCACGCCGCCGCGAGTGCGGCCAGCGCCAATGCCGGCACGGCTGCAAACACCTTCACTCGATTCCACCGCTGCTGTCATGACGATGACCTCTTCTGGAATTGATCCAGGATGACGGCAAGCACGATCACCAGTCCCTTGATGACCATCTGCCAGAACTCCGAGACGCCGAGCAGCACGAGCCCGTCGGCCAGCACACCGATGACGAACGCGCCGACCAGCGTGCCGCCGATCGTGCCGCGGCCGCCCATGAGCGACGTGCCGCCGAGCACGACGGCCGCGATCGCGTTCAGCTCGAACGTCTCGCCTGTCGCCGGATGCGAGGCGCCCAGTTGCGCGGCGACGATGAGACCGACCAGCGCGGCGCAAAGACCCGAGATCACATAGACGCCGAGCTTGACCTGCGGGACGCGGACGCCGGCGAGCAGGGCGGCCCGCTCGTTGCCGCCGATGGCGTAGACCTGCCGGCCGAAGGGCGTGCGAGTCGCGAGGAACGTGCCGGCGGCGGCGAGCACGACCATCAGCCAGATGGGGACGGGAACGCCGAGGAACACGCCGGTGCCGAGCGCGGGAAACCCGGTGTTGCCCAGCGCGGCGGTACCTCCAAGATTGGGAAACGTCGCGCCACCGGACATGAGCATGGCCGCGCCGCGCGCGACGTAGAGCATGCCCAGCGTCGCGATGAACGGCGCCACGCGAAGTCGCGCGACCAGCCAGCCGTTGATCGCACCGAGCAACATGCCGGCCACGAGCGCGATCACCACGACGAGCCAGGCGTTGAAATAGACCGTGACGCCCGCCGCCTGGATCGTCAGTCCGCGGTTCAACAGGTAGCCGGCCACCATGCCGCACAGGCCGGCAATGGCGCCGACGGACAGATCGATGCCGCCGCTGAGAATGACGAACGTCATCCCGATGGCGAGGATCGCGTTGATCGCGACGTGCTTGACCAGAATCGAGAGATTCCCGCTCGTCAGAAACTCGGATGAGAGGACCGAGAAGACGGCGACCAGGACGACGAGCGCGATGAGGGCGCGCAGGCGGATCAGGAGATCCGCGATGCCTGGCGACGTGGCGGTCTGGCTAGGCGCGTGCATGCGCACCTCCGCCGTCTCGTCGGGCATCGGCGACGCCGCGGACGCGAGCGCGTCGTCGGTCGCGTCGGCCGCCGCGACATCCGCGGTGATCCGGCCACGCGCCATGACGAGGATCCGCGTCGCCCCGGCGCGGACCTCGGCCAGATCCGATGAAGCGAACACGACGCCCAGGCCATCGGCCGCCAGACGCCGCATCGACTCGAGAATCTCCGCCTTCGCGCCGACGTCGACGCCGCGAGTCGGCTCATCCATCAGCAGCACGCGAGGCCGGCTCATCGCCGCCCGGGCAATCACGACCTTCTGCTGGTTGCCGCCGCTCAGCGATCCCATCGCGGCCGCGGGACTCGCCGTCTTGATCCGCAACTCCTCGATGAAGCGGCTGGCCGCCTTCCGCTCCCGGACCGGCGCAAGGTATCCGCTCGATGACAGATCGTCGAGGCTCGACAGCGTCATGTTCTGCTCGACCGACATCGTCCCGACAAATCCGGACGCCTTGCGGTCTTCTGGCACCAGGGCGACGCCGGCGGCGACGCGCTCGCTGACCGCCTGCGACTCGACCGCCTCACCATTCAGATGGACTCCGCCGGTGGCATCGTCGTGCACGCCGAGCACGGCCTCGAGCAGTTCCGTGCGGCCGGCGCCCATCAACCCGTAGAGCCCGACGATTTCGCCCGCCGCCACGTCGAACGACACGCCGTCCACGACGTTTCTGCCGGCACGGGCTGGCACGTGGATGTCGCGGAGGGACAGGAGCGCGGCGCCGCTCCCGCCCGCCGGCCGGACGCGTGGCGCGATCGCCTGACCACCGGTCATCCGGTCCACCAGCCACCGGATGTCCACCTCGCTCGTCGGCGCCTCACCCACGACCACGCCGTCGCGAAGCACGGTCACGCTGTCGGCGATCCGCAGCAGCTCCTCGAGCCGGTGCGAGATGTAGACGATCGAGACGCCGTGCGACGCGAGGTCGCGGATGACTCTGAACAGCACGGGGATCTCGGCGGCCGAGAGCGCCGAGGTCGGCTCGTCCATCATCAGAACCCGCACGTCGCGCACGAGCGCCCGGGCGATCTCGACGATCTGTTGTTGCCCGAGCGGAAGCGTGCCCAGACGGGTGTGCGGATCGATGGGTTGCCCGAGCTTCGCGAGGACCTGGCGCGTCGCGTCCACCTCGGAGCGGCGATCGAGCGTCGCCCATCGGGTGCAGCGCTCGCGGCCGACGAACAGATTCTCGGCGACCGTCAGGTCCGGAAACAGCTGCAGTTCCTGGTGAATGATGCCGATGCCGCGGTCGATCGCGTCACGGGCCGACGCAAACCGCGTGAGCCACGCCATCAAGCAGCAGTTCGCCGGACGTCGGCTGCTCCACGCCGGCGAGAATGCTCACGAGCGTGGATTTGCCGGCGCCGTTCTCGCCGATGAGCGCCCGCACACGACCGCGTTCGAGACCGATGCCGACGCCGCCGAGGGCGGTGGTGCCCGGAAACACCTTGGTGATGCCGCGGGCTTCGAGCACCGGCGTGTCGTGCGACTCGCGCGTCCCCCACGAGTTGCAAGTGCACGGGCACGATCTCGAGCGTAAAGGGTCGGGACGCTTTTTACGTTCGACGTAAAACCGTCCCGACCCCTTTATTGCACGGCGCCCACGAAGGTGACCTCGCGGCCGGCAAGCTCGTCGATGTTCACTGCGGCCAACACGCCTTTGATCGACCCGGTCGTTCAGTGCATTCGCGACACCGGCAAACTCCAACTGGTTGACGAAGTCGGTGAAGCGAACGAACTCCAGCGCGTCGCGAAGCGCGGTCCCTCGCAGCACGGGGCCGATTTGAATGGCCGCGGCCTGCCCATCCTTCGCCCACGGAAGCCGCAGCCGCGCAAGACCGATCCGGGACTTGCGGTCGATTTCAGCGACTGTCGCCGTGCCCTTCACGAACACCGCCCGGGTCGCAGTCGCATTTCCCAGGGAGGAGCCGACCTTCAAGTCGGCTCGTCCCTGACTCTCCATGAACGTCCGAAGCTCGATCGCAGAGCTTTGCGCCGTCGGAAGCACGCGCGATTCCCAGATCGACGCCACGTAGCCGTTGGGATCGAACGTCCCTGCCGGCGTTGACTGAATCGGCACGACCGTCCAGGGCGCAGAATCGCCAGCACGCCGGCCACAGACCGCGACCACCAGCGCGGCCTTGAGCCCGCGGCGTGAGCGTTTCGTTCGTCATGCCGCGGGCTCGCTTGCTTGGCCTTCGCGTTGAACGCCTGCCCCTGGATGAGCCGCTCCGCGGTCATGCGATCCGTGATCAACGTGTTGATCCAGCCACCAGCGAGAGCTCCACGAATGGCGGCCGTCTTTCGCTTGCCACCGGCGATGCCGACGACGCGCTTGACCTGCTTGAGCTGGCCGAGCTCCATGCTGATCACCCGCTCGTTGAGCGGTGTCTGCACGGGCACGCCGGCGGCGTCGAAGAAACGCAGGCAGATGTCGCCCACGGCGCCTCGCGCGCTGAGCGACTTCAGCTCGTGCGGCGAGAAGACGTTGCCGCTCGCGGCGAGGAGTTTCGACGGCTCGACCGCGCCGATGCCGACCAGCGCGAGCGTGACCGATTTGAACAGCGCCGTCGCCTCCTGGACGTAGCGGTCCTTGAGCATCACGCGTTTGGCGTCCGCCGATCCCACGGCGCCCGGTGCGGGCAAGCAGCGTCGCCGTGCCGGACACGAGGTTCGCCAGCCGGCGCGTCAGATGGGTCGCGTGCGCTTCCGCGCCCGGATTGCCGATGCCGCCGAGAATCTGGACCACCCGCGCGCCGGCGGCGCGTGGATTCGGGTGCATCGCCTCGACCATCGCCAGCAGCGAGGCGCTCCACGACGAAATGCCCACGACATCCGTAGGCTTCAGCGTCGTCTCCAGATAGAAGGCGGCGGCCGCGCCCAGGTCGCGCGCGATCTGGTCTTCGGCATCGATCGCGTCGACGACGATGGCTTCCCGCAGTCCGAACGTGGTCTGCAGCTCGTCCTCGAGCTCTGGATGCAGGCCGGAGGGCATGCTGAACGTGATGCGGATGATGCCCTCCTTCTCGGCGCGCTTCAGCAGTCGGGAGACCGTGGACTGATGGACGTTCAGACGTTCGGTGATCTCGGACTGACGCAGACCTGCGCCGTGGTAGAGGCGCGCGACCTTCGCGAGAAGACGCAGCTCGTCGATGCGCGCCATGGTCAGCCTCTCCCGCCCTGAAGGCCGCCGCGAGCCCGTTGAACGGCGTCGATCCAGCCGGCATAGCGCGCGTCCCGTTCACTCGGACTCATCGACCTCTCAGAAGGCTCGAAGCGATCGACCGTCGCGGGCAGGCGCGCCAGGGCGTCGAGCGAAGGCCAGATCCCGGCGGCCAGCCCCGCGAGCCATGCGGCGCCCTGCGCCGACAGGTCGGCGGAGCCGTTGCGGACGACGGGACAGCCGAGCATGTCGGCCTGGAACTGCATCAGCCTGTCGTTGCGGCTGGCGCCGCCGTCAGCCAGGAGCGAGACGGGCGTCTGTGACGTGTCGGATCGCATCGCGTCGAAGACGTCGCGTACCTGATAGGCAATCGACTCGAGTGTCGCGCGCGCGACATGCGCCGCCGTGGATCCGCGGGTGAGCCCGAGATGAGACCGCGCGCGCGATCGTCCCAGTGCGGCGCGCCGAGCCCGGCGAACGCCGGCACGACATACACGCCGCCCGCGTCATTCGATGGTCGCGGCGAGATCCGCCACGGTCGCGGCGGTGTTCGCGCCGCCGAGGAACTGACCGAACCAGTCGATCGCGCCGCCCGTCATCGTGATGTTGCCCTCGAGCGCGTACGACACTCGCTCCGGCAGGGCCCACGCCACTGTCGAAGACAGACCGTGAGCCGAGCGGATTGGCTCCGGCGTCATCGTCATCAGCGACGAGCCGGTTCCGTACGTGGCCTTCACCATGCCGGGCTCGAAGGCCGCCTGGCCGAAGAGCGCCGCATGCGAATCGCCGATCAGGCTGGCGATGGGCAGGCCGTCGGGCAGGGAGTGACCTCCTCTCGTGCGACCAAAGTCGCCGCTCGACGGCCGAATCTCGGGCAGGATGCGGCGTGGAATCGCGAACACCTCGAGCAGCTCGTCGTCCCAATCGTTCGCTTCCAGACCGTAGAGTTGCGTTCGCGACGCATTGGTGGCGTCGCAGGCATGCACGGCTCCTCCGGTCAGGTTCCAGAGCACCCAGCTATCGACCGTGCCCGCACAGAGCTCACCCGCGAGAGCACGCGCGTGGCCATTCGGGATCGCGTCGAGCAACCAGCGAATCTTGGTCGCCGAGAACAACGGATCGATCGTCAGTCCGGTCTTCGTCTCAATCGTTCCTTGCAGGCCGCGGTTCCGCAGCTCATCGCAGAAGGCCGACGTCCGACGGCACTGCCAGACGATGCAGGGACCGAGTGGACGTCCGGTGGCGCGTTCCCAGACCAGGACGGACTCACGCTGATTGGTGACGGCGACGACGTCCGGCTTCAGCGACGTCGCGGTGAGGCAGGCGTCGATTCCGTCCTCGACGCTTCGCCAGAGCGCGGCGGGATCCTGCTCCACCCAGCCAGGCTGCGGGAACGCGATCGCGACAGGCTGCGATGCGCGCGCGACGACTCGGCCGGCGTCGTCGAACATGAGCACCTTCGTGTTCGTCGTGCCCTGGTCGATCGCGAGGATGTGTGGGCGCGCCATCAGGTCACGCGTTCACGAGGGCCCTGGCGGCATCGCGAATGCCCGCAGCGTCGAGGCCGAAGTGTTTCAGCAGAAAGCTGGCGGAGCCTGTGGGCGCGAAGACGCCGGGAACGCCGAGCATGCGCATGCGCGTCGGATGTGATTCGACGACGACCTCAGCGACCGCACTTCCCAACCCGCCGTAGACCGTGTGCTCCTCCACCGTCACGATCGGGCCCGCGCCGTGCCGCTTCGATCACGCGCTCGCGATCGATTGGACGAATCGTCGAGAGGTTGAGGACCGCCGCGCTGATGCCGTCCTGCTCCAGCAGGCGCGCGGCCTCGAGCGCGCTCGTCACGGTGACGCCAGCGGCGATGACGGTCACGTCGGCGCCGTCGCGCAGGAGCGCCGATCGGCCGATCTCGAACGGTTTGCCCTTCGCCGCACACGACCGGCACCGGCATGCGGCTCAGACGCAGAAACACCGGTCCGTCGAACGCGGCCGCCGCCCGCACGGCCGCCGCCGTCTCGACCGGGTCGGCCGGCACGAGGACCGTCATGTTGGCGATCGCGCGCGTCCAGGCGAGGTCTTCTATCGAGTGATGCGTCGGTCCGAGCTCCCCGTACGCCATGCCGCTGGAGATCCCGCAGAGTTTCACGTTGTGGCGGCTGTAGGCGAGGTCGGCCTTGATTTGCTCGAGTGCACGGCCCGTCAAAAAACACGATGCGCCGCACGTGAACGGAACCTTGCCGGCGCTGGCCAGGCCGGCGCTGACACCGACGAGATTCTGCTCCGCGATACCGACGTTAATCAGACGATCCGGAAAGCGCTGCTTGAATGCCTTGAGATTCGACGATCCCACCGAGTCGTTGCAGACCGCCACGATTCGGCTGTCCTGCTCCGCCAGGGCGACCAGCGTGTCGGCGAATGCGACGCGGCAATCGTGGAGGGCCGTCATTTGCGTCCGTCGGCGAGCTCCGCGAGCGCCAGATCGAGCTCGGCGTCCGTTGGCACACGATGGTGCCATTCCACCCGATCCTCGATGAACGACACGCCCCTTCCTTTATGTGTCCGCGCGATGACGCACGTCGGCCGGCCAGGCGCGAACGGCAGATGCTCGAAGGTGTCAACGAGGGCCTGGAGGTCATGACCGTCCACGTCCACGACTCCCCAGCCGAACGAGCGCCACCGATCGGCGAGCGGTTCGAGGCTCATCGGTCCGCTCCGTGAAGTCGCCCTGTTGCAGCCCATTGCGGTCGACGATGACCGTCAGGCGGTCGAGCCCGAATTGGGACGCGGCCATCGCCGCCTCCCAGTTGCTGCCCTCCTGCAACTCCCCGTCTCCGGTCAGCACGAACGTCCTGAACGTGGCGCCGTCCATCTTTCCGGCGAGCGCAGCACCGACCGCAATCGGCAAGCCGTGACCCAGTGGGCCCGTGTTCGCTTCGACCCCCGGCACTTTGTTGCGGTCAGGATGACCGTTCAGTGCGGACAGCGGCTGCATATACGTCGTCAACCATTCGGCCGGGAAAAATCCTTTCTCGGCCAGCGTCGCGTAAAGCACCGCCGAGGCGTGTCCCTTGCTCAGGATGAATCGATCGCGTGCGGGATCGGACGGATTGCCCGGATTCACCGAGAGCACGCGGAAGTACAGCGTCGCGAGGATATCCGCGGCGGACAGATCCCCACCGGGATGCCCCATCTTCGCCGCATGCACCATGCGGAGACTGGCCCGGCGGATGTGTCGGGCCCGCTCGGCGATCGCAGCGGTGTTCACCCGCTCCGTCATCGGCGCGGCCGGCCGTGCGGACCAGGCCGGCTCGTGCATAAAAATGCACGCCTTGTTTTCAATGCGCACAGCGGTGATGCTAGCCACGCCATGGGCATCTGTCAACGCGGGACGGTCTGGGTCGTCCTCGCCGCGATGGGTTTGGCGGCGGCCTGTCGGACGCCAGCCGAGCCCCCGGCCGCCCCCGCCGTTCCCACGGCCGAGGCATTCGAGCAACTGGCCGCACGAGTGGATCCCTACAGCGAGAAGGCCCGCGTCATCGTGCTCACCGACATTGCCAATGAACCGGACGACCAGATGTCGATGGTGCGATTTCTGGTCTACGCCAACGAGTTCGACGTCGAGGGGCTCGTCGCGACCACGTCCACCTGGATGCGGGACAAGGTCCGGCCGGACGTCATCCAGCAGGTGATCGACGCGTACGAGAAGGTGCAGCCCACCCTGGCGCGCCATGCCGAGGGCTTCCCCACCGCCGGCGCGCTGCGCGCGCTCGTGACCTCCGGGCAACCCGGCTTCGGGATGGCTGCGGTGGGGCCGGACAAGATGACGGCCGGCGCGACAGCGATCGTCCGGGCGGGAGACAAGGCAGACGCCCGCCCGTTATGGGTGACCGCGTGGGGCGGCACGAACACCCTCGCTCAGGCGCTCCTTCACGTTCGCGAGACACGGGACGCGAACGCGCTGTCTGCATTCGTCTCGCGCCTGCGCGTGTACACGATTTCCGATCAGGACGATGCCGGTCCGTGGATCCGGCGCGAGTTCCCCACGCTCCACTACATCGCCGTGCCGTCGACCATCGACGGAGACCAGTACTATCTGGCCACCTGGACGGGCATCAGCGGCGATCGGTTTTACAAGAACGCCGATGGCGCCGACTTCACGACATTCACCGACGACTGGGTCAACCGCAACGTCCGCAACAAGGGCCCGCTCGGCAAGCTGTACCCGCATCCGTGCTGCATCCACGAGGGAGACACGCCGTCGTTCCTCGGCCTGATCAACAACGGTCTGGCGAGCGCGATGAGCCCCGCCTACGGCGGCTGGGGCGGACGGTACGTGTGGCGCCAGTACTTCGGCGAAACCCGGCCGTCCTGGACGCAGGGCGGCGACTCGTACGCCGGCCGGGAGAATTCCCGGGATACGGTGGTCGGCATCGACGGACAGCCGCATACGTCGGATCAAGCGACGATCTGGCGCTGGCGAACGGCCTTCCAGCATGACTTCGCGGCGCGGATGGACTGGACGACGGCCGATCCCGCAGGCGCCAACCACAATCCACACGTCGTCGTGAACGGCCAGTCCGGCAAGGCGCCGCTCACCGTGGACGCCGTGGTCGGAACTCCGCTCACACTCGATGCGACCGGCACCACGGATCCGGACAAGCACACCCTCACTTACTCGTGGTTCTTTTACCCCGAAGCGGGCGGCGGCATTCCGGGCCATCCGCTGGTCGAATCGCAGGCGTTCAAAGCGGGCCGGCAGAACCCGTCGGCGAAGGCACCGGACTGCGCCCCATCACGCCACGTATTCGAATCCAACAACCAACGGCGATCAGGACGTCCGTTGTGCCCGACGTTGCCGGGACGGCTCACGTGATTCTCGCCGTCGAGGACTCGGGAACGCCTCGTTTGACCTCGTATCGCCGCGTCATCGTCCGTATCGTTCCAAAACCTCGGGCTCAGGAGTGACCACCGTGCGCACCATCGATATCGACATCAGACGTTTCCGTGACCGCGTGCAGCGATGCACCGTCGCCGTGATGAGCCTGCTCGTCGTGCTCGCGGGCAGTGCCGCGGCACAGACCAGCGACTCGCCGAGCCGCCCGCGCACCATTGTCACGACGGACCCGGAGCTGGACGATTCGAACTCGCTCGTCAGGTTCCTGCTCTACGCGGCCGATGTGCAGACCGAAGGGCTCATCTACGCGAGCAGCCAGTTCCACTGGCGGGGAGACGGCAAAGGCACGCTGTTCTCCGTGCCGAACCGCGAGTATTCCCGCGGCGGGACCAACCTCTGCCCGTGCACGTCATGGCGATGGAAACCGGGCGAGCGCTACATCGACGAGGCCGTGGACATCTACGCCCAGGTCTATCCGAATCTCAAGGTGCACGATCCGAACTACCCGACTCCGGAGTTCCTGCGGTCGAAGATTCGTGAAGGCAACGTCGAGTTCGACGGCGACACGTCGAAGGACACGCCGGGATCGAATCTGATCAAAGAAGTCCTGCTCGATGACAGAGCCGGCCCGGTCTACCTCCAGGCGTGGGGCGGACAGAGCACGATCGCGCGGGCGCTGAAGTCGATCAAAGCGCAGTACGAGGGTTCACCGGACTGGCCGAAGATTCAGGAGAAGGTGTCCAGGAAGGCCATCATTCAGGCGTTCGGCGATCAGGACAACACGAACGCGTCCTACATCAAGCCCGAGTGGCCCGGCATCGAGTTCCGTCAGATGTCCACGGCCACGTGGGGCTATGGCGCGCGGGGTGTCGTGCGTCCAGAGTTCGCCCAGTACCTGAGCGCGAGTTGGACCCGCGAGAACGTCTCCAGCGTCGGACCGTTCGGCGCGTTCTACCGCGTGTGGCGCGACGGCAAGCAAATGGTGCCCGGCGACGTCTTCGACTACTTCGGGATGGACCTGTCCGTCGAAGAGCTCAAGGCGAAGGGCTTCCGCGTGTGGACGCCGCCGCAAGAAAAGGGCGCGTGGATTTCAGAGGGCGACACGTCCACGTTCATGAACCTCATCGACAACGGTCTGCGGGCGCATGTGGACCCGAGCTATGGCGGTTGGGGTGGCCGAAACGCTCCGGACAAGGACGCCACGGGCGCGGCGCCGCGCGACTACGCGACGGCGCGCTGGTTCGAGTTCGCGCAGAAGCGATTTCGCGGCCCGTCTCAAGTGGACGGTCACACCGACGTTTGCCGGCGCCAATCACGAACCGATCGTGACGATCACGAGCGGGCTGAATCTGGCGGCTGCACCAGGGGCCACCGTGCGGCTCGCCGCGACCGCGAGCGATCCGGACAAGAACGCCCTCACCATCACATGGTGGCAATACGGAGATGCCGACACCTACCCTGGCATCGTCACCTTCTCCAACCCTGACTGCCTTGACGACGACGTTCCAGGTGCCGACGGATGCCACGACCGGACAAACCATTCACGCGCTGATTCAGGTCACGGACAACGGAAGCCCGGCCCTCACCAGCTTCCAACGCGTCATCGTCACCGTGAAGGCGCCATAGGCAAGAGCGTTCGCATCATCGCCTCGCTCTACGGCCTCGGCTACGGCGAATCGCGCACACGTCCGACAAGGTGTGTGCGCGAGATCCGTCCCGGCCGACGCCGGCGAGCAGCTCTTCAAATGTTTGCAGGGGCACCGCGCTTCCCTTGGCGCCCACGGCCGGAATCGACGCCCACCGGTCCATCGCTCTCCTCGGCGCCCTCGTCCCTGGCACCGGCTGGCTCTCCTCGATGTGGCCCGTCGAAACGCACAGCTCCGGATGGTCGAATGGCGCGCGTTCGAACCGAACGCGCTCGTCGGTGAACGTCTTCATGAACGCCGGCATGGCGACGAGCTCGTGCGGCTGGGGCCCCCATGGCTGCAGCACGATGTTCGGGTAGTCGCCGCCAAACGTGTAGAAGTAGACGATGTCCTCGAGTGTGGCCTTGCTGCCGTTGTGGAAATACGGCCCGGTCAATTCGACATTGCGCAGACTGGGCGTCTTGAAAAATCCTCGCATCCACTGCGCCATGTCGGGCTTCTTGCGGGCCGTCGCTGAGATGAACGTGCCGAATCCGTCCTTGCCGCCGAAGCCGGGATCGTCGGCAATGGGTTCGACACCGGTCGGGAAAAATCCCGCGTCCGGGCCGAGCGGTGCGTATTCGGGAGTCCCCTCGACACCACGGTAGGTCGCGAGCGTGAGCTCAGGGTCCACGTGACACGACGCGCACGCGCGGCGTTGGAACATCACGAAACCCTGTCGTTCGACGAGGCTTAGAGCATCGCGCTGGCCGTCGAGATAGCGGTCGTATCGGGAGTCGTCTGAGATCAGCGTGGACTCATAGGCGTGAATCGCCAGCCCGAAGAACAGGGCGAAGTTGTGTTCGGCCTGAGTGCTGCCATCCACCGACGCCGTTGACCTCCAGTACTCCGGCCGGAAGGAGGCGCGGACCAGCTCCAGATAGGTGTGCCCCGACCGAAAGCCCCTGCCGGCAGACCTTGGCATACGGTCCAAGAACACTATCGTCCGGCGCAACCGCCTGCAGCGCGAGTGGATGCGCGGACAACATTCGCTGACCGAGCATCGGCCACGTCCGGCCGCGGTACGACATCTCTCGCTCGTTCAGCGGAGGCTCCATGGCCTGCGACGCCAAGCCTGCTCGCGCGATGCTGACTTTCTCAGGCGTCAGCGCTCCGTCCTCTGTCCACGAGGACATGCGCTCCGGGATCGGAGGCGCCAAACGGGGTCCGTCCGGTGAAGATCGGGCTCGCCCGCCCATCCCAGAAATGTCGGGAGGAGTAGACGGCATTGATGACACTGGGGGCATTTCGCGAGCTGACCTGACGAACGTTCAGGCCATGAATGTTCTGATACTCAGGCCCGACGATATCGGAGCCCGCGTCGGGCAGGCCGCCGTGACCGATGCCAGACAGCTGTCGCGGGAAGATCCCTGCCGACCCGACTCGCCAGCCCGCCTGCATCGCATCCAGCGTCAACGGCACGTTGCTCGGACCAAGCACCTGATTGGCCGGCGCCGGACGTCGCGTCGAGGACAGCTGGTTTTGCAGCCGATGATCGGCGCCGGCGTGGAAATGGCAGGATGCGCAGGCGACGCGACTGTCGCTCGACAGCTGCATGTCCCAGAACAGCGCCTTGCCGAGGACGATGAGCGCGTGTTCGTCCTGGACGTAGCGGGTCAGATCGGGCCGCGGAATCTGAATCGATTTCAGCGAGTACGCGCGTTGGGCTCGAACGGCAACGGGGCTGGGCAGGCTCTGCGGGCTTTGCGGCAACGTATTTCCCGCCCCCATGAACATCACGAAGGCAGCCGCGACCGTCGGCAATGGCCACGCCCGCATCACTCCGCCCTGAACCGCGACGTGCGTTGAGCGGTCCTTCCTGCAGATTCGACGTCTATCGTCAGTAAATATTCACCTGGTGCGAGCGTCGCGATTGGCAGTTCCACGAGATGGGCGGCTGCACGCCCAACCGAGACGGACGACTCGACAAGCTCCCTGACGTGTTCAAACGCGATCTTGTTGCTCGTATCCGTCAGCCGCGTCGTCGCTGTGGTTCGGCCACGCGAGGGTGTGTTCTGGTACACGCGAACGAACGCGCTGACCGATCGCTACGACGGAATACGCGACGCGCCGTTGGCATCATGGGCAGAAGATCACCGAATGCGTCCGGCGGCCCGGACTTCGCGGCAGGCTCTGCGCTCAGCAGAAGTCCGGACAACGGACAAGGGCTCGCGGAAGCTTGGCATCTCGACCGACGTGTAGACGCTCGACGTGCGTCCATCTTCTCCGCGCAAACCGACTCGAAGCTCGTAGCGGCCTGGCGGCTGCAGGAATCTGCGAGAGCACCTCGTAGTAGCCGGACGTCGCGTCCGGCCGACTCCACGTGGGGGTGACCCGCTGGCGACTGATACCAACGCTTTCGCCAGTCTCGATATTGAAGAGCTGCGCGAGCAGTTGGACCTCATCTGGCCGCTGCGATGGAGTGCCTTCGGTCGCTGTCGCCGTCACGCCGAGTGCGACGGCGATCGTGCCCTGGGGACCGGGAGTTGCGAAGGGTGCGATCGACAGATCGAGTGGAATCGCGGCCTTCGGCATGCCGCCTCGGATGGCCTGTGCCGGATCGCCCGACGCCGCCATTTCGGCAGCCGCCTCCAACTCACGGAGTGTGGGGTCGTAGTATCCGCTCCGTGTGCGGACGTTTGTGCCGCGACGGTTCACGCGGACCTCGACGCGGTGAAGCTGGCCCGCCTCCCGGCTTGCGGGCCGCTCCACACCCAGCAGGTAGTACGAGCTGCTCTCGGACAGCATGACGGGCACATGACGTTCCATGTCGTTGTCGTTCACCACGGCACGTCCACCGGTGCTCTCCGCAATCATGCGAAGGAACTCTTGCCTCAACGTCGACGGACTATTCAGCAGTGATGCTGGCAGAGGTTGGCCAATCACTCCCCTGCGATCTGCGCCAGTGCCAGGTGTCGTCACGAGTCCTTTAGGGTCGATGGCCTGGATCGTCACGTTGGCGAGATGCGCTTGGCGGAGAGCTTCGTGCGTCGCGTCCCGCTTCCGCTGCAGGCATTCATCGACTCCTCTCCGAGGTATCTCGACCACCGAGCCTGCGCTGACATAGATCAGAATCTTGCGCTGCTCAGGCAATGAGCGCAGAGATTCGGCAATCCGGCCCAGAGCATCGATCGAGCAGACGCCGCAGTAGCAGAAGCCGCTGTTCGTTGTCGGATCTGGGTTGGTTCCGAAGAGCGGCGCGTTCTCGATCGCCGTGCGCAGCAACTGACGGTCGGACGTGAACGTCTGCGCGCTCCGTCCATATCCCGTGAACACGACGGCGGCCCGATCGTCAGGACCAAGCTCCTCGATGACTGACAACGCGATCTGTCTGGTCTTTCGCACACCGGACAGGTCAACCGACGCCTCCGAAAGGCTGGCGTCGTCGATGAGAATCGCGAGGACCCGCCCTGACGAACGAGTGTTCGTCACGACGTCCGGCGCGACGTCGCGAATCCATAGGGCGGTCGGAGCCGTTGGCGGCGGAGGAAGCTCAACCGCGTTGAACGCGACGACCGTCTGAGGCCGGCCGTCGATCAAAACGGTGAAATCCGGCGCGGTCAGACCACGGACCGGCTGCCGATTCTGATCCAGCACGGACACGTCGAGCTGAACCAGCTCGACACCGGTACGAAATGTCGTCTGCGGCGCCTGCGCTGCGGCGAAGGCCGTGGCGCCGGCGAGGATCGCCACGGCCTGTGTGACGAATGGGCTTCTCATCGCCCGCCTCCGATCGTCTGGTTACTCTTCCCGCAACAGCACCGCTGGATCCGCGCGCATCGCGGTCCGCATGGGTTGCCACGGCCGCAACCAAAGTCGAGACCACAAGGGTACCAATGACCGCAACCCAGCTGATCGGATCGGCAACCGTGACGCCGAATTGAACAGACTCGAGCGCGCGGACCAGGACCCAGGCGGCGAGCGACCCTGTGCCAAGCCCGAGCATCGCCGTCACGGAGGCCTCTCGCAGGACGATTGCGCCAATCGCCCGGGAGGATCCGCCGAGCGCCGCGCGGATGCCGAACTCGCGCCGGCGGCGGCCGACCGCGTAGCTCAATGTGCTGAACAGCCCGCCGACGGCGGCGATCATCGAAATTGCGGCAAAGACGACGGCGACAGTTGCTGTCATTCGCGGGGCCACCAAGCTGCTGTCGAACCTGTCGGCGAGCCGCTCCACCGTGCCGGCGCGCACCGATGATTCGATCGGCAGCAACGCGTGGCGAATGACCGCCTCGGACGGACAGTCGGCCTTGCACCTGACGGTAAACGTTGCGTACGGAAGTTCTCCCGGCTTGTACTTCCAATAGAGCGTCGGCGGATACTGAGGCCTCTGCTTCTGAACGCTGCGCGCGACCCCAACGACTTCCAGCCGCTCCTCGCCCCAGGCCAACGACTGGCCGATCGGACCGGCGTCCAGAAAGAACGTTGCGGCGATCCGTTCATCGATAATGATGCGACGATCGTCGTCGTCGGGCCGGAGTGCGCGGCCAGCGACCAGCGGGATGCGATACACGTCGAAGAAATCACTGCCGACGGACATGCCGATGGCAAGCTGCCGCCCCCCGGACACGCCGGAGGCGTTGACTCGCCTGACGTAACCAGAATGCGGGCCGCTCTCCATCGTCGGCACGCCGACCGACCACGTCACCTGCTCCACGCCCGGAAGAGCGTCGATCAGCTCAGTCGCCCGTGCTTGAACCGTTGCACGGCTCGACGGATCGGCAGCACGGGTGCTGTCGAAGTTGACCTGAACGATGGACAAGCGGTCCGGATCCAGGCCTCGGTCGATCGCCGTCAGATTCAGGAACGAGCGAACCAGCAGCAGTGTCGGAACGAGCAGTGCGCACGCAAGCGCGAGCTCGACAATCACGAACTGCGCGCGAGAGGACGCGTGCGCTTTTGGTCTCGGTGCCCCCGCGCTCGACGACCCGGAGTGACGATCCAGCGTCGAACCGGGTGGCGACGACGGCCGGCAGGAGACCACTGACGATCGTCGCGACGAGCGCGAGGCCGATGGCGACGAAAAGCGTGTCCCGATCCAGAAGCAGCGGGTGGAGCGACAATTCCAGGAAGCTCGCGGGGAGCAATGCCCGCGCGCCGGCAATGAGTTGATGCGCGAGCACGATGCCAATCGCCGCGCCGAGACGACCGACGAGCGCGCTTTGTGTGAACGCCTGAGCGACCAGACGGCCGCGTGACGCACCGAGAGCGGTCGAGAGCGCGAACTGCCGGCGTCGCTCGTTGAAGCGAGCCAGGGACAGTCCGGCGACATTGACGCAAAGTGCGAGAAACACGAGGCTGACGCCCCACGCGATCGAGAGGCATGGCTCGTTCCTCATTCGGTGGGACCGGCGTAGCCGGCGAGCTTTCCAAGTCACGGCGTCCATTCCCGCCGTCGACGGATCCACCTGATGCGCGATGTCGGCGGCAAGACGAAGCGTCTCCTCCGAGGGCACGTCGCTTCGAAACCTGACGATGACGTTCGGCTCGGTTGAAGACGCCAGGGCCAACGGCTCCCGCCGCGATCGGGCGCCACACCTCGGTGTCCCAACTCGGGAACCGGAACGTTCGAGGAAGAACTGCCGATGACGACGGCCGGTTTGTTATCCACTTTGATGGACGCGCCGATCGCGCGTTCGTCCCGTCCGAACGAGTGGGTCCAGAGGTCTTCGGAAATGATGACCACGTTGCCGGCGACCGCGTCGTCCTCGGTGAACGTCCGCCCGCGCAGCGGGCGGGCCCCGACAACCTCCAGCGAGCCCGGCGTAACTTCCGAGCTCGGCCGTACCGTCAGACCGGCGTCCGTCTGGATGACGAGCGTCCACCACCCCGAACGTGCCGCCGACGGCCTCGAAGATGCCGCTGTCCTTCCAGGCTCGCCAGACTGCCCAGGTCGGACTGCCGGACGCGTCTTTGTTGCCAACATTCACATAGGCAAGACGGTCGGCATCCTTGAACGGAACCGGCCGCAGAAACAACGCGTCGAAAATGCTGAATGTCGCGGTCGTCAGTCCGATTGCCAGCGCAAGCATCGCGATGGCGACCCAGCTCGTTCCCAGCCTGAGCTGCCGGAATGCGTAGCGCAGATCGTGCCAGAGGGTCTCGATCAGAAGGATGCGATTCAACGCATCGACTTCCTCGAGCTTTGCGCGCGGGTTACCGAACGCCAGCCGCGCTTCGCGGCGGGCAACCTCTGGCGTCCGCCCTCGCGCGATCAGCTCGTCTGTGTACAGCTCGAGGTGGGCGCGCATCTCCTCCTGGCGTTCGCGCTCCTGAGCACGCCGTGAACGGAACAGGTGCCAGGCCAAGGGCGCCTCCTGTTGGTCGGTCGCTGTCTTTCGGTACGAACTCGGTCAGCCCTTGGCGGCGGATGGGCCCATCGCCCGGGCAACAGCCTGAGTCAGCGTCTTCCACCGGCTCGATTCGGCCGTGAGTTGCTTCCGGCCTTGTGGCGTCAGCTCATAGAAGCGCGCGCGCCGGTTGGTATCGGAGACACCCCATGACGAGGAAATCCATCCCCGCTTCTCCAGCCGATGGAGCGCGGGATACAGCGATCCCTGCTCCACGAGCAACACGTCATCCGATCGGCGTTCGATGTCTTGCGCAATCTGCAGGCCGTGTGCCGCACCGCCCTGGAGCATTCGCAGGATCAGCATGTCCAGCGTGCCGGCCAACAGGTCTCGTTCTGCCCGCGTGTCTTGACGACGTCTCATATTCTTGAGTTGACCTAGAAATTCTAGGCAAGAGCCGGCCGCACGTCAAGTGGGTCCATTTCGACCGGCACAGCGGACAGAGCGAACGCTTCGAACGGAACTGGGTGAGGGCGTTTCTCTTGTGCGACCTAATCAACTAGCGGGTCAGAACAGGCCCGCCAGGACCACTCGTGACCGGCATCCACACGCCGGCAATCCGCACCATGGTTCGGCCGTACGGTTCGCCGTTGAGCATGCCATCGACGCGGAATCCAAGGTCGGGACCACTGATCATCGTTCCAGGCGGCGGAGGCTGCTGCAGGGCTGACGCGCCCCACTGTGCCGCAAACACCAACGTCAACACCCACAGTACGCCGAGAGCGAGTCGAGACCATTTAGACATCGCGAAACCTCCTCATGGAGGTTTTGACGTGGGGGCCAGCAAGAGGGCCGGCGAAACCCAAACACGCAAACAATTCGCGCAAATACCCCGCGTCTCACCCACATCTCACACGTCGCTCACCAAACGCTGAGGACTCGAGGCGGCTCGAACGAGGATGCTGCAGCGGAGCGCATTGATTGATCTCGAGACGGACGACAACGTCAGGCCGGTCAGCGTTCAGGACTGAGAGCTTCAGGGAGAACGAATGTTGCGCAACTTGATCAAGCGACGTCGGCTGATCGTCCTGCTGGGACTGGTCTTCGTCATCGCCCTGATACTCCTCGGCAGGTGGATGAACGCGACGAAGATCGGCGGGCAGGGGCCAGCCGAACCGTTCCGTATCGCCGGCAACTTCTATTACGTGGGCGCGACCGACATCGCGGCCTTCCTCATCACCGGCCCGGAGGGCCACATCGTGCTGGACGCCGGCTATCCCACCACCGCGCCGATGATCATGGCGAGCATCGCGAAGCTCGGCTTCGACATCAAGGACGTCAAAGTGCTGCTGAACTCGGAGCCGCACCCCGATCACGCGGGCGGGCTCGGGGTGCTCCAGCAGGCATCCGGCGCCGAGCTCTGGGCGAGCGACGCGAACGCCGACTCCATCGCCTCCGGCGGCGACGACCCCGACGCCGGTTGCCGCTAAGGGTCCTCCTCCGCCTCGGAATTGTCGGGTACCCGGCCAACGCGCGTGTACCACCGGCTCAAGGACGGCGAGACGATCCGCGTCGGGCCGATCGCGCTCACCGCGCACGTCACGGCCGGCCATACGCGCGGCTGCACCTCCTACTCGTTCCAGGTCCGCGACGGTGACCGTGTGCTGAATGTCGTGAGCGTGTGCGACACCGGGGTGCTGGAAATGTCGAGTTATCCGGAACAGGCAGCAGACCGCGAGCGGAGCCTGCGCGTGCTGCGAAGCCTCCCCGCCGACATCTGGGTGACGAACCATGCGCGGCCGTGGGGCCGGTACCGCAAGTTCGTCGCCAGCCAGACGGCGAAGAACCCGGTGGACGCGTTCATCGACCGCGAAGGCTACCGGGCCTACATCGACGCCGCCGAAAAGGAACTCCGCGAAGGGAGGGTGCACTAGCGCGAAAGTTCCAACCCGCGTCGCACTTCCTCCGTCCAATCACCGCGTTCCTTCGCCCACACTCCAATGCTGGAATCTCTCCGCCACGACCTTCGCTTCGCTGTCCGTTCCTTCTTCCGCAAACCAATGTTCTCGACGCATTGCGGTCGTCACGTTGGCCCTCGGCATTGGCGGCACGACGGCCATCTTCAGTGTCGTGGACGGCGTGCTGATCCGCGCGCTGCCTACCGCGATGCGTCGTCGCTCGTCAGCGTGTGGCGCGCGTGGCCCAGTTGGCGGAACCAGGGCCAGCTGGACGCGATCTGGGACCACATCCAGTTCGACCTCGCCAACTACCGCAACGTGCGCGATCAAGGCGACGACGCTCGGCCATCTCGAGGCGTATGTGACGCAGCGCAGAGTGCTGACGGGCCATGGCCGGGCTGAGGAGATCTCCGTCGGCCTCGTGAGCGCCGGCCTCTTCGAGCTTACTTGGTGTGCGGCCCGTGCCTCGGAAGAACGTTCGTGGCGGACGAGGCGCTTCCTGGGGCCGTCAATGGAGCGCGCGTGGCGCTTCTGAGCCACGAGCTCTGGGCGGGGCGCTTCGGCAGAGACGATCGCATTCTCGGTCGCACCATCACGATGGGCGGCGACTCGTACGAAGTGATTGGTGTGCTGCCGGCTCAGTTCCGGCTGGTCAGCGACCTCGTGACCACGCACGAGAACGGCGGATCGAGCGACAGCGGCAGGCGGGATGTGTGGATTCCGCTGGGACGCGCTCAGGCCAACTGCGGCAACTGCCTCGAGATTCTCGCGCGTTTGGCTCCCGGCCGCACGACGCTCGAGGCGATCGCCGAAGTTCAGCGGCTCCTAATCGACCAATCGAACGCATCCCGACCAACTCGCGCGCGTCGTCATGCACCAGAAGCGGATCACGCAGGGACTCGGCACTCCCCTGCTCATGCTTTTCGGCGCCGCTGCCGTGTTGCTGCTCATCGCGTGCCTCAATGTCGCGGGCTTGCTTGCCGGCGACGCGGCGGGACGACAGCAGGAAATCGCCGTGCGCTTCGCACTCGGCGCCGGCAAAGGACGCGTCGTGCGACAACTGCTCACCGAGAGCGCACTGCTCGGCGTGATCGGCGCATTCGCGGGCCTGGTCGTGGCCTGGCTGGGGACGAGCGCGCTGCTGTCCTTCGCGCCACCCATGCCGCGTCTCAACGAAGTCGGCATGAGCGTGCGCGCGCTGCTCTTCGCGACCGTCGTCGGTGTGACGACGGGAATCGCGTTCGGGTTCGCGCCCGCCCTCGGCCTCATCGGAGCACGCGATGTGCTGCGGTCCCACGGCGTCACGCGGCCCAGGCGCGGAACGTCGCTGCAGGCAGGCGTCGTGTTGCTGCAGCTTGGGCTTCACCGTCATGCTGCTCATCGCTGGAGGTCTCTTCGGCCGGAGTCTGGGTCGGCTGATGTCAGTGGATCCCGGGTTCATGCCGGAGCAACTCGCGACGTTTGCCTTCGACGTTCCTGCCACGCGAGCCTCGAACGGTGAGGACTATCCAGCAGTTCCAGTCCGGCGTCGTGAGGACGGCTGGCGCCGTGCCAGGGGTGAGCGCGGTGAGCCTCACGAGCGAGCTGCCGTTCCCCGGCGGGAAGGGCTCGCGTTCGTTCGCGCTCGAAGCCGGATGGACCGATGTCGCCGACGGCGATGTGGCACAGATCGGTTCTGCCCAACTATCACGAAACGATGGGAATCCCGTTGCTCGAGGGACGCATGCTATCACCCTCTGATGCACCAGGCGCGCCCAACGCGATCGTGGTGAGTCGATCGTTCGCTGACCAAGATCTGGCCCGGAGAATCGGCGCTCGGCAAACGCATCTATAAGACCGGACCGATCGGTGGCTGGACGGTCGTCGGCGTCGTGGGCGATGTCCGACACAAGACGCTCGGCGCCGCGGTCGAGCCGACGATGTATCGGACCGTCATGCAGGCGCCGATGCGGAGGCTTTATCTGGTGGCGCGTACAGGCCGGTGAGCCAGCCGCTGTGTCACAGGCAATCCAACGAGCGATCTGGGCGCTCGATCCCGACACGCCGATCACGGAGTCGGGCGTCATGACATCTCTGATGCGGAACTCGGAGGCGGACGATTGGTTCCGCACGATCATCATGTGGACGTTTGCAGGGCTCGCGGCGGTGCTGGCGGGAGTGGGGATTTTCGGAGTGACCGCACGGAGTGGTGGCACTGAGGGCGAAGGAGATGGGGATCCGATCGGCCCTGGGAGCGCAGAACTGGTCCCTGGTGGCGCTGGTGCTCCGTGACGGTTTGGTGCTGGCGGTGTCTGGTCTGGCGATCGGGTTGCTCGGTGGGTTCTGGAGCCTCGCGCGTTCTCCAGTCGTTCCTGTATGGCGTTCAGGCCTGGGATCCGCTGACATACGGCGGTGTCGCAGGGTTGATCGTTGCGATATCGCTGGCGGCAGCGTACGTGCCGGCGCGACGAGTGACGCGGATATCCGTCATGGAGGTCTTGGGACGGTGAGCTGCGGAGGCTGCCTTACCTCATCGTCCGGATCTCGCCGAACTTGAGGAGGGTCGGCGCCTGGCCGCTGGCTCTCGTAGTCGAGCTTGGCCCAGCTCCGGCTGCGAGCGGCCTGCATGACGCGCGCCTCGTCCAGGATGCCATCCCACTGTCGCCGGCCGGCGAGATTCTGCGTCTGGTTGCCGATGCCGAGATCGTGATCGCCTTTGTTCCACGGCCCGGCGGATGCCGACGCGTTCAACTCGCCGTTGATGTACAGCTTCATGCCCGGCTCTTCGTACACCACCATGAAGTGCAGCCACTCCTTCGTGACGAGCCCCTGCCCGGCGAAGTTGTACGCGCACAGATGGTACGCAGGCGTCCGCACGCACGTCTGATAGCCCTGGCCGGCGATCTTCTGAGCGCCTCCGCCGGGACCGTACTGCACACGTTGCAGCGTCCAGGAGGTGTCGCCCTTCGCGATCATCGTTTCGTAGCTGCGGATGGGATAGGAGTAGCCGAGAGCCCAGATCGACACCGTGATGGGCGGGCCTGGATTGAACTGCGTGGCTTTCTCTCCAGTCACGCGGATCCAGCGCGCCGTATCCTGTCCGGCTGGATTGTCCAGGTGCGTCCCTTTGCCGATGCGTCCATCAACCCGTGAGCCCGGCATCATCCCCACTCCGGTGCCGTGCGCTTCGTGGTCGCTGGAATCCTTGTAGCCGAGCGGGCTCGATGTTTCCGTCCTCGCCGAGGTGCCAGACGCCCACGAATCCGTGCGCTCTCTTGAACACCGTTTTCGAATCGCTGATGTCGGGCGCGCCCGGATGGCCCCATCGCATCACGATGGATTGATCCCTGCTGTTGCCCTTGATCACATCGACCAATACCCAGATCGCGGCAGAGCCGGACTCCCGGTCCCACAGCTCGATGGCGTGCGGCAGCGCCTTGCCTGCGGCGTCGAAGAACCGGATGTCCGCTCCGTCTGCCCGCGCCTGGCTGAAATCGAAGCGGCTCTTGTCGAGCAGTACGGCCAGTGGATAGCTCTCGACATCTTCCGGCACATTCGCGCCGCCGGCCGTGGTGTCGATGGTGATCGTCTGGGCATAGCGCCAGTCGGCGCCCGAGGGCACTTGGGCGCCGACCTCGCTTCCGCACAGCACGAGGCATGAGACGAGAACAACAGCGCCGATACCAACACGAAGACGGGTTGAAGGCATGGAGGGACGGACGATTCTACGCCACGGCCCCAGGCGCGATCACACACAGCGTCTCGAACGCAATTCCGGCGGCGTGCGCTGCGAAAGCCGTCTAGATCCGAGCGCACGCGCGACGAGCGTGATTGAAGCGCATCGCCCGCGAGCGTGCAGATGAACGCGGCCGCGCTCACGCCACGGACTTTCCGCCCGCCCTTCACGCTGAGGACGACCGCCAAGACGGATTCAACGAACCTGTCGTCGCGTACTAGCCGTCGGTGAGGTCATCCTGAACTGGGAATGTGACGTGCGCCAATTGCGCACCATCGACCCCGACACGGGTCGGCAAGTCGGGCTCGACGGCCAGGGATTTATTACGACGAATGAGTGAGCATGAAGTGGTCCGGGACCTGAAGCCCATCCACGTTGCGAGTCTCTTGTTCGACGGACAGGTGACGAGTTTGAAGCGCGCTGGCGTGTGGGGTGATATCAACGGCGCCGTTGGCCATCGGCCCATGTTTCGGGAGCATCGTGACGTGCGATCGTTCGCCGTCGAGCCGCAGGGCCCTGAGCGGTCCTCAGTCGTCCTGTCGCAGCCGGAGACGAACTTCGATCGGCAGGTTTCTCAGGTAGGAATCGAGCGCCTCCACCATGGTGAGCGGTTCGCCGTCGACCGGAATCGAATGCTGATACGCCACCACTTTGTCCTCGTCTCCCCCGGCAAGCACTTCGTGAAACACGCCGCCCGTCATCGGGCCGGTATCGACACCTGACGCGATCCACCGCTCGATCTCCTTCCACTGCGCAGGCGTAGGGTGCCGTCGAATCACCCGCTTCACGCCAGCCAGTTGCACGCTGGCGTACCGTGCATCGGGACAGATCACCGCGAGACCGAGCGTGTCGTCCTCGCGGGTGGTGATCAAGAACGTGAGCGCGTCGAGGGTCATGGACCAACCGGACGATGTCATGGTTCTGTGCATAGCCTGCCGTACGACGCACGTGAGACTCAAGATTCCTGTTCGGGCGTCGAGCCGGAGATCGAGGACTGTCGCGCATCGTGGTAGCGTCAGGCGCAACGTGGCACTGCTTGTGGTGAGCGATCTCCGACCGCGCCCGTGACAGCGATCCTCCGATACGCCGTCATCGCTGCCCTGTTCGCCGGCCTCACGCTCGGCGCCGCGCCTCAGCGCGAGGGTGAGACCGACCTGTTCGCGTCCTTCTGGGCCGCCCGCGATCCCGACGCCGCGGCCAGAACCACGGACGCGATCGAAAAGTCGGGCGCGACGTTCGGCGAGGTCCTGCAAAGCCTGAAGCGCGGCCGCCCGTACGCGCGGGATGTCCAGACGGGCGCGATCCAGAGGGTCAATGGACCAGACGCGGGTGGTTCATTGAACCAGTCGCGGCGGACGTTCCCCTACACCGTCGACGTCCCGACAGGCTACGACGCCACTCGCCGGTACCCGGTGCGGATCCACCTGCACGGTGGCGTCATGCGCGATCCCTCGGCCGTCCGGACGCCGGCCGGCATCGGATCGCTCGCGGGCACGACCGATCAGATCTACATCCTGCCGGTGGGCTCGGCGGCCGCGCCCTGGTGGGGACGCGCGCAGGTCGAGAACCTTCGCGCGATCCTGGACAGCGTCAAGCGCATCTACAACGTCGACGAGAATCGCGTCACCGTCTCCGGCGTGTCCGACGGCGGCACCGGCGCGTTCTACGTCGCGATGGCGGACACGACGCCCTACTCCGCCTTCGTGTCACTCAATGGCTTCGTCATGGTCCTTCGCAACGAGCGCCTCGTCGAAGGCGACCTCTTTCCGAACAACCTGCGCGCCAAGCCCTGGTACGTCGTGAATGGCGGCCGCGATCGGCTGTACCCGACGTAGATGGTCGAGCCGTTCCTGTCGCACCTCTTTCGAGGCGGCGTCTCGATCGAATACCGCCCGCAGCCGGAGGCGGGACACGAGACGTCGTGGTGGCCGAAGGTCAAGGACGAGGTGGACGCGTTCCTCGGCGATCACCCGCGCGCGCCGCTGCCGGACAAGCTGAGCTGGGAAGCGTCCGACCTCGAGGCGGCCGGCCGCGCGCATTGGCTGGTGATCAATGAGCTGGGTGCGACCCGCACCGACGCGCCGCTGCCGGACGTGAACGAGCTCGAGGCCGCGCCGAACCGGCGCCTGATGTTCGAACGCCGGCACCAGCCCGGCCGCGTCGATCTCGTGCGGACCGGCAACCTCGTCCAAGCCACGACCTCCGGCGTCCGCCGGTTCACGCTGCTGCTATCACCCGACCAGTTCGACTTCAGCCAGCCGGTGCGCGTGATGGTCAACGGCCGCCCGGCCTTCGAAGGGCGCGTCGAGCCATCCACGAAAACGCTGCTGAAGTGGGCCGCCCGCGACAACGACCGGACGATGCTGTTTGGGGCGGAGATTTCGATTCGACCGTAGCGATCGATCTCCTCATCTCGAATCGGCCCGACAGTCACCCTCGGCTACGACAAACGTCTGCTTCACGAGTGACGTTCCGACGACATCGAGTTTTTCAAGACTCAAGAACCCGGTTTCCCTGCGTCATGCGTTTGCAAACGTGGCACGATACGGACGGCCTCCCTGATTGACGCTGGGGTCAGCGAGAACGAAGGAGAAAAAATGAAACGACTACTTGTTGCGCTTTCCGTGGCCGCGTCCATGGCGGCTGGAGCTGGCTGGGCATTCGCTGGTGAGGTGAAAGGACCGCCGGGAACGGTCGACAACACGAACTACACCGGCGCCCGCACCAACGCGAACTCGAACTGCGCGTACAGCGGTCTGAACGATTTCGACAGCGCGGATCCGGGACAAAACCGATTCAAACGTGCAGACGGCGGCCGACTCGTGGAAGTTCTACGGCGCTCCGAAGGGCACCCCGGGCAAACTCGGAGCCTGTCACGGCGGGACGAACGACAATCGCGTGCACTAGATCGCGCGTCAGGTGGTTGGCCCCGCACCCAGTCGGGGCCAACCTCTCGCGCTCACGTGGCAACCCGCTCCGTTCATTGGTGCCGCAGCACGTCATTCGGATTGACTTTCGAAATCCGACGGGCCGGCACGAAGCACCCGAACGCCGCAACGGCTGAAATGTACGACGGCGACGAGACCGATCGTGAGCGGGTCATTGGCGCCGACCCCGTAGAGCATGGACGACATCGCGCGCGTCAGCGCGAACGTCCCACCCAGTCCGATGGCAAGGCCGATGATCGTGAGCCGCATGCCGCTCCCAAACACGAGCGACCGCAGGTTTCGCGCGCTCGCTCCAAGCGCCGCTCGAATGCCCATTTCCTGCGTCCGTTCGGTGACCATGTACAACATCACACCGTAAATACCTACCGCCGCGAGCAGCAGCGCAATCGATGCGAACAGCGGCGAAGAGCTGGCTGACGACGCGGTTGGCGAGCGTGGACCGATCGACGATTTCTTCGAGCGTCCTGACGTCGCTGAGCGCCTGGATCCCGGTTCGACGCGATCGAGCGCCAGCGATGGCGCCTTGCAGCGGCCGCGGAGGGCCGTCGGTTCGAACGATCAGGTTGAGGCTGTAGGTCGGACTCTGGCTCGTTCGTGACGTACATGCCGGCACTGATGTCGTCGCCAAGGCCCGTGATCTTCTCGCCTGCGACCACGCCGACGATTTGCCAGGCGGCCTCCCGGCCGAACCCGGTCTTCCCGGCGACGATTTCCGGCACGATCAGACGGCGGCCGATCGGGTCTTCATCAGGAAATTCGCGCCGGGCCAGCGTTTCGTTGATGAGCACGACAGGCGGTGCGCCCGCCGTGTCGTGGTCGCTCAGCGTTCGCCCCGCGCGTCGCGTGATCCGCAGGGCGTCGAAGTACAGACGGGCTGACGATCTTGAAGAAGGCACGGCGGCGATTGACGCTGTCCCCCGCCTCGCGTCCGTCGATCGTGTACGGCACGCCGAAGCCCCACCCTTCCAGCGGCAAGGCCGAGGTCAGAGCCACCTGGCGAACGCCCGGCACCGCCTCGATCGCGGTCTGGACCGAAGTCAGATACGCGTTCAGTTCCGCAGGATCGCCGTGGCGCGCCTCATCGATCGGCAGACCGGCCGTCAGCACATTCGTCGCATCGAATCCTGGATCGATCTCGAGGAGCTCGAAGAAACTCGCATGAACAGGCCCGACGCGACCAGCAACACGAACGCGAGCGCGATTTCAGCAACCACGAGCACCGCGCGCACGCGCCGAACGATGAGCCCGACGACGTGCGCTGTCCGGCGTCCTTCAGCGCGTTGATCACGGTCGGGCTGGTCGCCTGCGCGGCCGGCGCGATGCCGAAGAGCACGCCCGTGACGACGGCCACGATCGCCGCAAACAGCAGCACAGCCAGATCCATGCTGATGTCAACGGCGGGAGGCAGCGTGTACGGCGGAATCAACGATTGGATCCACGCCAGCAGGGCGTAACCGACACCAACGCCGACGATGCCACCGCACAGCGGCGATTCCGACGCTCTCGATCAGAACCTGCCGAACGAGCCGCCAGCGACTCGCACCGAGCGACGCGCGCACGGCCATCTCGCCCTGGCGAGAGATACTGCGGGCCGTCGCGAGGTTCGCCAGGTTGGCGCAACCGATCAACCACACGAACAACGTCGCGTCGAACAGCATCGAGATGGCCGTCTTCGAGTTCGGCTCCATCAACACGTCTCCGAGACGGTCGATGGCGATGCCCCATCCCGTGTTCGCGTCGAGATAGAGGGCGGCCAACCGCTGTCCGACGACGCTCATCTCGGCCTGCGCCTGGACGAGCGTCACCCCCGGCCTGAGCTTCGCGCTCGCCCCGAGCCAGCGATAGTCACGCGTCATGTTCGATGGTTGGAAGGCCAGCGGTTTCCAGATCTGGGCCAACGCGCGATCGAACGGTCCGCCCTGCGGCAGGACGCCGATGACGGTGTGCGCTTCCCCGTTCAGGAAGATGTTCCGTCCCAGCAGTGACGGATCGGCACCGAAGCGGCGCTCCCAGAGCGCGTGACTCAGCAGCACCACGCGATCGTGGCCGGGCTGATCCTCGTCAGGAAACAATGTCCGGCCCAACGCGGCCTTCGTCCCGAAGATCTCGAAGTAGTGTGGCGACACGCGCGCGCCGCGGATCACGACCGACTCGTCGCCGGCAGTCAGCGTGGCACGCCAACCAACCTCGGCCGCCAGGTATTCGAACACGGTGTTTTGCGTGGCCCAGTCGAGGTAGTTCAGGGTCGAGATGCCCGTAGGCTCCCCTCGCGGAAGCCGTTCGAGCACGCGGACGATGCGGTCCGGCTCGGGATATGGCAAGGGGCTCAAGAGGATGCCCTTCGCGACACTAAACATGGCGGTATTGGCGCCGACCGCGACGGCGATCGTGGCGATGGCGATGGCCGAGAAGCTCGGGCTGTTGCGGAGACGCCGAACGGCGTGGCGGACGTCGCGCAACAAGGAGGCGACATTCAGGCGATACTGTCTCGGGAATCGTCCTTTGGAGAGGTCGTCATGACAGCACAGAACTCGCGCTCACGCTCCGTCGCCATCACCGCTCTTGCCGTTGCCGCGCTCGCGCTCGGTCTCCGTGCCCAGAGCACGCAGAACCCGGCCGAGTTCGTGCCGGACGGCGCCGTCAAAGGCTCCACGTTGACCGGCTGGAAGGTGGTCGGCGACGCCGATTGGAAGGCGCAAAACGGCGAGCTCATCGGGACGCCGAAAGCCGGCGGCGCCGGCGGCTGGCTCGTGATGGACAAGGGATTCGAGGACGTCCAGCTCTTCACGAACTATCGCTGCACGGGCGCGTGCAAGTCGGGCGTGCTCCTTCGCGCGAAGAAGACACCGGACGGCGGCATGAAGGGTCTGTTCGTCTCGCTCACGGACGGCGAGTTCGGGTCCTACTATCTGACGCTCGATGCCGCCGGCAAGGAAACGGCGCGCGAGCGCATCGTCGCGCCGGCGCGCGGCGGCGGCGCCGGTGCTCCGCCAGCGGGCAGCGGCTGCCGGGCCGCTGGAGCAGGACGCGCGGCCAACGCCCCGCCGGCGACAGCCCCGGCTGCAGCAGCGAGGCGCGGCTAACGCACCACCGGCAGCGAACGCCCAGGCACCTGCGGCCGCGCCAGCGCCAGCGCGCGGCGGCGGTGGCGGTGGCGGCGGACGCGGCGCGGCGCCCTCGCTGAAGGCGGGTGAATGGAACCCGATCAACATGCTCGTCTCGGCGACGAATCTTCGCGTCATGGGGATCAGCGGCACCGTGACGCTGCCGCCGGACAACGCGGATGGTTACGGTCCCATCGCGCTCTACGCCGGCGGCACGGGCGAAGTGCGCTTCAAGGATCTCGCGTGGGAGGACCTGAACACCGATCGTCGAGCCGAAGGCCACGACGTCTGCACGCTTCACCGCGGACCAGATCAGCAGCTTCTACTACGGCTGGTCCACCGCGGGCGGCGACTTCAACAAGGACGGCAACATCGACATCGCCTACGGTCCGTTCTATTACGTCGGACCGAGCTTCACCGAGCGGCGCATCTTTCGCGCCGGCCGTCAGTACAACCCCTCGACGGAGTACGCGCCGGACATGGTGAACCTCGCGGGCGACTTCACGGGCGACGGCTGGGCCGACATCCTCGCGTCCGAGATGCAGGGCGGCCGGCCGATGGATCTCTACGTGAATCCGAAGGGCGAAAACCGGCGCTGGGACAAGGTGCGCGTGCTGCCGACGATCTCGAGTGAAAACGTGCTGAAGACGGATCTCGACAAGGACGGCAAGCCCGAGTTCCTGTTCGCGGGCGGCGGCGTCTACAACTGGGCGCGGCCCGACGCGGCGAACCCGCTCGCGCCGTGGAAGTCCAATCCGATCTCGGTGCAGGGACAGCCGGCCGTCATGCCGCACGGCCTCGGCGTCGGCGACGTCAACAGCGACGGGCGCCTCGACGTGGTCGTCCCAACGGGATGGTTCGAACAGCCGGCCGCGGGCATCACCGCGAGCCCCTGGGGCTTCCATCCGGTCGTATTCGGCGACAACGTCACGTTCGGCAACGGTGGCGGTGAAGTCGGCGTGTACGACGTCAACGGCGACGGACTCACCGATGTCGTCATGGGCCAGGCGCACAACTGGGGCATCTACTGGTACGAACAGAAGAAGTCGGCGTCAGGCGACCCCACGTTCGAACAGCATCCGATCACGGTGAATTTCTCGACGAAGAACGCCGGGGACGTCGTGCTCGCCGAATCGCACGCGCAGCGGATTGTGGACATGAACGGCGACAAGATTCCCGACTTCGTCACCGGCAAGCGGTACTGGTCGCATCTCGAGAACTACAACGGACCGGACCCGTACGGGCCGGCGATTGTGGTCATCTACCGGACCGTGCGCGACAAGGCCGCGCCCGGCGGCGCGCGCTTCGTGCCGGAAATCGTGCACAACAAGTCCGGCATCGGCTCGAGCTTCGAGGTGATGGACATCAACAAGGACGGCGTGCCCGACATCTCGACGGCCGGCGTGTACGGAGCGTTCGTGTTCCTGAGCAAGCCGGGAGCGAAGTAGGCGGTCACAAAACTTCTCGAGGACAACGCCAATGAATGGCCGGTGGTGTGCGGCGATCGGTGTTTTTCTCGTCGGCGATCGGCGTCGTTTGTGCGCCGGCGGCCATCGCGCAGTCGTCAGGCGCCGACGTCTATCAAAGGACATGCCGGGCGTGCCATGAGAACCCGGATGGCCGAACGCCATCCGTCGAGGCGTTACGGGGGATGACGGCGGCACGCATCCTTCGCACGCTCGACTTCGGCAGCATGATGACCGTCGCCTACCCGCTCCCCCGCGACGAACGGGAGGCGGTCGCTGCCTTTCTTGGCAAGGCCGGTCCGGAACCGGAGCCCTCGCCGGCCGCGTTCTGTACGGACCGGCGCGTGTCGCTCGACCTCGCTGCGCGTACGTGGAATGGCTGGAGCCCCACGAGCGACAACACGCGATTCGTTCCCAACGCTGTTTCCGGTATCGCCGCCGCGGACGTACCAGCCCTGCGATTGAAATGGGCGTTCGGATTCGCCGGCGACATCTCGGCCTTTGCGCAACCGACGGTCATCGGGGACCACATCTTCGTGGGCAGCGCCGGCGGCGTGGTCCACGCCCTGAGCGCGGCGTCCGGCTGCCTGCGCTGGATCTTCCAGGCCGCCGGTCCGATCCGGTCGTCGATCGTGGCCGCGCCGATCGATGGCGGTCACGTGCTCCTGTTCGGCGACCTGACCGGGCTGGTTCTACGCGCTCGACGCCGCCACAGGAAAGCTGCTGTGGAAGAAACGACCCGAGGAACACGAGGCCGTGCGCCTCAGCGCGCCGCCGGTGGTACTCGACGGGCTCGCGATCATCCCCGTGGCGTCGTGGGAGGAAACGCGCGCGCTCAACACCGCGTATGCCTGCTGCACGTTTCGTGGCAGCCTGACCGCGTTGCGCATTCGAGACGGCTCGGAAGCGTGGAAGACGTACATGGTTCCGACGCCGGCGCAGCCCACCGGCAAGGCCGCATCGGGGGCCGATACGCTTGGACCGTCCGGTATCGGCATCTGGGGAACACCGACGCTCGATCTCAAACGCCGGCGGCTGTACGTCGCGACCGGCAACAACTACTCGCTTCCCGCCACGTCGCTCAGCGACGCGGTGGTGGCCGTCGATCTCGACACCGGGCGGATCCTGTGGTCGACGCAGGCCCTTGCGAACGACGTCTACAACTCCGCGTGTTCGACGACGCCCCGCGGTCCACTGTGCCCCGAGGGAAGCGGTCCGGACCACGACTTCGGATCGCCTCCGATTCTCGTGACCACGGCCCGTGGGCGTGAGTTGCTCGATCGCCGGCCAGAAGTCCGGGATCGTCTGGGCGTTCGATCCCGACGACTCCGGCAAGGTCGTCTGGCAGACGCGCATTGGGAAAGGCGGCATCAACGGCGGCATCCAGTGGGGCATCGCCAGTGACGGGCAGCGGGTCTACGCCGCGGTGTCCGACGTCGGCGTCACACGGACGGCCACGGCGCGAACGCTCGATCCATCGGCTGGAGGCGGGCTCGCCGCGCTCGACCTTCCGATGGCACGGTCATCTGGCGCGCCGATCCGCCCGTGTGTACGGATCGTCCGAACTGTTCGCCCGCGCAGTCGGCCGCACTGACGGCGATCCCCGGACTCGTGTTTTCGGGCTCGCTCGACGGGCACATCCGCGGCTACACCGCGACGGACGGGCGCGTGGTGTGGGATTTCGATACGGGTCGCGAGTTCGAGACGGTCAATGGCGTGAAGGCCAGAGGCGGCGCGGTCGACGGACCAGGCGTCGTCATCGCCAACGGTCTGCTGCTCGTGAACTCCGGCTACATGCGCGCCGGCGGCGCCCCCGGCAACGTGTTGCTCGCCTTCGAGCCGCGGCGGTAGTTCTTCAATAACGCGGAACGGAGCGGCCTGTCTTCCGCCTTCGTTGAAACCCGCGACCGCCAAGCCTGCAGCGTCACCGGCCTGTGGCGCCATTCTCGACGGTTGAAACATGAAGCTCATGAAGGCCGTGAAGAATTCCCAAGCGAAGACCTTAATGGGCTCCATGTGCTTCATGGTGAGCGCTTTTGCGCCAACCGATCAAGACGCGCGTCAGCAATCCCTCTGATGGAGGACTCATCCGCCCGACAGCGGCATCGTCAGCAACCCGCGCCAGCTCGGTGATCGGGTCGCGGGGCTCTGCAACGGTGAGACCGACAAGCCTGTCCGTTCCGGACATCCGCATGCGGGTGGTCGTCGCTCGACGTGCCGCTGATTCCTCGAGAGCGCGGCTCCACGAACGATACGTGCGGCAACGTTCCGGCGGCGCAGTCCGCCAGAAATCCCGCGAATGGGCGCGCGATCGATAAATATTTGGTGCCCCACAAGGCAAGGAACGGGACGTCGCTAAAGTAATAGCGGCCGTCGAGCCCCGCCTCAGCAAGACGATCCCAGATGGTCGGAAGCGTCGAAAGCCCAAACGAGTTGTCGAGCCGGTCAGTCTGCGCCGCATGCATGTAGAACCGGTTCGGGAACGTCGCCGCCATGATCGGCGAGAAATATCGGTCGCACGTGGTCCAGTCCGTGACCGCTCCCGCGAAGAACGGCAGGTCGCGATTCGTGTATACCGATGGCGTACCTGTCGTTCTCTCCCGCTCTCAGCCAGCCATCGCAATGTCCAAACTTGCACGCGCCCGCCTTCAACCTCGAATGATGCTACGCGACGCCGGCGGCGTCCAGATAGCTCAGGCCCGCCTGTTGTCCGTCAGATCGGGGCACCCAGCCGAGAAAATGATCGTACCAACGGTTCTCCATCATGACGACGATGACGTGATCGATGCCGGAGGCGGCCGGCGCAGGCAGACCACTCGACTGCGCGAACGCGAGGCGCGAGCCGCCGAGCGCCAATGCTCCGGCTCCGAGGGCTGTGTGGTGAATGAACTGACGCCGCGACAAACGGCGGGATGTCGGCATGGACATGTCTCCAGCGGCGCGACGGAGAGCCAGCCGACCGGTATCGGCAGGGACTGCAACAAAAGGGCCAGACAAAGCCCGACACGATTGCACAGATCGTGTCTGTTCCTGACACGACCGCCAATTGCTCGGCGGGCCATGCGATCAAGTAGCGGCTGGCCGCGCTCTGCGCAGTCGTGATGCGCGCGTACCTGTGCCGATCCTGCCCACAGCTTCGACGTGTGATTCCGGCGTTGCTCAACGTGAGCATCGCGAAGCCATCCCTAAGGATTTCACCTGATTTGTGGCGGCATTCGGTTTCTAAAGACGCCGGCACACTGGGGCACGGCTATTGCGAATGTCCGACGCGCCTGAGCAGTTACAGAGTCGTCGATGTTTCCATTGAAGCGCCTGGTCCCGAAGCGCCTGGTCCCTTGGATCGCAGGCGTCGCCCTCCTTTCGACCTCGGTCGGCTGCGAGAATTCCGCGACGACGTCTGTCAGTCCGTCGGACGTGCCGAAATGCCAGGTGACCGTCACCGGCAGCCAGTCGGCCATTGACGCCGCCGGCGGAACCGGCGCGGTCACCGTGTCTGCCGCGCCGGAATGCGGTTGGACGGCGCTCGCCGCGGTCAACTGGATTTCCAGCCTGACTCCCGCAAACGGCCAGGGCAACGGCGAGATCAAGTTTCAAGTCGCGCCGAATCCGACCAGTGGAGCGCGACAGGCCGAGATTTCGGTGAACAACGTGACGGGCAGGGTTACGCAGGCCGGCGCGGCCTGTCCGTTCGAGCTCTCGCCGAAGAGCCGGAGCCTTTCGGCAAGCGGCGGAACGGGAACACTGACCGTGGCCACGCTGAGCGGATGTTCGTGGACGGTCGCGAGCAGCGCGTCCTGGCTGACGGTGTTGCCGTCGCCGCCGGGGACGGCCAGCGGCAGCGGGCCCGGCACCGTGACGTTTTCGGCGTCGGAGAACATGGGTGACGCGCGCTCCGCCACCCTCACCATCGGCGACCAGATCTTCCTGGTGACGCAGTCGGCGCCGGGCACCACGCCGTGCACCTATGTCATTCAGCCGGGCGCCGTGTCCCTTGCCCAGGCCGACGGACGAACCACGGTGTCGGTGCAGACGGGAGCCGGCTGTCCATGGTTCGGTTCCACGGACGCCTCCTGGTTGACGCTGGAAGGCCCCGGGGCACGGAACGGCAGCGGCACGCTCACCGTCAGAGTCTCGGCGAACACCGGAGCGTCGCGTACTGGCAGCGTGACGATTGCCGACCAGGTCCTCACGGTCACCCAAGCGGGTGCCGATGGGCCGGCTCCGGAGTGCGTGTATGCCCTCGATCCCTCGTCGCAATCGATGACGGCGGCTGGCGGCAGCACGTCGTTCACGGTGCAGACCGGCACCAACTGTTCGTGGAGCGCCACGAGCACCGTCTCGTGGCTGACCGTCGGCGCCGACGCGGGAGTGGGCAGCGGCGACGTCTCCGTTGTGGTGGCCGCAAACACGGGCGCCGCACGGACAGGGGCGATTCGCATCGCGACAAGCACGTTTTCCGTGTCTCAAGCGGCTTCCGGGTCTCAACCTGTGCCCTGCTCTTACTCGATCGATCCGACGACGCTCATCTTCTCCCACGACCCGGCGACGAGCGATCCGGTGTCGATCACGACGACAGCCGGCTGCGCATGGACGGCGACGTCGAATGACGACTGGATCGGTGTCGAGACCGGCGCCCAGGGAACCGGCAGCGGCACGATGACGTTCAGTGTCACGAGAAACAAGGCCAAAGAGCGCGTCGGCACGCTGACCGTTGCCGGGCACACGCTGACGGTCACGCAAAAGAAGTAGTGACGCATGCGGCAGACAGCCACGACTCTCGTGACGCTCGCGCTGGCGTTTGGTTCGCCGGCGGCGGCAGGCGCGCAACCGTCGCTGTCCGACGTCCTGTCGTTTCTGCTCATCAATCGATCGGTGGTCACGGGGGACTTTACGCGCGATGAAGCCGCCGCGGCGGCCACCCGCGACACCTTGACGTCCTTCATCCTCGCCGAGCTCAACACGCTGCCCACCGCATCGCCCGCGGGCGGTTTCACCTACCGGCTCGATCCCGAGCTCGGTATCAACGTGCGCTCGAGCAACAACTTCGGTCCGTTCTTTGTCGAACGGTCGCTCACGAGCGGCCAGGGCCGGGCATCGTTTGGCGTCGCGTTCAACGACGCCTCGTTCGACAACATCGACGGCCGCGCGCTCGGCGACGGCTCGCTCGTCGCGACCGCGGGCCGGCTCGTGGGTGACAGTCAACCGTTCGACGCTGAGGCGCTGACCCTTGGAATTCGTACGCGGGCGGTCACGGTCTCGGGACATGCCGGCATCACAGACCGGCTGGACCTCAACGTGGCGGTCCCGTTCCTGACCGTAAGCGTCGACGGCAGCCGCATCGACACGTATCGAGGCACGGCATTCGTTCAGGCAACCGCCAACGCCTCGGCGTCCGGCATGGGTGATGTTCGTGTTGGCGCGAAATACAACGCACTACGCCGCGGCGGCAGCGGCGTGGCCATCGCCGCTGAAGCCCGGCTGCCGACGGGTGATTCCGACAACCTGCTCGGCAGCGGCGAGTTCGCTCTTAGCCCCACACGTCATTGCGTCTCTCGAACGAGCGAGTTTCGCCGTGCATGGCGACCTCGGGTACGCGGTTGGCGGGCGTTCGAATGAGCTCACTGTATGCCGGCGCGGTGACCATCGCCGCAACCAATCGGGTAACGGTGAGTACCGAGCTCATCGGCCGGCGGCTTGGCTCCGGCGGCCGGCTCGTCAACCTGGTCAGCCCGCACCCGTCGCTCGTCGGCGTCGAAACCATCCGGTTGACGCGGCACCGACGAAGCGACGACCCGAATGCAGTTTGGCGGCTGGGCTTCGTTGGAACGTGGCATCCCGAGTGGCTCCTCAATCTGAACCTGTTGAGACCGCTCACGACGGCGGGACTGAACGCACGCTGGATGACCAGTGTGTCGCTGGACTACGCGCTGGGTAACTGACATGGCGCCACAACGCGAGACTTCACAAGTGAAGGAACCACCGCCACTGCCGGGCGACTCGTTCATTCCCGAGTCCGAGCTGTTTCCGTCGGGAACGGATTCGCTGCCGTCCGGTCGACGGACACATCGCCCGGCGATCATCGTCCTTCCTGAGGTCTCGCCGGACTGGGAATCGCTCTTCCCTTCCGAAGAGCCGGCGCCTGGAATGTTTCGCGTCGAACCGCCGAGCCCGAAGTGGTCCCAACCCGCGCAGCCGGCGCCTCCGCCACTTCTCACCAGGTCGGAGCTCGTGCAGGTTGACGGCGTCCGGCGCCTTCGCGGTCGTGTCGCTCGTCTTGCTGATGAGCGTGTTCATGAAGCCGGCCAGATTGCCTGCGGCGGGAGTGGAAGTGCCGGGAGAGCCGGTGGCCAGGATCGCGGTCGGGGACCCACCGTTCCTTCCACCGTCAGAAGAAGACGCAGGGGTTTCGCCGATCAGTGCTCCTGCGGAGACCCCGGCCATTCGAACGAGCCGCCAGCCAGTGCTACGGATTGCGGCGACCAAGCCTTTGCCGCCGGCAACGACCGCGGCCCGCCCGGCGCCGCCCGCGGTTCCGCCCCTTCCACAGGCTCGCCAGGTTCAGCCAGTTCCTCAGCTCTCGTCCGCGGATGCGGCGCCTGCGTTGGCGCTGACATCGGCGAGTCTCAGCGCACCACTACAAGAACGCGCTCCTGCGGCACTCGTCGGAGGCGAGCCGACCACGCCGACGCGAGTTGCCGCTCGCGGCATCGTCAACGCCGGCGACGGCAGCGATTCCCGCGGCCATCTCCGACACGGCCGCCATCGAATCGGTGCTCACCCGCTACCGACAGGCGTTCGGGGCGCTCGACGTCAATGCCGTCGAGGACGTTTGGCCCGGCGTCAATACAAAAGCCTTGGGCAACGCGTTCAAGCAGCTGCGAACGCAGGAAATTGACTTCGACAAATGTCAGATCGACGTCAGTGGCACACTGGCGAACGCAGTGTGCGGCGGAACCGCGCGATTCGTTCCGGCGGTTGGCAGCCAAAACCTCCGAGTCGAGCCACGGCGCTGGACCTTTTATCTCGTCCGCACGGACCGGCTCTGGACGATGGCCCGCGTCGAATCGCGGTAAGCGCATGCGGCGACGCCCGAGTGGCTCGACTCTTTCCGCGATCGCCGGCCGATGAACGCATTCGCCAGTCAGGCATGTCGCCCGCCGGCAACGTTGCCTTTTGCCTTTTGCCTTTTGCCTTTTCCAGACCGCCGCATCGCGGGTCGGCGGTTGCCGGCGGGTCGCGGCAACCCGTCGACCTAGTGACGGAGAGCGGCCCAGAGGAGGCTGGCGGTCGCCGCGGCGCCCAGGAGCGTGCGAACACGATGCAGCCTGTTCCACCGCTCGAGCATCGCAGGCACGTCAGGGCCGGCGTCGGCGGCTGGCGTCGTGAGTAGACGATTGTTGAGCGGCATGATCGCGAGATAGGTCCACGGCCAGGGCGCAATCATGAGTCCCGCGCCGACGGCGACCAGTATTCCCGCGCCAAGGAACGCGGCGACAGCAGCCAGAGCGAATCCCAGGAGTGCCAGCGACGCTTGCATCGCGGCGCCGCGTTTGTACGCCGGTTGCCACTCTCGCAAGGCAGCAACCGGATCCAGGTGCCGGCGCGCGGGATGCTCAACCGCATTCACGTACACCGCAGCTCCGGTGAAGAGTGCGGCGACGACGAGCGCGAACAGTGTGAGTGCCGGGGCCATCGTCATGCCTTCAGTCTCCACCAGAATGATGCCACTCGGAAAACGAGGAGCCAGCGTACCGGCGTACGCTACGATGGCAAATCTCCCCAACTCACAAGCTGGTCACTCCGTAGTCGCGCCGGGCAAGAAGCCGGTGGCGCGGTTCGTCGCAATCTTCGTGACGAGATGTGGAGTGGCGGCTTTCGGATATGGAGCTCGTGAGCATGAAACCGAAAAACACGATCTGTCTCTGGTTCGACAAGGACGCGCATGACGCGGCGCGCTTCTACGCCGCGACCTTTCCGGATAGTAAAGTGACCGGCGTCCACAAGGCGCCCGCCGACTACCCGAGTGGTAAGCAGGGCGATGTCCTGACAGTGGAGTTCACGGTTCTGGGCATTCCGTGCCTCGGGATCAACGGTGGCCCGGACTTCAAGCACACCGAGGCCTTTTCGTTCCAGATCGCGACGGACAATCAGGAAGAGACGGATCGTTATTGGAACGCGATCGTCGGCAATGGCGGTCAGGAAAGCCAATGCGGTTGGTGCAAAGACCGCTGGGGCCTCTCCTGGCAGATCACGCCGCGCGCGCTGACCGACGCGCTTTCGGCCGGTGGCGCTGAGGCAAAGCGCGCCTTCGACGCGATGATGCCGATGAAAAAGATCGACATCGCCACGATTGAGGCAGCGCGGCGCCAAGGCCGGGGTTGATGCGGAGTTCGTCGGCTGAGTAGTTGAGAGGCACGGACTGCAGGACCGACCTTCGAAACGAGGGTAGCAACATGACACTGCGTGAGCTTGTTCGCTGGTCTGTTCTCTCCGTGGTCGTGGTGGCGCTGGCGTATCTGGCGGTGCTCGCGTGGTCACCGAGCGCTTGAGCGGTGATTTCCTGCAAGGGATCCTGCTCATCGCCTTGCTAGGCGGGGCTGTCATGGCCGCCATTCGGTTCGCTCTCGGGCGGTCAGGCGTCAGCCTGTCGTGAGTGACCCGTTCGCCCGCGACGTGTTCTCGACCGATACGGTCAACATTGCCCACGTTCGTGTGGCCGGCGTCGGCGGAGCGGGCCTGGTGCTCGCCGCGATGGCCGTGGCCGCGCAGTATCAGCTCACCGCTGTCGCGGTGACACTCGGTCTATGTGGCGGCCTGATTTGGGCCGCGGCGGTCATCCTCTACAGGCGCGTGCGGCACTCTTAGCGAACTGGCGTTCGCTGCTCCTGGGCCGAGCCGTTCCAACCCTCTACCCGGCTCCCCCGTCCAACCCCTTCGACGTATAACACCCACAATGTGGTTTAAGTCGAAGGCTCCGGTGCTCGGCGATTTCGAACAACTCGTGCTGCTGGGGGTGCTGCGCCTCGAGGCCCGCAATACCTCGTACGGCGCCGCGATCCGGCAGGAAATCCACGGCCGATCCGGGCGCGATGTCTCGATCAACGCGATCTACACGACGCTCGAACGCCTGGAGAACAAGCGCTTTCTCCGATCATGGGTCGGAGAGCCCGACGCCGGAGCGAGGCGGGCGGCGCCGCAAGTTTTACGCCCTCCGGCCCGGGGGGATCGCCGCGCTTCGACAGGCGTACCGCGCCTTCATCTCGATGGCCGACGGCCTCGAGAGCCGGCTGGCGCCGAAATGAGCCACGCCGTGCGCCCTCCCCCACTCGCGATCTGGCTGCTCTCACAACGGCTCTCGGACGAATGGCGCGAGTTCGTCGTCGGCGACCTTGAAGAAGAATTCGCCACCCGAGCAGCTCGATCTCCCTTCGCGGCGCGCGCGTGGTTCTGGGGCCAGACGTTCGCGCGCTGGTGAGACCGCTGCCCCCCCGCCCGTTCAGGTTGCAGGTCCACCAGCAAGAGGAGACTCGACGATGCGCGCGTTTCTGAACGATCTTCGCTATGCCGGCCGGACGCTCCGGCGCAGTCCCGGCTTCGCGCTCCTCGCCATCGGCATCATGGCGCTCGGCATCGGCGCCAACACCGCCGTCTTCAGCGTCGTCAACGGCGTGCTCCTGAAGCCGCTGCCGTATCCCGGCGCGGATCGGATCGTCGCGCTGCGCACCGTCTTTCTCACGGACGGCGCGAACGAGCCGCTGGTGTCGATCGCCAACTTTCGCGACTGGCGGGACCAGAGCTCGTCGTTCGAGGCGATGGCCAGCTACCGCGGCGGCGGTGAAACGCCCGATCACGCTCGGCGCCACGGCCGAGTACGGACGCGCAGCGCCAGCGTGGACGTCGCAGTTCTTTCGCGTCTTCGGCGTCGCAGCCGGTCCTCGGCCGCACGTTCACGCGCCGAAGAGATCGTGCCCGGAACGCGCCCGCGTGGCGCTCATCAGCCACGCGTACTGGCAGAGCCGGTTCGGCGGCGATCCCGGCGTCCTGAACGCACGATGCGCGTCGGCACTGACCGAGCGCGCCATCGTCGGCGTCATGCCGCCCGGTTTCCAGTTCCCGGGCCAGACCGATGTCTGGGCGCCGCAGACCACGAGCGCGACGACAGCCGCACCGGGCACAACTTCTTCGCGGTCGCGCGGCTCAAGCCGGACGTCTCGCTCGAACAGGCGCGAGCCGAGCTGAGCGACGATCGCCGCCGACTCGAGCAGCAGTATCCGGACAGCAACCAAGGGCGCGGCGTGTCACCGCGGTCGCCGCTTGCAGGACGTGCTGGTGGGCGATGTCCGCCTCACGCTCTACCTCCTGTGGGGCGTCGTCGGCGTGGTGCTGCTGATCGCCTGCGCCAACACCGCGACGCTGCTGCTCGGCAAGGCCACCGCGCGCACGCGCGAGATGGCGGTGCGGGCGGCGCTCGGCGCCAGCCGCGCGGCGGCTCGTCCGGCAGCTGATGACCGAAAGCCTGCTGCTGGCGCTGGTCGCCGGCGTCGGCGGACTGCTGCTGGCGTATTGGGGCGCGCGCGCGCTGGTGGCGCTCACTCCGTCCGACGTCGTCAGGCGCACCGACACCGGCCTCGACGGCGGCGTGCTCGCGTTCACGCTCGTCGTGTCGGTCGCGACCAGCGTGCTGTTCGGTCTCGTCCCCGCGCTGCACGCGTCGAAGGTCGATCTGATCGACGCGCTCAAACAGGGCGGCGCGCGCTCGGTGGTCGGCGGCGCACGCCGTCCGCACGCGCAGCGTGCTCGTCGTCGCCGAGATCGCGCTGGCGGTCGTGCTGCTCACCGGCGCCGGCCTGCTGATGAAGAGCCTCATGGCGCTGCATCGCGTCGAGCTCGGGTTTCCAGCCCGAGAACGTGCTGGTGATGAAAGCCACCGGCGTTCGCTCGCCGGCGGAGAACGACGCGTTCTTCGGCGCAGCTTCTGCGACGCATCGCGGCCTGCCCGGCGTGGTCGGCCGTCGGCGCGACGTCGATTCCGCCCGGAGACCTGTCGCAACGCCGGCACGGGTCGCACTTCATCGACCGCATGCCCGAGAGCGGCGCGACCGCAACCTCGACCGCGTCACGCTCTTGACGATTGTCGCGCCGGGCGCGTTTGCCGCGCTGGGCATTCCGCTGAAGAGCGGCCGCGATTTCAACGAGAGCGACACCGCGGAGCGGCCGCTGGTCGCGATCGTCAACGAGGCGCTCGTCCGCAAGTCGCTTCCCGGGCAGAATCCGATCGGCCGGACGATCTTCTGCTCCTTCGATCGGAACGGATCGCGATGACGATCGTGGGCGTCGTCGGCGACGTGCGCCAGCGCAATCCGGCGCTCGAGCCGATGCCGGACTGCTACATGCCGTATCGCCAGCACACCTACAACAGCAACACGCTCAACGTCGTGATCGCGCACGGCGGGCGATCCCACCGCGCTCGCCGGCATCGGTGCGGCGCGCCGCGGCCGAGTTCGTCGCCGGACGTGCCGGTGTCGTTCACGACGATGGAGCGACGCTGGTTCGAAGGGGGTCGAGGATCCGCGATTCCGCGCGCTGTTGTTCGGCTGTTTGCCGGGCTCGCGGTGTGTCTGGCGATGGCCGGCGTCTACGGCGTGATGGCGTACACGCGTGGCAGCAGCGCGCGAAGGAGATTGGCCTGCGGATGGCGCTCGGCGCGAGCCAGCGTCGGTGCTGCGCTGATTCTTGGGACAAGGGCTGGTGCTCGCAGTCGTCGGGCTGGCGATCGGTCTGCTCGCGGCCGTCGGCGCGCGCGCCTTCTGGAGACGGTGCTCTTCGAGGTCGAGCCGCTCGATGTCACCGTCTATCTGGGCGTCGCGCTGCTGCTCGGCGTGGTACGCTGCTGGCCGGCTACGTTCCGGCGCACCGCGCGTCCGCGCTCGATCCGGCGGAGGTGCTGAAGGCGGACTGAGCGCAGCTAGTTGGGTTAACGCTGTGAAACTGGACTCGCCTACCGTTGCTGAACCAGTACTAAAGGCAGGTCGCGAACGTCGTCGCGTCGATATCGACCACCTGATTCGACCGAACCTCAACCGCCTCGGCGTAGGGTGTGACGTCGTTGCCGCAGACCATGTACAGCGTTCCCGGTAGCGGGGGGATGCCGCACATGCTGTAGCGACCGTCATTGTCCGTGATTTCCACCGCATCGGGACCGAACCCCTTGGTTTTGAAATACACGACCGCGTCCGCGAGAGGCACCCGGTGCCACCGGTGACGGTGAAGACTTGTCCGGACAACGTCGGAGCCGAGATGGGCGCGCCCGGCAGAAAGAGCGGGACGTCCAGCTCGGTGTCACCATGGGTGACGGTAAAGGTGGCGCAGAACCGGTATCTGGGCCTCCGTTGAAGTCCGCACCGAAGTCCACGCCGGTGACTTCTGACGAACCGCTCATCCGGTACGCCCGACAGCCGGTAGCGACCTCGAGTCGCTAACCGGGCGACACACAGCCGTGGATCGGTCGGGTCTGTACGTCGATCTCGACAGTCGCGCGTGATTGGACGCTGACCGTCAGGTGACACTTCGAGAACGTTCCCGAGAGCGTGCCCCGGGCGCGTCGGTCTAGGGATGGGGCTGGGCGACAGCGCGGTGAGTCTCCGCATCAGGTGACGAGCGCTCGTGGCGAGAATCAGGTCGGTTTGGACTCGCATCGCAGAGCGCCTCTATCAGCTTGATGCGACTGCACTGTGGCGCCGATAATGCACAAGCCAGTGCGGTCGACCACCACAGCGTCGAGAAACGACGCGGAGCTTGACGATCCAGGCGAGGTTGGCAGCTGGGAGTGGTCGGCGCCGGAGCATCCGACAGCCATAGCAATCGGGATCGTCAACGGGTATCGGTACCTCAGAGACGCGAGCAAAGAAGGGCAACGGCGGCGCCGTTAAGAGCCGTCGCATGTTCGCGACACCCGATTCAACCTAGGTAAATGCCGAAGGCCTCTCAGACCGGACAAGCCAGTCTCTTTTCGCGGTAACATCCCGCCACATCTCCAAGGGCTCGGCATCGATGCGCGACGAACGTGAAGCGGAATCGACGTTCGACCTGCTCGAGCGAGCGCGCGTCAGGCGACCAGGACGCCGTCGACCGGCTCTTCGCCCGCCACGCCCGCCCGCTGCAGCGGTGGGCCTCAGGGCGGCTGCCGAAATGGGCGCGCGATGTCGCCGACACTGACGACCTTGTCCAGGAAACGCTCCTTCAGACGTTTAAGAGGATTCGGAGAGTTCGAGCCTCGGGGCGTCGGCGCGCTTCAGGCGTATCTGCGGCAGGCGATCCTCAACCGCATTCGCGAGGAACTCCGGCGGAAGGCGCGACGGCCCGACGGCACCGGCCTGACCGGCGCTCGAAGCCGACAGCCACCTCTCGCCGCTCGAGCAGGCGATCGGCGCCGAAGCGATCGAGCGGTACGAGCGCGGCGCTGGCGCGGCTGAGGCCCGAAGGAGCAGGAAGCGCATCATCGGACGGATCGAGCTGGGTTACACGTACGAGGAGTTCGCCGAGGCGCTTGGGAAGCCGACGGCTGATGCCGCACGAAAGGCGGCGCAGCGCGCGCTCGTTCGGCTAGTGGAGGAGATGGAGCGTGACGGAGGATGAAGAGCGGTTCGAGAGATTGCCTCCGCCATTCTCGATGGAACGGCCGTCGACTGGGAGGCCGCCGAATCGGGCGATCGTGGCGTCGACCGGAGCGCTGCTCCTGCCGACACCTGAAGGCCGTCGCGGCAGCTGCGCCGCCGTTCACCGAGCTGCCGGCGCACGTGGGGTCACCTCCAGCTCATCGAGCGCATCGGAAGAGGCGCCTTCGGCGAGGTCTATCGCGCGTTCGATCACGCGGCTCGATCGCGAGGTCGCCCTCAAGCTTCTCCCCGCCGACCGCGATGCCGATGGCGGCGCGGCTCGTCCATCATACCACGAAGGCCGTCTACTCGCACGCGTTCATCACAGCGAACGTCGTCACGATTCACGGCGCTGAGCAGATTGGCGATCAGGTCGGGCTCTGGATGGAGCTCGTGCGCGGACGCACGCTCGAACAGATGCTCAGCGAGCGAGGCCGTGTTTCAGCGCGGCCGAAGCCACTCGTATCGGGCGAGATCTCTGCGGTGCGGTTTCGGCCGTCCATGCCGCTGGCCTGCTTCATCGCGACATCAAAGCGCACAACGTCATGCTCGCCGATGATGGCCGGGTTGTGCTGATGGACTTCGGCACCGGACGCGAGTTCGACTGACGGCGCAATCTCCGATCTCTCCGGCACGCCGCTGTACGTGGCACCAGAGGTGCTCGACGGGGAACCCGCGAAGCATCCAAAGCGATGTCTACAGTCTTGGCGTTTGCTCTTTCATGTGCTCAGCGGAACCTACCCCGTCCAAGGACACACGGTTGCCGACATTCATGCGGCTCACCGCACCGGAGCACGCGTCAGATTACGTGACGCTCGACCCGATCTGCCAGGCCCGCTCGCCGAGGTCATCGAGCGAGCTCTCGACCCCAGCCTGGATCGACGGTTTCCTACCGCGGCCGCGTTTGGGGCCGCGCTCGAGCACGGCACTGCGCGCCTCGGCCGGCAGCGAATACTTCTCGCGGTCACGGCAGTCGCCTCAATTCTGCTGAGTGGAATGACCGTCGGGGACACCCGACCGCGCGCGTCACTCCCGGCCGTCCCGGCCATCGCGGTGCTGCCTTTCGACAACAGGGGGTCCGAACCCAACAGCAACGAACTGGCCGACGGTCTCACCGATGAAATCCAACGGAACCTTGCCGTGATCGACGGACTCGCCCTGCGATCGTCGAGTTCGTCGTTCGTCTTCAAGAACAAGCCGCGAGACCTCGCGTCGATTGGGTCACAGCTCGGGGTTGACTACGTCGTGGAAGGGTCGGTTGCTCGGTCGAGGGGCTCTCCAGATCGACGCGCGGCTCACGAGTGTCGCCGGAGACGTCACGCTCTGGGCAGGTCGATTCGATCGAGATGCCAGAGACCTCGCAACCGTTCTCGACGAGATTTCGCAGGCGATCGTCAACGAGCTCCGCGTCACGCTTGGGCGGGGCCAACGCCGATACACGCTCCATCCCGACCTGTACTACAAGTTCCTGCAGGCGCGGGCCTTTCATGGTCGGCGAGGTCAAGAGAACTCGGCGAAGGCCGCCGAGCTGTTCCAGCAGGTCGTCGCGAGCGCGCCGGACCATGCGCCCGCATGGGCCGGACTCGCGAGCGCGCTGGCGCAACTATCACGGCCGTCGACAAGCGAGGAGATGATCCCGCCCGATCCGAGGCTCGGCCCTGCGGCCTTGAACGCCCTGCAGCTCGATCCTCTGCTGGCCGAAGCGCACGCCGCACTCGGCAACATGTACGCGCGCGATCGTGATTGGGTCAACGCGCGCATGTCGTTTCTCAGGGCGCTCACGCTGAACCCGAGTCTGACGGAAATTCATAACGATTTCGTGCTCGGAGTGCTGATGCCGATCGGGGACACCCCAGAAGCCCTCCGTCAGCTGGAGGCCGCGCGCATCGCCGATCCGTTGTCGCTCGATGTGAGACGGACCGAGGCGCTCAATTTCGTCGAGGCGGGCCGGTATCAGGACGCGATTGAGAATTGCCTGTGGATCAGACAGCACGATCCTGCGTTCCCGTTCGTCGATCTCTGGCTCGGGCGGGCTCTCTATTTGTCGGGACGCTTCGAGGAGGCGCGAGAAGCGCTCGAGCGCGCCGGACCTCAGTTTTGGGGGTACGTCGGCTACCTCCTCGCGGTGAGTGGACACCGCGAAGAAGCAGAGGCGTTAGCCGCCAAATACCCCGACTCTCCGTCACGCACCATGCTGATCTACGCGGGGCTGGGAGATACGGACCGCGCGTATGACGGCCTTCGTCGCACAGCCGAGGTCAACTGGTGGCGTGCCGCGACCTGGCTCCACCGGCCCGAGCTGACACTCCTTCGCGGCGACCCACGGATGCCGGCTCTGAAGAAACAGCTCGGTTTGCCGGAGTAACGAGCAGCGCGCGGTAGCGTCTTTGCTCGTGACGTATTCTGTGGCGAGTAGACGCGTCACCTGTGAACGTGCACATTCGACCATATCGTGTGGAAGACGCCGACGTCGTCGTTGAGGCGGTGCTGGAATCGCTGACCGAGCTTCAACGATGGATGCCCTGGTGTCATCCGAACTATTCCCTCGAAGACTCCCGTTCGTGGCTGGCCGTTCAAGTGCCGGCGTTCGAGGCAGGGTCGGCGTTCGAGTTTGCGATTGTCTCGGACGACCTCGGGTATCTGGGCGGCTGTGGCCTGAACCAGCTCGACAAGGTCAATCGGCGGGCCAATCTCGGCTATTGGGTGAGAACCAGCGCTGCTCGTCGAGGTGTGGCGACGGCTGCGGTCCGTGCCCTTCGTGATTGGGCATTCACGTCGACCGACTTGGTACGGCTCGAGGTCGTCGTGGCGCAAGGCAATGCGGCGAGCCACGGTGTCGCCGAAAAAGCAGGTGCCGTCCGCGAAGGCACCTTACGGCGGCGGATCGTGCTGCATGGCGTGGCCACTGATGCGACGATGTTTTCGCTGACCCGAGACATTTGAGTCGAGTGACCAGCCCCGACGAAGGCGCCGTGAAACCGACACACGACGTGGTTCCGCGGTGCTGATTCGCCTGATGGTCTCGGCGAGCTCGGGACCGTGGCTGGGCGGGCATGTGCACCCGGCACATGCCCGCTCGTTCTGAGTTCGCTGGTGTTACTTGGCCGCCGTGAGCTGGCCGCGCGCGACGCCGCCCCTATTCATCGTGCTGTGCACGTTGAAGTAGAACGCCGCCGGGCCGCTGAGGATCTCCTTGGCCACGGCCGGCGTGACGGTCACGCCCATCTTCGAAAAGGAACCGGCCCCGCCAGACAGGGCGATTTCGCCCGCCTTGAACATCGGATTGACGGCGACGCCGCCGTTCGTCCCGGACGCGCCGCGGTGAATGTGCGCGGCGGTGATGGCCGTCTCAGGGGGGAATCCCTTGAGGGAGCCCTTGAAATCGGCCGTCGCGGCCGTGATCGACTTTGAGGCGTCGCGCGTCAGGTGCAGAACGATCGTCACCTCGCCACTGCCTTTGCTTTCTGCGTTCGTGATCGCCGGCACTTCGCTCGCCGGTGACAGCGCAGCGGTGAAAGTCAGATTTTCCGTTTGGACCGCAGCCTGTGAGTGGCTGGTGGCAACGGCAAGGCCAATGCCCAGGGCGGCAAGAGTCATGGCAAACCGAATCGAACGCTTCATTGTTATTCTCCTGAACTGCATGCGACGGTGGGGCGGACATTGATGTCCACACGGGCAAGAGTCCTCGACGAACGAGTCCACGCCCGAGCCCTACCTCGCGACCACTGGGGATTGACGTGAGTGTAGCGTCACATGAGGCCGTTGTCATCACGTCGACGGCTCGTCGCGGCCCCGACGTCGTCCCGCGCTGAAGTGGTCAGCGTCCGAGCACACGACCGTAATGAAGGAATGGCCAGGAAATGAAGGTTCGAGGTTTCGCGTTGCGTGGGT
>CAVSRY010000002.1:0-45847 GCA_963730485.1 uncultured Acidobacteriota bacterium | reverse complement strand
CCACGCGGACGACCTGGCCGCTGACGAGGTCGCCCAACCGGATGCGGAAGATCGGTCTGAACACGGACGACCGGCAGGTCGTTCAGCACGGCCACCATCACGTCGTCGCCGCTGGAGAGGACCAGCTCAGCTTCGGGCGCGACGATCTCGAGCGCCTCGCCGAGCTCGCTCGTGAGCAGGTCCGGAATCTGCCGCGGCTGCTCGATGAAATAGAAATGTCCGCCGCCCGACGTGGCGAGGCGCGACAGCAGTTCCTCGTCGAAATCCGCCCCCACTCCAAACGTCGTCGTCGCGACGCCCTTCGCGCGAAGCTCCGCCGCGACGGCTGCGAGCGAATCCGGGTCAGTCGTGCCGGCGTTGGCCTGGCCGTCGGTCAGGAGCAGCACGCGGTTCGCAGTGGCAGCGGGGTCGGCAGTGATGTGACGCAACACTTCGTCCGCGCCCTTGCGCCAGCCGGCGTGGAGGTTGGTGCTGCCACGCGCATCGATTTCCGCCAGCCGTCGCTCGGCCAACGCCTTGGCCTCCGGCGACGCCAGCGTGCTCTCGAGCACGACATCGATCTGTTCGTCGAACACGACGATGGCGAGACGGTCGCGGGTATCGAGAAGGCGGATGGCCTGCGCGACCGCCTCGCGGGCCAGCTCGATCTTCTGTCCGCCCATCGACCCCGATCGATCGAGCACGAGCGCGACGTTGACGGGGGTGCGTTCAGCCTTACCCGGCTTTTCGGGCGCGGTGATCTCAACGGTCAGAAACCGCGTGGACTCGGCGTTGGCGACGATCAGAGCGCGGTCGGTTTCAATTCGCATGTATACGAGCCTCCAGAATTCGTGGCGAACGCCTGTTGCACTTGTTCAACTCGTGTGAGGTCCAATGGACCAGGTGCCGGTGGGCCACTGGACCAGCCCGCGTCATAAGTCTAGGAACCGAGCATTGCCGAGGGATTGCCGGACGCCTAACAGTTCGCAATACGCGCGTCGAGATCCGTGTCCAGGCGGTAACCAATGTTGCGGATGGCAATCAATCGGCCCTTGAGCGACGGCAGTTTCGTGCGCAGGCGGGAGATGTGGACGTCAATCGTCCGGTCGTCGCCGTCGTAGGCGTACGACCAGACATCCGTCAACATCTGCGGGCGTGTGACGATGCGCCCGGAGCGCTCGAGGAGATAGCGAAGGAGCGACACCTCGCGCGGCGTCAGCGTGACGGGCTGGCCGGATTCGGTGACGGTCATGCGAGCGGTGTCGAGCGTCAGGTCGCCCAGGTGGATCAGGCTGGAGGCTTCCTTCACCGGGACCTGTTCGGCCGGCGGAAGCACTCGATGCAAGAGGTCGTGCACCTCGACCATCAGTGCGGCGAGCCGCTGCTGGACAGGCTCGGCGGCGCTTCCGTCCAACTTTCCCACTGCCGGGCGGCCGAGTTGCGCGCCCAGCGCCAGGCGCGCCATGCCTTCGATGGCAATCAGCCGGCCGCGCCGCGCGAGTGCCACAGTCCGTACCTCGACGGGAATTGCCAGGTCGTGTCGCAGCAGCCGAATGGTGGTCGTGGTCGGTTTCCGCGCGCGGAGCAGACGACGCAGGAGTGGCCGGTCAGCCGGCACGACCATGGACAGGCAGAGGTTCCGGTCGGCATGGAAATCAGCGACCGTCCGGCCCGTCAGTGCACGGACCGACGGGCTGATGTAGGCGAAGCCGCGCGGCGGCGTCAGCGAGAAACGGAAATAGACGTCGGGCGCCGTATCAAGGAGCGCGCAGAACCATTCGGACTGGGAGGGCACAGGGTGATGGTACGGGCCTGGTGTGACAGGCCGGGACAGGCCCTCAACGCTGACAACTTTGAAGTTAGAAGGCAGAAGTTAGAAGCGATCCGGAGCGAACGCGCTATCATTAGCTCTGCATCAAGAGCGCCTCACCTGAGCGGTGAGGCCCGCAACCGAGCGAGATGGACTCGCCGCGGTGCGGTCGCACGATTCCGTGCGGATGCGGCCCAGGAGGCAAAATGAAAGTCAAACACGCAGATTATCGGTGGCTCGTGTGGGGCGTCTCGCGCACTCCTCACGGTGATCTTCCGCCCGACGTCCTCGCGCGCATGGCCGCCGACCGTCAACGCGCCGCCGCCCTCCGCATCGTCACACGCACACTGCCGATTGCGTGGCAAGAGGATCATTCCGTACAGGTGCGATTCATCGGCCATTGCGGTCGGATTCGTGACGCCTGGCGCCGGTGGGCGGAGCTCGAGTTCAATGACCGTCCAGTGTTCTTGGAAGCGTTTGGCGGTAATGGTGGGGGCCCGGGGTTTGGGTTCACCGACGTGAGGATCTATCTGGACGAAGAAATTGTCGGTCGAGCCTGGAAAGTTGGTTGCTCACTGGGATTTGGCGGCGGCGGCGGACCGGCGGTGGCCATGTTGAGAGACGATCTCGCGCTCCGCGTCGACCGGGAGCAGCTGAACCTCGAGCTTGTGCGGCTCACGGAGCCGGCGGCGAGGATGTGATCAGGTTGGCCTACGTTCCCGCTTAAGCCAGCGCCTTCCCATACAAAGCGAGCAGGCGCGTCCACGCTCGCTCTGCCGCTGGCTCGTTGTAGACCAGCGTATCCGGCGGGCACCAGCCGTGCGCGGCCTGGTATACTTCGATCTCCGCGGCCAGCTTCGCCTTGTCGAACGTTTCCTTCAAAACCGTCTTGTCGTTCGGTCGCTGCTTGTCGTCATTCTCGGCGATGGCAATCAGGAACGCCGCCTTCGTGGCCGCCGCCAGCAGATGCGGACTGTTCGGACCGCTCGCGTCGTTGACGAGCCCGCCGCCGTGAAACGACGCGACGGCGCCGATGCGGTCGGGAACCGCTGAGGCCGTGTGGAACGACATCGGACCGCCCATGCAGTAGCCCTGCACGCCGACCTTGCGGTTCTTGTTCACCTGCGGCTGCGCGTCGAGCCAGGCGACGAACGTCTTCGCATCCGTCATGTCGGTCGCCGCGCTCATGCCTTTGCGGAACGCCATCATTTCCTTGATCGGCGTCGCGCCGGTGGCCGTTGGCTTTCCAGTCCGATAGAACGGGTTGACCACGAGCACGGAATACCCGGATCCGGCGAGCCGTTTGCCCATGGTTCGCATCGCCGGGCGGAGCCCGAAGATGTCGGGCCAGATCAGCACGCCAGCCGCCGCGCCGGACGAGGGATGCACGAAGTACGCGTCACAGGTGCCGTCCGGCGTCTTGATCTCGACATCCCGTTCGCTGGTCGCCTGGGCGTTTGCGACCTCAGGCAACGTCATGGCTGCGCCGGCTGCGAGCAGCACGCCGAACTGCCTTCGAGTGACCAGCCCCCTGGCCTGGTACTCCGCCACGCTTTCTGCAAAATGATCCTTGTCGCACATACCGGCTCCTCATTCGTCCCGATGAATACGGGGGTGCGTCAGTACATACACCAGAAGTTGCGTTGAGTGCGTTGCCATAGGCTCCGCGTGGGTCGCTGGTAAACCACGACGGCCCCTTATCGTAAACGTGGCGTCACGAATCGCCGCACCAAGGGCATACTGCATGTCCAGGGCGCAACCTATTCGCCCCTCGAGCCCGTACGACACTCGCAGGCCGCGCACAGCGCCACATATGGAGGACCCGATGAGAGGGATTCCACGTCGTCTCGACCGATCGAAGTGCTTCTCCTCCAGCCTGCTCTGGAAGCTGAACCTGGGCGGCCAGGCGTCCTCGACACCGATCACCTACGGCGTGGATGGCAAGCAGTACGTATCGATGTCGATTGGCCGCTCGGTGTTCGTGTTCGGGCTACGCGACTGACGCCGAGGCCAGCGCGTGATCGCTCGTCGGGCAGGAAGACGCTGCGGTTCACCGCGTCGGAACCCGCCGCTTCAGCTCTTCAGTCCAGTTCTGGACGACGATGACCCGCCGCGAGGCATCGTCCCCGCCGGTCCCACGACCGGCTGGAAACATCATCACCAGTCGATCACCGTCCGGCGCGATGTCATAGTCTCGATAGTTGCTTTGCACGGAGAAACCGGACACGGGCAGTGTCCGTTCGCCGCTGAACGCGAAGGACGGTTTCGAGACGACGTCCACCAACTTCAACGTCATCGCCAGCGTCTGGGAGACGGGCCGATAGAAGAGCCGATCTCCAGACGGCGACCAGAGCGGAAAAAACCCTCCGCCTTGCGAAATCCTGCGCCTCGAGCCGGTTCCCGGAAACGGCGCGATATACACGTCCCCCACACGATCGGGACCGTCTGCGGAGTAGGCCAACCACTGGCCGTCGGGTGACAGTTCGGGCCCCATGTACCGTGTGGCTGGTGTGTCGTAGAGGCTTTCGGTCTTGCGTCCGTCCAGCGTCAGGGCCCAGATATCCCAGTCCGTGTACTGGTCCCGTGCCACAGTGAACACGAGCGTGTTGCCGTCACGTGTCCACGAACCTGGCCAGTGGCTCGTACCCGGCTCGGCCGTCGTCAGGCGCTCGGGCACACCAGAGCCGTCGGCGGCGGTCCAGTAGAGGCTCATCGTGCCGTCGCGATCCGAGGCAAACGTGATGCGCCGGCCGTCCAGTGTCCAGATCGGCCGGACGTTCTCGCCGTCGAAGGTGAGCTGCTGCATCTGCCGGTTACTCGACAGGTCGTACGTCCAGAGCTGACTCTTACCGTTCCCGGAGGTTTGCACCACCAGCGTTCGGCCATCAGGGGAGAAACGCGGCGACAGATAGGGCGCTGGCGGGACCGGCAGCCTCGTCACGGCACCTTCACGGTTGACCAGCGCCAGCACGCGCTCGGAGGCACGCCCAGCGCTTCCGAGAACGTAGCTGAGCACGCCGCCCTCCGAAATGTCGAACGACACATTCCCCAACGAGGGGTTCGTCCACAGGCCTTCGACCATCGGAACGGCGACGCCGGTCAGTTTCGCGGTGTCCGGGTCGATGGGCACAGCCATGAGCAGACCGTCTGGCGTGCCGAATACGAGGTGGCCCGTCGAGGCATACCGCGGTGAGTTTCCAGCCACCAGGAAATGCCGCTCGCGAGAGTCGAGGTCGATAGCCCAGATTTCGGCGTCCTCGCCGGTCTGGGCGTGCCACACCTGGAACACCGCCATCGTCCCACCGGGCAGCGCGATAAGGCCGCCGTGGATGGATTCCTTTTCGCGGATCTCCGTGAGGACCTGGGGCGATCCGCCGGTCGACGACACTCGCTCGATAGCGACTGTTTTGAGGTTCCTGAAGGAGTTCGTGAAATAGATCGTCCCATCCGGCGCCCAGTCCGAGACCGCCCCGACCTCGTCGACCAGCGTACGACCAGGTCCGCCGTCGAGTGGAACCACTCGCAACGGGCCCGGGAATGCCGAGAATGCGACCTCGCGCCCATCGGGCGACAGGGCAAAGCCGACAGCCCCCTCCGTCCCGCGGACAGGGGTGGCTTCGAGGTCGGCCCACCGTCGGATCCAGAGCTGCATCTCCGGACCGACGCCTGACGCGCGCGGCCCCAGGTACACCAGCGCGGACCCGTCTGGTGTGAACCGGCCGGCGGTCAAAGCCTCCTGCCCCGCCTCGAACGGCGCTGCGAATCGGGCGACGGGCGCCGGTGCCGGTCGCGCGCCCGGTTTCAACGTCCAAGTGGCGAGGATGGCGACCGCCACGACGAGCCCCAGCGCGCCAGCCACGGGCAACGGGCGCTGCCAGAGGTGGACCGTCGGAGGCACGCCCGGCGCGAGGGATTCACCGGCCGGGGCCTCGAACGCCCCGTCGAGCAGCAGGCGCACGTCCTGGATATCGCCGACGCGCTGCTTTGGCGCCTTCTGCAGACAGGCGCGAATCACGCGCCGAACGCGCGCGGGAACGTTGGCGGGTAGTGCATCGAAGTCCGGCTCCCGCTGCAGGACCTGCGAGAGTGTCATCGAGACATCCTCGCCCTCGAACGCGCGCTGCCCCGTCAGCATCTCGTAGAGCACGCAGCCGAACGCCCAGACATCAGCTCGTCGGTCCACGGGCTTCCCGCGCGCCTGCTCGGGGCTCATGTAGGCGGCCGTGCCGAGGATCATCCCCATCTCCGTCATGGCCGGTGACGTGATGGTGGGCGACATCGAGACGCTGCCAGATGCCGCCGTGCCAGCCGGCTCCACCGCCTTCGCCAACCCGAAGTCCAGCACCTTCACCGTGCCGTCGTCGCGGACCTTGATGTTGGCGGGCTTCAGATCGCGGTGGATGATGCCTTGCTCGTGAGCGGCTTCAAGCGCGTCGGCGATCTGCTTCGCGATGGGCAGGGCGACGTCGACAGGAAGGCCCGCCTTCTTCACCTTGCCGCGCGGCCCCACCCCCGCCGCCTGTCGCGCCTCGCTCCCGCCCTTCGACGAGCTCACGGCGCCCTCAGCGTGTCGATGGGCGCTCGGCGCGTGGTCGACGGCGCGGCCGATGTATTCATCGAGCGTGACGCCGTCGACCAGTTCCATCACGAGGGCCGTCGCGTTGCCGCTCTTCTCGACGCCGTAGATGTGCGCGATGTTCGGGTGGTTGAGTGCCGCGAGGACTTCCGCTTCGCGCCGGAACCGTGCCAGCCGATCCGGGTCGGTGGCGACGCTTTCTGGCAGGACCTTGATGGCGACCGACCGTTTGAGGTCGGTGTCGGTGGCGCGGTAGACCTCGCCCATTCCGCCCACGCCAATCTGCGCGGTGACTTCGTACGGGCCGAGACGGGTGCCGGGCGTCAGGGCCATCGGGATGTCGGATTATAGAGACTATTGACAGAGATTGCCGTGTGCCCGCGATGTCGGCATCGCGCGCGCAATACACTGCCCCCATCCATCAGCGAGAGCAGACTGAATCGTGTAGGCGCCAAAGCGGGTGCCGGGTTGGGGTGCCGGCATTGGCGCAACCTCCCGGGATCAGGGGGCCGAGCGGGCGCGCGCCTTAGTCAGCCCCTCGACCGTGAGCGTGCGGCCCGGCGTGCGCGCCAGCTGGGCGCTATAAGCTGCCGCCGCTTCGGCGTTTCGCTTCAGACGCAGTAATTCGTCGGCCAGGAGTTCGAACGACGGCTTAGCGACCATCGGCGGTCCGAACTCGAGCGGCGCGGCGGCTTCGAGATCGGCGGCCTGCCGGAGCGCGGCGATCCCGGCCGTGCTGTCACCGGCGCGCAGTTTGACCAGGCCTTCGCCCTGCAGGCGCGTCGCCTTGATCGCGGCCCGCACCGCCAGGCTCTGGTCGCCCGCCGCGTCGAGTGTTTTGAGGAGCACGGGCGCGAGCCGATCCAGGTCGCCTGACACCGCTGCGAGTGCGGCGCGGTCGCTACGCGCGTTGGCACCGAGGAGCGATCCGTACGCGTTGGCGAAGCGCTCCCAGTCCGACGCACGGTCCAGCGGCACGTCATCTCCGCGCTTCCATTCGCCCGTTTCGGCGGCGAGCATCAGGCGCACGGCGAGGAACGAGCCGTGCGCGAGTTGTCCGGGTCCGCGCTCGCGGGCACGCTCCCCTGCAACTCGATCAACGCCTCGCCGCGGCAGCCGTCGATGTAGCGGCGCGCCTCGTCGAAGTTGCGCTGCTGCAGATCGCCATAGACGAGCCACGACGCATAGTGGCCGCAGAACACCTCGCCTCGTCCGGCCGCCTTGCGTTGCGCATTGACGACCGCGATCGCCTGCCGGTTCACCCTGGTCACGTCGTCCCACATCCCCATCGCGAGAAAGATGTGCGTGGTCATGTGGAGGGCGTGGCCGGCATCGGGGGCGACCGCGCCGTACAGGCGCGCCGCGCGCAGGCCGAGCGGTGCGTGCACCGGGTCGTCGTAGCAGTGAATCAGGTAATGGAGGACGCCCGGGTGTTGGCGGTTCCCGGGGAAGATCTCTTCGAGGATGGCGGCGGCGCGCATGTAGGCCGCGAAGTCGCGGCCCGCGTGCGCGGTGCCCAGGATCGCCAGCGCGTGAAACGCCGCCGCGTCCACATCGTCCGGGTATTTCGTGTGGAGCCCGGCCATCGCTGCCTCGTAGCGAAGGTCGCGGTCGTCCTTCGTGCCTTCGCCGTACAGCGTCTCGATGGCCGCGAGGTACGCGCGTTCGCGTTCGGAGCCCGCCTTGGCGGCGCGCGCCTGCGGCGTGGGGCCGAGCTTGGCGAGGGCGGCGCGGGCGGCGACCAGGTCCGCTCCATCCACACGGCGTGGTTGTGCGTCATGGCCTCGCCCCAATAGGCCATGGCGAAGCCGGGATCGGCGGCCTCGGCATTCCGGAATTCGGCGGCGGCGCGCTCGTACTCGAAGTCATGCAGGAGCGCGAGGCCGCGCATGAACGGTGCCTGTGCCGCCGGCGCGCCAGAATTCTTGAAGGACACCACACCGGCCGATGACGGGCTGTCTGCCTGGCGGCCACGGACAACGCCGACACGGCGAGCGCGAGCACCGCAGCCATCAATTGATTGTGCATCGGCGCATTATGACCGACGCGGTCAGATCGCGCCTCGTGCTTAGTGTCGCGGCACGGATCGAAAGAAATTGGCTCCTCGGACCCGGTGGACAGCCTTCGCTGGCTGGCTTGCCAGCCGTAGCTAACGAACGTCTGTGGGCAAGCGTTAGCGAGCTGGCTCCTCGGGCTGGATTCGAACCAGCAACCCTCCGGTTAACAGCCGGATGCTCTACCATTGAGCTACCGAGGAACGATGGTGTCTGCGGGCTCTCAGGCCCGCGGCAGGACCCTTGATTCTAGGCCGTCGCCAGCCGGCCGCGCAACCTCAGGGCCCGGCCGCCGTTCAGCTCCCGACCAGCGACTGCGGAGCTTCACGATCGCCAGCTTCTGTGCCGCGGCGATCGTGCCGTCGAGGCCGGCCAGGCCGACGTCGTACACGTTCGCGCCTGTAGCCGGTCTGCATCGGCGCTGGCGCAGGCCGCCGAGAAGCGCGCCAACCTGCGCCGTGTCAATCGCCGGGCACCAGCTCGACTGCGCGGACGCGTTCGCGGCCGGCACAATCAACAGGACGAGACTCATCAACGAGCCACGCCGCGTCGGCATCGCTCGGTGTCCATTCTAGAGAATAATCAGAGACCCATGAGACGCACGGCCGCCGCCGGCTTCGTCGCGCTCGCCCTGGTGTGGACCGTCGCCCCCGCGCGCACCCAGTCGCTCATCGGCAGCCTGCCCTACGACGTCGTCGCACCCGCGGACAACCCGACCACGCCTGAGAAAGTCGAGCTCGGCCGGCTGCTCTTCTGGGATCCGATCCTGTCCGGCGCGAAGGACGTCGCGTGCGCGTCGTGCCACCACCCGGACTTCGGCTACTCCGACAGCCTCGACCTGTCGATGGGCACGCACGGCATGGGACTCGGCGCGACACGGCGCTTCGATGCGCCAGGCAAACGGCCCTTCGTCAAGCGTAACAGTCCGACCATCCTCAACATCGGCTTTGCCGGCATCGACATGACCTTCGGCTACGAGCCGTCGCAGGCGCCGCTGTTCTGGGACATGCGTGTGCGAAGCCTCGAGGCGCAGGCACTCGAGCCTTTGAAATCGCTCGAGGAAATGCGCGGCGAGGCGTTCGCCGAACCGGAAGCCGTGGACATGATCGTCGCGCGCCTTCAGGCGATTCCCGAATACCGCACGCGGTTCGCGCGCGCGTTCAACACGTCATCCGCCGTGTCGACGACGAACCTTGCGAAGGCGATCGCGGCCTTCGAGCGCTCGCTCGTCGCGCTGAACTCGCCGTTCGATCGTTACGTCCGCGGCGAGACGTCCGCGATGACACCGCTGCAGCTTTCCGGCATGCAGCGCTTTCAGAGCACCGGTTGCGCGAACTGCCACAAGGGCCCGATGTTCACGGACTATCAGGTCCACACGCTCGGCGTGCCGGACAATCCCGGGTTGCCGGAATCAGACTCGGGCGCGGACGGCAAATTTCGGTTCCGGACGCCCTCTCTCCGCAACCTGCTCTACACCGCGCCCTACATGCACAGCGGCATGCTGGCGACGCTCGACGACGTGCTGTCGTTCTACAACGGGGTGCGAGGCTTCCGCACCGGCACGCGCAACGCCAACGTGGCACCGGGCGATCTCGACCCGTTGGTGTTCAGCCTCGTCCTCGGCGGCGGCGATCGCCGCGACATCGTCGCGTTCCTGGAAGCGTTGAGTGACGACGATTTCGACAAGAAGATTCCAGAGCGCGTGCCTAGCGGATTGCCGGTCGGGGGCAAGATCAAAGACTAGAGTTCGAGGGGGTCGAGGAGTTCGAGGAGTTCGAGGAGTTCGAGGGGATCGAGGAGTTCGACCTCATCACACCCTCGAGAAGGAGGAACCGGATGTCACGTGTTGTCCGCGCTCTGTGCGTAGCCGCCAGCGCGATTGTTGTCGTGAGCTGTTCGCCTGCCCCGCCTGACACCGCCGCCGATCTGAAGGCCATTGCCGCCCTTCGCGACGCGTACGTCGCGGCGTTCAATGCCGAGGATGCGGACAAGACGGCAGCACTCTTTACGACCGATGCGCTCTACATGGCCGACAACGCTCAGCAGGTTATCGGGCGCGACAAGATTCGCGACCGTTACCGGGAAATCATGGCGGGCATGGATAGCGACATCCAGCTGAAGGCGGAGGAAACCGTCGTCAACGGCGACTGGGGATTCGAGCGCGGCCAGACCTGGGTGCACATCATGGCGAAGGATCCGAAGTCGACGATCCCGATGATCATGGACCAGGGCAAGTATCTCGTCGTGTTCAAGAAGCAGGCGGACAACTCCTGGCTCCTCTCGCGCGTGATGAGCAACTCGAACATCGGATTGCCGCCAGCACCAGTGCCGGCAACGAAATAGCGCGATCGCCGCGAAGCTAAAGCTCCGCGCTACGTAGTTTTCTTCATCCCGTGTCGCGTGAGGCGGGCTTCGAGATGCCGCCTCACGTCAGGCCACTCATTCGCGAGGATGCTGTAAAAGTGGATGTCGCGCGGTGAGCCGTCGGGGCGCGCCTGGAAATGACGAAGCGCGCCGTCTTTCTTCGCACCCAGCGCTTCGATGGCCTGCTGTGACTTGAGATTGAGGCCATCCGCGCGCAACCCGACGACCTGGCAGCCGAGCGTGTCGAAGGCGTGCTCGAGCAGGATCAGTTTGGTCGCGGTGTTGACGTGCGTGCGCTGCCAGCTGGCGGCGTAGAACGTGTAGCCAATTTCCACGCGATCGATGGCGTGGACGATGTCGTGATATCGCGTGCTGCCGACGATCGCGCCGGTCGTGAGCTCGCGGACAATGAACGGCACCTGATGACCGTCGCGCTGGTTCTCGAGCGCCGCCTCGACGTACGCGGTCTCCCGTCCTGGCGCGAGACCGGAGACCGCGACGTACCACAGCTTCCACAACTCCCCGTCGTTCGCCGCCGCAGCAAGCGCGCCGGCGTGCTCAAGCTCCAGCGGCTCTAGTCGGACGCCGTGGCCCTCGAGGACGACGGGCTGAGGATTGATCATGGACCAAAGGACCGATCAATCGGTCCCCGTCCTTGTCTACTTGACGGTCACCTCGACCTCGACGGCCACCGGATTGCGCAACGCGTTCGAGACCGGGCAGCCCTTCTCCGCTTCTTTCGCGATCGCGATGAACTTGTCCTTGTCGATCCCTTCCAGCCCTTCGACAACAACCGTGAGCTTCGACGTGATGATCTTGATGCCCGCGTCGGTCTTGTCGGCCGTGACGGTGCACGACACCGAGTGGCTCTTGGCCTTGACGTTGTTCTTCCCCATTGCGCCCGCAATCACCATCGCGTAGCAGACGCTGTGCGCCGCAGAGATCAGCTCCTCGGGGCTCGTCACGCCGCCGTCGTCGCCGATACGGCGTGGGAACGACACGGGCAGCGAGAACGCGCCGGTGCCGGCCTTGACCTGGCCGCCGCCCTCCATGATGGTTCCGGACCAGTCGGTGGTGGTGGTACGTGAGAATGTCGGCATTTCGATTGCTCCTTCGGTGACAAGTTTGAAGTGAGAGGTCAGAGAAGTCAGAGGTCAGAGGTCAAAAAAATTAGAAGTCAGAAAGGCTGGTGGCGGCTACGCGGCCGCGGCCTTCGGAGGCCGTTTCTTCCTCCCCGCGCCCTTGCTGGTCGTGAGGTGCTGGATGACCATGCCGGCGACGGAGAGCGCGACCCAGATGACCGTGTACCACCAGCGATCGGGAATCGGATCGAGGGGATAGAAGACCCAGACGTCACCGGCCGATGCGGCGCGGAGCGCGTTGCGATCGCCCAGGAGCGCCACGACGCCGACGATCAGCGTCCAGGCGCCGGCGATTGCCGTGCCTGCGATGACGACGTAGCGGACGACGGAGAGCGCGCCGAGGGCGCCGAGCACGCAGGCGATGACGAGCACGAGCGTGGGCGGCTCGCCGCCGATCGCCCGCCAGCCAAGATTGACGGCGAGCGCCGCCAGGCCGGCGCCGATCAGGCCGACGCCGACGAAATATGCCGCAATCATCAGGAGCGCGCCGAGAATGCCGCCGACCGCGGCGGCCAGCACGAGTGTCCACGTGCTCGAGGCGCCCATCCACGACGTCGTGACCATGGCGCCGAGGATGAGCCCGTACATGCCGAGCACGAACCGAAAGAGGCGGTAACCCGCAAAGCACGCCAGCAGTCCGCCAAGTGCCAGCACGGCCGCTGCTGGCGTGGCGTACGACGCCGGTAGCATCCGGGGATTATGTCATCATCGTCGCCGGGATGAGCCGCCGCGCCGCGATCAACACCGGGCTCTCGGTGGTGGGCGTGGCGCTCTTGATCTGGCAGGTCCAGGACGCGGGCGGTTTCGCCGCGGTCCGCCGCGGCCTGGCGAGCGTCGGCGTCGGATTTGTCGTCGTTCTCATCCTTTCATTTCTACGATTTCTGATGCGCGCGGTCGCGTGGCGCGCGCTTCTCGGCGCACCGGCCCCGCTGTCGGCGGCCCTGGCCGCCACGATCAGCGGCGACGCGCTCGGCAACATCACACCGTTCGGCCTCGCGGCGAGCGAGCCGGCAAAGGCGTTCTACCTCGGCCGCCACCTGGATCCGCAACGCGCGTTCGCGGCCCTGGCGGCGGAGAACTTCTTCTACAGCGTCTCCGTGGCGGTGTACGTGATTGCCGGCGTCGTGGCGATGCTGTTGACGTTCGAGGAGCTGCCGGTCGAGCTGCGGCAAGGCGGGATTGCGGCGCTCGTGCTGATGGCCGGCAGTGCTCGCGGTCGCCGGGTGGATTGCCTGGCGCCGGCCGGCGATGGCCAGCGGCGTGATCCGCCGGTTGCCGTTCAAGCAGGCGGCCGGACTCGCCGACCGGATGCGCGACCTCGAGACGCTGACGTACGGATCGGCGTCACACGAGAGCGCGCGCCTCGGTCAGATGGCGCTCGCGGAAACCGCGTTCCACGCGCTGAGTCTCGCGGAGTCCTGGTTCGTGCTCTACCTGGTCACCGGCGGTGCGTCTTCGCTAGGCTCTTATTGATCGAAGCGCTGATCCTCGACAGCGTCAGCCGCGTGATCAACGTCGCCTTCAAGATGGTCCCGATGCGCCTGGGCGTGGACGAGATCAGCTCGGAGATGGTGGGCGTCGCGATCGGCCTGGGCTCCGGCAGCGGCCTCGTCGTCGCGCTCGTGCGCAAGATCCGGATGCTGGTGTGGGCGGCGGTCGGCTTGGCCTTGTGGTCAAGACGCGCGGAGCGATGAAAGAAGGGAGTCCCGCCATGCGATCGTCAATTTCGGCGGTCGCGTCTTCGAACAATCCGGACACGCTTGTCGCTTTTCGATCGTCCGCAGTACGCGCTGACGCGTCGTTCTCGACACTTTCGCGCCCTCGTCCTGAAAAACCATACACGCTTGTCCGAATCGCACGTGCGTCGCGCGATCGATCGCGTGTGCTTGCCGTGTGGCACTTCGCTTGCACTAAGCGCGCATGCAACTACGCGCTCCGTTGCGATCGGCTGCCCGGCGATCGTGACCGCGCCGTCCGTCCGTTGATCACAACCGATCACTGACGTTTGTCCGCCACATGGAGGTGTGCCTCTCGAGTGGTTCCGTCCCGGGGTGTGTCTGCCGCGGCGGCCGAGGCCCCGGACATCGAAACGTAGAAAGCGAGGAATGGATGACAGCGAAGAACGTGTCTGTGCTTGTGATGCTGGCGTTCGCGGCCGTCGCCGCCGCGACGAGCTCGCTGGGCGCGCAGACCTACCAGGGCACGCTGCGCGGATCGGTCCGCGACGCACAGGGTGTGCTGCCTGGCGTCGAAATCCTGCTGACCAACCAGGAAACAAAGGCCAGCCGATCGGCCGTGTCGAACGACCGGGGTGAGTACGTGTTCTCGTCGGTGCTCCCCGGCTCGTACACCGTCCGCGCCGAGTTCCCCGGCTTCCGGCCGGAGGAACGCACGGATCTCCGGATTCAGACGCAGCAGTCCCTCGTCACGGACTTCGTGCTGCAGGTCGGCGGCCTGACCGAGCAGGTTACCGTCACCGCCGAGGCGCCGCTCGTCGAGCGCGTCACGCCGACGATGGCGGTGTCGCTCGCGGCCGCCGAGATCAGCGCGCTGCCGATCTTCGGGCGCAACACGTTCTATTCGGCGATCGCCACGCCGAACGTGATTCAGACGGGCGATCCGCAGTTCGTGCGCTATCAGGACCAGTCGAACGCGTCGTTCCTTTCTCTAGGCGGCGGACCGCGACGCGGGAACGCCTACCTGCTCGAGGGCGTGTCCATCACGGACTTCCTGAATCGTCCCGCCTGGGTGCCGTCCACCGAGGCCATCGAAGACATGCGCGTGCAGGTGAAGACCTACGAGGCCGACATGGGCCGCGCCGGCGGCGGCGTCTTCAACGTGACCGCGCGGTCGGGATCGAACAGCTATCGCGGAAGCGCGCTCTTCGTGAGCAAACCCGGCTGGGCGACCGGCCAGCTCTTCTTCGCCCAGCGCGCCGGGAGCCCGAAACCCGAGCAGAACTACTCGGGCTGGGCGGGCTCGATCGGCGGCCCGATCGTCCGCAACAAGACCTTCTTCTGGTTCAGCAAAGACGACTACGTGCAGAAGAGCACGCGCAACAACGTCTTGACGGTCCCGACCGCGCTCGAGCGCGCCGGCGATTTCTCGCAGTCGCGCAACTCGGCCGGACAGCTCATCACGATTTACGACCCGCTCACCACGCGAGCGAGCCCGACCGGGTCCGGCTTCATCCGCGATCCGTTCCCCGGCAACGTCATTCCCGCGGACCGGATCAACCCGATTTCCGTGGCGATGATGGCCAACATGCCGCTGCCTGACACGGGTCGGTCCTTCAACGGCCAGGCGACGCTCGACGACGGGCCCCAGCGGCAGGAGACGCTGAAGCTCGATCACAAATGGAGTGACCGGTTCACCACGGCCGGCATGTATGGCTACCAGTACACGGAGGAGCCCGGTTCGGCGTTCTGGGGCGAGCACTTCACGGTCGCCGGCGATCCCGGCGGCAGCATGCTCTACCGGACGATCAATTTCTTCTCGGTGAACAGCATCTACATTCCGGACAACGTCACGACCGTGGCCGTGCGCTACGGCTACAACCACTTCAAGGACGCGGGCACCAACTACCTGCCGTTCGACGCCGGCTCGCTCGGCTTCCCGTCGTCGTACGTGGACGAGCTGCCGTACAACACGTTCCCGAACATCTCCATGACCGGCTACAGCGGCATCGGCAACAACGGACCGAACACGACGACGCACGTCGGCCAGACCGCGAACGTCACGTTGTCGCGCCTGATGGGCAATCACTCGCTGAAAGCGGGCGTGGACTACCGGCGCATCGGCGCTGACGCCATGGTGTACGGGTCGTCGGCTGGCTCCTTCACGTTCAATCAGGGATTCACGCAGGGACCGACGCCGACGACGGCGAGCAGCGCCGCCGGCGATTCGATCGCCAGCATGCTGCTGGGCTACCCGGGGTCCGGCGAGATCAACGTCGGCACGCCGGCGAGCTACTTCATCAACTACTACTCGGCCTACATCCAGGACGACTTCCGCGTGTCGCCGAGCCTGACGCTGAACATGGGCCTGCGCTACGAGTACGAACCGGGCGTCGGCGAGAAGGACAACCGCTTCACGGTCGGCTTCGATCGTGACGCGGCCTTTCCCGATCCAGGTGCCGGGGCTCGACCTCAAGGGCGGGCTGATGTATGCCGGCGTGGACGGCTATCCCACGACGCAGGGCCAGACGCTCAACGCGTTCGCGCCACGCGGCGGCTTTGCGTGGTCGGTCACCGAGCGCACGGTCATTCGCGGCGGCTACGGCCTTTTCTGGTCACCCGGGCAGATTCCCGGCGTCGGCGAATCCGCGATCGGCGCGCGCGGCTACTCCGCGTCGACGACCTATCTGGCGAGCACGGACGGCAACCTCACGCCGGCCGGCTCGATCTCGGATCCGTTCCCGAACGGCATCACGCCGCCGCAAGGCAACTCGCTCGGCCTGCTGACCGGCGCCGGCGGCGTCATCGACTTCGTCGAGCAGAGCTCGAAGCCCGGGTACGTGCAGCAGGTACTCGTTCGACCTGCAGCGGGAGCTGCCGGGCCGGATGATGGTCGGGATCGGCTACCTCGGCAGCCGCTCGGAGCGGCTGAGCATGGGCGGCACGAGCGACGCCACGGTCAACATCAATCAGCTCGATCCGGCATACCTCGAGATGGGGACCGCGCTCCAGCAGCTCGTTCCCAATCCGTTCTTCGGGATCGCCGAGTTCGGCAACCTGAGCCGAGCGTCCACGATCTCGCGCGGCCAGCTCCTGCGCCCGTATCCGCAGTTCGACAACGTGCTCGCGCACCGCGTCAATCAGGCGAGCGCGCGCTACAACGCGTTCGTCGCGCGGCTGTCGAAGCGCATGGGCAACGGCTACTCGATGGACGTGAACTACACGTTCAGCCGGCTGGAGGACAACCAGTTCGGCGAATCGAACAGCTTCTCGAGCCGGCAGGGTTCCGCGCTCGACAACTACGACCTCGGGCGCGAGTTCGGCGTGTCGCTTCTCGACGTGACGCATCGGCTCAACGTCAACGCGACGTTCCAGCTGCCGTTCGGCGTCGGACGCCGGTGGCTGTCCGGTGATGGCGTCGCGAGCGCGATTCTCGGCGACTGGCAGCTGACGGTCGCGGGCCGGTATCAGACCGGATTCCCGGTGAACATCTCGCAGTCGAGCAACAACTCCGGCCTGCTTGGCAGCAATCAACGTCCGAATCTCGTCGAGGGCGTGGATGTCATGACGAGCGGCAGCCAGGAGGAGCGCGCGGTCACCGGCTGGATCAATCCGGCGGCGTTCAGCGCGGCGCCGGCGTTCACGTTCGGCGACGTGCCGCGCACGAATGCCGCGTGGCGCGGACCGGGCCAACGCACGACCGACCTCGCGATCTCCAAGACGGTCCTGTTCAGCGGCAAATCGCTCGCCTTCCGCGCGGACATCCTGAACATGTTCGACGACCCGCTGTTCAGCGGGCCGGTGACCACGTTCGGCACGACCAACTTCGGCCAAATCACGACGGTCGGCGGCTTCGCCCGATCGGTCCAGTTCCAGGTTCGGTTGGCTTTCTAGATCGGGGCGGGTCGACCTGAAGGTCGGCCCCTCCACTTCAGGCTGCGAGTCCGCCGGCCTTCAGGCCGGCGGACCTCTCGCCCCCAGGAGTGAGTATGAATCGACGAGCATTCGTTCAGACGCTTGGTGCTGGCGCAGTGGGCATGGCCGTGGCGCGTGAATCGGCCGCCGAGGCGGCGGCGCAGGCGCGCTTTGGCGCCAGTCCGCTGAGTGCGATTCGGGCGGTGATTGGCAGCCCGATTCGGATCGGCAGCAACGAAAACCCTTACGGACCGGGACCGGCCGCGCTCGCGGCGGTCGCGGCCACCGCCACCGGCGCGAATCGCTATCCCGGCCCCGCCGTGCAGGCGCTCATCGACGTCATCGCCGAGAAGCACGGCGTGCCCGCCGACCACGTGCTGCTGTCGGGCGGTTCCGGCGACATCCTGCGCGCGGTCGTGAAGGCGTCGACGAGCCCGACGAAGGCGCTTGTCGCCGGCTCGCCGAGCTACGAGTCGCCGATCCGGACGGCGGAACAAATCGGCGCGCCGGTGAAGGCCGTCCCGCTGACCGGCGACCAGCGGCTCGACCTCGACGCGATGGTGGCGCAGTCAACCGGGCGCCGGCTTGTTCTACATCTGCAATCCGAACAACCCGACGGCGACGGCCGTTCCCGGCGCCGCGGTGACGAGCGCGATCGATCGCGTGCTCGCCGCCTCGCCTGAAACGTTCGTGCTCGCCGACGAGGCGTACTTCGAGTACGCGGATCTGCCGGGGTTCGAGACGGCGACGCCGCTCGTCAAGAAATACCCGCAGGTCATCATCGCGCGCACGTTCTCGAAGATCCACGGCATGGCCGGCATGCGCGTCGGCTACGCGATCGCGCAGCCGAAGACGATCGAGAAGCTGCGCGCCCACCACTCGTCGTCGGGCATGAGCGTGATGAGCCTCTCGGCCGCGACGGCCTCACTGAAGGACACCGACCATCTCGAGAAACAGGTCTCGCTGAATCGCGAGGTGCGCCAGGTGACCGTGGACGCGTTCAAGAAGGCCGGCTATACCGTCGCGCCATCGGACGCGAACTTCATCTTCGTGGACATCAAGCGCGACGCGCGCGGATTCCAGGAAGCGTGCCGCAAGGAAGGCGTCAATGTCGGCCGGTCCTTCCCGCCGATGCTGAACTGGGCGCGCATCTCGATCGGGACGATGGCCGAGATGGAGGTGTCGCTGCCGGTGTTCATGAACGTGCTGTCAACGCCGCCCGCCGCGACGGCGCGCTTCAACCCGGCCGTGCTCGACGCGCTGCCGAGCGAGCTGACCTAGGACGGACGCACCATGTCACACACGCGTCGTCAATTTCTGGAACGGCTCGGACACAGCGCGGGCGCGGCCATGACCTACGAGGCCATGGTGGCGATGGGCCTCATGGCCGTGCCCGCTCGCACCGCGGGCGCGAGCCCGCTCATGGGACAAGGCGCCGGCACCGGCGCCCAGGTGGTGATCCTGGGCGCCGGTCTCGGCGGGATGTCGACCGCGTACGAGCTGATGAAGCTCGGATACGACGTGCGCATCCTCGAAGCGCGCTCGCGGCCCGGCGGCCGATGCCACACGATCCGCTGCGACACGCCGACGGAAGAGAAAGACGCGGTCGGGGCGTGCGGATTCGAGGAGGGCCTGTACTACAACCCGGGCCCGATGCGGATTCCGCATCATCACAACGCGACGCTCGGCTACTGCCGCGAGCTCGGCGTGCCGGTCGAAGTGTTCGTCAACGACAACGACGCGGCATTCCTCTATCAGTCGAAGGGCAAGGCGCTCGCGGGCAAGCGGCTGCGTGGACGCGAAGTCCGCGCGGACCTCGGCGGGTACACGGCGGAGCTGCTGGCGAAGGCCGCGCCGGGCATCGAGCTCGACACGCCGCTGACGAAGGAAGACCGCGAGGCGCTCCTCGCGTTTCTCATCCGCGAAGGCGCGCTTCAGGAGTCGAGCGAAATACACGGGCTCGCCGCGGCGTGGCTACGCGACCGCGCCGGGCGTGCAACCTGGCGTCGCGTCAACGCCGTTGGCACTCGATGACCTGCTCGAGTCAGGAACGGGGCTGTATCTGCAGACGGAGTACCTGCAGCAGGCGCCGATGTTCCAGGTGGTCGGCGGCACCGATCGGCTCGCGGCCGGCTTCGCCGCGAAGCTGGCCGACCGCATCACCTACAACGCCGAGGTCCGCGAGATTCGACAGAAGGACCACGGCGTCGAGATCAGCTACATGCTCAACGGCGCGGCAAAGACGATCGCCGCGGACTACGGCGTGTCGGCGATGCCGATGACGATCATCTCGAAGCTGCCGGTTGTCGATCTGGATGAGGGACTGAAGAAAGAGATGGCCGCGGTGCAGTACGCGGCGAGCGGCAAGATTGGCCTGCAGTTCAAGCGACGCTTCTGGGAGGAAGACGACCAGATCTTCGGCGGCATCTCGAGGACCGATCAGGACATCACGCAGATCGTCTATCCGTCGCATGGGTATCTCGGACGGAAGGGCGTGCTGATCGGCTACTACCAGTCCGGCGCGAAGGCGGCGGAGATGGCGGCGCGGACGCCACGCCGAACGCGAGGCGCTGGCGCTCGCGCAAGGCAAGCTGATCCATCCGCAATACGAGACCGAGTTCGAGTGCTCGTTCTCGGTGTCGTGGCAGAACGTGAAATACAACGAGGGCGCGTGGGCGCAGATGACGCCCGAGGTGCGCAAGACGCTGTTCCCGAAGTTGCTCGAGCCGGATCGGCGGATGTACTTCGCCGGGGATCACTGCAGCAACCTGACGGCGTGGATGTGCGGCGCGCTCGAGTCCGGCCGTTCGGTCGCGTCGGCGGTTCACACGCGCGCGAAGGCGGACGGTTCACGGAAGGCGGTGGCGTGATGCGGACACGACTCGGAGCCTGGATCGCGGCCCTGCTGCTCGGCGGCGCCGTGGCGAGCCTCGCCGAGCAGCAACCTGCGCCGGCGGCGCCGGCGGCTCAGCGGCGGTCAAGGACGTCACGTTCTACGGCAGCCCGACGGGAGTCATCTCGTCGGGCGTCGTGATCCCCGCCGGGCGCGCGTCAGTCTGGATCAGCGGCACGACGCCGCCGGTCCTGAAGGCTGACGCGCCGGCCGGCAGCCGGGACCGCTTCGGCGACACGAAAACGCAGGCCGCCGGCATCCTGAAGACGATCGAGACCCAGCTCGCCGCCCAGGGACTGACCATGAAGGACGTCGTCTATATCCGGGCGTATCTCGTGCCCGACCCGGCGATCGAGGGCAAGCTCGACACGGCCGGGTGGAACGCGGCCTATCGGGACGTGTTCGGGACGGCGCCAATCCCACCAAGACCGCCCGGTCCACGGTCGGCGTCCTGGCGCTCGTGAACCCGGACTGGCTGATCGAGATCGAGGCGTTCGCCGTGTTTCCGTAGCTAGCAAAAAGTGGTCGGGTGAATTATTACGCGAAACGTAAAACTCCCCCGACCACTTTTTCAGGTACCGGCTGTTGGGTCATCGGATCGGTCGGCGGCGTGGGTTTGGCGCGCCAGGCTTCGAGGTCCGGGACCACCAGCATCACGCCGTACATCCGCATCCAGTGGGTCGGGAACGTGCAGACGAAGATGTACTCGCCCGGCTCTTTCGGCGCGTTGAAAGCGAGCCGCGCCTGGTTGCCTGACGAGACGAGCGGCGTCGCGTAGAGCACCGACGGCAGATTGGGCACGAACGCCTTGACGTTGGCGGCGTTCACGTCGGCCGGCATCGGCATCGAGCTGCCCTGGCCCCCGATCTGAGCCACCGAGCCCGGCTGCCCCACCACGATGTTGTGCGGCATCGCGTCGGGGTTGGTCAGCACAATCTCGACAGGCCGGCCGGCCTCGACGACGAACCATTGACGATCGAATCGCATCTCTTCGGCGACCGTCGAGATGCGGATGACGCGGACGCCGAGCGCGTCGAGCTCGCGCCGAATCGGCCCGCCGACATCGGCCGGCAGCCCGTCGGCCAGCCGGCCGCCGAGCTCGACGAGGTCGAGCATGACGGGATCGGTGCGGCGCTCCGCCGGCGTCTCGCGGACACGCGCGACGATGGCCTGTGCCAGGGGCTGTCCGCGACCGGCGGGCAACGCGCTCGCCGGCAGTTGAATCAGCGACCGCACCGCGGCGGCCTGGGCCGTCGCGTCCGTCGACTCCCGCGCGACCGTCACGACCGAATCGAAGAGCGCCGCGTGGATCTTCGCCGCCGCCTCTCCGGCCGGCAGGTACGGCAGGCTGCGGACCAGCGCCGTGATCTGGCCGCTGCCGGCGGCCATCTTCCAGACATCCTCGGGCGCGCCGTCGACCATCAGCAGGCGCGCCGTACGCGCCCGCGAGCGCGTGCGCCGGCACGGCGTCGGCGATCGCCTTCACGAACACCTCGCGCCGGCGCGCAGCGCGTCCACCGGCTCGCTCAGCATTCGCGCAAGCAACCACCCGGACGTCAGCTCATCGTCGGCCGGCACGCGCGCGAGCGCCTGCATCAGCACGTCAGGCGCGCTGGTCTTGTCCATCTTCGCGAGCGCGGCGATCGCTTCGTCCCTCCACGCGCGCGTCAGGCCTTTGCGCGTGAGGATCGCCATGTAGACCGGCCGATACGCGCACATCGTCTGGCTTGCGTTCCTGACGCGGCGAGGTCGTCGTTGGACAGGCGCGCGAGCTGGTATTCGACGGCGACCAGCGGCTGATCGAGCAGGATCCGGGGGACGGCGTTCTGAGCGAGGGCGATCGTCAGCGCGACCGCCAGGACCGGCACGTTCATCGGATGAATTGTTGCAGGGTCCGCATCGTCTGGTCGAGCGTGTAGTCGAGGAACCGGTCCTGCGGCATCTGCAATGACGCGAGCGCGATTTCCGCCGCCTCGTTCGTCGTGAAGAAACTGGCGGCGCGCACGGCCTCGAGACGAACGGCCGGATTCTGGTCGGCCACCTGCACCTTGAGCAGCGCGAGCGGATTCGCGACGCGGTCGCGCCAGTAGCAGAGCACGCGCGTGGCCGCGGCCCGCGCGAGCGGCTCGTTCGAGCGCAGCATACGGCGCAGCAACGGCTCGTCCACACGGTTGTGCCACTGGCGCAGCCAGAGCGCCTCCATCATGTGGTGCTCGAACTGCGGATCTTTCTGATCGAGCTTCGGGATCCACGCGTCGAGCGCCGCCATGACGTCGTTCGTCGGCCGCGCGCTGAGCTCGATCTTCGTCCGATAGCGGACGCGATACTCGGGCGATTTCAACAGATCGAGTAGCGCCGGAATCGGCTCGCCGGCAATGCGCGCCGGCGTCAGGAGCGGACGGCCGACGGCCGTGACGCGATAGACGCGGCCGTGCAGCCGATCGCGCGACGTATCGCGCAGATTGTGCTGCATGTGCCCGATCACCGGGTTGTGCCAGTCGACGAAATACAGCGCGCCGTCGGGGCCGATCTCCGCGTCCACGGGCCGGAAATTCTCGTCGGCCGACTGCAGGATGGGCTCGACTTCCTCTGACTTCTGTCCCGCGCCTTCGTCGACCATCCGATAGTTGAGCAGCCCGCGGAACCCGATCACGTTGAGCACGATCATGTTCCCGCGCATCGACTCGGGAAAGTGGCTGCTCGTGATGAACTCCGCGGCGCCGACGGGCCGCGTGCGAACGGGCCCCGGCCGCGGCGCCTTCGTGGTTTCCATCGCCGGGTAGTACTTCCTCGTCGAGAACGACGGCCCCCAGTACGGCTGACCGCCCGTCCCGTCGAAGATGATGTCGCGTCCCCACCCGTCGAACACGTGGCCGTGCGGATTCGGGAAATTCATCGGGACGTAGGTGTCCACTTTCCACGTCTTCGGCTCGAAGCGGTACACGCCACCGTCGGCCTGTCGCAGCACCGTCGCCCACGGCGTTTCGATCTGCGTCCGGTGGAAGATGCCTTCCTGCATGTAGAGCGCGCCGCCCGGATCGAACACGAAGCTGTTGATCGCGTGATGCGAATCCGCCGAATCGAATCCGTGCAGCAGGATCTCGCGCGTGTCGTACCGGTCGTCGCCGTTCGTATCCTTGAGAAATAGCAAATTCGGCTGGTCGGCGACGATGACGCCGCCGTTCCAGAACTCGAATCCGGTGGGATTCGCGAGATCGCCGGCGAAGACCGTGCGCTTGTCCGCGCGGCCGTCGCCGTCGGTGTCCTCGAAGATCAGCAGCTTGTCGTCCATCGGCGTCTTCGGCTGCCACTGCGGGTAGTTCTTCCAGACGGCGACCCACAGGCGGCCCTTCGTATCGAAGGACATCTGCACCGGGTTCACCAGCTCGGGAAACTGCTCCTCGGAGGCGAACACGTTGACCTGGAGTCCCTGGCCGATCGTCATCTTCGCGACCGTTTCGGCGGCCGGAATGAACGGCTGGGTCTTCGTCAGATTCGTTTTTGCGTCGACGAACGGCGGGGTTTCGGAGTCGTCAATCGGCGCCGCCGGATCGACCGTCTCGCCGCGTGCGATCTGCCAGACGCGGCGCTCGCGGTTCCTCGTCATGATGTCGAGGATCGGCAGTTCCCGCTGGAGCACTTCGTAGTTGGTCGGCAGGATGTCTTCCTTCGCAACCGCGCCCATCTGGTTGTCGTTGACGTTGCGCGGATTGCCGCGGACGAAGTTCAGAAACGCGCGGTCGCCGTACGTCGAGTAGCCGTTGGGCGTGCGGTAGCGGCGAAACCAGTGAAGGTTCTTGTTCTGGACCGCCTGCTGGATTCGCCCGAGATACGCCGCATCGCGCGTGGGCGCGTTGCCAAACAGTTGCTGCTCGATGGCGCCAGCAATCAGGCGATTCCCTTCCGCGTTGAGATGGACGCCGTTCATCGTGAGCGGCGCGGCCGTGGCCGCGTACAGCGCCTGGCTCGGCGTGAACAGATCGACGAACAGGACGTTGTTCGCGCGCGCGACCTCGCCCATCGCCTTCGTGTACAGCGCGAGCCGGACGTTGTTGTCGCGCCCGTCCGGCAGATCGGGATTGCCGAGATCTTCGTGCGCGATCGGCGAGAACAACACGACCCGCGGAGCGGATCGACCGTTGTACTGCTGCGAGAGCGTGTGCTTGATCCACTCGGTCAGCTGCTGCCGGAACGCCGGCAGTCCGGCCTCGCCCGCGTAGGACTCGTTGTAGCCGAAGAACGCGAAGATGACATCGGCCTGCGTGTTGACGCCGTCGAAGCGGTTCTCCTGATACCCGCCGATCGGCGCCGGCTTTCCGCTGAGCCACTCGTCCGGCGTCCCGAAATTCTTGGACCGAAGACGCGTCACCACCTCATCGCCGCTGAAGCCGAGGTTGCGGATGACGAGGTCGTGCTTCGGAAATCTCGCGTGGAGCCTCGCTTCGAGCCAGCCGTCGTACTGCAGACGTTCAGCCAGCGTGTTGCCGATGATCGCGATGTGGTCGTTCTCGTGAAGGTCGAGCGACGCCGCGCGGCCGACGGGCGACGCAGTGACCATGGACGCGAGGACGACAGCCGCATGTGAGCCAGCGAAACGTTCGCGACATCCAACTCCTTGCATTGACGGCGACGACGGCCTACGTGCGCCCGATCGGCTTCTACGAGGATGGCCGGACGCCGGGCCTAGTACCAGGCCCGTGTCCTCTCATCTCGGAATCGGCGCGTCCCAGCCGGCCAGGTCCGCGGGCTTCAGGCCCTTCACGAATCCGCCGAAGCTGTAGGTGGACGGATTGTATGGTCCGACCAGGCTGACGTCACTCGACGGCTGAATCGCAGACTCGAGGCCGGCGGCCCACAGGACGGCGTTCACGAGCATCCGGCGGAATCCTTCGTTGCGAAGATCCTCGGACGCGCCGTGGGTTGTCGTGAACACACGGCCCTCGCGACCAGAGGCGCCTCGATAGGTTCGCGTCCAGGCCACGGGCAACTCCTGCTTGTCCGTCGGCGGGCGGCGAATTCGGCGTCATCCCGTTCAGGATTCGTCCGCGCGCGAGCACGACGGACCCGGGCATCGGGTCCGCCGTGTAGCCGCCGGACTCGACCCAGACATCCTTCACGCCGCGCAGGATCGGGTGACTCGCCTGCGCCGGATCCAGGACGAGCGACGAGCTCTGCTTGTGGTTCGTGCCGTAATGCGACACCCATGTCTCGCCGAGAATCTGGCGCCCGAAGCCGCCCGGATATCCTTCAACGCCCTTCCACGTGTACTTGAGGAACGGCGCGTCCGGTCGCTGGATCTGAAACGCGTGCGTCGCCGTGCGCAGGCCGATGACCGGCCCGCCGCGGTCGAGGTAGTCGACGACGTGGCGCATCTCGGCGTCCGGAAAATCCTGAAAGCGCAGAAAGACGATGAGAAGGTCGGCGGTGCGGAGAAGGTCGAGGCCCTGGATGTTCGAGCTGCCAGGCTCGATGAATCCCGTCTTCGGATCGGTCGTGACGAGCACGCTGCAGCGGAACCCGTAGCGACGCGCGAGAATGCGCGCGAGCGCTGGCAGCGTCTCTTCAGACCGGTATTCGTGGTCGCCGGCGAGCAGGACGACGTGCTTGCCGAGGCCGGGCCCCTGGTCGCCTCGATATTCGATGAGGTTGGGGTTCTGCGCCGGGCCAGCGCCGGCAGCGCCAGACACAGGGCCACCACAAGCAGAGACGCTCGGCGTCGATTCATGGATGAGGGGATTTCTCACGACGGGCTTGGGGCTGGGCTTAAGGCTTAGGGACTCGAGGCCGCGGCCTGCGAGACCTAAGCCGCAGCCGTCCAAGCCGTAACGTCACGTCAGCACTTCGCAGCCGGGACAGACCCCGACGCTACTCCGCGCTTAACGCCTTCATCGGATCCACCCGCGAGGCGCGGAAGGACGGCACCCATGCGGCGACCAGCGCGCTGACGACGAGACAGACTGTCGCGACGGCGAGCGTGGCAGTGTCGGTGGGCGTCAGTCCATACAGCATGCTCTCGACCACCCGGGTCGTCGCGAGCGCGGTGCCCAGTCCGAGCGCGACGCCGACGACGACCGGCACGAGTGACTCGCGCAGCACGCCGTAGATCACGTCGCGCCGGCCGGCGCCGAGCGCCATCCGGAGACCGATCTCCGCCGTGCGACGTGCGACGGAGTACGCGAGCGTCCCGTAGATCCCGAGGCACGCCAGGAAAAGCGCCAGCAAGGCAAATCCGCCGGCGACGTACGCGAACAGGCGCTCGGGACGCACCATCAGATCGATCTGCTCCTCCTGTGAGCGGAGGTCGAACAGCGGAACCTTGGGATCGATCTCGGCCATCACCTGTCGCACAGGAGCGGCCACCGATACCGGATCGCCGGCGACACGCAAGGCGAACGTCATTCGATGTTGACGATGCTGACGGTACGGAAGGTACAGCGTGCGCGGCGCGGGATCGCGCAGGCTCGCAAATCGCGCATCGCCGATGACGCCGACGATCTCGAGATCTTCCTTTTCCCCAGCCAGGCGGATGCGCTGGCCGATGGCTGCTCCGCCACCTGGCAGCTGCCGCGCGAGCGTCTGGTTGACCATGGCGACGCGCGGTGAATTCTCGCGGTCGGCAGCCGCCAGGTCGCGGCCCGCGAGGATCGGAATCCCCATCGTTTCCGGATGCCGCGGCGCGACGAAGTGGATGTGCACGCCCACCTCGTTCTGGCCGGCCGGCGCGCCGGGAATCTGGATACCATCGCGCGTAGCGCCGCCCGTCAGCAGGCCCGACCGCGTAAACGACACCGCGGTGACGCCAGGTATCGTCGCCGAGGCGATCGAGCGCGCGCTCGTAGAAATCGAGCAGCCGGTTGCCCTCGTATCCGTTCGAGGTGGGATCGACCCGAAACGTCAGGAGATGGTCCGGGCGAAAGCCGAGGGCTTCGGATCGCAGGTTCAGCAGCGTGCGCAGGAACAAGCCGGCGCCGACGACGAGCACGAGCGACAGCGCGACCTGCAGTGCGATGAGCGTCTTGCCCGCGAACAAGCGTGACGTTCAGTCGAAGCACCGGCCGGTTCGCGTCAGGCCCGGTGTCTTGCCCAATTCGCGTCGCGCGCCACGCCGGCAAGGCGCCGAAGAGCAACGCCACCACGAGCGAGAGGCCGCCGGCGAACAGCCAGAGTGCGGGCCCGAAGCCGAGCGGCAGGACGATCGGCGGATCGTCCTGATTCAACAGTGGAAGCAACTGGCTCCTGACGGCCAGCGCCAGCCCGAGCCCGATCGCGCCGCCGATCGATGCGAGCAGCAGGCTCTCCGTGAGAAGTTGGCGAACGATGCGGCCTCTTCCGGCGCCGAGGGCGAGCCGCACGGCCAGCTCGCGTCCCCGCGCCGCGTTACGCGTCAAGAGCAGGCCGGCGATGTTCGCGCAGGCAATCAGCAGCACGCCGGCCATGATCGCGAGAAGCAGATAGAGCGGTTCCGAATAGTTGCGGCGCAACGAGTCGAGGCCCTGGCCGCCTGGATTGACGACCACGCGCGGACGCTGTGCCGGATCTGGCGCGAGGAGCTCCGCGGGTAGCGCCTGGTGCATCAGCGCCTCGAGTTCCGTCTGGATCCGTGCATCTGCGACATCCGGCCGCACACGACCCATCACGCGAAACGCCCAATACTTCGGATTGCCGAGGACCTCGCGGCCGCGTTCGATCACGGGCATCATGGGGACGACCGGCGCGAGCATGTCGACGGGCCATCCGGGCTCGAGACCGAAGAAACTCGGCGGCGTGACGCCGACGATGACGGCGGGGGCGCCGTTGATCGTGATCGTCTGACCGACGGCACCCGGATCGCTCCCAAACAGCCGCTGCCAGCCCACGTTGGTGAGCACCGCGACGGGTGGTGCGCCAGGACGATCGTCCTCGGGCGAGAGGGGCCGGCCGAGCGACGTGCCGACGCCGAGCGCGCCGGCGAAGTTCCCGCTCACGACGAGCGTCGTCGCCCGCTCGTCGCGGCCGGCCATGCCAACCGTCAAGCTCTGGTCGCTGAAGAGAAACAGATCGCTGAACGAGTTCGTCCGATCGCGAAGGGCGACGTACATCGGATACGAGAACGAGTACGCGATGCGTCGTCCGCCGGGATACGGCCGCATCGACCCGTCGTACGAAATCGACCAGCCCTTGAAGCCGCGACTTCGACCCACGCCAGCTCGCGCAGCTCCTGCGGCCGATTCACAGGCAGCATGCGGAAGAGCACCGCGTCGAGCACGCTGAACACGACGGTATTGGCGCCAATCGCGATGGCCAGCATCGCGACGGCGACGAACGTGAAGCCCTTCGCTGCGCCGAGCGTGCGAAGGCCGTATCGCAGGTCGCCGCCGAGCTCGTCGTACCACCGCAGCCCTCGGCGTGCCGCGACGCTTCCTTGTAGCGCTCGACCGAGCCGAACTCGAGGCGCGCGCGCCGCGCCGCCTCACGCGGTGGAAGCCCCTGGCCTGACCCAATGGTCGGTCCGCGCTTTCAGATGGAAGTCCAACTCGTCGGCCAAATCGCGCTCGACGCGCGAACGGCCGATCGATCCGCGGAACAGCGAACGCAGGCGGGCCCACATGACCTAGACCTCGCCGGGACGCGTGCCGAGCGCGGCCTGCATCGCCGTCGCCAGCCGGTTCCAGCCGTCCCGCTCCGTCTTGAGCTGTTTCCGCCCGGCGGCAGTCAGCCGGTAGAACTTCGCGCGGCGGTTGTTGTCGGACACGCCCCACTCGGTATCCAGGAGCCCGCGATGCTCGAGCCGGAACAGCGCCGGATACAGCGCGCCCTGCTCGACCACGAGCGCGCCGCCGGTCATCTGCTCGATGCGGAGCAGCACGGCATAGCCGTGCAGCGGCCCGAGCGACACGGCCTTGAGGATCAGGAGATCGAGGGTTCCGGGCAGCAGATCCGCGCGCGTCGGCATGGACACTCCTAAGCGAGTTAGGAGTGACATCCTGACGCCTCTCTCCTAAGTTGTCAAGGAGAGAACGGAGAGTGCGAACGGTTCGAAGGTCGTGGGTTCGAAGGTCTGGGTGCGAGGTCGCGGTGAGGATTGAGGTGCTTCGGAGGAAGGCTCGTGAGGACCCGACGGACTAGAGCACTCGCCGCAAGGACCGAGAGGACCAGCAGACTCAAAGGACCGACAATAGCCCGCATCGACATGCGCCCTGCACCCTGGTACTCCGACATCTCCCCCGACGCCTGGCGCGCGCTCGCGGCCGCGAAGATCGGCTGGATGGTCGATGCCATGGATTTCATGCTCTACGCCATGGCGATCGGCCAGCTGCGCGCCTACTTCGGCTTCGACGACTCGACCGCCGGCCTGGCGGGCACGGTCACGCTGGCGACGGCATCCATCGGCGGCGTGATGTTCGGGTTCGTCGCCGACCGCTTCGGACGCACGCGCGCGATGATGGCGACGATCCTGATCTTCTCCTTCGCGTCGCTCGGTGCCGCGACGTCGATGACCTTCCTTCAACTCCTTTTCTGGCGCGGCGCTGCTCGGGCTCGGCATGGGCGGCGAATGGGCGACGGGCGCGGTGCTCGTGAGCGAGACGTTTCCGCCCGAGCATCGCAACAAGGCGATCAGCATCATGCAGTCCGGCTGGGCGCTGGGCTACATCCTCGCGGCCGTGCTCGCCGCGGTGGTGCTCGGCACGCCCGCGTTCGGCCCGGACGCCTGGCGCTGGCTCTTCGTGCTCGGCGTCCTGCCCGCCCTCGTCACGCTCTGGATCCGGCGGCGCGTCCGTGAGCCCGACGCGTGGACTCAGGACGACGGGCGCGGTCGGGTCCGCGACAGAACGCGTTCCGCGTGATCTTCGGGCGCGAGCTGCGGCGCCGCACGATCCTCGTGATCCTGCTCGGCTCGTGCGTGCAGTTCGCGTACTGGGGCATCTTCTTCTGGCTGCCGGGGTTCCTCGCGCGGCCGGTCGCCGACGGCGGCGCCGGCATGGGCGTCGTGCGTTCGCTCGGCTGGATCATTCCCGTGCAGATCGGCGCGTACTTCGGCTATCTGACGTTCGGGTTCATCGCCGACCGGATCGGCCGTCGCCGCGCCTTCATCCTGTTCATGCTCTCGGCCGCCGTGCTCATCGTGATCTACGGACAACTCGCGGCGAGCCCGTGGTGGCTGCTCGCGCTCAGCCCGGTGCTCGGCTACGTCGGGCACGGCTACTTCAGCATGTTCGGCAGTTTCATCGCGGAGCTGTTTCCCACGGCCGTTCGCGCCACCGGGCAGGGACTGGCCTACAACGCCGGCCGGCTCGCGGGCGCGCTCGCGCCGTTCGTGATTGGCGCGCTGGCCGAGATCCCGCGGCTGGGATCGGCCTCGCGATCGGATCGACGTCGGCGTTCTTTCTCGCGGCCGCGGGCTCTCGTGCTTACGCTGCCGGATCGGAGTGGACGAGCCGCTGGAGGAATAGACGCGGCCATTTGCCAATGGTTATTTGTTATCGGCCATCTGCGATTAATCATTTGCTATCGGTCATTGTGCGGGTTGCTCCTTGAACGTCGATCGGCCTCAACTGAGGCTCCCTGCCCGAATGAGCCGCCATCAATAACAAATACCCAATGACCAATCTCAAATAGCAAATAGCCAATAACAAATAACAAATGGCTACACGATTGCCCCAAAGCAGAGGTATTTGACCTCGACGAACTCCTCGATCCCGTACTTCGATCCCTCGCGGCCGAGGCCGGATTCCTTCACGCCGCCGAAGGGCGCGACCTCGGTCGAGATCAATCCCGTGTTGATGCCGACCATGCCGGACTCGAGTCCCTCGGCCACGCGCCAGACGCGCGCGACGTCGCGTCCGTAGAAGTACGCCGCGAGACCGAACTCGGTGTCGTTGGCCATCGCGATCGCCTCGGCCTCGGTCTTGAACCGGAACAGCGCGGCCACGGGTCCGAACGTCTCTTCGCGCGCGATCAGCATCTCCGGCGTGGCGTCCACGAGCACGGTCGGCTCGAAGAACCGGCCGCCTCGGGCGTGACGGCCGCCGCCAACGGTCACGCGCGCGCCGCGAGCGCGGGCATCCGCGACGTGCTCCTCGACTTTCTCCACGGCGCGGTCGTCGATCAACGGGCCCTGCGTCGCGCCCTCCTCGAGACCGTCGGCCGGCTTCAACCGTCTCACCGCCTCGGCGAGCTTCGCGGCGAACGCGTCGTACACGGAGTCCTGCACGAGAAGGCGATTCACGCACACGCACGTCTGTCCGGTGTTGCGGTACTTCGACGCCATCGCGCCCTCCACCGCCGCATCCAGATCCGCATCGTCGAACACAATCAGCGGCGCGTTGCCGCCAAGCTCGAGCGAGAGCTTCTTCACGGTGGACGCGCACTGGGCCATCAGCAGCTTGCCGATCGCGGTCGAGCCGGTGAAGGACAGTTTGCGCACGGTCGGATTCGCCGTCAGTTCCGCGCCGATTTCGGTCGCGGATCCCGTGATCACGTTGAACACGCCGTTCGGCAGACCGGCGCGCCGGGCGAGCTCCGCCAGCGCCAACGCGGAGAACGGCGTCTGTGAGGCGGGCTTGACCACGACGGTGCAGCCGGCGGCGATGGCCGGTCCGGCCTTGCGCGTGATCATCGCGAGCGGAAAGTTCCACGGCGTGATGCAGGCGACGACGCCGATCGGCTGCTTGATCACGACGAGCCGCTTGTCCGCCTGGTGCGCCGGAATGGTGTCGCCGTAGACGCGCTTGGCTTCTTCACCGAACCATTCGAGGAACGACGCCGCGTAGGCCACTTCGCCGCGCGACTCGGTGAGCGGCTTACCCTGCTCGATCGTCATCAGGCGGGCGAGGTCTTCCTGGTTCGCCATCATCAGGTCGAACCACTTGCGCAGCACCGCGGCTCGCTCCTTGCCCGTCTTCTTCCGCCACTCGTGAAACGCGCGGTCCGCCGCGTCGATCGCCTGTCGCGTCTCGGCACGCCCAAGGCTCGGCACCGCGCCGATGATCTCGCCGGTCGCGGGGTTGTCCACGGCGATCGACGAGCCAGACGAGGAGCCGACCCAGGCGCCGTCGATGAAACAGGCGTCGCGAAAGAGGCCAGCGTCCTTCAGCTCAACGCCGGTATGGGTTTTCATTCCTCAATCCCCCAATGGCCCAATCGTCAATGCAATCCGCAATCGCAAATCGCAGATCCGCAATGCGGCGCGCGGCGTCAGATCTCGCGCCGCCCTTCCATCGACTTCGACATCGTGAACTCGTCCGTGTAGTCGATGTCGCTGCCGACGGGGACACCCATCGCGATGCGGGTGACGCGCGGGCCGAGCGGTTTCACGAGCCGGGCCACGTAGAGCGCGGTCGCCTCGCCCTCGACCGTGGGATTGGTCGCGAGGATCACTTCCTCGACGCCGCCGGCGCCGACGCGCTCGATCAGGCCCTTGAGCTTGAGTCATCCGGACCGATGCCGCGGAGCGGCGCGATCGCGCCCATCAGCACGTGATAGCGGCCGCGAAATCCGCGCGTCTTCTCGATGGCCGCGACGTTCTCCGGCTGCTCGACGACGCAGATGAGGCGGCTGTCGCGGTCGCCGGCCGTGCAGTAGTTGCACGGATCGACCGCCGTGATGTTGCTGCAGATCGAACAGTAGGTGACGCGCTCCTTCACGGACAGGAGGGCCGCGCACAGCGCGTCCACTTCCTCGCGCGGGGTCTTCAGCAGGTGATACGCGAGGCGCGTCGCGCTTCGTGCACCGATGCCCGGCAGCCGCTGCAGCGCGGCGATGAGATCGGCCAGCGGATCAACCGGCGCATCGAGTCTCCACGCATCACGTTCGCGATTCTAGCCCATCCCGGGCAGTCTCATGCCGCCCATCAGGCCCTGCATCTGACTGGCCAGCGCTTCGTCGACCCGCCGATGGGCGTCGTTGATGGCCGCCACGATCAAATCCTGCAGCATGTCCACGTCGTCTTTCGACACGACTTCGGGGTCGAGCTTGATCGACTGAAGATTCTTGTGGCCGTTGACGACGACCGTGACCATGCCGCCGCCGGCCGTGGCCTCGATCTTCATGTCGGCCATCTTCTTCTGCAGCTGTTCCTGCATCTGCTGCGCCTGCTGCATCATTTTTTGAATGTTCATCGGGTCCTGGCGGCTTCGGGTTCCGGGTTCTGGTTAGGTCCGCGTTCAGGTTCTTGCGGCCAGTCATCAATCGCAGTCTCAATCGCCAGTCATCAATGGATCATCAATTTCAAATTTCAAATCATCAATTGCGATTGACTAGATCTCCTCAACATCTTCTATTTCGCCGCCAAAGACGTCCAGCACCGCCTGCACGGCCGGCTCGGCTTTGGCGCGAGCGCGGAGGTCGGCGCGGCGGGAGGACTCGGCGTCCTTCTGTTCATTCGGCGCGGCGACGGGCTCGGCCTCGACGGCGCGCACGGTCATCTTGCGCCCGCTCACCGTCTGCGCCACCTGCTCGACCCACTGCTTCTTGGCCTCGAGCTGCCCTTTGAGCGTCTTGTGCACCGGCGCAAACGTGAACGTGATCGTCTGGTTGTCCACGTCGATCTTCTGCGCCTGCGCGACGACCATCCCGTAGAACGTCTTGTTGCCTTCGCGGATCGAGGCGAGGAACGCGGACTTCACGTCAGCCGCAGCTGGACGTCAGGCTTGGGGCTTGGGGCTTGAGGCTTGACGGCGGATGCTTGGCCCGCCGAAGCCTGGCACGGCGAGCCGGCGGCGAAGACGGCGGCGGCTCGGCGGCTTGGGGCCGAGCTGCGGCGCGAGCAGGCTTAGGGCTCAGGGCTTGGGCGCTTAGGGCCAGCGAACTGGAGCCGCGACCGGCTTGGGACTTGAGGCTTGCGGGCCTGGCGCCCTGACAGAACGCTTGAGACGCGCGCACCCGACTCCAACCCCGCGATCAGATCCGTCAGCGGCGTGAGCTGGCGGAGGTGGATCCACTTCACGAGCGTCATCTCGAAGTGATGGCGCGGCTGCGACGAGTTCTTGATCTCGAACTCGGCGCGGCGAGATGAGATCGAACGCGCGCATGAGATCCTCGCGCGAGTAGCGCTCGGCGAGCGCCTTCATCCGGTCGCGCTCGCCCTCGGCGGCGATCTCGGGATCGGACAGCCGCGACGGATCGACCCGGATGACGAGCAGATCGCGCATGAGGCGCGCGAGCTCGCGGCACACGATCCGCAGGTCGAAGCCCGCTTCGACGATCGACCCGGCCAGCGCCGAACGCGCCGACGACATCTTCGCGGGCGACGGTCTCGGCCACCTCGAACTGCTGGTCGCGGCCGATCATGCCCAGCACCGTGCTGACGTCGGCCGCCGTGACCGTGTCGCCCGCGAACGCGAGCACCTGATCCAGCGCCGAGAGCGCGTCGCGCATGCTGCCTTCGGCCGACCGCGCCACCAGCGCCAGCGCCCCCTCGTCGATCTTCACGCGCCTCGCCGGCGGTCACCGTCCGCAGCTGTTCGCGAATCGAGGCGAACGGCAGCGCGCGCAGCTCGAACACCTGGGACCGCGACTGGATGGTGGCCGGCACCGCGTTGAGCTCGGTCGTCGCCATCATGAACTGCACGTACGGCGGCGGCTCCTCGATCGACTTGAGCAAGGCGTCGAACGCCTGCTTCGACAGGCGATGGACTTCGTCGATGATGAAGATCTTCGACCGGTCGCGCATCGGCGCGAGGCCGAGCGGCTCGACGATGACCTCGCGAACGCGATCGACGCCGGTGTAGGTGGCGCCGTCGATCTCGAGCACGTCCACGTCGCGGCCTTCGGCAATCTCGATGCAGGCGTCGCAGACGCCGCACGGTTCCGGCGTCGGTCCGTTCACGCAGTTGAGCGCGCGGGCCAGGATGCGCGCGGTGGTCGTCTTCCCCACGCCGCGCGGGCCCGCAAAAATGAACGACTGGGCGAGCCGCCCGGTCGCGATGGCGTTCTTCAGCGTGTCAACGACGCCTCGCTGGCCGATGACGTCCTCGAACCGCTGCGGACGCCATTTGCGAGCAAGAGCTACGTGAGACATGACAAGTTAGAAGTGAGAAGCCAGAAGTTAGAACTAATTGGGCGCCTGCTGCGTCGTAAGGCGGTGGCCAGAAGAAGACAAGCGTACTGTAACTTCTCACTTCTGGCTTCGAACTTCGAAGTTGACGTGTGCCTTTCACGCCTCTGACCGCGGCCCGGAGGGCCTGCGGCACAGCACAGGATCGACTGAGCGCTGCTGCCTTCCGGCCCTGACGCGGTTCGTCGGCTGAACTTGCACAGGGTCCGGACCGCGGTCCGAAGCGCGAATTTCGAGTCTAGCACGCGCGACACGATGCCATGAGCCGAGCAGCTGACCCATATAATCGTCAGCGTTCTTGGGGTCAGTCCCACTTCGTACGCGGGGACAGACCCCGAGCGATCCTGACGTCCCGCCGAGGAGGGCGAGGAGCATGACACGAGCGTGGTGGCCGCTGGGATGTGCGGCCGCGTTTCTTCTGTGTGCAAGCGCCGGCACCGCCGACGCGCAGACCTTTATCGTGCTGAACGCCCCGGCGGGAAGTGCCGTCGAGGTGACGTTCGGTACCGCGGTCGGCAAGGGCGCGGCCGATCAGGCGGGAACCGCCACCGTCGTGGTGACCGGTTCGCCGGCCGCGACAGAAGAGGTGGCTGCGGCCATCTACGCCGATGCCTGCGGCACCACGATTCGCCTGGTCCTCGCTGGCCGCACCGCAGACCCTCCGCGCGGCGGGCGCCGGCTGCCAGCGCAGGGTCGTGCCCGGCTTTTTCGTCTTCCGGCGTGGAACGTCCGTGGTCGTCGATCTCGCGCCGAGCGTGCCGATCGTGCGCATTCGACAGGGACGCGTGCCGGGCAGCTGGCTGCGGATGGCCCGGTCCGACCGGCCACACGCCGCCTCGCGGACTCGTGGTGTTCGGCGGCGGCGGCATCGGTTCGATGCCGGACACCATCGATCAAACCTGCGGCAACACGTCGCCGTGCGCACGGGAAAGCACGAAGTTCAATTTCATGGGTGGCGCCGCGTACTGGCTGACGCCCTGGCTCGGGGCCGAAGGCACGTTCCTCAAGTCGCTGGCGTTCGAGACGGACGGCCAAGGCGACGACTACGAGATGATCTCCAGCGTCAGCCCGCGCGTCTTCACCGTCGCCGCCGTCGGCGGCCTCAACATCAGAGCGGCCCGGTTTTACGGCCGCATTGGCGGGGCCTACCACCGTGCACGAGTGGAGACGACCCAGGCCACCTTCCCGCGCGACATCTCCATCGACGGCGTGACGACGACGTACCCGCCGTCAACGCAGACGTTCGTCTACGAGACCGTGGGCTGGGGCCGCCTGCTTGGCGGAGGCGCCGAAGGATGGGTGAGCGAAACAGTCGCGCGTCTTCGCTGAAGTCTCGTTCATGCGCATCGAAGGCGACAACGCCGACAATGGCGGCGAGCGCATCATGAAGGACAAACTGCGGTCCCTCATCGCGGGCGTCAAAGTCCACATCGGCCACCGCCGGTAGGCGGCGCTACTCTGGGATGGGTTCCTCGCCGATACCGAGCAGCTCGATCTCGAAAATCAGCGTCGCGTACTGAGGGATCGGACCGTTGCGGGAGTCTCCGTAGGCAAGATTCGGCGGGATCACCAGCCGGCGGACTCCGCCAACGCTCATCCCGACCAGACCCAGATCCCAGCCGGGGATGACCTCTTCGGCGCCCAGCGTGAAGACGAAGGGCGACCCATTTCTCGAGGTATCGAAGACGCCGCCTTTGCCGTCGGTCCGCGCCGGGTCGTACAACCAGCCGATGTAGTGGACGGCGAGCAGGTCCCCGTTCAGGGCGATTGCGCCGGTCCCCGGCCTGATGTCGGTGACCGAAAAGGGCTGGTCGCTTGGCGACGTCGGATTCGAGTCGCAACTCGAGACCACGGCCGTCAGGACGACGAGCCAGGAACCGACGGTCAATTGGCGGATACGGGCGCGAATCATCTCGACTCCGGACACAAGGCTACCGATTCTGACACGAATTGGACGTTCAGCCGGGGGCTTGGGTCTTGGGTCTTGAGGCTTGCTTGGGGCTTGGGGCTTGGGGCTTGGGGCTCGAATCATTTCTCGTGAGTGACCTCGAGCGTATAGGCGGCCGGTGCGGACCCAGATGCGTAGACGACCCACACGTCATAGTGCCCTGGACCCAAAGACACCGAAAACTCGCGAGTGCCTTGTGCCGTGGTGTCCCAGCCGTTGGTCACGAGCATGGACAGTTCCGCGTTGCCGGTCCAGGTCAGTCGCGCCGTGGCCGGCCCACGGCGGTGAGTGATGAAGCTGTGCGACTGGCACGGTTTCGGTGACGACTCGCCCCAGCAGTCGGTGCCGACAGGCCCGAGCGTGCCTCGAAACGTCTCGGTCGTCATGTCGGGAACGGGGTCCAGACGAATCGCGAAATCGGAGTCGCGCGTCAGATCGATGGCGAAGGACTTCGTGACGTAGCCATCTCGCGACGCGACCAGGTTGAATCGTCCGTTCTTGAGCTCGGGAAACAGGAATCGGCCATCGCCGTCGGACATTGTCGACTGACCGCTGTTGATGCCGTCGAGTGTCACGAACGCGTTCGGGATTCGCGTCGACGTCGTGGGTTCGGTTTCGGTCACAGTGCCCGCAAGCGAGTAAATCGCTTCGCTCGGCGCTGTCGGAATGTTGGACGGCAGACGTGTCGGCTCGTGGCACGCAGCGGTCATGGCGAGGCAGACGATCGCCGCTCCGACGCCAGCTCGCGACAATGCCTGCTTGAGCGTCCGCCATCGCGGCAGCGGGCCGTCGCACGGCACGACCAGGCACGCCTTCATGGCGTGCCCATGTTACTCAGATCGGCGCCCGTCAGGCCGTGCGGCGACTGCCCATGAACATCAGGGCAATCCCGGCGGCGATGGCCATCCCGCCGACGATCGGCGGCAGCGGAATACTGTGCCGCTCCTCCTGGGTGACCTCGATCGGCCCCAGATCCACGACCTTGTCGCGCTCGGTGAACGAGATCGCTGGATACGCCAGCATCAGGGCGCCTACAACGATGAGCACAATCGCGAAGATTTTGGTGCCGGACATGGGAGCCTCCTTGTAGGCTGCGCGCGTCGTTCGGCGGATTGACATGTCAAGACTCGTGCCAGGGGGTCGCCCATCGTCTTGCGGCATACGGCTCTCTGACTGCGGACCCGACCCGCCAGAGCCCCCAACCGCACCAAAGATTGCCCTATGTGTCCAATCCGGAGTGGCTCGATCGTCGATTAGCTGAAGGAGACTAAGACATGACGAAGTACCTGTTCCTGTATCGCACCCCGGAAAGCCCAGCGGAGCATCAGCCGTCGCCCGAAGAAATGCAGGCGATGTTCGCGCAGTGGGACGCCTGGAAGAAGAAGTTCAAGGCGAACGTCGTCGATGTGGGCGACGGACTCAAGCCCGGCGGCCGCGTGTGGAAGAGCGGCACCGTGACCGACGGCCCGTTCGTCGAGACCAAGGAAGTCATGGGCGGCTACTCCATCGTCCAGGCCGCGAGCTACGACGAGGCGACCGGCGTGGCGCAGGAGTGCCCGATCACGTACATCCCGGGCGCGACGATCGAGATCCGGGAAATGGCAGGATTCTGAAGAAGTCAGAAGTGAGAAGGCAGAAGTTAGAAGAAGTTAGAAGTTGATGCCGCAGAGTTCCGATGACGGAGCGAGCGTGAGCGAGCCCGCGCGAACGGAGACGGGCGTCGGGGCCCCGGCGAGTGAGCGCGTAGGGGGGTGCCGCAGGGGGCGAGAGCCCCCCGGACCCAGACTGATCGAGCACTATTTCCGGCATGAGTATGGCCGGCTCGTCGGGACGCTGGCGCGCGCATTCGGCGTCCATCGGCTGGCGTCGATCGAGGACGCCGTGCAGTCGGCGCTCCTCACGGCGCTCACGTCGTGGGGATTGTCGGGCGTCCCGCGCGAGCCCGGCGCGTGGCTGCTGCAGGTCGCGCGCAACCGTTTGCTCGACGATTTCCGCCGCGAGAAGACCGCCGAACGCGTGCTGACGCGCGACACGGCGATCGAGGAACACGCGACGTCCGACGCGGCGCCGTCGTTCGTCGACGAGATCTCGGACAACCTGCTGCGGATGCTTTTCGTCTGCTCGGACGAAGCGCTGCCGCGCGAGTCACAAATCGTGCTGGCCCTGAAGGTGCTGTGCGGCTTTGGCACGCGCGAGATCGCGCTGCGCCTGATGACGACCGAGGCGAACGTGCACAAGCGCCTCGCGCGAGGCCGCGAGCGTCTGGCCGAGCGAGTGGAGAGCGCGGCAGGACTCGACACGCCGCCGGCGGACGCGCTCGCGCGGCGTCTCGATTCGGTGCTGCAGACGATCTACCTGATGTTCACGAGCGGCTACAGCTCGACGCAGGCGGACCAGCTGGTCCGGCGCGAGCTGTGCGAGGAGGCGCTTCGTCTCGGGCATCTGCTGGTCAAGCACCCGGTCGGCGATCACCCGGCGACCTGGGCGCTCCTGGCGTTGATGTCGATGCAGGCGGCGCGGCTCACGACGCGCGTCGATGCGCAGGGCGGCGTTGCTGCTGCTCGAGGAGCAAGATCGGAGCCTGTGGGATCGGTCCCTCATTCAACAGGGGCTGACCTACCTGAACCGATCCGCCACAGGCGACGAGTTCACCCGATACCACGCGGAAGCGGCCGTGCTCGCGGAGCACTGCCGCGCGCCGAGCTTCGCGGAGACGCGATGGAACGAGATCGCGTCGCTCTACGAGTTGCTCGAAGGGCTCTCCCCGTCGCCGATCCACACGCTCAATCGCGCGATTGCGGTGGCGGAAGGTCACGGGCCCGACGCCGGGCTCGCCATCCTGCGCGAGCTGTCGCCACCGGCGTGGTTGTTGAAGTACTACCTCTGGGACGCCACCGTCGGCGAGCTCGAGCGGCGCGCGGGAAACTTTCAGCGCGCGGAAGCCGCGCTCACCCGCGCGCTCGAGAGCGCGCCGACCGACGCGGAGCGCGCGCTGATTCGCCGGCGACTGGACGCCGCGCGACGCGCTATCTGACCGAGCGACGCAGTTCCGCGACTTCCTTCCTGAGCGGCTGGTCCGCGTTCTTGCTGATCTCCACCACGCGGGCGTCGAGGGCCGACGCCTTCTGCCGTTGTCCGGCCGCCTCGGCGGCGCGCGCGGCGCCGTAGATGGCGCGGAAGCGATTCGGCTCCTTCGCCATCGTCGCTTCGAACTCCGCGAGCGCCTCGGCCGGCCGCTTCAACTGCAACAGCATCTCGCCGAGGAGCTCGCGCGCCGGCTTGATCGGTCCGGGCGTGACGGCCGCCTTCTCGGTCGCGTCCTCCATGGTCGGCCGCTTCGCGCATCATCGTCAACGCCTCGTCCGACCGTCCTTCCGCCAGCGTCGTCCACGCGGTCGCGGTGCGCCGTTGAATGTCGACCTGGTCGGCCCAGTAGGCGTCGTTGGCCTTGCGCAGCGTGTCGCGGAGCGCGGTCAAACGATCGATGTCCGCGCGCGCCGCAGCGGCGTTGCCGGTTCGCGCCGCGCCGAGCGCGCGCGCGAAGTGCGTGACGGCGTCCGCATAGGCAAACGGCGTCTCGTGCAGCTGGAGCGCGGCCGCTTCGGCCCACGCCTCGCGCTCCAGCGCGTAGCGCGCCGGGATGGCGGCCAGCGCGTAGTAGCCGGCCGGCGGCGGCGCGGCGTTGCCCGCGCCCATCGTCTGCATCTTCGGGCGAAGAGCCACCGATCGCGTCGAGCGTCCGCTTCGCGGCGCGCGTCCTGCGCGGTCTGCAGGTAGGCGTACGCCTGATAGTCGAGCGCGTGCAGCTCCTCCGCCGTGGCGTTGTCCTTGCGCGCGGCCGCGGCCGATGCCAGGTTCGCCGTCGATCGACTCCTGCCACGCGCCCACGCGCGTGAACGTGTGCGACGGCATGTGGAGCGCGTGCGCCGCGTCGGGCGCGATCTTCGCGTATCGGCGCGCCGCATCGAGCGCGCGCGGCGCGAGCGCGGGCACGTCGAAGCTGTGAATGATGTAGTGCGCGAGACCCGGATGCTCGGGCTGGCGCTTGAACTCCGCCTCGAGAATGCCGGCGGCCTTCAGCTGGTTCGCGTAGGTCTTGTCCGTCGGGAGCGCCGTCTGATCCAGCGCCAGCGCATAGAAAATCCGCGCCTCGACATCGTCCGGATACTTCGCCGCGAGCGCTTCCATCGCCCGTTCGTAGGCCACGCGTGCGCGTCCGCTGATCGATCGTCGGCGCGCCGCGGAACAGGAGATCGACGGCGCCGACGTACGCCTTCTCCCGATCGGTTCCGGCGCCGCTCGCCTTCGCCGCGTCGGTTGCGGCCAGGCCGGCCGCCAGCGCCTGCGGCGAGCGGAAGCCCGCGAACGGGTTGCCCCACCAGCTCATCGCGATGCCCCAGTGCGCCATCACGCAGCGAGGGTCGGTCTTGAGGACCGTGTTGAAGGACTCGATCGCCGCGGAGAACCAGAAGGAATGGAGCAGCGCGACGCCGTGATCGAACTCCTGCTGAACCGACGAGGCGCAGGACGTGGCGAAATGCACCTGTCCCAAGCGCCCCGCGGGCGCGCCGTGCTCGTGCTGTCTCCCGCCGTCAGCCGCGGCGCGGCCGATGAACGACAGGGCGAGCGCCAATGCGGCAATCGAAGTCTTTGATGGCTGCATACGAGCTATTCTCACCCCGGAGGCGCCTGTGCGAAAGCTCCTCGTGGGCACGTTCGGGTTGGTTGGAGTGGTGTCCCTTGCAGGCTGCCAGCACACGTCGCCGCCCGAGCCCGCCGCCGCATCGCCCCAGATCCACGGCGTGAAGACGTACCTCAATCAGGACAACCTGCAGGCGAGGTACCCGAGCTACGACACGCTCGTCACCGAGATGCGCCAGGGCGGCGTGGACGCCGTCTTCACGACGCTCTACGAGGGACGGAAGGCCTTCTACGCCAGCCAGATCATTCCCGAGCGAGACACGGCCATCGACCTCGGTCGGCTTCGCGAGAGCGCGAAGAAGCAGAACGTGAAGTTCGGCGCGATCTGCCAGATCTTCTACGACGCCGACACGCTGGCTCAGCGGCCCGATCTCGTGCCGATCGATCAACACGGCAGCGGCGAGTTCGTGAACTGGCAGCGGCTCGTCTGCCCTTCCGATCCCGGCTACCGGCAGTACAAGCTCTCGATCGTCAAGGAAATCGCCTCCACCATCCGGCCCGACGTCGTCAGCCTCGATTTCATGCGGTTCCCGACGACGTGGGAGATCATTCCGGCGGACGCGAAGCCGGAATCAATTCGCAACTTCTGCTTCTGCGATCGGTGCGTGCGCGGCTTCCAGCAGGCCGCCTCGGTCGTCGTGCCACCCGCGCTCGACACGATTCCCAAGCGGGCCGCGTGGATTCTCGCGAATCACAACGCCGCGTGGGTGAAGTGGAAGACCGGGCTCATCACGAGCTTCGTCGAGGAAGCGGCGCGCGAAGTTCGCGCGATCGATCCGGCGATCGAGGTCTCAGTGCACGTCGTGCCGTGGGCCGAGTCGGTGTTCGACAACGCGCTCGTCTGGAATGCGGCGCAGGACGTGACGGCGCTGTCCCGTCACGTGGACTACCTGTCGCCGATGATTTACCACAAGCTGATCGGACGGCCGACCGACTACATCCGCACGCTGACGGCCGAGCTCGCGACGAAGACGAAGCGCAAGATTCTGCCCAGCATTCAGACCGCGGAGATCGTCAAGGAAGGACAGCTGTCGGCGGACGAGTTCAAGCAGTCGCTCGACAACGCGTTGGCGCCGCCGTCGGCCGGGACGCTGATCTTCCACTGGGGTGAACTGCGACCCGACGACCAGGCGCCGGCGCTTCGGCGCGAGAAGAGCGAGATTTTCAAGGCGGCAGCGCAGGGACGCTGACGTGGTCCCAATCGGCGTCTGACGCGGACGTTCACAGCGCTCTGATTGCACGGCGGCGACCACCAGGCGATCAACGTTGCGGCCCGCTCCTCGCGCTCGTCGGCCGGCAGGACCACCTCGAAGCAAAACTCGAGCGCGACGTCCTTCGCGTCCTCACACTTGTCGGATCTCGGCGTGGTGATGCAGCAGTTGCTGTCGCAGGTTGTCGGTGTGACCGATCAGCACCGGTGTCGTCGATCGAATGATGTAGACGCCAGGCAGCGCCGGAGCCTTCTGACCGATCAAGTTGGCGTCGTGGAGGCACCATTCCCGGGTCGTCCCCAGCCACAGCTGATCCGGTTCCAGCTGCGGTGTACTGCCCCGGTCCGTCGAAATACCAGACGCGATGCTTCTCAGCTGACGGCCAGCGCGACGGCCTCGGCGATCGCGGTTCCCTTGCCGCTTACGGTTTTGAGCAAGGTCCACCACGGTCCGCCGACCTCTCGTTCCGGGATCACGCGGCCGATCATGAAGCCGTCGATGACGGGTGTGACGGTGAGGTCACCAGGTTGGAAGACCTCTGCTCGATCTGGCACTGTGCAGGCCCTTCTGGAGCTGTCACTCGGGAGGGACCGTGCACCTGAAGCACGCACTATGCCAGCTCGGAGGCGGGGCCCGGAGCACAGCGCTCCGGGACCGGCACTGCGGCGCTTCGGGCCTCGATGCTAGATGCCTTCTAACAATTTGCGCAGTTCCTCTTCCTTGTCCTTGGTCAACGAGGTTTGCAGCACGCGGCCTTTGCCGGCAAAGGGCTTGAGTCCTTCGAGCACCTTGTCGGGGGTTGACTTGCGCACGAGCACGAAGAGCGCGGCACTGCCGGGCGTGAGGGTTGCACTCAAATCCTTCATGAACTGATCGTTGATCCCGATGTCGGCGAGCTTGCCCGAAAGAGCGCCCGAGCCGGCGCCCACGGCGGCACCCAGCAGTGGGTTGAGGAACAAGAGTCCGATCAGCGAGCCCCAGAACGCGCCGCCTACCGCGCCGGCAGCGGTGAGGTTCACGGCCTGGTGCAACTGCACCGCACCCTTCGCGTCGCGAGTCACGACGACCGCATCCTCCATTTCGATCAAATACTGGGTCTGCATTTGGGCCAAAGCCCCGCGCATCTGGAAGGCGTCAGCTGCGTTGTTGAATCCAACGACGACAAGGTTGCTCATGTTTGGTTCCTTGGCTCACTTCGTTTGTTGTCTGCGCCCGAGATGCGTCGCGACCACGGGTAACGCTGAACTCTCGCACGTCGAGGACTCGACTCTTGCCGAACTCGTACGTCGCGCGATCGAGAGCAAGACCGCCTCCAGGTCGGCGAGATCAGTGAAATCCGCCCTTACCGGCGATTCCGCCAGCAATTCCCTAGCGCTCGCACTGGCGGGCCGCTCAAACCCTCGAGCGCGATGACAACCCGCTGTGAGCCGTTTACCGGCTGTGGTGACGCAGCAAGAGTTTGCTTTTGCGGGGCTCGCCGCCCTCCGCTAGACTGTTGAGTCCACTCACGCGGCTCGCCGTGAGCGAGCGCAGCGAGTCGAACGGAGAGATGTCCGAGTGGTTGAAGGAGCACGCTTGGAAAGCGTGTGTAGGGGAAACTCTACCGTGGGTTCGAATCCCACTCTCTCCGCGCCCGCGAACCGCTCGCTGCGCTCGCAGCTTCGGCTGGGCGAGCCAGCGAGCACGCCTTTGCTAACCGCTCGCTGCGCTCGCAGCTTCGGCTGGGCGAGCCAGCGAGCCCACGCGAAGGCTGTCCCGCCGTAGCTGCGAACGAAGTGAGCGGTTAGCGAAGGTGGACCACTCTCTCGCTCGCTTCACACTTGCCCAAGCAACCCACGCTCGCCCCTACGGCTGGGCGAGCCAGCGAGCCAACTGCGAAGGCTGTCCCGCCGGTCGGCTCCGTGGAAGCTTGGCGAAGGCGAAGCTGCGAACGTAGTGAGCGGTTAGCGAAGGCGGACTGTCACATTCTTCAATCTCCGCTGCCGTCTGACTTGCAGGATTCGCAGGTTGATTAGAGCTCTTTCGCTTTCGAACTGAATCCCACTAGGCACGATGCCTGCTTGTCAAGAAGCGTGAACGGTCCGAAGCGGTTCGTATAAGTACTCCGAAGCCGGCGCGATCCGTCGCGGCACTACGTGGGCCTCACTGCGGATGTCGCGGCCTGTTTGTGCGGGCACAACGCTGGATTGACTGTTTGACAGCCGACCTCCGTCCTTGGAGTACGTCCTGGTGTCGCTGGAGTTCAACACTGAAGCGACAGCCATCCAGTTCGAGCGCTATCTGAAGTCAGCTTCCGGGTCGCGCGTTCGCGAGACGGCATTTTCCGTGAAGCTGAACGGTACCTATCCCCGAACGTCGAGGGTCTGCAGAGGGTTGGCGAGCCCGCCGACTACTGGCAGTACCAAGGGCGGAAGGGGGCGGCGCGGTTGCACGCGCGCGGGCCGCTGCCCATCGCGTATCATCCAGCCTTCGCTCACCGCTCGCGCAGCGAGCGCAAGCGGACCTGTCCCGCCGAAGCCGCGAGCGAAGCGAGTGATTGGCGAA
>CAVSRY010000001.1:0-118094 GCA_963730485.1 uncultured Acidobacteriota bacterium | reverse complement strand
GACACCCAAAATGGAAAGATCGTGTTGGCCGCATCCGGTTGAGGTTCGAATGGATCGGTGTCGAAGGTCGAGGCGTCATAGCGGATATCTAACTCATGAATCCAATCCAGATTGCGAAGCATGAATCCGGAGCGGAATCCGACCGCATTCCACTCATTCAGATAGTGATTGATGCGTCGCGCCTTGTTGAGGAAGCTTTTCTTATCGGAGTAAAGTTTTCCGTCGTGGTGCAGATCGTGAACGCCGACTTCGAATCCACGTTCGATCAGCCAGGAGCGAAGCCCGGAAGGCACACCGTAATTCCCCTCAGGGACGAAGTTGAATGAAGAGCGGAAGCCAAATTCCATTTCGAGCTCGGCGAGTTGTTTGACTCGGTCGAGTCCTCGCTGGCCTTCGACGTCATGCGTCAGGACGAAGGCGAATTTCTTGCCGTCGGGCCAGCCTGGCCAATTTTCCGGTTTGATCCCGGCAGATTCGCAGATCGGCCAAACGTCACTCCGAAGCGATAGTATCCGACGAACGTGATGCCGCCTAAACGCGATGCGCAGGCGGTATGGGACGAATGGCTTAACGTGGTAATATAGACGTCTAAGAAGCACGGATCGCGAAGTGGAGAGCCGAAAGCGCGGGGCGGCAGGTCGGGATGATACTGCGACCGGAACGCGTGGACAGGGGCTCTAAATCAGAGGAGGGCATATCCTTTGCCTATTCCAAAAGGCGCCCTTCGCAAAGTCAAAAACGCACTTGGCCGGCTTTTGAATTTCGTTGGTGACCCAGTTTTTGCCCGTGGTCCGATCTTCCGGCCTTTAGTTTTCGGCTGCGAGCCACTTCGGCGTGCAAGATCGGGCCTTGTTCAGGATTACGGTAATGCTGGCGCCGACAGAGGCGAGTTCCGTCTTTGCCCGCTTGACAACATTCCGGCTGCTCTTCTCGGCCTCCGCGACGAGCATCACTTTGTCCATGAATCGAGTCATGGGGAGGGCAATGCTCGTCTGGCTAAAGGGCGGCATGTCGAAAATAATGTAGTCGAAGGCGCTCGCTTTGAGATGCGGCATCAAGTCATAAAATTTTCTTGGAATGAGCTGAACTTGCTCTGTGTCAGGACGAGTTGCCGTAGCCAGATAGAGATTCTCTCCGGCCTGGGTGGGCTCCCCTGCCAGGGCCTCGGTAAGTGAGCATGCAGGCGCGCCACGGAAGAAGGGATGGATCTCCGGACGACCGACATTCATGTCAACAAGGAGAACCTTGCCGTCGCCGGTCTAGAAAGAGCGGCCGCAAGTCCTCCCGCCAGGGTGGACGCTCCAGCGCCTTCTGAGCAGCTTGTCACAGCTACGAGCTTCGGCTTGTGGTTCATCCGATTGAGCTCGAAATAGAGCACCAGCCGGTCTCTTAGTGCCTCGGAATACGGCCGAATGAAGTGGTCGGCTTCCCACGGTGATTTCTCGAGGCGTCTCGTCCTCCCGAGCGCGAGAATGGATTTTCCGTTAGGCCAGCGCAGACGCGAGCGGCCGTTCAAATAAGGAATTGAGAGCAAGATTGGAGAGCCTAAGAGTCTCTCGACTTCGATCGGCCGCTTTACGGTGCGATCCAGAACCAGCTCAATCAAGAAAGCAAGAGCCAAGCCGAATGCCAGTCCTCCGCCCGCGAGTGTCAATACCGATTTCTTGACACCGCTCGTGACTCTCATGCCGGGTGAGGGTTTTTGCACGACGCTGATATTCGGAATCTTCGAGGGATCCAAGGCTTCATCGATGCGGGCCTTTTCAAGGCTGGCCTGAAAGTACTTGTAATTGACCTCTTCAATTTCCTTCATTCGCTCCAATCTCTCGATCTGAGGTCCCACTTGCCATAGCTGTTCGGACTCCTTCTTTACGTTGCTAAGATGGGACTGGAGGGCTTGTATTCGAGCCTCGATTCCCGCAAGGCGAGCGCGTTCGCCCATTTGGCCCAGCTGAGCAGACCCGTCTCGTGCCGCGACTGCGATCTCTGGCAATTTCTTCTCCAAATCGTCCCGCTGTCTTTCGAGATTCTCGATTTGCATCTGATTGATTGTCACAAGCTCGAATTGGGTGGACTTGTCCGCCGGCGCGTTGCTTCTCCTCTGCCCAAGAACCTCGTTCTCGGCTTCCTTCACGAGTGTATCAAAACTCTTTTTGCCGACCTGGTAAGCGAAGCCTGTATCGTTTTGACGACGGTATCGCTCGCGCGCCATTGCCTGCGCCATGTCTCTTTCAGCGCCCACAAAGCCGAGACGCAGGGCGCGACCCGCCGCTGCCAAATCCGTACCGGCCGTTGTCGGCTCGCTGCTGAGCGCGGACCTGTTCATTGCGTTGGAGTTCGTCGGGCACATCAGGTTGAGCGGCCTTCTCACCGTATTTGGCAAGCAGATCCATCTGCACTTGACGCAACCTTTCCAACTGCCCAAGCAATGCCTCGTATCGCCGAACAGCATCTCTGTCGATCGGCGGCGACTCTGTCTCCGGCGCGCCCTCTTTTTCAGGCTAGAGCGATTTATCCATCGCTTGCACGCGCGCTTGTTGCTCGGCATATTCGGCCTGCGCGGTTTGCAGCGCAGCCTGATATTTGCCAGCTCCCCGTTGATAAGCAGTGTGTTCTCCGGGGGAAACAATTCCCGTCTTGCCTTTCAACTCTTCAGCTCCTCCCGGTCTGATTCAGACGCGCTTTGACCTGATCGCTTTGCTGCGTTACGAAATCGAAGGCATCGCCCGAACGGTGGACTTGGCGGAAGATGCTTCGTAAAATATACAGGGCCACGAGCTCCTTGAGAACGAGTGTGGCCAACTCGGGATTAGGATTCTGGTAGGAAAGCACTATGATGTTCGTATACTTGGGAGAGACCACGGTGAGATCCCTCTCGAACGATATTGGCCGCGGCGGCAAGGGTTGCTTTCCCCTCGGATTCCGGCAAAAGCCGTTCGGCACCCACCGCGCTTGCTACCTGCATCGCGAGATCCCAGCTGGCTGAGGATTTTTACACTTCGGGTTGATTTGACTCGCATCGCTGCCCTTCGGCTGTGAATGGAGTCCTGTCGACTGCGCTACTGTCTACGACGTATCGCACCATCAACTTGGCCTCCGATTGATAAAGCCTCTGCTTGTACCAATAGACGCTCGCTGCGGCGGCGATGCCGAGAGCAGCGCACAGTAGAATTTTCCACCGTCGCCGGTCAGAATCGACCTCGATGTTCGCGGCGGCATCGGCGAGATCCGGATCGTCGCCGAGTAACGGCACCCCGCTCTTCCACGAGGGGTCAGTCCCACTTCGTGAGCGGGGACAGACCTCGCTCTCCTACGAGGGGTCAGTCCACTTCGTGAGCGGGGACAGACCCCTCGTGCGAGCGTGGTACCGTCGTCCGGATGCCAGTGATCGCCATCGATGACGTGTCCACAGCGTTCGGACACGTCCCGCTCCTGGACCACGCGTCGCTCACGATCGAGAGCGGCGAGCGGATTGCGCTGATTGGACGAAACGGCACCGGCAAGTCCACGTTGCTTCGAATCCTGTCCGGCGAGCTCGAACCAGATCGTGGTGCGATCTGGCGCGAGCCCGGCCTTCGCGCCGCGCGGCTCGTCCAGGATGCCGCGCTCTCGACGCCCAGCCCCGTGTTCGACGTCGTCGCCGAAGGCCTTGGCGATCTTTGCAGCCTTGTCACCGCCTACCATCACGCGGCTGTCACGGTCGCGGAAGACGCGACCGCCGAGGCGCTCGAGACGCTCGGACGATTGCAGCACGAGCTCGAGGAACGGGACGGCTGGCGCGTCGAACAACGTGTCGAGCTGGTGCTCAATCACCTCAGCCTGCCGCCCGACACGCCCGTCGAAACGCTCTCCGGCGGCTGGCGCCGTCGCGTGCTCCTGGCCCGCGCGCTCGTCGCCCAGCCGACGCTGCTTCTCCTCGACGAGCCCACCAACCACCTCGACATCGAGGCCATCGAATGGCTCGAGGCGTTCCTGATGGAGTACAGCGGCGCGCTCGTCTTCGTCACGCATGACCGCGCGTTCCTCTCGCGTCTCGCCACTCGTGTCATCGAGCTGGATCGCGGCCACCTGACATCGTGGCCAGGCGACTACGCGACCTTCGTGGAGAAGAAGGAAGCGGCGCTCGAAGTCGAGGCCGTCGCCAACGAAAAGTTCGACAAACGGCTGGCTCAGGAAGAAGTGTGGCTGCGACGAGGTGTCAAAGCGAGGCGCACCCGCGACGAGGGCCGCGTGCGCGCGCTCATGGCGATGCGCGAGGAACGCGCCCGTCGCCGGCCGATGGCGGGGAACGTGCGGCTCGACATCGCCGCGGCCTCGCGGTCCGGGCAAATGGTCTTCGAGGCCGAACACGTCACCAAGGCCTATGGCGGCCGGCCGGTCGTTCACGATTTCTCGACGCGGATCATGCGCCGCGATCGCATCGGGCTGATCGGGCCGAACGGCGCCGGCAAGACCACGCTCCTGCGCCTGCTGATGGGGACGATCGAGCCGGACGAGGGTGAGGTGCGCCGCGGAACGAACGTCGAGATCGTGTACTTCGATCAGCAACGCGAGGCGCTCGATCCCGAGCGGAGCGTGGTGGACACGGTCGCCGACGGCAACGACACGGTGACGGTGGGCGGCGTCACGCGTCACGTCTACGGTTACCTGGAAGATTTCCTGTTTCCTCCCGAGCGCGCGCGTTCGCCCGTGAAGGCGCTTTCCGGCGGCGAGCGCGGCCGGTTGCTGCTGGCGCGACTGCTCACGCGGCCCGCCAACGTCCTCATCCTGGACGAACCGACGAACGACCTGGACATCGAGACGCTCGAGCTGCTGGAAGCGGAGCTCGCGGCGTTCGATGGCACGCTCCTCATCGTGAGCCACGATCGATCGTTCCTGGACAACGTCGTGACGAGCACGCTCGTGTTCACCGGTGACGGACGGATCGAAGAGCACCTGGGCGGCTATGAGCAATGGCAGCGCGATCTGGCGCTGACCGCGCCCTCCGAGCCTCCTGTGACGGCCGCTCCCCGCGAGCCTCGGCCGGCCCGGCGGGAACCTTCCGCGAAAAAGCTCTCGTACCGCGAACGCCTCGAACTGGAAGGGCTGCCGGCGCGCATCGACGCACTCGAAGCCGAACAGGCCAGGCTCGAAGCATCCGTCGCCGGCGCTGATTTCTACAAGGAATCGGCGGCCGCCATCACGACCACGCTCGAACGCATCGACACCGTGCGGTCCGAGCTCGACGCCATCTATCGCCGCTGGTACGAGCTGGACTCGAGGCCGCGGTGATCGTGGTCGTCGGCGCCGGCGCCGCCGGTCTGGCCGCCGCGATCTTCGCGTCCGCTGGCGGGCAGCCAGTCACCGTCATTGAAACGACCGAGGACGGCGGGCGGAAGATCCTCATCAGCGGCGGCGGGCGCTGCAACATCCTGCCGGAGACGCTCGCGCCGAGACGCTTCGTCACGGATTCGCCGGCGCCACTTGTTCGCCGGTATCTCTGCTCGTGGCCGCTCCGGGAACAGCGCACGTTCTTCGAACGCGATGTCGGCGTTCCGCTCAAGTTCGAACCCGATCCTGGCAAGTGGTTTCCCGTGTCGGACCGCGCGCGCGATGTTCGCAATGGCCTCATCGACCTTGCTCGGCGGACAGAAGGTCGAGTTCCGGTTCAAGACCGAGCTTGTCGATGTCGTTCCCTCCGGACCCGGTCTCCTCGTCCGGACGTCGCGCGGTGATCTCGACGCGTCCGCCGTCATCCTCGCGACCGGCGGCCTCTCGGTGCCGGCGACGGGCAGCACCGGGACCGGACTCGCAGTGGCTCGGGCTCTCGGGCACGTGGTGCACGAGACGTATCCGGCGCTCACGCCGCTCGTCGCGTCGCCGGCCGATTCACGCGAATCTTGCCGGGGTGTCATTGAACGTGAGGATACGCGCGCGGCAGCACCCGAGGGTCAGTCCCACTTCGTCGGCAGGGACAGCCCCCTCGCGGACACAGAGGCCCACGGCGGCTTTCTCTTCACGCATCGCGGCTACAGCGGACCGTCCGTGCTCGACATGTCCCACGTGGCGATCCGAAGCCTTGCGGCGAGCGAGTCCGCGGGCGGTGCTTCGCGTGCGCTGGTCCGAGCTCGATGAAGCGGCATGGCATCGGCGAGCTCGTCGGCGCGACCGGCCTCGTCGCGAACGTGGTCGCCGCGCACGTGCCGAAGCGGCTGGCCGACGCGCTGGTTGCCGAATGTGGGATTCCGGCCGGCCTTCGGGCGGCCGAACTTCGTCGCGAGGATCGCATGAAGCTCGTCGAGCGCCTGGTCGCCTACCCGTTACCGTGGACGGACCACGAAGGTTTCAAGAAGGCTGAGGTCACGGGCGGCGGCGTGGCGCTCGATGAGGTCGATCCGCGGACGCTCGAAAGCCGCCGTGTGCGCGGGTTGTTTCTCTGCGGCGAGATCCTGGACGCGTTCGGTCCCATCGGCGGCCACAACTTCGCGTGGGCGTGGGCCACCGGCCGCATGGCCGGGACTGGGCGCCGCCGAAAAAGGCGTCGGGACGATTTTTACGTAAATCGTAAAAATCGTCCCGACCCCTTTTCTACCGGCGCAACGTCCTCAGCCTCTCCGCCGTCGTCGGATGCGTGGACAGATAGGCGAACGCGCCGGTCGGGCTCTCTTCCCCGCGCGAGAGTGCTCCGCCTCCATCCGCTCGAGCATGTCGGCGAGCCGTGTGGGCGCGATGCCGATTGCGCGGAGCGCGCCGACCGCGTACGCGTCGGCCTCGCGCTCGAGGTCGCGCGAGTAGCGGGCGTTCAGGAGGGCGGCCGGCGCGGCGGCGGCCAGCGCGCTGACGTCACCGATCACGACCGTGATCAGGCCCGCGACGAGCGCGCTCTGGACCACCGCGCGCACGCCGTGCCGGCCCTCGAGGTGCCCGACCTCGTGCGCGAGGACGGCGACCACGTCGTCGGCGTCCTTCGCGAGCGCGACCAGGTCGTCGGTCACGATCACGACGCCAGAAGGCAGCGCCATCGCATTCGCGCCGAGTGCATCGCTCTTGCGGAACACGAGCCGCGCGTGGCCCGCGAGCTCCGGCGGCAACGATAGCCGACCGAAGGCCTCGGTCAGAGTCCTTTTGCCGAGCCGCCGGCAGCTCTGACGGCTCCAGCAGACCGTCGTCGAGTGAGGCCAACACCTGAGTGCCGATGGTCTCGAGTGCGCTCTGCGGTACGCGAGCCGCGGCGGCACGCACGACGCACTGGAAACGCCAGCCAGTACGTGGCCGCCAGGAGCACGGCGACGACAATGAGCACGCCTGACCAAGGTGCGAGGGCCGCGATCCCACTGATCCACGCGAAGGATTGTGACACCGTCACGATTCCTCGCTCGCCGACTGGATTAGGATCTCGGATGCGAGTGTGCCGTTTTTCCGCCGGTAGTGACGAGATCCGCCTCGGAGTCGTGACGGACGAGAACACCGTCCTGGATCTGACGCCCACCGGGCTCACGAGCCTGACCGCGCTCCTCGAGAGCCGCGATCCCGTCGCCGCGGTGCGCGTGGCCGCGCACGGTCCGCTCCCCAATCACGCCCTGGCCAGCGTCAGGCTGCACGCGCCCGTCGAGCGCCAGGAAGTGTGGGCGGCGGGCGTGACGTACCTCAGGAGCAAGGCCGCGCGCATGGAGGAGTCCGACTTCAGCGCGACCGCCTACGACCGCGTCTACGACGCGGAGCGGCCTGAGATTTTCTTCAAGTCGCTGGCGGACAAGGTCGTCCCGACCGGCGAGCCCGTCGGCATCCGTCGCGATTCGACCTGGAACGTGCCGGAACCTGAGGTCGCGCTCGTGTTGTCGTCGCGCGGCCAGGTCGTCGGCCACACGATCGGCAACGACATGAGCTCGCGGAGCATCGAAGGCGAGAACCTTCTCTACCTGCCGCAAGCCAAGACCTACTTCCGGTCATGCTCGCTCGGTCCCTGGATCACCCTCGGCACGCCGGAGTCCGCCGCGAGAGCCTGGTCGATCTCGCTCGACATTCAGCGCCACGGCAAGAGCGTGTTCAACGGCACGACGTCGGTCGGCCAGATCAAGCGCACGTTCGACGAGCTGGCCGCGCTTTCTGTTCCGCTCCCAGGTCTTCCCGCATGGCGCCGTGTTGCTGACCGGCACCGGGGTCGTCCCTGACGAGTCGTTCACGCTGCAGGAAGGCGACGAGGTCACGATCGACATCTCGGGAATTGGACGGCTGCAGAATACGGTGACGGTGGTCTGAGCACTTGGGGCTTGGGGCCCAAAACGGTCCGAATCACAAATCGTCAATCCCCGATCCACAATCATCAATGGATCATCAATCTCAAATTTCAAATCATCAATGCCACCATCACTTCACGGTCATAGCCTGATCGGCGATCGACAGGTCGCCGGAACACGAACATTTCGCGCGCGGAGTCCGCTCGACAGCGCGGAGCTCGAGCCGCCTTTCCAGATGGCGTCCGAGCTCGACGTGGATGCCGCGCTGCGGCTGGCCGACGAGGCGTTTCAGACCTATCGCCAGACCACGGGCGAGGCGCGCGCGGCGTTTCTCGAACGGATCGGCGACGAAATCATGGCCATCGGCGACGCGCTCATCGCGCGCGCGCACGTCGAGACCGGACTGCCGGAAGCGCGCCTGACCGGCGAACGCGCGCGCACGGTGAACCAGTTGCGGCTGTTCGCCCAGGTGGCGCGCGAAGGCTCCTGGGTGGACGCGCGCATCGACACGGCCATTGCCGACCGCCAGCCCGCGCCGAAACCGGATCTGCGGCGCATGCTCGTGCCGATCGGACCGGTCGTGGTTTTCGGCTCGAGCAACTTTCCATTCGCGTTTTCCGTGGCCGGCGGCGACACGGCGTCCGCGCTCGCCACGGGCAATCCCGGTCATCGTGAAGGCCCACAGCGGCCACCCGGGCACGTCGGAGCTCGTCGCGGGCGCGGTTGCTCGCGCCGTGCAATCGTGCGGATTGCCGGCCGGCGTCTTCTCGATGCTCCACGGCGCCGGCAAGGTCATCGGCATGGCGCTCGTTCGCCATCCCTCCACGACGGCAGTGGGATTCACCGGATCGCGCGCGGCCGGACGCGCGCTCTTCGACGCCGCGCGGCGCGTCCCGACGCCGATTCCGGTCTTCGCGGAAATGAGCAGCGTGAACCCCGTGTTCATCCTGCCCGAAGCGATGCGAGAGCGCGGCGCCGAAGGTCGCCGAGGGACTGAAGAACTCGGTGACGATGGGTGTCGGCCAGTTCTGCACGAAACCAGGCCTCGTCTTCGGGCTCGGCGGCGAGACGTTCGATGCGTTCCAGACGACGTTCAGCGGCCTCCTGGAGACAGTAGCGCCCGCGACGATGCTGCACGCGGGCATTTCCGAGGCGTATCACGAAGGACTCACCCACGCTTCTGCCGTGACCGGCGTCGCCGTCGTCGCTCGATCCGCACAGAGCGCCGACGCGTCCAGAACGCACGGCGAAGCCGTCGTGGCGCGCACGGATTCCGTGAATTTCAGAGCGCGCCCCGAGCTGGCGGAGGAAGTGTTCGGTCCGTACGCGCTCCTGATCTCCGCATCGAGCCTCGACGAGCTGGAGCAGATCGCCAGAAACCTCGACGGCCAGCTCACCGCGACGGTTCACGGCACTCCCAAGGATCTCGCGGAGGCGGCGCCGCTGCTTCGCATCCTCGAACAGAAGGCCGGGCGGCTCATCATCAACGGCTTTCCGACCGGCGTGGAAGTCTGTCCATCGATGCACCATGGCGGACCGTATCCCGCGACCACCGACGTCCGGTTCACATCGGTGGGGACCGCGGCGCTCTATCGTTTCGTCAGGCCTGTCTGCTATCAGGACTTTCCGGCCGAGCTTCTGCCGGCCGCGCTCCGCGACGACAATCCGCTCGGGATTCGACGGACCGTGAACGGAGCTGTGGTGTGAGCGGCGCCGGCGACCCGCCGGACAATAGGATTCGCCGGGTCGTCGTTGCGGTCCTTGCGGCGACCGCATGCGCCTGGATCTTCGCGACCGGCGTCTTCCTCGACGTCGATCCAATCAGAATCAGGCTGGTACTGGAAGCGACCCCCGTCGCCGAAGGCGTCGCGCGCATCGACATTCACGACGAACGCGCGACGGACTTGCGTCCTCCATTCGCGCTGATCGCGCGAATACGGAACGACGCCGACGAGCCACAACAGTTCTCGATTCGGGTCAACGATCACGCAGTCTGCGAGACGCTGGTTGCGGCGCTCAGCGAACGTCGCGTCGACTGTGCCGTTCGCGACTGGGATCGCCGGCCTGATGGCGAACTGGTCATCGAAAGCGTTTCGCGGCGCACATGGAGTCTCGAGTATCTGGAGCTTGCGACCCACCACGGCCGATCGACCGGGTGGCTGCACGCGATGGTGCTGCCGGGCGGCGCGTCCGATCTCGTCGTTCGACCGTCCCGTGGCCTGGGCCGTCGTCGTCGGGATCGCGGTCGCTGCGCTGCTCCTCGTGCCATCTCCGCGAATCGCCAGCCGGCGGCTGCGGCTGGGCTACGCCGTCGCGGCCGTGCTGGCCAGCGTCCCGTTCGCCGCCGTCCTGGTCGCGCCGATTGCTTCGCCATACCGCATCGTGCTGTCGGCCTGGACGTTTGCGGGATGGCTCACGATTCCCCTGCTGCCCCGCGTTCCCCTCGTGTGGCAGGTGGTTCGCTTCTTCCGCACGCCGTGGAGAGCCGCATCCGGGCTTGCGGCGGCGGTCTTCGTCCTGGCGGTCGTGTACGGCGCGCGAGTCGTCGGCGGCTCAGACGAATATGGCTACGTCAGCCAGGCGGATCTCTGGCTGGGCGGAAATCTCGTCGTCGATCAGCCCTTCGTGCGCGGCTCGCCGTGGCCCGAGAACACCCCGTGGTGGTTCTCGCCGCTCGGGTATCGTCCGCACCCGTCCGACCCGAGCGCGCTCGTTCCGGTCTATTCGCCAGGTCTGCCGATGATGCTGGCGCTGGCGAAATTCATCGGAGGACAGGACGGGATGTTTTTCGTGGTGCCGCTGTTTGGCGGCCTGCTCGTCCTCGCGACCTACGCGCTCGGACGCCGTCTTGGCTCGGGCATCGCGCCGCTCGTCGCCGCCTGGCTGGTCGCGACCAGTCCGGTCGTGCTCTCGCATTCCATGGCGACGATGAGCGACGTTCCCGTGGCGGCGGCATGGATGGGCGCATTCTGTCTGCTTCTCGGCACGAGCACCGCGAGCGCGGCAGGCGCCGGTGCGCTGTCCGGGATCGCCGTGCTCATTCGGCCGAACCTCGCGCCGCTCGCGCTGGTGCTCGGAAGCCTGTACCTCCTGAGGATGCGAGCGTCCGGTATGCGCTCGCTGGTCCATCTCGCGGTGTTTGGAATGGCGGCTGCGCCGGCCGCGATCATCATCGCGATCCTCAACGACCGGCTGTATGGATCCCCGTTGGCATCGGGGTACGGCCCACTCGCCGAACTGTTCAAGGCAGAGCGGATGCTTCCGAACCTGCGGAACTACCTCCAGGAACTCGTCGAGGTTCACACTCCGGTCGTGCTGCTCGGGCTGGCCGCGCTCGCGTTTCCCGCTCGACGGCTCTGGCCTGATGCGCGTGAACGCGCGGCCTTCCTCGTCATTGGCGCGTTCGTGGCGGCGATCTGGGCGATCTACTGTGCGTGGGTCGTCTTCGACTCGTGGTGGTACTTACGTTTTCTGTTGGCGTCGTTCCCGCTCATCATGCTCGGCGTCGGCGCGTGTGCTGATGCCCTGTTTCGCATGGACGCACGGTGGAGCCGGATCGCCGTGGTCGTCGGGATCGTCGCCGTCGGCCTGGCGCAGTTGCGCTTCGCGTCAACGCACACGGTGTTCGAGGTTGGCCCAGGCATGCGGCGGTATGCAGTCGCGGCCGCGCTGACCCGGCGCGTCACTGAACCGAACAGCGTCGTCGTCACGTTAAACCACAGCGGCTCGGTGCGCTATTACGGCGCGCGCGTCACCGTCAACTTCGCCAACATGGCGGAGGACGGGCCGATTGACGACTTCCTGGACTGGCTGCAGAAGAACGGTGTCCGGACCTACGCCACACTCGAAGATTGGGAGGTCAAGGAGTTCGCGAAGCGGTTCCCGCGCGCGGCGCACTTGGCTGCGTTCGAGCGACCGCCACTGGCCATCTTCAACAACCCGGGACGGTTGCTGGTCTACGACCTGTCACCCGGCCGCCGCACGCCACCCGAACCGGTCATCGTCAATGGTTTCAACATCGGCAGGCGGGCCGTTCGGCCAAGCGCAGCCCCCCGTCTCGTGATGGGTCAATCACGGGGACAGTGACCTGAATTCGGGCGGCGCCGAATCGGACACGCGGCTGCCCGCAAACTTGCACTCGAAGCACGCATCTTGCATGCTGAGCGCGTCAATCCATGCATCATCGTTTCGTCCCGGCTGCGGGATTGTTCCTGTGCCTCACAGCGCTGATCGGCGCGAGACAGGACCGAGGGAGCGATCTGCCGCAGTTCCGCGCCGGCGTCGAGCTGATTCAGCTCGATGTATCGGTGGTCGATCGAGACCGTCGTCCGGTCCGCGGCCTGACGGCCGTCGACTTCACGGTGCTCGTCGACGGACAGGTGCGGCCGGTCTCAGCGTTCAAATCCGTTGAGCTGACGCGCCCTGCGGCGCCCCCGGGCGCGCTGTGGATGAAAGACGTCGCGCCTGACGTCGTCACCAACGCTCGGCCGGCGGGAAGAGTCGTCGCGATCGTCATCGACGACGGCAGTCTCAACGCACCGGACGTTGCCGATCTATTTGCGGTTCGGAAGATGCGCGAACTGGGGCGAGCTGCCGTCGATGAACTGGCCGACAACGACGTGGCCGCGGTGGTCTTCACAGAGAACAGTCACCGGTCACAGAATTTCACGACGGATCGACAACTGTCTGCTCGCGGCGATAGAAAAGGCGCCGCTACTACCCTCTCCGGCCGCCGACCTGGGGTTCTTTCGTGGCGCGCAGACGAACGGCCTCGTGACGATCGAGGCCGGCGATCCTTTCGGTATCAATCGACCAAGCTGCGATTGCGGAGCGTGTTCAATTGAAACACTGAGCCGCATTGCCGACGGGCTCCTTGCCCTGCCGGAACAGCGGAAGGTCATCGTCTTCATCAGCGCCGGCGTTCGTGTGGATCCCCAGGTCTCCGTGCCGTACAGCGCCGAGGGCAATAACTACGCGTACCGCGCGGAGCACTGCAACGTACGAAAGCAACGCGCCCTGACGGATGTGTATCGTCGCGCCGGTCTCGCCAACGTCACGATCCAGTCCCTCGACGTGCGCGGATTGATCGCCACCGATCGGGCGCCAACGTTAGCCGACATCGGTGCCGTCGACACGAACGGCGGCCTCGACCTTCGCATCGAGTTTCTGCGTGGAATTGCTGAGCAGACAGGCGGCCGAGCCGTCGTCCGCAACAACGATATGGAACGCGAAGTCCGGCCGCTCATCGAGGAGACGAGCTTCTATTACCTCCTGGGCGTGGAGGCGCCGACCGTGAAAGACGATGGCCGGCTGCATGAGATCAAGGTGAGCACGGCCCGGCCCGGCGTTGAGTGTGAGAACCCGGCGCGGATATTTCGCGCCGACGCCCGAGGAGCGCCGGCGCATGGTCGCAACCGAGAACGGCGACGCCGAGGCGGCCATGACCGGGCCGCTCCCCAAGGCGGACGTGCCCCTCGAGATCAACGTGCTGCCATTCGCGGATCCGAAGGCGCCGCAAGGCTCGTCGCTCGCAGTCATCGTGGGTGTCACCCAGCCGAACGGCGGCAGAGGGATGGCACGAAGCGAGCGCGTGCGCATCGTGACGACCGCGTACAACCCGGAGACCGGTCAGAGCGTCGGCTCACAGCAGCATGAGCTGGATCTGCAGTGGAACGCGACGGGGCAAGAAACGGGACGATTCGAAGTGTTGTCGCGCCTGCCGCTGAAGCCCGGCCGATACGAGATTCGCGTCGGTGTCGAAGCGGGCGACGGACGCACGGGCAGCGTCTACACCTACGCCGACGTTCCTGACTTCCGGAAGAATGGTCTGTCGCTTTCAGGCCTCGTGCTGAACGTCACGCCATCGGCCTCGCGCGGCGCCGGCCGACGCCTTCAGCGACGTCATGCCGCTCACGCCCACGGCCCGGCGCACGTTCCGGAGGACCGATCGGGTCACGGCGTGGCTCCGGTTCCACCGCCCGAAGGATGCCGCCGGCACGATCACGACCCGTCTGACGAGTGCCGACAACGACGTCATCGCCGAGCTGACTCAGGTGATCGACAACTCTTCGCGGCGGCGATTCCACCACGGGTGAGCACAGGATCGATTTGCCTGTCGAAGACCTGACGCCAGGCGAGTACCTTGTGACGGTGGAAGTGTCCGCGGGCAACAACCGGGCGCGTCGCGACGCGCGATTCAGGATTCAGTAGGAGCCTTCGAGTGCGTCTCTCATCGCGCCTGCGGCCGCTCGTCGTGACGGTCGCCGGCGTCACGATGCTGGCCGCCGCGACGCCGGCCCAGGCGCCCACGGCCGAGGACGTGCTCGCGCGCGCGGCGGAATACACCGCGCGCTTCGTGGAAACGTTCTCGAACCTCGTCGCGACCGAGCGCTATGTCCAGGACGTCAAGCCCGCCAACGCCGCCCTCCGGCTGCGCTGGAAACCAGTTCCGGGCTCGCATCGAGAGCTTCGGTCCGACTTTCTGCTCCTCAACGTGGGCGGCCCGCTCGAATGGCGGCCCTACCGCGACGTCTACCTCGTGGACGGCAAGGCCGTGCGCGACCGGGACGACCGACTGACCAGGCTCTTCACAGAGCCAGCCGCCACGCGACTCGAGCAGGCCGCGCGGATCGCGCAGGAAAGCGCACGGCACAACATCGGACTCGCGACCAGAACCGCGAACACGCCAGTCCTCTCGTTGTTGTTTCTGCAGGAGAACATCCAGCACCGGTTCGAGTTCAAGGTCGTCGAGCGCAACGCCGGCACTGACAAACACGACGTGGTGCTCGAATATCACGAGGACTTCCGGCCGACCATCATTCGCGGCACGAGGAGCACCGAGGACATCGACCTTCCCGCGTCGGGACGATTCTGGATCGCGGCCGGCACCGGCCGGGTGTCACGCGCGACGCTGACCGTGTCGTCCGACCGGATGCGGACCGAGATTGCGACGACCTACCGTGACGATCCGCGCTTCGGCATTGCCGTGCCAGTCGAGATGAAGGAGGCCATTGAGCTCGACCGCACGTACGTGACCGGAACGGCCACCTACGACAACTTCCGCCGTTTCGAGGTCAAGACGGACGTGACGACGAAACAATAAGAAGGGTTCCAGGGTTCCACGGTTCCAGGGTTCCAGGGTTCTGGGTTCCAGGGGCCTGGGCGGCCAGAGGGCGTATCGTTGGTGTGGATGCGGACTGGCTTCTCGGTTCTCATGGCGGCCGTGGCGTGCCTGGCGGCTGCGGCGGCCGGCAGCGCAGCAGCCATTCCGCTCCGGCGTCGACCTTGTCGCGGTCGACGTGCAGGTCGTGGATGGTCAGGGCAATCCGATTCCCAGGCTCCGACGCCACCGATTTCGACGTCTCGATTCAAGGTCGGCGACGGCGGGTCGTCTCCGTGGACCTCGTGAGGTTCGACTCGACGAGGACGCTGGCGGAGACGCCAGCCGCCGTACCGGTATCGGCGGCATCGCCAGCGTCGGGCCCCGGCGCCGCGTCACGTCCGGAAGAGGGCCGCGTCTACGTTCTGGCCGTCGACACCATGAGCTTCAGGCCGGCGGACACGCGCGTGCTGGTGTCCGCGGCAAGAGGCTTCGTCGATGTCCCTCCAGCCGAACGATCTCGTGGCGTTGGTGCCGTTCCCGATAGATCAGATCACCGACGCCACCACCAATCACGGGACGGTGTTGGCGGCGCTCGACAAGGTCGTCGGCACACGGGTGGCAGTCGATCCGTGCCGGTTCAACCCGTCCGACATCATCGACCTCACGTCGCCCGGCGCGCCGGACCTCGGCAATCCACGACCGGATCCGCTGATCGTCCGCAGAGCGGCTGAAATCATGGCAACCGCGAGCCAATGCGATCTCATTCAGCGCGTGATCGCCAACGCGAAGTCGATGGCATTGTTCGAAGAGGCCGAGATCGCCCAGCGCCTGAGCAGCTTTCGGTCGATGCTCCAATCGCTCGCGAAAAGCCCGGCACGTAAGACCGTCGTCCTTCTGAGCGCGGGCATCATCAGTGCCGATCGCACGGGAGGCCGTCCGGACATCGGAATCGATCTCGGCGCGATCGTCGGCCAGGACGCGGCCAGAGCCAACGCGACCATCTACACGCTGTGGGTGGACAACCTCCGCCGGAACGCGTCCCAGGCGTCGGCGTCCGGAGCGCCTCGCGTCACGGACAATTACCAGCGGGACGCCGCGCTCGTCAGCGCGCCGCTCGATCGTCTGACGGCCGGTTCAGGCGGCGCAATGTTCAACGTGATTCAGGGTGGGGGCGAGTTCGCCTTCGAGCGCATTCTCAGGGAGACCTCGGCGTCGTACGTGCTGGGCGTCGAACCAGAGGACGCGGATCGCGACGGACGGGCTCGCCAGCTCGAGGTGAAAGTCAGCGGCCTTCCACGCGGCGCATCCGTGCGATCGCGGTCGTGGGTCGTCGTGCCACGGTCGGCGCCGCCACCTCCACAACCCGTGGCACCGGACGTGTCGCGCAGCGCGCCGCCTCCGCCCGTTGCCACGCCGCCACCGGCGCCGACGGCCTCCGCGCCTCCGGCACGTGAGCCCGCCACTCCTTCCCCCGCTCCCGCGCCGCCCGTGCCATCGCCAGCCGCCGTTCCGGTCGTGGATGCGGCGCTCGTGCCGATTCTGAAGTCTGCGGCGTCATACGTCGATCGCTTCACCACGGCCTTCGGCAACGTCATCGGCGAAGAACGTTACGTGCAGGACCTGCTGGCCGGCGGCCGGCTGATGGCCCGTCGTCCGGCTGAATCGGCCCAAGCGCGTCATCGCGAGTTGCGGTCGGATCTCGTGCTCGTTCGGACCGACGACGTGCTCGGCTGGCAGATGTTCCGCGACGTCTTCGAAGTGGACGGCGCGCCGGTGCGCGACCGGCAGGAACGTTTGTCGCGCCTCTTCGAGCAGCCGGCCGCGGGCGCGCTCGACCAGGCGGCGCGCATCGCGCACGAAAGCGCTCGCTACAACATCGGCGCCGTCGAGCGCACCCTCAACACGCCCGTCCTGACACTGCTCTTCCTGCAGGCGGGCCAGCAACCGCGGTTCCAGTTCTCGCGCGGCGAGCGAACGCCCGGTTTCTCGGACCATGTGGACGTCGTCGATTTCCGTGAGCTCGCGCGCCCGACGATTGTCAGGACCGTACAGAACGCGGACCGGCCGGCGTCGGGCCGGGTCTGGATCGACCGCGACACGGGCGCAATCCTGCAGACGGAGCTCGTGCTGACCGGCGACGACGTGTCGATCCGATTCACGACGCTGTTCCGGCAGGACGACAGCCTGAAGGTCGCGGTGCCCGTCAGAATGCAGGAAGAATACGTGCTGCCTAGCGGTAAGCTCATCGGAACGGCCACCTATGGCAGCTTCCGGCGATTCAGCGTGAGCACCGACACGAACGTCGCCGCGCCCGGGAGAGCGCCCCAATGAGGCCGCTTCAGCGTATTGCCGCGATCGCGGCGCGTCATATCGGCCGCGCCGATCGCGATGCCCGCCACCAGCACATCGGCGCAGGTCGTGACGCGCACGCTGTACGCAACCGTCACGTCGTCGGACGGCAAGCCCGTCCTCGACATGGGCGCTCAGGAGTTCGAATTGCGCGAAGGCGGGCGCGTCCAGGAGATCGCGGTCCGAGCGGCGACGAAGCCTCTACGCGCGGCGCTCATCGTGTCGGACCGCGGCGGCGGGCAGTTCCAACAGGGCGCGTTGACCTTCTGCGAGGCGGTACTCGGCAGCGGCGAGATCGCGATTACCGGGATCGTGGTCCAGCCGGAACGCCTGACGGACTTCACCACCAGTCCGGACCTGTTGCGGGGCGGGATCCTTCGGCTGGGACGTCGCTCTTCGGCACCCGGCGCGGGGACCCAGCTGATCGAAGCCATTCTCGATGCCGCAAAGGTCGTTCGCCGCGATGGCTCGCGCCCGGCCATTGTCGTCATGCGTATGGGTGGCGAGGAGACGACGCCCATCGCCGCCTCGACCGTGCTGAATGCAATCCGAGCGAGTCGCGCCACGATGTACGTGGTCTCGCCGGCGGGCGTGGACCGGTATCCGATGCAGTCCAATCGATCCGGCGAGAGCGTCACGGTGGTCCCGACCGTACTGGGCGGCGGAGTGGGCGAATCGGGTGGCCGGCAGATCGACGTCGCCGTCAATACGATGCGACCCGCGATGCAGCAGGTCGCCACGGAGCTCCTGAATCAGTACGAGATCACCTACACCCTGCCGGCGGGTACGAAGCCGAACGACCGCATCGCGGTGACCACGAAGCGGAAAGGCGTCACCGTTCGCGCGCCGACACGAATCGCGAATTGAAGTAGGGGCGAAGTCCAGTGAACCTGGAACCCTTCGGGTTGACATCTAACCCGAGAGGCGTATGGTACGCGCATGCGCTCCAGGGTGTCGTGCGCCATCGCGGTCGCCTCCGTCGGCGCGAGTCTCCTGGCCGCGTCGCCTGACGCCCGGCAGACACCAGACCTCACCACCCTGATGAGTCGCGCGGGCGCCTACGTCGCCCGCTTCGTCGAAGCCTTCTCGAACGTCGTCGCGCACGAGCAGTACGCGCAGGAGGTCGAGACATCCGCCCGTCTCGGTTCGACGACCGGCAGCGCGACCGTCGCGCGGACGCGGAGAGATCTGAAGTCGGAGTTCCTGCTGCTCAAGGTCGGCGGGCCGCTCGAATGGCGTCCGTTCCGCGATGTGTTCGAGGTGGACGGTCGCGCGGTTCGCGAGCGCAACGATCGGCTGGTCAAGCTGTTTCAAACCTCATCGGTCAACGGCTACGAACAGGCTGCGCGAATCGCGCAAGAGAGCGCCCGGCACAACATCGGACTCGCCGGGCGGACGATCAACACACCGGTCCTGCCCCTCCTCTTCCTTCAGTCGGCCATTCAGCCCCGGTTTCGGTTTTCGCTCGACGGACGCGATCGCAGACGTGGGAGAGAACACGTGGCGGGTCACCTACAGGGAATCAGCGACGCCGACGCTCATTCGCGGCATCACGACGAATGAAGACCTGGACCTGGCATCGTCTGGCCGGTTCTGGATCGACGCCGACACGGGCCGAATCGACAAAACGGAGCTCGTGCTCGCGACGAGCGCGATGGTGGCGCGGCTCGTCACCACCTACCGGAACGATGAGCGCCTTGGAATGGCGGTGCCGGTCGAGATGCGCGAGGAGTACTCGATCGCGGACGACGCACGGAGCCGCCAGCTCGCGAGGAGAGTCACGGGCTTCGCCCGTTACGACGACTTCCGGCGTTTCGAGGTCAGCGCCGAATCGAGCCTGACCGCGAGGGCGCCTCAAACGCCGCTCGTGGCGGCGGTCGTCCGCCGCGCCGGCGAGTACGTCACGCGATTCGCGCAAGCCTTCTCGAATGTCGTGACCGAGGAGCACTACGTCCAGAACGTGTCCGCCGGTGTTCCCTCGGGCATGCTCCGGAGCGGCGGACAGCGGGACCTGCGCTCCGACCTGCTGTTGATCCGCGTCGGCGGCATCGCCGAGTGGCAACCGTTCCGCGACGTGTTCGAAGTCGGCGGCGCACCGGTCCGCGACCGCGACGAGCGGCTCGCGAAGCTCTTCAGTCAGCCCACGAGCGCCCTCCTCGCCCGAGCCGAAGCGATCGCGCTCGAAAGCTCCCGCTACAACATCGGAAGTGTGCACGCGGACCGTCAACACGCCCGTGCACACGCTGCTGTTCCTGCGGCCGTCGCTGCAGCCACGCTTCGATTTCAGCCTCGAAAAGCAGGACGAGAGCGCCGGTCCGGACGTGTGGATCGTGAAGTACGAGGAACACGTGCGGCCGACGCTCATCCGCGGCGACCGCGACTCGGATCTTCCCGCGTCCGGACGGTTCTGGATCGAGGCAGGCAATGGGCGGGTTCTTCGATCGGAACTCGTCACCTTCAGCGGCGCGGGCACGGCACGGGTGACCACGACGTTCAGGGTGGATCCCGAGACGCACATCGCGGTCCCCGTCGGAGATGCACGAGGAGTATCAGCTGCAGCGAGGCCGCGTGACCGCGACGGCCACCTACGGGCACTTCCGCCGCTTCGCGGTTTCGACGGACACGACGATCGCGCCATCCACGCCATGAGTCGCACGGGACGAACGGCTCGCGCTCCTCCAGGGCACGCTCGACGTGCTCATCCTGCGCATCCTGCGGTTCGGGCCTCAGCACGGCCAGGGCATCGCGCGCGCGATTCACCAGATCTCCGAACGCGAGCTCATCGTCGATCACGGGGCCCTCTACCCGGCCCTCCAGCGGCTGGAGGATCGCGGCTTGATCACCGCCGAGTGGGGCACTCGACGAACAATCGGCGCGCGCGTTTCTACACCATCAGCCGAGCAGGCCGCCAGGCGTTGACCCGACGAGACGACGCGGTGGGAGCGCATGGCCGCGGCGGTGCACCGCGTCTTGTCGCACGAGCTCTGAGGAAGGCTCCAGGGCGAAAGGTGCCAGGGGTCCAGGGTCCGCGCTCATGCATCGTCACCCTGATCGCCTGCCTGCTTCAGGTGGCGCCCTTGGCGCCTCGGCAGCTTCAGCCATTCCGGGTGATGACGTGGAACATCGCGGCCGGTCACGGCGACCTGTCGAAGACCGCCGACGTGATCCGCGAGGCGGGCCCCGACATCGTGGCGTTGCAGGAGGTGGACGCGCATTGGGAGAAACGCAGCAACTTCGCGGACCAGCCTGCAGAGCTGGCGCAAGGCGCTCGGCATGCACGTCCGGTTCGGGCCGATCTACCAGTTGCCGGGCGATCCGGCACCTCGCCGCTTCGCGAGTTCGGCGTCGCGATTCTCAGCCGGCATCCGATCGTCGAGTTCCACAACCACCTGCTCCCGCGTCTGTCCACGCAGTCGGCCGCCACCGAACCCGAGCTGATGCCGGGTTTCCTGGAAGCGGTCGTCGACGATCGGAGGCGCGTCGCGTGCGCGTGTTCACCACGCATCTGGACTACCGCGCCGACCCGCGCGTCCGCAATCTGCAGGTCGCCGCGACGATCGCGCGCCTCGACGCGGTCGACGGCCCGATGATCCTGATGGGCGATCTGAACGCGCCTCCGCACGCCGTTGAGCTGGCGCCGCTCTTCCAGCGGCTGCGCGACGCGTGGCCGGACGGACCCGACAGCCGGCTTCACGTATCCGGCGACCGCCCCGGTCCGCCGCATCGACTACATCCTGACGTCCAGGGATCTCCGCGCGCGGAACGTGCGCGTGCTGCCGATCGAGGCCTCGGATCACCGGCCGGTCGTCGCGGACCTTTCCCCTTCCCCTTGACGGTCGAAAGGAACTGACGCTACGCTTCTTTCGTCTATCGAAAGGACGAGCCATGACGAAGGAACGGGGCGATCTTCTGCAGGGCACGCTCGACATGCTGGTCCTGCAAGCGCTGATCTCGAGCCCATGCACGGATGGGGCATCACCGAGCGGATCGAACAGTGGTCCGAGAACATCCTGCGGCTCGGACAGGGCACGCTCTACCCCGCGCTCTACCGCCTCGAGCGGCAGGGCCTCATTCGTTCCGGCTGGAAGGTCACTCAGAACAATCGCCGGGCGCGGTACTACTCGCTCACGCGAGCCGGACGCCGCCGCCTCACCGAGGAGCTGGCGCAATGGCAACGGATGTCCAGGGCAGTCAATCAGGTCATTCAGGCGGCCGTCCCGGAGGGACGCACGTCGTGACGCGGCTGGCCGAAGCCTGGCGGCGCCTCCGATCGATGGGCCGGCGCGGCGCGCTCGAACGAGGCCTGGACGAAGAGCTTCGCTTCCACGTCGAACAGCAGGCCGAGAAGAACCGGCGCGCCGGACTCGCCCCTGACGAGGCGATGCGACAGGCTCTGATCAGGTTCGGCGGCGTCGAACACACGAAGGAAGGCGCACGCGACGAGTTCCGGCCGGGGCGTTTCGAGGATGCGCTGCGCGACGTCCGCTACGGTGCTCGCGCGCTCGGGCGCGCGCCGCGGCTTCACGTTCGCCGCGAGCCTCACCATCGCGCTGGGCATCGGCGCCGCCACCGCGCTCTTCAGCGTCGTCAACGGCGTCCTGATCAAACCGTTGCCGTTTCCCGACGCCGAGGCGCTTGTGGATCTGCTGCACTCGGCGCCAGGTGTCGAATGCCCCGGAGCTCGGCCTCTCGGCGGCGCAGTTACTTCACGTATCGCGATGAGAACCGCGTGTTCGAGGCGCTCGGCGTCTACACGCCGACGACCGTCGCTGTGACGGGAGTGACGCGAACCGAACAGGTGCCGTCGCTCCTCGTGAACGACGGCACGCTCAAGGCCCTTGGCGTGCCGCCGCGCTCGGCCGTCCTTCTCAGCGGAAGACGACGCGCCCGAGTCGCCGGAAACGGTGTTACTCACGTACGGGTACTGGCAGAAGCGGTTTGGCGGAGATCCATCGGCGATCGGCCAGAGCCTCGTGGTGGACTCGCGTCCGCGGCAGATCATCGGCGTGATGCCGCGCGAGTTTTCGATTCCTCGACCAGGACCCGGAGATCATCCTGCCGTTTCGCTTCAATCGCGCACAGGCTGTTCTCGGACAGTTCAACTTCGGTGGTATTGGCCGGCTGAAGCCTGGCAAGACGATCGCGGATGCCACGGAGGACCTGCGGCGCATGGTCCCGATCTGGCTGACGGCGTGGCCGGCGCCGAGCGGCATCGCTCGACAAATCTTCGAGAACGCGAACGTCACGCCCATTCCTCGGTCCCTCAAAGCGCGGGTCGTCGGCAACATCGGCGACGTGCTCTGGGTGCTGATGGGCACGATTGGCGTCGTGCTGGCTGATCGCGTGCGCCAACGTCGCGAACCTGTCTGCTCGTGCGCACGGAAGGCCGCCACCAGGAGTTGGCGATTCGGTCGGCGCTTGGCGCGGGCCGGGGCCGCATCACCCGTGCCCTGCTGATCGAAAGCGTGTTGCTGAGCCTGTTTGGCGGCACGCTCGGCCTGGCGCTGGCGTTCGCCGGCCTCCGGCTGCTCGTCGTGGCCGGTCCCGCCAGTCTGCCGCGGCTGAACGAGATCTCCGTTGACCCACTCGTGCTGGGCTTCACGCTCGCGATCTCGGTCGTCTCGGGACTCGGGTTCGGGTTGATTCCGCGCTGCGCCAGGCGCGGCCGAATCTCGCGTTCGAACTGCGCAGCAGCGGACGCTCGGCCAGCGCCAGCCCAGCGCGTAGCCGGACGCGCAACGTGCTCGTGGTCGCGCAGGTCGCGCTGGCCACCGTGCTCGTCGTGGCGGCCGGCTTGATGATCCGTTCGTTCGTGGCGCTGCGTCTGGTCGAGCCTGGCTTCAGCGACCCTCGCCATGTGCAACTGGTCAGCCTCGCGATCCCGGCAACCGTGGTCCGCGAGCCGGTAGACGTGTTCCGCGTACAGACGGACATCCGCGATCGCGTCGCCGCGATTCCCGGGGTGACGACGGCGTCGTTTGCCAGCGCCGTGCCGATGCAGGGCACCGGCAGCTCGGACGTGCTCTTCGTCGAGCACCAGTCATACGCGGAGGGCCAGATTCCGCCGATTCGCTGGTTCATGTTCGTCTCGCCCGGCTACTTCCACACGATGGGCGCCCCCTTTGTCGCAGGACGGGACTTCGACTGGAACGAGATTCACTCGCATCGGCCCGTCGCCATCGTGTCCGAGAACCTGGCCCGCGAGATGTGGAAGGAGCCGGCCGCCGCGCTCGGCAAGCGCGTGCGCGACAATCCCGAGGCGCCGTGGCGAGAAATCATCGGCGTCGTCGCCAACATGCACGCCGCCGGCGTGGACACCCCGCCGCCCGCGATCGTCTATTGGCCACCGCTCATGGAGAACTTCTGGCTGACCAAGGTCAGGGTCGAGCCGGTCGATGACCTTCGTGGTTCGAAGCGAGCGCGCAGGCAGTGAGGGCTCGCTCGCCGAGATTCGAGACGCCGTCCGGGCGGTGAATGGAAGTCTGCCGGTGGCGGGCGTCCGCACTCTCGAGGACGTCTACCGCCGGTCGATGGCACGGACGTCCTTCACGCTCGTCATGCTGGCGATCGCCGCCGGCATGGCGCTCCTCCTCAGCGTCATCGGCATCTACGGCGTCCTCTCCTACACGGTGGCGCAGCGGACGAGGGAAATCGGGATTCGCGTTGCGCTTGGCGCGGAGCGTGGGCTCGTGCGGCGGATGTTCGTCAGGCACGGGCTGATGCTCGCGGCGATCGGCGTCCTGGGTGGACTTGCCGCGGCCGTCGCGCTCGGAGAGCTGATCAGTGCCCTGCTGTTTGGCGTGAAATCCGTCGATGCCGCAACGTACGTCGCCGCCTCGCTCGTGCTGATCGTCGCGGCCGCTCTGGCGAGCTACGTTCCCGCGCGCCGGGCGACTCGTGTCTCGCCGGTGACCGCGCTTCGGGCCGAGGCCTGAGCGCGATCTACTGACTGGCGATCCAGCGTGCGATCTTCTCGAGCGCCGCGGGCGCGATCGTCTCCTCGATCACGCCGTACTCGGCCGGCGAGCCGGTCTTCGCGGTCTGGAAGAGATGGTTGAGTCCCGGCATCTCGACAATTTCCGCGTGCGTGTTCCCAGCCGCCGCAAGGGCGGCGCGAATGGCGTCCAGGTTCTGCTTCGCCGGAACCTGCAGGTCCTTCTCGCCGTTCATCGCCAGCACGGGCTTCGTGACTCGCCGCAACGTGGCCGCCGGGTCGTACGTCAGGAAATATCGGAACCACGGCGTCGTCAGCGTCTTGACCTGCAGATCGACCTGCGCCGGTGGAAGCTTGCCCGTCAGCGCCTCGCGAATCTTCACCTGAAGCACCGCCTCATCCGTTTCTTTCGTGATGAGATTGAGAATCTCCCGGAGGTTGCGGGCGTTCGCCTCGACCTGTTCGCGCGGAAGGCCGCTAACGGTCCCAATCAGCGAGCTCTGCGCGAGGATGATCTCGTCGCCGGTCACGCCGGAGCCGGCCAGGAGCACCATGAAGGCGACGGCTGGATTTCGTGCGCCGACCAGTGGCGCGATGATGCCGCCCTCGCTGTGGCCGATGAGGCCGACCTTTTGTTTGTTCACCTCGGCGCGGCTCATCAGGAACGCGACCCCCGCTTCGGCATCCGACGCGAAGTCCACTGTCGTCGCCGTCGCGAAGCCGCCGGTCGACTTCGCCACGCCGCGATCGTCCGCCCTGAGCACCACGATGCCCTGGCGCGTGAGGTGGTCGGCCAGCACAAGGAATGGCCGGTGGCCCATCAGGCTCTCGTCGCGGTCCTGCGGGCCGGAACCCGAAATGAGAAGGACGGCGGGAAACGGCCCGGGGCCACTCGGGAATGGTCAGCGTGCCCGCGAGCGTGAGGTTCGCGCTCGCGTTGGCGAATGTGACGTCTTCTTCACGATAAGGAAATGGCGGAACGGGCTGCTGGGGCCGCTTCGGGACGAGTTCGGAGGCGTCCTTTGCGCGGCGGAACACGAGTGGCAGGCTGCCGGCTTGAGTCCACGTGCCATCGATGGTGTTGCCGTCGGCGCTGACCCGGCCCTCGAACGAGCCTTTGATGACGGCGATCGCGACCGAGAGCGCGAGTCCTTGAGCGCGATTGAGGAGACCGGAATGCCCTTCGCGTTCTGGTCGATGCTGTCGAGCGTGGCGGTGAGCCGGCCGTCGCTGGCGGCGGTGATGTGCAGCACCAGACGAAGGACAACCGGCCCAACGTTGAGCGTGCCCAGCCAGTCACCGGCGACGCTCTGGGCGTGTGCCGCGGCGGCGGTCGAGAGGACGATCGCGAGCGCCGCGACGAGTCGCCTCATGACTGGGCGGGTTGCGCCGGCTTGCGCGGCTTTTCGCTCCATCTCCTGCTGGCCTCTGAGAATACTGCACCAGGACTTGTGTTCGGCGACTGGCATTCCACATTCACTGCAGACCCGGACGCGCTTGGCCGGTTCCGACTTACCCGAGAACAGTTTGCTGAAGAACCCCATGGCGACTCCTTGAAACGTTCCCTGATGAGACGTAAACCGGGTCGATTTCGTTTGCACGGCTTACGAAAAACGTAAAAGTCACCCGGCCACTTTTGGCGGGCGCCGGAGACGCCGGACAATAGCCCAGATCGCGACGCCGACCCAGGCGACGAGTGTCAGCAGCATCAGGGGGAAGGCGACGAGCATCAGCCAGCCGCTCACACCGAGGGCGTACAGCAGAGGTCCGATGTCGACGCCGCGCAGACATGCAGGGTGGACGGATCCTTCGTCGACGCCGGCAGTCGAACGCGCTCGCGGCGGCACTGGCGACCAGCACGGCCCCGAGCGGCGCCCAGGCAACCAGGGTTACCAGCAGGAGTGTCAGAAGCACCCATCCGCGTCGGCTCATAGCGAAAAGTGGCCGGCGGAAAATCTCGTAAATCGCGCCGTTCGAGAGCGGAATAGGCGTCGGTCTACCGCAGCCGGCTCGCAGCCTCGAGAATGCTCTCGGGCCGGGGTCTCACGAACATGCTCTCAGTCACGGCTCTCCACTGCACCGTGCCAGTCGTATCGATGAGGAACGCCGCCGGCCTCGGCATCGTTCCTGACTCGAAGAGCACGTCGTACCGACGAATCGTCTCCAGTGTGGCGTCGGACAGGAACGTGAAAGCCGTAGCCAGCTTCCTGTGCCAGTCGCTTTGCGACGTCAGGCGGATCCGCGCTGACGGCCACGGGCCGCACGCCGCGCGCGGTGAAGTCCGGCAAGCGCGCCTGAATGCCCCGCAGCTCGGCGTTGCAGGACAGACAGCCCTCGTGCATGTAGAAGACGAGCAGCACACCCTTGGTCGGCGCCGCCAACAATCCCGAGAGCGCGACCGGCGCGCCGTTCACATCGAGCAGCGTGAAATCCGGCGCGCGCTGCCCCACCTGCGGCGCTCCGGACGACGGCGGCAACTTGTACGCGTCGACGTAGACCACCGAAAGAAAGAAGGCGAACACGGCCGCACTCAGGCCCGCCGGAACGAGGCTCAACACGACGCGCAACACGCGCCGCGGCCCCGGCGCGAACGCCCGCCGCAAGCCGATCACGATAAGCAGCGCCACCACCGCAAACAGCGCGAAGTTGGCCCACGGCACATCCCGGGTGATGGGCCATCGCAGGAAGAAGAGCGGATAGCTCAGGAACGCGACAACGCTGAGCGGCAAGGCCGCCCAGACCGGCCAGGTCTTCATGATGCACCTCGCATGCGCGGCTAATGCGTTGAAGTCTACGTTCCCGCCCTTGAGATGTTCATTGTTATTTGCGCTGAAAACAGAAAAGTCCCGAGGGAGCGTCACTCCCCCGGGACATTTCGTCGAACGTGTTCGATCGCCGAATCCGCGTCTAGTGCGCGGCGCCGACGTGCAGGTTGTCCTTGACGCTCTTGACGCCGTCAGTCGCCTTCGCGATGGCCTCTGCGCGCGACTTCGCGGCCGTCGTCTTGACGCTGCCATTGAGCGCCACGGCGCCGTTCGCGACGTCGATGTCGATGTCGCTGTCTTCGAAGACGGTCCAGTCCGTGAGGAACTGCGCGTAGATCTTCGACTTGATCCAGCCGTCGTTCACCGAGCGGTCCGGCGCTCTTGGCCGTCGCCTTCGCGGTCTGGCCGCGCCGGCCGTCGCCGACGGGACGGCAGCAATCCGCAGGCTGTCGGTCACGCTCTTCACGCCGTCGGTGGCCTTCGCCACGGCAATCGCGCGCGCACGGCCCGCCTCGCTCGGCACTGTCCCGGCAAGCGTAACGACGCCGGCCTTGGTCGTGACGTCGATGTCGCTGCCTTCAAGGGCATCTTCGGGGACGTAGAGCGAGTGAATCTTGAACGTGATCCAGCCGTCCTTGATTGGATTTGCTGCTGGCTTTTGCTGCGCGGTTTGTGCGGGCGCGTTGGCGCGTCCGCTCGCCGGCGCCTGTGCGACTGCGTTCGTGGCGCCCCCGATGGCGATGCCGCACACCACCAATGCCGCTCCCACCGTCAGTCGGCCGATGAGACGAAGGTCTCTCCACATATGCATTCGACCCTTTCGGGGAACGCACCTGAATAGTGCAAAGCCCAGGCCAGGCAGGACGTTACGACTGACAGTCGCCGAGCAGGCGGGATCCGTTGAGCCATGCCTGATCGGGGTAGTACGCGAAGACGAGGTTTCCGCCTTTGATGCGGTCGATCACCGTGCGTGCCACCTCTTCGCCGAGCGCCGGGCATCCCCAGCTGCGGCCCAGCCGGCCCTGCGCGCGGACGAAGTCGTCGCTGACGTACGGGGCGCCGTGCATGACGATCGCACGTTCGCGTGCATGATCGTTGAAGCCCGGATCGAGGCCGTCGAGCCGCAAAGAGTAGCCGTTGCGGCCGACGTATGTGTCAGCCGTCAGGAAAAGACCGAGGCTGGACTGGTGCGAGTCCTGCTCGTTGGAGAACGCGGTGGCGAGATCTCCACCGGTGCCCTGGCCGTGAGCGACGAGCTCGTGGTGCAGCACGCGGCCCGACTGAAGGTCGAACACCCAGAGACGCCGATCCGCCGACCGTTTCGAGTAGTCAATCAAGGTGAGCGTCTCGGGGGCGTCAACCAGCCCCGCGCGCGTCGCACACGTGGCCGCACGAAGCGCCAGGTCCAGCACCCTGAGATCGACGGCGGGGTCGGCAGGGTGGGTCCAGCCGTTCCGGGTCAGACTCGCCTTGGCGGCGATCGCGATTCGCTTGGATGCGTCCGGCGCCGGGGCCCCGGCGCGCACCGGCTTCAGCCCGGCGCCGCAAGTCACGGCCACCACACCCGCTCCCACGCACACCCGTCTCCCGATTGCCCGTGCTCTTCGTCGCACTGGTGGAACTCCTGACTGTGTGGAGGGACCTAATTATACCTTTGGACGCTGGCCAGCCTGCAACTGTTTCGCGTCGACCTTGTAGACGTCGTCGAAAAACACAAGCTCGCCACGGTCGTTCACAGCCGCGGTGAAATACACGAGGTGTACGGGCAGGGACTGGGTGAGTTTGACGTGTTGCTCGCGATCGCCGCTCATGGTCGTCGAGATCGCGGTCGCCGTCCACGTGGGCTGGTCGCGCAGCACGTACCCGGCGAGTTTCTCCGGCTCCGCCACGCGCACGCAGCCGTGGCTGAGCGCGCGCATCGGCCGCTGGAAGAAGGTCGTGCTCGGCGTGTCGTGCATGTAGACCGCGTGGCGGTTCGGGAACAGGAACTTCACGTGGCCGAGGGCGTTGTCATCGCCGGGCCGCTGCCGGAAGACGAGCGACTTCAGGGCGTCCTGATCGTCCCAATCCACGTCCTCGGGATCGACGTGGCGGTGGCCTGACGCGGCATCGAGAACCTCGATGTCATGGCTCTCGAGGTAGTCCGGATTCTTCGCGATCGCAGGCAGGGTCTCGCCCTGCGCGATCGACTGCGGAATGTGCCAGTACGGATTGAAGACGACGGTTTCCATGGCGTCGCTGAAGAGGGGTGTTTGCCGGTCGCCCGGCCCGCCAACGACCACGCGCATCTCGAACGCCGTCCGGCCGTTCTCCTCCGCGCGAAGAAGAAACTCAGGAATGTTGGCGATGAGATGGCGCTGACCGAGGTCGGACGGCAGCCACCGCCACCGGTCGAGATTCATACGGACGACGGCGATCTTCTTGTCGTCGGTGGGTGTCGCAGCCTGGAGCTTCGCGAGCGACTCCCGAAGTGTCTTGTAGCCGGCGTGCCGAGGAGCAATCGCGTCCACCCACGTCGACACCCCGCCACCGTTGAGCGCCGTGCCCAGGCTTGCGGCGAGATCGGATGGTGTCAGACGCGGCTTCCACTGGGCGCCGACAACACCAGGCGACACGCGTCCGATCGCGACGTCACGACCGAGGCGGAGCAATGCGGTGGTCATCCGAACGTCGAAGTTCGCCAGCTCTTCCGCACGCGCCTGGTCTTTGGCCGCCGACTTCTCCACCGCTTCGAAGGCGGTCGACAAGGACGGCCCATCGTAGTCGCCCGGAATCAGGCCGTGTGCGTGACGATGCCGCGATGACCGCGACGGCTTCATCCACGGCGTCGTCGTCGGTCCACGCCGGCTGATGGTTCCGCTGTTCGTAGAACGCTCGAACGGCAGCCGTGACCGTCCGATCCTGGACGGTGCCGGCCTGCCGTTCGAGCGCTGGACCCAGTGCCTGCTCGAACGCGGCAGGATCAACCGAGCGTCCACAACCGGTCGCCACGCACACGGCGAGAAGCACGGGCGCGAAACGAAGCGTCGCCATGCGCTCAGGGGCGATAGTCAGCGGTCGCTTCGGACGTGCTGACGATGTCGTGCCCGCCGCTGGCCTTGAGCACTTCCTGTGCGCGCTTCGCCCACTCGGAGTTGTCGCAGTGCACCGACAGCAGATACCCGCCATCGCGGATGCGGCCGGCGTAGCGCTTGGCCTCGACCTCCGGGATGCCGGCGCCAATCAAGCCGCCGACCAATCCGGCCGCCGCACCGACGGCGCCCGCGCCTGCAAGCGCGGCGACGACCGGGCCGGCAGCCACGAGCGGGCCGATGCCCGGAATCGCCAGCGCGCCGACGCCGACGAGCCAGCCCAGCACGCCGCCAGCGGCTGCACCGGCGCCCGCGCCCGTCGCGGCGCCTTCAGGCGCTTTCGTGTGGATCTCGTGCGCGAGATCGCGGGTGGTCTGATCGCGTTCCGGCAGGACCGCCGAGACGTCGCTGTTTCTGAACTGCGGCCGCCCGAAGCGCCTCGAGCGCCAGCTCGAACGACTTCCGATCCTTGTACAGAGCAAACGTGGAAATATCCGTGGCCATGATGCGTCCTCCTGAATCAATTCAACGCGAGACCCGGATTTACGTGCAGCCTCGCAGGAGGAAGATCACGAAGAGCAATGACGCCGGCACGCCAAGCAGCCACATCAGGATGTAGCCGACAGCGCCGCGGTCCTCTGACTCGAACAGTCTGGTCGCGATGAGCGACTTGATTGGCAATCTCATAGCTGTTGTCTCCGCCCGCTATGAGTGCAAGAGCAATGCCCGACTCGTCCTTCGCTCAATCGCGGCGCGATCTACGCAATGGACATGTACAGGTCCGTCACGAGCGCTTCTTTGGGCACCGTGGTCGGATCGTTCCGATAGATCTCGAAACTCGGTCCCGCGCCCGGCTGTTTGCCGCTCCCCGGAATGGATCGCTTGAAGCGTTCCCACGCGTCCGCCAAGCCGCTCGTACGGCCCGACGTACTCGGCGCGCGCGTAGTTCCCTTCCGGAATCGTCTGCTCGACGAGACCGCGCGGAAGCGGTTCCTGCGGAGGCACGACGACGGCGGCGTCGGAGCGCAACTTCTCACTGGGCGTCGTGCTCGGATCGTCGTGGTAGATCGCGAGCATGGTCGTCCCGGGCATCGACGCCAGGCCGACCTGATCCGCGATCTGGTGGAGACGTTCGAACGCTTCTGGAATTTCCTCGTACGGTCCGACGTGGCGGACGGTCGCCACGCGAAGCTCTGGCAGGTGGGTGATCTCGACATCCATGGGCTCGTTCCTCCGAACTGAGGGCCATTGCGGAATCGGTGCCAACGCCAACCATTCAATCGCTGGTCGTTTGCTACTATGTGCGCCCGAGGACTCATGCCACAAGTGCGTAACGTCTCGTTTCTTCCTCTTCGCGGCCGTTCTGACCGTCGCCATCGCGTTCGCTTCAGCGGCTCGTCGCGCAGCGCGCGCACGCCTGCGCCGTATCGTGTCCTCGTGCTCGCGGAGCCGGGGCAAACCCTCCATCAGCCATTCGTGGACGCGGCGATGGCGTGGCTGGAGAAGCAGACGGGTGAGGGCTTTGCGATCGACTACATACGGACGACAGATCCGATCAACGAGGAGTACCTCGCGGCGCACAAGGTATTCATCCAGCTGAACTACCCGCCGTACCGCTGGACGCCGGTGGCCGAGGCCGCGTTCCGGAAAGCGATGGAGCAAGGCACGATCGGGTGGATCGGCTTCCACCACGCGTCACTTCTGGGCAAGTTCGACGGCTTCGAGATGTCGCCGTTCTTCCACGACTTCATGGGGAAGATCGTCTTCAAGAGCTACATCCGGGAGTTCGCGACCGGGACGGTCCACGTCGAGGACGCGAGCCATCCGGTGCTGAAAGGATTGCCGCGGACGTTCCCGATCGAGAACGACGAGTGGTACACGTACGACCGGTCACCGCGGCCTGACGTGCACGTGATCGCGAACGTTGACGAGAACAGCTATCAGCCGGCGCGGGACGTGAAGATGGGTGACCATCCGGTCATCTGGAGCAACCCGCGCGTCAAGGCACGCAACGTCTACTTCCAGTTCGGCCACAAGGGCGAGCTGCTGCAGAACCGCTATTTCACGCGAGATGTTCCTGAACGCGATCCGGTGGGCCAGCAGCGCGAACTGCGGCGCGCTGAAGTCAGAAGTCAGAAGCCAGAATTGCCGACACTCGAGCTTCTGACTTCTGGCTTCTCACTTCTAACTTCCGTTACACCACCGGCGTCGGGTTCGTCAGCGCGGCGAGCACTTCCTTGTAGAGGTACTTCGCGCCCTCGACGCCGTTGAGCGGGCCGGCCTCGTACTCGAGCGCGAACGTGCCCTTGAATCCGCCGGCCAGCATGATGCGAGCGGAGCGCTGCACGTCGTTCTTGTCGCCCCAGCGATCCCAGTACTTCGCGTGGACGTTCGAGTGGGCGTACGGCGCGAGCGCCTTGAGCCCGTTGAAGAGCATGTACTCGTGCTCCCAGTTGCAGAAGTCGGGCGAGGCCTCGCAGTAGGGGTGGTTGATCGTGTCGATCATGATCCGCAGGTTCATCGGATCGGCCGCCAGCCCCCAGTGGTTCTCGAACGTGACCTTGATGCCGAGGTTGCCGCCGAAGTCCGCCATCTCCTTGTACGACTCGATCGCGGCGTTCATCAGCGGCACGAGATCGAGGTTGCGCGGATAGCCGTCGCCGCCGCGCGGAATCGCGTTCGGACGAATCTGCGGACCGAGCGCGGACGTCGAGTTCATGCGCATCGACACGATGCCGAGGTGTTTGAAGCCCTCGAGCCACCGCTTGCCCATGGCCACGCCGGCCTTGCGGCGCGCGTCGGCCTCCGGTGATCCGTAGTCGGCGAGCGCCGAACGGCGCGTTGTTCGAGATGTGCTGAATCTTGGTCCCGGTCTTCACCAGGATGTTGCCCAGCTGCTCGAGGCACTTCCGGCCCGACGGGCTCGTCGGATTGAACCCACCGCCACCCCCGCCGCCTTCGGCGGCCGTGATGTACATGCTGTCGTCGGTCACGTCGCCAAAGAGGCCGGAAAACAGGTCCATGCGCGTGACGCCAGGAAAGTTGTCCTTGGTCCACTGCGGGAAGTCCAGCATCGTGATTTCGCCGTACTTCTTCTTCATCTCGGCCGCCGGCGTGTTGTCGCGATTGGCCGGAACGGTCGGAATCGGCACGCCGCCTGCGGTCACCGTTTCCTCGGGCGCACCCTGACCGCCACCGCGTGCTCCGCCCTGTCCCTGTCCCTGTCCGCGTCCGGCACCGGCCGCGCCCGGTGCGCCGGCGGCTCCACCACGCCCGGCGGCACCAGCCGCGCCGCCGCGGCCGGCCTGCTGCCGCGTCTTGAAGAGCGGGCGAATCGGCCACGTGCAGCCGGCCAGGCGATCCAGCCGGGCCTTTTCAGCCGGCCGCCTGCGCCAGGGCCTGTTCGCGTGGCGTCATCAAGACGCCAGCGGTCGCGAGTCCGGCGCTGGCCGCCTTGAGGAAGTCGCGTCTGCCGAGTTTCTGGGCGTCGTGTTCGTGTGCGCTCATACGGTCTCCAATCGGTGTGCGGCGGTGATGGGCAGGATTCTACCGCGATCACTAAGGGCTAGAAAGCAGAAGGCAAAGGGCAGGTCTGGAACGAGCTGTTGCGTTCCCATCTTCACTTTGACCTCTGACCTGACCTGACCCTCTTCGCTTTGCCTTCTGCCTTTGCCTTCTCTGCCCTGCCTAGAGCGCTTGCCCGAGGCGCGCCTGTAGCCGCGCGCGGAATCGGCGTCCGACACGAACCTCGGTCTGGTCGCGGAGCACGGCGACATAGTCCCCGTGGGCATCCTGACGAAGTTCATGCACGACATCGATGTTCACGATGGCGGACCGGTGAATGCGGACGAACCGGCGGCCGTCGAGCGACCCGTCCAGCGACCCGAGCAGACCCCGATGCAGGTGCACGTTGCCGTCGCGGGTGTGCAGCTTCACGTACATGCCGTCGGCTTCGATCCAGCTGATCTGCTCGACCGGCAACAACCGCACGCGATGGGACCCCTTGACGACGATCTTGTCGAGCGTCGGCTTCGGCGACGTGTGCGGAGCGTGGCCCCCGTGCCCCCCATACCCAACGAGCGCCTGCATCTGCGACACGAGCGCGTGCGCGTCGCCCGCACGCACGAGACGAATGGCGCGATCGATCGAGGCCTGAAAACGCTCGTCGCTGAATGGCTTCAGCAGGTAGTCGATCGCGTGGGCCTCGAAGGCGCGCAACGCGTACTCGTCGTGTGCCGTGACGAACACGACGGCCGGCATCGTCTCCGGCTGAGATCGCCGCACGAGCGTGGATACGACCGCAAACCCGTCGACTTCCGGCATCTGCACGTCGAGGAACATCAGCTGGACGGGACGCCCGGCCTCAACCGCGTCGTCAACCATTTCGAGGGCTTCGGCGCCGCTGGCAGCAGACCCCGACCAGCTCGAGCCGCGCATCACGGCTCACGAGACGACGGACTCGCTCCCGGCCGGGTTTCTCGTCGTCGACGATGAGCACGCGAACCGTGTTCATGCCTCGGCGCTCACCCGCGGCTTCGGCGCTGACGACGCGGCCGGCGGACGCATCGGCAGATCGATCTGCACGTCGACACCGCCGGCGCCGTTCGTCCCGACGCGAAGAAGGTCGGCGCGGCCGTACAGGTGCTCCAGTCTCGACGCGACGTTGCGGAGGCCCACGCCCGCGTCCCGTTCGAACTGCCAGCCCGCCGGCAACCCGACGCCGTCGTCTCGGACGCGCAGGGTCAACGCGGCACCGTGGCGAGTCGGCCGTCACGTCCACGCGTCCACCGGAGACCCTCGGCGCGACGCCGTGCCGGATCGCGTTCTCGACGAGCGGCTGAAAGAGGAAGCTCGGCACCATCACCTTGAGCAGGTCATCGTCGGCCTTGACGGACACCGCGATGCGTCCTTCGAAACGCGCCGACTCGATCGCGAGATAGTCGTCGAGGAACGTCAGTTCCTCGCCGAGCGTGACGAGCGGACGATTGGCGTGCGTCAGCGACGCCCGCAACAGGTCGCCGAGCTGCCCCATCAGCCGACGCGCGGTCTGGGGATCGGTTTCCGTGAACGCGCTGATCGTGTTGAGCGCGTTGAAGAGAAAGTGTGGCTGAAGCTGCGCGCGGAGGCTCTGAAGCCGCGACTCGACGAGCCGGCGCTCCAGGTCGGCGGTCTGAAGCGCCAGCTCAGCGGCCTGACGCTCGCGCTGCCGGACCTGCGCCGCGTAGTCGCGCGACATCGACACGCCGGCGATGACGGCATAGATCAGCAGATCCGAGTAGAACCGATCGAGAAAGAACTCGCCGATGTCCGGCGGCCAGGGCGCGCCCCGCAGCGGCCGCGCCACGAGTCGCAGGACGATCGAGAGGAGCGTGAACGCGATGCCGAGGGGCACATGCAACGCGAAACGCGCGACCGGCGACTGCATGCCGTGGAGGCGTTTGTCGATCCAGAACACGAACGGGGTGAGCAGCCCCCACGCGTACCACCGCGGAATGCTCCACTGAAGCGCCTGGCTCCACGGCAGCCCGCGAAGTAGAGCTGCGTGGCGAAGACAACCGCCAGCGCCGTCCACAGCAGGAACGCTAGAACGCCGAGCTTGATCCAGCGGGCGATGCGAGGCCTCGAAGCCGTTTCGATAGCCACTGATGAACCGTCGGAGCATAGGCTGGCACGAATCGCTGGAGGGACGCCATCTCCGCGTTCGTACCGAGCCTGGCCTCGAGCTGATAGTGATTCGCGTTCGGAAGAATTCGCAGCGTGTAGTCGCGGTGGCCACCGGCCTCGAGCGCGGCCTTCCACGCGGCGGCGTTCTTCACCGCCAGGATGTTGTTGTCGAGCTCACCGAACAGGGCGAGCGTTGGCGTCTGGAGCTGACGAAGCGTTGGCCCCGGATCGTAGAAGGAGCACGCGCCGGATGAACTGCCAGTGACGGGTGATCCGGTGTGGCCGGGAAGTTGTCAGGCGGCGCACCCATTCTCGCGGCCAGGGCGGTTCGCCGTGGCGATGTAGTCGTCCCAGCCTCGACCGGTGCGCGCGAACTCGTTCTGTGCCGTCATGAGACCGATCACCTGCTCGACAGCCGCCGCAGGCATGCCGCTCGCCGTCATCTCGTTGCGCGCGTGATCGAGGCCCGTCTCTGCTGCTGAGATACCGGCGCCCGAGATGCTAATCAGGAACGCCAGATCCTTGGCCCTGACCGCGGCGATTGGCATGATCCAGCCCGCCTGGCTCACGCCGAGCAGTCCGACCTGGGTGCCGTCAATATCGCTGCGCGTCTTGAGGTACTCGAACGCGGCCACGACGTCGCCAGCCAGATCCTCGAACGACGCGATGTTCCAGTCGCCAGTCGAGCCGCCCACGCCCCGCTTGTCGTAGCCAAGGACGGCAATCCCGTGACGGATCAGGAACCGGGCAAACGGCAGGACGCTCTCACGATTCGCCGGTCCGGAGAAGTGCACGAGGATGATCGCCGGATGCTTCGCGCCCGAGGCAGGACTGATCAACGTACCCGCCAACTGAGTCTCGCCGTTCGAGAACCGGACGTCTTCCCGTTTCTCGATCTCGACGCGGCGCGCGATTCGAAGCGGCGCGCCCTCGCGCTGCCACGTCAACGACCTGACCGCGCCGGTGCCGTCGCGCTGAAACTCCACGCGGGATTCAACCGACGACGACACGCCGGCGCCAGGTCCGGCGAAGAAGCGGTCCGGATCGGTCGCGTACAGGGCGCGCAGCTCGCCGGACTCGTCAAACGCCACCAGTTGGTTCGCGACCGAGCTCACTCCAGAGCTGGAGATACACGAAGACGTCGGCCGACGGGGTCTGGCTCTGAGCGGCAACGCCGGGCCTGACCCCGGCGGATTCCCACTGATACACGCCGGTGTATTCGCGAAGGATTTCTCTTCGACCACGCGAATCGCTGGTCGCTGAAGGTGAGCTCGAACCGCCACACCGACGAACTGCCGTCGCGATTGTCGCGCCGATCATGGCCCGCGCACTCATGACGCACTCACCGCTCGAGATGCCCGGGCTCATTCGTGCTACTTCGCCGGCGTGAGCCGAAGGTTCGCGAAGTCGCCGTCGCTCATGTTCCCGGCCCAGAGTCCCACCATGCCGCGATCGAGCGCGCCGAGCTTTCGGACTTCGAGCGTGGGGGTCTTCACCGCGCCGACGTAGATCTGGATCGTCTTCGCCGCGACGACGAGCCGGACCGGCACCCACGCAGTTGGCGCGATCGACGCGTCGACAGGGTTCTCGAACTCTTCAGGGAACTCTTTCCTGAGCCGCGGCCAGTCGAAGTCAGGCATTGAAACGTACTGGACGGCGTGCTGGTGCCGGACTGGATCCTCCGCACGAAAGTTGAAGGGCCGGAGATACACCGCTTCGGACGTGTTGTCGTCGCGCCGGTGAAACGCGATCCCGACGAAGCTCTGCTGAAGAACGTCGCGGCCTCGGATCTCCACCTCGATCGTGCCCTGGGCGAAGTCGGTGCCCTCGACCCACGCGATCCCGATCCCTTCGCGTTCGCTCAAATGGATCCCATCCGCGCGTCCCTGGGTGGGGGTCGCCTCGCGGTTGACGACGCGGAGCTTCCCAGCGGCCAGTCGTTCAGCCAGATTGATGCGCTCGGTTGGTGCGGACTGCGGCCGGGCAGCCTCGAGCGCGAGACGCCGGCAGCGCGACGGCCGTGAGTGCGACGGCAACCCCAGCCACAACGAGCGTGCGTGTCAGATGCATCTGGTCCTCCTGACGTCAGGCTAGCCAGAAAGACTGGACCCACCTCGGCTTGAGTGATGAACGACGGCAGGAGGTGATGAACAGCGGTGTCAGAGAATGAACCATGAAAACTGAAGGCCAGAAAAATCCCTGCTCTTCTGAGCTTCTGCATGCTGGCATCTGTCCGCCGCCTAGTCGGTATCGTCCGGAAGTCGTCGTCGATCACCTCGGAGAGCTCGTCACCGGCCGAGCCTGGCTCGAGCGATTCGGTTTCGAGCGCATCCTGCGTCTCGAGGGCGTCACCAAACTCGACCGCGTCGTCGTATCCGGCGTTCTGCTCGGGACGATCCTGCACGTCGTCGGGCAATTCCTGACCGCCGCGGCGTTTCTTGGCCATGCGAACCTCCGGTGATCGCGGTGCAAGAGCAGCACCAGAGAGGGCATGGCGCATGTAGGACATGTAGCGCTTGTAGGCCATGTAGGGGGCAAGTGCTTTCCTACATGGCCTGAATGGCTACATGATCTATATGATCCTACATGCCCCCCGAACCCGAGCGTCTCGTCGTCGCCGATCGAGAGATCAGCATCTCGAACCCGGACAAAGTCCTGTTTCCGGAGGCGGGCCACACGAAGCGCGATCTCGTGCACTACTACCTGGCCGTCGCGAGCGGCGCGCTGCGAGCGGCGGGTGGCCGGCCGAACGTGCTGGTCCGCTACCCCAACGGCATCGGCGCCGAGTTCTTCTACCAGAAGCGCGCGCCCGAGTCGCGGCCCTCGTGGGTTGAGGTCGTCTCCCTCAGCTTCCCGTCGGGCCGCACGGCGGAGGAAGTCGTGCCGCGCGATGCGGCCACGCTCGCCTGGATGGCCAATCTGGCGTGTCTCGAGCTGCATCCACATCCGGTGCGCGCCGACGATCTCGACCATCCCGATGAGCTTCGCGTCGACCTCGATCCGGTCCCTGGCGTGCCGTGGAGCCAGATTCAGGAGGTCGCCCGCACCGTCCGCGTCGTCCTCGACGATTTTGGACTGGTCGGTTGGCCGAAGACGTCAGGGTCGCGGGGGGTGCACATCTACGTCCGCATCCGGCGCGAGTGGACGTTTCAGGAGGTTCGGCGGGCGGCACTCGCGTTTGCCCGCGAGGTCGAACGGCGGGCGCCGGCGCTCGCCACGAGCAAATGGTGGAAGGAGGAGCGCCACGGCGTCTTCCTCGACTACAACCAGAACGCGAAGGATCGGACGATTGCCGCGGCGTATTCCGTCCGGCCGAAACCGGATGCGCGCGTGTCGGCGCCGGTGAGCTGGGACGAGCTCGACGAGTGCGATCCGGCGGACTTCACGCTCGCGACGATGCCGCGACGTTTCAAGGACGTTGGCGACCGGCACGAGACGATGGACGCGACCGCGTACTCGCTCGAGCCGTTGCTCGAATTGTCAGCGCGGGACGAACGGGGCGGACTCGGCGACGCGCCCTGGCCGCCGCACTACCGGAAACAGAAAGGCGAACCGGCGCGCGTGCAACCGTCTCGAAAGAAGTTGGAAGGAAGAAGGAAGAAGTCAGAAGGATGAATATTCACTTCTAGCTTCTCCTTCTGACTTGTCCGAACACCTGCGAGAGCTCGTAAGGGGCGGTAACGTCCAGCTGGTCGTACCGGCAGTCTTTCGGCTGTTTGTCCGGCCGCCAGCGCAGAAAGATCGTCGCGTGACGGAATCGGTCGCCCTGCAGGTGGTCGTATTTCACTTCCACCACGCGCTCGATGCGCAGCGGCTCCCACGACAGATCCTTGCCGGCGCTCCATCGGCTCTGCCCGCCGGGCATCCGTGACCCGTCAGCCTCGGCCCAGTCGCGCCAGGGATGGCCGTCGAGGGCACGAACACGGAGCGGCGCGAGCTCGTCGACGAGCGCCTTGCGCGCCGCCATCGTGAACGCCGAGGTGATACCGACGTGGTGGAGCGTGCCCTTGCGATCGTAGAGCCCGAGCAAGCAGCGATCCGACACGATCGCGTCCGCTCTTGTGCCAGCGAAACCCGCCGACCACGCAGTCCGCCGTGCGGACGTGTTTGATCTTGAGCATCGCCCGCTTGCCCGGCTGGTAGTGGCAGGTCGAGCGGCTTCGCGATCACGCCATCGAGGCCGGCGCCCTCGAACCGCGCGAGCCAGTCCACCGCCACCTCGCGATCGCGCGTCACCGGCGTGAGATGGATCGACGGCCCGGCCCCGGCGAGCACTCGCTCCAGGGCAGCTCGACGCTCGAGCTGCGGCGTGCCGCGGAGATCGCGGCCATTGGCGGCCAGAAGATCGAACCCGACGAATCCCGCCGGAATCTCCGTCGACAGTTTCGCGACGCGCGACGCGGCAGGATGCAGGCGCATCTGCAGCGCGTCGAAGTCGAGGGCGTCGCCTCTCGCGATGACGATCTCGCCGTCGACGACGGACCCGGCCGGCAGCTGCGCGACCGCGGCCTCGTGAAGCTCGGGAAAATATCGATCGAGCGGCCGCAAGTCCCGGCTCTGGATGAAGACGTCCGAGGTGCCGCGAAAGATGATGGCGCGAAAGCCGTCCCACTTGGGCTCGTAGAAAAAGTCGCCCGACGGGACCTCGTCGGCAAGTTTCGCGAGCATCGGCTCGACAGGGGGCTCGATCGCGAAGGTATTTGGCATACTGCACTCTTCGCCGGAACGGTTCAGGGTTCATGGTTCAGGGTTCCGGGTTCTGGTTCAGTGGTTCAGGTTCAGGGTTCGGCGACGTCGAACCGGAATCAGAACGCAGAACCAGAACCCTGAACTCTGAATCATGAACCTGAACCGGGAACCCTGAACCAGGAACCCTGAACCGTACGGACATGGACGCTCCCTCTACCTTCGCCGCCGCGCTCGACGCCCTCGTCGCCGAGATCAAGACCGACCGGTCGATTCTGGCGGCGATTCTCTGTGGCAGCCTCTCACACGACACGGTGTGGGCAAAATCGGACATCGATCTCGTGCTCGTCACGATTGACGACAAGCTCGTGCCGCAATCGGACGTCGCGCTGTATGCCGACGGCGTGAACGTCCACGCCATTCTCATGCCGCGCGCGGCGTTTCGCCGGACGGTGGAAGGCTCGCTCGACAACTCGTTCATGCGGTCATTTCTGGCCAAGGGCCGGCTGCTCTTCACGCACGACGACACGATTGCAGATCTCTGCGCGCGCCTTTCGACCATCGGCGCGCGCGATACCGAGTGTCAGCTCCTGGCTGCGGCCACGAGCGCGCTCCTGCCGATCTACAAAGCGCACAAGTGGCTGGTCACGCGCGGCGACCTCAATTACAGCGCCTTGTGGATCCTGTACGCCGCGACGTCGCTCGCAAAGATCGAGGTGCTCCAGAACAAACAGCTCGTCGATCGCGAGGTCATTCCACAGGCACTCGCGCTCAACCCGGCGTTTTTCAGAACGATTTACGCCGACCTTTTGAACACCCGCAAGACGCGTCCGGTGGTCGAGGCCGCGCTGGCGGCCGTGGACCGCTTTGTCGCCGAGCGCGCGCGCGAGGTCTTCGCGCCGGTCTTCGAATACCTCCGCGACGCCGGTGAGGCGCGCTCGGCCAGCGAGATCGAGGCGCACTTCGCGCGGCACTTCGGCATTGAGGGCGTGACGACGGCGTGCGAATATCTCGCGGACCAGGGCCTCATCGGAAAGGCGGCGATACCTGTCCGCGCGACGAAGAAGAGCACGGTGTCGCTCCAGGAGCTGGCGTTCTTTGACCTTGGAATACCTGAAGATCTTGAACCATGAAGCACATGAAGGACATGAAGACTCTAGATCAATCTTCATGCTCTCCATGGCTTCATGGTGAAAGCTCCGAACCAGACTCGATGCCAAAACCCCGCGCGCCCAAACCGTCGCAACCAGCGGCCAGAACGACGGTGGCCGTGCAGGGCGCGCGCGTTCACAATCTGAAGAACGTCTCGCTCGAGATCCCCAGAGACCGTCTGGTCGTGATCACCGGGCTCTCCGGCTCGGGCAAATCGAGCCTCGCGTTCGACACGATCTACGCCGAGGGGCAACGCCGCTACATGGAGTCGCTTTCGAGCTATGCGAAGCGCTTCATGGCGCACGTGACCAAGCCGGACGTGGACTTCGTCTTCGGTCTCTCGCCGGTCATCTCAATCGAGCAGAAGACGGTCGCCAACAACCCTCGCTCCACGGTCGGCACCCTGACGGACATCGCGAGCTACCTGAACCTGCTCTTCGCCACGATCGGCCAGGCGCACTGTCCGCGCACGGGCGAGCCGACGCCGCGCCGAACATCCAGTCAGATCCTCGAGGCGCTCCTGTCACTGCCCGACGGCACGGAGGTCGAGCTGCGCGCGCCGGTCTTCAAGATCTACGGCGAGGACCTGGATGTCGTCTTCACCGAGATCCGCAAGAAGGGCTGCCGTCAGCTCATCATCGACGGACGCGCGGTGGACATCTCCGACGAAGTCTCGATTCGACGAATCGCTCGGTCATCGCACATGGACGCCATCGTGGATCGGGTCATCGTCAGCCGCGCCACGAGAAAGCCGATCCGCGCGGCGATTGCCGCGACGCTCCTTGTCGGCGATGGACTGCTCTCGGTCAACGTCGGCAAGGGCGCCAGCAAGGCGGACAAGGCGCGCGTCTACCAGGACCTCTGCAGCAGAACGCATCGGTTCGTGTACGGCGACATCGGGCCCGACTACTTCATGTTCAACAACCCCGAGAGCGCGTGCCGGACCTGCGGCGGCCTCGGCGTGGACAAGCTCACGCACCCGGATCTACTGATTCCCGACCCGAAACGCAGCATCATTGGCGGTTGTTTCGTCCGCGAAGCCTTCAAGTACAACCCGGACACGTGGGACGGACGGCTGATGTACAGCCTCTCCAAGGCGGTGGGCTTCTCCCTGGACACGCCATGGAAGGACCTGTCCGAGGACGCGCGGCAGGCGATTCTCTACGGCATCGAGCCCAGGAAGCTCAAGCTCATCGCCGCGCCGGACACCAAGGTCAAACGTGAAGGCTGGGAAGGCCGCGAGGTCGGCTTCAGCGGCATCGCCCGGCGCATCGAGCGGTACTACCGTCGCTACCGTCAGCGGGGCGAATCCAACTCGCGGATGGAAGCGTGGCTCGACAAGGTGATGGTCGAACACACGTGTCCCGACTGCAAGGGCGCGCGCATTCGCGCGACGCGATTGCTGTTCACGGTCGGCGGCAAGACCCTCCACGAAGTCGGACAGCTCAATTTCGATGAGCTCGTCGCCTTCCTCGGCGCGCTCAAGCCGACTGGCCGCGGTGCGGACGCCGGACGCCAGGTCCTGAACGAAATCCGCACGCGCGTGCAATTGCTCCTCGGCATCGGCCTCGACTATCTGAACTTCAACCGTCGATCGAGCACGCTGTCAGGCGGCGAGTCGCAGCGAATCCGGCTCTCGACGCAGATCGGCTCCGGGCTGATGGGCATGCTCTACGTGCTCGACGAGCCGAGCATCGGCCTGCATCCCAAAGACAACGTCAAGATGATCGCGACGCTGAAGAGCCTGCGCGACATCGGCAACACGGTGCTCGTCGTCGAACACGACGAAGACACCATCCGCGCCGCGGACCACGTCGTGGAAATGGGACCCGGACCCGGCGTGCACGGCGGGCGGGTGGTCGTGCAGGGCACCATCGAGGATGTGCTCCGCTGCAAGGCGTCGCCGACCGGTCAGTTCCTCTCAGGCAAGCGCGAGATCGAAACGCCAACCCGGCGCCGGCCCGGAAACGGCAAGACGCTGACAGTGCGCGGCGCCCGCGAGAACAACCTGAAAGCCGTGGACGTGACGATCCCGCTCGGCAAGCTGATCGCCGTCACGGGCGCGTCGGGATCGGGCAAGAGCACGCTGGTCAACGACATCCTCTACAAGGCCCTGTGGAAGCGGCTGGTCGACACCCGCACGCTGCCCGGCGCGCACGACGGCATCGACGGCATCGAGCATGTCCACAAAGTGGTCAACATCGACCAGTCGCCCATTGGCCGCAACAGCCGGTCCAACCCGGCGACCTACGTCGGTTTCTACGACACGATTCGCGATCTCTTCACCGAAGCGCCGCTCTCGGTCGAGCGCGGCTACAAGCCGGGCCGCTTCAGTTTCAACGTGAAGGGCGGCCGCTGCGAGGAGTGCCAGGGCGAAGGCAGCATCACGACTCAGCTCTACTTCATGCCCGACGTGGAGGTGACGTGTGGCGCCTGCAAGGGCGCCCGCTTCAACGCCGAGACCCTCGAGGTGACCCTCCGCGGCAAGACCATCGACGACGTCCTGAACATGTCAGTCGAGGAGGGCGTGACGTTCTTCTCGGGTGAGTCGGCCATCCGCAGGAAGATTGAGGTCCTGAACGACCTGGGCCTGGGCTACCTGACGCTCGGGCAGTCTTCCACGACGCTTTCGGGCGGCGAGGCCCAGCGCGTGAAGATCGCCACCGAGCTCAGCGCGCTCCAGCGCGCGCGCCACACCCTGTACATCCTGGACGAGCCGACCACGGGCCTCCACCTCGCCGACATCGAGCGGCTGCTCCAGTCGCTCAACCAGCTCACGGACGCCGGCCACACGGTCCTGCTCATCGAGCATCACCTCGACGTCATCAAAACGGCCGACCACGTGATCGATCTCGGGCCGGAGGGCGGGCACGCGGGCGGCCGCGTCGTCGTGACCGGGACGCCGGAGGCCGTGGCCGCCTCGAAAACCTCGCACACAGGGCGGTTTCTGCGGGCCCGCCTGTCTGGAGAGGTCAAGCGGCTCGGGGCGTGACGGCGCCGACTGAAACGATCGGCGCGTGTCTCCGCGTAGTCGGGGTATCATCTGTCGGATTTTTGTCAGTCTGAACTGGCATTTTGGTGGGCGACCCGTTCGCCAGAGGTAAGGAACATCCATGAGATCTTCACAGCGCAGATTCTCGTTAGTGGCCACGGCCCTTGCAGCCACGGCCTTGTTCGGCGTGCTGGCAACGGCGCAAAACCGCCCAGGCCCCAGCCTTCCGAATGCCAATAGCTCGAATTTCAGGGACTTGGGCCAGATCACGAAGGCGAACGTCAGCAAGCTCGAGATGGCGTGGTTCTACCCGTACGCCGCGCCGACCTTCAGCCCGGTCTTCGCCCGCGACATGCTCTATGGCCTCGGCCGGAACAACGCCGCCATCGTGGCGCTCGACCCAGCGACCGGCAAGGAGATCTGGGTTCACGACGGGCTGAACGGCATCACGAGCAAGGGCATCAACTACTGGGAGAGCGAGAACGGCAAGGACCGCCGGCTGATCTTCTCCATCCAGAGCTTCCTGCAGCAGATCGACGCCCGGACCGGCAAATCCATCCTGACGTTCGGCAACAACGGCGTCGTGGACCTGCGCGCCGGCCTGCGCGCGCGGAGGGCACGAGCATCAGCGCGCAGCCCGCCAGTCCCGGCCGCATCTGGCGCAACACGATCGTCTTCGGCGGACAGTCGGGTGAACAGATCATGACGCCGCCTGGCGACATCCGCGCCTACGACATCCTCACCGGCAAGCTGCTCTGGCAGTTCCACACGATTCCACGGCCGGGCGAGTTCGGATACGAGACGAACCCGAAGGACGGCTGGAAGTACATGGGCGGCGCGAACAACTGGGGCGAGATGTCCATCGACGAGGCCCGCGGCATCGTCTACATCCCGACCGGGTCGGCGACGGCCGACTTCTGGGGCGGCGACCGGCACGGCCAGAACCTCTTCGCCAACTGCATCCTCGCGCTCGACGTCCGCACCGGCAAGCGCCTCTGGCACTTCCAGACGATCCATCACGACCTGTGGGACCTCGACAACGTCTCGGCGCCGCAGCTCGTGACCGTCCGGCACAACGGCCAGAACGTGGACGTCGTCGCGCACGCCGGCAAGACCGGCTTCCTCTATGTGTTCAATCGTGTGACGGGCGAGCCGCTCTGGCCGATCGAGGAGCGTCCGGTCACGAAGGGCGAGGTGCCGGGCGAGTTCTACTCCCCGACGCAGCCGTTCCCGACGAAGCCCGCGCCGTTCGTGCGGCAGTCGTACACGGAAGACGACGTCAACCCGCACCTGCTGACGCCGGAGCAGTACAACGAGCTCCGCGAGCGCGTGCGGAACGCGAACAACGGCACGGGCCCGCAGGGCGGCCTGTTCGTGCCGACCATGCTCAACGGCGACGCCGTCTCGATGCCGGGTAACCAGGGCGGATCGAACTGGGGCACGACCGCGGCCGACCCGCAGCGCGGGCTGGTCTTCGTGACGGGCGTCAATCAGGTGGCGATCCTGCGCGTGAACGACATCGAGGATCCGACGGTCGGCGGACGCCGCGGCGGCGGTGGCAGGCGGCAACAACAACCCGCCGCCCAACATGAGCCAGGTCGCGGTGGGCCAGAAGGTCTACGCGACCAACTGCGCGGCCTGCCACGGCGCGGATCAGCGCGGCGACGATTCCCGGCATCCCGTCGCTCGTCGGCGTCACGGATCGGATCGATCCGGAGAGCCTGCGCGTCATCGTCAGCGAAGGCCGCAACAACATGCGCCCGATCCTCGACGCGACGAACGAGGACATCGCGGCGATTCACGCCTATCTCACGATCACGAACCCGGCGCGGTCGTGGCGGCGGCAATCGTGGCCGCGGTCCGGCGATGGTCCTTCCTCCCGGGTCCGGTCGTCGCCACCGGCGGCGTGCCGCGGCCGCAGCTGCCTGCGCGCTACGGCGGGCCGTTCTTCCCGGGCGTCGGCGGCACGACGGGCAACGTGCCGTGGCCGGCCGATGTCGAGGCGGCGAAGCTGACCAAGCGCTATCAGTCGGGCTACAACGTCATGGCGACGTCCACCAAGCCGCCGTACACGACGATCACGGCGTACGACCTGAACACCGGCGAGATCAAGTGGCAGGTGCCGAACGGCGACGACCCGGCGACGGTGGACAACAACGGCAAGGGTGACGGACCGCGCGACACCGGCGGCGTCGGCGCGCGCAACGGCATGGTCGTGACGCGCACGGGCTGCTCTTCCAGAACGGCAAGGACGGCTGGGCACGCGCGTACGACGTCGAGACCGGCAAGGTCCTTTGGAAGGGCAAGACCGCCGGCCAGTCGATCGGCATCCCGACGATGTACGAGTCGGGCGGACGTCAGTACGTCGTCTTCATGTCGCCGCCCGTCGCGCCGGCGCCGTCGCCGGCGCCGCCGGTGGCGGCACGAGCGCCGCGCCGGCGAACCCGACAGGGGCGTACGGCTACATCGCGTTCGCGTTGCCGAGGTAAGGCTTAGGGCCTCGAGGCTTAGGGCCTAGGGCCAGCGCTACATCGCGGATTGGGGATCGAACGCTCTCGATCCTCAATCCGCCGATGACGCAATCCGCAATTCAATCCCCAATCACAAATCGCAGATCCGCAATCAGCCCGCCTTCTCTTCACCCAGAAAGTCCCCGAGCCATTGCAGACCGTCGACGTGATCGCAGATCGCCTTCACGGTCATGAGAATCGGCACGGCCAACAGGATGCCGGCGACGCCCCACGCCCAACTCCAGAAGGCAATCGCGAGGAAGATGGCGACGTGATTGAGTGACGCCGATCGGCTGAGCAGATGCGGCGTCAGAAACATGCCCTCGAAGGTCGTGATGGCCAGCGAGAGGCCGGCGACGAGCGCGGCGTAGGAGACCGTGCCGACCTGCAGGAAGCCGACGACCGTCAGAACGCCGGTGACGATCAGCGGGCCGAAATACGGGACGATGTTCATGATGCCGGCGAACAGGCCCCAGACTGCCGGTTGCTCCAGGCCGACCCACCAGAGCGCCAACCCTGTGACCACGGCGACCGCCGTTGACGTGACGGCCTGGACCCAGATGAACCGGTGAATCTGCGTGGCGATGTCGTTCAGAATCTGGACGCTCACCCGTTTGCTGCCGAGCGTCTCCATCTGACGCACCAGCTTCCGCTTGAACGCATCGTCTTCGTTCAGAAGAAAGATCGTCAGAAACAGCACCGTCAGCAGCTGGCCGGCCAGCCAGAGAAGCGCGAAGCCTTGTGCCCAGATCCAGTCCGACGGCCTCCACGGCTGCTGGACCTCGACCTTCACCACGCCAGGCTTGGCGGCGGTGGGCGCCGTGTCGGCGGCCGCAGAATCGATCGCCTGTGTGGCGCGCCGGAACTTGTGGAGAAACGAATCGCCTGCCGTCGCACTGAACTCGGCGCGAACCCGGCGCGCGCCGTCAGGCAGGTCCGTCAGCACGGCGTCGAGCTGCGGCCACAGCAGCACGCCGCCCCCGGCGATCGCCGCGACGAGTGCCATCACGACGGCCGTGGATGCCAGCAACCGTGGTACACGCCACCGTTCGATGGCATCCACGAGCGGGTCCAACGCATAGAAAAGAAGCACCGACAGCACGACCGGAATGAAGACCGGCGCACCGAAATAGATGACCGCGCCGACGGCGATGGTCGCCAGAATCACGAGCGCGGTTTTCGTCGTTTCGTTCGGCTTCAGGGGTGTGTCAGCGGGTCGGCTCAGGTCAACCTCGGCCTGGCCGGCTGCAAGAAGTGCTCCAGACACGGAAGCGGAGGTGTAGGATCGCGGCTCGTTCAATCGTCGCCGTCGAGGAGCGTGTATGCGTGTTTGGTGTGGCCGGAGTCTCCGGCGCTCGTCCAACATTGCCCTCGCCACAGCGTTGGCGCTCGGCGTCGGGTCGTCCGACATCGGCGCAGTCGCCCACCGTCACACGCTGGGGACTGTTCGAAACGGCATTCACCAGCCTCACGCTCCTACGAGAATCCGCTTCAGGACGTCGATCTCTTCGTCACGTTCACGTCTCCATCCCGGCAGACTCAGACCGTCAGGGGTTTCTGGGACGGCGGCAACGTGTGGCGCGTTCGGTTCTCGCCCGATCAACCGGGCAACTGGACCTACACGACGCGTGCGATGCCCGAGTCCGATCGCGGCCTTCATTCGCGGTCGGGAGCGTTTGGCGTGGTCTCCAACAACGGTCAGACCCGTTTCGACCGTCATGGCCCGGTGCGCGTATCGTCGAGCCGCACGTTCCTCGAGCATGCGGACGGCACGCCGTTCTTCTGGCTCGCCGACACCGGTTGGAACGCCGCGCTGCACGCGACGCCGTGAAGACTGGCAGCACTACATCGATGTCCGCTCGCTTCAGGGATTCACCGCCGTGCAATGGGTCGCCACCGAATGGCGCGCCGCGCCGGACGGAGACCGGCTGAAGGAACACGCCTACACCGGCAACGAGCGCATCGCGATCAACCCGGCGTTCTTCCAGCGCCTTGATGAAAAGGCCGTCGCGCTGAATCGCGCCGGGCTGCTGAATGTTCCGGTCCTGCTCTGGGCCATCGGCAGCGGCTCGAACCCGAAAGTGAATCCGGGTTTCGGCCTGCCGGAAAGCCAGGCCATCCGGCTCGCCCAGTACATGGTCGCGCGATGGCAAGGGTATGACGTCGCGTGGATTCTTCCGGGCGATGGTGACTACCGTGGTGAGCGCGCCGAGAAGTGGAAGCGCATCGGCCGCGGCGTCTTCGGTCAGGTCCCCCACGCGCCGGTGATGCTGCACCCCGGCGGCATGCACTGGGTGCTGCAGGAATTTCTGAACGAGCCGTGGATCGATGTCCACGGCTACCAGAGCGGACATGGCGACGACGAGAAGACGCTGCGGTGGATCACGGAGGGCCCGCCGTCGACCGATTGGAAGATTGAGCCGCGACCGTCCGTTCATCAACCTCGAACCGCCGTACGAGCATCACCTCGCGTATCAGTCGAAGCAGCCGATTCCGCCGGAGTTCGTCCGGCGCGCGATCTACTGGAGCCTGCTCAACGCGCCGGTGGCGGGCACGTCCTATGGCGGACACGGTGTGTGGGGGTGGGATGACGGCACGAAGCCGCCGGCCGATCACCCCAACAGCGGCACGCCACTTCCGTGGAAGCAGGCGCTCGTGATGCCCGGCGCCGAGCAGATGGCGCACGTGGCCGGGCTCTTTACGTCGATCGATTTCTGGCGGTTGCGACCGGCGCCAGACGCGCTTGCCGAGCAGCCTGGCACGAGCGCCCCCGCGCGTTTCGTGGCGGTCGCCGCGTCGCCGGAGCGCGATCTTCTCGTCGCCTACACGCCCGAAGCTGGAACGATCGCGATCAAGGCGCCGTGCGCTGCCCGCGGGTCGCCCACGATGGGTTGACCCGCGAACCGGCGCGCGTTCGAATGCCACACCCGTCCAGGCCGGATCCGTGATTCGATTCGAGACACCCGGACCGGGCGACTGGCTGCTCCTCATCGCGCCGGCCGGGCGGTGAGGTGCTCGCATGGCAAAGAAGATCGGCATCATCGGATCCGGCGTCGTTGGCGTAACGCTCGCAAACGGCTTCGTCAAGCACGGCTACGACGTCCTGATTGGCACGAACACCGCTGCGAAGCGTGACGACCTGAAAACGAAGACGCATGGTCGCGCGCACGTCGGCTCATTTGCCGACGCCGCGATGTTCGGTGACCTCATCGTTCTGGCGACCAAAGGCGGCGCGGCGGACGCGGCAATCCGCACCGCGGGCATTGACTATCTCGCCGGCAAGACTGTGATCGACACCACGAACCCGATTGCGGACGCTCCGCCGGTGAACGGCGTGCTTCAGTACTTCACGCCGCAGAACGACTCACTGATGGAACAGCTGCAGCGGCTGGCGCCGGCGGCGAACTTCGTCAAGGCCTTCTCATGCGTCGGAAACGCGTTGATGGTCAACCCGATGCTTCCCGGCGGACCGCCGACGATGTTCATCTGCGGAAACAGCGAACCCGCCAAGGCCGAAGTCTCGACGATCCTCAAGCAGTTCGGCTTCGAGGTTGAAGACACGGGCACGGTCGAGGCCGCGCGCGCGATCGAGCCACTGTGCATCCTCTGGTGCATCCCGGCTTCCGCGGCGCCGGCTGGACGCACGCGTTCAAGCTGCTCAAGACGTAGCGGTCCTGGCAGCGACCGGCGGTTTGAACAGACCTAGCTCGAGTACTTTGCCGCGAGCTCCTTGAGCTTGCGCAACGTCGCCGGGACCGCCGTCGCCACGTCAGGGACGCCTTCCATCTCGAGACCCATGTAGCCCTTGTACCCGTGCTTCGCGAACATCGCGAAGATGCGGTCCAAATCGAACGGCACTCGCGCCGTGCCGTCGTCGGGCGCGTAAGTCGTCTTGATGTGCGTGCTGACCGCGTGCGGAATGGACATCTCAATCTGTTCGTGCACCTTTGGCGCGCGGAAGTTGCCGATGTCGAGGTTCATGCCCGCCCACGGCGAGTTCGCGCGCTTGACGATCTCGATCGTCTCTTTCGCGTATTCGGTCATGCCGCCGTCGTCCTCGACGCCGAGCGTGATCCCGCGCGCGCCGGAGTATTCGGCAAACATGCGCATCGACTCGCCGGCGAAGTCGAGCGCCTGCTCGACGGTCGCATCCTTCGGGCCGCTGAGCGCCGAAGACGCGAATGTGTGACGCGCCGAGTTTCGACGCGACGTCAACCCACTGTTTGAGCTCGGCGAACTGTTTGTCGCGCAATGGTCCCGCGGGGTTGGCGAGCTGGACACGCGTGCCGATGCTGTAAATCTCCACACGATTGCGATACGCGAGCCGGCGCAACGACAACAGATAGTCGTCGGCTGTGCTGGGCAGCCAGTACACCGTCATGTCGATCCCGTCAATGCCGGTGTCGACGGCGACACGAATCAGGTCCTCGTAGGTCATCGTCTTGGCCTGAAGCGCCTCGCGATACGAGTAGGCCACGAGGCCCGTGCGAAAACGCGCTTTCGCGGACGCGGCCGATTGCCCGTTCAGCGTTCGTGATGACGAGGCCACGGCCGCGGCCATGGCCGTTCCAGCGGCGGTCAGAAATTGGCGGCGATGCATGGCGCCTAGTGTAATGTGACCCTCAAACTCATGGCTCTCGCGCGATTCGGCATTCTTGCCCTGTTTCTCGCCGCGACCGTCATCGTGGGTCACGGCCAGTCTTCACCCCTCAACCGCCCGTGGCCGCCGGGGATTCAGCCGGTGGGCGAGCTTCTGAAATTGATCGGTCCCGTCCCATCACGAACGGGCCGTAGGACGGGCCAATGGCTCAGGACGCTTCGATCCTGTTCTCACGCATCCACAGCTCGATGATGAGAAGCGTCAGCAGGAGGTAGCTCCGGTTCGCCTTCCCCGACGCTGTGCTGGCGACGAACGCCTTGATCGTTTCGCGGCTCACCAGGTTCCGGGTACGCGCCCACTCGCCGATGAGTTCCGCTTGCATGGTATCGAGGAGGCTGATTCTCATCCACTCGTCGAAGTTGTGTTGACGCCGATATCCATGCACATTGAACGCACGCAGAGCGCCGTTGACCTTGTCGAGGATCCGCTCGGTCGTCGGGCCGGCGTCCACGGGCGCGCCGGTCTTGGACGTCCGCACCTTCAGCAACTCGGGCAAACCCTTCCTGGTTATCCGTTGATGAATTTCCGTGGTATCGCGCCATTCGGCCGGAGCGCCGAGCAGCGTCCGAAGAAACGCGACATCCAGAAACGGCAGCCTGACCTCCACGCGGGTCCGGAACAGCTCGAGTGATGGCACCGTCACTCGTCGATGCAGCTCGTGCAACATGAGGTAGCTGCACGCTTCGGCCGGAGTCAGGTTCGACCCAGCCAGCACCCGGCGGAATGCACCGACGGCGCCGTCTCCGGCCTTCGCCACCGCCCATGGCGACAACACCTGATCAAGGGCCAGGTCAGGCGTGATGAAATTTGCGCGCGCGGCAAGATAGGACGCGAGCTCGTCCAGGCTCGCTGACGCATGCACCCGCCCGTCGGTCTGCAGCGGCCAGGCCAGATGCGTTTTCGCGAGCTCGCCGCCGTGGCCTCGCAGAAGCACGCCGATGCCAGTGTCACCCAGGAGCCGGAGCGCCAGTGTCTCGGTCAACCCGTGCGTCAGGTAAAGACCATCCGTGGCCGACACCATCGCCGTCATACTCGGCAGAAAGTCACGCAGGTAGTTCCCTTCAAGCTCGAAGAACGTATGTTTCGTATGCGCGATGTCTGCCAGCTGCTTCGCAATGGCCTGCTCGGCACAACCTGCGACGCCCAAGGTATAGGTGCGGAGTCCAGTGCGGCGTTCGTCCACCGCAGCGAGGATTGCTCGCGTGTCGAGGCCACCGGACAATGAGAGTCCGACCGGCCGTGGGTCATCGAGCGCTCGCCCCACCGCACGCTCGAAGGCGTTTACGACGGCGTCGAGATAGCTGGACTTGTCGGAAGCCTTGGCCCCGAAGAACGACGCGATTCGAGATATTGGTGCTGTCGAACCTCGCCGCTCGCGAGGTTGAACTCAAGAGAGGTCCCTGGGGCGAGCAAGGACACGCCTTCGACGAGCGTCTTGTCTTCGAGCACCGCGCCAATGGTGAGATAGTCGGCGACCGCCATCAGATTCAGGCGATTTCGCGACGGTACTGCACCCAGCACTGCGGACAGATCCGAGCTGAAGACGAAGTCCTGCTGGTCCGCGTGCCAGTAGATCGGATAGTTACCAACTGGGTCCGTCGCGACGAGCGACACGTGACGAGCGGGATCGATGACGGCGACGACGAACTCACCCTCGAGGCGCTCGACAAACCGGGCGCCCTCACGCGCGTACATCGTCGCGATCAGATTTCCCGTGGCTTCGACCAGGGCAGGCCCGCCGAACTCCTTTCGAAGCGCCGCCTCGTTGTGGAGCACGCCATGCAAAACGGCAGAGGGCTGCTGACCGCCGTCGACAATGGTGCGTGGCGTACCGTCCAGCCGCGCGTGGCCGAGCCAGGCGGTTTCGTCGGCCGTGGCCACGAGATCCATCGTGACGCGAGGGTGCCGGAGCATGCGCTCGCGCGCCGCCTCGACACGCGAGCCGATGCGAGGAGTGGCGATACTGGAGATACCGAGTAGGCCCGGCACTATCGTCTTGACCCGACGATCAACGCGTCTCGGTGCGCGGGCCCCACGTTGAACAGATTGGAGAATCCGGAAAGAGAGGCAACGGGCCCAAGCCGGCTGGACATTCTCGCCGTGGCACGTGCCCGAAGAATCCCCTCTCACAAGCAGCCCTCAACGGTTCCTGCACTGGACAGCTCAGTTTGATGTGGAGATATTACGCGAAAACAGTCGCACTCACCGACCGCACGCGGGTCGTACCGAACGAGGACGATTCGCCGTCGAGCCACCAGAGTCAGCCGGCGGCTTGATAGACTTCCGGAGCGCGATCCGCGATCGGACGCCGAACCCACCATGCCCCGTTTCGCCGCCAACTTGACGATGATGTTCAACGAGGTGCCGTTCCTGGAACGGTTCGGCGCCGCCGGCCGCGCGGGATTTCCGCGCGGTGGAGTTTCTGTTTCCGTACGACTTCCCTGCCGAACGAGATCAAGGCGCAGCTCGATCGAGCACCAGCTGACGCTGGTGCTCTTCAACATGCCGGCCGGCAACTGGAGCGCTGGGGATCGCGGCCTCGCGTGCGATCCGGCGTCCGTCCAGCAGGTGCGCGACGGCGTCGCGACGGCCATCGAGTACGCGAAGGCGCTCGGCTGCCGGCAGATTCACCTCATGGCCGGCCTTCGGCCACGTGGCGCGAGCGAAGGCGACATGTACGACACGTACATCGCGAACGTCCGGTTTGCGGCGGCCGAGCTCGCGCGCCACGACATGACCCTGCTGCTCGAGGCCATCAATACCCGCGACATCCCGGGCTTCTACCTGAACACGTCGCGCCAGGCGTTCGATCTGATGGACGCCGCGGGCGCGCCGAACGTGCGCTTTCAGTACGACGTCTACCACATGCAGATCATGGAAGGTGACCTCGCGACGACGCTGAAGAAGCACATCGCGCGGATCGGCCACATCCAGATCGCCGATCCGCCCGCCAGAAACGAACCGGGCACCGGCGAAATCAACTACCCCTTCCTCTTCGAGTGGCTCGACCAATCGGCTACGTCGGGCTGGGTCGGCTGCGAGTACCGGCCGAAGAGCACGACCGACGGACGGACTGGGGTGGATGAGGCAGTGGACAAGTTAGAAGTGAGAAGCCAGAAGTTAGAAGTTACTGGGCGCGGCCCCGAGCCCCAAGCCTCGAGCCGCAAGCCTGGTTCGGCAGGAGCATTTCAATGAGACGTCGGTTTCATCGGTCTCGGCATCATGGGCACGCCCATGGCCGCCAATCTGATCAAGGGCGGCCACACGCTCTTTCTGCACGAGCCGCAGCGGCGTGCCGCAGGCGCTTGCTCGACGCGGGTGGCCGCGCGTGCACCTCGGCGAAAGACGTCGCGCGGCTGGCCGACGTCATCATCCTCATGGTGCCGGACACGCCGGACGTCGAGCAGGTGCTGTTCGGACCGAACGGCGCGATCGAGGGACTGTCGGCGGGCAAGATCGTCGTGGACATGAGCTCGATCTCGCCGATCGAGACCAAAGCGTTTGCCGAGCGAAGTGCACGCCGCCGGCGCGGACTACGTGGACGCCCCGGTCTCGGGCGGCCAGGTGGGCGCACAGAACGCCGCGCTCACCATCATGGCCGGCGGCACCGAGGCCGCGTTCGATCGCGTCAAACCGCTCTTCGAGCTCATGGGCAAGAACATCACGCGGGTCGGCGACGTCGGCGCCGGCCAGGTCTGCAAGGTCGCCAATCAGATCATCGTCGCGCTCAACATCGAGGCCGTCGCCGAAGCCCTGCTCCTCGCGTCCAAGGCGGGTGTCGATCCGGCGAAGGTCCGTGAGGCGCTGATGGGCGGCTTCGCCGCGTCGCGCGTGCTGGAAGTGCACGGCGAGCGCATGATCAAGCGCACGTTCAACCCGGGATTCCGCATCGAGCTGCACCAGAAGGATCTCAACCTGGCGCTCTCGTCTGCGCGCGCGCTGAAGATGAGCCTGCCGAACACCGCGACCACGCAGCAGCTCTTCAGCGCCTGCCAGGCGCACGGCGGCGCCAAATGGGACCACTCGGCCCTGGTCAAGGCGCTCGAAGACATGGCCAATCACGAAGTGGGGAACGCATGATTCGCAGCACCGTGGTCTCGCTCATCCTGGCAACCGCCCTGGTACAAAGCGGCGTCGAGTCGCCGATCAGAACGCCGCCGAGAAGTTGCTGCCGAAAGGCGCGACGGTCGAGAAGCTCGCCGGCGGCCTGCAGTTCATCGAGGGTCCGATCTGGATCGATGCGGACGGTGGCTATCTGGTCTTCAGTGATATTCCCGCCAACGAGCTGAAGCGATGGGACCGCGCGAACGGCGTGCGGACATTCCGGGCGCCGAGCGGGAACGCCAATGGCAACACGCTCGACCGTGAGGGCCGGCTGCTGAGTGCGGAACACTCCGGACGCATTTCACGCACGGAGAAGGACGGCACGGTGGCCACGGTCGTCGATGCGTTCGACGGCGCGAAGCTCAGTTCACCGAACGACGTGGTCGTCAAGCGAGACGGAACGATCTGGTTCACCGATCCGACGTACGGCATCAAGCCCCGCAAGCAGGAAACACCCGGCAACTACGTGTATCGCTTCGATCCGGCCACCTCGCGCCTCACGCGCGGCCGTCCGCGACGCCGTGATGCCGAACGGTTTGTGCTTCTCGAGCGACGAACGCACGCTGTACGTCGCCGACTCCGGCAAGCCGCGCCACATCCGCGCGTTCGCCGTGGACGCGGCGGGCGGGCTCGACGCGGGCCGGGTCTTCGCCGCCATCGACAAGGGCGGGCCGGACGGCATCAAGTGCGATGAATTCGGGAATGTCTGGTCGAGCACCGGCGACGGCGCACAGGTCTTCTCGCCCGCCGGCAAGCTGGTCGCGCGCATCCTTCTCCCCGAGAGCGCCGCGAACCTCGCGTTCGGCGGACCGCAGGGCCGAACGCTCTTCATGACGGCGCGCACGTCGCTCTACGCGATCGAGACGCTCGTGCGCGACGGCGCGCGCCGGTAGCCTCAGTCGTTGCTGACGCCGAGCCTTCTTCAGGATCTCCGGCGGCGCGCCCGGGAACTCGCCCACGGGACGATTGCCCAGATAGCCGAGATCCTCGACGCCGATCCGGCTGGACCAGAAGCCGGTGGCAACGAGATCCCGCATGGCGGTGAAGAACGCGACGCCGTGGCTCATCGCCGGACGCGCGCGGCCGGGCCAGGCGATGTCGTCGGCCACCTGACGGCGTTCGGCATCGGTGCACTCGAGAAACGCCTTGTCGAAGCGCCGCCGGCACTCGCTGTCGAGCCACACCAGGCCGCCGCGCATCGCCGTCTGACGCCCGGGCTGCTCCGCCACGATGTAGTCGATGAACTCGGGCGCGCCGGCCTCCGAGGCGCTCGCCGATCTCGCGTCACGCGGCAGGATCAGATCGGACAGCGCGACGACCGTCGCGTATTCACGCGGCGTGAAGAACCTCAGCGCGTAGGGCTTGCCCTGCTCGCGCGGCCTGCGCCTGGCCCTCGCGAACACGATCGGCCGCGTACGCCGCTTCCTCGCGCGTGACCACGAGCGCCGCCATGGGAACGGCGCCCATCAGGGCGAGCGCGGATCGTCGATTGATGGCACTCATGATTAGAGGTTCCCCTTTCGGCGCTCGTCCGCGATGAACTCGGATGTTCGCCATGCGAGCGCCATGATGGTCCACGTCAGGTTCTTGTCGGCCTGCGACACGAACGGCCCGCCGTCGGCGACGAAGAGATTCTTCACGTCGTGGGCCTGGCAGTTGCGGTTGAGCACGGACGTCTTCGCGTTGTCGCCCATGCGGACGGCGCCGGCTTCGTGGATGATGAGCCCGCCGACCGCAAGCCCGTAGTTCTGCTCGACGGCCGGCATCGCCGACGTCGGCGTCCCGCCCATCGTCTGGATGATCGTCCTGAACGTCTCCTGCATGTGCTTCGCCTGCAGGCGCTCGTGGTCGCTCCACGTGTGATTGAAGCGCAGCACCGGAATGCCCCACTTGTCCACGACGTTGGGATCGATCTCGCAGTAGTTGTCCTCGCGCGCGACCTGCTCGCCGCGCCCGGCGAAGTTCACGAACGACCCGTAGTACTTCCGGTACTCGGCCTTCAGCTCGGCGCCGTATCCGCCGCCGCGGCTCCCCGGATAGTCCTGGATCCCGCCGCCGAATCCGTAGCCGGGCATGCCGAACCCGCCGCCAAGCTCGATGTGATACCCGCGCGGGAACCCGACACGCCGGTTGTCGCCCCACCACGGAATGTAGAGATGCGCGCCGCCGGAGCCGTCCGAGTTGTAGCGCGGCAAGTCGGCCAATGCCGGGATGTAGCCGCTGACGCCGAGGCCGGTCGAGTCGGTCAGATACTTGCCGACGACGCCGCTCGAGTTGGCCAGGCCGTTCGGGAATCGCGACGACTTCGAATTGAGCAGGAGCCGCGCCGACTCACAACAGCTGGCCGCGACCACGACGATGCGCGCGCGCACCTGGTGCTCGGCCATGGTCTCGGTGTTCACGTAGGACACGCCCGTCGCGAGCCCGCTCGCGTCGGTCATGACCTCGCGCGCCATGGCGTTCGGCACGATCGTCAGCCGTCCCGTCTTGAGCGCCGGCGGGAGCATGACCGACACGCTCGAGAAATTCGAGTGCGTCGCGCAGCCGCGCCCGCACTGTCCGCAGTAGTGGCACGCGGCGCGGCCGTTGTGCGGCCGCGTCAGGATCGAGAGACGCGACGACACGATCGGAATCTTCAGCTGGTCGCAGGCCTTCTTGATCAGGAGCTCGTGCGCGCGCGGCCGCGGCGGCGGCAGGAAGATGCCGTCGGGCTCGTTCTTCAGGCCGGTCTGGGCCGCGTGGTTCGATCCGAAAATGCCGACGAAGCTGTCGAGCTTGTCGTAGTACGGCTTCATGTCGTCGTACGTGATCGGCCAGTCGTCGCCGAACCCGTCGATCGACCGCCGCCGGAAGTCGTCGGGCCCGAAGCGCAGCGAGATGCGGCCCCAGTGGTGCGTGCGGCCGCCAAGCATGCGTCCACGGAACCACCGCCACGCGCCGCGCCCGACGGTGTACGGCTCGCCCTCGATGTCCCAGCCGCCGAGGCACCCGTCGTAGGTCCCGAACGGTTTCTTGTCCCCGCCCCATCCGCGCGTCGGCGTGTTGTAGTTCCACGCGAACATCGCGGAGTCCTTGGCCGAATCCCACATCGGCCCGCCCTCGAGCATCACGACGTCCGCCCCGGCTTCGGTCAGCACCTTCGCCGCCGTGCCGCCGCCGGCGCCCGACCCGACGATGCAGACGTCGTAGACACGGGGGGAACGGATGATTTGGAGCATGGGCGAATTCTAAACGGTTCCGGTTCCAGGGTTCCACGGTTCCAGGGTTCTGGTTCAGGTTCCTCGGTTCACGGTTCAGGAACCCGTGAACCAGAACCTGAACCGGAACCCTGGAACCGTGGAACCCTGGAACCTGGAACCTGGAACCGCTTATAGCTCGACCCATCGCTCTTCTGAAGCACTCTTAAACAACGCATCAATCACCCGCATATTCCCCACCGCGTCGTCGAGCGGCGTGGGCACGGGCGTGTCGTCGAGGATGGCGCGCGAGAAAAGATCGCCCTGGGTCGTGTACTGGTCGTGATTCCCGACGTCGTAGGTCGTGAGCGACGACCCGCGCTTGTGCCAGAGCGCGATGGGGTCCGTTCGGCAGGGCGTTGAAGGGAATCTCGATCTCGACGTAGCCCTCGGTCCCAAAGATCGTCACCCGTTGAAACGGCGTGATGAGCGTGCCGACCGTGAACGTCGCGGTGCCGCCGCCAAAGTCCATCAGGGCGGAGGCGAGCACGTCGACGCCGAACGCCGGATGGACTTCGACCGTGCCCACGACCCGCGACGGCTCGGCGCCCCAGATCCAGCGCGACAGCGAGATCGGGTAGCAGCCGATGTCCATGAGCCCGCCTCCCCCGCCGATGTCCTTCTGATTCCGGACGTTCGCCGGATCGTTGCCGAAGTACGAGAAGAACGTCTGGATGGTGCGCAGCTCGCCAATCTGCCCTTCGTCGACGAGCGCCTTCGCGCGGACCCATTGCGGGTGGAAGCGGTACATGAACGCTTCCATCACCTTGACTCGCGGATGGCGCGCGGCCTCGCGCTGGAGCGCGATCGCCTCGGCCGCATCGAGCGCGACGGGCTTCTCCACCAGCACGTGCTTGCCAGCCTGAATGGCGCGAATCGACCACGGCACGTGCAGGTGGTTCGGTGTCGGGTTGTAGATGGCGTCGATGTCCGGATCGTCGAGCAGCGCCTCGTACGATCCGTAGGCCTTGGGAATCCCCAGCGACCGGGCGGCCGCCTCGGCCTTGCCTTGATCGCGCGAGGAGATGGCCGTGACCTCCGAGAACTGCCCCCTCTGCATGGCCGGGATGACTTTGACCATGCCGATATTGGCCGTGCTGATGATGCCCCACCGGACTTTCTTCATGTCGCCCCTCTTCTGCATTTCAGTCGCCGATTCTACGCGGAGTTTCGAGGAGTTCGAGGGTCGAGGAGTTCGAGGGGGTCGAGGAGTTCGAAGAGTCGTGGCGAACTCCTCGACCTCGCCGAACGCTTCGGACCTCCTCGAACCTGTTATGCTGCCCCGTATCGTGAAACCAATCGCCACGGTATTCGCGTTTCTCGTCAGCTTGCTGACCCTCGGGGCTGTCTCAGCCGTGCAAACTCCGACTCCTCGCTACCCGGAAGCCACCCTGTCGAACGATCAGATTCGCGTGCGTGTCTACCTGCCGGACCCTGAACGCGGGTTCTACCGGTCCACGCGCTTCGATTGGTCCGGTGTGATTGCGAGTCTGGAGTTTCAGGGTCACCAGTACTACGGTCCCTGGTTCACCGGCACGGACCCGACCGTCCGCGACTTCATCTACAAGAGCGACACCGAGCTCATCGCGTCACCCCAGAGCGCGATCACGGGCCCCGCTGAGGAATTTTCGCGGCCGCAGGGTTTCGCGGAGGCCAAGCCGGGCGGGACATTCGTCAAGGTTGGCGTCGGCGTGCTCCGCAAGAAGGACGATGCCGCCTACTCGGCCTACAGCAACTACGACATCGTGAGCACGGGCAAGTGGGAAGTGGAAGAGGGTCCGGGCTGGATCGATGTTCACGCAAACGGTGAATGACCCGCTCACCGGCTACGGCTACGAATACCGGAAGACGCTTCGCGTCACCAAGGGACGGCCGGATCTCGCGATCGAGCACAGCCTGAAGAACACCGGCACGAAGCCCATCGAAACCGTGCAGTACAACCACAACTTCCTGACACTGGATCGCGCGACGACGGGTCCGGGGTTCGCGATCGTCACGACGTTCCCGATTCAGGTGCCGAAACCGCCCGACTCCGCGTTCGCCGCGGTTGCGGGCAATGAAATCACGTACTCGAAGACGCTCACCGGTGAAGAGCGCGTGTCCTTCCAGCTCGAGGGCTACGGCAAGGACGCGAAGAGCTACGACATCCGTGTGGAGAATCGGAAGACCGGCGCCGGCGTCCGCATCACCGGCGACCGCCCGCTCGCGCGCCTGCCGCTGTGGTCAATCCGCAGCGTGCTCTCGATCGAGCCGTTCGTGGATGTCACGACGCAGCCCGGACAAACCACGAACTGGAAACTACGTGTACAGCTACTACAAGAATCAGGTTAAGTGAGGGATCGTTCCGCCGTTCCCCGTTCCGGTCCTGGTTCCCGTATCCGCCGTGAGACAAGGAACCGGAACGTGGAACAGGGAACGCGGAACGGCCTGCGTTAGAAGTCAAACTGATCGATATTCGCCCTTGTCCATCACGAGCGGATCGCCCAGCACAATCTCCTGACCGCGCACGGTAATCGCGCCGAGACGACCGGCGGCGAGTGACGTCGCGCCGGGCGCGAGCGTGCCGTCCACAGCCTTCGCGGCCGCCAGCACCGTCAGATATCCGAGATTCGTCGTGTTCCAGAGAATGACCTTCTGGACGACGCCGCCGTGGACGTAGGTCTTGTTCATGTTCGGCAGCGACAGGCCCATCACGTTGACGTCGCGACGGCCGGCCTGACGGACGGCTTCGGCCGCGCCGGGCACGGCCGGCGCGGAGATCGCCATGACGAGCTTCACGCTGGGATGCACCCGAAGAATCGTCTGCGTCTCCGAGAACGCCTTGTCCCGATCGTCGTCGCTCGGCCGAATCGTCACGAGCCGCATCTTCGGGTAGTTCGCCGCGAGACGCGGCTTGATCGCCGCGATCCAGGCGTTCTGATTCGCGGCGCTCAGCGCGCCCGTCACGATGGCGAAGTCGCCTTCGGCGTTCATGAGCTTCGCCGCCTCGTCGATCAACGTCCGGCCGATGCCCTCCGGCGTCGCCTGGTTGACGAAGAAGTCACGCGCGTCCGGTTCCGCATCGGCATCCCAGGAGAGCACCTTGATGCCTCGCTCGCGCGCCTTGCGCAGGACCGTCGAGATGCCCGCGCGATTCTCGACCGACACCGCAATCGCGTCGACCTGCCGCGTGATCCAGCTCTCGACGAGCTCGTTCTGGCGCGCCGCGTCGAGACCGGTCGGCCCGTCCCAGATGAGCTCGACGCCCAGCTCGCGCGCGGCTTCCTCGGCGCCAATGCGGCAGCTCACGAAGTACGGGTCGCCCTTCGCCTTCGGCATCATCGCGATGACGGGGCGACGGCCCGCGGGCGCCGGCTGCGCGCCGCGACGCCGACGCCGGCGAGACGAGCGATCGAACCATCCAGACGTTCGTTCCGGCCACGAGAACCGCGCCGGCAAGGATGGCCGCACAGAGAATCGCGACCTGGCTGTTTCTCACGAGTGTCTCCCCTTCCAGAAGTTCAGGCGTCGCCGCGCGACCCTCGGCGCCGTCGCGTGCCGGGATCGAGCGCGATCGCGGCGACGAGCACGACACCGGTCAGGACTCCTGCCAGCTCGGACGGCAACGCGGCGAGCTGCAATCCGTTCGTCAGCACCGAGACGACGGCGAGCCCGAGAATCGTGCCACCGATGGTTCCGCGGCCGCCGGTGACCGACGCGCCGCCGAGCACCACGGCGGTGATCGCCGCGAGCTCGTAGCCCGTACCGGCGTCGGATCGTGCCTGGCCGAGGTGCGCCGCATAGATGATCGCGGCAAGACCGGCGGCGGCGCCAGCCAGCAGGTACGCCAGCGCGACGCGGCGCGCAACCGGCAGGCCGGCATAGCGCGCGCCGGCTTCGCCCAGTCCGATGGCATACCAGGCGCGACCGATCACGGTCCGATGCAGGAGCAGGGCGTAGCCGACGGCGGCCACGACAAGAATCGGCAACTGCGCCGGCACGACGCCGCCGAAGTACCCCTGGCCGAGCGCGAGAAACGACGCCGGAAAGCCGGAGAAGTTTCGCGCGCCTTCGGTGATCCCTTCGGCGACTCCCCGAAACAGCGCCATCGTCCCGAGCGTGACGATCAGCGGCGGCACTCTGAAGCGCGCGATCACGGCGGCGTTGAGCGCGCCGCCAGTCACGCCGACGGCAATGGCGAGTGCGATGGCCGCCGGCAACGGACAGCCGCCAGTCCTGCAGGGCCGTGCCGAACATGACGGCCGAGAGCCCGATCAGCGACCCGACCGAGAGATCGATGCCGCCGGTCACGATGATTGGCGTGAGCGCGAGGGCGAGGAGGCCCAGCTCCACGGCCAGCCTGGTGATCTCGAAGAAGTTACCGACGGTGGCAAACCGCTCGCCGACGATCGAGAACACGACGATCTCGGCGCCGAGGAGCGCCGCGAGCACCGCCTCGCTGTTCCGCGAGCGCGCAGCGCTCATGCCGTCACGCCCGAGGCTCCGGCGCGCCGCCGATCCGCGCGTCCGGCGCTGGTGACGGCCTGAATCGCCACGGCGGCGAGGATGATGCCGCCCTGGAGCGCGCGCTCCCAGTAGGCGCTCGCGCCAAGGAACGTGAGCGCCGGACCGGACATGCCGAGCAGCACGGCGCCGAGCACCGTGCCGACAATCGTGCCGCGCCCGCCCGTGATCGCGGCGCCGCCGACGACCACCGCGGCGATGACCTTCATCTCGAAGCCCAGACCGGTGTTCGGCGGCACCTGCGTGAATCGCACCGCGTTGACGATCGCGGCGATCGCCGTGAACACGCCGGCGAGCGACGAACACGCGAGACACGGACCGCGGCGGTGTCGATGGCCGCCAGCCGCGCGGCTTCCGCATTCGACCCGGTCGCGAACACGACGCGCCCCGCTCGCGTCGACCGCAGCGTCCATGCGGTCAGCACGCAGAGCAGAACGGCGATGCCGACCGCGACGACCGGGTACGCCTGCTGCGTGAGGCCAAACCACTGAAAGCTGGCCGGCAGGTTCTGGACCCAGGCGCCCTCGGTGATCCAACGGAGGCCATCGCGCAGCGCGACCATGGCCGCGAGGGTCACGACGATCGACGGAATGTGCAGCCACGCGACCAGCAGGCCGTTGACGGCGCCGATCGCGGCACCGATGCGCGAGCGCGACCAAGCCACGACGCGGGCATCGGCGCGCCCACGTCGCGAGCGTCCCGGCAACGACGCTGCACACCGCGAACGTGGATCCGACCGAGATGTCGATCTCGCCGGTCGAGGATCACGAGCGTCGCGCCGATCGCGGCGATGAGCACCGGCAGGTTCGCGAGGACGAGGTCGGCGAGGTTCGCGGGCTCGAAGAACCTCGGCGCCGCCACGGCCAGCACTGCGCGCGAGCGCAAGAATGACCAGCCCGAGCGCCGCCTCAACCCGGATGGGACGACATCTAGTGCACGGCGGCCCGCGGCGGACGGGCGCTCGCGATCCACGGCCAGAGCCAGGATGGCTTCGGCGCTGGCGTCGGCGCGCTCGAGCACGCCGCTCGAGCGTGCCCCGGCGCATGACGAGCACGCGATCGCTCATGGCCAGGATCTCCGGAAGGTCGGAGGAGATCATCACGATCGCCAGCCCTCCGGCCGGCAAGCTCGCGCATGAGCGCGTGAATCTCCGCCTTGGCGCCGACGTCCACGCCCTGCGTCGGCTCGTCGAGGATCAGAATCGACGGCGACGTCGCCAGCCACCGCGCGAGCGCGACCTTCTGCTGATTTCCTCCGGACAGCAGCCCGACCTGCGGTGTCCGTCGACGGAGTGCGGATGCCAAACCGGCTGATGTACTGCGGCCGCCAGGTCACGTTCGGCCTGCCGCTTGACGAAACCCGACGAGGACACGCGGCCGAGCGACGCGAGGCTCGTGTTGGCGGCCACGCTGAGGTCCGCGATCACGCCGTGACGCCGGCGGTCCTCGGGCACGTACGCGAGTCCGGCGCGTCACGGCCTCGGACGGCGATCGAAACGTCGTGTCGCGCACCGCGAACGTAGATCTCGCCGGCCTCGGCAGGTCGGAGGCCGAACAACGTCTCGGCCAGCTCGGTCCGGCCGGAGCCCACGAGGCCGGCCACGCCCAGGATCTCGCCCGCGCACGCGGAGAAGCTGATGTCGGTCACGCCGGCCGACGCGCTCGACAGACCGCGGACCTCCAGCGCGACGCCTCGCGTCGCTGCGCGAACTCGCGCCGGGCACGTCGGTTCGACCGCCGCGGCCCGACCATCAGCCGGATGATCTCCGCGGGATTCGTGTCCGCGGCGAGTCCCGACGCCACGGTCTCGCCGTCGCGGATGACCGTGACGCGATCGGCGATCCGTCGCACCTCGTCGAGCCGATGCGAGATGTACAATGACGCCGGCGCCTGACGCGCGCAGCTTGCCGATGACCGTCGAACAGGCGATCCACCTCGGGATCGGTCAACGCCGCGGTCGGCTCGTCCATCAGCAGGATTCGGGCGTTGGCGCCGACCGCCTTGGCGATCTCGACGAGCTGCTGCTCCGGCAGGCTCAGCGTCTCGACGCGACGCCGACGATCGATCGCCGCGCCAAGCCGATCGAGAAGCGCTCGGCTCTGCTGCGACACGCCGTTGCCAGTTCACGCGCGACCACGGACGGCCGCCTTCGACGGGCGAGCGCGATGTTCTCGGCGACCGACAAGTCGGGAAACAGCGCCGGATGCTGGTAGATGGCGGCGATGCCGCGGGCCCGCGCGTCGGCCGGCGCTGAGAACGAGCACGGGCGCGCCGTCGATCGTCAGCGACCCGGCGTCGGCGGTCTCGGCGCCGGTGATGATGCGGACGAACGTCGACTTGCCCGCGCCGTTCTCGCCGACGAGGGCGTGCACCTCGCCGGCGGCCAGCTCGAACGACAATCCCGCCAGCGCCCTGACGCCGGGAAAGGACTTCTCGAGCTGCGACGCGACGAGCAGCGACATTCAGGCCAGATCAAAAGATGACCATGAAGACATGAAGGACATGGACATTGCGTTTTCGAACCGCATGTCCTCCATGGCTCCATGGTGACGCGCCTTCACGAGCGTACTCGAGCCGCCGAGCGAGGCAGCAGTCCAGCGGGCCTCGCGACTGCCGCTCCTTCGTGATGCGATCGAGGTAGCCGCTCTCGCGGAACGCGTCGAGCGGATCCACCGGCAGGCTCTTGCGACGCGCGCCACTCGGCGATCGACCGGCCGCACGTCCGTCGCGAAGGCGTCCTGAAGGCACGTCTCGGCCGACACGAGGTCGTTCGCGCGCTGAGCCGCCGCGAGTCGTGGATAGTCGACGAGCGCCGCCTTGGCGTAGAGCGCCTGCGCCATCACGACCGTCTGGATCATCGCTTCGATCTTGCCCTTCAGGTTGTGGCTCTGATCGATCACGAACGCGATGTCGGCCGGCGCGCCCGTCTCCCACTCGAAGAACCCGAATCTCGTGGAAGATGCGGAAGACCTGATACGGATCGATCGACCCGATCGTCAGGTCATCGTCGGCATACCGCCGGTCGTTGAAATGGAACCCGCCGAGCATGTTCTCGGCGAGGAGCCACGCGACGATCTGCTCGATGTTCTGCGCCGCGTAGTGGTGGCCGGTATCGACGAGCACCTTCGCCGACGGCCCGGCCGCGCGCGCGAGCAGCAGCGCCATGCCCCAGTCGGCGATGTCGGTGTGGTAGAACGCCGGCTCGAACGGCTTGTACTCGACGAGCAGCCGGCCGCCCGGCGCGAGGTGCGCGTGCATCTCGCGCAGTCCTTCCTCGAACCAGCGCTTCCGCTCGCGAATGTTCGCGGTGCCCGGATAGTTCGACCCGTCGGCGAACCAGCACGAGACGTCGCGGCTGCCGAGTGCCGCGGCGATCGCGACGCTCTCGAGGCCGTGCTCGAGCGCCTGCCGCCGCACCGCCGCGTCGACGTTGCCCGAACGAACCGTGCTTGTACGCCTGATCCTGAAAGAAGTTCGGATTGATCGCGCCCGGCACGATGCCAGCCTGACGCGGCGAGCTGCCTGCACGCGGTCGACGTCCGCCAGCCCGCCCGGCAGATCCCACTGCACGTGCAGCGCGACGGTCGGGCACACACCGGTCACGCTGTGCACGAACCCCGCGTCCGCCAGCTTCTCCTCGAGCGTCCGCGCCGCCGCCGGCTGGTGAAACACGCCGAAACGCGTGCCGGTGTCCGCGAATCCCCATGAGGAACTCGATGCCGAAACCGATCAAGAGCGCGAACAACGACTCGATCGTCTCAGTGAGTCATTGGAAGCCTTCATGCACTCCGTACCGACGTGCTGTCTTCACCGCAAGAACGCCTCCGGCAATCCACCGTCCACGGGAATCACATGGCCTGTCGTCCTCGCGCTCTCGTCGCCGGCCAGCCAGCAGATCGCGCGCGCGCAGTCGACCGGCGTGATCGGACGACGCGTGATCGTGCGCGCGGCGTAGAAGTCGGCGAGCTTCGCGCGAAGCTCCTCGGTCGTTTCGCTCTCGTCGAACGCAATGCTGTATTTCTTCAGCGACCCCATGACGCGATCGCGCGGGAACATCGCCGACCCGGCCACGACCGTGGCCGGCGCGATGCCGTTCACGCGGACGACCGGGCCCAGGCCGATCGCGAGCTCACGAATCAAGTGATTCACCGCCGCCTTGCTGACGTCGTACGGCTCACTCCCGGCTTCGGCACGACGGCATTGGCCGAGCTCGTCAGCACGACCGTCGCGGGCAGTCCCTGGGCGCGCAGGACGCGCGCCGCCTCGTCGGCCAGCACGTGATTGCTCGTGACGTTGAGGGCCAGCGCCTGCGTCCAGACCTGCTCGACCGGTGTGCCGGGCGGCGGCGTGGGATAGACGGCGGCGGTGTTGATCACGACGTCGAGACCGCCGAATTGACGGACGGTCGGCGCCGATGGCCGCCTGCATGCTCTCGCGCGACGCCAAGATCGAGCGCCGTCGCGAGCACGGCCTCGGCCGACGAGAGCCTCGGCGGCCTCGGCCGCGACCTCCGTCGCGCCCTCCAGGTTGAGGTCCGCGACGACGACGTGGGCGCCGCGCTTCGCGAGCTCGAGCGCGGTCTCGCGCCCGATGCCGCTGCCGCCGCCCGACGACGAGCGCGATCTTCCGGCTGAACTCCTTCTCCGGAGGCATGCGCTGAAGCTTGGCTTCCTCGAGCGCCCAGTACTCGATCCGGAACGCCTCGGAGCGCGGCAGCGCGACGTAGTTGTGGAAGCTCGTGAAGTCCCTAGCCATGTCCGGCCGCTTCGCCTGCGGCACCGGAGCCGGGATCGCCGTCCGCCTTCGAGCGCATTGGCGCCGGACATGACGTTGATCGCGTTGAGGAAGAACTCGGTGGTGATGCGCGCCTCGCGCTTGTCCCTGGCGAACCCGAAGATGCCGAGGCCGGGAATGACGACGACCGACGGATTGCTGTCGCGCAGCGCCGGCGAGATCGGCGTGGCGAACGGCCGGTAGTAGACGGCGTAGTCGACGCGGTAGCGCGCGACGCGCTCGTCGATGCAGCGCGACGAGCGCGTCGAGCCCGTCTGCCGGATCCCACGGCACGAACATCGGACAGATGCGCGTGCGGAGGAAGTGATCGGGACAGCTCGTGCCCAAGCCGGCACAGCTCCTCGGCCCATCGCGAGTTCGGCGAACGTCAGCGCATCGTCGGAGCTGTCCCAGTGCGCGATCGGTCCGCCGGTTCGTAGGACACGGCGCCGCGAAGTGCGGCAGAATCGCGGTCGCGCGCGGCGCTGCCGTCGAACGACGGCGGCACCGGCATGGAGACGCCGCCGAACGCCGGTCCCGGCCTCGCTCGCCGGCGTGTTCGGCGACGAACTGGCCCATCTGGTCGATGGTGCGTGATGCTGCTGAGGTAGCACTCGCGCTGCGTCTCGCCCCACGTGAACAAGCCGTGGCCGCCGAGCACGATGCCATCGCAGCCGGGCGTGTCCGCGACCGCGCGCCGGAGCATCAGCGCCAGCTCGAAGCCGGGACGCTGCCACGGCACCCAGACGATGCGCCGGCCGAAGCGCGCGTTGAACTCGTCGAGCTTCGCCCGGCCGTTGGCGCTGGCCGCGAGCGCGATCGCCCAGTCCGGATGCAGGTGATCGACGTGCGGCGAACGGCAGGAACGCGTGGAGCGGCGTGTCGATCGACGCGGCCACGCGCCCTCGCCGAACGCGCACATCGGGTACAGGTCCACCATCTCGTCCTCGTGGGCCTCGCCGCGGTAGCGATCGATCAGCTGCTCGAGCTTGTCGAGATAGAGCAGCGCAAATCCAGCCGCGCGTGATCGAACGCAGATCGCCGCCGCTGCCCTTCACCGCCAGCACGCGTTCGGGCTGCCCCGTGAGCGGATCCGGAAGGTCGAATCTTCGAGCTGGTGTTGCCGCCGCCGAAGTTCGTGATGCGCAGGTCGGCGCCGAGCACGTTGCTCCGATAGCGGAGCAGATCGAGAGGATTGGCCTCGAGCGACGCCGCCTCGCGCGCGTCCCAGAGGTCCGACAGAAAGCGCAATGTCACCGTGTCAGGCCTCAGAAAACGAAAAGTCCGCGTGTGCTCGCAGTGAAGACGCATCAGTTCCGCTCGAACGTGCGGCCGAGATCGTGCGCGCGTGTCAGGTTCTGAGCAGCGTTCGCCGTCTCGTGCGTCACGCCAGGTAGCCGCGGAGCCGGTCGAGCGCGGCGTCCCACGCCGTGCTCGACCGTGGCTCGTACCGGTCCGGCGGGAACGACCGGTCGACGAGGGCGCGAGCGTCGGCGAGCGAGCCGACCGCGCCGGTCGCGACCATCTGCACGGCGATGTTGCCGAGCGCGGTCGCTTCGGTCGGACCGGCGAGCACCGTCCGGCCGGTGGCGTCGGCCGTGAACTGGGCGAGCAGGGCGTTCCTCGAATCCGCCGCCGACCATTCGGACCGTCCGGAATGTCCGCCCGCTCACTTCCTCGAGCGCATCGAGCACCAGCCGGTACTTGAGCGCCAGGCTCTCGAGGATGGCGCGCGTGTAGCCGCCAGCGCCCTCGGGCGACGGCTGGTTCCGCTCCGCGCAGTAGACGTCGATCTCCGCCGTCATGTCGCGTGGATTGAGAAACCGTCGGGTCGTCCGGGTCGAGAACGGCCCGGAACGCGTGACGCTCGTCTCGTGCGGCGTCGACGAGGTCTTCGTACGACCATCGTTCCTGCGCGCTCAGCCCATGCGCGGCGGCACGCCTGCAGCAGCCACAGCCCGCCGATGTTCTTGAGCAGGCGGAACGTCCCGCTCACACCGCCCTCATTGGTGAAGTTCAGATCGCGACTGCGATGCCGTGATGACCGGCGCCGGCATCTCGGTCCCAAGGAGCGACCACGTGCCGCAGCTCAGGAACGCCGTGTCGCCGCCGGCTTCGACTGACGGCAAATGCCGACCCGGTGTCGTGGCAGGCCGGCGCGACCACGAGCGCGCCGTCAAGACCCGGCGACGATCTTCAGGGACAGCGGACCGAGCACGGTGCCCGGCCGCACGATCTCGCCGAACAGCCGCACGGGCAGGTCCAGATCCGCGAGGAGATCCGTGGCCCACGCGCCCGTTCGCGCGTCCACGCACTGAGTCGTCGTCGCGTTGGTGAACTCGCACGACCATGCGGCCGGTCAGCCGATAGTTGATGAGGTCCGGAATCGTCAGCAGGCGATGTGCCGATTGAAGCACCTCGGGCGAAGATTCGCGCGCCGCGACGAGCTGATACAGCGTGTTGAAGGGCAGGCACTGAATGCCGGTCGTGCCGTACACGCGATCGCGTCCGAGGCGCTCGCAGCACCCGCGCCATCACGCCATCGGTGCGGTGGTCGCGGTAGTGATACGGCGGCTCGAGAAGCTCGCCGCGCTCATCGACGAGCCCGTAGTCGCAGCCCCACGTGTCCACGCCGACGCTCGTCAGCTGTTCTCCGGCCAGGCTGTTCAGGCCGCTCTCGATGCCGTCGTAGATACCGTCGCATGTCCCAGCGCAACGAGCTGCCGACGCGCACGGGTTCGTTCGCGAAACGATTCACCTCACGGAGCCGAAGCGCACGGCCGTCCAGCGAGCCGAGCATCACGCGCCCGCTCTCGGCGCCCACGTCGATGGCCAGATGCCGTGTCACCGCGCGCATCATATGGGGTCAGGTCTTGAATTGACGTACCAGATGTCGTTCGAGTCACACGCCATGATCCGCAAAGCCTTCCGCATGTCGGTGCACGCCGGCCAGCACGCCGAGTACGAACGCCGGCACCGGCCGATCTGGAAGGAGCTCGAAGACGTGCTCATCGCCCACGGCGTGCACACGTACTCGATCTACCTCGACGAACAGACGAGCGACCTGTTCGGCTACGCCGAGGTCGATGACGAGGAGCGGTGGAACGCGGTCGCCTCGACCGAGGTGTGCCGGCGCTGGTGGGCGCACATGCGCGAGGTGATGCCCGCCAATCCCGACAACAGCCCCGTCGCGCGCGGGCTCCGCGAGGTGTTTCACATCGAGCGGCCGGACGGTCCCCGGCGGTAGGTCGACTACAATCACGCAGTTGGTGATGTCGTCATCCGGCCGGGTCGGGCGAACCTTCGTCGCGTCCTTCCTCGTCCTCTTTCTCGAAGTTGCGCTGATCCGGTGGATGCCGGCGTACATCCGCCTGCTCGCGTACTTTTCGAACTTCATCCTGCTCGCCAGCTTCCTCGGCATCGGCGTCGGCTGCCTGCTCGCGCCGGCGCGCGCCCGGCTGTTCGGCTGGTTCCCCGCGCTCGTCGCAGCCGTGGTCGGCGTCGTCTACTTCTTCCGCCTCGAGGTGGGCATCCAGCCGTCCGGCAGCATCTATTTCACGAGCGGCACCGTCGCAGCCCGTCGTGCTCGTGGAGAGCACGACCCTCCTCCCGCTGCTCTTCGTCGGCGTCGCGGCCCTGTTCGCGACGCTCGCGCAGCGGATGGGCCGCGAGATGGCCGCGCTGCCGCCGCTCACGGGCTACCTCGCCAATCTCGGCGGCAGCCTCGCCGGCGTCGCCGCGTTCGGCATCATGTCGTGGCTCGAGCTGTCGCCGTCGATCTGGTTCGGGCTGGCGTTCGCCGCGGCGCTTCCGCTCCTGCGATCGCCGGATCCCGGGAGCACCGCAACAGCCGCGGCTCGCGGGCATGGCGGTCAATCTGCTGCTTCTCGCCGCGACGCTCGTGCTCGTGCACACGATGGCGCGCGGCGCCATCTGGTCGCCCTACTACAAGATCACCGTCGGCCAGGAAGGCACCGACACGGTCGTCGAGGTGAACAACATCTTTCACCAGTCGATGGCGCCGGTCGATCACAAGGAGTACTTCTACCAGTGGCCCTACACGGTCTTCGGCGACACGTTCGAGAACGTGCTCGTCCTCGGCGCCGGGTCCGGCACCGACGTCGCGGCCGCGCTGAAGCACGGCGCGACGCACGTGGACGCCGTCGAGATCGATCCCGTGATCATGCGGCTGGGCCTCGCCCACCATCCGGATCGGCCGTACTCCGATCCGCGGGTGACGCGGATCAACGACGACGCACGACACTACCTGCGGACGACCGACAAGAAGTACGACCTGGTCGTCTTCGCGCTCATCGACTCGCTGACCATGCAGTCGAGCTTCTCCGGCGTGCGGCTCGAGAGCTACATGTTCACCGAGGAGTCGTTCCGCGCCGTCCGCGAACGGCTCACCCCGAACGGTTTGCTCGTCGTCTACAACTACTTTCGTGAGCCGTGGCTCGTGGACCGGCTCGCCAACATCGCGGCGGCCGCGTTCGATGCCGAGCCGCGCGTGCACGTCCACGAAGCGCGCGCCTACCTCGGCGTGCTGCTGGCTGGTCCGCGTCTGACGACGTTGACCGCCGATCCGGTCGTGCCGGACCGTGTCACGGCGTTCAACCAGTCGCACGCGTCCAGCCCCGCCCGCGTGCATCGGCGCGACACGTCGATCGAGCCTGCCACCGACGACTGGCCGTTCCTGTACCTTGAAGAATCGGCACATCCCGACCCACTACCTTGGCGCGCTCGCGCTCATCCTGGTCGTGTCCACCGTCGCCGTGATGGCCACCCTTCGGGGCCAGAGCGGACGCTGGTCCTGGGAGATGTTCCTGCTCGGCGCCGCGTTCATGCTGCTCGAGACCAAGTCGATCATCCAGTTCGCGCTGCTCTGGGGATCGACCTGGTTCGTCGCGTCGCTCGTCATCGCGGCGGTGCTGACGATGGCGATGCTGGCGACGGTCGTGGTGTCGCGGGTCGAGATCAGGCGGCCATGGCTCGTGTGTGGAGTGCTCGTGGGTCTACTGGCGGTGAACTACGTCCTGCCGGTCGGCAGCGTCGGCTTCTCGAGCCGCGCGGTGGAGTCCGTCTTTTACGCGCTGCTCGTCTTCAGTCCGATCTTCTGCGCGGGGCTACTCTTCGGTTCGGCGATCAAGCGCTCGACGTCGCTCTCACGCGACTACGGCACGAATCTCCTCGGCGCGATGGTCGGCGGCGTCGGCGAATATCTGTCACTGGTGACGGGGTTCGGCGCGCTCCTGGGGATTATTGCTCTTTGTTACATCGCGGCGGTTGCGGTCAGAAGACGGTGAAGTCACATTGATGATTTGAAATTTGAGATTGATGATCCATTGAGGATCGGCGATTGCTGATTGCGATTGATGATTGAGAGCCGAGTCACGCAATCATCGATCCCAATCCTCAATCCGCAATCACCAATGGATCATCAATCTCAAATCTCAAATCATCAATGCGATTGTTCCGCGATGTACTGCCGAACATTGTCCTCGAAGTTCTGATCTCCTGGAAATCCCAACGCGAGCGCGCGTGAGTTGTCCCATGCGCCGGGCCAGTTCGCGACGAACTTCGCGATGCGCGCGTCGGGTTCCCACCGGATGCGGCTGACGACCTCGGGGCCCGCGACGCGTTCGAGCGCGCGGACCATCTCGCGGACCGTCACGGAGAGACCGGGCAGGTTCACGACCCGGTTACCGCCGAACGCCTCGGCCGGCATGTCGTGGCCGTGGATCATGCAGGCGACGACGCCGGACGGAGACAGCAACAGCAAGGTCGTCTCGGGATCCACCGGGCAGACCGCCGGCTCGCCGTTCAACGGTTCGCGGATGATGCCACTGGCGAATGACGAGGCCGCCGCGTTCGGGCGGCCGGGGCGAACGCTGATCGTGGGCAGCCGGAGCACCCGCCCGTCCACGTAGCCGCGACGGCTGTAGTCGTTGATCAGGAGCTCGACCATCGCCTTCTGAGTGCCGTACGAGGTTCGCGGCGTCGGCGCGGTCGCGTCTCGCATCGTCTCTGACGGCGCGCCGCCGTAGACCGCCACCGAGCTCGCGAACACCAGTCGCGGGCCGTGTCCCGCGTGCCGGCAGGCTTCGAGAATCAGCCGCGACGCATCCACGTTGATCCGCATCCCGAGCGCGAAGTCCGCTTCGGCCATGCCGCTCACGACCGCGGCCAGATGAAAAATCGCGGACGTGTCTGGGTTGATGGCGCCATTGACGACGCCCGGGTCCGAGATGTCGCCGACGACGTGCTCGAGGCGCGGATCGGTCAGATCGTCGGCGGCGGCCGCGTCAACGATCGTGATCCGCTCGATGGACCGCGGGCGGCCATCCAGGCCGAGCAACGTGCCCTGGTGCAGCAATTGACGAACGAGCCGGCGCCCGATGAACCCGGCGCCTCCAGTGACCACCACCTGCACGTGTCCTCCCTTTCCCGCGAGACCTCTGACCTCTGACCTCTGACCTCTGAACCGTGGAACCGTGGAACCGTGGAACCGAACGGATCTTATCGTTTCCTATAGACTGTCGCCGCTCGTGACTTCCGACCCCGTGTCAGCGCCCTCCGCGCTCGAGTCCGCCGTGTACCGTAAGGTGACCTGGCGCCTGCTGCCGTTCCTGATGCTCTGCTACGCCGTCGCGTATCTCGACCGGGTCAACATCGGGTTCGCGAGGTTGCAGATGCTGGACGATCTGGCCTTCAGCGAGACGACCTACGGCCTCGGCGCAGGCATGTTCTTCATCGGCTACGTGCTCTTCGAGGTGCCGAGCAACGTCATTCTGCACCGCGTCGGCGCGCGCATCTGGATCGGCCGGATCATGATTAGTTGGGGGCTGGTTTCCGCCGCCTTCATGTTCGTGACGTCGCCGACGATGTTCTACGCGCTCCGCTTCCTGCTGGGCATCGCAGAAGCCGGCTTCTACCCCGGCATCATCCTGTATCTCACGTACTGGTTCCCGAGCTATCGGCGAGCGCGCGTCGTCGCGCTCTTCATGACGGCGATTCCCGTGTCCGGCATCCTCGGAGGCCCGCTGTCGGGCTGGATCATGGACACGTTTGCTGGTCGGCACGGGTTGGCCGGCTGGCAATGGCTTTTCGTGATCGAAGCGATGCCGGCCATCGTGCTGGGCATCGTGACGATCTGGTACCTCGACGATGGCATCCGGTCTGCCCGGTGGTTGAACGCCGACGAGAAGCGGCTCCTCGAAGACCGGCTCCGCGAGGACTCCGTGGGCGTCGTCCAGGATCGGTCCGTGTGGTCGATTCTCCGCGAGCGGCGAATCTGGCACCTGTCGGCCATCTACTTCTGCGCGGCGATGGGCCAGTATGGCCTCACTTTCTGGCTGCCGGCGCTCATGCAGGCGGCGGGCGTGAAAGGCGCGCTCGAGATCGGCCTGCTGACCGCGATTCCCTACTCGGCCGCCGTCGTTGCCATGATCCTTTTCGGCCGAAGCGCCGACCGGCGCCGCGAACGCCGCTGGCACGCGGCCACGCCGTTCCTCATCGGCGCAGTGGGCCTCTCGCTCACGGTGCAGGCCGGCGCGCACACGGCGCTCGCGGTGGTGTGCCTGTCGATTGCCGCGATCGGGATCCTCAGCGCCGCGCCGCTCTTCTGGGGGCTGCCGACGGCGTTCCTGGGCGGCGCCGCCGCAGCCGCGGGCATCGCGACCATCAACTCGATCGGAAATCTTGGCGGCTTCGTTTCGCCCTATGTCGTCGGCTGGCTCCGGGATGCGACCTCGAGCTCGGCCACGGGCATGTACGTCATCGTGGTCGTGCTGCTGCTCGGTGCGGGAGGGATACTGCTCGTGCCAAAGGCGCTGGTGAGCAAATGACAACTTCGAACTTAGAAGCCAGAAGTCAGAAGCTGCTGTACGCTTGTCTTTCAATCGCCGCGTCTGGCCCTGCGCCCAGTTGCTTCTGACTTCTGGCTTCTCACTTCAAACTTGACGAAGTATGGCCGGCCGCCTGTCCAACAAAACCGCCTTCGTCACCGCCGCCGGCCAGGGGATCGGCCGCGCCACGGCTGAGGCGTTCGCGCGCGAGGGCGCGCGAGTCATTGCGACTGACGTCAACGCCCGCGCGTTGGCCGATCTGGAGGGCGCGATCCACTGCCGTACCGCAGTCCTCGACGTCACTTCCACGGCGGCGATCACCGAGGCCGCGCGCGTGTACGGTCCGGTCAACGTGCTGTTCAACGGCGCCGGGTTCGTCCACGCGGGCACGATCCTCGACTGCGACGAGCTCGACTATGAGTTCTCGATGGACCTGAATGTCCGGTCGATGTACCGGATCATTCGTGCGTTCCTGCCCGGCATGCTCGAGTCGGGCGGCGGCTCCATCGTCAACATGGCGTCGGTCGCCGGCGCCGTCAAGGGCATCCCCAACCGTTTCGTGTACAGCGCGACCAAGGCCGCCGTCGTTGGCCTCACGAAGGCTATCGCGGCCGACTTCGTCACGCGCGGCATCCGATGCAACGCAATTTGTCCCGGCACGGTGGACTCACCGTCGCTGCGAGAACGGATTCGCCTGCAAGCCCACGCGCGCGGAGAGACCGAGGACGCCGTGCTGGCGGCGTTCAAGGCTCGGCAGCCGATGGGACGTATCGGCCAGCCGGAAGAGATCGCAGCGCTCGCCGTGTACCTTGCCTCGGACGAGTCGGCGTACACGACCGGCGCCGCAATCGTCATCGACGGCGGCTGGACCGGGATAGCCCGATGACCTGGCTGCATGCGCTGCGCGACGATTGTCCTGGCCCTCACGGCCTTCGAAGTATTCTCGAGCGCCTGCCTCGTCGCCGACGACCGCAGCACCGTCGCGGAGCGCGTGCGACTCCTCACGCGAAGCTCCGCAGTGGACCCGGGTCGCGGCAGTACCCATCCGTTTTCGAACGTTTCATCCACAAGGCATGGTCAAGATCGGCGGCGCGTTCTTCGTGTCGTCGGTCGAAGTGCGGGTCGCGACGAGGCGGTTTCCGAAGCCGGTCAACGGCTACGACCGCGATGCCGGCGTTGGCGTTGGTCACCTGTTCAAGATCGATCAGCAAGGCAACCTGCTCGCCAGCCTGACGCTCGGCGAGGGTGACGCGTATCACCCGGGCGGAATCGACTACGACGGGCGCCACATCTGGGTGCCGGTCTCCGAGTACCGCCCGGACAGCCGCTCGATCATCTACAAGGTCGATCCCGAGACGATGAAGCCCGTCGAGGTCTTCCGATTCCCCGATAGCATCGGCGCCATCGTCCACAACACCGACGACCGGACGCTGCACGGCGTGAGCTGGGGCTCGCGCCGCTTCTATCGCTGGACGATGGACGCGGACGGGCGCGTGACGAACGCGACACGCCACCGGCAGCGCTGCAGACGCTCAACCCGTCACACTACGTGGACTATCAGGACTGCAAGTACGTGGGCAGCCGCCGCATGTTGTGCACCGGCCTCGCCGAACTGCGCCAGACAGCCGCCGCACCTGCCTTCAGGCTGGGCGGCCTGGACCTTGTCAGTCTCGAGGACGGCCGGCCCGTGCATCAGGTCCCGGTTCCGCTCTGGACCGCGAAGGGCACGGACATGACCCACAACCCCGCCTGGATCGAACCCAGCGCTGCCGGCCTGCAGGGCGTATTTCATGCCCGAAGACGACCAATCGACGCTCTATATCTACGACGTCGCCACCCGGTAACGAACCGTCCGGCGACCGGCGGCGTCTAGCAGGTGAGCACGATGAATGAGCTCGTGGCCCGGTGGTCCGCGGAGCACGCGGTGAATCGTGATGACGACCTCGTCCGCGAGTTCGAGGCGCATCTGTCGGAGTGCTCATCGCTGGTGGTTCGCGTGGCGTACAGCGTCCTCCGAAACAAGTCCGACGCCGAAGACGTGGCGCAGGAGGCCTTCGTCCGCGCCTACCGGGGCATGCGCGGCCTTCGGGATCGGACGAAGTTCCGCGCGTGGCTCGTGCGCATGACGTGGCGGCTGGCGCTGGACTGGCGGCGCGCCGCAAGACGACGGGATGTGCGCGAGGATGCCGTGGCGCGCATCTCCCCGCAGTTCGGGGATGCGGAGACGGATGCCGTCGAGAGTCAGAGACAGGCGCATCTCTGGGCCGCCATCGAGGAACTGCCCGAGAAGCTACGCCTGGTGCTGGTTCTCTCGGCCATCGAGGGACACGCGGTTCGCGACGTCGCCGAGTTGGTCGGCGTCCCTGACGGAACCGTCAAGTCGCGGCTGTTCGAAGCACGGCGACGACTGCAGGAGCGGCTGCGATGACGACTGAACGCGACGTGCTGCGGGAGCTCGAAGCGGCCCTCGACGTGTCGCCCTCACCGGACTTCGAAGCACGCGTCCGTGAGCGCGTCAGGACGACGTCGATTGGCCTGCCGCGTTGGACGTGGCCGGCGATTGCCGGCGTCGCGGCGACTGTGGTGCTGGCGGTGATGCTCGTGCCCGGCCGTCAGTCACCAGCACGGCCGGAGGTCGTTCGTCCGCAGGCACCGGCGCCTGCCGCACCAGCGGCGGAAGTCGCGAAGCGCAGCCGAGGGGTCGCGACCATCAGGTGCGAGACGGGCTGACGTCGAGCCCACACGAGACGGCACTCTGCAGCGCCTGCCGAACCCAGCCTTGCGTCGCCGGTGGTCGTCGTTCCCGCGGGTCAGATGGCCGCGATTCAGCGGCTCATGAGCGACGTCGTCGGCGGGTCGTGTCGTGATGGGGCCAGAACGGCCTGCACCACCTGCGGCACATCCAGGTATCGGCGTTGGCTGAAGCTCCGCCAATCGAGTTCGACACGATTCGCTTCACGCCACTTTCGGCGGACGCGTCACCAGACCTTTGGAGGTAATCGCAATGCGTGGAGTCTTCTCGGCACTAACGTCATTGGTGGTCGTCGCTGGCTCTGAGCGGTGTCGCTGCTCGCGCAGCAACCGGCGGCCGCGTAAGCCGGCCCCTCAACCGCCCGCGCCGCCAAGACCGGAGGTCAACCGGCAACTCCCTGCCGCGGTGAAGGTGGACATCGTCCTTTCGAGAACGAACGGCAACAAGACGCTGAGCAGTCTGCCGTATGCGCTCAATGTGACTGAAGGAAGCGCCACGCATCTTCGGTTGGGATCGCAGGTTCCGATTCCAATGCGGTCGGTCCGGCCGTTCAGTACCAAAACGTCGGCAGCAGCATCGATTGTGATGTGCGAGTTCTCGCAGACGGACGCTACCGACTCGCACTGACGATGGACGATTCTTCAGTGGCGGAAGGGCCTGCGCCGCAAGGCCTGCCGAACATGCCGGTCATCCGCTCCTATCGTGTCGAGAACCTGCTGGTCCTGCGCAACGGCGAGGCGACGACCTTCAACGTCGCGACCGACAAAGTCAGCGGCGACACGATCACCGCAAAGGTCACGGTGACGGCGCTGAAGTAGCCTCAGTCACCCGAGGTGCCCGACAACAGCGGTTCGATCGCGATCTGCCGCGGACCGCTCTCCGTGCACACGGCGTAAGTCGAGCCACCGTAGAGCGCGACGCCCGCATGTTCGCCCTTGGCGTTGAGCGCGTAGAACGTGAGATCGAAGTTCGGCAGGCCGCGGCTGTTCAGCAGTCGCTTCTCGACCGTGTTGCTGCGCACGCGCCGCAGCGCTTCCATGCCGGCGTCCTTCGGGCTCATGCCGCGTCGCATCGATTCCACGACGAGGTACGAGCACAGGCCGAAGAGATTGGCTTCGCCACGGCCGGTGGATCCAGCCGCGCCGATCTCGCCGTCGACGTAGAGTCCGGCGCCGAGGATCGGCGAATCGCCGACGCGACCCGGAATCTTCCACGCCAGGCCGCTCGTGGTCGTCACGCCGGCCAGCTCACCGCGCGGTGAGAGGCCGTTGCAGTTGATGGTGCCGTAGAAGTGGTCGCGGCGAATGAGGCCTTCGGCCACCATCTGGAGTCCGGCCGCGAGTCCGGCCTCGGCGCGCTTCGCGGGATCGAGGTAGTGCTGCGGGTCAACGCGCCGTTTCCATTCGAGCCAGAGCGCCCGGGACTTTGGCGTATTGAGATCATCCTCAATCGTGAATCCCATGTTGCGCGCGAACATCTGCGCGCCTGCCCCGACGATCAAGTGATGGTCCGTCATCTCCATGACGGCTTTCGCGACACTCGCCGGCGTGCGCACGCCTTCGAGGCCGGCCACACCACCCGCCCGCTTCTTGGCGCCGTGCATGCAGCAGGCATCGAGCTGCACGACGCCGTCGGCGTTCGGCAGTCCGCCGTAGCCGACGCTGGTCTCTTCCGGATCCAACTCGACGATGTTGACGCCGGCGACGAGGGCGTCGAGGACATCGGTGCCGCTCGTCATGAGCTTGAACGCATGCTCGACACACGTGACCGGGCCGCCGTTCTTGAACTCGTGGCCGTTCGCCGACGAGATGATGACGGGCCGTGTGCTGGCCTGGCGGATCGCCGGCGCTCGCCCGAACGCTTCGGCGGGACCCGCTCCGGCTGCGAGACCTCCGATGGCAGACGTGCGAACGAAATCCCGTCGTGTGATTTCCATCATCGAGCTGCCTCCAGCATCTTCCAGGTATCTCTGAGCCACGGAACCGCGCGGCGCAGGCCGTCTGCGAACCGGGGGGTCTCGTAGTGAGCGATCCCGGTCAGCACGATCATCTCGGCGCGGACGCCGGCGCTCTTCAGCTCCTTGATGCGTGCCTCGGCCGGACCGATCGGCACGACCTCGTCGTTGCGGGAATGAATGGCCAGCACGGGCATCTTCCACGCGCCGATGTCGGCGGGCGGCCGGCCCGCCATCGGAATCGCGGCAGAAAAGCGTTCGGGAAACCTGCTCGCGAAGTGCCAGGTCCCCGCGCCGCCCATGCTGAACCCGGTCACCACGACCCGGCGGGTATCGATGCGGTAGCTGGCCTGCACGGCGTCGAGAAGCGCGGTGACGGCTCGTTCATTCGCCGCACTGTTCCAGCCGCGGTCCATGGTCTCGGGCGCGACGATGATCGCACCAAGGTCCGCAAGGGCGGGACCGACGAGGACCGTCACGAGGCCGAGCGCCGCGCCGTTCGGGTTGCCGCCAAAATGCAGCGCCAGGATGAGCGGAACCGGCCTGGACGCGGAGTAGCCGCTGGGGAATCGAGAGCGCGTATCGGACCCGCGGTTGGCCCGGCGGCGCGAACATCTCGTCGTGGACGCCAGGCTCACGGACCGGAACCTGCCCGGGCGCTACCGTCTGCGCGGCCGCGGACGGACCGACGCCGAGCACCAGCAGCAGCGATATGACTTTGAGGACACCAGGGACACTCGTTCTCACGGCGTTCTCCCCGAAAAAATTCCGCGCCAGGCCCGTCCAGGCGGTGTCTAACTCCGTCTAACGTCCAAACCTTATAGGAACCCGGGCCACAACGATACTTCGCAAACGGACGCAACATTTGCGATGTTTCGACGTTATTAGGGTGTGGCAGGATACGTTGGCCAGCGGTCTGTGCGCACGTCGATCGCGGATGGATTCTGGATTAAGGAGATAGGTCCATGGTGAAGCGGGTGATTTGGTGCGTAGCGGGTGTGATGAGTCTCAGTATCGTGCTCGGGAACTCGTGGTCACTGAGTGCCTCCCCCCGACAGGACTCACGCTCAGTTCACGTGGCAGTAGTCAACACCGACGGCAGCTCCGGTCACGGATCTCGCGGCAGCGGATTTCGAAGTGAAGGAAGGCGGGAAGGCGACGGCCATCACCAACGCCGCCCTGACGACCGTCCCGCTTGCGAGTCGCCCTCATCGTCGCCGACGAGGGCACCGGCAATTTCCAGCAGGCCATGGTCCAGTTGATCAAGCCGCTGGTGGTGCTCGGGGAATTCAAGCTCGTCTCGGTCGTGATGCAGCCGGAGACCATTGTCGACTACACGGGCGACGCAGAACGGCTTGTGGCGGGCATCGAGAAGATGGGCCAGCGAGCGGGCGGTCAGCCGTCAGGCGCCCAACTGCTCGAGGCGATCAATGAGAACCTCGAGAGCCTCGCGCAGCCGGGCAAGCGGCCGGTCATGGTGGTGATGCGGCTTGGTGGCGCAGCGACGAGTCAGATTCGTCCGGAAGTCGTCCGCGAAACCATCCGCAAGGCCGGCATACAGCTTTTCGCGCTGTCGCCGCCGAACGCCGGTGGTGGTGGCGGTGGCATGCCGGTGAGCGCCGGTGGCGCTGGCGGAGCGATGGGACAGGCGCGACAAGACTACGCGGCGTCCGAATCGACCTACCGAGGCCGCAATCTCGAGAGCGTACTCAACGACGGCTCGAAACAATCAGGCGGACGGCACATTTACTTCAGTGGACCGACGATCCTGAAGGACATCGACCAGCTCACGCAGGAGCTGCAGAGCCAGTATCAAATCACCTACACGCTCCCAGCAGGCACGAAGCCCAGCGACCGTATTCAGGTGGCGACGAAACGACGAGGCGCCAAGGTGCTTGCGCCGGAGCGTGTCGCGAACTAGTAGGCATGTAGGACATGTAGAGGTGTAGGCCATGTAGAAAAGCGCTCGCTTTTCTACATGGCCTACATACCTACAAGGTCTACATGCCTCCTGCTACGCGCTCCCCGCGCCCTGCGTATTCACGTACACCGAATACAGCGACTGACTCGCCGCCATGAACAGGCGGTTGCGCTTCGGGCCGCCGAAGCAGAGATTGCCGCAGACCTCCGGCAGACGAATCCTTCCGATCAGACGGCCCTCGGGAGTCCACACCGTGACGCCGTTGTAGCCGACGGCGCGCCCTGCATTGCTTGACGCCCACACGTTGCCGTCCACATCGCAGCGCACGCCGTCTGGCGCGCATCGAACGCCGTCCACCATGCAGTCTGAGAACAACCGGTGGCCGGCGAGACGGTTGTCGCCAGTGACATCGAACACGTGCAGATCGCCGCGCCCACCCTGGTGCGCGTCGCCGGGCCCACGGCCGGTGCTCGCGACGTAAAGACGCTTGAAGTCGGGCGAGAACGCGAGACCGTTCGGATCGGGAACCAGCTCCTCGGTCGCCACGCGATCGACGCGGCCGCTGCGATCCACGCGATAGATCGCGTTCGGCAGCTCGCGGCGCATGCGCCCGGACTCGAGCGCCTGCCCGACTCGCGGCCGCAGCCGGCCTGATGGATTCGTGGGCCCTCCGCTCTCGTCGGCCTGGCCCTCGTACAGGCTCGCGCCGTACGGCGGATCCGTGAACCAGTAGCTCCCATCGGCGTGCGCGACGACGTCGTTTGGCGAGCTCAGGCGCTTGCCGTCCCATGCGTCCGCGATGAGCGTGACGGATCCGTCGTGCTCGTAGCGGACGACGCGGCGGGTCAGGTGCTCACACGACAACTGGCGACCTTCCAAGTCGAACGTGTTGCCGTTGCTGTTGTTCGCAGGAGATCGATACAGCGACACGTGACCATCGTCATCGATCCAGCGCCACTGGCGATTGTTCGGGATGTCGCTGAAGACGAGATATCGGCCGACGCCGTTCCAGGCCGGGCCTTCGAGCCACAGGCCTCCGGTCCAGAGACGTTGAATCGGCGCGTTCGGCTGGACGAGGCGGTCGAACGCCGGATCGACGGACAGGATGTCAGGGTCGTTGAAATAGAGGTTCGGCGGCGCGTTCGGGCCGAAGTCGCGCGGCGGCACGGTGACGGTCGTCGGGGGACCCGGCTGCTGCGCGAAGGCCGACGGCGCCGCCGCCAGCACACCGGCCGCCGCCCCGATCTGCATCATCGCGTCGCGCCGCGATACCGCTCGCTTGCTCGTTCTCACCGGCCGTCTCGCCATCGTGTCCTCCGCGGGAGTGAACATCTTAGTGGACGTTCCGTCGTTCCCCGTTCCCCGTTCCCGTTCCTGCGTTACTGGAACGGAACCGGGAACGGGGAACGCGGAACGGGGAACGGGGAACGACGAGCGTGAGCGCCTGCTAGACTCGACTTGATGCACCGTTTCATCGTCGCGGCCGCGTTCACGGCTGCGATGTCGCTCACTGCGGCGGCTGAAGACTGGCCCGAGTTTCGTGGACCCACCGGCCAGGGTCACTCGACCGAACGCGGCCTGCCGTTCGAATGGAGCGAGACCAGAAACGTCGTCTGGAAAGTGCCGGTGGCCGGCCGCGGATGGTCGTCGCCCGTGTCGCGAACGGACGGGTGTGGCTGACGACGGCCACCGACGCGGGAGGTGGGTCGCTGCGGCTCGTCAGCTATGACGTCGCGACGGGCCGTCTCGTGACGGACACGGAAGTCTTCAAGGTTCGCGGCAGCCGCTCACCCAACGTCAAGAACAGCCGCGCGTCGCCGACGCCGATCGTGGACGGCGATCGCGTCTACGTGCATTTCGGCGCCGACGGCACCGCGGCCGTCACGACCGATGGGAAGGTCGCGTGGAAGGTCGTGCTCGCGTACCAGTCGCAGCATGGCAACGGCGGTTCGCCGGCGCTCTACGAGGATCTGCTGATCGTCAACTGCGACGGCGGTGACGAAGCGTTCGTCGTGGCGCTCGACAAGGCCACGGGCCGCGTTCGCTGGCGGACACCCCGCCGCCAGCCGTTCGACCAGTCGTACACGACGCCGCTCGTGATCAACGTGGCCGGCGCCGATCAACTGGTCAGCATTGGTGCGTACCGCGCGACCGCGTACGAGCCGCGAACGGGCCGCGAGATCTGGCGCGTGAGCTATGGCTCCGGATTCTCCAACGTGCCGCGGCCTGTGTTCGGCCACGGTCTCGTGTACATCGCCACGGGATTCCAGCAGCCGACGCTGCTCGCGGTGCGCGTGGGCGGCACGGGTGACGTCACGCGCTCGCACGTCGCGTGGACGATGACGCAGGCAGGCGCCGTACACGCCGTCGCCTCTGCTGGTCGGCGACGAGCTGTATGTCGTCAGCGACATCGGGATCCTCTCGTGCCTCGACGCGACGACCGGCGCCGTCCACTGGATGCAGCGGCTCGGCGGCAACTACTCTGCCTCGCCGATCTTTGCGGATGGCCGGGTGTACTTCCTCAGCGAGGAAGGCACGGCCACCGTGCTGGCGCCCGGCCGTGAGTTCCGCGTCCTTGCGCGCAACACGCTCGACGGATCCACGCTCGCGTCCATCGCGGTGTCGAACGGATCCCTTTTCATCCGCAGCGACACGCATCTCTATCGAATCCAAGAACCGAAATAGGCTTGAGGCCTAGGGCTCGAGGCTTGAGGCCTGGCGCCAAGACTTTGGCCTGGCTCTTGCTCTGCCAAGGCGTGTGCGCAGACTCGCCTGGGGGCTGACGATTCTCGCAATCTTCGTGATGGCTCGCGCAGCGAGCTGCGTGGCGGTCGTGCCGGCGAAAGCCCCCTCAGAATCGGCACGGCTCGCGCGCGGCAAGGCGTTCGCCCGCGCACGGGTCTTCCTGCCGGATCAACCCGACATCTCGTCGCTCGACCTGACTAGCAACCCGACCGACGACCGCCCATTCCGGTCGGATGCACCGCTCACCTGCCGTTTCATGCCTGAGCCGGTCAAGGGCACCACGCCGAAGTTCGCGTGCCGGCTCGACGGCGGCGAAGTCGTGAAGATCAAGTACGGACGCACGCCCGAAATCCCGGCCGAAATCGGCGCGACACGTCTGCTCAGCGCCTTGGGCTTCGCCGCCGATCGGGTGTCGTTCGTGCGGACGCTCAGGTGCGTGGGATGCCCGCCAACCCCATTTCGCGTGCGACAGGTCGCCGAGACGCTCCTGCTCGCCGGTTTCTTCGAACGGACGTTGGACTACGACATGGTCCGAACGTTCGACGATGTCGCCGTCGAGCGGAAGTTTCCCGGGACGGCGATCGAAGCCGAGTCGATCGAAGGCTGGGACTTCACGGAGCTGCAGTGGGTCGATCCGAAGGTCGGCGGCGCCGGTCGAGACGAAATCGACGCGCTGCGCCTCGTGGCGGTCCTGCTCGCACATTGGGACAACAAGGCGCAGAACCAGCGCCTGGTCTGTCTGGATCAGGTCGCTGACGAGGCCAGCACGTCGTGCCGGCGTCCGTTGCTGATGTTGCAGGATCTCGGCGCGACGTTCGGCCCGTCGAAAACCGATCGTGCTCGATGGGCTGGCGTTCCGATCTGGGAGGACGCGGCGACGTGCACCGTCGGCATGACCGCCCTTCCCTATCACGGGGCATCGTTCAAGCCGGTACGAATCTCGGAAGGCGGGCGCGTGCTCCTGGCTCAGCGAATCCGTCAGCTGACCCGTCAACAGCTGCACGACCTCTTCGAGCACGCGGGCTTTCCCGCAGACGACGGAGGACACGACGAGTGGGTCACCGTCCTCGAGCAGAAGATTCGCGAGATCGTCGAACGATCGCCCTGCCCGTCAGCGGTGTAGCAGCGTCGGCCTCCGCGCCTCCGCCGAGCGAGGGATCACGCCGAAGTCCACGGTAGCCCCGAGCCGATTGATCACCTGAAAATGCAATTTGTCGCCGGCGATCTCGACGAGCATGAAGTGCGTGTCCTGATCGAACCCGTTGGCGGTCGCTGCCGTCGGCTGCAGATCGCCGACGCGAACCGACCCGCCGCCGCCGGAGGTGAAATACTGGATGCCCTGCTGCGGCACGGTCCGCTCGTACAGATGTTCGTGTCCGCTGAACGCGACGTCCACGCCACCGTTGATGAACAACGGCTCGAGTGACGCGCGCGTCCGGCTCGCTCGAAACCAGTAGCGACCGGACGAGTAGAGCGGATAGTGAAGGAACGCGATCGTCCAGTCTGCCTCGGAGCGAAGCTGCTCTTCGAGCCACACGAGCTCCGGCACGGTCCATCCGCACGGTGTCGAGCGCGACGAACACGACTCGCTGTCTCGCCCACGGCGGACCCGCCGATCGATCGAAGGCGTAGTACCGCTGGCCGTTCATGTTGAACGGCGCGTACGACGTGATGTTGTCCGGATCGTGGTTGCCGGGCGCCGCGCGGAACGTGACGCCACGATCGAGCAACGGCTTGTACGGGACCTCGAACTTCGTTCGATAGTCCTCCGTCGAGCCGGTGCCGTAGATGTTGTCACCGAGGAGCAGGACGAGATCGAAGTCGAACCGGTCGTGCCAGCGCGTCAACTCCTCGGCGGTCTCGTACTGCACGCGATCGCCCCGCCCGACATCACCGATCACCGCAAGCTTCAACGAACCGAGCTCGCGAGGCAGGACGAGACGCCCGGCAGGCGGCAGCTCGATCGGGTCGAGCACTCGACGTGGCGGAGAATCCGACGCTTTCAACCAGCCCAGAATCAGGCTGGCGACGGCGATGGTGACGCCACCAATCCACACGGTCCGGCGTCTCAGCGGGTGCACACGCAGGACGGCTGCAGGCGCCGTGCCAGGGACGAGCCGGCTTGGGGCTTGAGGCTTGGGCTCGAGTCTGGGAGCTAGGGCTCGACCAGCCCGTAGATGTCCCGCACGCGGTTCTCCAGGAGCGGCACGATTTGCCCCAGCACGATGTCCTTGAAGGGCTGTGTGGCCGTGTGGGCCTCGAACGCGGCCTTGTCCGCGAACTGCTCGTAAAGCAGGAACTTGCGTGGGTCATCGGCCGACCGGTTCACCATGAAGAGCTTGCAACCGGGCTCGGAGCGGGAGTGCGGAATCATCAGGCGCGCGAGCCGTGCCACCTCGTCCTGCTTGCCTTCCTTCGCGTACCACTGCGCAGCAATCACGAACATTTTGACGCTCCTAAAGAAGAACCGGGTGTCCTGCGAATGTACCGTCAGGACACCCGGGGTCCTGCGAACTGAGGAACCCGGGTCGTAGCTGGCCCTGAGCCTTAAGCCCTAAGCCTTGAGCCCTGAGACGAGCGTCAGTGCCTGAACATCGCCATGTGCTCGGCGAGGATGTCGCGGCCGAAGTCGCCGTTGAAATCACGCCAGACCGAGTGCACGTGGTTGCCGTTGTTCTGCGTGTTGTTGTGCTCGATCAGGAACGTCGGGCCTTGAATCTGGTAGTGATGGCGCTGGCCCTTTTCCGTCGCGCCCTGCCAGGCGAACTTGATCTTCTCGATGCCTGCCGCCTTGATCTTGGCGAGCCGCTCCGCCGCGATGTCCGCCGGCATCACGTTGGCGTAGGCGTCGATGATTTTCATCAGCGTCGCCCGCTGTGCCGCGGTCATGTCGGCCGCCGCGAGGCCCACCGCCTCCGGCGCTTCGAGCTTCAGCGTCGTCGAGCTTGCGACGTCACCGCGTGGCGTATCGCCGATGATGGCGACGGCCTTCGCCTTGGCGTCGAGCGAGGTGACGAGCGCGCGACCAAGATCTTCCTGGTTCGCGAGCACGCGCAGACCGGTGTACGGGCCGTAGCCGTACGGCACCTCGGCGGGATTCGAGCCGAGGAACTGCGGCGTGCTCGACACGGCCATCCGGCCGTTGTCCACGGCGAACCGAAGCGAGACGTGGTGCCCTTCCACGCGCCAGCCCCACTGGCCTTTCATCGACGGATCACCAAACACCGTGAAGTAGTAGAGCTCGGGGTCGCGAATGATCGGCGCGCCACCACCGCCGCCACCGCCACCGCCACCGCGACGGCCACCGCCACGGCCCGCCGGATCACCACCAGCAGCGGGCGCGCCGGCGCCTGGCGCGGCGGCCGGAGCCGGAGCCGCCGCCGGTGCGGCAGGGGCCGGTGCGGGCGCAGGCGCCGGCGCGCCGGCGCGGCCGCTGCTGCCGGCGGAGCGCCGGCGAGCCGTCCCGGACCTTCCATCTCACGCAGGACGTTCTCGAGCTGCATGATGCTCGTGGCGGTCATGTACCCGCCCTGGCTCAAGCTGGCCTTCATCAGGTCATGCGCGGCCGCGCGCTGCACCTGATTCATTTCCTTCCACGGCAATCCGTTGCGCGGAAACATGCTGGCCGGGATGAAATGCCAGCGCGTCCACTCTTCGCCGGTCACGGGATAGCTCGCCTTTTGACGCTGCTCGGGCGTCAGGCTGGACAGAAACTTGCCCGCGGCGGTGGCCATGCCGGCGGACGCGCGCTGTCGCGCGATACCCGGCGCCACGGCCAGCAAACCGACCATGACGACACAGACGAGCAGGCTGACCACGACACGGTGGGACAACACGCGCATAAAGGCCTCGATTCCTCGAACGCGGTCTGTCCCTGGTCGCGAAGCGGGACTGACGCCGAACAGGAGGCGGATCGTAGCACGCCGCCCGGGGACTAGGACGCCTGCGATTGGCCAAACAGCAACGTGCGAAGCTCAGCGTCCAGCTCGGCCTCCGTCATCGTGCCCGGGTGGTACACGACGACCCGGCCGTCGCGATTCAGCAGGACGATCGTGGGTGTCGAGCTGACTCCGTACCGCCGATGGTTGGCATCGCTCAGAGGAATGGGCACGTCCGCGAGCACCGGGTAGTGGGTGCGGCGGACCTCCTCGATGTAGGGCGTTTCCACGGCAGGCGTCGCGTCCTTCCCTTCCGCCACGTAGCCATAGCGCTGAGTGGGCGCGACGATCGCAAGGCCGTCGCCCCGGTACTTCTCGGCCAGGCGTGCCAGGACCGGCGCCTGCGCCTTGCAATCGGCGCAGTAGTGGGCCCAGAAAAAGAGCAGCACCACGCGCCCTTTCAGCGAGGCGAGCGATGGAGACGCCGCGCCAAGGTGTTCGGAGAGGTCGAGGGGCGGCGCAACGGTCCCTTCGATCGAGAGCAGGTTGATGTTCCGCTGGATGCGCTTCTCGATCGACGTGCCGCGATAGGCGTCCAGTTCGCTCTCGAGGAACGCCAGCGCGTCCTCCGTGGCGCCCCGCCGAGCGTTGGCCTGCGCCATGATCTCGATCGCGCGGCCGAGCGCGATGGGCACGCGCGGCTCTCGATCGACCGGTCGGACGAACAACAGCTTGTTCGCGAGATCGTAGGTGGAGCGAGCCACGGCAACGGCCCGTTCCTTTTCACCGGCGGCATTCAGCCCCTGCGCCAGCACCGAGAGCCCATCCACGAGCTCCGGCGTGGTGCCGCGCTCGATGCGATAGTCGTCGAGCAACACCTCGGCGCCCTTGAAATCTTTCTTCGCCAGGGCGTCACGCAGTGCGGGCACGGGATCGCCCGCGAGCGCCGGCAGCTCCGCACAGCCTGCCGCCAAGCCGACGGCAAGGGCGACGACGAGCAATCGCGCAATCATCAATCGATCAATTATCAATCAATCCTCAATCCCAGATCTCAAATCATCAATTCGCGTATCTGGATGCACGGTCCCCCACGGATCCGCCGCACGCCAGACGTCTCCGTGACGCGACGCGGCGTAGCCGGCTTCAGACAGACTGTGCGCGACCGCGTCGGGCTCGGTCGTCTCGAGATCCCACGACAACAATTGCGCCTGATCGTCGGGCGCCGCGGCGCCACTCGACCACGTATTCGTACCGAGATGATGGTGGTAGCCGCCGGCAGAGAAGAACAACGCGCCCGGATACGTCCACATCGTCTTGTCCAAGCCGACGCCGTGATGGTAGAACGCCGCGGCGCGATCGAGGTCGCCGACGTGGAGATGAACGTGCCCCATGGTGGTGCCGGACGGTGCGATGGTCCACGGCTGGCCGCCGCCGGCAGCAATCACGTCATCGACGTTCAGCGGTTCGGTCGTGATGTGGAGTTGCCGATCGGCGTGCGCGCGCCATTCGGCGCGTGGCCGGTCCGCATACACCTCGATGCCCAGCCCGTCGGGATCCGTCAGGTAGATCGATTCGCTGACGGCGTGATGCGCGACTCCGGAGACGGCGCCACGCCCGAGCGCATGTCGAAGGAATCGGCCGAGAGCGGCGCGATCCGGCAGGAGGATCGCGAAATGAAACAAGCCGAGCGTCCCGCGCCGAGGCGCCGGTCGCGCGCCGCGACGCTCCTGGAGCTCGACCAGGATGCGGTCGTCGCTCGCCGGAACAAGGTCAGCGCGATCGGCTGAACGCACGAGTCGCCGGAGACCAAGGACGCCTTCGTAGTACTCGAGCGATCGGCCGAGATCCGCGACCTGCAACTGGACGCGCCCGACGCGTGTCTGGTCCGTCAGACGGAAACCGTCCGGCTGAATGCCGTAGGGGATGTCTCGAGACTCTGCCACCTCGAGATGTTAGAGGCGTTGCGGGTGTTCGGCGGTTCGACGGACCGCGGCGGCGTGGTGCGGACCCAGTACCTGAAGCGTCACCTGGCGGTACTCGGACGCCACGAGGTCCGGCGAGAAATGGGCGATCCGGCTGGCGGCGCCGGCGGCCAACCGGCGCCTCGCGACTGGATCCGAGGCCAGCGAGAGAATCGCGTCCGCGAGGGCCTGCGGCGTCGGCCGGCGGAACGAGCAAGCCGCTTCGGTCGTGCTCGATGACTTCTTCGATGCCGGACACGGCCGTGCCTACGGCAGGCAGCCCCGCCGACATCGCCTCGAGCAACGCGATCGGCAGTCCTTCCCACATCGAGGGCAGCGCAAAAATGTCGAGGCCTGAAAGGAGCTTCAGGGGGTCGGGAACGCGGTCGAGCAGCAGGAAACGACCGCCGAGTCCTGCCTCAGCGATCTGGCGCACCACGTCGTCGCGGAGCGGACCGTCGCCCATGTGCACGAACCGAATCCGCGGATTCGCCGCGATCGCCAGGCGCGCGGCCTCGACGAGAAACGACAATCCCTTCTGCGCCTTGAACAGCGCCACCGTGCCGACGACGATCTCGTCCGGCGTCACGTTCCAGGCCCGGCGGACGACATCTCGCGGCGCGGCCGCGGGACGACGATCGAGGTTGAGGCCGTTGTGGATCACGACGATGCGATCGGCGGGCACGCCCTGCGCTTCGAGATCGCGACGGACGCCGGACGACACGGCGACGAACCGGGTCGCGAATTTCGCCGACAGGCGGTCGCAGGCCAGTCCCAGCCGCGCGACGAGCGGCGTGAACTCCGCGCCGTACATCCGCGAGTGCACGTTGTGAATCGTCGAGATGACGGGCACGCCGATCGCCCGCGCCAGAGGCCGGCCGATCCAGTCCGCGCGCGAGAGCTGCGTGTGCACGACGTCTGGCCGCCAGCGCCGGCAAAACTGGATCAGGCGCGCGACGGCAGTGAGGTCCCAGCCCCCGCGCATCCCGAGGGCATGCGCCTCAACACCGGGCCGGCATTCACTCCGGAACGCGGCGCTCACGCCGCGCAACGCGCACACAGTCACCGCGTCGTCTTCACGCCATCGATTCAGGATCGCGAGTAGCGCCCGGCCGGGACCGTCCGTATGGGCGCTGGTCGTGAGCCAAAGGACGCGCAGTCCGGCGCGCGTCGAAACAGGCGCGCTTTCCGACCTGGGAGGGTGCAGTGCGACCGCCATCGGGGAACGGCCCGTTGTAGCACACCTTTGCCGACCCCCGATATCCGGGAAGTCCGGTACCGGCATCTAATGACTTGTCGGCTGTTGGCGACAAATACGTCGGGTGAGTTTTTACGAAAAACGTAAAAACTCACCCGACGTATTTTCCTAGCCGATCGTGAATGGCGCGCGGGCGCTGACGGTGCCCCACTCGATCCGGAGTGTCGCACCGGCCGGGGTGTCGTCGATCGAGATAGTGAGCTGCTCCACTGGCGCCGCCGTCTTCGTGGCGGTCATCGGCGTGCGTCCGAGATCCTGGCCGGCCGGATACGGAATCCCCCACGCTTGCGTGCTCTTGCTGATGATGAGCTGCCACGACGGAGGTCCGGGCACGGAGTGAATCTGGTAGGTGCCGGCGGGCACGACCAGGGTGCCAAACCGCAGCGTCCGATCCGTCTTCAGAGTCGTCGCCTCGTCGGCTCCGGTGCGCCATTCCTTGCCGGGCGGCATCAACTGGCTCTCCGGTCTCCCCTTCAGCGGAGGGGCGGCCGTACTCAATCGAGATCGTGGCGCCGTCGATCTTCCATTCCGTGCGGACGTGCGGGCTGCCGCCTTTTCCGGGGTGAACCGGGGTCGTCGTTTGCGCGGTCAGCGCCGTCGCGGACAGGCCGAGGGACACTGCAGCGAGCAGAATCGTCAGTCGTCGCATGGGTCTTCACTGCTCCTTCATTTTGACGAGTTTCGAGCGGGGAACCGGTGCTTGATACGACTCCAGCCTGGAGGCCGTTCCACCCTGGCGTCGCGCCGCTTGACAGCAGGAGCGTGACGTCGGCAGATTACAGGGCTGCCTGAGGACTTATTTCGTCCCAAGAGATCGCACTCATTGTTCTGACGTTCGGGGCCGCCATCGTCAACGGCGCGCTCGGGTACGGCTTTTCCTCGATCACCGTCCCGGTCGCGCTGCTGTTCATGACGAATCGCGTCCTGAACCCCGCGCTGGTCCTGATCGAGGTCGTCCTGAACGCCTACGTCTTGTGGGTGAACCGGGCGCGGTCCCGGCGATCTGGCGTCGCGTGCTTCCGATCATCATCGGCCTCGCCCCCGGCGTCATCGTGGGCACGCTCATCGTCTCGACCGTCAGCCCGACCTGGCTGAAGTTCGGGACGTTCATCGTCCTGCTGCCGCTGATCCTCATGCAGGCCGCCGGCTGGCGACGCCCCATCCGCTCCGAGCGGTCGGCCGGTCTCGTCTTCGGATCGGCCCTCGGTGTCCTTTACTCCGTGACGACGATCTCCGGACCTCCGCTGGCAATCCTCCTGAACAACCAGGGCGTGGCGAAGCAGGAGTTCCGCGCGGCCCTCGGCCTCGTCCGTCTCGCGGAATCACTGATGACCGCCGCGAGCTACCTGTTCGCCGGTCTGTTCCTCGCGCCGAGTCTTGCGCTCGTGCCGCACATCCTGCCGAGCATCCTCATCGGCGTGCCAATCGGCACCGTGCTCATCCGGCACATCCGATCGGAAACGTTCCGGCGCGTCTGCATGAGCTTCGACGCATGGGTCGTGGCGTTTGGTATTTCAACGCTGCTGCAGCAGCTCGGCATTGTTCCCGGTCTGTCGGCGTACCTCGTCCTCGTCGCCGTGATCGTGATCGACGCGTGGCTGCTGTACAGGTTCTTCAGTCGGGACTCGAGCTAGACGTGACATGCGGACATGCCTACTAATATTTCTTCTTTAGTTGGCGCATCAAATCGAACTTCGCCGTGTCGGCCACCGCCATCACGGCCATCACGCCGGCCTGGACGGGATCGGTGACGACGAGGTCCGCAGCGTCGGGAACGCTGCCGGGCATGTTGAGCGAGATCACATAGAGGCCGTTCTTGCGCACTTCTTCGACAGCTTCGGTGATCTCGCCGCCCATGAGCGACCCGGCCAGCACGAGCAGTTTGGCGCGCGGCAGTCGCACGACCGCGCGGACGGCGGCCGCGAGTTCCTTCTCGCCGACGAGCGGAATGGTGTCGATCGAGATGCGCTCGCCGCGGATGTTGTGGCGGTCGGCTTCGGCGATGGCGCCCATCGCCACGAACCCGACCTGCGCCCCGCCGCCCATGACGACGATGCGCTTGCCGTAGATCTTGGTGAACGACGGCGTTTCGTCCACGCCCGTCACGCCCGGAATCGCCCGCAGGTCGGAGACGACGCTCTCCATGGCCTCGTCGTCCACCGTGAATTCGAAGTGGATCTCGGATCGATCGACGCCGGTGTGAATATCCACTGACGTGATGTTCGCCGCGTGGTCGGCGAACACCTTCGTCAACTGAAACAGGAGGCCAGACCGATCAACGGCCGTGGCCACCACCGCGTGCAGGCCCATGGGGCACTGAATCTAGCATGGGCTCAGGGCTTAGGGCTCGGACCTTAGGGCTCATGGCTCGAGGCTTAGGGCTCGTGAGCAATCAATAGCCAATGCACCAATGCCGCCAATGCAATAACAAATAGCCAATAACCAATAGCAAATGGCTAGAAGTACTTCTTATAGCCGCCCGACAGCGTCCAGTACCACGGGATGTAGGAGTTGAAGCGGCTGTCCACGTCACCGACGAGCGGGTGAATCAGCGCTTCGACGACGATGGTGTCCTTCAGCCGCACGAAATACTCGGCGCCGCCGCCGATGTTGAACCCGAACGTGGTCGCCGAGCTGTCGATGTCGTCCTCGGTAAACCGGAACTTGTAGACGCCCAGGCCTGCTGTGGCGTACGGGTGCCATTTGCCGCGCTCCCAGTTGTAGACGAGATTGACCTTGCCGGAAATGGGACTGACCCCGTCCTCTTCCGGACCATCGATCACACCCCACCAATTGCCGCTGACCATGCCGCGAAATGAGACCCTGCGGGTCATGTAGCGCTCCCCCCAAACGGACAGCACCAGTCCGTTCTCGAGGCGATCGTCCCCCGGACCCGACACGCCCAGCGACACGCCCACGGCTGACATGCCACGATCCGGAACGGCCTGCGTCTGCGACTGAAGTGGACGAGCTTGCACGATTTGCGCGGCCGCCGGCGCGGCAGAAGCCGCAAACATGACGAGCGCCACTACGGAACCTTTCAACATACGGTCTCCCTCCTCCTGATCCGAAAAGCAATTGACGTGACGTGGTGTGCGATGCCACGTCACGTCAAGTGCCTTTCCGTCTGACTCGACGAGTAGATCGCCGCGGCAAAACGCAAAAGGTGGGCCACTTCGACGCGTACGTGTAGTACGCATCGATCCCTCGCTCCCTCACGCCTGGCTGGCTCGACCGTGTGCTTGTTGCACGCTCAGGCTAGACTTTGAGTGTGCGTCTTCGCGCCGTCGCGGCGATGGCCGGTCTCGTCGTCCTTGGTCCGCTCGGAGCCTGCGGACGATCCGAACCGGCGGCTGAGGCCGAAAAGCCGGTTGGGGTGAGTGTCCAGCCCGTCAGGCGCCAATCGATTCGCGACGCGGCGACGGCCTCGGGCATGGTCGTCCCGGCCGCGGCCGGTGAATGGACGATCTATGCGCCCTCCTCCGCGCAAATCGCGCGGCTGCCCGTCAAAGAACAGGATCCGATCGCCGTCGGCGATGTGCTCGTGCAGTTCGAGATCGCGTCAGTGACGCACGAGCTGAACCTCCGGCAGGCGGCCGTGACCGAAGCGACCGCACGCTCCGATCGCGCCAAGGCGGAGTTCGCGCGGATGAGCGGTCTCTTCGAGCGGGGCATCGCGTCGCGGAACGCGTTTGAATCCGCGCGGTCCGAACAAACGACGTCGGCGTCAGTTCTCACGCAGGCCGTCGCGGAACTCGAAGCCACCAAGATCGAGAACTCGCAGGCCACGGTCCGCGCCCGGTTCGCTGGAGTGGTCGCGCGGGTGTACCACGCGGAAGGCGATTTCGTGGGCAACTCGCCCACCGATCCGATTCTGCAGGTCGTCGATCCCACGCGGCTGCAGGTCGCCGCGCAGTTTCCGATTCCTCAGCTCGCGCGCATCGTACAGGGGCAGGCGGCAACGATCCTGGCCATCGGCGGCGAAGGGCCGCTGCCGGCGACCGTCGCCTCCAAGCCCGCGACCGTTGACGCCAACGCGCCGACGGGCGAGGTCAGGCTCGCGTTCGCCGGTCCGTCCACGCTTCTCGCAAACGCGCCCGTGAGCGTCGAGATTCTGCTCGATCAACGGGCGAACGCACTGGTGGTACCGACGGCGGCCCTGCTCCGCGACGACCTGTCGGCCTTCGTCATGATCGTCGGCGAAGACGGCCGAGCGCATCGTCGGGACGTGCGGCCGGGACTCATGACCGAGACGCTGGTCGAAGTCGTCTCCGGTCTCGACGCGGGCACTCGAGTCGTCGTCGGCGGCGTGCGCGACGTCACCGAAGGGGCCCTCGTCGTGTTCACGGAGTAAACTGCCCCCGGTGGACCGAGACCGAACGTCCACGCGCTCCGGCCTGAGCGCGTGGTTTCTGGCAGGAATCGCCGACAAGACCGGCCGGCAACCCGCTCGGGTGTCCCACACCGCGAGCTGGTGGAAGGTCATGTGTCTGACGGGCGTCGACTACTTCTCGACCCTCGGGTACCAGCCGGGCATTGCATTCCTCGCGGCCGGCTACCTCGCGCCGTTCGCGACACTCGTCCTCGTCGCGCTCACGCTCTTCGGCGCGTTGCCGGTGTACCGGCGGATGGCTGCGCTGAGCCCGCATGGCCAGGGCAGCCTCTCGGTCCTCGAAGACCGGCTTCCCAGATGGCGCGGCAAGGCGGTCGTCCTCTGCCTTCTTGGGTTCGCCGCGACGAGCTTCATCATTACCATCACGATGTCGGCCGCCGACGCCACGGCCCACATCGTCGAGAACCCGTTCGTTCCGCGCTGGGTTGATCATCCGATCATCCTGACGTGCGTGCTCGTCGCGCTGCTCGGCGCGATCTTCCTGAAGGGCTTCGGCGAAGCCATCTGGCTGGCCGTCGGCCTCGTCGCGGTGTTCCTCGCGGTCAACGTGACCGTCGTTGCATGGGAACTCGTGATCGTCGCGCGCGACCCGTCGATCCTGGCCACCTGGCAGAACAACCTGTTCGCTCAGGAAAGCCGGCCGATGCTCTGGATCGTGATGGCCGTCGTGCTCTTCCCCAAGCTCGCGCTCGGCCTTTCAGGCTTCGAGACCGGTGTGGCCGTCATGCCTCTCGTGGCGGGACAGGGCGAGACGCCGGACGAGGTGTTGCAGTCGCGCATCCGCAACACGCAGCGACTGCTGACCGGCGCCGCGCTCATCATGAGCGTGCTGCTCATCGGCAGTTCCATCGTCGTCTCGACGCGGATTCCGTCGGCCGCATTACAGGAAGGCGGCGAGGCGTACGGCCGCGCCCTCGCCTATCTCGCGCACCGCGACCTCGGCGAGCTCTTCGGCACGATTTACGACCTTGCGACGATCGCGACGCTCTGGTTCGCCGGGTCCTCCGCGTTGGCGGGCCTGCTGAACCTGGTGCCGCAGTACCTGCCGCGCTACGGCATGGCGCCGGACTGGGCGCGCGCGACACGTCCGCTTGTCGTGCTCATCACGGCCATCTGCTTCTTTGTCACGATCTCGTTCGAGGCCGACGTCGACGCGCAAGGCGGTGCGTATGCCACCGGCGTGTTGATGCTGATGACCTCGTCAGCGGTCGCGGTGTACCTCGCGCAGCCGGCAAGCCGCTACTATTTCCTGCCGGTGTCGCTCGTGTTCATCTACACGGTTGCCGTCAACATCTGGCAGCAACCCGACGGCATCACGATCGCCGCCTGGTTCATCGTCACGATCATCGCCGCATCACTCGTGTCGCGCGTGATGCGGTCCACCGAGATCCGGATCGAGGGCGTGGACTACGACGACGTCGCGCTCGGGTTCATCCGTGAAGCGGCGGGACGACGATCGATCCGCATCATCGCGAGCCGGCCCAACACCGGGTCGAAAGAGGAGTACCAGCGCAAGTTCAACGATGCGCGGCACTCCCATCACCTGCCCCCGGGCGACGTGGTGCTCTTCCTCGAGGTTCGGCCGGGTGACGCGTCGGCGTTCTCGGACACGCTGCACGTGCAGGGCGTCACGGTCGGCGGATTCCGAATCCTACGGTGCGTGAGCCCGGCCATTCCGAACGCGATTGCCGGGTTGCTGCTCGATCTGCGCGACCGCACGTACAGCATTCCGCACGCGTACTTCGGCTGGACGGAGGGCAACCCGGTCACGTACCTGCTGCGCTTCCTCGCGTTCGGCGAAGGCGACACAGCGCCGGTCTGCCGTGAAGTCCTGAGACAGGCCGAGCCCGATCCTGCTCGGCGACCACGCATACACGTTGGGTAGAGGCTCAAGCTCCGGCTCGAGCCTTAACGGTCGGCTGAGCTGCCGTTCAGCATCCCGAAGCCCCAGGCCGCAAGCCCCAAGCCACGTGTAGTACCTTGCCCTCGTGCCCGCAAAGCAGAGCGCAGGGTTGTTGATGTTCCGCCGCGTGAAGGACGGCATCGAGGTGCTGTTGGCGCACCCGGGCGGACCGTTCTGGCAAGGCCGCGAGGAAGGCGCCTGGACGATCCCCAAGGGCGGCATCCACGACGGCGAGCCGCCGCTCGAGAGCGCCCTGCGCGAATTTCAGGAAGAAACAGGCTTCCCGGCGACCGGCCCCTTCCTCCCGCTGGGACACATCACACAGCGCAGCGGAAAGATTGTTCACGCATGGGCGTTCGAAGGAGATTGCGATCCGGCGGCGCTCGTCAGCATGGAGACGACGGTCGAGTGGCCGGTGCGCTCCGGACAACGGATCGTCGTGCCCGAAGTCGATCGCGTCGCGTTTTTCTCAATCGCCGACGCGCGAGTGGCTGTCAACCCTGCGCAGGCGGAGCTGTTCGATCGGTTGATTCGGTTGCTGAAGGGTTAATTCGTCGCGGCAGCCGTCGGCGCCGGGTGTTCGTCGGCGATGCGCATCAACTCGAGCCGGATCGCGTCGACGAGCGCGCGCCAGCTGGCCTCGATCACGTTGTCGGACACGCCGACCGTGCTCCAGCTCGTGCGGTGGTCTGACCACTCGATCAGGACGCGCACCTTGGCGGCCGTTCCCTTGTAGGAATCGAGCACGCGCACCTTGTAGTCGGTCAGGTGCACGTCGGCGATCTGCGGATAGAGCTGCGAGAGGCACTTGCGCAGGCAGACGTGCAGCGCGTTGAACGGCCCGTGGCCGGTCGCCGTCGCCTCGTGGACGCCGTCGCGGCCCCGAAGGATCACGGTCGCCGTCGTCTCCGACACGCCCGGCGCCGTCGAGCGGGTCGTCACTTCGTAGCCGATCGACGTCGAAGAAGTGCATGCCGGGCTGGAGGGCCTCGCGCACGAGCAGCTCGAAGGTGCCTTCGGCGGCCTCGAGCTCGTAGCCCTCGTACTCCATCTGCTTGATGCGCTCGAGCACGCTGCGCCGCGCGGCCTCGTCCAGCCGGTCGGCCAGGCCGTGCTGCTTGAGCTTGTAGATGATGTTGCCGCGTCCCGACAGGTCGCTCACGAGCACGCGCTGCTGGTTGCCGACGAGCTCGGGCACGATGTGCTCGTAGGTGGCGGAATCCTTGAGCACGGCGCTCACGTGCACGCCGCCCTTGTGCGCGAACGCGCTCTTGCCGACGAACGGCTGGTCGCTGCGGAGCGGCAGATTGGCCAGCTCTGCGATGAACTTGCACACCGGCGTGAGGCTCGCGAGTCGTGCCGGGCCGATCGTCGTGTGACCGAGCTTCAGCTCGAGGTTGGCGATGATCGACGTGAGGTTGGCGTTGCCGCAGCGCTCGCCGTAGCCGTTCATGCAGCCCTGCACGTGCGTGGCGCCGGCTTCGACCGCCGCGAGCGCGTTCGCCACGGCGACGTCGGAGTCGTTGTGCGTGTGGATGCCGATGACGCCGTCGAATCGCTGGCGGACGTCGGCCACGATCTCCGCGACGCGACCGGTCTCGGTGCCGCCGTTGGTGTCGCAGAGACAGAGCACGTCGGCGCCCGCCGTGTGCGCGGCTTCGAGCGTCCGCAGCGCGTAGTCGGGGTTGGCCTTGTAGCCGTCGAAGAAATGCTCCGCGTCGTAGACCACTTCCTTGCCGTGGTCCTTGAGGTACTTCACGGTCTCGGCGATGAGCTGCAGGTTCTCGTCGAGCGTAATGCCGAGCGCGCGCCGGACGTGGAGGTCCCAGGTCTTGCCGAAGATCGCGATCGCCGGCGTGCCGGCCTCGACGAGCGCGGCGACGCTCGGGTCCTCATCCACGCGATTCTTGGCGAACCGCGTCGCGCCGAACGCGGTCAGCCGGGCGTGCGAGAGCGTCAGGTCGCGGGCGCGCGCGAAGAACTCCTTGTCCTTCGGGTTCGAGCCCGGCCAGCCGCCTTCGATGTAGTCGATGCCCAGCTCATCGAGCTTCTGGGCAATCACCAGCTTGTCGTCGACCGAAAACGACACGGCTTCGCCCTGCGTGCCGTCGCGGAGAGTGGTGTCGAAGGTGTGGATGCGCATGGTCAGCCGGCCGGAACCCGGCCCGTCTCGGGATGAAAACTGTACCGCGCCGGGCGAGCGTCGGCTCAAGGCTTAGGGCTCACAGCTGAGGGCCTCGGGCTTAGGGCTCAAGGCTGAGGGCCGAGGGCCAGGCTTCGGCCTGGAGCCTGGGCTCGATCCACAATCCTCCGTCCGCAATCGCAAATGCAATCCTCAATCGCAAATCGCAGATCCGCAATGCATTGGCTTTATCGGCAGGCCTGTTCCTTCTCACCCTGTCCACGCTGCTCCTGGAAACCCTCGACGCGCGGCTGCTGTCGGTGCTGACCTGGTACCACCTGTCGTTTCTCGCGGTGTCCCTGGCCATGCTGGGGATGGCGGCCGGAGCGGTGTTCGTCTTCCGCCGGCCCGACCAGTTTTCCGCGGAGCGCGCGCCGGCCGAGCTCGCGCGCGTGACGCTGTGGTTCGCCTGCGCCGTCCCGCCTCGCACGTCGCTGAACCTGACCGTGCCGTTCCTGCCGATTGCAACCGGCTCGGTCGATGGAGATCCTGTCGATCGCGGTCTCGACCGCGGCGCTCGCCGTGCCGTTCGTGTTGTCGGGCGTGGCGGTCACGCTGGCGCTCACGCGGTGCGGTGGACCAATCGGACGTCTCTACGCCTGGGATCTCGCCGGTGCCGCGGCCGGCTGCGCGCTCGTGGTCCCGCTGCTCGACCGCACGAACGTCAGCTCGGCGGTATTGACGGCGGGCGCGATCGCCGCCGTCGCGGCCAGTTGCTTCGGCCGCCACGCCGGCCGGCGTCACGGACTTGCCGCGTGTCGTGGCCATCGTCCTCGCCGCCGCGGCGCTCGCCAACGCGATCCTGCCGGCTTCGGCCGCGCTCCAGATCATCTATCCGAAGAATCGCCAGCTCTGGGTCACCAACTCATTGAACGACGTGACGCGCTGGAACAGTCACTCCTACGTCCTGGTGCAGCGTCCGGCGGAAGAACGGTCGTTCATGTGGGGACCGGGCCGCGGCGCCGAACGGTTCCGCAGCCGCATCGCGTGGCTCGCGATCGACGGCGAAGCCGGAACGCCGATCACGGAATGGAACGGCGACCCGGCCGTGCTCGACTGGGTCAGCTACGACGTCACCGCCGTGCCGTACACGATCCGGAAAGGCGGCGACGTCGCGGTCATCGGCGTCGGCGGCGGACGCGACGTCCTCTCGGCGATCTGGGGCGGCAGCCGGTCGATTCTCGGCATCGACGTGAACCGGCATCATGATCGACCTGCTCCAGGGCAGCCATCGCGCGTTCGCGAAGATCGCGGATCGCCCTGAGGTGACGCTGGTGCATGACGACGGCCGCGCGCGTCTGACGCGGAGCGGCCAGCGCTTCGACGTCATCCAGATGTCGCTCGTCGACACGTGGGCGGCGACGGGCGCGGGCGCGTTCACGCTGTCGGAGAACGGCCTCTACACGCTCGACGCGTGGCGGGTTTTCCTGAGCCGGCTCTCACCGGGCGGCGTCCTCAGCGTGTCGCGCTGGTTCAATCCCGACAACACGTCGGAGACGAGCCGCCTGGTCGGACTCGGCGTCGCGTCGCTTATCGATCGCGGCGTCGCGCGGCCCGGCGATCAGCTCGTGCTCCTGGTCAGCGGACGCGTCGCGACGCTCATGGTGTCGAGCGCGCCGTTCACGACGACCGATCGCGACCGGCTCGACGCGCTCGCGAACGAGCGCGGCTTCGAGATCGCCGTCGCGCCGTGGCGTCCTGCCGGCGGACAACCTCCTCGGCCGCATCAGCCGGAGCCGCACCGTCGACGAGCTCCGGGCTGCGACCGCGGACCCGCTCTACGACTACTCCCCACCGACCGATCGTCGTCCGTACTACTTCAACATGCTGCGTCCGCGCGCGCTGTTCGACTGGGCCCAGCTGTCGCGGTACGGCGCGCTCGGCGGCAACCTCCAGGCCACGCTGCTGCTCCTGACGCTCATGGCCATCTGCACGCTCTTCGTGCTCGCCATCATCGTCTGGCCGCTCGCGGCGCTCGGGACGGCCGCCGATGCCGTGGGCCGAATTCTGTGTGGCGATGGCCTACTTCGCGGCGATCGGATTCGGCTACATGCTGATCCAGATCGGACTGCTCCAGCGTTTCTCGGTCTACATCGGACATCCGACGTACACGCTGGCGATCGTGCTGTTCTCGATGCTGCTTTTCACCGGCGCCGGCAGCTTCCTGTCGAGCCGCGTGTCCGTCGCTCCAGGACGCCGGGCGTTCTGGGTGCCGATCGGCATCGCGGCGGCGCTCGCCGTGACGGCGACGGCGTTGCCTCGCGACGCTTGCGGCGACCGTCACCGCCGGACTCGCCATTCGCACGCTCACGGTCATCGCGTTTGCTGGACCGTTGGCCATGCTGCTCGGCATGTGCTTTCCCATCGGCGTGCGGTTGATCGAGGAACCGGCGACGAGGGGTCAGTCCGACTTCGTCAGCGGGGATAGACCCCAAGTCCTTGCCTGGGCGTGGGGCGTGAACGGCGCGTTCAGCGTGCTCGCGTCGATCGTCGCGGTCGCGATCTCGATGTGGATCGAAATCGATGCGAACTTCTGGATTGCGGGGTGATCTACCTCTCGCTCGTGCTTCCTATGAGGACACTCGCGAGAGGACGGTAGAGCGCGTACGACAGGTGCGACGGGTGCGACAGGTCCAAGGAACCTGAGGGCAGTCATCTTCCCTAGTTCCAGATTCCTCAAGCCCAGTCACACTGAACTCTCTTCACTGCACAGGACAATTCGGAGCCGCGGGCACGGCTCTGCAAAGTGACCGTCCGTCGCGCCATTACAAAGAATTAGTCGCGTGGCAGCTCCAGACAGCAAGACCGAAGTCTTCGGCCTGCTACAGGTGAGCCCCGCGCGTGGCAGATCGTCGTATGCCGAACAACTGACAGGCGCCGTAACATCCGTGACGAGCAACATCGCGGAGGGATTCCTGCGCTTCGCGCCAGGCGACTTCCGGCGATTTCTGGACTACGCGCTGGGATCGCTAGGAGACGCCGAGGGCCGCTTGAGCGATGGCATCCAACTCGGCTATTTCGAGGTAGTTTCGTGCGAGAAGGCGTTCCGATTCGCCCGGCGATGTCTCGTCGCAACGGTGCGTCTCACACAAAGCCAACGGATTCCGGGCCACTAGAAGGAACGTGAGAAGATGACGTGCGGCAGGTGGTTCCTGGGACCCGTCGCACCTGTCGAACCTATTTTGAGAACTGCATCCTAACCGTGCTCCCGATCTCTTCATCGGTCAGGAACACCGCATCGCCGCCGTGCTGTTGGGCCGCCGCCTTCGCCACGGCCGCGCCGAGTCCGGCGAGCCAGCCACCGGGCCGGTCGACCCAGGAGGCGTCGAAGAATCGGCCACCCTCGCTCGGGGTGACGAGGACGTCCGCCTGGATGAGGTCGATCGAGCGCAGCTGGCCGGCAGAGGAGGTGGCCTGGAGCGTCAGCGACGTGTCGTCCGTATCGCCGATGAGCCCCAGCGTCGCGATGATCGCGCCGCTGACGCCGGCGATGAAGCTGTGTTCATCCACCGAAACCACGGCGTTCCAGTCGGAGGCCGCCACCTCGAAGTTCACGCTGGCGAGCCGGCATTCCGCGGCCCACCCGCTGCGGATCTGACCGAGCAGGAAGCCCAGAGGCCGCGGCCGAAGCTTGGCGCGGTGACGCCCGCCCAGCAGAGTATGGGCGCGTAACGCCCAGCCGGCGCGCCAGACCTGCGATTTGATCAGGTCCGTGTTCACGCGACGTGCCATGCGACCACCGTCGGCGGCCAGCGCTTGTGCGGCGGACTCGATGGTTCCAAGGTCCTCGGCGAGCTGGTCGAGCAGCCTGTCCGATCGATGGGACTCGACGGCGCGCAACCCTTCCGCCGTCGCGCGCTCGCGCCGGGTTGTCAGGTTCTCGACGTAGTGCGCGTCAGCACGCATCCGGTAACCGGCCGGCAGACCTTCCCGTTCCGCTTTCTCGGATTTCTTCGAGGTGGGCGCGGGGGTGGGCTCGGGCTCGTCAGCTTCCGGACCGTACTCTTCCGTGCGCAAAGCGCGCGCACGGGAACTCAATTCTGCGGGATCGACGTCGGACACGCGGGGAATCCTCCGAGGGAGGGGATAGAACGACATGATCGTAACAGACCTCGACCCGAGATCGTGGGAAACATCGCGATCTTGACCCGCTCGCGAAATCGTGCGACGGTTTGCGGCACACAGGTCATCCAGACCCGGTTTGGCGACGGGTCGCTGCTGCCCGAAAGGGAGGGACGTGATGAGTACGCACGATCGCGACACGCGGAGTGGGGGCGGACTGTCCCGGCGTCAATTCGTGACGGCCACAGCTGGCGCAGCCGCTGGCTTCATGATCGTCCCTCGTCACGTGCTGGGCCGCGGGCTTCAGGCGCCAAGCGACACGGTCAACGTGGCGATTGTGGGCGTCGGCGGCATGGGCGGCTCCAACACCCAGGCGCTCATGAGCCAGAACATCGTCGCGTTCTGTGACGTGGACTCCACGTACATGGACGCCAAGATCAAACAATGGCGCGATCGCGCGTATCCGCCAGAGCCCACGCCGAGCGGCACGGGCCGGGCGGGCGGCGCGGGAGCCAACCAGCAGCCCCAGCCTGCGCAGGTGTTCAAGAACTTCGGGCCCTCGCAGAAGCAGCAGGCCGCCAATCAGAAGTGGGCGGCACCCGACCAGACCGAGTTGATCAAGCGGTTCATCGACGTGCAGCTGCCGAAGGTGCAGAAGTACCGCGACTACCGCGAGATGCTCGAGAAACAGAAGGACATCGACGGCGTGGTCGTGGCGACGCCGGACCACATGCACGCGATCATCGCATCGGCCGCGATGACCCTGGGCAAGCACGTGTATGTGCAGAAGCCGCTCACCTGGTCCGTCCACGAAGCGCGGCACCTCGCCAAGAAGGCCAAGGACAACCCGAAGCTCGTCACGCAGATGGGCAACCAGGGCCACTCGCAGGACGAGGCGCGGCGCGGCCAGGAATATCTGATGGCGGGCGCGATTGGCGACGTCCGTGAAGTACACGTGTGGACGAACCGTCCGCTCGGGTACTGGCCGCAGGGCGTCCCGCGGCCGGCGCCGATGACCGGCGACGCGTCGAAGCTCAGCTGGAACAACAACGGCGTCAATACCCGTCTCGCGGCGGCGATGGGCAAGTTCCCGGTGCCGGACGGGCTCTCTTGGGATCTCTTTCTCGGCGTCGCCCCTGAAGTCGAGTACCACCCGATCTATCACCCGTTCAACTGGCGCGGCTGGGTGGACTGGGGACAGGGCGCGCTTGGCGACATGGGCGCGCACCTCGTGGATCACCCCGTATGGGGCCTCGAGCTCGGACTGCCGACGTCGATCGAAACGATCGCGACACCGTTCAACGGCGCCACCTACCCGAACGCGACGACGACGTACTACGAGTTCGCCGCGCGCCCCGGCAAGCCGGCGGTCAAGATGATCTGGTATGACGGCGGGCTGATGCCGCCGAAGCCCGACGAACTGGGCACTGAAAGCGTCGACCCCGCCGGCGGCGTGCTGTACATCGGCAGCAAGGGGAAGATGGTGCAGGAAACCGTACGGCTCGAAGCCGCGTTTGCTTCCGGCCGAGCGTCACAACTCGTTCGGCGCGCCGCCCGAAGTCCTGCCTCGCATCGCGCATCAGTCGCATGAGATGAACTGGGTGAACGCCATCCGCGGCCGCGACCAGGTGACGTCGCCCTTCAGCTACGCGGCGCACCTGAACGAAATCATGCTGCTCGGCGTCGCCTCGCTTCGCGCGAAGTCGAAGCTGTACTACGACGGCGCGAACATGCGCGTCACGAACAACGCCGCGGCCAACGAGTTCCTGACGCGGACGTACCGATCGGGGTATTCACTGTAAGGCTTAGGGCTCACGGCGTAGGGCTTAGGGCTCGAGGACAGTACGTAGCGCGGAACTGAGTTCCGCGTCGCCGACAGGGAGACAAACGCATATGCGCGCGACATTCGTAACGCTCAGCTTGGTAGTGGCCACGGTGGCGCTGTCGGCCCAGCAGAACCCGTTCGTGGGCCGGTGGAACCTGAGAGGCACCGGAACGGATACCAACAAGATCTACTTCCTCGAAGTCACGCAGAAGGACGGGCAGCTGCAGGCGATCTTCCTCGATCGCTCGGCGCACGCCACCCCGGTCGCGTGGATCCGCGTGGAGGGCAACGAGCTCGTCTGGCAGAAAGGTGCCGGTGAGGGGCTCCTGATGGAAGACGGCACCCTCGAACCCATTCGTCAGTGCGGCGCGATCTTCCGCGCACGCCTGGAAGGCGGCAAGCTGGTCGGCTCGCACAACATGCCGCCGCCTCCGTGCGCACCGAACCCGAACGCCCGCGGCCGCGGCGCCGCGCGTGCCGGTGGTGAAGGCGGCGGTCGAGCGGCCGCGCCGCCCGCGGCTGCGGCTCCCGCGCCCGCCCCCCCGCGCCATCCACCATCAAGTGGGTTGGCACGCGCCAGCCGGTCTGGCCGTACTCGAACGCGAACGGCTTCCACACCTACGGCAAACCCGTGGTGGTCGTCGGTCAGGGCGTCGGCAAGGAAGCCTGGAGCGGTGACACGCCCGAGACCTGGCAGACAGAGTGTGTGAACCGCTGGACGTACGACAACGGCACCATGAAGAACGCCGTGCCGGCGCAGGGCGAGCGGCCGACCTGCAACATCTACACGAAGGAGAAGTTCAAGGACTTCAAGGTCGAAGCGGAACTCCTTCTGGACCAGGGTCAGAACAGCGGGTTCTACATCCGCGGGCGCTACGAGCTGCAGTTGTCCGTCGGGCAGGGCGCAACGGTCGGTGGCACCACCGGGGGCCGCCAGAGCCTGGGCGCGATCTATGGGTGGAAGGCACCCGACTTCTACGCCGGCAAGGCGCCCGGCCAGTGGCAAAAGCTCGAGGCCATCGTCGTCGGCAACCGCATCACCGTTTGGTTCAATGACATCCGCATCCATGACAACGCGGAGCTACCGGCGTTCACCGGCGGCGCGCTGGACAACGACGAGCTCGCGCCCGGACCCATCATGATCCAGGGCGATCACTCGCTGGTGACGTTCAGAAAATTGGTTGTGACGCCGATTACGAAGGCTGGACAGTAACTGGACACTTGCATTGATGATTTGAGATTTGCGATTGATGATCCATTGATGATCGGACGATTGAGAGATTGAGGAACTGATGATGGAGAGCGTCGGCTCCCAATCATCATATCAGCAATCGTCAATCACTCGATCGTCGATGGTCCATCAATCGCAAATCGCAAATCCTCAATGCGAGTGTCCCTAAACTTCCTGCCCCACCCTCACCTGCCGCCTCTCACGCACCGCGGCCGCCAGCTCGTTCAGTAGAGGCTCGGTCGAATCCCAGTCGAGGCACGCGTCGGTGATGCTCTGTCCGTAGACGAGCGGCCGGCCGGCGCTGACGCTTTGCCGGCCGGCGACGAGGAAGCTCTCGAACATCACGCCGCAGATCTCCCGCGTGCCGCCCGCAATCTGCTGAGCCACGTCGCGGAGCACCTCGGGCTGCCGGCTCGCGTCTTTGTTGCTGTTGGCGTGGCTGCAATCGACCATCAGCCGCGCGCCAAGGCCCGCGGCCCCCACCTCTGACGAAGCACGACGGACCTGGGTGGACGAGAAGTTCGGGCCGCTCTTTCCGCCGCGAAGGATCACGTGGCAATCCGGATTGCCATTGGTGGCGACGATGGCGGCGACGCCCTGCTTGGTGACGGAGAGGAACTGATGAGGATGCGCGGCGGAGCAGACCGCGTCGATGGCAATCTGGATCGAACCGTCGGTGCCGTTCTTGAATCCGACCGGCATCGAGAGACCGGACGCGAGTTCCCGGTGAACCTGGCTCTCTGACGTTCTGGCGCCGATGGCGCCCCAGGCCACGAGGTCCGCGAGGAACTGCGGCGTGATCGGATCGAGGAACTCGGTAGCCGCCGGCAAACCCACCGAGTTCACGCGAAGCAGCAGGCTTCTCGCAAGCCGCAGCCCTTCGTTGATGGCGAAGCTGCCGTCGAGATGCGGGTCGTTGATGAGCCCCTTCCAGCCGACCGTCGTCCTCGGCTTCTCGAAGTAGACGCGCATCACGACGAGCAGGTCGTCTCGCGTCTCCCGGGCAACCGCCGCGAGCCGGTTCGCGTAGTCGAGCCCCGCCTCGGGATCATGAATGGAGCACGGGCCGACGACGACCAGAACACGGTCGCTCCTGCCGTGGAGGATGTCGGCCACTTCCTGCCGCGTCCGGGCGACGAGCGTAGAGACGGGCTCGGTGATCGGCAGCTCCTCGAGGAGGATCGCCGGGGGAATCAGCGGCTTGAGCTGGCGGATTCGAAGGTCGTCAGTCCGGTGGAACATCAGGCGACATATGGTACTGCCCTGCCCCAGGAATTCGCAAAACGCAGACCAGAACCTGCGGGCGTCAGAACCCACAGCGTGTGAAGGCTTTAGGGCAGCAGCGGAAAGATCGCCAACCGGTCACCCCGGAAGGAGCCCACCCACAGTTCCCTGCCCACTTCGACCGCGGCGGTGGCGGCGCCGAACGCGGGAGTGTCGCGATGCCGGAGGATTTCCCGGACAGTGAGGGTTCCGGGATTGATCTTCACGACGATGGACGAGGCGGGCGCCTCGCCCTGTCCGGTGACGAGCAGCGAACCGTCGCGCGCCCAGTGGATGTTGTCCACACGGAACCCGAGCGGCACTTCGTGCCTTAGCGGGCGCATCGACGCGGCGGCCTCGCGCGACGTGTGAATCAAGGACTGCCCGCCCCACGCCGCAACGTAGAACGCGCGGCCATCCTGTGACACTTCGAGGCCGTTCGCACCAGCAGCTTCTGTGCCGGGCACCTTGCGCCACTCGGACCCGGGGGACCACTCCCACAGTTCGCCGTTCTTCTGGCCCGCCATCACGGCCTTGATGTCAGGACCGCCGGTGCGCGCGAGGAAGTTGGTGGCGACGAACCCGCCGTTGGGCAGCCCGCGGACTGAGTTGAGACCGATCGGCTCCGGCGCAATCGGCGCATCCGATCCAGGTGAGCGTGGGCGTGGCTGGACGCGCATCCACCTCAAACACTTCCACCGACTCCCGGCCGCCATGCAGGACGGCGAACAGCCGATGGACCGAGTTGGTCCCTGGAACGAGGCTGAGGCCGTGTATCTGAAACTTCGCTTTGGTGGCGGCGTCCGGCGGCCCGGGACAGGCGCCGCCGTAGGTTTTCGTGTCAAACCGATCCAGCACCTGCTCAGTTGGGTACGCGAACACCGTGAAGCGATCTTTAGCGCGGATCAGGTTGATGCCGCCGCGGCCCGAGTACGCGCCCGCGACGACCCACTCATCTCCGGGCAGCACGACGAGATCTTCGGGGGCCTCCAGGCCGCACACGAACTGGACTCCGTCGGTCGGGGCACAAGAGGTCGGGGCCTGGGCTCGCAGGCCCGGAAGCACGGCGAGCACCGCCACCGTGACCCATGAAGGCATGAAGAAGTTCTTCATGGCTTCACGGTGAGTTTCAGATACGAGTTGGCGTAGCGGCGGCCGAGTTCGCGCGCGCCATCGGCGTTGAAGTGCAGGTTGTCGCCGTTGTCGGCGAGGCCCTCAGACGGGACAAAGGCGACATTCGCGACCTCCGCGGCCACGCGCCGATGCGCCGCATCCACTTGTTCAAATGATTCGTTCCACGGCCGGGCCGAGAAGCGCCCCAGCTGGCCGATGAGGAACGGCAGCGATGGATTGCCAAGCTCCGCACGGAAGCGGGCGATGAGCGCCCGCAGGCGATCTTCGTAGAGCGGCGCGTTCGTCGGGTTGGCGTCCGACTCCCCTGATGCCAGAGGATGGCCTTCACCGTTCCGGCGGGCATCGCGGCCCGCGTGCGCCGGAGCGCGTCGTCCCAGGGATACGCGCCGGTCTCGGGATAGAGCACGCCCGGTTCCCATGCCGCCACCGGTGAGCCACCAACGGCCGCCGGTATCAGTCCGATCTGAATGGCCGGATCGGATTCCGCGATCGCGACGCCAAACGCGCGACCGGGGCCGACGGCAGCGATGGGCTTGTCGAAGTGCATGGGCTCGACGGCCGGCACCCACTGGTTGTCGCGATTGAGCATCCGCACGCGCGGATGCTCGAGGCGATCCTCGTCGGCCACTCGTCCTCGACCTGCCATGTTCGATTGGCCGGCGAGGAGGAAGAGGTGCATCACGCCGTTCTGACTGGCGGACTGCGCGTCGACGCCGATCACGGCACCGTAGATGGCGATGCTGATGAGGAAGCGGACGCCGATCCGGGAGCCGGAGGACATGTGCTGAGGCCGGAGCAGCAGATGATAGCGCGTGTCCAGCGTGTGCGCGGAGCAAGTTAGAAGTGCGAAGTCAGAAGTCAGAAGCAACTGAGCGCGCCCTGCCGAGCGCCCGACTTCTAACTTCTGGCTTCTAACTTCGAACTTGGCGAGCGTCAGTACCGATAGTGTTCTGGCTTGTACGGTCCCTGCGCCGGCACGCCGATGTACTTCGCCTGCTCATCGGTGAGCTGCGTCAGGCGCACGCCAAGCTTCGCAAGGTGCAGCCGCGCCACTTCCTCGTCGAGCTGCTTCGGCAGCATCAGCACCTGCTTGCCGATCTTCTCGGCGTTCGCGTGGAGCTCGAGCTGCGCCAGCACCTGGTTGGTGAACGACGCGGACATCACGAAGCTCGGGTGGCCCGTCGCGCAACCAAGGTTGAGCAACCGCCCCTCCGCGAGAATCAGCACGCCGTGGCCGTCCGGGAACTGCCAGAGGTCGTACTGCGGCTTGATGTTGGTGCGGACGACGCCCGGCACCTTCTTCAGGCCCGCCATGTCGATCTCGTTGTCGAAGTGACCGATGTTGCCGACGATCGCCTTGTCCTTCATCCGGGCCATGTGATCGACCGTGATGATGTTGAAGTTGCCCGTCGCCGTGATGAAAATGTCGGCCTTGTCCACGACGTCGTCGATCGTGACGACCTCATACCCTTCCATCGCGGCCTGCAGCGCGCAGATCGGATCGATCTCCGTGATGACGACCCGGCAGCCTTGCCCGCGCAGCGCCTGCGCGCATCCCTTGCCGACCTCGCCGTAGCCGAAGACAACCGCGAGCTTGCCGCCCAGCATGACGTCGGTCGCGCGCGCGAGACCGTCAGGCAGCGAGTGGCGGCAGCCGTAGATGTTGTCGAACTTGCTCTTCGTGACCGAGTCGTTGACGTTGATCGCGGGGAACAACAGCGTGCCGGCTTTCATCATTTCGTACAGCCGGTGGACGCCCGTGGTCGTTTCCTCGGAGACGCCGCGAATCCCCTTCGCGACGCGCGACCAGAGGCCGGGGTGTGACTTGAGCTCCTCGCGAAGCGTCTCGAGAATGACGCCCCACTCCTCGGGCTCGGTCGCGGCGTTGAACGCCGGCACCGTGCCGGCCTTCTCGAACTCGAACGCCTTGTGCACGAAGAGCGTCGCGTCGCCGCCGTCGTCCACGATCAGCGTGGGACCCGAGCCGTCCGGCCAGACCAGCGCTTCCTTCGTGCACCACCAGTAGTCGTCGAGCGACTCACCCTTCCAGGCGAAGACCGGGATGCCGCGCGGCTCGCTCGCGCGTGCCCTTCGTTTCCGGCCGGCCGACGACGACCGCGGCAGCCGCGTGATCCTGCGTCGAGAAGATGTTGCACGACACCCACCGCACGTCCGCACCGAGCGCGTCGAGCGTCTCGATCAGCACGGCGGTCTGGATGGTCATGTGGAGCGACCCCATCACGCGCGCGCCCGCGAGCGGCGCCTTGCCGGCGTAACGTGCGCCGCAGGGCCATCAGGCCGGGCATCTCGTCCTCGGCCAGCTCCATTTCCTTGCGGCCCCATTCGGCCAGGCCGAGATCCGCCACCTTGAACGGTGGGCGCCCGGCCTTGCGGGCCAGGTCATACGCGTGCGCGTTGGCAACAGCAGTCGTCATCGGAACTCCTTCGATCAACGTGAACTTCACACTCCACGAACTTCACACTGGCCCTGGAACCCTGGAACTCACGTTTCTCGCGCCACCGCCCCAAACAGCGCGGGGCCTTTGGCCTCCGCGGCGGGTGCGAGCGCGTCGATACGAAGGCACGCGAATCCCGCCTGGTCCACGAAACGGCGAATCAGATCCTCGGGAAACCCGAGCCAGACGTGCCCCATTCGCTGGCGATATTCCTCGCGGTCGTGCGCCGCCATGTCCACGATGAGCAACGGCCCGCCCGGCTTGAGCACGCGATGCGCTTCGGCCAGCGCGGGAACGGGCGACGGCACGTGGTGCAGCACGAGCATCATCACGGCGGCGTCGAGCGACCCCGGCGGCACCGACTCAATATCGAAGTCCGCCTCCGTCAAACCTTCATATTTCAAGGTTGGGTTCGTCCAGGCAAAGAGCCAGGAACTGGAAGATCCCGAACAAACCGCTTATGCCGTCGTGACCGTGACAGCAGCAACCGCGTGCGCCCGCAAGACTGGCCCACACCGCTTCGGGGCATGAGACCATGTTGCACAGCCGCCGGGTCAGCATCGCGACCGCACTCGGGCTTTTGAACACCATTGCTATATACGTGCCGAGGCTGCCATAGCCTGATGTCATAAGAGGGATATAGATTGCCGTGATCCAGGTTGTCGAGGAAGCTCTTGAAGCGCTGGTATTGATAGTCGCCCTGGCAAAACCGCGTGACGAATAACCTGGTAGCCGCGTACTAACTGCTCACGTGGCATAAAGTAACGGATGTTTGTGCAGTATTTGTATCCGCCCAGACTGTGCTTATTCTGGCGCAACCGTCCGGACAGTTGCATGCGACGGTACAGTGGCGTTCCGGCAAGGCTGTCAGCAGTGACGGATCGCCGGAGATGAGCCCCGACGCGAGCAGGCCATCCAGCGTCAGGGTGAAAGATGCCTCCGTATCGGAGTCGAAGCCAAAGATCAGCCCGGCAACGATCACAAAGCCGTAGGATTGAATCTCCCGCAGGGTGGCGATCATATCACCCGTGGTATTTTGCACTTTGGCCGTCTCCAGCAGCGAATGGCTGCTGAAACTCTCGACCCCAATGAACAACATATCAAAATTCGCCTGACGGAGCTTCCGTAGCAGGCGTGGGTGATGGCCCAGGTTGATCGTCAGCCAGGTGTAGAGAGCCAGGCGTAGACCGGTACGCTCTTGCCACGCGATGATCTTGTCGGCAACCTCTTCGGCCCAACGTAAGTCGCCAATAAAATTATCGCAGGCGAGCAGGACCTGCTTCATGCCGAGCCGTGCCAGATGATCCAGTTCCGCGATAATCAGGTCGGGCGGGAGGTTGTGCGGTCGATTGTTGTCAGGGAGGATGCGAATGTCGCAGAACTCGCACAGAAAAGGGCATCCCCTGGACACTTCAAGTACAGCACCGTAATAACGCTTGTAGGTCTGGTGCAGGAAGGGACGATACGCGCCTCTCGCCTGCAAAACGTCAAAGCGCTGCCTGGTCTCCAGCACTTTCGGCAGCGTCTGCCTGTGCGCAAATAGAGTGATGAAGTGGGGCAAGGCTTCCTCGCCATCGCCTACAAAGATGTGGTCGAACATGCTCAACTGCGCTACTTCGCCAGCCTGGTTGAGCGACCAGGTGATCGGTCCGCCGATAATGTAGGTGGCCTGTGGGAAACGCTGCCGCAGTTGCGCTGCAGCCGCAACGATGGCCTCGTAATCCTGGTTGAGGCCACTGAAAGCGAAGAGATCGGCTGCAGCGACCTCCTCAATCTTGTCGAAACGCAGGTCGCACAGTTTGAGATCGTAGCGTTCAGCCTCGTCGATATATGCCGCCAGCGTGTAGGCCCACACGGGCATGAACAGCGCGCCGTACTGTTGTGTCTCGGCAAGGAAGGCATCCGGCGCATGCACAAACGTGATTGATGTGAGGTCTCCGTGCCCCATTCTATCCCTCCCGGATACTGCACTCCCTTGCAGAGCAATAGCTATGCCTATCGGCTGGATTATACCCGTTCTCAGCATCGCTGACATGCTGCTGGCACGCCTGGAGCGACGCTGCCACGGGTGCGCCTGAGTGCCGCCAGAACGATGGCAAAAGTGCAAACAAGTCATGAGTGTGTGCTATGATGTCACCAGTTGTCCGCACCAGAGCATCCGGGACACAACCGTCATCTTCCTCTGACATATACAGAGAGTCCGTCGGGATCCCAACGCCATGTATGCGCATCAGCCGTCCATTGCTGTCGTCATTCCTGCCTATCGTGTGGCGTCCTTGATTACGGATGTCATTGCGCGGGTTCCATCGGCAGTGGGCCACATCATTGTTGTCGATGACGCCTCTCCGGACAACCTGCAGGAGGTCTTGCAGAAGATTCCCGACCCACGTCTCATCGTGCTGTGCCATAAGGCCAATCGTGGCGTCGGGGGGGCGATGAAAACCGGTTTCACGCAAGCACTCGAACTTGATGCTGATATCATCGTCAAGATCGATGGTGATGGCCAGATGGACCCACAGCTCATTCCCCAATTCGTTGCGCCGATTATGGCTGATCACGCTGATATGACCAAGGGGAATCGTTTTGCCCACCTCTCCTACATGCGCCAGATGCCGCTCATCCGGCGTATCGGGAATGTCGCGCTGTCATTTCTGGCCAAGATGGCCTCCGGCTATTGGCAGGTGTTCGATCCCTGCAACGGCTACCTCGCTATCCGGGCCAGTCTCCTGCCTCACATGGCCTTGCACCGTCTTGAGGAACGGTATTTTTTTGAGATCAGCTTGCTCTGCGAAGTGTACTTTGCTCAGGCCGTCGTGGAGGATATTCCCATGGTGCCGATCTACAGCCATGAGACCAGTTCGCTGCATCCCCTGGCGATGATCCAGGACTTTGCCCCGAGGCTGCTCCGGCGGTCGATGTACCGCGTTTTCATGCGTTATTTCATGCGGGATTTTAACGTCGCCTCGCTGTTTTTGGTGACCGGGATTCCCGCTGTGGGCTTTGGCGTGGTGTGGTCCGTGTACCATTGGATACAATCGTTCCGCTTGCACATACTCGCCAGTACCGGGACAGTGATGATCGGGGTTCTGGCCATCGTCCTCGGCTTTCAACTCCTCCTGCAGGCGATTGTCCTGGACGTCGAGAATGAGCCGGGGAGGAAGCGACGATGACCTGTGGCGAGGAGGGCAAGCAACCTCCGATGCCTGACACGACCCTGGTGCAGGCTGAGCAGAACACGCGCCGACCCTGGATATTTGCGGGGGTCTGTCTTTTGGCCCTGGTTATGCTGGTCAGCGCCTACTCGAACTCGTTTCACAACTCGTTTCATTTCGACGACGACCACGTCATCGAAAGCAATCTCTACATTCGGACCTTGACCAATCTGCGCGTATTTTTTACCGATGCGCGGACCTTCAGCAGTCTGCCGGCAAATGCGACGTATCGCCCGCTGGTAACAGTGAGCCTGGCTTTCGACTATTGGCTCGGAGGGGGCCTGGTTCCCTGGCAATTTCACCTGTCGCAGTTCGTCATGCTACTCATCCTGAGCACGATGGTATGCTTCTTTTTTCTCAGGATTATGGACATGGCCGAGCCACATGGGTGGAATCGCTATGTCGCGCTCGTGAGCACACTCTTCTTCGCTGTGCACACCGTCAATACGGAAACTGTCAATTACATCTCCGCCCGCTCTGAATTGCTCGCAGCCATGGGTGTGGTGGGCGCATTTCTCCTCTATCTCTACTGGCCCCGAGGGCGATGGACGTATCTGTATGTGCTGCCGATGCTCGTGGGCGCGCTCGCCAAGTCACCGGCGGTCATGTTCGCTCCGCTCTTCCTGGTGTATGTCCTGTTGTTTGAGCAACGTCTAGCGCTGCCCGATCTCCTTTCGTCGCGCTCCTGGCGTCCTGTGTGTGCCGCGGTCCGGGTCAGTCTGCCGGTGTTTCTTATGGGAGGCGCGATGTGCGTGTTTGTGGAAGCGATGCATGCCCGGACAGCCACCTATGGAGGCGAGGACCGCCTGGCGTATCTGCTGACCCAATCTTTTGTGTGGCTGCATTATATCCGTTTGTTTTTTGTACCGTTGGGCCTCACGGCAGATACGGGGCTGGGCGTGTTCTCGACGTGGTACGACACGCGGGTCGTGGCTGGCCTGTTGGGCCTCGCTGTGCTGCTCCGCGTGCTCTGGAGCGCTTCGCGCACGCACGCGTCCCGACCTATCGCGTTTGGCCTCGCCTGGTTTGGCCTCGCCCTGGTACCCACCTCGAGTGTGTTCCCCCTGGCCGAAGTGGCCAATGAGCACCGCGTTTTTTTGCCGTATATTGGGCTGGCGCTGGCCAGCGTCTGGTGGCTGGCGCTGCAGGTCCGCACCTGGTGCGAGACGTGGCCCCAGCGACGTCTCATGGTGCTATCAATGGCCTGTGCTGTTGCTGTGCTCGTCCTCTGCGGCCACGCCGTTGGGACATATCAGCGCAATACCGTGTGGCGCTCTGAGGAAACGCTCTGGCGTGATGTGGTGCAGAAGAGCCCGACCAATGGACGCGCCTTGATGAACTATGGCCTGACCCGCATGGCACAGGGGAAGTATGCGGAAGCCAGAGGACTCTTTGAGCACG